>NZ_JAKNQN010000011.1:0-167152 GCF_022662395.1 Pseudomonas sp. MONT-RG-20F-20-E-7-02
GTCCCTCAAAAAGTGACTCGCTGTAAGAGCGAAACCATAAGCGGCCGTTACCGCAGCAACGGATATGTACTCAGACTCACCAATCAGTCCAAGTCACTCGCATCATGCCGCTCCCGCAACTGCTCCGAAACCTCCCCAGAAACCCGATTCACCCGACGCCCCCGCTGCACCGCAGGCCTGGCCTCAATCGCCTCCGCCCAACGCACCACATGCTTATACTCATGCACCGACAAAAACTCCGCCGACGCCCCATACAACCGGCCTTTGACCAACCCACCATACCAAGGCCAAATCGCAATATCGGCAATCGTGTACTCATCCCCCGCGATGTACTCACTCACCGCCAAACGCTGATCCAGTACATCCAGCTGCCGCTTGGTCTCCATGGCAAACCGGTTAATCGGGTACTCCATCTTGCTCGGCGCATACGCATAGAAATGCCCAAACCCACCCCCCAGGTAAGGCGCACTGCCCATCTGCCAGAACAACCACGACAAACACTCCGCCCGCGCCGCCGGTTCAGTCGGGAAAAACGCCCCGAACTTCTCCGCCAGGTACTGCAAAATCGCCCCCGATTCAAACACCCGAATCGGCGTATCGCCACTGCGATCCAGCAACGCCGGGATCTTCGAATTCGGGTTCACCGCCACAAACCCACTGCCAAACTGATCACCGTCGCCGATCTTGATCAGCCACGCATCGTATTCCGCGCCAGTATGTCCCAAGGCCAACAGCTCTTCCAGCAGAATAGTGACCTTCTGCCCATTCGGCGTGGCCAGGGAATACAGCTGCAACGGGTGCTTGCCGACCGGCAATTCCTTTTCATGGGTGGCGCCGGCAATCGGCCGGTTGATACTGGCAAAGGTGCCGCCGCTTTCGGTGTCCCAGGTCCAGACTTTCGGGGGTACGTACTCGGTCATGCTCACTTCTCCTTGGTTTCAGTAGGGGTCGATGCCGCCAGTTGAGCCACGTTCCAGCCGCCGCCCAGCGCCTTGATCAGGCCCACATTGGCGCTCAATTGCTGAGTTTGCAATTGCAACACACTGCGCTTGGCTTCCAGCGCCGCCACTTGGGCGGTCACCACATCCAGATACGCCACGGCGCCCTGGCGGTAACGCGAGGTCGACAGGTCTTCGGCGTATTGCGCCGCCGCCGCCGCATCGCGCTGATCATCCAGGGCCGCACCCAAGCCGGCGATTTGCGACAGGTTGTCCTCCACCTGCTCGAACGCACCCAATACCACGCCGCGGTATTTGGCCGCCGCCTCATCGGTGGTGGCCCTGGCGATGTCCACCTGGGCCTGGCGCGCGCCGCCATCAAACAGCGTGCCCACCAGTGACGGGCCGATGGCCCAGAACAGGTTCGGCGCGCTGAGCAAGCGGGCAAACTCGTCACTCTGATAACCGCCTTGGGCGCTCAACGTGATCTGCGGGAACCACGCCGCCTTGGCCACGCCAATCCGCGCGTTGGCCGCAGCAATGCGACGTTCGGCGGCGGCGATATCCGGCCGGCGCTGCAACAGGCTCGAAGGCACGCCGGTCGGCACATTCGGCAAGGCAATCGGCGCCACGTTCACGGCGACGCTGTAGGTCGAGGCCGACTCGCCGAGCATCGCCGCCATCGAATGCTCCAGCAGCGCCCGTTGCACCTGGCTCTGGCTGAGCTGTGATTTCACCGTCGACAACTGCGCGCGCGCCCGCGCCACATCGAGGCCGGAGACGATCCCGCCGCCGTGCAGGCCTTCGGTCAGGCCCAAGGCTTTGGCGTACGCATCGCGGGTCTGCTCCAGCAACTGGTTCTGCCAGTCGATACCGCGCAGGCGGATATAACTGTCGGCCAATTGCGCCTGCAGGCTCAGGCGTACTGAAGCCAAATCGGCCTTGGCCGCCTCGGAGTCGCTGGTGCCGGCCGCCACGGTGTCGCGCACGCGGCCCCACAGGTCGACTTCATAATCCACCTCCAGGCCCAGCGTCGCCGAGTTGTAGACATCCGGCGAAGTGGCCGAACGCAACGGTTTGGTGTCCGACTGGCGAATGCGCTGGCCGCTGCCGATGGCGGAAATTTTCGGGAACAGGCCCGAACGGTCTTGAGCCAAAAACCCTTGGGACTGCTGATAGTGCGCGAGTGCCGCGCTCAAGTCGGGGTTGTTTTTCAGCAACTGCTGCTGCATCGCGTCCAGTTGCGGGTCGTTATAAATACGCCACCAGCCATCCCGGTTGGCCTGGTCGTTGGGCGCGCCGACGGTCCACGGGCCTTGGGTATGAAACTGCGCGGCAATCGGCGTTTCCGGCACCTTGAGCGGCGGCGCCAACGAGCACGCGCCCAAGCTCAAGGTGGCGAGCAGGCCCAGCAGGTTGCGCTTAGCCATGGGGTTTGACCTCGGTCGCGGCGACGGCCAACTGCACCGAATCATCATCGGCCAGGCCGTCCGGCGGCGTGTCGATCACGCGGTCGGTGGCTTGCAGGCCGCTGGCGATCTCCACGCTGTCGCCGAAGTCGCGGGCGATGCTAACGGTCTTGAAGTGCACATGGTTGTTCGCATCCAGGGTGGCGACGCGCATGCCCTTGTCATCGAACACCAAGGCGCTGGACGGCACGCGAATCACATCGGCCTGCACCGGCAGGTCGAACTGCACGCTGGTATAGCCACCCGGCAGCAGGCGGCCACCGGGGTTGTCCACCAGCAACTGCACAAGGGTGCTGCCGGAGGCGGCGTTGACCGCATCGGCGGTGGCGATGACTTTGCCGGTGAAGGTCTCACCGCGGTATTCCGGCACGCTGAGGCGCGCCGTGGTGCCTTCGCGAATCTGCGGCGAGAAGGTCTGCGGCACCTGCACATACACGCGCAGGCGGCTGACGTCGGCCACCGCAAACAACTCTTTACCGGCCGTGCCGCCAGCGCTGATCAAGGCGCCGACGTCAGTGCTGCGCGCAGTGACCACACCCGCGAACGGCGCGACCAGATGCTGGAAGCCCTTGGTCGCGACCAACTGCTCGACATTGGCCTTGGCCGCCGTGACCTTGGCCTGCTTGGCGGTCAGGTCGCCGGTGCGCTCGTCCACGTCCTGGCGCGACACCGAGTCGTTCGCCAGCATCGCCTGCCAGCGTTTGGCGGTGGTTTCGGCCAGGTGCTCATCGGCCTGGGCCGAGGCCAGGGTGGCGCGCGCTTGCAGCAGTTGCTGGTCGAGTTCCGGGGTGTCGATTTCGGCCAGTACTTGCCCGGCTTTGACGCGGGTGCCGATGTCGACATTCCAGGATTTGAGGTAGCCGTTGACCCGCGCAAAGATCGACGCGCGGGAATACGCCTCCAGGCGTCCCGGCAGGTTGAGCACCGGGCCCTGGGCTTGCACCACCGGTTTGATCAGGTTGACGCTGGGCAACGCCTGCGCGTCGGTCCAGGTCTTGAGGTCGCGCGATTCACTGGCGCGCACGCCGATGCCGACACCAACAATGACAACCACCACTGCCGCGCCCACGATCAGCCACAGCAGGCCACGGGAAGACTTGGATTTAGAAACAGAAACGGACATGTCAAACCCCTTGGGAAACGGTGGTCGCCAGCGTGGCGTGCTGACGACGCCCGTGGACAAGACTGAAAATCAACGGAACCAGAATCAACGTCGCGATGGTGGCAAACGCCAGGCCGCCGATCACCGCGCGGCCAAGCGGCGCGTTCTGCTCGCCGCCCTCGCCCAGGCCCAAGGCCATGGGCGCCATGCCGATGATCATCGAAATGGCGGTCATCAACACCGGCCGCAGCCGGGTGAAACCGGCCTCCAGCGCGGCCTGCACCGCATCGCCGTGCACCGCCAGGCGCTCGCGGCAGAAACTCACCACCAGGATGGCGTTGGCGGTGGCCACGCCCATGCACATGATCGCCCCGGTCAACGCCGGCACCGACAGCGGCGTATGGGTGACAAACAGCATCCACACGATGCCCGCCAGCGCCGCCGGCAATGCGGTGATGATCACAAACGGGTCGGCCCAGGACTGGAAGTTGACCACGATCAGCAAGTAAATCAGCACCACCGCGCCGAGCAGGCCGAACAACAAGCCACTGAAGGCCGCGTTCATGGTCTGCACCTGGCCCTGCAGGATCACCTTGGAGCCGGTCGGCACCTCGCCGGCATGAGCGGCGATGATCTTCTGGATATCGGCGGCGACGCCACCGAGGTCGCGGTCCTGGATCGCCGTCAGCACTTCGACCACCGGCTGGATATCCGACTGGGTAAACACCGAGTTGCTGTGGCTGCGCTGGATATTCGCCAGGCCGCCCAAGGTCTGGTCGGTGGCCGCCCCGCTGCTGCCGCTGAGCGGCAGGTTATGCAGCGCCGCCAGGCTTTCGAGGCTGTACTGCGGGGTTTGCATGACGATGGGGTAGGAAATGCCGTTGGCCGGGTTCAACCAGAATGTTGGCGCTACCTGGCTGGAACCGGCGAGGTTGACCACCAGGCTGTTGGTCACGTCGCGCTCGGTCAGGCCGACCAATTGCGCACGGGTGCGGTCCACGTCGATATTGAACGTGGGCAGTTGCCGCGACTGCTGGATGCGCGCATCGACCACGCCCGGCACGCGGCGAATATCGCGCAGCAACGCACTGGCGTACGTGAAGTTGCCCGCCAGGTTATTGCCGCTGATTTGCAGGTCAATGGGCGCCGACGAGCCGAAGTTGAGGATCTGCCCGACAATGTCCGAGGCCGGGAACGAGAACACCGCACTGGGGAATTCCCGTGGCAGGGTTTCGCGCAGTATGCGCATGTATTCGGCGGTCGGGCGGTGGCCCTCGTTGAGGCTGATCTGAATGTCGCTGTCCTGGGAACCCACAGTGCCGGTGTTGTTGTACACCACGTTGATACCGCTGATGGACAGGCCGATGTTATCCACCAAGGCCTTGAGCTCATTGGCCGGGACCTTGCGCCGAATCGCGTTTTCGATGTCGGCGATCAGGTGCGCGTTGCTTTCCACCCGCGTGCCCACCGGGGCGCGCACGTGCAGCAGGATCAGCCCGGAATCGACCTCGGGGAAAAAGTTGCGGCCCAGGAACGGCACCAGCGCAAACGACACTGCGACAAACGCCAGCAGGCCGATCACCACCGTGCGGCGATGGTGCAAGGCACTGTCCAGAACGCCGTGGTAACGCTCGCGAAACCCTTCAAAACGCCGCTCGAAACCGCGCTGGAACTTCACCAGCGGATTGCGCGATGGCGCGTGCCCGTCCTCGCCGTGCACATGGGGTTTGAGCAGGTAGTTGGCCAGGGTCGGCACCAGCGTGCGCGAAAGGATGAACGAGGCGATCATGGCGAAGATCACCGCTTCGGCCATCGGCACGAACAGGAAACGCGCCACGCCGTCGAGGAAGAACATCGGCACAAACACGATGCAAATACACAGCAGCGACACAAATGCCGGGGTGACGATTTGCGCCGCGCCGTCGAGGATCGCCGTTTCCACCGGCTTGCCCTGCTCCAGGTGCCAGTTGATGTTCTCGATGGTCACCGTGGCGTCGTCCACCAGGATACCGACGGCCAACGCCAGGCCACCGAGGGTCATGATATTGAGGGTTTCACCGAGGGCCGACAGCGTCGCAATCGAGGCCAGGATCGCCAACGGAATCGAGGTGGCGATGATTACCGTCGAACGCCAACTGCCGAGGAACAGCAGGATCATCAAGCTGGTCAGCGCCGCCGCGATCAAGCCTTCACGGGCCACGCCGCTGATGGCCGAGCGCACGAACAGCGATTGGTCGCCGATCAGGTCGATATTCAAGTTGGGCGGCAAGGCGGCCTTGTTGTCGGCGAGTTTGTCCTTGATCCCGGCGATCACGCCGAGGGTCGACGCCGAACCAGTCTTGAGCACCGGCAGCAGCACCGAGCGGTTGCCGTTGACGTGCACAATGTTGGTTTGCGGCGGGTTGCCGTCGCGCACCGTGGCCACGTCGCGGATCAGCACGGTGGTGCCATCGGCGGTCTTGATCGGCAGGTTTTCCAGGTCATGGAAATCCGACGGCGAGTTGTTCAGTTGCAGGTTGAATTCGTAGCTGCCGATCTTCTGCGTGCCCACCGGCGTGATCAGGTTCTGCGTGGCCAGGGCGGTCGCCACGTCCTGCGCCGACAGGCCGCGCGCCTGCATGCGCGCCGAATCGAGGTCAATCTGCACCTGGCGGCTCTTGCCGCCAAACGGATATGGCAGCGCCGCACCCGGCACGGTGGTGAGCATCAGGCGGACCTGGTTCAGGCCGATATCGCCCAGGCGTTGCTCGCTCAAGCCCGGCCCCGACAGCGCGAGCTGCACGATCGGCACGGTGGAGGCGCTGTAGTTAAGCACCAGCGGCGGCACGGTGCTCGGCGGCAGTTGGCGCAAAATCGCCTGGGACACCGAGGTCACTTGGGCGTTGGCCGTGCTGATGTTGACGCCGGGCTGGAAGAAGATCTTTACGATCCCGTAGCCATTCATCGACTGCGCTTCGATATGGCGGATGTCGTTGACGGTGGTGGTCAGCACCCGCTCAAAAGGCGAAGTGATGCGCCCCGCCATCTGGTCCGGCGGCAAGCCGGTGTACTGCCAAATGACGGCGATAACCGGGATGCGGATTTCCGGAAAGATGTCGGTGGGCGTGCGCCAAGCCGCCAATGGGCCAATGATCAGGATGAAAATGGCCAATACCAGAAAGGTATAAGGGCGCCGCAATGCGATGCGCACGAGGCTCAGCATAGGAGGTGATCCAGACAGAGTTGGATGTTCAAGCAGGCAGAGCCGTGCCGTTTTCCCGCCTCGCCCCACACGCTTCCTGGGGATTTTGCAACGACATCCGGGTCACAAAGAGGCCTATGCCACGATATCGAATTTAGTGGCATACGCAACTAATTTGTTTCAAGCTGTCTCAGTATTCATCTACACGGCTTCTTCGGTCTGAAAGGCCTTGTCCTGACAGGTCGCGCAGGCATAATCACCGGCGTCGTGTTTTGTATCAGAGAGTATCTGCCCTTGAAATCTGCCCCGCCTTGCTCCGATAGCCCCAGCGCCTGCGTCAACGGTGCCGTGCGCCGCACGTCCCGCCGCCTGGGCCAGATCTATGACGAGGCGTATGCGCCGTGCGGGTTGAAAGCCACCCAATTCGCCGTGCTCAACCGTATCGCCAAAGCCGGTACGCCAAAAATGGGCGAGCTGGCCCAGGCCCTGGTGATGGACCTGTCCGCCCTCGGCCATACGCTCAAGCCGCTGGTGCGCGATGGGTTGGTGGAACTGCAGGTGGACGAACTCGACCGCCGCACGCGCCGCGTGCTGCTCACCGAACACGGCAAGCGCACCCACGCGGCTGCCAAGCGTATTTCGAACAAAATGGCCGAGCGCTTTGATCAGGCGTTCGGCCGTGAAGCGGCAGCGCAGTTGCGCCAGACATTGGACTTTATCGCCTCCGACGAGTTTGCCAAGACGTTGCTGGCTAACCTGGAAGACTGAAAGCGGGGCTTTTGAGTACATATCCGTTGTTTGGGTGATGTCGGATATGGGTTCCGCCCTTACGGCGGGTAGATGTGTGTGTACGCGGTCAATGTGGGAGCTGGCTTGCCTGCGATGGCATCCACTGGGTTTGCCTGATGTACCGAGGTGCCTGCATCGCAGGCAAGCCAGCTCCCACAGAAAAGCAGCTCTGCTTTTGCCCTGTGTTTGCCGATATCCGCCTTCTCGCAATTAATGGATATGTACTAAAACCTACTCGCCCAGCCCCCAGGCACCCGCACCCGCCACGCAATCAACAAAGCTGCCAGCAGCATCAAAACCCCAGCCGCAATAAACACACCGCCAATCCCACTCAAGCTGAACATCGCACCACCACCCGCAGCCCCCGCAGCAATGGCCGACTGCACCGAAGCAACCACCATGCCACCGGCGCTTTCCGCCTGATCCGGCACAGCACGCGCCACCCAGTTCGACCAAGCAACCGGCACGCCGCCAAACGCCATGCCCCATAACGCCAGAAGCAACGCCTGCCCCGGCAGCGACGCCGGTAGCAGCACCAACGCGAGTGCCGCAATGCCCACCAACACAGGCATCAGCACCAACGTGCCACGCGGGTTGCGCACCAGCATCCAGCCGGCCAGCAGCGTGCCGACGAAATTGGCCACGCCAAACCCCAACAGCATCAACGCCAACCCTTGGGCGCCAACACCGGTGGTGCTTTCCAGAAACGGGCGAATATAAGTGAACAACGCGAAATGCCCGGTATGCACCAGCACACAGCCGAACATGCCCATGGCGATGCCGGGGCGCAACAGCACCTCAAGCACGGTGCGCAAGCGCGCGGTGCCGGTCGGCGCCAGGCGCGGCAACGTGAACAGCTGAAACACCAGCGTCACCACCCCCACCGCAGCGGCCGCGACAAATGCACTGCGCCAGCCATATACACCGCCGAGGTAGCTGCCCAGCGGCACCGCGACGACTGTACCCACCGCAATCCCACTGAAAATAATCGACAACGCCCGTGGCAGCAGTGCAGCGGGCACCAGGCGCATCGCCACGGCCGCTGCCATGCTCCAGAAACCGCCAAGGGCAATGCCCAACAGGATGCGCATCAACAGCAATACGGCCAGGCTGGACGAAAACGCCACCAGCAAGTTCGACGCAATCATCAGGCTGGAAAAACCCAGCAGCACCACGCGCCGGTCGATGCCACGGGTCAAGCCCGGCACCAGCAAGCCAGCGAATAATGCCACCACCGCCGTCACCGTGACCGCCTGGCCGGCCAATGCCTCCGAGACCCCAAGGTCCACAGCCATTGGCGTCAACAGGCTGGCCGGCAAATATTCCGCCGTCAGCAGGCCGAACACCCCCATTGCCAGGGAGAACACCGCCATCCAGGCCGGGGTGGCCGGCTGCGCGCTGGCACCGACATGGGCTGCACAATCATTCATTACAAAACATCCTCTGGAAATGAGCGAGGGCCCAGTCTAGGTTCGCCCTCCGGGATGATCTATGATGCAAACCCTTGAGTTTTTGATCGAAACCCCGAGCATGACTTCAGCTGACGCGTTTACCGTCTCTTCCGACCTCATCAATGAACTGCTGCAGGGCATGCGCCTGCGCGGTGTGCAGTACCGTCGCATCGAAGCCGGGCCCGTGTTCGGCGTCAGTTTCGAGGCCAAGCCCGGGCACGCGTATTTCCACTTCCTGGCCTCGGGTTGCGCCACGTTGCGCCTGGACGACGGCAGCCTCTACGAACTGTCGGCCGGCAATGCGGTGTTCATCTCCCATGGCGGCGCTCACCAGTTATTGTCGAGCCCGGGCGAAGCGGTTCGGGATATCGGCAGCTTCGATGCTGCCTCGCTCGGTGACGCGGTGTGTGCCGTGAAGGCCTCCACCGACGCTGACGGGTCAACTGGCAGCTTGCTGTTCAGCGCGTGCATGGCGTTCGAATTGGGCAGCATCCAAGGGCTCGGTCGCCTGATGCCGGCGATGATGCTGATCGATGCGCGGGGCCAGCGTTATCCTGGGCTGATGCCAATTCTGGCGACCATGGAGCGCGAAGTCTGCAGCGCCCGTATCGGCTACGCGGGCATTCTGGCGCGCCTCGCTGATGTGGTGGCAGCGATGATCGTGCGCGGCTGGGTCGAATGCGCCTGTGGTAATGCGTCAGGCTTGGTGGCCGCATTGCGTGACCCGCGATTGGCACGCGCCCTCCTCGCCTTGCACCAGCAACCGGGCCGTGACTGGAGCGTGGCCGAACTGGCGGCGCAGGGGAACACTTCACGGTCGGTGTTTGCCGACCGCTTCCAGGCGACCCTCGGCATCCCGCCACTGCGCTACGCCACCGAACTGCGCATGCGCCTGGCCAGCCAGTGGCTGACCCTGGAGCGGTTGCCGATCGAAGAAGTCGCGCAGCGCCTGGGCTATACCTCCCAGGCCGCCTTCAGCCGCGCCTTCAAGCGCATCACCGGGCAACCGCCTGGGGCGAGTCGTGCCAGGAGCCCAGCATGAGCGACCGCCTCGACGACATCCTCGCCGACCACCTGCACGTGGTGTTCTGCGGCATCAACCCCGGCAAAGGCTCCGCCGCCCTCGGCCAGCACTTTGCCAATCGCAGCAACCGCTTCTGGCGCACGTTGCACCTGGCGGGTTTTACCCCGCATGAAATTCGCCCGGAGGACGGGCGCACCCTGCTCGACTATCACTGCGGCCTGACCACCTTGGTGGAACGCCCAACGGCGAGCGCGGGGGAATTGGCACGGCATGAATTCAAGAACGCGGCGAGCGCGTTTGAACAGAAGGTCCGCGACTGCCGGCCGCGCTGCGTGGCGTTCCTTGGCAAGCCCGGCTACAGCGCGTTGTGCGGCCAGCGGCAGATTGAGTGGGGGCCGCAACTGCAGGCGCTCGGCGGCGCCACGGTATGGGTGCTGCCCAACCCGAGCGGGCGCAACCTGGCGTTCAGCCTGGCGCAACTGGTAGAGGCTTATCAGCAACTGCGCGAGGCGATTGCGCAGCCCGGCCCCGTGCCCTTAATCTCATGAGCCCAACACCGTATGAGCAATGGAGGCTTCATGAAACTGGTCGGCATGCTGGACTCGCCTTATGTACGTCGCGTGGCAATTTCCCTGGAGCTGTACGGGGTGGATTTCGTGCACGAGGCGCTCTCGGTGTTCAGCACCTACGCTGAATTTTCCGCGATCAACCCGGTGGTCAAGGCGCCCACGCTGGTGCTGGAGGATGGCACGGTGTTGATGGATTCCAGCCTGATCCTCGACTACTTCGAACGCTTGGCGCCAACCGACAAGAAACTCCTGCCACCCAACCCCGACGCGCTGGCCAAGGACCTGCAAGTGCTCGGCCTGGCCCTGGCGGCGTGTGAGAAAACTGTGCAGATCGTCTACGAGCACCTGCTGCGCCCAGCCGAGAAACTGCACGAGCCGTGGCTCGACCGCGTGACCGGGCAGTTGCTGACCGCTTACACACTGCTGGAAAAACACGTGCCCCAGCCCTGCGGCGAACGCCCGAGCCAGGCCGCACTGACGGCGGCCGTCACGTGGTCGTTCACCCAGCTCAAACTGCCGTCAATGCTCAAGGCCGAGACCTTTCCCAAGCTGCAGCGCCTTGCGAGTCAACTGGAACAACACCCAGCCTTCAAGAAGTACGCCCTCGAATAACCGGCCTACACCCAACCGCCGTCCACAATGAAGTTCTGCGCCGAACACATCGCCGATGCGTCCGAGGCAAGAAACAACGCCATATTGGCGATGTGTTCCGGCAGCACACTGCCGGGCAGGCACTGGCTGCGGCTGATCAGCTCTTTGGCCGCATCGTCGACCCACATCGCCAGTTGTTTTTCAGTCATGACCCAACCCGGCACCAAGGTGTTCACCCGAATACGGCTGGGGCCCAATTCCCGTGCCAGTGCGCGGGTCATGCCGTGGGCGGCGGCCTTGCTGGCGGCGTACACCGGGTAGCCGGCGGAGGCCATCATCCAGCCGACCGAGCCGAGGTTGATGATGGCCCCGCCGCCCGCGCCTTTCATCATCGGCACCACGGCCTTGGCCGCGAAGAATGCGTGCTTGAGGTTGACCGCGATCAGCTTGTCGAACATGTCCGAATCGACTTCTTCCAACGCGTGACGCACATCGTTGGCGGCGTTGTTCACCAGCACAGTGATCGGCCCCAGCGTGTGTTCAAAACGCGCTATCGCGGCCTTGTAGGCGATTTCATCGGTGATGTCGCAGCACACAAACTCGATGCTGTGCCCCTGGGCACTCAACAACGCCGCCAGCCGCTCGCCCTGGCTTTGCGCGCGGTCCACGAAAGCCACCTTGGCGCCCTGCGCGGCGAAGGCGCGCACCATGAATTCACCAATGCCCGAGGCACCTCCGGAAATCAATACGGTCTTACCCTTCAGGTCCGGATAAACGGCGTGTGCAGTACTCATATAACGTGTGCCTCGATCAATTAGTCTTATTTTATTTGGCGTATCTGGCGTTTAAGGCTATAAATTCGCTGTCAACTCGACGAAATATCGCACATTAGTAGAACTATTCCACTCAAAACAACAAAAGGAAGTTCGACCATGAAGCACCCTCGACACCTGCTTTCGGGCCTCGCCTTATCCATGCTGATCGCCAGCGGCGGCGCCCAGGCGGCCGGGCTTACCAGTGAACACAAACCGTTCGGCAAAACCAATGACGGCACCGCCGTCGAACAATACATCCTGCGCAACAGCCATGGCATGCAAGCCACGGTGATCACCTACGGCGGCGTGTTGCAGTCGCTGAAAGTGCCGGACAAACACGGCAAGGTCGATGACGTGGTCCTCGGTTTCGATGACGTGCAGGGCTATCAGAGCGGCACGGCATTTTTCGGCGCGACCATCGGGCGCTTCGGCAATCGCCTGGCGGGCGGTGCCTTCGAACTCGACGGCAAGCGTTACCAGGTGCCGCTCAACGATGGCCCCAACTCGCTGCACGGCGGCGCCCAGGGTTTCGACAAACAGGTGTGGCAAGCCGAGCCGATCAAGGGCAAGGACTCGGTCGGCGTGAAGCTGAGCTACCTGTCCAAGGACGGCGAGATGGGCTTCCCCGGCAATTTGAAGACCGAGGTCACTTACAGCCTCAACGATAAAAACGAACTGCACATCGCCTACACGGCCACCACCGACAAACCGACGGTGCTGAACCTCACCAACCACAGCTACTTCAACCTTGCCGGCGCGGGCAATGGCGACATTCTCAAGCAAGTCGCAACCTTGCATGCCAGCCACTACACGCCGGTGAACGCCACCTTGATTCCGACCGGCGAGCTGGCGCCGGTCAAAGGCACGCCGATGGACTTCCTCAAGCCCACCCCTATCGGCCAGCACATCAAGGACGACCATCCACAGCTCAAGTTTGCCGAGCCGAAACAAGGCGGGTTTGACTTCAACTGGGCACTGGATAACAAAAGCGATATCAAGCAACTCGCCGTCGAGGTGCACGACCCGGCTTCAGGTCGGCGTTTGCAGCTCTACACCACCGAACCTGGCGTGCAGTTCTATACCAGCAACTTCCTGGATGGCACGGTGAAGGGCAAGGCCGGCAAGGCGTATACGCATTGGAGCGCGTTTACCCTGGAGACCCAGCATTTCCCGGATGCGCCGAACCAGCCGACGTTTGCCTCGACCCGGTTGAACCCTGGGCAGACGTATAGCCACAACACCGTCTTGAAATTCTCCGCCGATTAAACTGGGGGCTGGATTGCTGGTGAGGGGTGCTGGGACATATCCGTTGCTGCGGTAACGGCGGCTATTGGTTCCGCCCTTACGGCGGCCTTACAGCCGACCTGTTCATTGAAACTGTACTCAATCAAATGTGGGAGCTGGCTTGCCTGCGATGGCATCAACCGGTTCTGCCTGATACACCGAGGTGCCTGCATCGCAGGCAAGCCAGCTCCCACAGTTTGCTTACCTCAGTTCCACAGGCCGATTTTTTCCAGTTCCTGCTTGAAGTTGTCGCGGGTGATCAATGTCACTTCATCCATGGCGGTGTACTTCGGCGGTTCCTTGCCGGTGGTGACCCAGTCGAACATCATCTTCGCGGTGTTATAGCCTTCGATGTGCGGGCTGGGCAGCATTGAGCCGAAGAAGCCGCTGTTGGGCTTTTTCAGTTCGCCGATGGCGTCGGTGCCATTGATGCCGATGCCGATGACGTTGGCCGCGGCAAACCCGGCCGTTTCAGTGGCGCGTACGCCGCCGAGCACGGTGTTGTCGTTCATGCCGCCGATGATCAGGTTCTTGGCACCGCTGGGCAGCTTGACCAGTGCCGAGTTGGTGGCGTCCATGCTGCCTGGAACATCGAGGGTCTTGGCGGCGGTGAACAGGATGTGGTCCTTGGGAAAGCCTGCGTCTTCGAGGGATTTGACCGAGCCGTCGGTGCGTTTTTTACCGGTGTCGAGCTCGTTGAAGGTGTTGATCACCGCATAGGTGTCCTTCCAGTCCCAGCCGCGTTTTTTCGCTTCAGCCGCCATCGCCGCGCCCTGCTTCTGGCCGACTTCGAACGCCGCCATGCCCAGGTACGGCACGTCCTCCATAAAGTTGCCCTTGGCATCGACGAAGCGATCATCCACGGCAATCACTTTCAGGCCGTTGACCTTGGCCTTGGCGACAATCGCCGGGCCCAGCGACACGTCCGGTGGGCAGATCACAAAGCCCTTGGCGCCGTTGGCGGCCAGGCTGTCGATGGCCGACAAGGTTTTCTCGCCATCGGGCACGGCGATCTTGATCACGGTGAAGCCATGCTCCTTGCCGGCTTTTTCGGCAAACGCCCATTCGGTCTGGAACCACGGCTCTTCCGCCTGCTTGACCAAAAAGCCGATCTTCACTTCCTCGGCGGCCAGCAACAGGCCGCTCAAGCTCAGCGCCGACACCGCCACAGCGGCGCAACAGAGGGAACGCAAACCACGACGACGATTCATACGGGTGACTCCTTGTTGTTGTTTTCGGGTCTTGGGGTTATCCGGCAAAGCGATGACAGGGTGTGCCGGGCACCTCCACCTCGATGGCCAGCACCGCGCCGTCCAAAGGGTGATCGAGTGGGCTGGCAGCACTGGTGATGTAGAGGGTGGTGAGGTTCGGGCCACCGAACACGCAACTGGTGGGGCGGCTGACGGGCAGCTCGATGATGCGCTCGACGTCGCCGTCCGGCGTCAGGCGCAGCAGGCAGCTGCCGTCCCAACGCGCGTTCCAGATATAGCCTTGGCTGTCCAGCGCCGAGCCGTCCGGGCCACCGCGTGAATGCGGGCCGAACCACACCTGCGCCGGGTCAAGCTGGCCGTCTGCCTGGATCGCGTGCCGGTAGAGCGTGGCGTCGAGGCTGTCGCCGAAATGCACCTGGGTGCCCTCCGCGTTCCACAGCAACGTATTGGGAATGCCCAGGCCGTGCAGCAGCGGCGTGACCTGCGCATCGGCGTCAATGCGAAACAGCCCACCGGAGCGCCGCGTGATGGGCAGGTCTTCGCCCTGCTCGCCGATGTTGTTCTGCATGGTGCCCAGCCACAGGCGGCCCTGGGCATCGCAACGCGCTTCATTGCCACGGTTGCCGGGTTGCGGGTCGGCCACACACAGCAGAGTCAGCGCTTCGGTTTCCAGGTTCAGCCGATAGACGCCGCTGCTCAAGGTCACCAGCGCATCGCCGCTCTCACACGGAATAAACGCCGAGACGTGCTCAGGCAACTGCCAGATCTGCAATTGCCCTTGCATAAACCGCAGCGCCTGTTTGCCGGCAATATTGACCCAGTACAGCGCCTGGGTCGGCGCATCCCAAAACGGTGCTTCGCCCAACTGCGCACGGTGTGCGGTGACAGCGGTACACGACATAAAACCTCCTGTTTTTTACAGCGGCTCGCGCGACGGCGTGCCATCCACCAGCCGCTGGATACGCAACGGGTTGGCGTTTTTCAACGCGTCGGGCAGCAGGCTATCAGGGTAATTCTGCAAGCACACGGGGCGCAGGAAGCGGTCGATGGCCAGGCTGCCGACCGAGGTGCCACGCGCGTCCGAAGTGGCTGGGTACGGGCCGCCGTGGACCATTGCGTCGCAGACTTCAACGCCGGTCGGGTAACCGTTCAGCAGGATGCGGCCAACCTTCTGCGCCAGCAGCGGCGTCAGTTCAGCAAACTGCTCAAGGTCGGCGGGCTCGCCAATGATCGTCGCCGTCAGTTGCCCGTGCAGGCCGTGCAAGGCGGCGCTGAGTTGGGCTTGATCGGCCACTTCGACGAATACTGTGGTCGGGCCGAACACTTCTTCCTGCAGCACCGCATCGCCGTCGATCAGCAAACCCACGTCGGCCTTGAACAGCTGCGGCTGTGCCTGGTTGCCCGCTTGGGCATTGCCCGCCAAGTGCTGGATGCCGGGGTGCGCGAGCAGCTTTTCCAGGCCTTTGCCGTAACTGCTCAAGGTGCCGGCGTTCAGCATGGTTTGCGCGGCTTGATCGCCGATCAGTCGGGCGACCTGCTGAGTGAATGCCGTGAATTGCGCAGAGGCAATGCCAATCACCAAACCAGGGTTGGTACAGAACTGGCCACAGCCCTGCACCACCGAGGCGGTCAGGTCGCGGGCGATGGTTTCGGCCCGCGCCTGCAAGGCCTGGGGCAATACGATGACCGGGTTGATGCTCGACATCTCGGCGAACACCGGGATCGGCTGCGGCCGCGCCGCCGCCATATCGCACAACGCGCGACCGCCCTTGAGCGAGCCGGTAAAGCCCACGGCCTGGATCGCCGGGTGCTTGACCAGCGCCTCACCGACGCCGCCGCCGAAGATCATATTGAATACGCCGGCCGGCATCTCAGTCGCCTCGGCCGCGCGAATAATCGCATTGGCGACGCACTCGGCGGTCGCCATATGCCCGCTGTGGGCCTTGAACACCACCGGGCAACCCGCCGCAAGCGCCGCTGCGGTGTCGCCGCCGGCCGTGGAAAATGCCAGGGGAAAGTTGCTCGCGCCAAACACCGCCACCGGGCCCAGGCCGATGCGGTACTGGCGCAGGTCCGGGCGCGGCAGTGGCTGGCGGTCGGGCAACGCCCTGTCGATGCGGGCGCCGTAAAAATCACCGCGACGCAACACCGTGGCGAACAGGCGCATCTGGCCGCTGGTGCGCCCGCGTTCGCCGTTGATGCGCGCGGCAGGCAGCGCGGTTTCGCGGCAGACCAGCGCGATAAAATCTTCACCCAACGCGTCCAGTTCATCGGCCACTGCGTCCAGGAACTGCGCGCGGCGCGAGGCACTCAGCGCGCAGTACGCCGGGTAAGCGGCTGCGGCGGCTTTGGCGGCGGCGTCGACCTCGTCCGGGGTGGCCTGGTAAAAGGTTTGCGCCAAGGCTTCGCCGGTGCTGGCGTCGATACTTTGCAGGGTCACGCTACCCTTGGCGCTGCGCTGGCCGCCGATGTAGTTGTGGCCGAGAAACTGGGTCATGTTGATCTCCTTAAAGGCTGATGACAGTGCCGGGTTCGAACGCCGATTCGGCGCTGCCGACCGTGTTGATCAATGGCGCGCCAAACTCGGCCTGGCTGATCTCGAACACATCGCCCGGTTGCGTGCGTATACCGTCGGCAAATGAAAGTGTGGCGGTGCCGAAGAAATGAATGTGCACATCGCCGGGCTTGAGAAACTGGCTGTATTTGAAGTGGTGATATTCAAGATTTTCCAGGCTGTGGCACATATTGGCCTCACCACTGAGGAATTCGTTCCGCCAGATTTCCTCACCGTTACGCAGGATGCGGCTGGTGCCCGCCAGGTGCTGGGGCAACTCACCCACGCGCAACTCCGGGCCATAACTGCAGCTGCGCAGTTTGGAGTGGGCCAGGTACAGGTAATTCTTGCGCTCCATCACGTGGTCGGAAAACTCGTTGCCCACCGCGAAACCCAGGCGATAGGGTTTGCCGTCGTGGCCGATCACGTAGAGGCCGCCAATCTCCGGTTCCTCGCCCGCGTCCTCGGCAAACGGCGGCACCGGGAATGCCTGGCCTGGGCGCACGACGATGCTGCCGTCGCCCTTGTAGAACCATTCCGGTTGCACACCGGCTTGGCCGGCCGCTGGCTTGCCGCCCTCCACGCCCCATTTGAAGATGCGCATGGTGTCGGTCAGGGCGCTGTCGTCAGCGGCGTGCTGGTGCATCTTGTCGCGCGCCGAGGCACTGCCCAGGTGAGTCAGGCCGGTGCCGCTGATCAGCATGTGGGCCGGGTCCGGGTGGTCAAGGGGCGGCAGGATTTTCAGGTCGGCGAGCAAGGCCGCGTAGTCGTAGCTGTCGCCCAGGCCCAAGTGGTCGACCCGTTGCTGCAACTTCTCGCCCGCCTCGATGGCCGCCAGCGCCAATTCGCGCACGCTGCGGGCCGTGCGCACTTCTCTGAGTTTGCTGCCTTCCACCACGCCGACGCGGCGCTCACCGTTACGCAATTCGAACTGAACTAAACGCATCAATTTTCTCCAGGATTAAGTCCGCGTGGCGCCACGCGCACTGGCGGCGAATTGATCGGCGGGCAGCACGTGCTTGCGTTCCAGCACGCGGTAGACCACGCCAGTCAGCAACAGGCCAAACAGCATCACCGCGGCCAGGAAGTACAAACCCGAGGCCAGGTTGCCGGTGTATTCCTTGAGCGCGCCAATCACGAACGGGCCGATATAGCCGCCGAGGTTGCCCACCGAGTTGATCAACGCAATGCCCGCCGCCGCGCTGGCGCCGGCAAAAAAGCGCCCCGGCAAGGTCCAGAACACCGCCGTGCAGGAAAACAGCGCGAACGCCGCCAGGCACAGCGCGGCCATCTGCAGCACCGGCACACTCAGCCAGGCGCTGAAAAACAGGCCGATGGCGCCCAGCACATAGAGCACGGCGAGGTGGCCGTAGCGATCATTCAAGCGGTCGGAACTGCGCGGGATAATCAGCAACCCGACGATGCCGAAGATGTACGGCACCGCCGAGACAAAACCAGTGACCAGGTCACTGCCGCCGAACTGCTTGATCAGCGTCGGCAACCACAGGCCCAGGCCATAAATGCTCAAGGTGACCGGCAGGTAGAACAGCGCCAGCAGCAACACGCGTTTGTCTTTGAGGGCATGCAGCGGGTTGACGTGGCGCGTCTGGCCATAGGCTTGCAAGTCTTTGTTCAGTTCGCCGGTGAGCCAGGTTTTTTCGTCCGCGCTCATCCACTTGACCTGCTGGGGGCCGTCCGGCAGGAAGCGCAGCACTGGCCAGGTCAGCAGCAAGGCCGGGGTGCCGATCACGATAAACAGCCACTGCCAGCCGTGCAGGCCGAGGATGCCGTCCATGCCCAGCAAGCCGCCGGACACGGGGCCTGTGATCATCATTGCAATCGGCTGGGACAGGATGAACAGCCCGAGGATCTTGCCGCGATGGCGCACCGGGAACCACTGGGTGATGTAGTACAGCACGCCCGGAAAGAACCCCGCCTCCGCCGCGCCGAGCAGAAAGCGCATCACGTAGAAACTGTGCGGCCCTTGCACAAAGGCCATGCCGATAGTGATGGCGCCCCAGGTCAGCATGATCCGCGCGAACCAGCGCCGCGCGCCGAAGCGGTCGAGCATCAGGTTGCTGGGAATCTCGAACAGGAAATAGCCAATGAAGAACAGCCCGGCGCCCAACCCGTAGGCGGCATCACCAATGCCGACATCGGCGCCCATGTGCAGCTTGGCGAACCCCACCGCCGAACGGTCTACGTAGGCGACCAGGTACAGCAGGATCAGGAAGGGAATCAGTTTCAGCGTGATGCGCCGTATAAGCCGCAGTTCCTGGCTCATGGGGTCGATCTCCGATTGTTGTTTTTATAGAAGCTCGGGGGCCGCCGCCGGTGAAAATCCGCCAGGGTCATGCCTCATTCAGGCCGACTATATAGTATGACTATTTGCAAAACAACTCTTCCAAACCCTCGATTTTGCGCTTATGTTTAAGCGCATATAGAACATATAGTCATACAATAAGAGAGTCGATCATGCCTGATAAAAAGCCCGCCCTCCGCTCTGCCCAGTGGTTTGGCACCGCCGACAAGAACGGTTTCATGTACCGCAGCTGGATGAAGAACCAGGGCATCGCCGACCATCAGTTTCATGGCAAGCCGATCATCGGTATCTGCAACACCTGGTCGGAGCTGACGCCGTGCAACGCGCATTTCCGGCAGATCGCCGAGCACGTCAAGCGCGGGGTGATCGAGGCCGGTGGCTTCCCGGTGGAATTCCCGGTGTTCTCCAACGGCGAATCCAACCTGCGCCCCACCGCCATGCTCACCCGCAACCTGGCGAGCATGGACGTGGAAGAGGCGATTCGCGGCAACCCCATCGACGGCGTGGTGTTGCTGACCGGTTGCGACAAAACCACCCCGGCGCTGCTGATGGGCGCGGCCAGTTGCGACGTGCCGGCCATCGTCGTCACCGGTGGGCCGATGCTCAACGGCAAGCACAAAGGCCAGGACATCGGCTCGGGCACGGTGGTGTGGCAGCTCAGCGAACAGGTCAAGGCCGGCACCATCACCCTGGATGACTTCCTCGCAGCCGAAGGCGGCATGTCGCGTTCGGCGGGCACCTGCAACACCATGGGCACCGCCTCGACCATGGCCTGCATGGCCGAGGCGCTGGGCACTTCCCTGCCCCACAACGCGGCGATTCCGGCGGTGGATGCGCGGCGTTATGTGCTGGCGCACATGTCCGGCATGCGCGCAGTAGAGATGGTGCGCGAAGACTTGAAGCTGTCGAAGATCCTCACCAAAGAGGCGTTTGAAAACGCGATCCGCGTAAACGCCGCCATCGGCGGCTCGACCAACGCAGTGATCCACTTGAAAGCCATCGCCGGGCGCATCGGCGTCGAACTCGACCTGGATGACTGGACGCGCATGGGGCGCGGCATGCCAACCATTGTCGATTTGCAGCCGTCCGGGCGCTTCCTGATGGAAGAGTTCTACTATGCCGGTGGCCTGCCTGCCGTGCTGCGCCGCCTGGGCGAGGCCAACCTGATCCCGCACCCGAACGCCTTGACCGTCAACGGCAAGTCCCTGGGCGAAAACACCAAGGACTCGCCGATCTACGGCCAGGACGAAGTGATCCGCACCCTCGACAACCCGATCCGCGTCGACGGCGGCATCTGCGTGCTGCGCGGCAACCTCGCGCCGCTGGGTGCGGTGCTCAAGCCTTCGGCCGCCAGCGCTGAGTTGATGCAGCATCGTGGCCGCGCGGTGGTGTTCGAGGACTTCGACATGTACAAGGCGCGGATCAACGACCCGGAACTGGACGTGGATGCCAACTCGATCCTGGTCATGAAAAATTGCGGGCCCAAGGGTTATCCCGGCATGGCCGAGGTCGGCAACATGGGCTTGCCGGCCAAGCTGCTGGCCCAGGGCGTGACCGATATGGTGCGCATTTCCGACGCACGCATGAGCGGCACGGCCTACGGCACGGTGGTCTTGCATGTGGCGCCGGAAGCCGCCGCCGGTGGGCCATTGGCGACGGTCAAGGAAGGCGACTGGATCGAACTCGACTGCGCCAACGGCCGTCTGCACCTGGACATCCCCGACGCCGAGCTGGCGGCGCGCATGGCCGACCTGGCGCCCCCGCAAAAGCTGATCGTCGGCGGCTACCGCCAGCTGTATATCGACCATGTACTGCAAGCCGACCAGGGCTGTGACTTTGACTTTCTGGTGGGCTGCCGTGGGGCTGAAGTCCCCCGTCATTCCCACTAATTGGGATGCTATGATGCCGCCTATTTAGCCAGAGCCTCCCGTTCGTTATGGATCACCAGCCGCCCAAGCCGCGCAAGAGCATGCATGCCCAGATCGTTCAGGATTTGGGCATGCACATCGTTTCCGGGCGCTTCAAGCCCGAAGAACGCCTGCCCATGGAAGCCACGCTGTGCGAGGAGTACAAGGTCAGCCGCTCGGTGTTGCGCGAGGCGACGCGGGTGCTCAGCGCCAAGGGCCTGGTGTATTCCAAACCGCGGGTGGGCGCGGTGGTGCGCCCACGCTTGAAATGGCACTTGCTCGACCCGGACGTGTTGTCCTGGCTGATGCAGACCACACCTCACAGTGAGTTTTTCAACACCCTGGCTGGCGTGCGGCGCATCCTCGAACCGGAAATCGCCGCCATGGCCGCGACCACCGCCACCGCCGAAGACATCGCCACCATCGAAAAAGCCTACCTGGGCATGGAAACCGCCACCACCCACGACGCGCTGTTGCAGGCCGACCTGGACTTCCACCGCGCGATTGCCGACGCCACCCGCAACGACCTGCTCGCCTACATGTGCAACATGCTCTCGTTGCCGCTGCGCGAGTCGATCAACATCACCAACCGGCGCCCCGACATCCAGGGCCTGAGCCTGCCGCGCCACAAGGCGATCCTCACCGCCATCCAGAACCGCGACGCCCTCGGCGCCCGCCACGCCTCGCTGGTGCAGCTGGATGACACGCGGGTGGCGCTGGACACGGTGATGAATGTGCTGACGCCGCTGTAGATCCATCGTCTACGCTCAGGAGGTCAGTTCGAGGAACCGGCCATGTGCGGACGACTCTCGCAGTACCGCGGTATTCATGACTTTGTGGCGGCCTTGAGCATGCCCAATGCGCTGCTCAACAACGTGGGTGAGCCGCCGCTTGAGCGCTACAACGTGGCGCCCTCCACGCCGGTTGCCCTGCTGCACATGGAAAATGGCCTGCTGCATGCCGACCGTGTGCGCTGGGGCTGGCGGCCGCACTGGGCCAAGGAGCGCGCGCCGCCGATCAATGCGCGGGTCGAGAAAGTCGCCAACGGCCCGTTCTTTCGCGCGATCTGGCCGCACCGCGCGATTGCGCCAATCGATAATTGGTTTGAATGGGTGGACGAAGGCGGCGCGAAAAAACAGCCTTACCTGATTCGCCGCCGCGACGGCGCGCCGGTGTTGTGCACAGCCATCGGCCAACTGCCCGATGCCGATGAAGGCGCGAGCCTTGACGATGGGTTTGTGATTATTACCGCCGACAGTGCGGGCGGCATGGTCGACATCCATGATCGCCGGCCGGTGGTGCTGAACCCCGAGTTGGCCCGCGAATGGCTGGACCCGGCGACAAACCGAGGCCGTGCCGAACAAATGGTGCTGTTCCAGGGCGAGCCGCCCGACGTGTTTGAATGGTTCAGGGTCGACAGCGCCGTGGGCAACCCACGCCACGACGGACGCCATGTGATCGAGCCCGTCGACTACTGAGCAACCTCCACCAGCGAGATCAGCCGCGGCTCAATGCATGCCTCAACGATTTCAAGCACCGCAAGCGTCACCGGCAGCTTGAACCGTCGCCTGCCGGCGCTGCCGGGGTTGACGTACAAGGTTGCGCCGCGCCACTCGATCAAGGGCTTGTGCGAGTGGCCGGTGATCACCAGCCGTGTGTGCGGTTCGAGTAAGGCTGGCACGTCGGCAATGTCATGCACGAGCAGGGTTTGCCAGCCATTCAAATCAATCTTCAGATGTTCCGGCACCTGCTGCGCCCACGCGTCATCCTGGTCATTGTTGCCGCGCACCGCGTGCACGGGGGCAATCTGTGCAAGCTGCTCAAGAATCTCCGGCCCGCCGATATCGCCCGCGTGGATGATCTGCTCACAGCCTTGCAATGCTGCTATGGCCTCAGGTCGCAGCAGGCCGTGGGTGTCGGAAATGACGCCTACTTTCATAGGTCCTCCTTAATGATGTGGCATTGACCGCGCGCGCCTTAAACGATTCAGGTCGTTGGCGAACCTTTCCCCCCAAACCAGCGTCCGAGCTAAGGCATTGTTGCTCACCGCTCGCCGCGAGGTCCTCGTTTGAAAGCCGCCATCATCAAAAAATACCGCCTGATCATCAAGACCATGGGCTATGTGGGCTGGGCGTTGTTCTGGCTGTTGTTGTGGGATGTGGCCGTGACAGTGGACTTCATGCTGTTTCTGACCACCAAGATCAATCTGCCGCTGATGCCCTTGACGCTGTTGGGGTCGGCGCTGGTGGTGCTGATCAGTTTTCGCAACAGCAGTGCCTATAACCGCTGGTGGGAAGCCCGCACATTGTGGGGCGCGATGGTGAATAACTCGCGCAGCTTTGCCCGCCAGGTGCTGACCTTGCTGGACGACCCGGACGCCGAGGTGAACCCGGTCAAGGCCACCTTGCTGCGCCGCCATGTGGCCTATGTGAATTGCCTGGCGGCGCACCTCAGAGGCCAGCCGTGCCCGGATGAGGTGCGCGCGTTTATCCCGGCTGAGGAATTCGCACGCAATGGCGCCACCAACAACTTTGCCAATGACATCCTCACCGGTTCCGCAGCGATATTGGCCCGCGAATACAAGGCCGGTCACCTGGACAGCATTCGCCTGGCGCGGCTGGAGTCGACCCTGGTGGACTTGTCCAACGCCCAGGGCGGCATGGAGCGCATCGCCAATACGCCGCTGCCCTACCCTTACGTGTATTTCCCGCGCCTGTTTATCTCGCTGTTCTGCCTGATCGTGCCGGTCGGGCTGGTGGAATCCCTGGGCTGGTTCACGCCGCTGGCCTCGACGGTGGTGGGCTTTATGCTACTGGCCATCGAACGCATCGGCACCGACCTGCAAAGCCCGTTTCATTCCAGCGAACACCAGATCCAGATGGAAGCCATCTGCGAAACCATCGAAAAAAACCTGCAGTCGATGCAGCGTGATGCGCTGGGGGGGGAGCGTATTGGTTGAGCGGCCGCGGTTTCCGGCATTTTTAGCCTCGCATCAAGAAATTATAAGTTACGGTTCCAGTGGAACTCCATCAAGTATCAGGGCCACTAGGCACGCATAAGCATCAAGTAATATTTACTCTCATTACTGGCCTATAAGCGGGCACTTACCCTAGGAGTTTTGCATTGAACATATCCCCTTCACCCTGGACACCCACAACCTACCCATTACCCGGCAACAACCCGGCGCCATTGGACACCCCTCAGATCGAGACGCCAGTTTTAAATCGAAAAAAACGTGGCGTGGCCTCTAAAGATGATCTTTGGCCGCAGCACTCTACAATTAAAGTGTCTTTATTAGGCATGACGGAAGAACAAAAAAATTTTACAAAAAAACAAATTTGCAAATGGGCGCCGCACATAAACTTGTGCATTCAATTCACAGATCGCCCAGACGGCCATATTAGAATTAAAGCCGACAACACTATAATAGGTGGCTACTCGGAAATCGGTAAAAATTCGGTGAGCGACGAAGAGGCTTCAATGGTTATAGGCTTCCGAGACGGGATGAACGCCTTCGCCGGCGGTACTATAAAGCATGAATTCGGACACGCCTTAGGGTTGGAGCATGAGCACCAACACCCCGATACAAACCTTGATTTTAATGCAAAGTTAATACACGAGCGCGCAGTAAAAAGCATCCCAGATATAACCCTGGAAGATGTGAACGTCAACGTCATAGGAAAACTGCCACGCGATTCAGTGGTAACGTCACCCTACGACCGAAACTCAATTATGCACTACAAGTTCAGCAAAGAAGAGCTCAACGGTGGAGAGCCCGTACCGGAAATAAATGATCTTTCAGAGGAGGATATAAAATTCATTAGCTCACTTTATCCTAAAGCTTACTGCCCACCCCGTTGCCGTCCAGGTTTTGGTTATTTCCCCCCGCCAACCGTTTGAAGCAGTCATGCAAGGTGTTTTTATGTGCTGTGCTCGCCAGCCAGTCTTCAATCAAGGGCGTTGCCGCCAGCCTTAACCCTGCATAACCGCGGTCAACCTACGCTTGATCGCGGCTGCAAAACCCGGGCGCACGCAATCGGCTCGAAGCCGTGGCGTGTGGTTTGCACTACCGCCTGGTGGAAGTCTGAGAACCTATCATTTTTACCAGTGCACCTGACGCACCGTTTTCGCTAGCCTGTACCGCATCGAATCCCAAGGAGTTACAGAACATGCAGGTACGCGAAAGTTATGCCGATTTCCGTGGCTATCGGACGTGGTTCCGGGTCACCGGTGACCTGAATTCCGAGCGCCTGCCCTTGATCGTCGCCCACGGCGGCCCGGGCTGCACTCATGATTACGTCGACAGTTTCAAAGACCTGGCCGCCACCGGCCGCGCAGTAGTGCACTACGACCAGGTCGGCAATGGCCGTTCCACTCATTTGCCCGGCGCCGCCGCCGATTTCTGGACGGTGGAACTGTTCCTGGCCGAGCTGGACAACCTTGTGGACCACCTGGAAATCAGCGACTACGCGCTGCTCGGCCAATCCTGGGGCGGAATGCTCGGCGCCGAACACGCGGTGCGCCAGCCTACCGGTTTGAAGGCGTTGATCATTGCCAACTCGCCCGCGTCGATGGACCTGTGGTGCGCGGCGGCGAATGAACTGCGCCAGGCACTGCCCGCCGACGTGCAGGCGACGTTGCTGCGCCACGAAGCCGCAGGCACCACCGACAGTGCCGACTACCACGCCGCCGCAGAGGTGTTTTACGCACGCCATGTGTGCCGTATTCAACCGACACCTGCCGAAGTCGAGCGCACCAATATCGCCATCGAGGAAGACCCCACCGTCTACCACGCAATGAACGGCCCCACCGAATTCCACGTGATCGGCAGCCTGCGCAACTGGACCATCATTGATCGACTGTCACGCATCCAGGTGCCGACATTGCTGATTTCCGGGCGCTTCGATGAGGCCACACCGGCCACCGTGCAGCCGTTTGCCGATGGCATCAGCGACGTGCGCTGGCAGATTTTCGAACAGTCCAGCCATATGCCGCATGTTGAAGAGCGCGAGGCGTGCATGGCGTGTGTGGATGGTTTTCTCGCCTCCCTGGAGTGAATGTGGTGCACAGCCTTTCTGTGGCGCAGGTAAATGCAGGGGGAAACCTCAAGGGCACGAGTCAGGCGATTCCAAACCGCCGTGCGGAAAACCCTGCATGCCCACGCGGCATTTGACCACGCCTCATCTTCACAGCACTTGTAATAGTCTATTGCAGGACTCTAATGTACTAACTGGTTACTTATCTTGCTAACATTCGACCTTTAGTCACTCACATTCGAGTCCTGTCGACATGAAACGAGCATCCCGCGCCACTGGCGCCTCACGATATCTCTTGCTGGGCCTGGGCATTGTCATTGCCCTGCTCGGCGTGGCCCTGGCCGTTGGCGGCGCCAAACTGGCCAGCCTGGGCGGTTCCTGGTACTTCCTGGTCGGTGGCGTGGCCATGGCCGTTTCCGGCCTGCTGATTGCCCGGTGCAAACCGGCGGGTGCGTGGTGGTTCGCCGCCTTTCTGGTCGGCACGGCGGTGTGGGCGGTGGCGGACGTCGGGCTGGTGTACTGGCCGCTGTTCTCGCGGTTGTTCATGTTTGCGGTGATCGGCGTGGTGGTGGCGCTGGTGTACCCGCTGCTGGCCGGCAAACCCGCACGCGGCGCGTATGGCATTGCTGCGGTATTGGCGGTAGGCGTGGCGGTCGCGGCAGGCAATATGTTCGTGGCGCACCCGAGCGTGGCGCCGACCGGCAAAGGCCCTGGCATCACGCCGGTGGCGGCGGCCGATGCGCAGAAAGACTGGGCGCATTACGGCAATACTGAAGGCGGCAGCCGCTTTGCGGCGCTGGACCAGATCAACCGCGACACCGTCAACAAGCTCAAAGTGGCGTGGACCTACCACACCGGTGACGTGGCGATCAGCGACGGCAACGGCGCCGAAGACCAACTGACGCCCCTGCAGATCGGCAACAAGGTGTTCATCTGCACACCGCACAACAACCTGATCGCCCTGGATGCCGACACCGGCAAAGAGCTGTGGAAGAACGAAGTCAACGCCAAGTCGGCGGTATGGCAGCGTTGCCGCGGCATGGCGTATTTCGATGCCACCGCGCCCATCGCCCAGCCGACCCAGCCAAACAGATCGCCAATCGTGGCCGCCAGTGTGCCGGCCGGTGCGCAATGCCAGCGTCGTCTGCTGACCAACACCATTGATGCGCGCCTGATCGCGGTGGATGCCGACACCGGCAAATTCTGCGAAGACTTCGGCACCCACGGCCAGGTGGATTTGAAAGCCGGCCTGGGCGATGTGCCGGACAGCTACTACCAACTGTCTTCCGCGCCGTTGATGGCCGGCACCACCGTTGTCGTCGGTGGCCGCGTCGCCGACAACGTACAAACCGACATGCCTGGCGGCGTGATCCGTGGTTTCGACGTGATCACCGGCCAGATGCGCTGGGCCTTCGACCCGGGCAACCCGGAAGACAAACACGCCCCTGCGGCCGGCAGCACCTACGTGCGCAGCACGCCAAACAGCTGGGCGCCGATGTCTTACGACCCGCTGATGAATACGGTCTTCCTGCCGATGGGCAGCTCCTCCACCGATATCTACGGTGTTGAACGCACCCAGCTCAACCACAAATACGGCGCCTCGGTGCTGGCCCTGGACGCCTCCACCGGCGCAGAAAAGTGGGTGTACCAGACCGTCCACAATGACCTCTGGGACTTCGACCTGCCGATGCAGCCGAGCCTGATCGACTTCACCCCACCGGGCAGCGACAAGGCAGTACCGGCCGTGGTGATCGGCACCAAGGCCGGGCAGATTTATGTGCTCGACCGCGCCACCGGCAAGCCGCTGACCGACGTCAAGGAAGTGCCGGTCAAGGCCGCGAACATTCCGAACGAGCCGTACTCGCTGACCCAGCCAAAATCGGTCGGCATGCCGCAGATCGGCGCGCAAACCCTCACCGAATCGGACATGTGGGGCGCCACGCCGTACGACCAGTTGCTGTGCCGCATCGACTTCAAGGGCATGCGTTACGACGGCCTGTACACCGCGCCAGGCACGGATAAATCCCTGAGTTTCCCAGGCTCCCTGGGCGGCATGAACTGGGGCAGCATTTCCACTGACCCGGTGCACGATTTTATCTTCGTCAACGACATGCGCCTGGGTCTGTGGATCCAGATGGTGCCATCGCAGAACAAGGCCCAGGCCTCGTCCGGCGGTGAAGCGCTGAACACCGGCATGGGCGCCGTGCCGCTCAAGGGCACGCCGTATGCGGTGAACAAAAACCGCTTCCTGTCGGTGGCCGGCATCCCGTGCCAGGCGCCTCCGTTCGGCACCCTGACCGCCATCGACATGAAGACCCGGCAGATCGCCTGGCAAGTGCCGGTCGGCACCGTGGAAGACACCGGCCCATTGGGCATCCGCATGCACCTGCCGATCAAGGTGGGCCTGCCGACCCTCGGCGGCACGCTGTCCACCCAGGGCGGCCTGATCTTTATCGCCGGCACCCAGGATTTCTACCTGCGCGCCTTCAACAGCGCCAACGGTGATGAAATCTGGAAAGCCCGCCTGCCAGTGGGCAGCCAAGGCGGCCCGATGACTTACGTTTCGCCGAAAACCGGCAAGCAATACATCGTCATCACCGCCGGCGGCGCACGCCAGTCCACTGACCGTGGCGACTACGTGATCGCCTACGCCCTGCCATAACCCCGTGTTCGCGCGGTGCCTCCCCTGGCACCGCGCTTTTTGTCTGGAAAACTACGCATGACCCCCACTTCTCATCTGCCCCTCGGCCGCCTGGTGCTGGGCCTGGCGTTTGCTGCCGCCCTGCCTGTTCAAGCCGACGACACCACCTTGACCGGCGACTGGGGCGGCCTGCGCCGTGAACTCGACGAGCAAGGCATCCGCTTCACCGGCGACTACAGCGGCGAGACCGCCTACAACGCCGACGGCGGCCAACACCGTTCGGCGCGCTACTCGCAGAACATCAAGCTGGGCGTGCAGTTCG
The DNA here is from genome assembly GCF_022662395.1 of Pseudomonas sp. MONT-RG-20F-20-E-7-02. Lineage (NCBI taxonomy): Bacteria > Pseudomonadati > Pseudomonadota > Gammaproteobacteria > Pseudomonadales > Pseudomonadaceae > Pseudomonas > Pseudomonas sp. MONT-RG-20F-20-E-7-02. The sequence continues at coordinate 29,208 of NZ_JAKNQN010000011.1, forward strand.
ACCTGGGCAAGCTCTACGGCTTGAACAATGGCGACCGCATCCAGCTGACCATCAACGACCGGCGCGGCAACAGCGCCTCCGAAGACCTGGTGGGCAACCGCCTGCCGATCCAGGAAAACTACGGCGGCCTCTACACGCGCCTCACCGAATTGAGCTACGAACGCACGCTGTTTACCCCGGCGCTGAACGTCAAGCTCGGTTACATGGCCATGGGCAATGACCTCGGCGGCCTCGACAGCGGCATCCTGTGCAACTTCATGAACGCCGGTTTCTGCGGCCACCCGCTGAACATGTCCGGTGGCAGCGGCTGGACCAACTACCCCAACGCGCGCCTCGGCGCACGGGTGAAATACGACTTTTCGCCGCAATGGCAACTGCGCGTAGCGGCGTTCAACGTCGACCCGTCGAGCAACGGCAATTCCAGTCGCGCCTGGCACCTGGGGCCCAAGCACACCACCGGCACCGTGGTGCCGATCGAGCTGGTCTACAAACACGCGGGCACGCTGCCGGGCGAATACAAGCTGGGGTATTACTACGACAGCTCCGACGTGAAACGCATCGGCAGCAACAAAGAGGTCAGCGGTCGTGGCGGCCACTACCTGCTGATCGATCAGGCGGTGTGGGCGTCCAGCGCGTCTGCCGGTCGCGTGCTGCATGCCTTCGGCCAATACTCGGCAGCCAGTGAAGCCGCCTCGCCCTTCAGCAAGTGGTATGGCGCAGGCGTGGTGCTGTACAAGCCGTTTGAAGGCCGCCCGCGCGACACCGTCGCCCTGGGTTATGGCCGCGCAGTGCCGAACCCGCGCAGTCGCGATGTGCAGGAGTTGGCGGCATTTAACGCGGGGACGGATTATCCGAACCTGAACAATGCCGAGCAGCTGATCGAACTCAGTTACGGCTACCAGGCCACGCCGTGGCTGACGCTGCGCCCGGATGTGCAATACATCATCGAGCCGGGGGCGTTTTCCGGTGAGAACATCGATAACGCGCTGGTATTGGGTTTACAGGTGAAGGCCACTTTCTGACCGGATGAAGGCCGAGGCGCGAGCGCCAGCTGCGTCTCGCGCCTGTCAGGTCACAGTCGTTGTGTCACCATTTACCGAATCAAACGCCATCCCGACTACCCCTGCCCTCTCGAAGCGACGCTTTACCTCTTCGCTGACGATGATTGCACCCAGATAGTACTTAAGCCTGAAAATATCTCGGCCACCCACTTTTACCGGATCGATAATGAGCCTGGTAAAGCCGCGATAATCCCCCGCCCGGTCCGGCCGCACCGGATCATCCACGGCATACCGCTGATATTCCGAGCGTTGTTCATCCACGCACTCAACCTGCGTCTCGATGATCATCACGAAATAGTCCTGCTCAACGTGCGTGTTCGCAATGTGCACCGGCTCAAGTACGAGATGGTGATAAGGCTTATCCACCTCCGGCAAGCCCACTAACGCATCACGTGCTCTTGTGCTCAATACCGGAACACTGCCATAACCCGCCAGCGCGTAATCAACCTCAACCCCTTCGAACCTGACGTCGAGGGTGTAACTGCCAGGCTCCATGTAATTGGGCGGCGGATTACTGAAGTGCCAGTTATTAACGTGGCGTATGTCACCAAGCACCCATTTGTGCGGCACTGAGTGATCCGCCCTGAGTAAGTAATACCTCATGTCCTTATCCTTTTCCCCGCGTCTGCCGACATCATGAAGCCGCTGTGTGCTGATACTCACGCGGCGTACACCCAAACTCCCGCCGAAACACGGTGTGCAGGTACTGCGCCGATTTGAAGCCGCAGCGCGCCGCGATGTCGGCAATCGCCAGGGCTTGGTTTTCCAGGCCCTTGGCGGCGGCCGCAAGTTTGAAGCGCAGGATCTCATCGTGCACGCTGCAGCCGCGCGCCTTGCGAAAGTGTGATTCGAGGGAGGAGCGCGAAACGCCAACATAGGCCGCCACTTGGGCGGTCTTGATGCCCTGGCAAGCGTACTGGCGGATAAACAACAGCGCCTGCATCACGTACGGGTTACCCAACGGTTGATGCAAGCTGGACGCCTGCACATTGATTGCATCCGGCGGCACCAGAATCTGTGTGCCCGCGCAGGGTTTGCCGTGCAGCATCTGGTGCAGCAGCGCCGCAGCCGTGCGGCCCATGGTCTCGGTGCCCTGGATGACTGAACTCAACGGCACGCGCGTCAGCGTGCGAGTCAGCGGGTCATTGTCGATGCCGATCAATGCGACTTCTTCCGGCACGGCAATGCCGGCAGTGAGGCAGGCTTGCAGCAGCTGCCGTGCGCGGGCGTCGGTGACGGCGATGATGCCGATGGGCTTGGGCAAACTGTGCAGCCAGGCAATCTGCTGTTCCACAGCGCTGTCCCACAACGGTGCGCTGGTGCCCAGGCCGCGATAGACCTCCACGTGCAGGCCATCGCGTTGCAACAGACGGCGGAAGGCTTTCTCACGCTCCTGGGCCCAGCGATTGGCCTGGGCTTCCGGCAGGCTGAAACAGGCAAAACGGCGCAGCCCTGCCTCGATCAAATGCTCATACGCCAGCTTCATCAACGCACGGTTGTCGGTGGCTACATAGGGAATGCCCTTCGGGTAGGCACGCGCATCCTGATACGAGCCACCCACCGCCACCACCGGCAACTTGATGTCGGCCAGCGCCTCGCCGATCAGCGGGTCGTCAAAGTCGGCGATGATGCCGTCGCCCTGCCAGCGTTCGATGCCCTTGAGGCGACACAGAAAGTCCTCTTCAAGAAACAGATCCCAGGACACGCGCGTGCTGCTCAGGTAATTGCCGATGCCGGTGATGATGCCCCGGTCGTAGATCTTGCTGCCATTGAACAGCAAGGCAATGCGGTGAACAGGCGTTAGGGTTTTCATTGTTTTTATCCTTAAAGCCGGTCGCCACAGCCTAGACCTCCCCAGTCAAAATCGCACCATGGCTTGGTGATTTTCATAATCGGCAGTCCCGATGCCGTTGCTAGTATCGAGTCACCGCCAAGAACAATAAGGAAATCGCCATGCCGTACTTCCCCGGTGTCGAGAAGGTTCGCTTCGAAGGCCCCAGCAGCGACTCTGCCCTCGCCTTTCGCCACTATGACGCCAACAAAATCATCCTCGGCAAACCCATGCGCGAGCACCTGCGCATGGCAGCCTGTTATTGGCACACCTTCGTGTGGCCAGGGGCGGATATGTTTGGTGTAGGCACCTTCAAGCGCCCCTGGCAGCGCACCGGCGACCCGATGGAACTGGCCATCGGCAAGGCGGAAGCGGCGTTCGAGTTTTTCTCCAAACTGGGCATCGACTACTACAGCTTTCACGATACCGACGTCGCACCCGAAGGCACCTCGATCAAGGCGTACCGCAACCATTTTGCGCAAATGGTCGACCACCTGGAGCGCCACCAGGAACAGACCGGCATCAAATTGCTGTGGGGCACCGCCAACTGCTTCAGCAACCCGCGCTTTGCCGCCGGGGCTGCCAGCAACCCGGACCCGGAGGTGTTCGCCTACGCCGCCGCGCAGGTGTTCAGCGCAATGAATGCCACACTGCGGCTCAAGGGTGCCAACTATGTGCTGTGGGGCGGCCGCGAGGGCTACGAAACCCTGCTCAATACCGACCTGAAACGCGAGCGCGAACAGCTCGGACGCTTTATGCGCATGGTGGTGGAGCACAAGCACAAGATCGGCTTTACGGGCGACCTGTTGATTGAGCCCAAGCCCCAGGAGCCGACCAAACACCAATACGATTACGACAGCGCCACGGTGTTCGGTTTCCTGCATGAGTACGGCCTGGAACACGAGATCAAAGTGAATATCGAGGCCAACCACGCAACCCTCGCCGGTCACAGTTTTCATCATGAGATCGCCACGGCCGTGTCCCTTGGGATTTTCGGCAGTATCGACGCCAACCGGGGCGACCCGCAGAACGGCTGGGACACTGACCAGTTCCCCAACAGCGTCGAGGAGATGACCCTGGCAACCTACGAAATCCTCAAGGCCGGTGGGTTCAAGAACGGCGGCTACAACTTCGATTCCAAAGTACGCCGCCAGAGCCTGGACGATGTCGACCTGTTCCACGGCCACGTCGCCGCCATGGATGTGCTGGCCCTGGCGCTGGAGCGCGCAGCGGCAATGGTGCAGAACGACCGGCTGCAGCAGTTCAAGGACCAGCGTTATGCCGGTTGGAACCAGCCATTGGGCCAGGCGGTATTGGCCGGTGAGTTCAGCCTGGAGTCGCTGGCCGAACACGCCTTTGCGCACGAGCTGAACCCACAGGCCGTGAGTGGCCGGCAGGAGATGCTTGAAGGGGTGGTCAATCGGTTTATCTATACCTGACAGTGTGTGTGTGCCTGTGGTGGCTGGGCATGTTGTGGCGAGCGGGCTTGCCCCGCGTTGGGCGGCGCAGCAGCCCCATTCCAGGCGACCCGCTCTGCCTGAAATACCGCGGTGTCGGGTTTCAGGGCCGCTTCGCGCCCCAACGCGGGGCAAGCCCGCTCGCCACAACTACAGTGTTCGCCTACAGTCGTCACACCGTGTCTTTCCAACAACAATAAAAGGACGCACCACCATGAAGTCATTTAAACGCACCTTGCTCGCCACTGCTCTGGCCCTGCTCGCCCTGCCGGTGATGGCCGACTCCGCCCATCCAAAAATCGGTTTCTCCATTGACGATTTGCGCCTGGAACGCTGGTCCCGTGACCGTGATTACTTCGTCGCCGCGGCCGAGAAACTCGACGCCAAGGTCTTCGTACAGTCGGCGGATGCCAATGAGCAGAAGCAAATCTCGCAGATCGAAAACCTCATCTCCCGAGGCGTCGATGTGATCGTTATCGTGCCGTTCAACGCCACCGTGCTGACCAACGCCGTCGCCGAAGCCAAGAAGGCCGGTATCAAGGTGGTGTCCTACGACCGCCTGATCCTCAATGCCGATATCGACGCCTACATTTCCTTCGATAATGAAAAAGTCGGCGAGATGCAGGCCAGCGGCGTGCTGCAAGCGGCGCCCAAAGGCAACTACTTCCTGCTCGGCGGCGCGCCCACCGACAACAACGCCAAGGTGCTGCGCGAAGGCCAGATGAAAGTGCTGCAACCGGCCATCGACAAGGGCGACATCAAGATTGTCGGCCAGCAGTGGGTCAAGGAATGGAACCCCACCGAAGCCCTGAGCATTGTCGAAAACGCGCTGACCCGAAACGACAACAAGATCGACGCCATCGTCGCCTCCAACGACGCCACTGCCGGCGGCGCGATCCAGGCCCTGGCCGCGCAGAAACTCGCGGGCAAAGTGCCGATTTCCGGCCAGGACGCCGACCTCGCCGCCGTCAAGCGCGTGATCGACGGCACCCAGACCATGACCGTGTATAAGCCACTCAAACTGATCGCCTCGCAAGCGGCGAAACTTTCGGTGCAGCTGGCGCGCAATGAGAAACCCACCTACAGCTCGCAATACGACAACGGCAGCAAGAAGGTCGACACCATCCTGCTCACGCCTACGCCGTTGACCAAGGCCAATATCGATCTGCTGGAGACAGACGGGTTCTATACCAAAGAGCAGATTGCCGGGCAGTGACCGCCATGGCCAACTACTTGCTGCAAATGAACGGCATCGTCAAAACCTTTGGCGGTGTCAAGGCGCTGAACGGCATCGATATCAAGGTACGGCCGGGGGAATGTGTCGGCCTGTGCGGTGAAAACGGTGCGGGCAAATCCACCTTGATGAAGGTGCTGTCGGCGGTGTACCCGTATGGCACCTGGGACGGCGAAATTCTCTGGGATGGGCAGCCACTCAAGGCCCAGTCGATCAGCGAAACCGAGGCCGCGGGCATCGTCATTATCCACCAGGAGCTGACGCTGGTGCCGGACCTGTCGGTGGCCGAAAACATCTTTATGGGCCATGAACTGACCCTGCCCGGCGGGCGCATGAACTACCCGGCGATGATTCATCGCGCGCAGGTACTGATGCGTGAACTCAAGGTGCCGGACATGAACGTGGCGCTGCCGGTTTCACAGTACGGCGGCGGCTACCAGCAACTGGTGGAAATCGCCAAGGCCCTGAACAAACAGGCGCGCCTGTTGATCCTCGACGAGCCCTCTTCGGCCCTGACCCGCTCGGAAATCGACGTACTGCTGGACATCATCCGTGACCTGAAAGCCAAGGGCGTGGCCTGCGTGTATATCTCGCACAAGCTCGATGAAGTGGCAGCGGTGTGCGACACCATCGCGGTGATCCGCGATGGCAAACACATTGCTACCACCGCCATGGCCGACATGGATATCCCGCAGATCATCACGCAGATGGTAGGCCGCGAGATGAGCAACCTCTACCCCACCGAGCCTCACGAGGTCGGCGAGGTGATTTTCGAAGCGCGTCACGTGACCTGCTATGACGTGGACAACCCCAAGCGCAAACGCGTCGACGATATTTCCTTTGTGCTCAAGCGCGGGGAAATTCTCGGCATTGCCGGGCTGGTGGGGGCTGGGCGCACGGAGCTGGTGTCGGCGCTGTTCGGCGCGTACCCCGGCCGCTACAGCTGCGAAGTGTGGCTCGATGGCCAGGTGATCGACACGCGCACCCCGCTCAAATCGATCCGCGCCGGGCTGTGCATGGTGCCCGAAGACCGCAAGCGCCAAGGCATCATTCCCGACCTGGGCGTGGGCCAGAACATCACCCTGGCGGTGCTCGATACCTATGCGCACTTGACCCGCATCGACGCCGAGGCCGAACTGGGCAGCATCGACCAGCAAATCGCGCGTATGCACCTCAAGACCGCCAGCCCGTTTTTGCCGATCACCAGCCTGTCCGGGGGCAATCAGCAAAAGGCCGTGCTGGCAAAAATGCTGATGACCAAGCCCAAGGTGCTGATCCTCGACGAGCCTACGCGTGGGGTGGACGTGGGCGCCAAGTATGAGATCTACACACTGATGTGCGCGCTGGCGGCCGAAGGCGTGGCGATCATCATGGTCTCCTCGGAGCTGGCCGAGGTGCTGGGGGTTTCCAACCGCGTGCTGGTGATCGGCGACGGCCAGTTGCGCGGTGATTTCATCAACCAGGGCCTCACCCAGGAACAGGTGCTCGCCGCCGCGCTCAGCCATAACAATAATGATCGGAAGACCGCGTAGATGAACCACGTCAAACAGCTGTTCACCCGCTACAAAATGCTCGCCCTGGTGATTGCCGTAGCGGTTATCTGGCTGTTTTTCAGCTGGCAGACCGAGGGCGGTTTCGTGACGCCACGCAACCTCTCCAACTTGCTGCGGCAGATGTCGATCACTGGCATCCTGGCGTGCGGCATGGTGCTGGTGATCATCAGCGGCGAGATCGATTTGTCGGTGGGTTCACTGCTCGGATTGCTGGGCGGGCTTGCGGCGATTCTGGATGTGGTTTATCACATCCCGCTGCTGGCCAACCTCAGCCTGGTGGCACTTTGCGGCCTGATGCTCGGGCTAGCCAATGGTTACATGACCGCCTACCTGCGCATCCCGTCGTTTATCGTCGGCCTGGGCGGCATGCTCGCGTTTCGCGGGATTCTGCTGGGGATTACTGGCGGTACCACCATCGCGCCGGTGTCGCCGTCGCTGGTGTATGTGGGCCAGGGGTATTTGCCGCACAGCGTGGGTATCGGCCTTGGGATTTTGTTGTTCGCTCTGACCCTGTTCCTCACTTGGAAACAACGACGTAACCGCGCCCTGCACAGCCTCGCCGCGCACTCCCTGATGCGTGATGGGCTGCGCGTGGCGGTGATCGGCGCGGTGCTCGCCGGGTTCGTCACCACCCTCAACAGCTACGATGGCATCCCGGTGCCGGTGCTGTTGCTGCTGGTGCTGCTCGGCGTATTCAGCTACGTCACCAGCCAGACTGTGTTCGGCCGCCGCGTATATGCGGTGGGCAGCAACATGGAAGCCACGCGGCTGTCGGGCATCAACGTGCAGGCGGTGAAGTTGTGGATCTTCGGCATCATGGGCGTGATGTGCGCCCTCGCCGGCCTGGTCAACACCGCGCGCCTTGCGGCGGGTTCACCGTCGGCGGGCAACATGGGCGAACTGGATGCCATCGCCGCGTGCTTTATCGGCGGCACCTCCATGCGCGGTGGCTCGGGCACGGTGTATGGCGCGTTGCTCGGCGCGCTGGTGATTACCAGCCTGGATAACGGCATGTCGATGCTGGATGTGGACAGCTACTGGCAGATGATCGTAAAGGGCAGCATTCTGGTGCTGGCGGTGTGGGTGGATGTGAGTACGCGGGCCGGGCGGCGCTGAATCACAGCCATAAAAAAGCCACTCGAATGAGTGGCTTCTTTTTGGCCGGTCTAGCTCAGCACAACATCACGCATTGCCGGAATGTAACCGTAATCGTAGGCCTCCTGCACAAACGAACGGTCCCCCTTCAATACAATCCTCACGGTGGGCGCCTCGGTGCCGCCGATACGGTAGTCATCGCCGGTGGTGGGCACGCTGTCGATAAACGACGTCACCAGGCCATTGGGCATCACGCAATGGGAATAGGTTTGGAAAGGTTGCGATGGTGGGTTGCCAAGTACCAGACCCGAGCCATTCATCGGCGTGTAGGGACCAAACAGATGATCGCCAACAAATCCGTAGACGCCATCCGGCCCCGTCACGCCGTCGGCGTAGGTGAACTTGTGACTGATGGTGAACAGGTAGTACTTGTTGTCCTGGAACACATAATGCGGGCGTTCGGTTTGATCGTTCACGCCCACCGCCGTCACCAGTGGCGGCAGGATTTCCCATTCTTCACCGCTGAGGTCCTTGGCCACGGCAATGCCAATGCAACCGACCTGATACCGCGCACCGCCGACGTCTTCATGGCCAGGCGGCACCAGGCCGAGTTCATCCGGGCCTACTTCGTGAGTACCGCGCTCGCCCGCGACATTGCCTTCAAACACCATGTACAACTTGCCGTCATTGGGGTCGATAAACGGGCTGGGGTCGCGAAAGTTCCACGTCGCATTCTGCGCTTCGGTCTGGTAATACGTGCCATCAGCCTCGAACAGCGACTTGACGTCAGTGAAGCCCTCAAGCGTAACGCCGCTGTCCGACGTGACGACCCGGCCCCTGACCTTGGCAATCGTGGCCCCCGGCGTTACGCAGGTGTAATACAGGTCGATATCGCCGTGGTTGTTGAGCAGGATCGGCGTACCTGCCCATTCACGGGTGGTCGGCGAAACCCCTTCAGCCATCACGCGGCCACCGAAGATCCAGTCCTTGCCGGTGCGCGAATACCAGTAGCACATGCGCGCATGGCCGTGGCGGTCTTCCCAATCACGCTTGATATCGTAACGGCCATCGGCATTGATAAATTGTGGATCATGCGGGCGACGGTCTGCGGTCAACGTAAAGATAACCGACCAACCATTGACCGATACCACCGTGCCATCCAGCTCACGCAATGGCATGGTGTCCCAAATAAACACCGTGTCACTCATGACAGGAAAGTCAGGACTCACTAACGGCTGTGTAGTCGTCGGGTCATTTTCATTAACTTTTAGCGCATCGGCCCGAGTCCAGCGAGTGGGTGTGTAATTCGCAGGTTTCATGATGATGTCCTTTTACTGACGCTTTAGTGACAAGCGAAGATTAAATAACACTGACAGCCGGCAACTGGATTGCGACTGAAAAGAGCGAGCCGTAGTTGGCTCTACACGTGCGAAACAAGGTTTAACATGACGCCTATTGATGACGACATTAAGAATTATTTAAGTCATAAGTGCCACCACTGTATTTATATCCTTGATATAAATACAGTGGCACTCTTTACAAATGACAGATCAATAGACAGTTAGCTACTCAACTACCAAACACCAGCGCTACCGCCTGTGCCCCGGCGTTCTTTTGCGTGAAATCCTTGGCCTGCGCTGCGGTTTTCAAGGTGTAGTTATAGTTGGAACGCGCTGTCCACTGGGCGTTGGGCGACTTCTGATTGGTGATGCTGGGCACACTGTTGGTGTCGGTGAAAGTCCCCGTGCCTTTATCGTCCAACATGCCGTTATTCTGGCTGCCCTCGCCGAAGTAATTACTTTCAGAAAGGATATTGGCGTTCTGCGCCAGGGTAAAACCCAGGTGAAAGTTATTCACGTAATTGTTATACACATGAAAATACCCGTAACGCATCAAACCGGGCGCGCGCACTTCCATGTTGTCGAAGCGGTTATGGCACAGCGTAAGATGTGGGTAACCATTGAATGCCGCGTTGTTGTCATCGGCTGGGTGGCCGAAGATCAAGCCGTATTTGTGGTTGCCAAAAAAGCAGTTGCTGATGGTGGCGTAGTCGGCCTTTTCACCGATATACACCAGTTTATCTTCACTGCCGTCCGTGGTGGACCAGGTGTGGCCGACAAAAGAGCAATGGTCGATCCAGTATTTACTGCCGTAGTTCAGGTACACCTGGATATCGTCATTGGCCTTAATACTTGCCGAATGTTTGAAGATAATGTTTTGCAGAATAATATTCTGCGACTGCGCCGTGGCACGCAGGTGGATGTTTTCCAGCGTGCGGTTCTGGAAGGAGCCAATCAGGGTCTTGTTGGCGCCCATGTTCACTTTGGTCAGGCTCGACGCCGAGATATTGCTGTTAATCACCAGCACCCGCGGGGTGGTGTCGCCAATATTGGCCTTGAGTTGGTCCAGCGTGGTGATGCTGACCACCTGGCCCGCCCAACCACCGGTGACTTTTGCCGCAAGGGCGAAACCGGTCAAGCCGGTGAGCTTACTTTCTGGATACGACATGAGTTCCCTCTCTTTCATAAAAAGCGGCTCGACAGTGCGAGCCTGTGCATTCAAGTTAATCCGTCAACTTGCACACAGTGTTCGGCATGGCTGGTAATGCCGGGTTTGGCTGATCAGCGCTTAAACACTGTGTTTATATACAGTAGTAGACTTTCAGTATGCGGTCAACACGTGAGCACCACCAATGAGTAGGAAATGGCTTTTTTTCTGGTTCTCAAAAGGCCAGCAAGGCGCGTCGCTTTTAATTGCAGGACGTTTCCTAGACAATCCCTGCCGCCTTGTGCCTGTTGGAATCGATGGCTAGTCTGCGATCCGTCACTGCTCATCAGTGATCGGGTTTAGCAGCCTGACTTCAATAGGCACACGGTTCACTTCTGCTTTATGGCGGTTGTGCGTGGGGCACCTTCGGGTGCGCTGGTTTTCCTATTGACCGGTCTGCTAACCCGCGTACAGCTGCCACCCTCGTTTAGCAGCGTTGGCGGTAGCTCTCTTGTTCAATAGGAGTTACACCATGAATAAAGTCGTCCCCGACCCACCCCTCAGTTCAGCCAAAGCCCGCGCCGCGTTCAACCGCGCCATCGACCATTACCTGCCCACCCAAGGTGTGCCAATCGAAGAGTTGAGCTTCGAAGATGCCCTGCTCTACACCGCCAGTTTGCTCGACAGCGCTTCGGCCACGACACTCAACTGCAGTGAACTGCTGCCCAGCCCCGAGCGGGCGAAGATTCTGGCGGTGTGGCATTTGCTGGAAATGGCCAGGACCACGGTGGACCGCTCTATCGAGTGCCTGAACCCCGCCCGTTAAAAACTGTGGGAGCTGGCTTGCCTGCGATGGCGGTGTGTCAGTCAGGTTATCTGTTACTGATACACCGCCATCGCAGGCAAGCCAGCTCCCACAGTAGATTTCCCACAGTTGATCTGCGGTGATCTTGCGTTACTTGGACACCGGCATCGCAAACTCCGCGCCCTGTTCGATGCTTTCCGACCAGCGCTGCATGATCGACTTCTGCTTGGTGTAGAAGCGCACGCCCTCGGTGCCGTAAGCATGCATGTCGCCAAACAGGCTCTTCTTCCAGCCACCAAAGCCGTGCCAGGCCATCGGCACCGGGATCGGCACGTTGATGCCGACCATGCCCACCTCGATACGCCGCGCAAACTCGCGGGCAATGTTGCCGTCGCGGGTAAAGCAGCTCACGCCGTTGCCAAATTCGTGGTCGTTGACCAGTTTGATCGCCTCGGCAAAGTCATTCACACGCACGCAGGCCAGCACCGGGCCGAAGATTTCTTCGCGGTAGATGCTCATGTCCTGGGTCACGTGGTCGAACAAGGTCGCGCCGAGCCAGAAGCCATGTTCCAGGCCGGGTTCGGTGGGCACATAGTCACGGCCGTCGAGCAGCAATTGCGCACCGGCTTGCACGCCTTGTTCGATGTAACCGCTGATGCGTTCCAACGCAGCCCGCGACACAATCGGGCCCATTTCGGCCTTTAAATCGCGGCCGTCGGTGATGCGCAATGTCTTGGCGCGCTCGGTCAAGGCGGCAATGACTTTATCGCCCACATCACCCACCAGCACCGCCACCGAGATGGCCATGCAGCGTTCGCCGGCACTGCCGTAAGCCGCGCCCATCAGTGCGTCGACGGTTTTTTCGATGTCGGCGTCGGGCATCACCACCATGTGGTTTTTCGCGCCGCCCAAGCCTTGTACGCGCTTGCCATTGCGCGCACCGATTTCGTAGATGTATTGCGCAATCGGCGTGGAGCCGACAAAGCTCACGGCCTTGACGTCCGGGTGTTCGAGCAGCGCATCCACCGCTTCCTTGTCGCCCTGCACCACGTTGAACACGCCTGTGGGCAAGCCGGCTTCATGCAGCAACTCGGCCATGAACAGCGACGCGCTCGGGTCAGTCGGGCTTGGCTTGAGGATGAAGGTGTTGCCCGCCGCGATGGCGATGGGGTACATCCACATCGGCACCATCACCGGGAAGTTGAACGGCGTGACGCCGGCCACCACGCCCAGGGGCTGGCGCATCGTCCAGTTGTCCATGCCCCGCGAGACCTGGTCGGAATGCTCGCCCTTGAGCAGGTTCGGAATACCGCAGGCGAACTCGAGGATGTCGATACCCCGGTCGACTTCGCCCTGGGCGTCGGTGAAGACCTTGCCGTGTTCGGCGACGATGATGCGCGCCAGGTCGTCCTTGCGTTCGCGCAGCAAGTGCAGGAATTCGAACAACACGCGGGCACGGCGGATCGGCGGCGTATCAGCCCAACTGGCGAAGGCCGCTTGGGCGGCAGCGACGGCTTCACCCACGGTCTGGCGGCTGGCCAGCGCGACGCGGCCGGTCACTTCGCCGGTGGCCGGGTTGTAGACGTCCTGATAGCGATCATCGCGGGAAACGCGCTGGTCGTTGATGTAGTGCGCAATCGTGGTGGTCATGGCAGGTATCCCTGGTGGGTAGCGTTGGAACACACGATAGGCTTTCGGTTTGTTCCAAACCAGAGCAGAATCCAGAACTGATTGTCCTCATAGGCGAACAATAGCGTCATGGAAAAATCCGAGATCGAAGGGCTGTGGACCCACATTCATTGGCTGTCGGTGCTGGAAGAACACGGAACCTACACCGCCGCTGCCGCACGCCTGGGCGTGAGCAAATCGGCGGTCAGCCAGCGCATTTCAGACCTGGAAAAAGCCACCGGCACGCGCCTGGTCACCCGCACCACGCGCAGCGTGCGGCTGACCGATGCCGGGCTGTCATTGACCCGCGAAGTGCGCAGCGCCTATGAACATATCGCGCGCAGCTTCTCGTCGGTGCGCGACTCTGCCGGTGAGATTCGCGGGCTGGTGCGCCTTACCGCGCCGGTGGCGTTTGCGCGTCAGCAGTTGGTGCCGCACTTGTCGGAATTTTTGCAGCTGTACCCGCAGGTGCGTATCCAGCTGGATGTGTCGGATGCCTTGAGTTCGCTGGCGGCCGAAGGTTACGACCTGGCGGTGCGGCACGGCTTCCAGGTGCCGGAAACCCATGTGGCGTGGAAACTGTGCGACACCGGTTCGGTATTGGTCGCCACGCGCGACTATCTGCAACAGCACGGCGAACCCCGCGAACCCGGCGACCTCACTGCGCATAACTGCCTGTACTACCCTCGCGGCAGCGACCAGCCGGCCTGGACCTTCGAACGCGGCGGCAAGAAGGTAGAACGCGTGACCGTGCCCATCGCCGGCAGCTTTTCGACCAACAACAGTGAGGCGCTGCGCGACTCGGCGCTCAACCACCTGGGCATCGCCCTGCTCCCGGACTTCAGCGCGCAGGCCGCGCTGGCCAGTGGCACGTTGGTGCAGGTGCTCAAGGGCTGGACGCTCAAGGGCGCGTTTGCCGATGAGATTTACCTGATACGGCCGTATTCGCCCCATGTGCCGAAATCGGTCAGCACGTTAGTTGGCTATCTAAAGGACAAGTTGTCAGACGGCTTCCGGTTTAACGGGTGAGTCATAAACTCATGCATACGACTTAAGCGGAATCGTTCTCGACAACCACTTATAAATAAACTTCTTATAGCCAGCGGCAATAATCCAAATAACCAATATCCAGACCTTGTATTGAACTTGTTACTTGCGAAAGTCAGTAACAACAGCTTCTTGACACCTCAAAAAAAGCCATACAACTAATTGTAAAGTATGGATAAAACTCGCCACACACGCGGCGCTTAACCGCCGCTTTCAAACTCATACCTGCGCAAACTTGCAAAAAAACCACAACCGGCTACGTTCATGACTACCGTGAAAGCCATCAGCCATTACGCACACAACCTGCCGTACAGGCGAGGAACTCTATTGCTCTGAAAACAGCGTTTAACACTGACACGGAACTTAGTCTTAATTCTCAAAAGGGATGCTTTGATGAAGCGCAGCCGCGGGTATCGTGCGTTCTCGAAAAAGGGGCCAGCCGAACATTTCTGGCTGTCGTTGTTTGGTTTTTCAGTGCTGGTGATTGCCAGCTTCCTGTTGTTTGAACAACAGATCCAAGACTTCCTGATTCACCTCAACCTGTACCAACCTTCCACCACCGCCCAAGCCCTTAACCTGGCACTGCTGCTGATCGCCTTGCTCGCCCTCGACGTGGTGCTGCCGGTGCCGTCGAGCATGGTCGCGTTGCTGGCAGTCGCCATGCTCGGCAGCCTCGGTGGCTACCTGGTGATTTTCATCGGGCTGTGTCTGGGTGCCGCGCTGGGGTACGCGCTGGGCGCCGGTTACTTGCGCTTGCTGTCCGGCCGCCTTGGCTTGCATCAGCGCCAGCCTGGGCAGTTGGCGTATCGGCTGGGCACCTTGTCGTTGATTTGCCTGCGCGGTGTGCCGGTGCTGGCGGAAACTTCAGTGGTGGCCGCCGGAATGCAGCGCTACCCGCTGCGCGCTTTTTTGCTGATTACCACACTGGCCAACGCGGGACTGGCACTGGCTTACACGGCCATCGGCACGTTGCTGATCGAGCAGCACGCACTGCTGGTGACCATGCTCGCCAGCATGGTATTGCCGCTGGTGTTTGTGGCCGGTTACAGCCTGCTCAAACCCAAGCCCAGTGTGGAACAGCCGCTGCGCGGACGCTTCGAGGTCAGTTACGACTACCCGGTGATCTTCACCGACCATCTGTTTGACCCGGCCAACCCGTGCCTGCACCGCGAGCTCATCGCACAACACGCTGCGCCGGTGACGGTGATGGTGTTCGCCGATGAACAACTGCTGCACAGCGCCCCAGCGCTTGCGGAACAGATCGACGCGTACTTCGCCGCCCATGCCGACCTGCAGTTAAAAACCGCGCCCATCGCCGTGCCGGCCGGTGAACTGAGCAAAACCCCACAGGTGCTGGAGCAGCTCTACAGCGACATGCTGCAACACGGCCTGGACCGCCATTGCTACGTGCTGGCCCTGGGTGGCGGCGCGGTGCTGGACGCGGTGGGTTACGCCTGCGCCACCTTCCACCGTGGCATTCGGCTGATCCGCATTCCCAGCACCGTATTGGCCCAGAACGACGCCGGCATTGGCGTGAAAAACGGCATCAATGCCTTCGGCCAGAAGAACCTGCTGGGCGCCTTCTACCCCGCCACCGCCGTGATCAATGACTTCCAGCTGCTCACCAGCCTCACACGTCGCGACCAGATCGCCGGGCTGGCAGAAGCGGTCAAGGTGGCGCTGATCAAGGACCACGTGTTCTTCGAGTGGATGGAGCAACACGCCGAGGCCCTCGCCCACTTCGACCACAGCGCCAGCCGCTACGCGATTCGTCGCTGCGCCGAGCTGCACCTGGCGCACATCACCGGGGCGGGCGACCCGTTCGAACGCGGCAACGGTCGCCCCCTGGATTACGGGCACTGGGCCGCGCACAAACTGGAAAACCTCAGCCATCACCGGCTGCGCCATGGCGAAGCCGTCGCGGTGGGCATGGCGCTGGACGGGCTGTATGCGAATGCCTTGGGGCTGTTGAGCGATGCCGACACGCAACGGGTGATGCGCCTGTTGCGCACGCTGGGTTTCAACCTGTGCCCGCCGGAGCTGGCGTTGAAAGATGCCCAGGGCCGCTCACCGTTGTTGCTCGGCCTGGAGGAGTTCCGCCAGCACTTGGGCGGGCAACTGTCGATCCCGATGCTCAACCGCATCGGCCAGTCGGTGGACCTGCATGAAATCGACAGCGCGACGATGCAAGCGGCGCTGCAACGGCTGTCGAGCACAAGCGATACAGCGCCGGCCCTGGGCGAAGGTTACGCACAATGAGCCCGATGAAAACCTGGATGACCCTCGGGCGCGTCTCCAACCTGCCCACGGTGTGGACCAACACCCTGGCCGCCGCCCTGCTCGCCAGCAGCGCCGGCGCATTGGCACCGCCGTCGTCGCTGGTGTGGGGGTTGCTGCTGATCACGCTGTCGTTGCTGTACCTGGCCGGCATGCTGTTGAACGACTGGCTCGACGCCGACTGGGACCGGCAACACCACAACCCGCGCCCGATCACCCTGGGCTTGGCCAGCCGCCAGCAGGTGGGCCGGGCCACAGCGCTGCTGCTGATACTCGCCGCCGCTGCGGTGCTGGGCCTGAGCCGCCTGATCGACGAGCCGCATTGGCTGCTCGGCAGTGTGCTGCTGCTGGTGGGCTGCATTGTCGGCTACAACCTGCTGCACAAGAAATACGCCCACAGCGTGTGGCTGATGGGCGCCTGCCGCTCGGCGCTGTACCTCACGGCGGCGGCCAGCCTGGCGGTGCCGGCGGAGCCGATTTGGCTGTGCGCGATGTTGCTCGGGGTGTACATCAGCGGCCTGACTTACCTGGCCCGCCAGGAACATCGCAACCAGTTGATCAGCCGCCTGCCGTTGCTGTTGATGCTCAGCCCGCTGGCCCTGGCGCTCTATTCCAACACGCTGTGGTTCTGGCCGGTGTTGCTGCTGTGGCTTGGCTGGTTGGGCTGGCATTACTGGAAACACCTGGCCAACCCGCCACAGCGCCAGGTGCGTGCGTTTATCGGCGCTGGCCTGGCCGCCCTGCCGCTGTTCGACGCGCTGGTGCTGGCGGTGGCCAACCAGCCGCTGGGCAGCCTGTTGTGTGTGCTGGTGTTTTTCCTGCTTCCCCACTTTCAGCGTTGGATCAAGCCGACATGAACATGCGCCAGGATGGCCTCACCGAACACCTTCAAGCCCTGACCGAGCAACTGAATGCCAGCGAACTGGCGTGGTGGCAGCAGGCGCAGGCACAGCTTGCCCAACACCCCAGCGCGACCACGACGGCGTTGTTGAGCGGCCAGTGCAAGCGTCACCTGCCAGCACCTGCCGTCACGTTGGCGCGTGGGTTGCTGCTGGCCCAAGCACTCGAACACACCACGGCTGCCGAGCAGTTGCCGCTGTTGCACCAGCTGTTCCTGTGGGGTGACGATCAGGAAAAAGCCGCCCTGCTCAGCGCCCTCGATTGGCTCGACAGCGACGGGTTGTGCGTGGCGCTGGCGCTACAGGCCGGGCGCACCAGTAACCCGCAGGTGTTTGCCGCCCTGGCCCTCGACACCGCGTACCCGTCACGCCATTACTCGGAGCGCGCGTTTCACCAGTTGGTGTTGAAGGCGCTGGGCATGGGCCTCGACATCGGGCGCCTGGTCGGCCTGACCCAACGCCACGGCGTCACCCTCAATCAGCTGGCCCTCGACCTGCTCGACGAACAGCTCGCCGCCGCGCGCACCGTGTCCCCCGGCCTGCCCAAAGTGATCGCATTCGACCTGCTCAGCCCGGCGCAACTGCAACGCTTGCGCAGCCTGCGCCTACCGCCGGAATGGCACGCCTACCTGAACTGACACCGCCCAACGCCGCCCTTTTCCTTGACGAGGATTCACCATGCTCAAGTACTTCGATCCGCATATTCATATGGTCAGCCGCACCACCGACGACTACCAGAACATGGCCGCCGCCGGCATTACCGGGGTGATCGAACCGGCGTTCTGGCAAGGCCAGGCGCGCACCAGCGTCGGCAGTTTCGTCGACTACTTCGACACGCTGCTGGGCTGGGAACGCTTTCGCGCGAGCATGTTTGGCATTCATCACTTCTGCACCATTGGCCTGAACCCCAAGGAGGCCAACGACCTGTCGATTGCCAATGAAGTGCTGGAGATCCTGCCGCGCTACCTGGTCAAAGACGGCGTGGTCGCGGTGGGCGAAATCGGCTACGACGACATCACCCCGGAAGAGGACCGTTTTCTCGCCGCGCAGCTGGAACTGGCCAAACAATTCAACCTGCCGGTGCTGGTGCACACCCCGCACCGCGACAAAGTCGGCGGCACCAAACGCACCCTGGCGGTGATTCGCGAGGTCGGGATCGCCGAGCACCTGGTGATCATCGACCACCTCAACGAACTGACCTTGCCGCTGGTGCTCGACAGCGAGTGCTGGCGCGGCCACTCCATCTACCCCAACACCAAGATGTCGGAGCAGCGCATGGTGGCGCTGCTCAAGGAATACGGCACCGAGAAAATGGTGGTCAACAGCGCGGCCGACTGGGGCATCAGCGACCCGCTGAAAGTGCCCAAGACCGGCCAGGCGATGTTGGCGGCAGGCTTCACTGAAGCCCAGGTGGAACAGGTGCTGTTCCACAACCCGGTGGACTTTTTTGCCCAAAGCGGCCAGCTGGACAAGGCCCTGGTCAGCACGCCGCTGCCGATTGACCAGCGCAAGCAGTGGCAGGAAAACTCGGCCCTGCGCGGCCAGGACCCGGTGGTCAAATGAGTGCCGGCAGCGGCTGGACGGCCGCGCAGGTCGGGTATTGCAGCAACGTGCACCCGACCCGAGACCTGGCGGGGTTAAGCGCCTCCATCGAGCAGCACTTTCAAGGCGTGCGCCGCCTCCGTGGGCTGCCGGAACAGGACAGCGGCCTGTGGATTTGCGCCCACGCGGCGGCCCAGTTACAGGAACATTCGGCGCGTGCGCAGTTTCTGGACCTGCTCAATCAAACGGGCCTGCGCCTGACCTCGCTGAACGGTTTTCCCTACGGCGAATTTCATCAGGGCGCGGTGAAAGCCGAGGTCTACATGCCCAACTGGGCCGAGCCGCAACGCCTGGCCTATAGCCTCGACCTGGCGCGCATCCTCGCCGACGCCTTGCCGCACGATTGCCGCCAAGGGGTGATTTCCACGGTGCCGCTGGGCTACGCCGCCACCTGGACGCAGGCGTTACAAGCGCGCGCCGATGCGCACTTGAGCCAACTCACCGCCGCCCTCGCCCGCCTGCATGGGGAAACCGGCAAGAAGATCGTGTTCTGCCTGGAAATGGAGCCGGACTGCGTGTTGGAAAACACCGAGCAGGCCATCGCGTTCTTCCAGCGTCGGCAAGCCATCGACCCCAATCATGCCTACCTGGCGCTGTGTTTTGATGTGTGCCACCAAGCGGTGATGTTCGAAGACTGCTACCAGTCGCTGCAAAGGCTGCATCAGGCGCGGGTGCCGGTGGGCAAGATCCAGCTGTCCAACGCGATGATTTGCCGCCTGCCGCCAGAAGCCGACCCGCACCGTGCAACCGTGCTCGCCACCTTGGGCAGCTTTGCCGAAGCCACTTACTTGCATCAGGTCAAAGCCCTGGATGCCCAGGGCCGCTTGCGCGCCTGGCCGGACCTGCCCGCCGCCCTGCACACCTGCGCCGGGTTCAGCGAACTGCGCATTCACTTCCATATCCCGCTGTTCAGCGAACACCTGCTGCTGCCCGAACTCAGCGGCAGCCGGGTGGCCCTGGCGCAGACGTTCGATTACCTGGCGGCGCATGCTGATTTTCGCCCGGTGCTGGAAGTCGAAACCTACAGTTGGGGCGTGCTGCCCGCTGAGCTGCGGCCCGCCACCGAGCCTGCCCAGCTGGCGGGCATTGCGGCGGAATTGCGTTGGGTCGAGGAGCAATTGCGCCAACGCAACCTGTTGCGCCCCCTGGCGCAGGAGGCGTACGCCGATGCCCTCTGAGCAACCGCTGCTGCTGATCAACGTAGTCGGGCTGACGCCGTCGCTGTTGGGTGACGCGACGCCGCATATCAACGCCCTGCTCAAGACCGCGCAGATGGCTCATCTGCAACCGGTATTCCCCGCTGTGACCTCAACGGTGCAGGCTTCGATTCTTACCGGCGCGCCGCCGTCGCAGCACGGGATTGTCGGCAATGGCTGGTACTTTCGCGACCAGGCCGAGGTGCGCTTCTGGCTGCAACCAAACGCGCTGATCCAGGGTGAAAAGGTCTGGCATACGCTCAAGCGTGCGCTCCCGGGCTTTCGCTGCAGCCAGTTGTTCTGGTGGTACAACATGTACGCCGACGTGGACGCCGCCATCACCCCGCGCCCGCACTACCCGGCCGATGGGCGCAAGCAGTTCGGGCTGTATTCGTCACCGCCCGGTTTGCATGAGCAGATCGAGGCGCAAATCGGCGAGTTCCCATTCCCCGGTTTCTGGGGGCCGGCGGCGGGCATTGCATCGAGCCGCTGGATCGTCGAGTGCGCAATGGCCGAGTTCCAGATCAATCGCCCGCACCTGCAATTGATCTACCTGCCACATCTCGATTACAGCTTGCAGCGCGTGGGGCCGGATCACCCGTCGATTGCCGAGGAAGTGCGCGCCATCGACGCCGAGGTCGGGCGCCTGCTGGACTTCGCCGAAGCGCAGGGCGCGGCGGTGATGCTGCTCTCCGAATACGGCATCGAAGCCGTCACGCAATCGGTGTCGATCAACCGCGTATTGCGCGCCGAGGGCCTGTTGCACGTGCGCCAATCCCTGAGTTGGGAATTGCTCGACCCGGGCGCCAGTGCGGCGTTTGCCGTGGCTGACCATCAAATCGCGCATGTGTATGTGAAGCAGGCGCAGGACATCCCTCGGGTCAAGGCCTTGCTGCAACGCCAGCCCGGTATCGAGCAGGTGCTGGACAAGGACGAACAGCGCGCCTGGCAGCTTGATCACCCCCGCAGCGGCGAGCTGGTGGCCGTGGCCGCAGCAGGTTACTGGTTCGATTACTACTACTGGCTGGACGCGCGCAAGGCCCCGGATTTTGCGCGCACCGTGGACATCCACCGCAAGCCCGGCTACGACCCGGTCGAGCTGTTCGTCGACCCGGCGATTCGCTTCCCCACGCTGAAAGTGGCGCGCCGCCTGCTGCAAAAAAAACTCGGCTTTCGCTACTACATGGACCTGATCCCGCTGGACACCACGCTGGTCCGCGGCAGCCACGGCCGCCTGCCGAGCAGCGTGCAGACCGGCCCCTTGCTGATCACCAATTGTGATCTGGCGTTACCGCAACAGCTTGCGGCGACGGCAGTGAAACAACTGCTCCTGGAACATTTCCTGGGGCGCCCCCACGTTGAACTGGCCAATGCCAAGGAGCTTCCATGCGGCGAGCCTTATCTATCACTGTCCTGAGCGCACTGGCCGGTTTGGCCCATGCCCAAGGCGCAAGCACGTCGTTCGACTGCACGGATTTTCTGCAGTTTGGCGGCAATATCGACAAGACCCGAACCACCTTTACCCAAAGCCCCGAGACTTTGGCCTGGAACTGGTTCGTCTGCCTGAACCAACCCGCTGCCTCGCAAAGCGCCGATCTGGTCTGGGAAACCATGAAGCCTTCGGACCAGGTCTACCTGGCCAACGGCGCGCAACCGCTGCCCTACGCCCAACGTGTGCCGGTGCCGGCCGCCGTACTGACGCAAGCCCAGGCGATGGGCATGAACGTCAATCGCACCTTTCACAACCTCAACGCCACGCAACAGGTGGACGGGTTGATCCTGGAAATGGGCGGGCAGGTGCCGCCCGCCCAGCAAGGCCAGGCCGTGCGTTTCCAGCTGTTGATGGGGCCGGACACCTTCAACTACATCGTGCAGCAGAAGGTCTACAACGTGAACGGCCAGGCCGCGTTGACCAGCGACTTGAACTTCCCCTCCAGCGCCTGGGAGTTGAAGGCCGCCTGGCTGTGGATCGGCAACAACCCGACCTATCAGCAGCAACTGGCCAACGATGGTTACTACATCGCCCAGACCTACTACCAGCAGGGCAACCAGTACGTGGTCGGCTATGCCGCGTTGAGCGGCTTGCATGTGATCAACAAACTCAACCCCGACTGGGTGTGGACCACGTTTGAGAACCGCAACAACAGCAAGTACACCGTGACCAACGCGGTCCCGCCCACGCCGATGACCAACAGCACCGGGCCGACGGCGGCGGCACAACCGGTCAATAGCAGCTTTCAGGCGAGTTACCCGACGCTGGCGCAGTACGAGCTGATCGGCGTGCAGTCCAACACCACGCCCACCCTGCTCGCCAACTCCCAGCTGGAGTCGGCCTTCCAGAGCATGTCTTCGTGCTTCGCCTGCCACGGCACCGCCGCGTATTCACCGAGCAAGGGTTACTTCAATTTCGCCCTCAACCAGAAAGGCGGCATCGTCTACCCCACCACCGTACTGCCGGCTTCCGACTTTGTCGGGTATCACAAACTGGACTTTGTCTGGTCGCTCAAACGCGCCCAGTGGCAACGCTAAGGAGCATGACATGAGCGTATTGAATTTCCCGCGTATCTACATGGGCGGCCATATGTTCTGGAACCCGCCGACCGCCAACAACAACGACATGTACCCGCTCTACGATGCGGTGAAAATGCAGATGAACTGGCCGTTCCTGAAGGCCTTCGACATCACGCCGTTGAATGCCGCCAGCACCCTGCTGCCGTGGACGATTGCGCCGTTGGCGCCGGCCAGCGTGCCCAACTATGTGATGCAGGTGCCCGGTAACGCCGGGCAATTGAGCTCGCCGATGATTCCCGGTGAATGGAACCTGTTCGGCGACAACGCTTGCGGCACCGTGAGCTACAACCAGACCCAGTCGGTGATTACCGGGGGCGAGTTGCCCGACGGCGGTTACGTGAGCCAGGACCCGCTGATCAACCAGAGCTATCAGCTGCTCGGCAATCCGTTCGGCGGCGCACCTTCTTCTCCTGCGCGCTTTGTCGATGTGAGCCCGTGGCAGAACACCTTCACCGCGCTGTACTTCGACAAACTGGTGCTGGGCAATGCGCAATGCGGCCTGACGCTCAACCGCGAGCACCGCATGCTCGACCGTTTCCTCAATTTCAATTGGGCCAACCTCGGCGGCCTGGCCTACGTCACCACCACTTGGCAGACGTGTTTTCCCAAGGCAAACCTTGAATGGGTGATCGGCAATTCGGCCTTGCTGCAAAACCTGCAAGCGCAAATGGCGCAACAAAACGCCAAGGGCTTGATGTTCCGCTTTACCACTTACCTGACCTGCTACGACAAGAACGGCATTTTCAACGACTACCCGCCTATCGACACCCACAGCTCTACGCCTGCGGCCCAGGCCAAGGTGCAGGCCATGTATCAACAGGCGCTGGACAATGTCGGCGATATTTTCTTCAACCCGGCGTATAGCCGCACGGTGGGCAGCCTGGGGCTGTGGTTTGAGGATGAATTCCCCACCGCACCGGCAGGCAGGCGCCTGGTGCCGGCCGCCAAGGTGCCGATCTACAAAACCTCACCGGGTACCACCAGCCAGGTGCAACTGGGCGTGATCTCGGCCCAGGCCCATGGCACTACCTTGTCCCTGGACCTGGGCAACGCCTTCCCGTTCTATCCCGTCGATAGCAAAGCCGACATCCCCGTCGCCGCCAAATACCAGGCCGGCAACTACCAGATTGGTATCCGCCAGGGCACGCAATTCAGCCCACTGGCCAGCTTCGGGTATGAGGACTATCAACAGTTGGCGTTCGACAAACGCGCCGGCATCCTCGACCTGCCGCTGACCGTGCAAGCCCAGGCACAGCTGCAAACCGGCACCCTGGAACTGCAACAGCAAGGCACCACGCCGATCATCGCTGCGACCCAGCAACTGTGGACCGCCGAGGTGGTGCAGAGCGCCGGTTTTATCGACGTGGGCGACACCAAGACCCTGCAGGTCATGGTGCAATACGACGGCCAGCCGGCGCCGGAAGGCACAGTGTTGTGGGTGGCCGAATACGGCAATGCCTACATGCTGTGCACCACGGATTACTACCTGGCGTTCAGCAACGCGGCGGACTTCACGCTGTTCTACAACGACCCGCAGAACCCGGCGAATAACAGCCCGAACCTGCCGCAGTTTTGCGGTGCCAAGGCCGTGCCTGGCCAGATCACCGAGGGCACCGGGCGCCAGCTCATGGCCACCCGGCTGGCAGTGTCGGCCGATCAGACGACGCCGGTGACTTACCAGCAATTTCTGCCGACACCGGCTGCTGTAGCCTTGAGCCCAACGCTCACGTTCGCCAACCCGATTGCCATGCAAGGCACGCTGCAAGACCCACTGAACAGCCCGGTGAACTACAGCCTGGCGCAGATCAAGACCGATGCCAATGGCATCGCCAACCTGACCGTCACTGCCCAGGCGCCGGGGTTTCCGACCTTGCGTTTCTTTGTGCAGGACGGCCAGCAAGCGCCAGTGATTCCGTTCAGTTTCCCACTCAACCAGGCCTTTACCGACTTCCTTGCCCCCCTGCGCGTGCTGCCGCAGGAACCGCAGATGCAGCAGGACTTCGTGAATGCCTGGAACCTGATTTACCAGCGTGCAGACGCCGGCAAGTTGATCTGGGAGACCTTCATCTACCCATTCATCCTGCAGCCGTTCTACTACCTGTACCCGATCATGAGCAAGTACATGCCGCTCAATAACCTGACGCGCATCGAGGGCGCCGTCGACCAGTTGATTGTGCTGATCAGCAAGGCATACCAGGAGGAAAGCACCCTGGCGATGCCGATCACCCGCGAC
The DNA here is from genome assembly GCF_022662395.1 of Pseudomonas sp. MONT-RG-20F-20-E-7-02. Taxonomy (NCBI): domain Bacteria; kingdom Pseudomonadati; phylum Pseudomonadota; class Gammaproteobacteria; order Pseudomonadales; family Pseudomonadaceae; genus Pseudomonas; species Pseudomonas sp. MONT-RG-20F-20-E-7-02. Next base: position 54,224 of record NZ_JAKNQN010000011.1, read on the forward strand.
ATGCCGCAAAGCCGCCGCGCCGTGCTGGAGCTGTGGGCCCAGGCGCTGGTGAAGCGCAATTACCCGCCCGTGCCGCTCAGCATGACCGACTACCAATAAGCCGCACACAGGACCACCGGGGGACGCAGCGGATGCTGCGTCAACCCTGACCACAAGGACGTATCACCATGAAAACACTCGTGAGTGTGATGTTACTCGGGCTGGTCAGCTTGTCGGCCCAGGCGCGGGAAGCGCCTGAGCCGTCGACGCTGGCCACCCAGCTCAACTGCCAGCCGCCCAGCAGCGCACCGGCGGCCAATGCCAGCCAGGATCAGTTCGATCAATACAGCTGGCAGCTGTTTATCGCCTTGAACTGGCCGGCCCAGGATGGGCAGCGCGGCACGCCCAATTGCAACAAGCAGCCCGGCGACCCCGGCTACACCGTGTGGCAAACCTACAAGACCGTGAGTGAAATTTTCTTGCCGGGCGCCGCCAACCCGGGGCCGTGGAACAGCCCGCTGACTGCCAGGAGCCTGGGCATCATCAACATTGCGGCGCTGAAAAACAGCTCGCTGGTCAACTCCATCGACCAGGCGGTGGGCGGCTGGCTGATCGACCAGGCGGGCAACCCGACCTACTACGATATCTCAGCCAACCAGGCGTCTTACAACTACATCGTCGGCAATACCTTCTACAACGCGAATGTGGTGTCCAAGGCCAGCACCATCAACTTTCCCAATGGCGTTATCGAGGTCAAATCCAGTTGGCGGATCCTCACCGCCCGTGACAATGCCAGCCATTACCTGACGCAGTTTGCGCGGGTGGCGCGGTTCAACAGCCAGGGGCAGCGCATCGGCGTCGGCGAGGCGTATTTGGGGCTGGTGGGTTTGCATATCATCACCAAGGTCAATGGTTACCCGCAGTGGATCTGGTCGACCTTCGAGCAGGTCGAAAACGTGCCGCCCAAAGCCAAGGTAAACGGCCAGTGGGTCGACCAACCCGTGGCCGGCACCGCCTACTCCTACTTCAATGCCGCCGCCCCCGCCGCCGCGCTCAACCAGTCGCCCTGCAACTGGCAGACCCAAGGCACGCAACTGGTGTGCGTGCCCAAACCCGGCACCACCTTCCAGACGCCCAACCCGCTGAACCGCGTGACACCGATCGCCGATGTCACCGGCTGGGTCAACAACAACTACCGCACCCACCCCGGCCTGCAACGCAGCGTGTTGAAGTACTACCAGTTGATCACCACGCAGCGCCCGTTGCTGCCCAACAACCCGAGCAACCCGTTGGGCCAGCCGACCCCGGCACTCTCGGCCAACGTGACCATGGAAAGTTATATCCAGCCCAACAGCAGCTGCATGAACTGCCACTCCATGGCGACCCCGGTGAAGAGCCCGTTCAAGTCCGATTTCTCGTACCTGTTCAAATTCGCCAACCCACCGTTTACCCCACACGCCACGGACAAGGAATAGACCATGAGCATCCTCAACGGACCACGACTGAATTTCTGGGGCGGCATCCGCACGGACGTGAGTCTGCCGAACAATTCGCCGACCATTCCTTTCAATGGCAATGATGACTGGCCGCTCTTCGACCTGACCACTTCAACCCTGGCGCCGGGCGCGCAGTCGTATACCGACGACCAGCTCAACAGCATGATCAACGCGCCCACTGGCAACTACTACACCGCAGGCGGCTGGAACCACTACGGCCAGCATGTGGTGGACATGCAAAACGCCTTGATCAGTTCACAAGGCAACCCCGGCAGCGTCAGCACCACGGGTGACCAGGTCGGTCAGCCGGTGTACCTGCTCGGTTCGGTGGACCCGGTGACCGGCCAGGGCCCGGTGTCCGGGCCGATGATGGTCGACCTCGACCCCAGCGCCTCGACCACTACACAGATTTTTGTCGGCGGCCTGCAAATCGGCAGCAACGACAATATCCAGCTGCTGATTCGCTGCAATGCGGTGTGCAGCAGTTTCGACGTGACCACCCGTGTGCTGGAGCCGGCGAAGATGGATGCACCGGGCTCGTTTCACGCCAGCGGCACGTTTCAACTGACGTTCCCATTGAGCAGCATCGTCAGCTGGAACAAGAACAGCAGTGGCCTCAAGGCGATCATCCAGGCGCCGGGCGCAACCGGCATCGTCTTGCGGTTTGTGATGTTCGAAATGTGCCCGCAGATGACCACCGCGCAACTCGACGCCGATTACGCCGCCGGTAAATACACGCCCAACCCGAGCATCGGCCGGGTCATCGGCACACTGGCCCCGGCGTTTGCCGGCGAACCGCTGAGCTGCCAACCGGGTCGGCAATTGGTCAACACGAACACTGAAAATGCGGCTTATGCGGCGGTCGGCAATACGGGGGTGCTGAGCCTGGACATGGTCAACGTGATTCCCAAGCAAACCTTTCGTGCCGTGCGCGACGACATCACCAGCCCCATCGGGCCGAATGCGAACTATGGGCCGGTGACGATTTCGGCCGGCACCACCGCACTGCTCACCCTCAACCCGACCGCCAGCCCGTTGGTCAATTACTACGTGTACGGCGGCATTGTCGACTTGCCCCTGGATGTGAGCCAGCAGCAAACCGTCAATACCGCACCGCTGAAGATCACCGCCCCCAACCTCGTCGCGGGTAAGTCGCTTAACGCCACCGAATCGATCTACCGGGTATATGCCGACCAGCGCAACGTGTACCTGGAGGACTACCCCAACGGCCTGACGATCAACCTGCAAGTCCGCTACCTGGGCGGGCCGGTGCCGAATGCCACGAGCATCAGGCTGGGGGCCAGTGCGCCGGGGGTCTACGATCAGAAGCAATACATCGACTTCCTCAACTTCCCGCCGTCGCTGACGGTGAACGCCGGTCAGCAGGCGGTGAGTTTTCCGGTCACGCTCAAACCGGGCAGTGCCGCCCAGGCCGGGTTCGTCGCGCTGACTTGCACGGCCAATGGCGTAGACGCCGGCGCGTTTTTCACCAACTTTCGCAAGTACGCGCAGACCGATTTCGGCATCGCCAGGGGCAGCACCATCACCTGGCAGCAGGTGTACCCCAACGTGCTGCGTTTTCACTACCTGGCCTTCCCTGCCATGTCGCGCTATGTGCCACTGAACCAGCCCGACGCGATCATGGCGGCGAAAAACGCCATCCTCGCGCGCACCGCCGACGCCTACAAAGGCACCACGCTGTTCATGCCGGTGGTGCGCTCAATGTCCCCCGCCCAGCGCGCACTGCTGCGTGCCTATCTCACCGGCAGCCCATGGCAACCGCCGCACTAGGAGGCAAACACGATGACCCTGCATATTCCCGCCCAACCTATCGACAACCTGCGCCCGAGCACCTTTATCGCTGAAGGCCTGCTCAACCCGCGTGGTGTGTGCCTGCAAGCCGATGGCAGCCTGTTGCTGGCCGAAGCCGGTTCGGGTTTACCGGACCAACCGTTCAGCGGCCGCATCAGTCGCCTGCAACCCGACCCATTGCAGCCTGGCGCCTACCTGCCCGGCGAAGTGCTCGCCCAGGGTTTTCGCAGCATGAACATGCAGGCACGCATGCTGCGGGATGAAATCATGGGGCTGTCGGACATCGCCTGTGGCGACGGGCGCTGCCTGGCCAGCCAGACCGATTATGTCGGCGGCTCCAAACTGCTCGACCTGCAATACAGCCCGCCCGAGCCGGTGTTTCACAGCCGTGGCAATCTCAATGCGCTGTGCTACCACCCGACGCGGCGCAGTTGGTTGGCGGTCAAACCCGATACCAACCAGTTGGTCGAATTTCGCAGCGGCGAGGAGGAACAGGTGCTGGCGCAACTGCCGGCACTCGATCAAGGCCAGGAGGCGGTGCCCGTGACCCTGGTGTACGAGCCGGAAACGGACGGAGTTTTGATCAGCCTGTTCTCCGGCGAACTGCACGGCGAGCCCGCGCGTAAAGGCATCGACTTTGCTGACTTTGCCGGGCAGGTGATTCGCGCCCACCCGGCCAGCGGCCAGCTGGAGGTGGTGATACGCGGCCTGCAGCTGCCCACCGGGCTGGCGTGGTGCCCGCACGGCAACCTGCTGGTGCTGGAGCTGTGCAGCCACCTGCAACAACCGCTGCCGCCAGACTGGAGCGGCGCGCCCCTGCATGGCGGTTTTACCCGGTTCAGCGGGCGCTTGTTGCGCTGCAACCTGCACAATCACCAGGTGGAAGTGCTCGCGCGCGGCCTGGATACGCCGTCCAACCTGTGCCGCGTGCCGGGTGCCGTGTTAGTCAGCGAAGGCATGGGGTTAACGGGTCGACCGCTGCCCCGGCCCGACAACACCGTGGCGCCGTTGACGGGCAGGCTGCGGCGGGTGCAGCTGTGAACCTATACCGCATCCTCTAACCGCAAAACGGTGGCAGGCCCGGCACGAAAAGACGGATTGTGCTTGGCCGCTTCCAGCATATGCGCAGTCGCGTGGTGGGCCTGCAGTGCAGCGTTGGAGGCCCACTTTTCGATCAGCACGAAACTGTCGGGGTTGCCCACAACCGGGTGCAGGTCGTATTGCAAACAGCCCTGCTCGGCCCTGACGTGAGGGGCCAGCCGTTCGAACGCGGCGAGCTGCTGCGAGCCTTTGTCGGGCTGGGTAGTGATAATGACCACAAGCCGCACTTCATCTGACATGCACACACCACTGCGTAAGTTGGATAAGGAATGCGCACAGTACGTGAGCTGAACGCCTCGATGCAAAAATCTGCAAATGCCTTGTGCATTTCACGCGGTTTTCACAGTCGGGCGCCTAGTCTGGATTCAGCTCCTAAGCGAACACCTTTAAGCCCGCGCCCCCATCGTGGGCTTTTCTTTGTCTGCGATTTGGGTCGCAACGACGTCCTGCCTCAGCCGATAAAAATGCTTTAATGCGGCCGCGATCAATCACCTCGGCATCGGCTGTCGATGCTGGCCTATTGAAAGGGAATTCATGCAAAAGCGACTTCTGGGTGTTTTTATCGGAGTGCTTCTCGCAGGTTGCACCAGCGCCCGACGCTATCAAGTGCCGGATGGGCTTTGGTATGCAGAGAAAGAAGACCCTACCCGGTACGGGTATCAGGTTTACGTTTACTTCAAGAACGACAAACAGTTTATCTGGTGGCGGACCAAGGAAACTCAGGACGTGGTGATGCAGCGCTGGGCTTACTACACCCATGACCATCCTGGCGTTGACCACCCGACTGCGTTTACCCGTGAAAGCGACTCGATAAAGGGCGAGCGGATCATCGTCAATAAAAACGACCAGGGCGTTCTTCAAGCCACCACCACTCAAACCTTTACCGGGCGTTTTCAGGGCGACACGCTCGAGATGGCGCTCACGACTACTGCAGTTTGGGCCTCTGGTAACGATGCTGGGGGTAATGTAGTGCGCTGGTCGATGAAGCGCCTCAAGCCTCAGGCCGCCAAATGACCCGGCGACTGCCGGGCCTTTGCCAACAACAAAAGGAATTGAAATGCGATTAACGCCAGCCTTGTTAGCGCTTGCCCTTGCAGGTTGCAGCGCCAAGCCGCCCCAGCTTTCAGAGAGTGCGCAAGCCAGGTTGGACGCCCCCTTGCCCACCTCTGAAAAACAACGCGTTTGGGAGTGCGCGGGAACGAGCAATGTCGTTGAAGGGCACAAGTTCGTGCTCAAACTGCAAGGAAAACCCGCGGACTGGGGTGGCGAAATCTGGTCGACCCTGGAGCGAGCCAAACGCCTGGGCTGTACTCAAGCAGAGATGGACGCTCCGGACATGGGCCATTGGTCGAGCCCATTCGTGGTGCCGCACCCGCGCTGATTGCTCTTCGCAGGCGACAGGCATACGGCCATTTTTGCTACGTGGAGCGGCTTTCGTTACGATTTTGTTGTTTTTTTACGCCCTTCCCGTTCTTTCGCTCGTATTGGTGGTGAATAAACCAGACGACCAAAAGCAGGCCTGCCAAGCCGAAAATCAATAGCAACAGCTCTATCGCGGGACCTTCGTGTGAAAACATTTTTCGTTCCTCGTCCTGAAGTCGCACGACCCAGAAAAGGCCGCACCCGAAATTATTCGTAACAATTCAAACATTTTCAGGTTAGCGATCAAAACGCCAGGTGGCAACCCGCAATTGCATCGAAACTATTGATCCAGACGGGTTGCCTATGGAACACCAGCATTGCGAAGGCCTTCGCAGGCGAGGGAAATGCTTTAATGCACGCCCGCTCACAGCAAATGGAATTGGCCTGATGAACAAATACCTCCTGTATTCGCTACTGGCACTGGTCGCGGGATGTAGCACGGGGCCTTATCTGCATCCGGACTCTTCAATCGGTGAAAACGCCCTGCTTCAACGCACGTGCCCCGGCCCCAAGGCGGCGATGAGCGTTGCGCCGTCCTCTGAGGCGCTCAATTGGGTTCACGTGCTGGTGTATGTCGCGCCACCGGACAGCTACAGCGGGTACGGCAAACCGCGCTCCGTTGAGACCGAGCTTCGTGTGTTCGGCCGTCTCTATAGACCGCGCCAGCTCGATCAGGACATAGCGCTGTGGGTCAGTGCCACCTCACCACTGGTCACCGTGCAATTGGCGTCGGGAAATACCTATCAGGTCAGTGTCGAGTTGCTGAAAACCGGCTTTGACCCCAAGGCAATATCCAGTTCCGACCTCAAGGGTACGCCCTTGGGCAAAGGCGACATGGACGACTTCACTCTGACCTTTCCGGTTATTTTCGTGAACGGCGAAAAAGTCCCCATGGCGCCCATTCACTTCAAGAAACGTGAAGAGCGCTTTGCACCGGTATTCAATTGCTGAGTTGATCCCTCACAACGTTTAATTGTCGGGATGCTCACTGGCGACCGAATCGGCAGCGTCCACATCCGACATGTCCTCTTCCAGGGGCGCATCGTCCTCCGGCGGCAATTCAGCCGCTTCGTCATCACGCCGAGGATCATGGCCGGCTTCATTGTCCGTGCCGCGCGTGACGGCCTGCTGGGATAGATTGCCTGGGGCTTTCTCGTTGATGTCCATGCTGGCTCTCCACTCTGGCGCGCGGAAAACCCGCGCTTAAGTTTGAGAGGCGGCACCGCTTGCAAAGTGCAGAGCGTTAGACGAATGGTTTCCAGAGAAGGCGCTTCAAGTACGACCGACGAACAGTAAAAAATGTGCAGCGTTGGCCCATCAAATGCGAACAGCAGGTTTCCCTGCCCCGCGCGCGCTGAGCATTGGCGCCTGTTTAAAGAAAACTTTTTTGACATTGCCGACAGGCAGACAGCCAAATGGCATTTCTGACAGACACTCAACTCAGGAAATGGGCTTCAAGAAGCTGGGCAAGCAGGTAAAGATCAGCGACAAAGCCTCCCTCTACAACTGCGATCAACTTTCAATCGGCGACAACAGCCGCATTGATGATTTTTGCGTGATCTCGGGAAAAGTAACCCTTGGCCGGAACGTGCACATTGCTATTTTCAGCAACGTGGCCGGCGGCGAATCAGGTGTGACCATGGAGGACTTTTCCGGCCTGGCCTACGGCTGCCAAGTGTTCACTCAGTCAGATGACTACTCAGGTAAAACACTGACCAACCCAACCGTCCCCAGCGCCTACAAGACCGAAACTAAAAGCCCTTTCCATATCGGTCGGCACGTGATCATAGGCACCCACTCAATCGTGCTTCCGGGTGTCAACCTGGCCGAGGGATGTTCTGTAGGGGCTATGACCATGGTGCCCAAATCCACCGAGGCCTGGGGGATATACTTCGGCATTCCGGCCAAGCGCATAAAGAACAGAAGCCGTGACCTTCTTGATCTTGAAGCGCAGTACCTTGCTTCGGAAAAGGATTAACCCATAGCGAATTCACCTCACCCCGACATCATTGGCGTACACGCGTGGGCCCTGCCTGAAAGTTTCGTGGCGCCAATAGAATAAAAACCCCGGCAGCTAGCTCCATTCAATATAAACACCTGTGAGAACTGACAGTTACCTCCCTGCTGAAAGCGGCGTACGTTCAAAACGCAACCGCAGCCTCTAAATGAATAGGGCACATACAGCATAGGGAGATGAACATGGCTCACAATCCAATGGGTACGGACCCGGTCGATTCCGAAAACGACCCGATCTTTAACGCAACCACACAAAAACGCAACGTGGTCGATCCACGTACCGGTCTATTCGAGACTTATTTTCGATTGAGCTCGGTAATCGGGAACGACGGCAACGGGCCAGTGATTGACCTAAGTCTTCACAACACGCCGGTGGTCAATAATGGAATGTCACTAGGGGATGGTTGCTTCATTCCCATGACTCAATATGACGAAGCCCGTGGAAAATTGACACTGTACTCGGGTGAAGTTCTAAGCTTTACAAAAAACAATTCGCTTAAGAACCAACCCGGCATCAAGGAAAAGTTTGAGCACGGCGGACTGACGATAAGCTGGAAGGGTGGCAGAAAAGAATTCCTCGTACCGGTGCCAGGCACAAAAATATATATGCCGGATACATTGACCACCGACGGCTATAACAGCGTACACCTCACTTGGCAGACAACAAACCAAGGGACAAGTGAAAAGCCTGAATATCAGATTCAATTGACCGGCATCAAGGATGCTACCCGCCGGCTGCTCCACGTCGAATACACCGCCGCCGTCCCAGATGCAACTCCGGCCATTGAGCGCGTCAAGTTTATCTTCTGGCCTGATGATAAAGCAAAAACCCTGACTTATACCCTGGATATCACGGATTACGCCCTGCGGTCCGTGAGCCTGGGAGATGACATTCAGACGACCTTAGAGTATGACGAGCATCCCACATGCGGCTGGCTGTTGAAAAAGATCAAGACCTTCGATGGCCTCGAAGAGACGGTTGAATACAAAGACAATGGGCTGGACTTCCCAGACAAACCGAAGTTGTCGGCATTGCCCTGCGTCAACACGCACACCTTGACACCCAATGGGGGCGGGACGCCTGTTATCACAACGTATGCCTATGGATTTGATAGCGAAAGTGCGTACACCACCATCATGAGTGAAGGCGTACCGGCAATCCGCAGCACGGTTTATCAATACGATGACAAGCATGTCGTCAAATCAGAAACCGTGATACAGGGTACTGCCAAAATCGAAAAAAATTACGACCCAAAAGTAGTTAATAGTGCACTGACCCAGCTCAATATCACCACCACTTACAAAAAAGCAAATAAAAGCCGCGCGGAAAAAATTGCAAATGAACTATTGACTGGCGCCGCCCTGTGGAGCAATGAGCAAAATGATCTCTTTACTAAAATTGAGTACTTTAAGGGCGACGAAAGTTCTTTAAACTCATTAATGAGGGATATTTTTAACGCATCCAAAAAAGACCCGGGGGACGAACCGCAACCACAATGGCGTAACAAGGATGCTGGCAGTGATTTTGATTTTTCCTATGTTTCCGCCGAAGTACTTCGTATATCGCCGGACCTATTAAAGAAATTGCTCCCCGACCTCCCCCTCCTCCGCAACCGCAATTTCGACGTTCAGCAGTTCAAAGTTCACAGCTATACCACTGTGCCCGGACTGAGTGAGGGAAAGCTGGGCAGTACATTGCAAGTCAATCTTGCCAGCAATGACCTGAGCCGTAAGTTTGCCGATGCTGCATTAACGGGTAAAGAGTACGGTTACTACGAAGAGGACGACTTTCGCAAAGGACGCCAAAGGAGCATCCGCCAGTCCACCCTCAAAAACAGTACCCTGGAACCGACTATAAGCGAACCCTTGCGCACTTTCGAATACGCTCTGGGAGGCACGGGCAACACCGAACTGACCACCACAACCACCGATACGGATGACCAGGGCAACCAACGCACTGCCTCGGAAACCCTCAGCACCCTCAATGGCAGCCTTATTCGCCAAGTCGACACCGATGGCAACCGTACCGAGTACACCTATAATCCATATGGCCAACTGGCTACTCTCACGGTGTGCGCGCAAAGCCCGACCTATCGCCAAGTCACCACTTACACCTACCCGGCGCCGGGGCAGGTGCAAATTACCGAACCCAACGGGGAAACGCGTTTGAGCCAGTACGATGGCCGAGACCGTTTGGTGAGTGAATATCTGATTGAAGGTGACAAACAAAAACTGACCAAAACCGTCAGCTACGACCGTATCGGGCGTGAATTACGTACCACCTTTTATGATTATGTGATCAATAGCCTTCGCGTCAGCCATTGGCAGGAAAATCAATATGATGACTGGAACCAGGTCTGCGGCATCACGTACAGCGACGGTCGCCAGGACTTCGATTTCTACGATCCCGTCGCGTTGACGCGCACGCAGTGGACGGGAAAAGCCACCGACAAGCACGCTACAGTCACCTCCTTTAACACAGATAAGACGATCAAAAAAATCGAATGGAAAGGCGAGGATGGCAAGGTCTATCAAACCCAGACAGCCAGCTACAGCCAGTTCAAACTGGTCACGCGGCTGCACATCGACGGCGAGCTGGGCGAAACCACCATTGATTACACCTACGATGGCAGCGGCCGCCTGCTGAGCGAAAAACATAGCGAAAAAGCCAAAGGGTTACTCGCGCCAAGTCTTGTCTACACCTACTACTACACCTACCCCAAGCAATGGCTACTGCGTGAGGCCGAACAGGTGGAGATCGAGTTCGACGGCAAACGCCAGCGCCTCGGTAAACGCACCTTCGACAGTTGGGGCCGAGTCACATCCATGACACGCGGCACCTGCACCGAAACCTACACCTATGTCGGCGCCAGCAAGGTGCCAACATCCACCGAGACCGCTGAAGGCAGCGTCCTGCAGCATGAATACATCAAGGAACTGGGTAATCGCCTGGCCAAAACCCGAACCGCTAACGCCGGCGAGCAAAAGAACTTCACTTACGCCTACGGAGCGCAGGGTATCGCGACGGCCAGCGAAGGCGAGCGTTTGCTCGAGTACACCCATGACCGCTATCTACACGTGACCCAACAGCGCGTAGAAACGCAGCCCGGCCAAGCCAAAGAGGCGCTTTCGAGCTACTCGATGGGTGGGCGCGCGATCGAAAGGACAGACACGCTAGGTAATAGGACAGTGTTTGATTACAACGTGACGGGGCAGCGCTTATCCGCCGACAGTCGTCGTTTTAGGACCGATCATAATTACGATGAGCAAGGACGCATTCAGCAAGAAACGATCAGAGGTCCCATAAAGTCGTCCGATCCGACCATCAGCTTTGCTGCGAATTACACCTACGATTCACAACACCGGGAAACCAGCCGCCAATTTACACTCAGCGGCAAAGTTGACCTCACGTTGTCGAGCACCTACTACGCCGATGACAAATTGAAGTCGGTGCAGCTCAAACAAGGGAGTACTGTGCTGGGCTCGCGCAGCCTGACCTACACTCCGGGCGGGCGACTGAAGGCCTGCACCACCACCGGTGTATGGCGACCGAAGACGCCCAAGAACAAATACATCGACAAGCAGGACTTTACTTACGACGCATTGGGTAATGTCACCACGTGTATCACCACTTTCGGCACCGAGAAGAATACCGCGACCTACACCTATGACGGCTTGAATGGTTTTCGCCTGAAAACGCTGAAGAACGATCATGCGGACTACACCACCGCGCTCGCCACCTTGAGTTATGACCTGGCCGGGCAGATGACCCAGGACCATACCGGTAAAAAGTACACCTATGACTGGCTGGGGCGATTGACCCAGGCCGGGAGTACCCGGTACAGCTACGACCCCTCGGACCGTTTGATGACCCGCGAGCAAGACGGCGAACAAACCCAACTGATCTATGACGGGCTCAACGTATGTGGCGAGTATTCACTTGGAAGCGATGATGCTTATCGCAACCTTAACCCTGGGAGCTCGGGCTGCACGGTGCAGCAGATCAAACGCTCGGGGGTTATGAGAACGCTGTTTGAACTGCGCGACGCCAATGGCACCGTGTGCGTCAGCTACGACCTCAACGCCGAAACCTTTAAACACCACGCTTATACAGCCTGGGGCGAGCATTTTTCCGACGAGCCCGACTCAATGCTGGGCTTCAACGGCGAATACCGCGACGCCGCCACTGGCCAGTCCCCGCTGGGTATGGGGTACCGCTGGTATGACCCGCAGAGAAAGGGTTTCGAAAAAATGGACACTTTAAGCCCACACGGAGACGGTGGCCCGAACATGTATGGCTACTGTGCCAATGGCGATCCTGTCAATTATCAAGACCCCAGCGGGCACCAAGACGTGCAGGCCCAATGGACGGCCCGTTATGGAGGTACGCAGCCTCGGGCACTTGGGTTCGGATCCGGATCCGCAGGCGCATTGATCAGCGCCATCATTTGGGGAGGGGTTGGCATACTCTCAACCTTCCTGACGGGCGGTTTAACGCTCGTGGTGGCGGCCTCGTTGGCCGCGCTCTCGCTTGGCGCAGCGGTCGGATCAGTATTGACCAGCGATACCAATCCCGAGCTGTCCAAGGCGCTGGGCTGGATATCCCTGGGGTCTGGAGCACTCGGTGGCCTGGCCTCGTTGGCGGGAAAAACGGCGACGCTCTCCATATACCTGGCGCGAACCGCTTTTGCGGCTGCCAGAAACCTCGCGGGTAAAGCGGTTCCCACCGCTACAACCGCACTCAGACAACTGGGACAGCTCAAGGAGCTTGGGCGTTTAACCCTGAAGGCGCGATTCTTAAAGGATATTGGATTCAACGCAAACGCGCTGACATTCAAGGCAGCCATACAAAGCTTCAGCGTCGCCGAGATCAATACAATCCTCTTCGTCACGACGGGGGCCTTGGGGAATACAAACGCGCTCGAATCCCAATCCGAACTCGTCCAGACTGGCAACAGCCTTGTCGGCGACCTTACGTGGCTTCCTTGGGGAAACTTCGGGAAAAGTTGGAGATTCCGCCTCCGTTGAAAACCTTGATAAGGCGGCGTGACCGCCTCCACAAACTGCGCACAGACGGGTTATAAAACCCAAATCGCAGGCAAAAAAAATCCCGCAGCACCTCGGTGCGCGGGATTTCCTTTTATGTTTGGCGGAAAACCAGGGATTCGAACCCTGGGAACGCTATTAACGTCCGCCGGCTTTCAAGACCGCTATGCAACTGCCCGCAGGCCGTGGCCTTTGAATGTTCATTGTGATTGGCGTGAGGCGAGTATTTCACCAGAGATGGACGTCTTTTTCAGTGTTTCCCTCACTGGCAAAAGACTCACCCTCACGCGGAATCATTACTTGGCTTGGCGAAGCACGAGCTCCGAGAGACGGGTCTTAACCCGGAAGCAGAACTCGCGAATTTGAAATTGATAAGCGGGCATGACCATGTAGTTTAAATCGGGACCTAGTGAGTCTTTGATTTCCATGTACTTGGCCGTCTTGGCAGCAATGGCCTGGTATTCCGCCTCGTATTTGTTGTAAGACACTTTGTTGTAGACCTTTAAGACATCCAGCTCTTTACGGCATTGCTCAGCGCGATTTTGGTTCAGGTCTGTTTCTGATTCTGCCTTCGCGGATTCCGGAGCGGCAGGGACATGTGAATCAGCACGGGCGTTCGCAGGCGCAGCCTCGTAGCGGACTGTCCAGTTTTCTGGAGTGGTGTGTGCGACTTCAGGGGGGGCTTCCTGGACGACGGCAGGAGGTGGAGCCACGTCAGTTTTTTCTGGTGTTTTCGTAGCGCATCCCGAGAGGGCCAGTCCTACCACTACAACAATGCCACACATTTTATCCATCGGTTCCACCAAGAGTCCATTACGGTTGGCTGAGTCGTTAGGTTCTGGGTAAAGTAATAACTCACTCAATGATCGAGTGAAATTTTCTACCAGCCTCAAGGCGCTCAGCCTCTCTTCCTTGAGTACGCAGATGAACGATAATAGTAAAAAAACAAAAACATGACGAGTAAAAGCTCGCCAGAAAGGCTACAAATTTAATCGGTTAAATTAGTGTGGGGCCACGCTGCGCATGCGCCTGGTGGTGGCCCGTGTAAATCGCAGCGCCGATGGGGATGGCTGCCATTGTGGGCCAAGGGCAAGCGCCCCGAACCAATTGACGCCATTATAGGGACGGTCACCAAATGGATTTACCGAAGGATTGGTGAGGACGCCAAGCCCTTCGAATAGTCAAGGTTTCGCCCCCATGAGAAACCGTCTTACGCCATCAACCCCCAGAAACACAAAAGCCCCGCTAGTGCGAGGCTTTCGTCTGAATCTTGGCGGGAAACCAGGGATTCGAACCCTGGGAACGCTATTAACGTTCGCCGGTTTTCAAGACCGCTACGCAAACTCAAGTGGGCCGGTGCTTTGAAGGCCTTCGGCGTTCCATTACTGACGGAAATCATCCGAGCTACAGACCGCATTCTACAAGGGGCGCGGTTTTAGTTTTGGAACTGATTTTGCCCCTCTCTCCGGCCTCCTGCCGACTTAAATCAAATACCTCTTTACACCCACTGCTACGCTGTTCATTCAACCGAGGAACAGACATGCCGAATACCGACCTACTACCCTCCCTGCTCTCGAAGCTCTACGAAAATCAACTCGCCCTCGAAGCGTCCATCATGGAGCTCTCGAATTGGGTTGAGCAGCGCGGCTCCGCAGACGTCGCAGAGAACATCCGCGGCGCTTTGCACACCATCGACGAGAACGAGGAGTTCATTAAGCTGACATTGGCGGTGCTGATGGCGCCGGAATAATCGTTACTTACAGGTGACTGACCAGAGTTGGTCCAGCCGCGTTGTGTAGCTCTGGCTCATCATCTCGCGGCGCATTCCCCAGTCGGGGTTCGTTGGCACACTGGCCGACCGTAGCGTCCCCCTTCCCCACCTGTCATTGATCTGGTCTAACACCGTCATGACCCTTGTTGCCTCTGCCGGCTGCGACATCGCAAAAAGGTCGTCGGTATATTCCCCTGGCTGACAAAGATTCAGCAACATCACTTCAGCCTTGCTGTATTTGAAACCTGGCCGAAAAATGCGGTCGAGCGCATCGACGGCAGCCTTTGTCAGCAATCTCACGTCGTCTGTTGGATATGGCATATCCACCACCACGCCATTGGCATACTTCGCCTCCTCCGCGTTGAACATCCCGGTGCGAATGCAGACACGTACTTTCTTGCAGAGCGAGTTCTGCGAACGGAGCTTTTCCGAGGCTCGCATCATGTAGGTGGCCACCGCCTCCTTGATCGGCGGAAGTTCGGTGAGACGCTTTCCGAACATCCGGCTACAGCAGATTTCTTGCTTGGGTGGGTCAGGCTCATCCAGTTCCAGGCATGAGGTGCCGGCGAGCTCGCGGGCAGTCTTCTCGATCACCACGCTGAATTTTTTGCGGAGCGTCCAGGGGTCGGCTTTGGCCAAGTCCATAGCGGACTTGATGCCCAGTGCGTCGAGGTGGAGCTTCATCTTCCGACCTACGCCCCACACCTCAGAAACGTCGGTGTTGCGAAGTACCCAGTCACGCTTGACCGTATCAGTGATGTTTACCACCCCGCCGGTCTGCGCTTGCAGGCGCTTCGCAGTATGGTTCGCGAGCTTGGCGAGTGTCTTTGTACTGGCAATGCCAACGCCTACTGGGATGCCGGTGCATCGAAGTACTTGGGCCCGGATCTGCCGCCCCAGCGCGTCCAGCCCATCAATCCCCGTGAGATCGGCGAAGGCCTCGTCGATGCTGTAGATCTCGACGGCGGGCACCATCGATTCGATAAGGGTCATCACGCGCTCACTCATATCGCCATAGAGCGCGTAATTCGAGGAAAAGGGGATGATCCCGTGCTGCTTGAGTTTGTGCTTTATCTGAAAGTACGGCTCGCCCATCTTGACGAATGGCTTGGCGTCATAGCTCCGGGCAATCACACAGCCATCGTTGTTGCTCAGCACGACGATTGGAGTCTTGGCCAAGTCGGGCCGGAATACTCGCTCGCAACTGGCGTAAAAGCTGTTGCAGTCGATCAGTGCGAAGACTGGTGGATTAGACATGGCTGCGCACGGTGCTGGTGATCACGCCCCAGATCGATAGTTCATCGCCCTCCAGTACGTAGCGCGCCGGATATTTAGGATTTTCGGAAAGGAGAATCACCTCTTTGCCGCGCTTGCACAGGCGTTTGCACATCGGGTCATTATTCAGCAGCGCCACAACAATGTGCCCGTGGGCTGGCTCGATTGAACGGTCAACCACCGCAAGGTCGCCTTCGAAGATTCCGGCTCCCTGCATGCTTTCTCCCGTGATCATCACCAGGTAAACGTGCGGCGCTCTGATGTTGAGCACTTCATCCAAAGAAATATGCTGCTCGATATGGTCGGCCGCAGGGGACGGAAAGCCAGCAGGCACGTGAAACGAACAAAGAGGGAGTTTCGCGCCGCCGCTGGCTATCGGGCCCAGGATGTTGAAGCTCATGACAATGCCTTATGCAAATACTGTACGAATGTACAGTTAACTTTGTAAGCGGCTTGCGGTCAATTTCTCTGTAGGGGATTTCGACAGGCGGAGGTGTTCTGTGTGTGGACGATTTGTGCAGTACGAGGGAATGGCGATCTACATTGAGGAGTTGAACCCTCAGATCGAATTGTTCAGTGGCTACGACGCAGAACCGATCAACCGGTATAACGTAGCGCCTACGACTCGCGTGCAGTTGCTGCACAGCAAAGAGGACGGGTTGCACATTGACGCCGTGCACTGGGGATGGGCCCCGTTTTGGGCGAAAGGAAAACGACCAGATCCGATTAATGCTCGGGTCGAGACCGTCACTACTGGCAAATTTTTCAAACAACTGTGGCCAAAAGGCCGGGCAATCGTGCCGAGCGAAGGCTGGTATGAATGGGTGAAAGACCCGGACGACCCGAAAAAGAAGCAGCCCTACTTCATCCGATTGAAAAGCAGAAAGCCGATGT
The DNA here is from genome assembly GCF_022662395.1 of Pseudomonas sp. MONT-RG-20F-20-E-7-02. Classification (NCBI taxonomy): domain Bacteria; kingdom Pseudomonadati; phylum Pseudomonadota; class Gammaproteobacteria; order Pseudomonadales; family Pseudomonadaceae; genus Pseudomonas; species Pseudomonas sp. MONT-RG-20F-20-E-7-02. The sequence continues at coordinate 71,036 of NZ_JAKNQN010000011.1, forward strand.
TCTTTGGCGCCTTGGCCCAGGTGCATCCGGGTCTTGAGCCGCACGAAGGTGACGGTTTCGTCATCATCACCGCTGCGAGCGATCAGGGCATGGTCGATATACATGACCGCAGACCGTTAGTGCTTACACCGCAGCATGCAAATGAATGGCTTGAACCAGATCTTCCACCATCCCGCGCCGAAGAAATTGCGAAAGAGCTGTGTCTGCCGACCGAAGAGTTCGAGTGGTTTCCTGTTGGAAAGGCCGTCGGGAACGTCAGGAACCAGAGCCCCGAACTCGTTGAGCCGTACCCATCAGCTGAAAAACCACATGACGAACACGACGGTGATGACCCAACCAAGGGTAAGCAGAAATGAAAGACCTGCAAGCCGCTTATCCATGGTGCCCTGACTGTTAACTCAATGATCGCAATACGAACGCCACGACTGATGGTAGTTCAACGACGTCATTGTGCAATCGCCCTGGCATACGCCTGGCACGCTCGCAACGCGATCACGGCGTTATCACCATCGTCGGTGATGGCGATAATTCTTTGAGCATGCGCTGGGTCAAGTTGGGCTCGACGGGCTGCATGAACCACGCCGACGGCGCCGCCGGTGGTAGGCACGTTGCAGACACTGGCTGTATCCGTGGCGTCGAGAAGGACTGACAACCGCAACTCAGTAGTAGCAAGGTGGTCACGCAGAAGAGCCTGGTTGCTCTGAGCATCGGATAATTCCTTGGTGTGTTGTTGGTCCAGGGTGGCGAGTTGCAGCTCGGTGGCCAGCCGCTTGTCCTGCTCGGAGGCCTGCTGACGCCAGGCCTCGCCGGTGATTGCGTCCAGGTCTTTTTGGTGCGCAATGCCCTGCTCAGCGAGCTGCTCGGCGAGCTTCTTTCCCAGGCGCCAGTCCTGAACCTGCCAGGTCACGCCGCAGGCACCGGCCATCAGCACCAGAACCAGCACAGCTAGAACGACCAGATTCTGCACCTGCGTCATGCCAGCGCCCGCCGCACGCCTTCGGCCAAGACTGCGCCAGGATAGGCATAGCCCGCATTCTCGTGATGGATGATCGCCTTCACGAAGCCAGCCATCACTGCCGGCTGGGTCAGGTCGACCTCGGCACCTGGCCGAGAGCCGGTGTTTGCTTCGACGGCGCGCACATAGGCGGCGGTATCGTTCTCTACCGACGGCGCCCAGCGGCTGATAATAGCCTTCACCGTCCTCAAGCCGTGTTTGCGTTGATACGTCAGCAGCACCTTACCCAGGGCACGGATACCGTTCTCAGCACTATCGAACCGGGCGAAGCGCGTTTCGATAGTTGGATCTGGCTTGAGCTGGCCTTGCCACTGGTTGGCCGGGTTGTAATCGATGTTGCCGGGGTTCCTGTTGCGCACCCCTCGGGTTTCGATCAGAGGCATAGCATTCTCCAGGCGAAAAAAAACCGGCTCGCGGGCCGGGCTCATTGAGATCTTGCAGAGCTTTCAAACGTCAGGTTTATCGGGCCACGACGGAGACTGCGCCAGCAGATCTACGGCCTTTAGAGCGCGGCAGTAGCCTTGCCACGCTTTGGCACTGGCGGTTTCTTCGTCCGTTGCATCACCCAACTGCAAGGACATAAGCAGGGGCGTCATGGCCTGAGAAGCCGACTTAAGCAGCGCCTCCTGGCGGTCCGTATTGGCGGCAAGGTTTTCCTGTGATGACGGCGGGGGAAACGGATATTTTTTAATCTCTCCCTTAGCGTCGCGCGTCCAGACCCCGTCATTTTCCTGCATGGTTTTCAGCCATAGCTCTTCGCTAACCGACGCAATATTTTTAGGCAGAGGGTCTGCCACATCAGCGTTCATCGGTAGTCGGGCGGACAGCGTCCCGTCATCGTTAAAAACAATATAAAACTTTGTCATTTTAGTGCCCCCACGCCAATACGTAAGATGGTCCGACTGCTGCAGTTACAATACCTACCGCAAGTCCCACGCTTGAATTATTTGGCAGAACAGAAACCTCCAGCGGTCCCTGGCTACCACCAATCATTGTTCCGGTAACCCCGAACACCTCATTAGGAAACCTAATCGGGAAATTCCAGGTATAACTAACTTGCGTACTTAGCGTAGGGGTCTTAGTCCATTGCAAAATTAACCCGCCGAGAAAGTCGGGAAATTTAATATACCCGGTCGCCCCTTTAACGATCTGGAATCCAAAAACGCTATATGCTTTGGATGCAAGGTACGTGACCGTACCGTTCACATGGCGCATATACGGGTCAGACGTGACATCGCCGCCGCCAGCAAACCCGGCGGTCGTGCATCGATCACCATCAACTTTTTCGGCGGGGTTAAAGTTTGCGCCTGTCCAAATGCTGGAGCCAAAAATAGTGGCGGTTTTGCTCGCCATATTCAAAATTAAGGGATATAGAGTTTTACCACCGTATGCGGCAAACATGCGGAAAGTATCGGTTACTACGTCCATATATACTGCTGTTGTAGGCGTAATAAACGCAACCTCTGGAGAATCTTCCGTTCCGTTAAACATCTCCAATTGTCCCGACATGTTACCGCCGGTTTTTTTAACTACTCCCTCGACAAGCTTGTCACTTTGAGTCTTAGTGTATACGTCTTTGATTTCGTAGCCGGCAACATCTTTGGGTTTGTTAGCTACGTTCTCCCACTTAACGGATGTAGCAGCTACGATTTTGGAAATAGCCTCAGCAAGCTGGTTAGTCTTTAACTCATCGGGCTTTATTCCTGCCGCTTCCAAAACACTAAGAATTTCATGTGTGACACTGTTCCCCCACACAGAAGGGATAAGCGAGCCAGGTTGCCCAGTCGTCGTGTTTTCATCGATAAACTGACCATTAATAAGCCCCACACCGGGAACACTTTTAGGAAAATCCACGTTCAATCCTTAATCATAATTAATGTGCACAATGGTGTGCGCCGGTGCTGCTCTTCGGATAAGGCATTCAATGGTGTCGCCTGGATTGCGTCCGAAACGCTCACCCCAAAAACTGGCACCAAAGCGCCGGCCCGCGCGGTGTCGGCCCCCCGTGTTCAACACCCACATAAACTGAGCGTTCCAGGTGCCGAAGCGCGCTACGCCAAAACGAGAGCGCCCCATGCGTGGCGCGCGATGTTCGGTAATGCTCGCGTTGGGGTAGCCCTGGCTCACGGCGATGTCGATAAGGTAGGAAAGTTTCTGACTACCCACCGCGACCAGTCGGCGGCGCACGGCCAGCTGGCGATCCTCGAAAGCCGGTTTTTCTCCCAGGCATGGGTCGGGCAGTTTCATTACCCGCTCCCAGTCGGGCACCAGCTCGCGCACCAAATCGGGGTCGCTCTCGGCCAGCAAGTCGGATAGCCGTAGATCCTCGCGGGCCAGCTCAACAGAGCCCGCCTGCAGCAACTGGTGAACCTCGGGCACCAACTCCGTATCCCAGGCCGGCCCCGGCGGTAGCAGCGCGACCATTTGTTGGTAGTAGTCTTCCGCTGTCCTTATCGCCATGCGATCCCCCCAAAGGTCAGCAGCTCATTGGCCGCCGGCACCACGTCGCCTGCAGGGCTTAACAGCGCGTGATCTATTTCCCCTGCCGCGCCGCTGATCGCCTCCCGAATATGTGTATTCAAAAGCGTGCCGCCAAGCTCAGCCTCTCGGCTATGCAGGTCCACAAGTTCGGCCTCGACCGCTTGCCGGATTGCACCGCTATCCGGCATCAGCTTGATTACGTACTGAACAGGCTTTTCTATCGGTGCCAAAACGGCCAGTTCGGCTGTCACCGGCCGTTCACCCTCGATATAAGCCAGGGCATCCGCTAACGCCTCAGGTCCAGGAATAGGGCTTAAATCGCCGTCTCTCGCAATGAACACGGCTACCGTACCTGGCCCCATCCACTTAGGGCGCACCCATGCACGGGTCACACCTGGCACCTCAAGCGCCCAGGTTTCGTAGTCGCTGGTGTTACCACCGTGAGGGATAACACGATAGGAGCGAACTACCCGGGCGCGCAGGGACTCCAGCCCTTCCTGCTCCGTCCCGCCAGAAATACCAGGGGCAAGAACGGTAAACGTGTCGGCGATCCCCAGCACGGGAGACACCGTGCGCAAAACAGTCCCCGCCGGGGTGTTGCCCAGCACGCCCGTTTCAACTGCCTCTAATGAGGCAACACCTGCAGTACCGGCGAGCGTTACGGATAACGAAACCCGGAAGCGCTGGCCATCGTCACGCTGCAGCAGCGTGCCGGCATCGAGCAGCGCATGCGCTGCGCCTTTAAAACTGGCAGTGCCTTTGGCTGCAACCGCTGGCAATCGGTCACGTTTAAGCCTTGACCGCGCCATTCTGCGCAACGTGTCCTCATCCGCTGTATCGGGCAGGATTTGTTGAGCGATGTACTTTTGATGGGCGTAACGCCCGTATGAACTTGCGGAATGCACCCGGGCTAATACCTCAGCATCGGAGCGCAGCAGCGCGCTAGCACCTGCCAAATCGCTACGGGCGCGGCTGATCAGCTCCGGCATAGTCGGAGTGTTAAACGGCATGGATCACCTGCCACAAGTTATCAAGAGAAAATTCCAGCGCCGTACCGTCTCGGAAGACCAACGATATGCGCATGCCTAGGCGGTCGACGCCGCGCGTGGTGGTGATGTCGACGGACACCACGCGCCCGTCATCGAGCATCCATTGCAGCGACTCCCGGGCGAACGTCGTGGCGTCCCTTACCGTGTCCGCGTTGAGGGTTCGGCGGCGCAGCTGCCACAACCGGGAACCAATTTGGTCATTGGTCAGCGTGGGAAAACTGTCACCCCACCAGCCATAGCGCTCGCCGTCATCAAGCGCGTCATCATTGCCGGCGCGGCGCCAGGTCAACAGGCTGACAACCGCCGCCCGCCGCCACACGCTTTCGGTTACGTCTTCGTTAATAATTGGCATGATCAGCCCGCCGCTGCAGGTGGGCCGGAAAGGCCGTCGCCCTTCATGACTTCGGTGTGGCCATGTTTAACCTGGCTAATGCCGGCAGCCACCTGATCACCTGCAGAAACAATCTTGCCGGTGGTGCGTATCTCCGGCGTGTCGAACTCGACCGCCGTATCTGCCTTGACCTTAAGGGTCATGGTTTCGATCTCAATCACCCGGCCGCGCTTAAAGTGCAGCTTGTCGCCTTCATCGGTGTAAAGCGCTACCTCTCCGCTCTCCAGCCCCTGCAGGCGAAAGCGCCGGTCAGCGACACAGACCACCACGCCGTGTGAGCGGTCACCGCCAAAGAAGCCCGCCAACACTTCGGCGCCGCCCTTGGCGTTTGAGGTGAAACCGTAGGGCTCAAAATGCTCCATGCCGTCCTTGACCTCATCCGCCATCAGCCGAACCTGCAGTTCCTGCATTTTGCGCATCGGCTCAACCAGGCTAAGAACGCCACGCACCAAGATGTTTTTAATGTTGCTCATTCGGGCTTCCAGTCGGCAGGAATCAAGTATTCGAAGTTGTCAGCGGCGCCGCCCTTCTTGAGCTTGCGCGATTTGTGGCGGTCCTTCGGTTCGGGTAGAAAGGCCTCGGCCGGGGCGACCGAAAGGCTGCAGGTGGTGCCGCTCTCGTCGAGGTCGTACTTCACCTCACTAATCAACATGTCCCGGTCCATGCCCAAGGCGGGGTCAACCACACGAACAATCAAATTCACCCGCCACAACGCGCCGTTTGATTGCCGCCATCCCTGAACCTTGTAATTCAACGTCAGCGCCTTACCAATGCGGTTGCCGCGCTCCCAGTTCGCCCTGGCCTGGACAAGCTCTGAACTCATCTGGCCGCTTTCCTGAATCAGCAGCACACGACGACGCGGCGCGCGGCTATCGGTAACCGTGGCGGAGACCTCTGAAACCGTCTTGCCGTTTTCCTCGTCCGTGCCCTTGCGCTGGCCGATTACGCGGTACTCTGAAAACACCCCGGAAAAATCCAGATCAGACGCGCCTGTCAGGATGTTCTGGCCCAGTTCCAAGCGATCCACTGCACGGCCGGCGCTGCCCGGCGAGACGATCACCAGGCGGCCCAGTTCGTCGTCAGTCGACAGCAGGCGCGAAAGCGTTAACAGCCGGTCAATGGATTCAAAAACCGTCTCGCCAGGCTCTATCGTGTGGTCCGCGATTTGGCTGGTTTCGGCCACCTGGCTGATAACGTCAATGTCATAGGACGAGGCCAACGCCTTAACGATTGTCTGCAGACTTTGCCCGCGCCATTGGCCGGGTTTGTTGATCGCTGCGCAGTCGACCAGATCCGCCGTCTTGGAGCGGCCGCCAATGCCCCGGGTGATTTGCTTGGCGTCGTAGCTAATCGGCGTCTTGAAGACGAAAGCCGTCAACACGTGGTCGGCACCAATACGAATGGCGCAGCGGTCGCCCTGGCGAATGGGGATAGGCGCGTCCCCGGAAAGCTCCCACGTCACGCCAACGTCGAACGAACGGCACTGGCGCTCAATGGATGCGGTGATGCTGACTTTCGTCCAGCCGCTGTAATCCATGCCGTTGACACTCAGTGTCACAGCGTTTTGCGGTTCCATTGGGGTTACTCCTGGGCGACTTGCAACGGCAGCGGCGGTAAGAACCCCGGATGCTGCACGGCGTTACGCGTAACGATTTCATCGGCGCGCGATGCATCGCCGAACTGCTGATAGGCCAGCACGAACGCCGGCAAGGTTTGCTTCGGGGTGACCTCGATCAACCGCACGCCCGCCCGGGCCACTTCGGCCAGGTGTGCCCTGACCAGCTTTCTGGCGTTATCCAGGCGATCAAAGTGCGCGTAGGGGGCCAGCAGTTGCGCGTCCCATATCTCTGCACTGATCAAATCGCGCAGCACCAGCACATCGTCAGTAACAGGAACCTCGACCCGCTCAATCGGCGCCGCTACCTGCTGTTCCAAGGTAGGAACGCCAGGCAGCGCCGGCGGCGCCTGCACCACCGGCATAGCCGCGACAATGCGCAACGCGTCAATGATCAACACGTCACGCACCAGGTCACGCGTAGCCGTCACGGCCGCGACGGTGGCCGCACCACCTGCAGGCGCAGGCAGTGCAGCAATGCTGCGAGCAGCGTCTACCTTGCTCCCAGCGGTCCGACGCGAAAGGCTGAATCGGTCGAAGTCGTTAGCCATACCAGAGAACTGCGACTGCATCATGGTCGCCAGATTGTTCGGGAAGTTCGCCACCATGTCGGCCAGCGTGACCACAGAGCTAACCAGGCCCGTTATCTGGCTGATTTCCTGCTGAATGAACATCTGCACACCGGCCAGGCCGTTCTGCAGCGCCTTGATGCTCAGGCGGGCTTTGTTGACCAGGGCCATCGCAGCCTTGTACCGCGCTATCGCCGAATCCAAGAGGCTTTCATTCTCGGCCTCCAACTGGCGCGCCGTGTTCGGCACGCCGGCCGGGTAGCCCTTTTCGCCTCCTTCTACAAACATCAGCTCAAAGCGAGCTACACCGCCCTCATTCCAGGCATGGCCCGCCGAACAGTCTGTAGCGGTGCCATACATCTGCCCATACCATGGATGAATCAGCGTCCCCGGCCCGGGCTGGTTCAACGCTTTCAGCAAGTTGTCGCGCTGAAAGAAACAGTCCTCCCCCACCACAAAAGCGGAAAACTTGATGATCCGGGTTTGCTCGCCCAGGTCTTCAACAAATGGCTTATTGCGCTGGGGAAATTCATGCACCTGTGTCCGGCGACCTACGGGGGTGCTTTCCGAATCAACGTGAAACGGCACCCCACGAAAGGACGCCGGTTGTAACTGCTCGCGCCAAGTGGCCATTACTTACCTCGACAGGCTACGGGTGCCCAATTGCTGATCGACCTTAAGGCCTGGCTGATTGGTAGAACTTTCCACGCGCGTACCTGGCGGCGCGCCTTCCATCTTGATAAGCAGCGAGCCTTCCAGATTGGTGCGCTGATTGGCTGCGGCTTGCTGATTGATCGACGGCGCACCAGGGGCACGCAACAGGGATTTAGCATCCAGGCCACCCATGGACGCATTGCGCGCCGACTGGGTAGTAATCGCCCTATCCACCGCGTCAGCCTGCACAAAGGCGCCTGTACCGCCCCCGGCACCTGCGTTTCTTTCGCGCTGTTCCTGCGCCCAGCCTTTGGCCTTTTCGGTCGCGGTCTTGATGATCCCGGGGCCGCCCTCACCCGCCCCCATGAATTTCAAGATGGGCTCGATGATCGGCTTGATGGTGTCCCACAACCCCTGAAACCACGCCGTGATTGGCGCCCAGTGCTTGATGATCAAACCCAGTGGGGAGAAGTCAAAAGCACCCTCCATGAAGTCAAAGAACGGCACAGACAGCGCCTTGACCAGCTCCCACGTCGCTTCAAAAAAATCCGTCAGCGGCCCCCAGTTTTCAATCACCTGGGCAAGCGGCGTGTAGGAAAAGGCCGTTTTCAGCCAACCCCACAGCACCATCGCCGGTCCTTGAATCTTTTCCCAGATAGCCTGGAAGTACGGGGCCACCGTCGACCAGTTGGCAATCAGCATGCCGGCGGCCATCGCCAGCCCGCGCACGACAATCCCGACGATGCTTTTCTTCGTCACGTTGTCGAACAGGGTCATAGCAAAAGTGGCGGCAACCACTGCCAGGCGCAGTACGGCAAAACCTGCAGCAGCCCCGACAATCGCCTTAATCAGCGCTGGGTTTGCAGAAACCACCGTCGATATTTGGGAGACGATTGGGCCGATGGCCTCAAGGAAGTCATTCAACGGCGGGAGCAATGCCGACCCGACAGAAATACCCAAGTCCGTAACGCGGTTTTGCATCAGCTGCAGGGCGTTCGCAGTTGTAGCCGCCCTGGATGCGTATTCCCTCTGCATCGAGCCGCCATACCGCTGCTGGTCGTTGACCAAGCCGAAGTTCTTTTGCAGCGTGTCCAAATTGGTCAACAGCGGCGCGATGGCCCCGACCGACTCCTTGCCGAACAGCTGCGTCAGCACGGCCGCCTGTTTGCTTTTCTCGACCTTGGCAATCGACTTAAGCACCTTGTTAATGGTGCCCTCGGAGTCAACCGACATGCCTTTGGCAATCGCCGCCGAGTCAAGGCGCAGCGCCTTGAAAGCCTGCTTTTGCGACTTGGTGGCCGCCGTGCCGGCAGTCAGCGTAAGCGCGAAGTTCTTCATGCCCGTCGCGGCCACGTCTTCGGCAATGCCCACACCTGCCAGAGAAGACGCCATCGCGGCAATCTGCCCCGCATTGAGGCCGGCGATTTCCCCCAGCGGGCCGATGGCCGTCACGATCTTGGATATTTGCCCAACCGTCGCGGCGCCGGTATTGCCCAACTCGTTAATCTTGTCGGCCAACACCACCACTTCGGTCTGGTTCAACTTAAACGCGGTCCGCCACTTCGCCATCATCGAGCCGGATTCTTCGGCCGTGGTGTCAAAGGCAATGCCCATCTTTACTGCGTCCTGCGCAAACGCATTCAGCTCGTCACGGGCAATGCCGGATTGACCACCCGCCGCCACGATAGCGGCGATACCCTCGGCCGACATCGGCAGCTCTTTGGACAGGTTGCGAACGTCCTGGCTCATCTCCTTGAACTGCTGCGGCGTATCGAAGTTAACCACCTTCTTAACGTCCGCCATGGCGCTTTCAAAGCCAATCGCGGCCTTGACCCCCATCACGAACGGCGCCGCAATGGCGCCGCCTTTCAGGGCTTCCATGAACGTGATTTTGCCGAGGCCAGTGCTGTTCAGCTGCTTGCGCAGCCCCATAGCGTTTTTACGAACGGTGCCCAGCATCGGCGACAGCTTGTCGACGCCGGTAATCAGCGCCTTGAGCTGGAACTTATCGGCCATCAATCCACCTGCTGTTCTCTCAAGATCCGGTGCGCTTGCTCGAAACTCTCAAGCAGCGCATCTATCGGCCGCCCCATCATGCTGTCGGGGTCGGCCTTCCAGAAATACGCCAGGTCATAGACCAGGCTGATTAAGCGGTCTGCGGAGTCGACGCCGGATTGATGAAAAAATTGATCAGCACCCAAGCCAGTTCATTCAGGTCGGCCAGGTCCAGCTGCTCGACAGAGCTTTGCGGGATCGCGGCGCAAACCGCGATGTACTTGCACACCACGTCAGGCTCCACCACTGGCATGCTGTTCTCGCTCAGGGTGTACGGCAGCGCCTTGATGGCCCGCACTTCCTTGGTAGTAGGACGGCGCACGTCCAGCTCGGTCAGCTGCTCGCCGTGTGCGGTGATAGGTACTTTCAGTTTGTGAATAGTCGTGTTGGTCATTACTGCCAATCTCCGTTAATGCCTTCAAATTTGAGGGTGAGTTTTCCGTCATCGCCGTTCACCGTGGCGTCATCCACCAGGTAAGCGCCGCTCAACACATACACGCTGCCGTCCTTGAATTCGGCGGTTACGGTCATGTTGGTGTTGGTAGTGATCTTGGCCAGGTCTAGACCCTTGGTTTTAACCGCGTCGACCTTCACGGACGGGGTCACGTCTTCTTCCTTGAAGTAACCCGGGCGGATGGTTTCGCGCTTGACCTTGGAAATAGGCACTTCAACGCCGCCCGTAATTACGAGCTGGCTACCGTCGACCTTGATGTAACAGGTTCCTGCGACTGCTTGGCCCATACGGCCTCCCATGAAAAAGCCCGCACTGGGCGGGCTGGGTGTTCAGTTGTCGGCTTACGCCGCTTCGGGGTATTGCGAGCGGAATTGGTACAGCAGCGCAAACACACGCAGCTGGTTCACCAGATCCGGCGGGAACAGGACGTTCAAGCGGTTCGGGTTGTTCGAGTCTCGCTCCACGATCAGGTTGGCCTTGAACATTTCTGCATTCTCGACCAGGCCCATGCGCTCCAGCTCACCATAGGCCGCGATCAGCTCGCCACGGATCACCATCGGGGTAACGATGGCTTGCCCTGGGCCGAAGGCGGTGCCGTCATTGGCGAGTTTGTGTCGCCCGTACTTGCTGGTAATGCGCGTGCGCAGAAAGCGAATCACGTACGCCGATTGGTGCAGTGGTTCACTGTCCAGATACGAATCATCGGCTTGCCCGTAAGCATTACGCTGATAGGTCGTAATAGCGCGCTGAATCCGCACAGAGCCGCCGGAATAGTTGAACGTGGCAATGCCGTTGCTCAACAGCGACTGGGCCTCATCAATCAAAAAGCGATCACTGGCCGCTGCCGGCTGGATCGCACCCAGTTCGCCGGTTTGAGTTGGGCGGGCCGGGTCTGCGTTGATAAACACAGCAGTACGCGCCATAAACTGCGCGACAATCTCCCACACCGGATTTGGCACGCTTTTCTCAAAGCCACCGATGCAGATATGCGGATCGTTTCGCGCACGCCCAACGGCCACCAGCTGGCCCAGCGTGCCGCGTTTTGCGCTGTACACATGCCCATAGAGTTGCTTGGACCATGACCAGCGGCCGGAACTCTCATCCATGGCAGCCTTCCACGCATCAAGCGTGGTGGGGTCGGTCCAGGGTTGGGCGATGAACTCGAAAGGCTCATCGCCCAGGGCGGCCAAAGCGACGGACATTTCAGGGGTTCCGGTGCCGCCGGCCATAACGGCCACTGTTGCAGTAATGCCAGGCGGCGTGAACTCTCCGTTTGCACGGCCCAGGCGGTTCAGCTGCAGCGTAATGTCATTGCCCAGCTCGCCCTTAAACTTGCAGGTCAACGTCACAACCGATTCAGCCGCTGCTGCAGTAACGGGCAGATCGATGTCATCGTTGATCGCCTGGGCGAGCGCCGCCGCCACAGCCGTAGCGCTGGCCAAAGCGGGGACAATTGAGCGAACCCGCTTACCCGCTACGTACAGATAGAGCAACCCGGCCTCTGTCGCCGTGCCCGTTACGGTAACGGCGGCTTTCGAAGCGGTGCCGGTTGTCACTTTCAGCGGCAAACACCAGACCTCGCCGGCAACGTCGATGCTGCGTAGACGCTTGTGCATCGCGGCCAGCATCGAGCCCTGTCCACCAATCAGGGCTGCCTGCGTCGACCGCGACACCAGCACCAGGCGGCCAACGTCTTCGTTATCTGCATCATCGTTCACCTGGGCGATGATCAGCCGGCGCAGACTTTCCTGGGCAGTGTTGGCCTGGGAGTTGTCGACCTCGGCATAAAACAGCGGCACCCGGATATCACTCGGGATAGTGTTAAACCCTACGCTCATACGTCAGCACCCCCCTTATCGGTCGGCGCGGCCTTGAGCGCCGCTGCGGGCTTCTTGGCGGGCTCGGCCTTGATCACGTCGCCGTCATCGATACGGCGTTGCCAGTAAGCGTTCAGGGGCACGGAATCGCCCTCTGCAGGCAGCAGGGCGCCGCCCTTGGCCGGGTCGGGAGTGTCCCGGCCGGCCGCTGGTTTCAGATAGATTTGCGTCACGGTTTCACATCCTCGCGGGCTTTGATTTCGATACGGCCATCAGGGCCGGTTGGGGAACGGTTTTTGTCGTGCATGGGGTCGATAAAATCGACATCGAGGTCTACCCCCTCAAACCCAGGCAACCCGTCTTGCTCGACCTCTTGCCAGGTCTCGGGCGGGCCAAGCGGCTGACCGGGCGCCACATCGTTGCGGCCAATCATGAATTCGGTGAAGAAGCGGAAGCGGTAGACCGCCTTGGCGCGGTCAATCAGCAACAGCTCGCCGTCGTCGTACTGCAGCGGATTGCCATCGCCGCCCGGCTTAAAGCCCACCAGCGCCCGCCAAAGCTCAGCGCGTAGATCGTCAATAAGGTCGGCAGCACCCTGCCCGCGCTCGTCTTCGCACCAGACCTCAACGTTTACGTCGATGGCGTCGCGGACCTTTTGACGAATCACCCCCGAAGTGTCGGAAGGCTCTGCAGAGTCTCCAATGCAGATCACATAGGCCGCCGGCATGTCGGTTTGCACGCTCTTGGCCACAGGATCCCAATCAAGGCCGCCATACACGCGGCGCTTGAAAGACGGGCAGGTATTGCGCAGGTGCTTGATGATCGGAATCAGCTTCACCGTTGAACTCCAGGCATAAAAAAGCCCCGGGGTACGGGGCTGGTGGACTTGGGCGTTCTAGCGCAGGCCGTCCGCAAACGCGGCGCCCAAGATTTTCTGAACGCCTGCAGACGAATCCTGCAAGGCGTCAGTCATGTAGTTGTCACGTGGGTCAATCCGCCAGCCTCCCGCACGCCTGGCCGCAACCAAATCAGCCCGCGCACCGCGTGCGCGACGGCTTCCGCTCGGTCGACCCTTGATCCGGGAACCTTGCTTTACGCCGTAGTGCAGGTAGGCAGGGTAAAAGGCCTGCATGTCGCTGGTCTTGGTCGGCGCAACCTTCACCATAAAGCCAGAGCGCGACACCTTGAACGTGACCGACTTCAAGAGCCTGCCGGTGCGTACACGCGGATAACCGGCATTACCCCGGGCCAAGGCCAGGTTCATCTGCGCTTTGCTGGTTACCAGGCGCCCGGCCTTGCGCATGCCGGCGCGGATTTTCGTCTTGTCGAAGGCTTCGCGGTCGAACTTATCGAAGCCCTCAATGTGCAAATAGCCGTCGACGCCAACCGAATTACTCATCGTAGATATCCCGTTTCGGCATCGACGGCGCGCTGGCCGGGTTGCCGGTGATTTCCTCGACCTCAAGCACCGTATCAATGCCGGATTCGTTTACATCGCCAACGCCCACCACCCGGAACAGGCGCTTACCCATGACCACCTCATGGCTGTCATCGATACCGGGCAGGCGCTTGAAGGTCAGGCGGTGGGTGATCTTCTTGTTGACCTGAATGCCGCTGTGCACCAGTAGCGTGCCCAACGGTTCCAGCAGCGCCCAGCGGCCGCCGACGCGCTTGTAACCCGACACCAGATCGGCGTCGTTCTCAGGCGTGTCATTGCGCACCCGAATCTCAATGCGTTTATCGCGCTCGCCAGCGGCTGGGTGCTTCATAGCGATATCCAGTTGTACGGCCCTACCAGGGCTTCAAATGCCAACGGCAAAGCCTTTGAACCCGTTGCAGCGGCTTCCGTGACGGCTTCGCGGTTGCGATACCAGTGCGCTACCAGCATTTTCATGGCCAGGGTTACGTCAGCCGTTACGGGTAACGCATTGTCGGGTGCCGTTGCCGGCAACAGGCCGCGAAGGTAGTCGTCATCGGCGGCAGCATGGGCCGGCGCATCGGCAGGCAGCTCGACCTGAAACAGCTTGCGGCCGATGCGGGTCTCGACCATTCGCCAGGCGGCGTAGCCGTAACCCTGCAGCAGCTCGTCTTCCTCGGTGTCGTCCAGCTCAAGCCGGCAATGCTGCTTAATTTGCTCAAGCGTCAACATGTGCACACAGGGGCCGCTTGCACGGCCCCGCTCCAGGCTTAGGCCTCGACTTCAGCGCCTTTGCCGGCCAATGCTTTGATGGCTGCAGTGTCCTGCAGGACGATGCCAAAGCGCAGGAAGGCCAGGAAGGCAACTTGACCGTACTCGGCGTAACGCTCGACCAAACGTTTCAGGGTCAAGCTGCGCACGGCACGCAAGATCAGCTCATTGAAGTCGCCGGCAAACATGAACTTCTTACCAGCGCCGATATCGGCAATGGCCTGATCGATCACGTATTGCTGTTTCAGGATGGTCGCCGGGCGGTCGCTGTCGATACCTGGCAGCCACAGAGGGCGTTTATTGCCGTCAACCATTTCTTCCATCGCCTGACAGGTCTTGTCGTTAAAGGCCAAGCGGAAATTAGGGGCCGCACGATAGGCCGGGTCGACCGAGTGAATCAGGCCGTTGACTTCCTGCCAGGTGAACTGGGATGCACTGGCCGTCACCTTGCCCACAGCTACAGCTGCCTCCAAACCTTTGGGCTGGGCCGGCGCGGTGTCCGTCTCGGCTGCCCCAGTGCCTTGCACGATCAGGCGGTTACGGGTGCGACCACAGCGCTTGCTGATGCGGCCGGCCAGGAAGGCTTCCATGTCGATACCGGAATCCTGCAGCAGCTGCTCAGAAACGCGGATGATTTTCGAACTAATGGTGTGGGAGCCCAGCGTGCCCATACCAAACTCAACATCCTTTTCGCCGGTCTGCTTGTTCTCGCCGATCAGCTCGCCTTCTTCTTCGCCGCCATTGCTCACCGCCCAGGCAATGGGCGCACCGTTATCGGTGTTGAGCAACTGACATACAGACGCGATACCGCCGTAGGTGCTCAGAGCCTCGATCACTTTCGCCTGCAGCGTGGTAGGCACCGTATAGCCGCCAGCTTCGGGGCCTTGTACGCCTTGGGCGCGCATGGCAAATACTGCCGAGCGCTGTTCTGCAGTTAGATGCTCAGCGCCGCCGCGCAAGAACGCATCGAAGGCGCTGCGCTGCTCAGCCTCGGCGCCGGTTGGCTCTTGCCGGTGCTGACTACCATGGCCGCCGTTACGGGCGCGCTCTTCGATAAAGGACTGATCGTTTTCGCGAAGCTCTTCTTCGCGTTCGATCTTCTCTTTCAAGGCTTTCAGGTCGACCTTGATAGCTTCCCACTTGGAGCGCGTTTCGCTGGTCCACACCTCGTCCCCGGTGCTTTCGTGCAGGCTGCGCATTTCGGCGGCTTTCTGGGCGTACTGTTCTTTCATTTGTTGCAGTGTCATAAATCCCCCAAGGGCTTAAAGGTCGTTCAAATCAAGCAGGCGCTCACGGGCTTCACGCTCAAATTGAGCGCGACCCTCAAGGCCTTCGTTTTTCGCCTGTTTCCAGGCGTCCAGGGAGCGCTGTGCAGCGCTTGAATCGGGATAGGCCGGGAATGACACCGGGCCCACGTCGCGCAGTTCAGCGATCTTGTAGATCGTCCGAACCACTACGCCGTCTTCTTCGTGCCAGGTGTCGCCGCCAGGGGCGACACGCATGGCGAAGCTGCTACCGCTCATGTCGCCGCGCTTCAACGGCTCGACAACAAGGTCACGAATGGTCTGCGTGTTCGGTGTATCGATCTCGTAGGCCAGGCCGCGCTGGTCGACAGAGAGCCGCAATGTGCCGCTGACCGTGCGCCCTAACAGATAGTTAGGGTCGTGGTTGAACAGCCCGCGTACGTCCTGGCCCAGCACGTCGTCGAATGCACCAGGGGCGATAAGCTCGACAAAGAAGCCGCCCAGCAGGTCGCTACGCTGATTGAACACAGCGCCGTAACCGGCAATGCGCGGTGACGCATTTTGGTCGCCGCCCTCTTCCACCGGGACAGCACGCAGCTCGCAGTGCTGCGCGGGCAGCATGCGTTTTTCAAAATCACTCATTGGATTATTCCTTTGGCGTTACGGGTAACGGCAAGCCGTCAGCGCCTAACAACTTGGTGTTGACGTTGAGCAACATCGAATCGAGGCCGGCCATAGGGTTGAGGTCTTCCAGCACGCGCACCTCATTGCGGGACATCCAGCCGTCTTGGATGGCAATGCGGTAGAACTCGGCGCGCTCTTTCGGGGTGCCGCGCAGCAGGCCGGCAAGGTTGAACTTGATGTAATAGCCGGCCAGGCGCTCAGCACGGGTAAACACCCGGCGGTTCAGTTCTTCTTCCCAGTTCTTGACCCAAGGCATAACCGAGTGCCGCACGAACTGGATGGCCTGTTCGCTGATATTGGAAAACGTGGCCTTCTCAAGATCGTTGATCATGTGAGAAGGCACGTTGAACATGCTGGCAATCTCGCTACGGGTCAGCTTGCGCGTGTCCAGAAACTGCGCGTCTTCGGGCGCAATAGTCAGCGCCTTGTAATCCAGATCCGCAGGCAGCAGCAATGTCTTGTTATCCGACTGCTTGAGCTTGCCCACGGCGCCGCGCCAAACGCTTTTCAGGCGCTCCCACCCATCACCCTTTAGATTTCCGTCCTTGAGCGTCAGCAGTCCCGTAGGGCGGCCACCACCTTCGAAGAACTCTTTGCCGTAACGCACGGCAGCCATGCCGAGGCCAACCGTTTCGGCGTTCTGCCGAATCGGACTGGTGCCCATGCGGCGACCCGATCCAATAGCGCGAAGGTGCACCATGTCCTCAGGCGCAACTGCCAGCGGCATGCCGTCATCGTCCTGCGTTGCATAGATCCAGCGGCCGCCGTTCTTCACCAGGTCAGTGACCTGGGGTTCGCACATTTCCAGCGCCTGCAGTTCGCCGCGGCGATTGCGCACAAGGCGCGTAAACCCATTCCCCCAGCCCAGCGTGTGGGCCTGCTTGGTCTCGCGCCATTTGTAAGAGGTTTGCCACTGATTGGGCTCATCGTGGAGCAGGTAGTGCGCCGGGTGATCCGTGGCCGGAACAATCCGCCCGTCGACCTTACGCAACACGCTTAACGGCAACTGCGCCATGGTGCTTGAAAGCACGTAGATACAGGCATACACCGCCGTCAGCCTTTGCGCCGTCTCAGGGCTTACCGTGATTCCATTGTTCGAACACAACAGCTCACCCAGTTCCTGGCTACTCATGTTGGTAGCTGGATTCTCCAAGCTGCGACTCTCGTACATCGCGCCCAGGATCATCGCTGAACCACCTTGATAGCGGCCACCAGCAGCAGACCACCACCAGCCATCAGCGCCCAGCCTGGGCCAAACTGGACGTGCAAGCCGGCAACAAGCAGGCAATAGCCTGCCGTCCCGACAAGTTCAGGTAGCCAAGTTTTCATAGGGGCTCACATTATTAAAAGGTCATCGTCAGTGATGCTGTCGAGAAGGCTTCCCGGCGCCTGATCAGCCAGCATTGCGCGGCTCATCGCCATAAGAATCGCAACCATGCCGTCGATCTTGCGCAGGTTGCCTTTGCCTTCGTCTTCTTTCATCGGGGTTAAGCAACCACGGTATTCCTTGGTTGATACGTTCCCCGCCATCCACGACAGCACCCCGTTTTCCGGGTGATTGAAGCGCCGCGAAACAAGGGCCGCCTCGACTTCCCGCATGGGCATGTTCATGGTCTGAATGCCGCCGCCTACCTCGACCACCTCAGCACCATCCGCCTGCAGCTGGTGCGCCAGTTGTGTCGCACGCCACTTGTCGTAGGCGATTTCCTGAATGTCGAACATCTCGGCCAAGTCCTTGATGTCATCGCGCACCACGTCAAAGTCGGTTTCCTCGCCGTCCGTGGTCAACAGCTCACCAGAGACCACCCAGCCTTCGTAGGCATCTTTAAACGTGGTAGCGCGCTCTATCGCACCTTCGGGCAGGTAGGCCCGGCAAAACACCGTCCACACATCGCGGCCGCGCTCGTCCTTGTCCTTGAACACCAGGGCGACGGCGGTAATGTCTGACTTACTGGCAAGGTCGACACCCACCCAGCATTTACGGCCCCGGAATTGCTCCAGGGTCAGTTCAGGGTTTCCGCACGCCGCCCAGTCCGACATATTCAGCCAGGCCGACCGGGAGCTAACCCATACGTTTAAATGCTTGGTCTTGAATTTGTTCAGCTGTGACGGGTAACGCTTGGCGTTGGCCTGCATGCGCAACAGGTACTCATCGTCGACCGACACGCCAAAATTCGGGTTTGCCTTGCGCAAGATCTTGGGGTCTTGCCAGTCGTCACCATCGTCGATGGTGTAGATGATCCCAAACAGCTCTTCGTTTTCTATGCCGCCTTCGCCCAGGGCGTGCAACAGCATATCTTTGACCTGGCCGCGCTGAACGTAGCAAGGCCCGGCTAGGTTGTAGCCCGCCGTGGTAATCACGAACATCATCGGATGCTCACGGGCGCCCATGCCGGTGATCATGGTGTCATAAAGCGCCGACGAAACATGTTCGTGGTATTCGTCGACAATGGCGCAGCTTGGCGAACTACCGTCGCCAGGATCGCCAACGAGCGGTTCAAAGCGGCTTCCATCATCAGGAAGCGATAGGTTCATCACCATTATCTGAGCGCCGCATTCTTCAACCAGCTGCGGCGTGTTCTTAAGCATCAGGCTGGCCGGCCGGAACACTTCTAACGCTTGGTATTCGGTGGTCGCACCGCAATACACCTCGGCACCAAACTCGCCGTCCATGGTGAACATGAACAAACCGAGGCCGGCCGCAATCACGCTCTTACCGTTCTTGCGGGGAATCTCGCAGTACACCTCACGAAAGCGGCGCAGGCCGGTGCGCTTGGACCGCCACCCGAAAATGCAACAGAAGATAAATTTCTGCCACGGCTCCAGGGTGATCAGCAGGCGCTTACCGGCCCATTTCCCTTTGGTGTGCGGTAGCAACTGGATGAATACACAAACGCGCTCGGCCTCGGCCTTGTCGAACTTCCAGCGGTAGCCCTTCTTCGTCGACTTCGCCAGGTCATTCAAGTGACGCCTGCAGGCGGCGCGCACCCACTTGCACGCCTCAATCTTGCCCGCCACCACGTCGCGGGCGTACTTGTTCGCCGCGTTGACGTTTGGTGAACTGGCCATAGAGGGTGGTTATCCGGCTTTGCCTCCCCGCAGTGCGGTAAAGGGGTTGTCTGGTTTCTGTTCGCCGCCAGGCTTAAGGCGTGCGCGGGCTGCAGGGTCCAGCCCTAGCGCACCACCGTAAGCGGCCATTTGGCGCAGGGTTTCGTTCGATACGGTACAGGCAGGGTTTTTGATTTCCTGCTTAGCGCCCATGACGATGATCCCGTTTTTGGTGATGTCGTTTTGGGCCTCCCGCCAGCGCTGGTAGGCCATGCAAAACGCTTCAAGGTTGTGCATGTCCGTGCCGGTCAAAATCCTGGCCTCGATCAGCCAGGGCGCAACCTGCCGCCAAATGTTCTTGGCGATTTCGCCGAACCATTCGGGCGGGTCAGGCATTTGCGTTAGGGCGTCGGGAGACGGTGCGTTCTTGTTCAGCTTCCGCTTGCCAGGGTTGCCCTGGATTATTTTCAAGGCGGTCGGTTTTGCAGGTCGGCCCACAGGCACCCCCCAAATTTTCCAAAAGTACGAATTTTTTAATTTCGCGGCCGCGCGTTAAAGGCTGGGTGATCGGTGGAGAAGGCGAAAAGCTGCAGAGATTTTGCCCACCCCCCCTCTGACGCGCTTTTTGGTTGCATTTTCGCTACCTGATGTCTGCGCGTTCGCCGACGCGACCAATGCGCGCGGCGACCGCTTCCCTTTGCGTTTTGGCCTTGTGGCAATCGACGTTTAGCGACTGCAAATTGCAAGAATCGTCACTTCCACCCATGGATTTAGGTGTTATGTGGTCAACTTCTGAGGCTGTAAGGGTGCAACCCTTGCAGTCATCGCACTGGCACAGATACCGGTCACGCTTGAGGACGACCGCACGCTTCTTGCGCCATTCCCAGTCATACCCGCGCTGCTCAGCGGTTTCCCGGCCGGGCTTGGCCCAGCCGCTGGCAAGGTGGGCATGCTTTTCGCAATAGCCGCTAGGTGCCTGAGTCTTGGCTGGGCACATTGGCGAACGACACGGGCGCTTCGTCTTTGGCGGCATTCGTTTCCGATCCTTACATCTAATGCAGAAAACTACATCGCGAGCTCAACAACGTAGTTCAATTATTACTGTATCCGACCAGGCAACTTGAAATCGGTGATCCGATCTGCAATCGCGCGGACCTTCTCCACTCCAAGAAATCCAACCCAGCCACCAACAAACGTCGCCATGCTCTGCGGAAGCTCAAAGAACTCCAGGCTACTGATTATCGTAAGGGTAAGACCACCACAAAGTACGCCCTCCACCAGCATTTGCCGCCGAGTGCCGCCGCCGTAGGTGATACGAAGTACAGCCATCCCACAGGACAGAATTGCCGGGTAAAGAATTGGCATATGCTGACTGAGCCACGCAAGCACAAGCGCCCAGCTGTCTGGTTTATCGGGCATAAGATAGTTCTCGCGTACTCCCCTGCGGGGAGCAACATAATAAAAAGCCCGCCTTATAGGCGGGCTTGAAGATTTTAAAACCGAAATCAAGGGTTCAAAATAGAGCAATCAGCTTTTATTAATGGTCGTAGAGTAATCGTAATTGCTAACTACGCTAGAAAACTCATTCGCAATCGCCTCTGCAACCTCTTTAACTACGGAGTCCCCACTCTGTGTAGGGGCTGACGTTAGAGTGTTAAACTTCTTGATCTTGCTCTTATCAGCCCCCGTCAGAAATGTCAGCTTATATCCGTTTCCTTCTCTCTGAATACCCCAATGCGTCAAGAGGTAAAACTTAGACAATCCTTCAACGGGTGGAAGCTCTAACCGAACTGAAAATTTTAAATCCCGAGAGTCCATTGGAAGCTTAGACACGTCTGCAACTTGAAACGAATCAGACTCATCTAGAAATCCGATCTTTACGATATCTGACATTCCCCTCACTCCGAATTGAATAAGAAGCCTAGCTGGGAGGTATCCAACGAAGCTCCGTAAATCTCTCCAGTAGCTTAGCTCTTCAGTCACGCGCTCGGAAAAGTCTCTCTTCAAAGATTCATATGTCGCCATATTTACAACTCCAAGTTATATGGTCTACATCTAACACCCCATCAAACATCTATCAAACTAGATTTCCAACTCCCGCAGAAATAAGAATGACGGGGATAACTGCACACACTCAACGCTAGGCATTAATGAAACTCCGCGGGCTACGCTAGGAGGTGATGCATGAGTATGGTGTCGCGCTTGGAAAGCTGAACACCGTGCCATGAAACCAGGTGTTTATCCGCGTGGAAAGACTTTTTTACGCGGCTTCGCGAAACACCTCGATTGCACAGTCGACCCAAGCTACTCCAGCCTTGATTAACTCACGAGCCTTGGCTTCACCCATTTTATTTTCCCGCGCGATACGCAGGGCTGGCCACTTCTCACCGAAGTACAGCCAGATAAAGCTCCCCATCTGAGTATCCCGAATGGCGAGCTTGGCAACCGCTCGATCTATCACCAGGGCCACATCATCCTTAATGCAATAATTCTTGGTGCCGCCTTCGGTGACATTGTTGTCCCGTATCAAGGCATAAAGGGGTGATACGTATCGAGGGACCCCCATTCCATCCATTCGCCACCATCCCCACTGCTCCAACAAGTATTCAGTGTCGCCTAGCGGTTTGTCAGTGTAAGTGCGCTTCTTCATTCGACACTCCCAAATTTCGGCTCACTCAACCCAGAAAGACCTGCGATTTTCAAAAAAACACATTCGATCGGGCTAATACTCTTGCGCGCCAATGGCGCTCTTACACTGCTCATTTGAAGCACCTCCCAAGGCATCCACAAACCTCGCCCTTAACAAATTGTGGTTCTGGCTCGCAGACCCCGCCGTTCAAGGCGTCTACGAGGTTTTGCGAATCTTCATATCTAACGCCTGTCTGCGCGTGAATCGACTTGAAGCCGCGCTCATCTAACCAGTTGTGCCACTTCACCAAGGCCAGGCGGCGCTGCTCTTTGGCCTGAGTGTTGATGTAGGTGGAGGCGATCTTGCCCAGGGAGTGGTTCAGCAACATCTCGCCGATGTGGCCGTCGACGCCGAGGTCAGTCCAGGCGGTACGGGCTACCTTGCGCAGGTCGTGACTGGTCCAGGCACCCTGCCCCAACCGAGTGAAGACGGCGCTCGCCTGGTTGTCGCTCAGCGGCTTCCCACGGCGTGACGGGAACAGGAAGCCACCTACATATCCTTGGGCGGTCTGGAGGTCACGGTAGCGGCGCAGCAGTGCGACGACTTGGTCGGTCAGCGGCACTCGCAGCTCGGTCTTGGTCTTGGTGTGTTCCGCCGGCAGGAACCACTCACGCTCAGGCAGTGCAACGTCAGCCCACCGCGCCTGGCGGGTTTCACCGATCCGAGTGCCGTGGCACAGCATCATTAAGGCCAGCATGGCGTCACCTGGCGCGCTGTCGAATCGCTCAGCCAGCAGCGTCACCAACTCGGGCACTTGCACATCGCGCAGCCGTGCGGGCTTGGGCTGAATACGCGCGGACGTGAAGTTGCTGAACTTCAGCTCGGCCATCGGGTTAACAGGGATCAGGTCCAGCTTGCGCGCCTGACGGAAGGCCATCGCAAGCAGACGAAACAGCTGCTGAACATACGACAGCGACAGCTCAGCCTGTACCGGCCACATGAGCAACCGGTCGAGGGCCTGGGCATTCACGTCGCTGATCAGCAAATCATCCAGTCGCGGCTTGAGCTGGCAGCTGATCGCGGACTTGATAGCAGCTCGCCGCTTGTGGGAAAGCGCGCGCGACTTGGCCATGCGATCACCGAACCAATCGAGCAACTCGCCAACGGTCAGCCAGCCCGACACGCTGGCCGCGCCATCAGCCGCCACACGCAGGCGCACCGCCGGCAACGCTGCGATCACCTGCTTGGTGTTCAGGTCAGGAAACGCGCCAATACGGTGCCACTGGCGCTTGTTGAGCAAGTACCAGGAACCGCGCGCACGGTTCTTGGCGAAACGAAAGTGCAGCGCCGGGTGGCCGGCATCACGCAGGTCACGCACATGCTCGAGCTTGGCGTTGCGCACAATCTCAGCATCCGACAGTTTTACTGTCAGGGTTTTGATTTGGGTATTCAAACGTTGCCCTCCTTTCGGGCAAGTAGGTCAACGACCTCAAAAGTCGATGGCCACATCCAATCGCCGTAGCGCTTGGCAATGGCCTCATCAGCGAACAAAGCCACGGCATGGTCAGGCAGGACATCCATGTCCAACTTGAAGCCGCAGCAATGCACCGCATAGCGGTAATTGGCCGGGACCGGAACGGCCAGGCGACCGGTGCCATCAGTTATTTTCCTTTCTGTAACGACCGGCCAGACTGCTGACCTTTTCGGGTTTGGTCGGCTCAACCCAGCCCGCTGCGAGCTGTTCGAATCGGCTGTACTGACCGTGGAAAGCGGTGCGCACGGTGCCGCCGGCAATATCACGGCCCTTGCCGATAATAATTTCGGCAATGCCTTTGGCTTCGGAGTGTTCGTGGTAAACCTCGTCGCGGTACACGAACAGGATGATGTCCGCGTCCTGCTCAATGGCGCCGGATTCACGCAGGTCAGAACACAGCGGACGCTTGTTCGGGCGCTCTTCGCATTTCCGGGAGAGCTGGCTGAGCAGGATCACCGGAACGCCTAGCTCTCGGGCCATAAGCTTCGCGGTGCGTGTCATGTGGCTGACTTCCTGCTCACGACTAGACGTGCGCGAGTCGGACTCAACCAATTGCAGGTAGTCGATGACAATGAGATCCAAGCCATACCGACGCTTATGGCGGCGAGCGGCCGAGCGCAGTCGATTCATTGACATCGACGCGCGATCCGACAGGAACAGGTTCGACTTCTTGAGCTTGCCGGCGGCACTCATCAGCTCGGCGCCGTGAGTGTTAGGGGCTTTACCATTTTTGATCAGCTGTAACGGCACCCGCCCTTCGGACGCCATGAAGCGATCCATCAGACCCGTGTTATCCATTTCCAGACTGAACGCCATCACGCTTTTGCCATCACGGATAGCCGCGTGAGACGCGATATTCATGGCGAGCGTGGTTTTGCCCATGGCCGGCCGGCCAGCGATGATGATCAGTTGGCCAGGCTTGAGGCCTTGCAGCTTCTCGTCCAAATCAGGAATGCCCGTGGACAGGCCGTCAATTTCATCACCACGATCAGCCCGGGCCTGCAGCACCTCGATGTAGTCGTTGAGAAAGTCCTCAGCCTTGACCACTTCGGATGTTGCCGATTGGCTGTCAATGGCGTGGGACTCAGCCTGTACCGCTGCAACCTTGTCAGCCGCCGACTGGTCACCGTAGGCAATGTCGTTGATCCGCACGCTTAGCTCGATGATCGACCTATCCAGGCTGCGCTCACGAACCGTTCCGGCGTAGGAGGCGGCGTTTGCAACGCTTGGCGTATTGCGGGCAATTTCTGCGGAATAGGCAAACGAACTCGCACCACCAGGCAGATCCCCCACATAAACCCCGACGGTCACGATATCGACGGGATGACCATCAGCGTGCAAGGCCAAAATCCCGCGATACAGCTCGGCGTTGTCCTCGTAGTAAAAGTCCTCGGGCACCAGATCGGCGGCCAGTACGTCGATCAGCTCAGGGCGCAGGAACATCGCCCCCAGCACACCGTGTTCGGCTTCCAGACTGTAGGGATCACGCATTGTAATTACCCTCAACGACCTTCACGAAGTTGCTCGGGGCAATCAGCCAATCGAAGTTGCAGCGGAAAGGATTCCCGCCAGAAGCCGAAACCTTACCCATCAGAAACTCGCTGGAGCGCACCAGGGCAAAGTACTCGGCCCAGAAACTGAGATCCTGATGAACATCGCTTTCGTTCCAACGTGCGTTGACCTTGGCAATTCGATCCTTGGTCAACAACATGACCCGAGGAAATTCCGGGATCGTTGCGTTGAACAAATCGACGATTGCCTGGGTTGGGCATTTCGGCTTCGAAATTTTCGTTGGTTGCTCAGCTCCAGCAAGAGGTGATGGTTCACTTGATGGTTCTATTACGGTTCTGGGTGCAGCTGCTGCGGGGGTTTTCGTCGTGAGCTGCGGGGGTGGCGGTGCATCTGCTGCGGGGTGCAAGTACTGCGGGGGTGCATATGCTGCCGGGGTCAAGGTATACATAGTCGAACGCCCCATCCGCTCACGGACAGACAAAATGTTCGCTTGCCCTAGCCACTTGATCGCACCCTGAACCGTCCTCTCGGCGAGGCAAGTACGCTCAGAGATTCGGGCAATAGAAGGCCAGCAAACACCCTCGTCGTTTGCATTGTCAGCCAGCGAAATAAGGACTGCTTTTTGCGGGCCACTCATGCCTTGCAACGGCCAGCACAGGCTCATGATGATGGTACTCATGCGGGAACATCCTGGGCAGGTGCCAGGGACGCCTTCAAGTAATCGAGGCATTCACGGCGGAATTGAGACTTGGATGCATGCGAGTACTGGCCGCCGATCATGAGGGCGGCATTCATCGCAGCGAATTGATTTTGATCGAGGTGTCGCGACACCATCTCTGGACGCTCGGAGGGTGTCGCGACATCTCCAGAGCGGTTGACTGCGGGGGTGTTATTGATCATTATTGACCTCGGAATAAAGCTGTACTGAACCGCCCTGCCAGGCGGTTTTTTTATGCCTACGATATGAGTACTGGATGAATTAACAGCCGATCCAAAGTCTCTATTCAGGCGCCCCGCTACTGCGGAAAATGACTACATAGAGCGGTTAAGCCGCCTCCGGATAAAGGTCCGGCCTGAGCTCATGGCGTGGTATGCCGGTTGCCTGCTCGACTGAGATCACGCGCTCAGCCGGCACGCGTCCTGATGCACACCAACGCTGTACGTTTTGCGGTGTGCAACCAAGAACGCGAGCAAGGGCCGATTGGCCGCCTGCTGCCTTAGCCGCACGCGCTGCTGCATTACGCTCCATAGAAGCCTCACTAGCCGAAATTACAACCCAAAGTTACAGAACCAAGCCAACAACTACAAGCGAGAATTGCAATGCTCACTACAA
The DNA here is from genome assembly GCF_022662395.1 of Pseudomonas sp. MONT-RG-20F-20-E-7-02. Lineage (NCBI taxonomy): Bacteria > Pseudomonadati > Pseudomonadota > Gammaproteobacteria > Pseudomonadales > Pseudomonadaceae > Pseudomonas > Pseudomonas sp. MONT-RG-20F-20-E-7-02. The sequence continues at coordinate 97,308 of NZ_JAKNQN010000011.1, forward strand.
GTGCTGGTTGTATTCTGGCTTTCATGACTACTAACTCTTCACGCATAGCGGCAGCACGAGAAGCGCAAGGACTCAATCAATCTGAGTTGGCGCGCAAGCTTGGTGTCAGCCCGCAGTCGGTCCAGGCATGGGAAGCGGGGCGAACAGCTCCGCGAAACCAACGCATCAAGCATCTGAGTGAAGTGCTTGGCGTTTCTGTCGCCTATTTGATGGGTGAATCAGGGCCAGTCGAATCACGTAGCGCAACTGCCCGCACGCCTCTACAGTCAATCGAACTATGGGACGAAAACACTCCACTCGATGAGGATGAGGTGTATGTCCCTTTCCTTCATGAGGTTGAGCTAGCAGCTGGATCGGGAAGGTTCGCCATAGAGGAAAGCAACACCTCTCGGCTGCGGTTCTTCAAGAAAGACCTACGGCACAACGGCGTCCAATTCAACAATGCGAAGTGCGTAGTAGTCAGCGGCAACAGCATGATGCCAGTGCTGCGAGACGGCGCTACAGTGGGTATCAATATTGGAAAAAACACACTGAAAGACGTTGTTGATGGTGAAATGTATGCGATCAACCACAACGGCCAGTTAAGGATTAAGCAACTATTTCGGACCCCTTCGGGCATACGCCTGCGCAGCTTCAACCGCGATGAGCACCCCGATGAGGAATACACTTTTCAGGACATCCAAGAGCAGCAGCTTGCTGTTTTGGGGCATGTATTCTGGTGGGCCATGTACTCCCGCTGACCTCTCTCTGCCGCCTCGTAAAGCCCAAAGCCCGCCATTGAGCGGGCTTTTTTATGCACGCGAAAAATTCAAGATTCCACTGTCGCCAAGATAATAATTACAACCAAAGCTTGATAATTACAATTTTGGGTTGTAATTTTATTTCGTCGCCGGATAACAACCGGCCAGATGGAAGGCAGCGATGGACCGGCCTAAACGGTTCAGAGGGTTGGCAACTGACCCGGGCGTGCAGCTTAAAGCGCCAAGACGAGTTATCCAGCGGGAGAACAAGCCGAAAGGTCCGCGGCTGGACAAACAATTTGATGGGGCCGGCAGTGACGCCAGTAGCGAGATGCCGGCAGACGACACCAGAAGATTTCACGTCAGCGCCTGTATCGGGCGCTTTCGGAAAACAACAGGGAGTCAAAGCGATGGACGAAATCATCAGCGGCGCATGGAAGGGCCACCTCGGACGAGGCCTTGCGCCGAAGGAATTGCGCTACCTACTGGCCGCCGCCCAGGGCATGACGGCCAAAGAAATAGCGCGACAGTTCGACGTGGCCGCCAGCACCGTGACAAAGCGTCTTTCATGCGCGATGTTCAAGCTTGGCGTGACCCGTCAGACGGCGATGATTGCCGAGGCGATGCGCCGCCAGATCATCTCACCGATTTGCTTTGCACTGGCCGCGCTGATCGCCATGCACGCAATGATTGGTGACGAGTCGATGCGCCGTGATCGCCGAGCACCCGAACGCCGAACTGCTCAGGTGCGAATCGTGAGGCATTCAGAACGACCGGCGCTAATTGCTTAAATAAATGCAACTCAACGGGGTATCAATCATGCATTCATCAGTTCAACAGCGAGTCGAAGTAGCTGCGGCTTTACGGATTCGCACGCACATCGCCACCGCCGAGTTCTATGCTCTGATCGGCAGGGAACAACCCTTGACGCAAATTCGCTACCAAGTTGTAAACCGCGGCAAGGCTTATCACATTGTAGAGCGGGCTACCGGAAAAGTCAGAGGGTTTCGCTGGACCAACAAGGAGGCTATCAGCCTAGCTAAGTCACTGGAACTCAATCGTCCGGGCACAGCATCGGCCTATTAGCAACCAGTTTAGACAACGCAATAGGTAAGCATGGCTCGATTTACCAGCATATGAAGTCTGAGAGGTAATCCATGGCCGAGGAACAGCGCCGCAAGCGCAAAGGCAGCAGCAAAGAAAACAGCATCTGGCGTCGAAAAGTTTAGGTGGAGGGCATATTCACACCTGCTCACAAGCGGCTGCCAGCCGCCCTCCCGCGGATTAGGTATAGGCAACGTAGGATAGGGCGAAGTAGCAATCCCTCCTCCAACCAACGCAAATACCAAATGTGGAGGGCCAAAGGTGGCAACTCGAAAAGTGATAATCAGCTTGCCATGCGAAATCAAGACGCTGACAACTTCTGCTCAAACTCTTACATTCCAGCTATCATACTGAGCAGGCATACCAAAACAACCGCCTTCCAAAAATCCCAAAACTCCTGCCTATTATCTAAATTGCCTCAGAAAGTCATCAACAACAGTCAATGAACGCCTAGCATCAGACAGCAGCTCATAAAACTCAGGTTCAACACCATCATATCGCCAAAGCATCCTGTCTGATTCATCCATAATTGCGATAGTAACGATCCCTCTGTAACGAGAATCGCTTTCATGATTATATCCGCTTACAGATTCAAATATCGCAATTCTCTGATCCTGATATCTTGTTGTAAGAAAAATTAAAACCTGATTCGGGGAGCTCGGAATAGAGTGCATAGGCGCATTTTCAAGCGTCCATGTAACAGATCTATTTGCCGTTGCTCGAATAAGGAAAACAGCGAGGTTTCTTGCGGAATTATCAATCATACACCACCTGCCGAGCGATCTCTAATTAGTGTTTCCAAGTGCACTGAAAAGCTATGTAACTTATCATGCACATCCCAGGCCTGATTTGTTGAAAGCTTTTTGCAAACCCAGCCTCGCCTAATGAGGCCTTTTTTTTCAGCCATCAAGTTTATCAATTCATCGGCACTTTTGCGCTGGAGACTTTCCAATTTTGGTCGAATATTTTGAACATATGCAATGGACCTATGTATATATACGGAGATATCTCTTTGGTGCTCGCCCATTTCTATTTTACTCCCGTCGGTCCTCTCTATCTCCTCCATCTTCTTAAGAAGTAAGCGCATTTCGGAAATCAGTTGTTTTATCTCATTAAAAGTCTCAGGCACTCTAACTTTGCGCCTAAGCGCGCTGGTTATATACAAGGCGAGGAACATAGTCACAACGGTCAGAAAAAAACCAACGATTGTAAGAACGGTGCCTATCTTATTTAAATCATCCCACAATTCCTTAGCCTCCAACTGCACAGCTTCCTGTCTAAGCAAATCAGACCCATGGACTCCATAATATCTTAGCCCTACGAAAAAAACTACGCGCGCTCTCTCTGATTGCAACCAGGTACATAGCTCACTCCATGACCTTGTATTCCCTCTGTTTGCAGCGAAATCGGCGCTTGCCGCTCTCGACATGACCTTTCAAGACAAGCTTGCCATCACAGCGATAGCGAAATAATCCAGTCTCCGACGATCACGCGATGAACATCCCGGCCTATTCCCCGATTGCTGTACCGCCAACCTCGGCAAAGCAACCCGCCTCAACCATCCACTTTTAATTCAGCTCTATATGAGAAGAACGGATATCACACCCCCCTACGCTCCAAAGCTACTTGACAAGGACTTCAATGGCTAATACCAAAGACTTATTCGACTCAATCGAAAACACAAAACCATTAAGCAGCAAGGCTACTGCTCCTGTGTTTTTCTTGCCATTGCATGAATAAATCCAAACACTTCCGCACAGCGCTTATTATCAAGAATGAGTGCAACTTTCTGGTTTAAACTTTGCAGAGACCGAACCAAAGGATCGGCAATAACATCCTCCACATAAATCTCTATACATAACCCAAGAACTACTATCTGAACCTTGCCTTCTTTCCCAACCGGCAATGTCATTATTTGTTCGAGAACCCCACTCCAGTCTACGAACACCAAAACCCTAACGTTTGAAGGCGCACTAGATCGACCAAGTAAGTACTCGCCTATAGAATGTAAAACCTTACCAGAAAAGCCATTAACCCCTTCATAATCGCCCCATGAACCAGCACAGGAACGCCACAACAAACTCAGCGCGAAATAATATAAATCTTCTTCATCAAGAGTCACTGGTGGGTATACCGGATAAAACCTTGCAAAATCGTCCCCCTCATAACACGTTACCTGGCGAAGTTGCTCCTTAAGTAAAAATCCAGGCTTCCTGAACCAGTACTTTGAAATTATATCTTCACGAGTAGAAAACAACTGCTCGCAGCTCGAACATAACAAATACTTTTTATATTGGTAATCAGTTGGACTAGCGAGATTCCTTTTCGACCTAACAAAAACTGGTGACGCCTTTTGCCTTTTAGATTTACCAATAACCCTATAAGCACACTTAGGGAGCAAATGACTACACCTTAAGTCATCAGATTCCTTGCACAACGCACATAAAACCACCAAACCTCCCAACAACCCAAAAAAATAGAAATTAAAAATATTCATCTCGCCGGCCAGCTATATAGATTAGCACTAGGAGTGCTTAAAACTAAATATGCCATACACCTCTATACGCTAGCCGGTCAATAGCGGAAGCAACTCTGCATCCCGAGGCGGCAAAACATCATATGAAGCATCAAGACAGCGCGGCACGGTGCGCGCGCTAGGAGGTAACTATGCAAACAGAAATATTATCAGACGAGGAGTTAGCCGACCTTACCGGCTACAAGCGTCGAGCAGATCAACGAAAATGGCTCAAGGATCGAAGCTGGGCTTTCGTTGAGAGTCGTGGCGGCCGGCCCTTAGTCGGCAGGATGTTCGCCCGCATGAAACTGGGCATCGTTAGCGCGACCATATCTGAACAAAGCCCACCGCCAGCGCGCCTCGCTTGGACACCAGACTTCTCCAGGGTAAATTGATATGCGCCCCCGTAACATCGAAAACAGAGATTTGCCGCCTGGCATGGTACGGCGTAAGCGTGCCAGGAAAAATGGGAAGGTCTGGGTCGGCTACTACTACCGTGACTCTGCCGGCAAAGAAATTCCGTTGGGCACAGACTTGAGCAAAGCGCGCTTGAAGTGGGCCGAACTGGAAGCCAAGGAAAAACCGGCCGATCTGACAATGATGAAGGGGATCTTTGACCGCTACGCGCGCGACGTCATTCCGAAAAAGGGTCAACGGACCCAGAGGGACAACATGGCGGAATTGAAACAGCTCCGTCCTACGTTTGATGAAGCACCCATCGACTCAATTACGCCGTTTAACATCGCCGGTTACCGTGATGCCCGCTCAGCGAAGGTTCGTGCCAACCGCGAGATCGCGCTTCTGTCCCACGTTTTCAACATGGCCAGGGAGTGGGGGCTCACGGAGCGGGAGAACCCTTGCCAGGGAATCAGGAAGAATAAGGAGGCGCCGCGTGATTACTACGCCAACGCGGCTGTTTGGGATGCCGTCTACGCGGTTGCCGAACAAGAACTCAAGGAAGCCATGGACCTGGGCTATTTGACCGGACAGCGGCCTGCTGACGTACTGATCATGCGCAGCGACGATACCGAGGGTGACTACTTCCTGGTAACGCAGGGCAAGACCGGCCAGAAGCTTCGAATCTTGATGCGTACGGAAGCCGGGGAAAACAGCTTGGGGAGATTGGTCAGAGAGATCAGCGAAAGGAATGTCGGTCATTCGTCCAAGTACCTGTTGATCAACAGATACGGAAAGCGGATGACGAAGGGGATGCTGCGCTTGCGCTGGGACAAGGCGCGGGAAAAAGCAAAGCAGAACGCCATCGAACAAGGCGACCCGCTGCTCGCGGCCAAGATTGGAGGCTTTCAGTTCCGCGACATCCGGCCGAAAGCCGCGTCGGAAATCATCGATATCGGGGATGCCAGCCTGCTGCTGGGACACAGTAAACAGGAGATCACAAAGCGGGTTTACAGGAGGATTGGCGCCACCGCGAAACCGTCCAAATAGGCAAAGTTTCGGAACTCCTACCCGAAAGTTTCGGAACCCCTGCCATAAGCAGCACAAACCTTCCCAAACCCCAGAAACGCAAAAGCCCCGCTTTCGCGAGGCTTTCGTGTAAATCTTGGCGGGAAACCAGGGATTCGAACCCTGGGAACGCTATTAACGTTCGCCGGTTTTCAAGACCGGTGCATTCAACCACTCTGCCAATTTCCCTTTTGCATCACAGGATTATAATAGCCCATCCCGTGTCAGCGGGCGCCATAATACCCGAATGAAACACACTGTCAAACTCTTGCCATCGCTTGTTACAGGGCGTCTGTTATGATCCTTGCGACTGAATGTTTCAAAACTGAAGGAGTGTCGCCATGCGCGAACAGAATTACGCAGTGAATGGTCACGCGCAGGCTGAGCAGCTTGAAGTCAGCCGCGTGTTGCGCAATACGTACGGCTTGCTCGCCCTCACCCTCGCGTTCAGCGGCGTGATGGCGTATGTAGCGCAGCAAATGCGCGTTGGCTACCCGAATATCTTTGTCGTGCTGATCGGCTTCTACGGTCTGTTTTTCCTGACCAACAAGCTGCGCGACTCGGCCTGGGGCCTGGTGTCGGCGTTTGCCCTGACCGGTTTCATGGGGTTCATCCTCGGCCCGATCCTTAACCGTTACCTGGGCATGGCCGGCGGCGCGGAAGTAGTCAGCTCGGCCTTTGCCATGACGGCCCTGGTGTTTGGTGGCCTGTCGGCCTACGTGCTGATCAGCCGCAAGGACATGAGCTTCCTCGGCGGTTTCATCACCGCAGGCTTCTTCGTGCTGCTGGCAGCGGTTGTCGCCGGCATGTTCTTCCAGATCAGCGGCCTGCAGTTGGCGATCAGCGCCGGTTTCGTGCTGTTTTCCTCCGTGTGCATCCTGTTTCAGACCAGCGCGATCATCCACGGCGGTGAGCGTAACTACATCATGGCGACCATCAGCCTGTATGTATCGATCTACAACCTGTTCATCAGCCTGTTGCAGATCTTCGGCATCATGAGCCGTGATGACTGATTGCTAGCGCTATAAAAAATGCCCCGTATCGTGAGATACGGGGCATTTTTGTTTGCGCAGGTTCAGTACCTGTTGGGTTCCATTTCCAGTTCAACCTTGAAGCGCTCGGCAATGTCCTGCTGGATCCGCAACGCCAGGTTGGCAATGTCGTGCCCGGTGGCCGAGCCATAGTTGACCAGCACCAGCGCCTGCAGCTTGTGCACGCCTGCATCGCCCTCGCGAAAGCCCTTCCAGCCGGCCTTGTCGATCAGCCAGCCGGCGGCGAGTTTCATCTGCCCATCCGCCTGCGGGTAGGCCACCAGGTCCGGATACAGCGCCTGTAGCTCTGCGGCCAGAGCCTGGGACACCAGCGGGTTCTTGAAAAAGCTCCCGGCATTGCCCAGCTCAGCCGGGTCCGGCAGTTTTTCACGGCGGATGCTGCAGATCGCCCGGCTGACGTCGCTGGGCGTTGCGTCGGTGATCCCCTGCCCGGCCAGGCGCTGCTGCACCGGGCCGTAGTCGAGCTTCAGCTGGCTGGCGCGGCTCAGCGCAAAGCGCACGCGCAGAATCAACCAACGCCCGGTCTCGTGTTTAAACAGGCTGTCACGGTAGGCAAAGTTGCACTCTTGCAGGCTGAAATCCCGCAGCTCGCCGGTCTGGCGATCCAGGGCGGTCAGGCCGGCAAACACATCCTTGATCTCCACACCGTAGGCACCGATGTTCTGCATCGGCGCAGCGCCTACGGTGCCGGGGATCAGGCTGAGGTTTTCCAGGCCACAAAAACCGTGTTCCAAGGTCCACAGCACAAACGGATGCCAGGCCTCGCCTGCTTCGGCTTCGACCACCACGTGCAGGCCATCATCCTGTAACACGCGAATGCCTTGGGTTGCCATGCGCAGCACCAACGCCTGGATATCCTGGGTCAGCAGCAAGTTGCTGCCACCGCCGATCACCAGCAGCGGTAACGCGTGGGCAGCCGCGTAGGCCACGGCTTCGCGCACATCGGCATCGCTGTGGGCCTCGGCGAACAACTTGGCGCGCACATCGATGCCAAAGCTGTTGAATGGCTTGAGCGATACCTGCGCAAGCACCTGCAAGGTCATAACCGCCCCTTCAATTCGATCACCAATAAATCACAGGCACGCTCGATCAGGTCGAGGACCCGTTCAAAGCCTTGTTCGCCTTCGTAGTAAGGGTCTGGCACCTCGTCCACTTCAGCCGCAAAACGGCGCAGGAACAAGTCCAGCTCCGCCTTGCCCTGCGCCGGGCGCAGCGCCTTGAGGTTGCGCAGGTTGCTGTGGTCCATGGCCAGGATCAAGTCATAACGCGCAAAGTCGGCGCGCGAGACTTGCTGGGCCCGCTGCGCCGACAGATCATAACCGCGCACCAGAGCTGCACGCTGGCTACGCTGGTCCGGTGGGTTGCCTACATGCCAGTCGCCGGTGCCGGCCGACGCGACCTCGACCTGGCCCGCCAAGCCCGCTTCGCGCAACTTGTGGCGCAACACGCCCTCGGCGGTGGGCGAGCGGCAGATATTGCCCAGGCAGACAAACAGGACTTCCATCAAGCCCCCAGCAGGCGACGCACGCGCTCAAGGTCTTCCTGGGTGTCGACGCCGGCCGGCGGCGCTTCCAGTGCATCGCCCACATGGATACGCACGCCGTGCCACAGCGCACGCAGTTGCTCCAGGGATTCGGTGTTTTCCAACCAGCATGGGCCCCAACTGACGAAGTCATGCAGGAAACCGGCGCGGTAGGCGTAGATGCCGATGTGACGGCGGTATGGCACGCCCTCCGGCAATACGTCAGGGTGCTTGGCGAAGGCGTCGCGCGCCCAGGGCAGAATCGAGCGGCTGAACGTCAACGCGAGGCCATTGATGTCCGTGACAACTTTGACCACGCTCGGGTTGAACAACGTGTCGATGTCCTCGATGGGCTCGCTCAAGGTCGCCATGCTCGCTTCAGCGTGGGCCGCCAGGTTGGCGGCCACCTGGTCGATCACGCACGGCGGGATCAACGGCTCGTCGCCCTGCACGTTGACCACGATCGCATCCGGCGCCAGGCCAAGCTGCGTGGCGACTTCAGCCAGGCGATCGGTGCCGGAGTTGTGGTCTTCGCGGGTCAGTACCGCTTCAGCGCCAAAACCCTTGCAGGCTTCGATGATGCGCGGGTCATCGGTGGCGACCACTACCCGTTCGGCGCTGCTTTTGCAGGCCTGTTCCCACACCAGTTGAATCATCGGCTTGCTGCCGATCAATTGCAGCGGCTTGCCCGGCAGGCGGGTCGATGCGTAACGGGAGGGAATGATAACGGTAAAGGCGGTGGTCATTTATCCAGGCGCTCATCGGTGGTCAGGGTACGGGCTTCGCTCTCGAGCATCACCGGGATGCCATCACGGATCGGGTACGCCAGGCCGGCGCCCTTGCTGATCAGCTCGGTTTTGTCGGCGCTGAGCTTGAGCGGGCCTTTGCAGATCGGGCAAGCGAGGATGTCGAGCAGTTTGGTGTCCATGAGTATTTCCTGGAAAAAGCGGTTAAGGCAAAAGTCGGGCGGGCAGCAGGCGCATCAGTTGTGTGTCGAACCAGGCTACAAATGCCGGCGACGGCACCGCATCCACCGCAAGGTACCACCAGTCAGGCTGGGCAAAGGCGCGGCACTTCACCGCGTCCTTTTCGGTCATGACCAAGGGTAATGACGGCGTGAAATTCAGGACGTCTGCGCTGTAGGGCGCATGGTCGGCAAACGCATGGGGTATTGGCCGCCAGTGTAGCGTTTCAAGGGTATTGAAGAAACGTTGCGGGTTACCAATACCGGCGACTGCGTGCACCTGCTGGCCTGCCGGAAAATGATCGGGCGGTTGGCGCTCAGCGGTTTTCAAGTTGATCAGCGCCGTGGGCAACAGGCGGAAAGCAAAACCACCCTCGCGATCCGCGGCGGCACCGTTATAGAGCACCGCATCGACGCTTTGCAGGCGCTCCTCGGGCTCGCGCAAAGGCCCGGCCGGCAGGCAATGGCGGTTGCCCAAGCCACGGGCGGCGTCGATCAGCACCAGCTCAAGGTCGCGGGCCAGGCGGTAATGCTGCAGGCCATCGTCGGAGAGGATCAGGTCCATCGGCTCGCTGGCGAGCAGCGCCTTAACCGCGCGGCTACGATCAGGATCAATCATCAGCGGCACGCCGCTACGTTGCACGATCAGCAATGGCTCATCGCCAGCCACGTCAGGGCTATGGCTGGCATCGACCCGCCATGGCAACTGCGGCGGTTTTGCGCCGTAGCCACGGCTGACCACCCCAACGCGCAAGCCACTGCGCCGACAATGCTCGATCAGCCACAGGATCAGCGGCGTCTTGCCCGTGCCGCCGACAGTGATGTTGCCGACCACCACCACCGGCACCGGCGACTGGTAGATCTGGCCCTCGCCTGCAAGGAAGCGGGCACGCTTGCGTTGCACCACACCGCGATACAACGACTCGAGCGGGCGTAGCAGCGCCAGCGCCGGATGCCCCTCGTACCAGGCTTTGAGCAAACGATCGGAGATGGCCATCAGGGTTGCGTCGCCGCCTCAACGGTGGTCATGCGCAAATGGGTGAAGCCGAGCTTGCCGGCCGCGTCCATCGCGGTGATCACGGCTTGATGCTGGGTTTTGCCATCGGCACTGATCGACAGCGGCATTTGCGTATCACCGCCGGACTCTTTCTGCAGGGCATCCATCAGGCTGTTGAGATCGTTCTTCTCCAGCAACTGGTTATTCACCGAAAACACGCCATCGGCGCTGATGGCGATGTCCAGTTGCTTGACTTGCTGATCCTCGGCCGGCGAGCCGCTTACCGCTTCCGGCAAGTCGACGCGCAGTTGGGTTTGCCGGGTGAAGGTGGTGGTGACGACAAAAAACAGCAACAGGATGAACACCACGTCGATCAACGAGGCCAAATTGATATCGACATTTTCCCGTTGCTTGCGGCGAAACTTCACACTCGGCCCTCGACAAAATCGACATCACGATCGCCCTGCACCACTTCCACTAGCTTGATCGCTTCCTGTTCCATGCCGACCACCAGCTCGTCGATGCGGCGCTGCAGGAAACGGTGGAAAAACACCGAGGGAATACCGACCATCAGGCCCGCAGCCGTGGTGATCAAGGCCTTGGAGATACCGCCGGCCAGCACCGCCGCGTTCGTGGTCATGCCCGAGCCCATGAACGAGCTGAAAATATCGATCATGCCCAGCACCGTGCCCAGCAGGCCCAGCAATGGCGCCATGGCGGCGATGGTGCCAAGCGCATTGATGTAGCGCTCCATTTCATGGATGACCCGGGCGGCGGCTTCTTCAATGCACTCTTTCATGATCTCGCGGCCATGCTTGGAGTTGGCGAGGCCGGCGGCGAGGATTTCACCCAAGGGCGAATTGGCGCGCAGTTCCTTGAGCTTGTCTTTGTCCAGTTGCTTGTTCTTGATCCAGCCCCACACCTGCCCCAACAGATGCTCGGGGGTGATGCGGCTGGCGCGCAGGGTCCAGAGGCGTTCGGCGACGATGCCGAGTGCGGCGATGGAACTCAAGATGATCGGCAACATCATCCAGCCGCCGGATTTGACCAATTCCCACACAGTGAATGTCCCCTCGAAAAAGTGCGCCACTTTACCATATAGGTTCGCCGGCGGGGCTCGTCGGCCACAGACCCGCCCGTCGCCGGCCTTTGCCAATGGTAACGTCGGGTTACAGTAGCGCTTCGCGCCAGAAACGGCGTTGACTGCGCGCAACAACCGGGGCTTGAAAGGCGCCCAATTGCAGACGTACGGCGCCCTGCTCGGCGCTGTCGTAGACACGGCTGCCCAAAGCCCGATAACGCTGCATCACCTGTGGATGCGGATGTCCGAATGCGTTGCCACGGCCACGTGAAATCAGCACCGAGGTGGGCGCAAGCCGCTCTAGAAAGGGCCCGGATGAAGAGCTGCGACTGCCATGGTGCGGCGCTTGCAGCCAATCGGTCGGTACGGCCAAGGCTGAAGCGAGAAAGGCCTGTTCGGCAGCGCGATCAATGTCGCCGGTCAGCAACAGGCGTTCGCCATTGGCCTGGACCCGTAACACACAGGATTTCGGGTTGCTGTCAGTGGCGCCTGGCCACCTCCATAACTCGAACGACACGCCATCCCACTCCCATCGCTCACCACTGACACACGGCTGAACCGCAAGCAATGCTGGCAACCCTTCGACCTCGCCACCCACGACCCGCTTCACCGCTAGCGCGCGGGCGACGGCTGCCGCACCGCCCGCATGATCGGCGTGAGCGTGGCTGATCAGCATCATGTCCAACGCCTCTATCCCGAGCTTCCTCAAGGCTGGCACCACCACGCGTTCGCCCATGTCAAATGCCCCCGAGCGCGGCCCGGCGTCGTACAGCAAGGTGTGATGGCGGGTGCGCAGGATCAACGCTTGCCCCTGGCCGACGTCCAACTGGGTCACCTCCACCTGCCCATGCGGCACCAGTTGCCTGGGTGGAAAAACGGCCAGCAACAGCATTGGCCAACCCAGCAGCCGGAACGGCACGCCTTTGGGCAACAGCAATAACACCGCACCGGCCAGGCTCACCCACCCATAACCCAGCGGCACCTCGGCCGGTATCCAGGCCGGGCTTTGCCCTGCCAGCAGCGCCAAACCCTTGAACAGCCCATCCAGCGCGCCGCCGGCCAACCACAACAGGCCCGCCCCGACCAACGGCACCGCCAGCAACGCAGTGCCCAGCAAAGCCAGCGGCAACACCACGAAGCTGATCCACGGCACCGCCAATAAATTCGCCAGCGGCGCACTCAGGCTGATCGGCAACCCCAGCACCAGCAATACCGGAAACAAGCCAATCGCAATCAGCCATTGGGGACGCGTCCACAACTGCCACCAGTTCCAGGCGCCCAAGCGCCCGCTGAACGCGAGCACCAGCACCGCGACGGCGGCGAACGACAACCAGAAGCCCGGTTGCAAACTGGCCAATGGCTCCAGCAGCAATACAGCATTGAATGCCAGCAACAACGGCCACCACACGCCCAAATGTCGAAAGCGCAAACGCCAGAGCAGAACCAGCCCGACCATCACACATGCGCGCTGCACCGGCACGCCGAACCCCGCCAATAAGCCATAGCCCAGCGCGGCGGCAAACGCCAGGGCGCACGCCCATGGCAGCCACGGCAAGGCGCGGGGCCAGCAGCCGTAGCGCGCCAGCCCGGCCACCAAGCCGTAGATCAGCCCCGCCAGCAAACCGATGTGCTGGCCCGAGATCACCAGCAGGTGCACCGTGCCGGTGTCTTGCAACACCCGCCAGTCCTCAGTGCCCAGCCCCGAGCCGTCGCCCAGCACCAGCGCTGCCAAACCCGCCTCGCGGCCCTGGGCATCGACGCTGCTCAGGCGCTGCCGGAGGCTGTCGCGCCAGGCGTTGCGGGCCGGGGCCAGGCGTTGGCCATCTTTCACCGAGCCGGTTGCGCCAATGCGCTGGGCCAGTAGCCAGGCTTCATAGTCAAAGCCATGAAAATTGAGCAACCCTGAAGGCCGCTTCAGCGTGACCGCCAGGCGCCAACGCTCGCCACTGCTTACCTGCGGGCCACCATGCCAGGACACGCGGATGCGCTTCGGCAGTTGAGCCTTGCGCGAGCGGTTGTCGGTCAACTCGAAGCGTACACCGGTGCTTGTCTGTTGCGGCAGCCCGACTATGCGCCCCTCTACCCAACGCGTCTGGCCATCCAGTGCAGGCGTAAGGCGATCATCCAGGGCCGACTGTGCGCTCAGGCAGGCCCAACTGATCCCAAGCAGGAAAAACGCTAACGGGTGGGTGCGAAAAGGCAACAGCATCAGTGCGACAACCGCCATTGCCAGCAGCCAACCGGTAGAAGGCAGCGCTGGGAAAAATCGCAGCGACAGTAGGCCAAGTCCGAGGGCAAACATCCCAGTTCTCATGAATCATCCTTTTCAAGTGATCCATCAGTCTTAGTTGGCCCACCCGCACGGCCTATGATGTTTTGTCACAAAGTCTGAATTTTCTGTTTATAGAATGCGGGCATACTTGCCCCTCGAACTGACCTGGACCCCTTATGCCCCGGCGCCTATTCAAACGGTACATGCCCGATCCCACGAGTATCCGGGAACACAAGTCCTTACGATTTCTCGGCAAGTTGCTGCATGACCCCAACCTCTGGCACCTGAACCGGCATTCAGTAGCACGTGCCATGGCCGTTGGTTTGTTCGCGGCGTTCATCCCGATTCCGTTGCAGATGTTATTGGCGGCGGTCTTGGCGATTGCCGTGCGCGGCAACATGCCGATTGCCGTCAGCCTGGTGTGGCTGACCAACCCGATCACCATGCCGTTCGTATTCGTCGGCACCTACCTGACCGGCGCCTGGCTGATGAATGTGCCGCCGCGCAGCCTCCCCGACAACCTGACCTGGGAATGGATCAGCAGCCAGCTGAGCACCCTGTGGCAGCCGTTCCTGCTGGGCTCGGTGGTCTCGGGACTGGTGTTGGGGGCACTGGCCTATTGCCTGACCATGGGCTACTGGCGCTGGTGGGTCGCGCACCAGTGGAAGAAACGCAAACAGCGTCGCGCGTGACGGTCACAAGCGCCCTTCTCCTGATCGTCAATAAATCCCGCCACCCCGCACCACGCCTCCACAGGCACGCCTAGCCTGCTCCGCCAATCGCCCCAAGATTGCCGCATAACATTAATTTGCGAGATTCCAGGCCGCGCAAATGGCTACACTGCGCAGGTGGCGTGGGCCGGATGCCTGCGCGGATGATTGATATCAATGTGGTAGCAGGAGAGTGGCGTGCTTAGAAGAATGGGGATAAAAGGCCGCGTACTGTTGCTGACCTTATTACCGACCAGCCTGATGGCCCTGTTGTTGGGGGGCTATTTCACCTGGATGCAGCTCTCGGAGTTGCAAACCCAATTGCTGCAACGCGGCGAAATGATCGCCGAGCAACTGGCGCCATTGGTGGCCCCGGCCCTGAGCAGCAGTAACACCGATTTGCTCGAACGCATCGCCACCCAATCCCTGGAACAGCCCGATGTACGCGCAGTGTCATTCCTCGCGCCGGACCGCTCGCCCCTCGCCCACGCGGGCCCGACCATGCTTAACCAACCACCGGTCGGCAACAGTTCCCACCTGCTGCAGCGCACCGGCAATGACGCCACGCGATACCTGCTGCCGGTGTTTGGCCGCCACCGCAACCTCGCCGGCGAGCTGATCCCGGACGAAGCTGACCGCCTGCTGGGCTGGGTCGAAGTGGAGCTGTCCCACAATGGCATGCTGCTGCGCGGCTATCGCAGCCTGTTCGCCAGCCTGCTGTTAATTGCCATCGGCCTGATCTGTACCGCCGCGCTGGCCCTGCGGATCAGCCGCACGATCAATTCGCCGATCGGCCAGATCAAACAGGCCGTGGCCCAGCTCAAGGACGGCAACCTGGAAACACGCTTGCCGCCACTGGGCAGCCAGGAACTGGACCAGCTCGCGTCGGGCATCAACCGCATGGCCGAAACCCTGCAAAATGCCCAGGAAGAGTTGCAGCACAGCATCGACCAGGCCACGGAAGACGTGCGCCAGAACCTGGAAACCATCGAAATCCAGAACATCGAGCTGGACCTGGCACGCAAGGAGGCCCTGGAGGCCAGCCGTATCAAATCAGAATTCCTGGCCAATATGAGCCATGAAATCCGCACGCCGCTCAACGGCATTCTCGGCTTCACTCACTTGCTGCAAAAAAGCGAGCTGTCGCCGCGTCAGTTGGATTACCTGGGCACTATTGAAAAGTCCGCCGACAACCTGTTGGGCATCATCAACGAGATCCTCGATTTCTCGAAAATCGAAGCCGGCAAGCTGGTGCTCGACAGCGTGCCGTTCAACCTGCGCGACTTGCTGCAAGACACCCTGACCATCCTCGCCCCCGCGGCCCATGCCAAGCAGCTCGAACTGGTCAGCCTGGTGTACCGCGACACGCCGCTGGCGCTGGTCGGCGACCCGTTGCGTCTCAAGCAGATCCTTACCAACCTGATCAGCAACGCGATCAAGTTCACCCGCGAAGGCACCATCGTGGCTCGGGCGATGGTCGAGGACGAACAGGAAGACAGCGTGCAACTGCGCATCAGTGTGCAGGACACCGGCATTGGCCTGTCCAATCAGGACGTGCGCGCGTTGTTCCAGGCCTTCAGCCAGGCCGACAATTCGCTGTCACGCCAACCGGGTGGCACCGGCCTGGGCCTGGTGATTTCCAAGCGCTTGATTGAGCAGATGGGCGGCGAAATCGGCGTCGACAGCACGCCGGGCGAAGGCTCGGAGTTCTGGATCAGCCTGAGCCTGCCCAAGACCCGTGACGACGTTGACGACCTGCCTTCTGCGCCGCTGCTTGGCCGGCGTGTGGCGGTATTGGAAAACCACGAACTGGCGCGCCAGGCCCTGCAACACCAGCTGGAAGATTGCGGCCTGGAAGTCACCCCGTTCAACACCCTGGAAAGCCTGACCAACGGCATCACCAGCGCGCACCAGACTGAACAGGAGATTAGTTTGGCCGTGCTCGGCGTCACCGCCAATGACATTCCGCCCGAGCGCCTCAACCAGCATCTGTGGGACCTTGAGCACCTGGGTTGCAAGGTGCTGGTGCTGTGCCCGACCACTGAACAGATGCTGTTCAACCAATCGGTGCCCAACCCCAACAGCCAATTGCAGGCCAAGCCGGCCTGTACGCGCAAGCTGCGCCGCGCCCTCGCCGACCTGATCAGCCCACGCCCCTCGCGCAGCGAACCCGGCGAGCCACTGTCCAGCCGCGCACCACGAGTACTCTGCGTGGACGACAACCCGGCCAACCTGCTGCTGGTGCAAACCCTGCTCGAAGACATGGGCGCCAAGGTCCAGGCCGTGGAAAGCGGTTACGCCGCCATCGACGCCGTAAAGCAGGAAACCTTCGACCTGGTCTTGATGGACGTCCAAATGCCCGGCATGGACGGCCGCCAAAGCACCGAGGCGATCCGCCAATGGGAAAGCGAGCGCCACGGCACGCCGTTGCCGGTGGTCGCCCTCACCGCCCACGCCATGGCCAACGAAAAACGTGCCCTGCTGCAAAGTGGCATGGACGACTACCTCACCAAACCCATCAGCGAACGGCAACTGGCCCAAGTGGTGTTGAAATGGACCGGCCTGGCCCTGCGCAATCAAGGGCCGGAACGCGTGACCGACGGTGTTGGCAGTGGCGCGCAACTGTTGGTACTCGACCATGAGGAAGGCCTGCGCCTGGCCGCCAACAAGACCGACCTGGCCGCCGATATGCTCGCCATGCTGCTGGCGTCCCTGGAAGCCGACCGCCTGGCCATTACCGTCGCCCGCGAAGCCAAAGACAATAACGCCTTGATCGAACGCGTCCACCGCCTGCACGGCGCCACCCGCTACTGCGGCGTGCCGCAACTGCGCGCCGCCTGCCAACGCGCGGAAACCTTGCTCAAGCAAGACGACGCCAAGGCCATGGCCGCGCTGGACGAACTGGACATGGCGATCGCCCGGCTGGCCAGTGAGGCACGCGTCAGCGCGTGAGGCTACTTGCTTGGGGGACGGCCCGCTCCCACAGGGTTAATGTATTTAGAGAGTAAGAGCAGGGAGCTTTTTTTGATGCGCGTGATTCTATTCAGCAGCCAGACCTACGACCGCGACAGTTTTCTCGGCGAGCCGCTGCCGGCGGGCCTTGAGCTGCAATTCCAACCTGCCCGGCTCAACCTCGACACCGTGGCCCTGGCCGAACACCACGAGGTGGTCTGCGCCTTTATCAACGATGACCTCAGCGCGCCGGTGCTGGAACAGTTGGCCGCAGGCGGCACACGCCTGATTGCCCTGCGCTCGGCCGGTTATAACCATGTCGACCTGGCCGCCGCCAGGCGCCTGGGCCTGACCATCGTGCGCGTGCCGGCCTACTCGCCGCACGCAGTGGCCGAGCACGCCGTGGCGCTGATCCTCGCCCTTAACCGCCGCCTGCACCGCGCCTACAACCGCACCCGCGACGGAGATTTCAGCCTGCACGGGCTGACCGGTTTCGACTTGGTGGGCAAGACCGTCGGCGTGGTCGGCACAGGGCAGATCGGTGCCACCTTCACCAAAATAATGGCCGGGTTCGGCTGCCAGTTGCTGGCCTACGACCCCTTGCCCAACCCGCAGGTTCTGGCCCTCGGTGCCCGTTACGTGAGCCTGCCCGAGTTGGTCGCCCAAGCGCAGATCATCAGCCTGCATTGCCCGCTGACTGCCGACAGTAAACACCTGATCAACGCCCGCTCCCTGGCCCGGATGCAACGCGGCGCGATGCTGATCAACACCGGGCGCGGCGGCCTGGTTGACACGCCGGCGCTGATCGACGCCCTCAAGGATGGCCATCTCGGCTACCTGGGGCTGGACGTGTATGAAGAAGAAGCCCAGCTGTTTTTCGAGGACCGCTCCGACCTGCCGCTGCAAGACGATGTGCTCGCGCGCCTGCTGACCTTCCCCAACGTGATCATCACCGCGCACCAGGCGTTCCTCACCCGCGAAGCCCTGGCGGCCATCGCCGGCACCACCTTGAGCAACATCGCCGCGTGGGCCGAAGGCCAGCCACAAAACCTCGTTGAAGGATGATCAGCGGTCACATACCAGGCTCATGATGAGCAGGCACCCGTGATAGGATGCCGCGCCTATTTGGAGGATCCATGGCCGAACACGATTTCCGCTTCAGCTTGCTGAGCCCGCAACACACCCTGATCGAATGCCGCGCCCTGGTGCCGGGCCGTTATCAAATCACCGGCAATGGGGGTTCGATCAAGCATGGCGACGTGCTGATCGTCACCCTGCGCGGCAGTAAAACCCTGTCGATGCGCCTGACCGTCGAAGGTGATGCGCGCTACTCCATCCGCCCGGCGGGCCAGTGGGTCGCCATGGCCCATGGGCCGAAATTCGGCGAGCTGGAGATTCATACCTGGAAGGTCAACTGCGACAGCTGCGACAGCGTGCTGGAGTTTGAATTCGCGGTAGAAACCAAGCTGACCAAAGAGCCCCTGCAACCGGCTGCCAACGCGCGCATCCAGGAACTGGGCTGGGCGAGCATGGGCGACAAGCACCGCTGCCCGAAATGCCAGCAGGCGGCACAATGAAAGGCCTGCTTCTGCTCGCGGCCGCTGGCGTTGGCCTGACGGGCTGCGCCGGCGATGCAGTGAAGCTCAAGCAGGATCACAGCTACGTGGTGGAGTGGATTGGTGAGCGGCCGTTGATGGATTACGCGCACCTGACCGTCACCCTCGGCGCCGATGGCCGCGCCTACGGCAATGGCGGTTGCAACCACTGGTTTGCGCCGTACACCGTGGAGGGCGACAAGCTGAGCTTCGGCAAGATCGGCAGCACCCGCAAACTTTGCGCCGAAGCGTTGATGGAGCAGGAGCACCGCTTCTTCCAGGCCCTGCAAGGCGTCGAGCGCTGGGACATCTCCCCGCTCGAACAGACGCGTTTCTGGCCGGCTGAAGGCAAGCCGATTCGGCTGTGGCTTGAAGAAGGCTAACTCAGCGTCAACGCAAGCTGGCTTTCCTGTGGGAGCTGGCTTGCCTGCGATAGCATCTACTCGGTATCACAGACACTCCGGGGCGCCCGCACCGCAGGCAAGCTGCTCCCACACTGTTAACCGCGCAAGGCCTTAAGTTTCGCAAGCACCCCTTCCGCCGTCTGCTCACCCATCAACTGCTCACGCACCTTGCCCTTGTCATCAATGATGTAGGTCACCGGCAATGCCTCGCTGCGCGGAATATCGAAAATCTCCTCCGGGTTCTGCGCCAGTACGGTGAACTTGATCCCCAGTTTCTCGCTGGCGGCCTTGAGTTCTTCACCCTGCACATTGTCGAAATTGACCCCGAACACCCCCACGTTCTGCCCTTTCAACTGCTCGGCCAAGGCATTGAGTTGCGGGATTTCCGTGCGGCACGGGCCACACCATTCGGCCCAGTAGTTAACCACTACCCATTGCTTGTCCAAGCGCTCGGACGCGACCTTCTTGCCGTACTGGTCAACGCCGTAGTCGTTACCGCAGCCGCTGAGCAGCAGGGTTGTGATGATCGCCAATGCACCGATCAGTCGCCTTGTCATGGGGTAATCCTTCGCAAAAAAATGAACGTTGGCTGCGACCTATCGCCTCTTACGGTTTAAGGACGGGACGCTGCGCAGGTAGAATACCCGCCACCTTACGCAAGATGCGACCCGCACATGACCGATCTGACGCTTTATCACAACCCGCGCTGCTCGAAATCCCGCGGTGCGCTCGAACTGCTGGAAGCCCGTGGCCTGACGCCGACCCTCGTGCGCTACCTGGAAACACCGCTGAACGCCGCGCAAATAAAGGCCTTGCTGGGCAAGCTGGGCATCAGCGCACGCCAACTGCTGCGCACCGGCGAAGACGACTACAAAACCCTCAACCTGGCCGATGCCAGCCTCAGTGAAGCGCAACTGATTGTTGCCATCGCCGAGCATCCGAAGTTGATGGAGCGCCCGATCCTGGAAACCGCCGATAAAGCCATCATTGGCCGCCCACCCGAAAACGTGCTGGAGCTGCTGCCGTGACCGCGCCGTATGTGCTGGTGTTGTATTACAGCCGCAATGGCTCGGTCAGCGAAATGGCCCGGCAGATTGCCCGCGGCATCGAGCAAGGCGGGCTGGAAGCACGCTTGCGCACCGTGCCGGCGATCTCTACCGAGTGCGAAGCCGTGGCGCCAAGCATCCCCGACGAAGGCGCGCTGTATGCCAGCCTGGATGACCTGAAAAACTGCTCGGGCCTGGCCCTGGGCAGCCCGACGCGCTTCGGTAACATGGCTGCGCCGCTCAAGTATTTCCTTGATGGCACCAGCAATCTGTGGCTCACCGGCGCCCTGGTGGGCAAGCCGGCCGGGGTGTTCACCTCCACCGCCAGCCTGCACGGCGGCCAGGAAACCACGCTGATGTCGATGCTGCTGCCGTTGCTGCACCACGGCATGCTGATCACCGGCCTGCCCTACAGCGAACAAGCGCTGCTCGACACCCAGGGCGGCGGTACGCCGTATGGCGCCAGCCACCACGCCGGGCCGGACGGCAAGCGCATGCTCGATCAACATGAAATCACCTTGTGCCGCGCCCTGGGCCTGCGCCTGGCCACCATCGCCACGCTGCTGGAGAACGGCCGTGGCTAGAAAGCCTAAGGTCCTGCCGCCCCAGGCGTGGCTGGAACCACGCGTGAAGGCGGCACGCGCGCTGAGCCTGCTGGCGTTTCTTGGCCTGGTGGCGCTGCTGTGTGTGTATTACCTGTTCATCGCCGACCTGCACGGCGCACGTCCGTGGGTCATCCTGCTGATCGAGCTGGTGCCGCTGCTGGTGCTGGCGCCGGGCATGCTGCTGGGCAGCGCACGCGGGCATTCGTGGCTGTGCTTTGTGGTGAACCTGTACTTCATCAAGGGCGCGCTGGCGGCCTATGACCCGAACCGGCAGTGGTTCGGGGTGCTGGAGATGCTCGCGAGTCTGGCGGTGTTTTGCACGGCGCTGCTGTATGTGCGGTGGCGGCATCAGTTGAATCGGCGGTTGGCGGCAGATTTGCAGCCGGTCTGAAGACCGCTATCGCAGGCAAGCCAGCTCCCACATTTGATCGACGGCGCGGTCAAAATGTGGGAGCTGGCTTGCCTGCGATAGGATCAACTCGGTCTCAATGGTTGACCGTATAAGCCAGCATCATCGACAGTTGGCACATCGGCCGCCCACTTTCGGCGTGCCACTGGTTGAACGCCCCTTGCACCGCGGCCAAATCCCGCAGGCTGGTCGGCGCTTTGTCGACGATCTTCTGCGCATTCAGCGCCGCCACCACGTCATAGCTCGGCACAAAGGTGTCCTTGCCGACCATGCGCAAGAAGCGCGGCGCCGACAGCCCGCCCAATTGGTGGCCGTGCTTGCTCAGGTACTTCCATAAGCCAACGATGTCGGTCACCGGCCACTCGGCGATAAACGCGCCGAAACTGCCCTTTTCCTGCTCGATGTCCAGAATCATCTGCGCGTTGCGCGGCACGCTTTTGAGCTTGCCCAGGTGACGAATGATGCGTGTGTCCTGCATCAAGCGCTCCAGGTGTTCGGCGCCCATCAGCACGACCTTTTCAGGGTCAAACCCAAAAAATACCTGCTCGAACGCCGGCCACTTGGCATCCACCACGCTGTGCTTGAGCCCTGCGCGAAACACGCGCAGCGCCAGGGTCGAGAGGTAGCGATCGTCGCTGATCTTACGCAATTGCGCCGGGGTCTTGGGTACAGGCAGATGGGCTTCCAACTCGGCCGCTGAACCAAAGCGGTTCAGACAATATTCGTGCAGCCACTTGTAATCGCGCATGCCCTCTCCTGGGATTTGAATTGAAAACGGCGCTCGCAAGCGCCGTGTGTCAGAGCGTTGAATGGGCTCAGAGGTTCACAACATTGACGAAGCGCGAAGCGGCGCTCTCATCGATTTTCAGGCTGGTGAAGTCAAACAGGTTACGGTCGGCCAGCTGCGATGGCTGCACATTCTGCAGGCTGCGGAAGATGCTTTCGGTGCGGCCCGGGGTCTTGCGCTCCCAGTCCACGAGCATTTCCTTGACCACCTGGCGCTGCAGGTTTTCCTGGGAGCCACACAGGTTGCACGGGATGATCGGGAACTGCTTGAAGTCGGAGTAGGCCTGGATGTCTTTCTCGTTGCAATACGCCAGCGGGCGGATCACCACGTTGCGCCCGTCATCGGCGCGCAGCTTGGGCGGCATGGCCTTGAGCGAGCCGTTGAAGAACATATTGAGGAAGAAGGTTTCGACGATGTCATCGCGGTGATGACCCAGGGCCATCTTGGTCGCGCCGATCTCATCGGCAAAGGTGTAGAGCGTGCCACGGCGCAGGCGCGAACACAGCGAACAGGTGGTCTTGCCTTCCGGAATCAACTCCTTGACCACCGAATAGGTGTCTTTCTCGACGATGTGGTACTCGATGCCCAACTCTTTGAGGTAGGCCGGCAGCACGTGCTCGGGAAAGCCCGGTTGTTTCTGGTCCATGTTGACGGCGACGATCTCGAACTTGATCGGTGCGACCTTTTGCAGGTGCAGCAGCACGTCGAGCATGGTGTAGCTGTCTTTGCCGCCAGAGAGGCAGACCATGACCTTGTCGCCCTCCTCGATCATATTGAAATCGGCGACCGCTTCACCGGCCAGGCGACGCAGGCGTTTTTGCAGTTTGTTCTGGTTGACCGTAAGAGTGCCCATGGCGCTTGGATCCGCTAGAGGTGTGTGACGAAAAGCCGGGTATTTTACCTTCATGACCGACCGAGTTCCAATGTGGGAGCTGGCTGGCCTGCGATGGCTGTATCACCCGAACAATTAAATTGGCTGACCCACCGCTATCGCAGGCAAGCCAGCTCCCACAGTCGACAGAGTCGTTATTGACAGACCTCACCGCGATTAGGGCCAATGTTTACAGCGCAATTTGCTCTAAAGCCCCACAGTTTTTCCGGTCATCACTTCCTATACTGCGATTTGAGGTCGCACAACTATCCAGGACCTTTGAGGCCATTTGGCCCGTGGGCGCTCCGATGGGGGGCGATAGTAATAACGACAGGAGTGACTGGCATGATCCATCACGTCGTGGGGCTGTTTACCCATCCCGACCAGGAATGGCGGGAAATCCGTGGCGATAAAGAAGAAAGCATCGGCCACATGTACCTCACTCACACCCTGATTCTCGCGGCGATCCCCGCCGTCTCCGCCTTTATCGGCACCACCCGGGTCGGCTGGGTCATCGGCAGCCGCGCGCCGGTCATGCTCACCCAGGAAAGCGCCTTGTGGATGACCCTCATGTCGTATGCGGCCATGCTCGGCGGCGTGGCGGTGATGGGCGCGTTCATTCACTGGATGGCCCGCACCTACGACGCCAGCCCGAGCATGGCGCGCTGCGTGGCGTTTGCCACCTACACCGCGACGCCGCTGTTTATCGGTGGGCTGGCAGCGCTTTACCCGCATATGTGGCTGGGGATGGTCGTGGGCACGGCCGCCATCTGCTACACGGTGTACCTGCTTTATGTGGGGCTGCCGACGTTCATGAGCATCGACCCGGACGAAGGCTTCCTGTTTTCCAGCTCGGTGCTGGCGGTAGGCCTGGTGGTACTGGTGGCGATCATGGCATTTACCGTCATCGTCTGGGGCTTGGGCGTAGGCCCGATCTATACAAATTAACCGGATAAAACCGTAGGCAAAGCCACCGCAAGGTGGCTTTGTGCGTGATGCACGACCATTCGGCGCCTGACAGATTCGGAAATACCTGCTTTTGCGGCATACTGGACGTCTCTGGAGATATGGTCAGCATGCCCGAGCAACTCAATACCCGCGTCGAAGATTGTTTCCTGCAAGCCGAATCCTTTTTCAAACGAAGCTTCAAACGCCCCCAGGTCAGCCTCAAGCTGCGGGGCCAGAAGGCCGGTGTCGCGCATTTGCACGAGAACCTGCTGCGTTTCAACCCACAGTTGTACCGTGAAAACAGCCAGCACTTCCTCAAACAGACCGTGGCCCATGAGGTGGCGCACCTGATCGCCCATCAATTGTTTGGCGAACGCATCCAGCCCCACGGCGAGGAATGGCAGCTGATCATGCGCGGGGTTTACGAACTGCCGCCGGATCGCTGCCACACCTATGAAATCAAGCGCCGGCAGGTGACTCGCTACATCTACCGCTGCCCGTGTGCCGACAGTGATTTCCCGTTTTCGTCACAGCGCCATGCATTGGTGAGCCAGGGGCGGCGGTATTTGTGTCGGCGGTGTCGGCATACCCTAGTGTATACCGGGGAAACTCGGGTGGAGTGAGTGACTCATCGCAGGCAAGCCAGCTCCCACAGGGCCAAAAGGTGGGAGCTGGCTTGCCTGCGATAGCGCCCGGGCAGTCAACCAATCACTTTGGCCACCCGCAATTCTGCTATGCGCTGAGCACTGAAGCCTAACTCAGCCAACACCTCATCGCTGTGAGCCCCAACGGCCACACCCATATGCCGAGCCTGCGGCAACCCCTCTGAAAACTTCAACGGGCAAGCTATCTGCGCCTGAGTCGAGCCATCGCCGCGCGGCACCTGGCTGACCAGTTCCCGCGCCTTCAACTGCGGATGCTCCAGCGCTTCACTCAGGCTCAACACCGGTTCCACACAGGCATCCAGCCCGGCAAACAGCTCACACAACTCAGCAAAGCTGCGCTTCTCGAACTCGACCTGCAGCGCCATTTTCAGGGCTTTTTGCTGCTCGGGGTTGGGGGACAGGCCTTGCGCCGCCAATTCCGGGCGCCCCAGTGCGGCGCACAATTGCTGCATAAAGGCAGGCTCCAGGCTGCCGACCGACATCCAGCGCCCATCCCGGGAACGGTAGTAATCGTAGAAACTGCCGCCGTTGAGCACATGGGTTTCCCATGCTGGCTCCACCCCACATGCCAGGTAACCCGCACCGGCCATGGCGTTCAGGCTGAACGAACAATCGGTCATGCTCACGTCCAGGTATTGGCCGACTCCGCTGTGCTGCCGCGCAATCACCGCCGCCAGCAACCCCACTACCGCGTGCAGCGAGCCACCGCCGACATCCGCCAATTGCACGCCCAGCGGCAGTGGCCCGCTGCCCTGCCGCCCGGTGTGGCTGGCGATTCCCGCCAGCGCGAGGTAGTTGATATCGTGCCCGGCGCGGTCCTTGTAGGGCCCGGTTTGGCCGTAGCCGGTGATCGACACATAGATCAGCCTGGGGTTGATCGCCTTCAGCGCCGCATAGCCCAATCCCAAGCGTTCCATCACGCCGGGGCGAAACTGTTCAATGAGAATGTCGTAGTCCTTGACCAGCTCGCGCACGATCGACAACGCCTCGGCCTGCTTGAGGTCCAGCGCCAGGCTGCGCTTGTTGCGATTGAGGTAGGCGTGGCTCGCCGACGTGCCCCGGTCATGGGGCGGCAACACTCGCAACAAGTCCATGCGCGTCGGTGATTCGATGCGCAATACCTCGGCGCCCATGTCCGCCAGCATCAAGGACGCAAACGGGCCAGGCAGCAAGGTGGAAAAATCCAGCACTTTAAGCGACGCCAAGGGACCTGACATGGGCACTCCATTTGGGTTTCGAATGTCCACAGCGTAGGCAGGCTTGGTGCTACCGGCAATCGTCAGAACGATCAGCGACAGTGACCGTTTTGATCACGGCGGGCTTTTTCGCGGCGGCGGCTTTATCATTGGCCCACGTTTGCTTGCAGAGTGCTCCATGAAGTTTGCCATTGCTGTGTTTTCCGCCGCCCATGCGCCCTCCTCGCGCCGTGCCTTGCTGTTCGCCCAGGCGGCGCTGGCGGGTGGGCATGAGATTGTGCGGCTGTTTTTTTATCAGGACGGCGTCTACAGCGCGTCCAACAACATCGTTGCGCCCCAGGATGAGCAAGACATTGCCCGCCAATGGCGCGAGTTGGTCAGCACACACCAGCTCGACGGCGTGGTGTGCATCGCCGCCGCCTTGCGTCGTGGCGTACTCAACAGCGAAGAAGCCACGCGCTATCAACGCAGCGCGGTGAACCTCGATGCGCCGTGGGCACTGTCAGGCCTTGGGCAGTTGCACGACGCCGCCCAGTCTGCCGACCGCCTGATCTGTTTTGGAGGGCCGTGACATGTCCAAATCCTTATTAGTGATCAGCCGTCAGGCGCCGTGGTCCGGGCCGAGCGCGCGTGAAGCGCTGGATATCGTGCTGGCCGGTGGCGCCTTTGATCTGCCGATCGGCCTGCTGTTTATGGATGACGGCGTGTTCCAGCTGGCGCCGCACCAGGACGCCAAGGCTGTGCAGCAAAAAGACCTCAGCGCCAACCTGCAAGCACTGGGCCTGTTCGGCATCGACGATGTGTTCGCCTGCCACCACAGCCTGGCCGAACGCGGCATGGCGCCGCCCGCCAGCGCCCAGCCGCTGAGCAGCACAGAAATCTCCCAGCTGATTGACCGTTACGACCAGGTGATTACCCTCTGATGTCGACTTTACATGTGGTGTCTCACTCCCCGTTTACCGACGGCCGCCTGGCCAGCTGCCTGCGCGTGTGCGGCAGCGCCGACGCGATCCTGCTGTGCGGCGATGGCGCTTACGGCCTGCATAACCCGGCCCTGCAAACCCAGGGCGTGAAGGTGTTTGTGCTGGCCGAAGACATGCAGGCGCGCAACCTGCCGCTGCCGGACTGGGCCGACAGCGTGGACTACCCAGGCTTTGTGCAACTGTCGATTGACTACGACAAGGTCAACACCTGGCTATGAACACCCTGACCGTCGGTTCACGCACCCTTGAGCTGGATAAGGACGGCTACCTCGTCGACCTGAATGACTGGTCTGCCGAGGTCGCCGATGCCCTCGCCGCCGCCGTACCGCTGGAATTGACTGCGGCGCACTGGGAAATCCTCGAACTGCTGCGCGGCTTCTATGCAGAGTTCCAGCTGTCGCCCGCCACGCGCCCGCTGATCAAGTACACCGCCTTGAAGCTGGGCCCGGAAAAAGGCAACAGCCTGCACTTAAACACACTGTTCAACGGCACTCCCGCCAAACTCGCCGCCAAGCTGGCGGGCCTGCCCAGGCCGACGAATTGCTTATGACCGACTTTGCCCCGCTGACCCTTGAAACCCCTGCCGAGCACCCGTTTGCGCAGTTCGTGCGCATTCTGGGCAAAGGCAAGCGCGGCGCGCGCAACCTCACCCGTGAGGAAGCCCGCGAAGCCATGGGCATGCTGCTCGACGAAAAGGTCGAAGACACCCAGCTCGGCGCCTTCCTGATGCTGCTGCGCCACAAGGAAGAAAGCCCGGAAGAACTTGCCGGCTTCACCGAGGCCGTGCGCGAACGCCTGAACGCCCCGGCGCTGAATGTGGATGTGGACTGGCCGACCTATGCCGGCAAGAAACGCCACTTGCCTTGGTATCTGCTGGCGGCTAAGTGCCTGGCGCAAAACGGTGTGCGCATTCTGATGCACGGCGGCGGCGCCCACACCGCGGGCCGGTTGTACACCGAGCAACTGCTGGAAGGCCTGCAAATCCCGCTGTGCCGCAACTGGCAGCAGGTCGAGACGGCCTTTGAGCACAGCAACCTGGCGTTTATTCCACTGGGCGACTGGGCGCCGCAGTTACAGCGCATGATCGACCTGCGCAACACCCTGGGCCTGCGCTCGCCGATTCATTCCCTGGCGCGACTGCTCAACCCGCTGAACGCGCGTTGCGGGCTGCAAAGTATTTTCCACCCCGGTTACCAGGGCGTGCACCGCGATGCCAGTGGCCTGCTCGGTGACAACGTGATTGTGGTCAAGGGCGATGGCGGCGAAGTCGAGATCAACCCGGACACGATCAGCCACCTGTACGGCACCACCGGCGGCGAGAGCTGGGACGAAGAATGGCCTGCCCTCTCCGCCCAACGCCACGTCAAACCCGCCACCCTTGAGCCTGAACAGCTGAAGGCGCTATGGCGTGGCGATGTCGAGGACAGCTACCCACAACTGGCTCTGATCGCCACCATGGCCCTGGCCTTGCGCGGCCTCGGCCACCCACGGGAACACGCCTTCGAATTGGCCCAGCAGTATTGGGCCGCGCGGGACAGATCGATTTAACCGATCATTAGCGCCCGGTCTTTGCGCTTTTAGTTCGAACTCATCCCTTTAGACTGGGCTCCAACGCTTATTAGCCGAGGAGCCAGTCATGGGTTTGCTGATCGAAGGACACTGGAAAGACCAGTGGTACGAAAGTAGCGCAGACGGCGCGTTCCAGCGCGAACAGGCGCAACGGCGTAACTGGGTGACCGCCAACGGCGAGCCCGGCCCAAGTGGCGACGGCGGCTTCAAGGCCGAAGCCGGTCGCTACCACCTGTATGTATCCCTCGCCTGCCCCTGGGCCCATCGCACCCTGATTATGCGCAAGCTCAAGGGCCTGGAAAGCCTGATCGACGTATCTGTGGTCAGCTGGTTGATGCTGGAAAACGGCTGGACCTTCGACAAGGCCCACGGCTCTACCGGCGACAAGCTCGATGGTTTCGACTACATGCACCAGCGCTACACCGCCGACACTGCCGACTACACCGGCCGGGTCACTGTGCCGGTGCTGTGGGACAAACAGCTCAAGCGCATCGTGAGCAATGAGTCGGCCGAGATCATCCGCATGTTCAACAGCGCGTTTAACGGGCTGACCGGCAACACGCTGGACTTCTACCCCGAAGGGCTACGCCCGACCATCGACGCGCTGAACGAGCGCATCTATCCCGCCGTGAACAACGGCGTGTACCGCGCAGGCTTCGCCACCTCGCAACAGGCCTACGAAAGCGCGTTTGATGACGTTTTTGCCGAGCTGGATAACCTGGAGCAGCATTTGGGTGAGCATCGTTACCTGGCCGGTGAGTACCTGACCGAAGCCGATGTGCGGCTGTTCACCACGCTGATTCGTTTTGATGCGGTGTACTACAGCCACTTCAAATGCAATTTGCGGCGGATCGCCGATTACCCGAATTTGTCGAACTGGCTCAGGGAGATGTACCAGTGGCCGGGCGTGGCCGAGACGGTGGATTTTGCCCATATCAAGGGGCATTACTACGCGAGCCACCGCACGATTAATCCGACAGGGATTGTACCGAAGGGGCCGTTGCAGGGATTTGATGCGGGGCATGATCGTGAGCGGTTGAGCGGTAAAGCTGTGTGGAGCTGATGATCGTTCCCGCGCTCAGCGTGGGAATGCAGCCCTGGACGCTCTGCGTCCGCTCTTAAAAGCACGACGCGGAGCGTCATAGGAGGCATTCCTTTGCTGCGCGTGGGAACGAGCAGTGTCAGACCTGGGACTGCGCGCCTTCAAACCACTTCAGCTTCTCGCGCAACACCACCACTTCACCGACGATCACCAGTGTCGGCGCATGCACTTCATGCTCCGCCACCATGCGCGGCAAGTCCGCCAGGGTGCCGGTGAAGACCCGCTGGTTGGACGTGGTGCCTTGCTGGATCAGCGCCGCCGGCGTATCCGCCGCTCGGCCGTGCTTGATCAACTGTTCGCAGATGATCGGCAAACCGATCAAGCCCATGTAGAACACCAGGGTCTGCGACGGCCCAACCAAGTCACGCCAAGGCAGGTCCGAGGTGCCGTTCTTCAAATGCCCGGTGATAAAGCGTACCGATTGCGCATAGTCGCGATGGGTCAGCGGAATCCCGGCATACGCCGCGCAACCACTGGCCGCGGTAATCCCCGGCACCACCTGGAACGGGATGCCATGGGCCGCCAGCTCTTCGATCTCTTCGCCACCGCGGCCAAAGATGAACGGATCGCCACCTTTGAGGCGCAGCACACGCTTGCCTTGCTTGGCCAAATCCACCAATTGCTGGTTGATCTGGTCTTGCGGCACGGCATGGTCGGCGCGACGCTTGCCGACATACACACGCTCGGCATCACGACGGCACAGCTCAAGAATTGCCGGTGCGACCAAACGGTCATACAGCACCACATCGGCTTGCTGCATCAGGCGCAGGGCGCGGAAGGTCAGCAGGTCCGGATCACCTGGGCCTGCGCCCACCAGGTACACCTCGCCCGGCGCATGCGGCGGCTTGCCGTTGACTTTCTCGACCAGCAAACGCTCGGCTTCATCGCCCTGCCCGGCCAACTGGCGGTCGGCAATCGGGCCTTGGAACACCTCTTCCCAGAACGCACGACGCTGCTGCACGTCCGGGTACAAACCTTTGACCTGGGCACGGAAACGCGCCGCCAACCCGGCCAACTGGCCATACGTGGACGGTATCCAGGTTTCCAGCTTGGCGCGGATCAGGCGCGCCAGCACCGGCGCATCGCCGCCACTGGACACGGCAATCACCAACGGCGAACGGTCGACAATCGCCGGGAAGATCACGCTGCACAAGGCCGGCGCATCCACCACGTTGACCGGTACGCAGCGACGCTTGGCATCACTGGACACTTGCGCGTTCAGTGGCTCGTCGTCGGTCGCGGCGATAATCAGGGTGCAGCCATCAAGGTCGGCCTCCTGATAACCGCGCAAAATCAGTTCCCCGCCACTGCCCAGCACCAGTTCACGCAACTGGTCTTCGATCTGGGGAGCAACCACCCGCAGCAACGCACCGGCGTCGGCCAGCAGCCGGGATTTGCGCAAGGCAATCTCCCCGCCACCAACGACCAACACACGACTGCCGCGCAGGTTATGAAACAGCGGCAGAAATTCCATTTAGCCGATGACCTCAACGCCCGCCATGTACGGCTTGAGCACCTCAGGTACACGGATCGAACCGTCCGCCTGCTGGTAGTTTTCCAGCACGGCCACCAGGGTACGACCTACGGCCAGGCCCGAACCGTTGAGGGTGTGCACCAGCTCCGGCTTGCCGGTTTCCGGGTTACGGAAACGCGCCTGCATGCGACGCGCCTGGAAATCGCCGCAGTTGGAGCACGACGAAATCTCGCGGTACTTGTCCTGGCTCGGCACCCACACTTCGAGGTCGTAAGTCTTGACGGCGCTGAAACCCATGTCGCCAGTGCACAGCGCCAGTACGCGGTACGGCAGCTCCAGCAGTTGCAGCACGCGTTCGGCGTTGGCAGTCAGGCCTTCCAGGGCTTCCATCGAGGTCGACGGCTCGACCACTTGCACCATCTCGACCTT
Source organism: Pseudomonas sp. MONT-RG-20F-20-E-7-02 (assembly GCF_022662395.1). Lineage (NCBI taxonomy): Bacteria > Pseudomonadati > Pseudomonadota > Gammaproteobacteria > Pseudomonadales > Pseudomonadaceae > Pseudomonas > Pseudomonas sp. MONT-RG-20F-20-E-7-02. The sequence goes on from NZ_JAKNQN010000011.1 coordinate 128,764, forward strand.
GTCGAACTGATGCTGGCGGATCATGCCACGGGTATCACGCCCCGAAGCGCCCGCTTCACTGCGGAAGCACGGGCTGTGGGCCACGAACTTGATCGGCAGTTGCTTGGCGTCGAGGATTTCGCCGGCGACGATGTTGGTCAGCGACACTTCGGCCGTCGGGATCAGGTACAGGTCGGCTTCGCCGTCGCGGCTGATCTTGAACAGGTCTTCTTCGAATTTCGGCAGCTGGCTGGTACCCATCAGCGCCGGCGCCTGCACCAGGTACGGGGTGTAGGCTTCTTCGTAGCCGTGCTCGCCGGTGTGCAGGTTGATCATGAACTGCGCCAGGGCACGGTGCATGCGTGCAATCGGGCCGCGCAGCAACGCAAAGCGTGCGCCGGACATTTTGGCGGCGGTTTCGAAATCCAGGCCACCGGTCAGTTCGCCCAAGGCAACGTGGTCCTTGATCTCGAAATCAAAGGCTTTCGGCGTGCCCCAGCGGCGCACTTCGACGTTGCCGTCTTCGTCTTCGCCCACCGGCACGGATTCGTGCGGAATGTTCGGGATGCCCAGCAGGATCGAATCCAGCTCGCTCTGAATGCCTTCCAGCTCGACCTTGCCGTCGGACAGCTCGGTGCCCATACGCTCAACGTCCGCCATCAGCGGCGCGATGTCTTCGCCGCGCTGCTTGGCCTGACCGATGGATTTGGAGCGCGCATTGCGTTCAGCCTGCAGTGCTTCGGTGCGGGTCTGGACGGTCTTGCGCTGTTCTTCCAGCGCTTCGATGCGCGCAACATCCAAGGCAAAGCCACGGGATGCCAGGCGGTCCGCTACGTCCTGAAGGTTGCTACGTAACAGTTTGGAATCGAGCATGTCGGTCTCTCGTTTATCAAAGTTTGGTCAAGGACAGGCCAGCCCAGGTGGCGAGCAGCCCGCCGAACACGCTGATGCCCAAGTACCCGAAGGCAACCAGGGCTTGCCCGCTTTCCAGCAGGCGTATTGTGTCCAGTGAAAAGGATGAAAAGGTCGTCAGACCGCCTACAAAGCCGACAATCAAGCCGGCGCGAATCTCAATCGGCACTTCCGGGCGCAACAGGAACCAGCCGTATAACAGCCCGATGATCAAGCAACCCACCAGGTTCACCGCCAAAGTCGCCGCATAAAAATGCTTCGGCCAATTGGCGCTCACCCACGTACCGGTGGCGAAACGCAATAATGTACCAGCGATGCCGGCTACGGACACGGCAAGAATCGTCTTGAGCACTACTTTCTCCGCTGTTTGGGGCTGAGGCGGTCGAGTTGGGCGAGGTGATTGAGTTTTTCGCCGATCTTCAGCTCCAGGCCACGGGGCACCGGCTGGTAGAACGGCTGCGGCTCAAGCTCATCGGGGAAATAGTCTTCGCCGGCGGCATAGGCGTCCGGTTCGTCGTGGGCATAGCGGTATTCGTCACCGTAGCCCAATTGTTTCATCAGCTTGGTCGGCGCGTTGCGCAGGTGCAGCGGCACTTCCAGCGAGCCGTGTTCGGCAGCGGCGCGCAGGGCCGACTTGAAGCCCATGTACACCGCGTTGCTTTTCGGCGCGCAGGCCAGGTAGGTAATGGCCTGCGCCACCGCCAACTCACCTTCCGGGCTGCCAAGGCGCTCCTGCACTTCCCAGGCCGCGAGGCACAGGCTCAGCGCACGCGGGTCGGCATTGCCGATGTCTTCGCTGGCCATGCGCACCACGCGGCGCGCGAGGTACAGCGGGTCGCAGCCGCCATCGATCATCCGCGCAAACCAGTACAGCGCGCCATCCGGGTTGGAGCCGCGTACGGATTTGTGCAGCGCCGAGATTTGGTCATAAAAGGCTTCGCCGCCTTTGTCGAAGCGGCGGCGAGTGTCGCCGAGCAGGCTTTGCAGGAGGTCGACGCCGATCTCACTGTTGTCTTCCGCCAGGTCGGACGCGTTCTCCAGCAAGTTGAGAAAGCGGCGACCGTCGCCATCAGCGGCGCTCAGCAAAATCTTGAAGCCTTCGTCACTGAGACTCAGCTGGCGCTTGCCCAAGCCCTTGTCTTCGCCCAAGGCGCGCTGCAACAGCTTGCGCATCGCGGCTTCGTCCAGGCTCTTGAGCACATAGACCCGCGCCCGCGAGAGCAAGGCATTGTTGAGTTCGAACGAAGGGTTTTCGGTGGTCGCACCGATAAAAATCAGCGTGCCGTCTTCGACATAGGGCAGGAACGCATCCTGCTGCGACTTGTTGAAGCGATGCACTTCGTCGACGAACAGGATGGTGCGCTTGCCGTATTGCCCAGCCTGCTGCTTGGCCACCTCAACCGCCTGGCGGATCTCCTTGACCCCGGCCAGCACCGCCGAGACCGTTTCGAAGTGCGCATCCGAGACCTTCGCCAGCAACCGCGCCAGGGTGGTTTTACCCACCCCCGGCGGCCCCCAGAAAATCATCGAATGCAGCGCACCCTGCTCCAGGGCTTCGCGCAAAGGCTTGCCGCGAGCGAGCAGGTGTTCTTGCCCGACGTACTCATCCAGGTTGGTCGAACGCAAGCGCGCGGCCAAGGGTTGAGCAATCGGGTCACTTCGAAACAAATCCATGGGCAGCGCTTGAAACCTCTGGGCAGTTTATTCCTGGATCACGTCGGCACCCTTGGGGATGACGAACTTGAACTTGGAGGCATCCACAGCGCCGTTAGCCTTGACCGCGGAGAACAGGATGTCGGTGCGCTGGCCGACGCTGTCGATCAGGCGCATGTTATTGATCACGCCGTTACCGAACGACAATTGCAGGCTGTCGAACAGCGTGTCCTTGGATTTCGGTTTGAGGGTGAACTCAATGACGTTGCTGGTTTGCTTGGAGGTGATATCAAAGCTGTCGCTGATTTTCGACACATCGCCCGACAGCAGCAGCGCCGGGGTCTGGTTCAAGCGTGGGTCGAGCTTCTTGATGGTCGCCTGTTCAAGGTCCGGGTCCCACAAGGTGACTTTCTGGCCGTCGGAGACGATGGTCTGCTCGTTCGGCGCATCGGTTTTCCAGTAAAACAGGCCTGGGCGCTGCACAGCCATTTCACCGGCGGTTTCCTGCAACTGGGTGCCGCCGCCATCCAGGGTCAACTGGGAGAAGCGCGCGGTCAGGGTCTTGGATTGGTCCAGCAGGTTGGTCAGGCTTTTGACGGAGGCCGGATCAGCGTGGGCCGAAAGGGCGGTCAGGGCCAGGGCCGGCAACAACAGCATGCGGATAAGACGCATGGGAGTCCTCATTGAGTCGTTAGGGCGTGCCGCGTGCTGCCACGCGGCACGGGATCAGTCGCGCATCTGCCCGGGGGCGATGACTTCGCGCGAGCCGTTGGTGTTCATGGCGGTCACGACGCCGGCGTTTTCCATGGCTTCGATCATGCGGGCGGCGCGGTTGTAGCCAATTTTCAGTTTGCGCTGCACCGCAGAGATCGAGGCGCGGCGGCTTTCGAGCACGAAGGCCACGGCCTCGTCGTACAGCGCGTCGGTTTCGGCGTCATCGTCGCCACCGCTGCTGCCACCGTCAAAGCCACTGCCGGCTTCTTCGACACCAGCGAGGATGTCGTCGTTGTATTCCGGCGCGCCGCGCAGTTTCCAGGCTTCCACCACGCGGTGTACTTCGTCATCGGAAACGAACGCGCCGTGAACCCGGATCGGCAGGCTGGTGCCCGGCGGCATGTAGAGCATGTCACCGTGGCCCAGCAGCTGTTCGGCGCCGCCCTGGTCGATGATGGTGCGCGAGTCGATCTTGCTCGAAACCTGGAACGCCATGCGCGTCGGAATGTTGGCCTTGATCAGACCGGTGATCACGTCCACCGACGGCCGCTGGGTCGCCAGGATCAAGTGAATACCGGCAGCACGGGCCTTCTGGGCGATACGCGCGATCAATTCTTCAACCTTCTTGCCGACGATCATCATCATGTCGGCAAATTCGTCGACCACCACCACGATGGTCGGCAGCTTGGTCAGCAGCGGTGCTTCGTCATGGATGCTTTCGCGCTTGTACAGCGGGTCGGTCAGCGGCGTGCCGGCGTCCTGGGCTTCCTTGACCTTGGCGTTGAAGCCCGACAGGTTACGCACGCCCATCTTCGCCATCAGCTTGTAGCGGCGCTCCATCTCGGCGACGCTCCAGCGCAAGGCGTTGGCGGCGTCTTTCATGTCGGTGACCACCGGGCACAGCAGGTGCGGAATGCCTTCGTAGATCGACAATTCCAACATCTTCGGGTCGATCATGATCAGCTTGGCGTCATCCGGGCCGGACTTGAACAGGATCGACAGGATCATCGCGTTCACGCCCACCGACTTACCGGAACCGGTGGTACCGGCCACCAGCAAGTGCGGCATTTTTGCCAGGTCGGTAATCACCGGCTTGCCGCCGATGTCGTGGCCGAGGGCCAAGGTAACCGGCGATTTGAAGTTGTCGTATTCCGGCGTCGACAGCACTTCGGAGAAGCGCACGATCTGACGGTCTTCGTTGGGAATCTCGATGCCCACCGTGGTCTTGCCGGGGATCACTTCCACAACCCGTACGCTGGTTACGGCCAGGGAACGCGCCAAGTCTTTCGCCAGGTTGGAGATGCGGCTGACCTTGACGCCGGCAGCCGGCTGGATTTCGTAGCGGGTAATCACCGGGCCAGGATGGATCGAATCCACGGAGACTTCGACGCCGAATTCCTTGAGCTTGATTTCCAGCAGGTGGCCGACAGCAGCCAGGGATTCCGGAGAGTAATTGAGTTGTTTCTTTTCAGCCGGGTCGAGAATCGAGATCGGCGGCAAGGTGCCTTCCACGGCGCTATCGACAAACAACGGCGCCTGTTTCTCTTTCTGCACACGATGGCTCGGCTCGGGCGCCTTGGGCGGCGCCGGGGCGATCACCGGCGGCACCTGCTTCTCGCGGTCCGACATGTGTTTGCTCAGGGCTTGCTCGCGCTCGATCAGGCGTTCCTTGACCTTGGCCTGCTCGCGCCGGTCCGGCGTGGTAGGGGCCACGACCTCATTGACGCGGGTATCCACCTCACGCAGCTGCGCCACCATGCGTTTGCGCTCAACGCGGGCCGACCACCAACGGTTGGCGGCGCCTTGGAACAGCTCCAGCAGGTCGAGGGTGATCTTGCCGGTCACGTCCATCACCTTGAACCATGACAGGTCGGTGAACACCGTGAGGCCGAACAGGAACAGCGCGATAAACATCAAGGTACTGCCCTGGATATTCAGGGTCTTGCGCGCCAGGTCGCCGAGGCTTTCGCCCAGCGCACCGCCCGCGCCCGCCGGCAGGCCGGTCGGTGCATGGAAATGGATATGCGCCAGTGCGGCGCCGGACAGCACCAGGAACACCAGGCCGATCAAACGCCAGGAGAACAGCCAGCCGCTCCACTGCCATGGCTCGTGACGCTGGCGGAAGATCTGCCAGGTCTTGATCGCCAGCAGCAGCGGGAAGATATACGCGAAGTAACCCAGCACCATAAACAGGATGTCGGCGCTGTAGGAACCGGCGGGGCCGCCGAAGTTCTGCACGTCTTCGATCTTGCTGTTGTGGCTCCAGCCGGGATCGTCCTTGCCATAGGTGAGCAAGGCCATCATCAGGAACAGGCACAGCGCGCCAATGGCGATCAGCGCGCCTTCCTTGAGTCGATAGTGCAGGTGCTGGCGCCAGGCGGGCACGACTGCTGCTTTAGGTGTTGCGGCGGATTTCTTCAAAACGGGTCTTTTCCTGCGCCTTTAGCGCGTCCATCTGTTGAATGACTGCAAATACTGCCCAATCCGAGCAGCTGAAAATTAACCAATATCCGTGAATCTACGTTTAACACCCGCTGATGTTTGGGTGAAATGGCGACAACGCCACAATGGCCGCATTGTACGGGTTTGCGCCGACGATGCCACGCCCTTGCCCATCACCGGAGAGCATAGACAATTGAAGTGTCACAGCATGTTCAATTTGAGCATGCATTGTCTTTGCTGACAAAGGCTTATGAGCTGTATTTAGCAATCCAGGCAAGCTTGGCAAATGGCCTGCATGGCCCAGCCCCGATTACGACCGCACCCACGGAGCAGAGTTGCAGCAACACGCGCTCACGCTTAAGCGTGCGGATATCGGATTCGGGCTGGCCCCACAGCGCTGCGTCGACAATAATCACCGCTCTTGCGGCAGGCCACAGACCTGCCACTGCCCTCCCCTTCCGTAAGCCTGGATGCCATGCTGACCTGGTTGCAACGCGATTCCCTGACATTTCCGCCGCTGGCCAAGGCCATGCGCGAACCCAATGGCTTGCTTGCCGCCGGTGGCGACTTGTCGGCCGAACGCTTGATCCAGGCCTATCGCCACGGCTGCTTTCCTTGGTTTTCCGAAGGTCAGCCGATCCTCTGGTGGTCGCCGGACCCACGCACGGTGATATTTCCCGACGAGCTGCACGTCTCGCGCAGCCTCGGCAAATTGTTGCGCCAGCAGCGCTACACAGTGACCTTCGACCAGGACTTCGCCGCCGTCATCCAAGCGTGCGCCGCACCACGCAGCTATGCCGATGGCACCTGGATCACTGAGGGCATCCAAAGCGCCTACCTGGCGCTGCACCAGCGTGGCTACGCGCATTCCGTGGAGGTGTGGGACCAGGGCGAGCTGGTCGGCGGCCTGTATGGCCTGGCGATGGGCCAACTGTTCTTTGGCGAGTCGATGTTCAGCCGCGCCGATAACGCCTCGAAATTCGGCTTCGCCACGCTGACCCGGCAACTGCAGGCCTGGGGTTTTGTGCTGATCGACTGCCAGATGCCCAATGATCACTTGCACAGCCTCGGCGCCCGCGCCATACCGCGCAGTGAATTCGCGGACTTTTTGCGCAACCATTTGGATCAACCCAGCTCTGGACCGTGGGTTTCCTAGGCGACTTCCTCGCACCTGGCTTACACTTATTTCAAAGCTTATCCCGAGGGTTGATCATGACCGAGCTGGCGCGCTTGAAGTTTTATGCCACTCAAGCCCACTCTTGCAGCTATCTGCCCGACGAGCAGGCCACCACGCTGTTCCTCGACCCCAGCCAGCCGATGGACGTGCACGTGTACGCTGACCTGTCGGAGATGGGCTTTCGGCGCAGCGGCGATCACCTGTACCGGCCCCACTGCCAGAACTGCAATGCCTGCGTGCCGGCGCGCATCCCGGCCGCGCAGTTTTTGCCGGACCGCAACCAGAAGCGCATTCTAAAGCGCAATGCCGACCTGACCATCACCGCCACCAAACCGCACTTCAGCGAAGAATATTTCGACCTCTACCAGCGCTACATCGAGCAACGGCATGCCGACGGCGACATGTTCCCGCCCAGCCGCGATCAATTTTCGACGTTCCTGGTGCGCGACCTGCCGTTTTCACGCTTTTATGAGTTCCGCCTGGACGGTCGCCTGTTGGCGGTGGCCGTCACCGACTTGCTGCCCAACGGCCTGTCGGCGGTGTACACCTTCTATGAACCGACCGAAGAACGTCGCAGCCTGGGACGCTTTGCGATCCTGTGGCAAATCGGCGAAGCCCTGCGCCAGGAACTCGAAGCGGTGTACCTCGGGTACTGGATCAAAAACTGCAAAAAGATGAACTACAAGACCCAATATCGGCCCATTGAGCTGCTGATTAATCAAAGATGGGTAACGCTTAACTAGAACCCCTTGGCTTAAACACCCTTTTTCGGGCACAATGCACGCCGCTTTTGCCTGGCGCAGTTGCACCGGGCCATTCACTGGATACCGAGGGCTTTACTGCATGTCGAAAGAAGACAGCTTCGAAATGGAAGGCACTGTCGTCGACACCCTGCCCAACACCATGTTTCGTGTGGAGTTGGAAAATGGGCACGTCGTAACCGCGCATATCTCCGGCAAGATGCGCAAGAACTACATTCGTATTCTTACCGGTGACAAAGTGCGCGTCGAGCTGACGCCCTATGACTTGAGCAAAGGGCGCATCACCTACCGCGCTCGCTAATCAAGTCAATACAAAGCGCCCGGTTATGCCGGGCGTTTTTGTGTGTGCGTGATTTAGCAGCCACACCTTAACCCTGTGGGAGCTGGCCTCAATTGTTCTGGGGGACACATTCCAGGTTCACAGACAGCAAAAAGGCGCCTTTCGGCGCCTTTTGCTTTTCCTGCAACTATCGATCAGGCCATTTCAGCCGTGGTTTCGAACTCGAAGGTCAGCTCGCCGTCCTTCAGGTCGATATGTACCACGCCACCATGGTCGGAGAGTTCGCCGAACAGGATCTCTTCGGCCAATGGCCGCTTGATCTTGTCCTGGATCAGACGCGCCATTGGGCGAGCGCCCATTGCCGCGTCGTAGCCACCTTCGGCCAGCCAGTTGCGCGCCGCATCCGTCACGTCCAGCTGCACACGCTTGTCTTCCAACTGCGCCTGAAGCTCGGTAAGGAACTTGTCCACCACGCTTTTGATGACCTCATGGCTGAGGCGACCAAACTGGATAATGGTGTCCAGACGGTTGCGGAATTCCGGCGTGAAGCTCTTCTTGATCACTTCCATCGCATCCGAAGAGTGATCCTGGTGCGCAAAGCCAATCGAAGCCCGCGCAGCGGTTTCAGCGCCGGCGTTGGTGGTCATGATCACGATCACATTGCGGAAGTCCGCCTTGCGCCCGTTGTTGTCGGTCAGGGTACCGTGGTCCATGACCTGCAACAGCAGGTTGAAGACTTCCGGGTGGGCCTTCTCGATTTCATCGAGCAGCAATACGCAATGCGGCTGTTTGGTGATTGCCTCGGTCAACAGACCGCCCTGGTCAAACCCGACATAGCCCGGAGGCGCACCGATCAGGCGCGACACGGTGTGGCGCTCCATGTATTCGGACATGTCGAAGCGCACCAGCTCAATGCCCATGGCCTTGGCCAACTGCCGCGCCGCTTCGGTCTTGCCGACACCGGTCGGGCCTGCGAACAGGAACGAACCGACAGGCTTGTCCGGCGACTTGAGGCCCGCACGCGACAACTTGATCGCGGTGGACAACGCGTCGATGGCCGCATCCTGGCCGAACACGGTGAGCTTGAGGTCACGCTCCAGGTTACGCAGCAGCTCCTTGTCGGAACTGTTGACGTGTTTTGGCGGAATCCGCGCGATCTTCGCCACGATGTCCTCGACTTGCTGCACGTCGATGCGCTTCACGCGCTTCTCGACCGGCTGCAGGCGCTGGTAGGCACCCGCCTCGTCGATCACGTCGATGGCCTTGTCCGGCATGTGCCGGTCATTAATGTAGCGCGACGCCAGCTCAGCCGCGGCACGCAGCGCCTCATCGGTGTACTCGATGCCGTGGTGCGCTTCGAAACGCCCCTTGAGGCCGCGCAGGATGCCGATGGTGTCTTCAACCGAAGGCTCGGACACGTCGACTTTCTGGAAGCGGCGCGCCAGGGCGCGGTCCTTCTCGAAAATGCCACGGAATTCCTGGAACGTGGTCGAACCGATGCAGCGGATATCACCCGACGACAGCAACGGTTTGAGCAGGTTCGAGGCGTCCATCACCCCACCGGATGCCGCACCGGCACCAATAATGGTGTGGATCTCATCGATAAACAGGATCGCCTGCGGGCGTTTTTTCAGCTCACCGAGCAACGCTTTGAAGCGCTTCTCGAAATCGCCACGGTACTTGGTCCCGGCGAGCAACGCGCCGAGGTCAAGGGAGTAGACGACGCTGTTGGCCAGCAGGTCAGGCACCTGGTTATCGACAATGCGCTTGGCCAGGCCTTCGGCGATTGCGGTTTTACCCACGCCCGCCTCACCCACCAGCAACGGATTGTTCTTGCGACGACGCGCGAGGATCTGCGCTACACGCTCAACCTCAAGCTCACGCCCCACCAGCGGATCGATCCGCCCCTGGCGCGCGAGTTCATTGAGGTTGCTGGCATAGGCATCCAATGGATTGCCCGAAGAAGAAGACTCACCGCCCTCGTCGTCCTGCATATCCTGCTCACCCTCGGAATGATCGCCGTGCCCAGGCACCTTGGAGATACCGTGGGCGATGTAGTTGACGACATCAATACGGGCAACGCTCTGCTGTTTCAGCAGGAACACCGCCTGGCTTTCCTGTTCGCTGAAGATCGCCACAAGCACATTGGCGCCTGTGACTTCACGCTTACCGGAGCTCTGTACGTGGAAAACAGCACGCTGCAGTACCCGCTGGAAGCCCAGGGTTGGCTGGGTCTCGCGGTCCTCGTCATGTACGGGGATCAGCGGTGTGGTGGAGTCGATAAACTCCTGCAGGTCATGCTTGAGTTTGTCGAGGTTGGCGCCGCACGCACGTAAAACGGTGGCGGCAGCTTCGTTATCCAAAAGTGCCAGCAGCAGGTGTTCGACGGTCATGAACTCATGACGCTTCGAACGAGCCTCCTTGAAGGCAAGATTGAGGGTGACTTCGAGCTCGCGGTTTAACATAGCTTCACCTCATACCCAAGTGGTCGGCGTTAACCGTCCTTCTCGATTTCACAGAGTAGCGGATGCTGGCTTTCCCTGGCGTACTGGTTGACCTGCATGGCCTTTGTCTCGGCGATGTCGCGGGTAAACACTCCACATACTGCCCGTCCTTCTGTGTGAACGGCCAGCATTACCTTGGTCGCCAACTCGCGGTTCAGGTTAAAAAACACCTCGAGTACTTCGACCACGAAATCCATCGGTGTGTAGTCATCATTGAACAAAACCACCTTGTACATCGGCGGCGCCTGTAGGGCAGGCTTCGCTTCCTGAACAGCAATGCCTGCAGAACCGTCGTCATCGTGTTCCTGATCCGGGCGATCCTGATTGAATGTTAGTCGAATCTGGCTGTTTGCATGCATGGAAAGAAAGGTTCGTCAGTGGTTCAAATACAGTGGTGGGGGCGACCTGTCAGAATTTCAACACTGACCGTATGGTCGCCTTGACTATCGGCGAAACGGTGTTACAACCAATAGAGCCCACAGTGGGTAAAAAAGGTCCGCGCAGTCAACCTTATTTATTCGGGTTAGGACGGATAAACTGGATGATACTCCAGTGATGGAGTCTGGTGCAGAGGGATATGAGCATGGCTAGTGGTAAGGTCAAGTGGTTCAACAATGCCAAGGGGTACGGCTTCATTATCGAAGACGGCAAGGATGAAGACCTTTTTGCGCATTTCTCAGCGATTACCATGGATGGGTATAAGACGCTGAAAGCGGGCCAGGCGGTGGAGTTTGAAATCATCCAGGGGCCCAAGGGCCTGCATGCTGTTGCCATCAGTGCAGCCGGCGCGGCCAAAACTGGGAGCCCCCACGAAAATGGGCTCAAGACTGATCAACCCACTCATTCAAAAAACACACAAACGGCCTGATCAGCGCTTATGCAACGCAAAGAAAACCGGCGGTTCTGACTCATCAGGACCGCCGGTTTTTTTATAGCCTCAGCTTCACATATGCGAAATCAACGCATCGCCAAACCCAGACGACGACACCAACTTGGCGCCCTCCATCAAGCGCTCAAAGTCATAGGTCACGGTCTTGGCCGAAATAGCACCATTCGTGCCTTTGATAATCAAGTCAGCCGCTTCCGTCCAGCCCATGTGCCGCAGCATCATTTCTGCCGACAGAATCAATGAACCCGGGTTGACCTGATCCTTGCCTGCATATTTGGGCGCAGTACCGTGGGTGGCTTCAAACATCGCCACGGTGTCCGACAGGTTGGCGCCCGGCGCAATACCGATGCCGCCCACCTCCGCCGCCAGGGCGTCCGACAGGTAGTCACCGTTGAGGTTGAGGGTGGCGATCACGTCATACTCAGCCGGGCGCAGCAGGATTTGCTGGAGCATCGCGTCGGCGATAGCGTCCTTGACCACCACATTCTTGCCGGTCTTCGGGTTTTTGAACTGCATCCACGGGCCGCCGTCGAGCAGGGTCGCGCCAAACTCTTTCTCGGCGATGCCGTAGGCCCATTCTTTGAAGGCACCTTCTGTGAACTTCATGATGTTGCCTTTGTGCACAATGGTCAGCGAGTCGCGGTCATTATCCACGACATATTGCAGAGCCTTGCGCGCCAGGCGCTCAGTGCCTTCCTTGGAGACCGGCTTGATGCCAATCCCGCAATCCTGATCGAAGCGGATCTTGGTCACGCCCATTTCTTCCTTCAGGAACTTGATGACCTTGATCGCCTCCGGCGAACCGGCCTTCCACTCGATACCGGCGTAAATATCCTCGGAGTTCTCACGGAAGATGGTCATGTCGACGTCGCCAGGTTTCTTGACCGGGCTGGGCACACCTTCAAACCAGCGCACCGGGCGCAGGCACACATACAGGTCGAGCTGTTGGCGCAGTGCCACGTTCAAGGAACGAATGCCGCCACCCACCGGCGTGGTCAGCGGGCCTTTGATGGAAACCACGTAATCCTTGACCGCATCCAGGGTTTCCTGGGGCAGCCAGGTGTCCTGGTCGTAGACTTGAGTGGCTTTCTCGCCGGCATACACCTCCATCCAGGAGATTTTGCGCTTGCCGCCGTAAGCCTTTTCAACAGCTGCGTCGACCACCTTGATCATCACCGGGCTAATGTCGACGCCAATACCGTCACCTTCTATATAAGGGATGATCGGTTGATCAGGAACATTGAGAGAATGGTCTGCATTGACGGTGATTTTGTCGCCGACTGCCGGAACCTGAATCTTCTTGTATCCCATGCTGAACTCCATCTATGGATTGAACATCTGGCTGCGTTCGAGCCTACTCCAGATAAATGGCGACTGAAACCTCGCGCCATGCTCATTTGCATCGAAAACAGCATAATTTGTCGCCTACAAGCCTGAAAGCAAAGGCAAAATCGCCAATCTTGAGCATATCGTGCCAGCGTGGCGACAGATTGACGCCTGCGACCTTTAGACCAATGGACGACACACCTTTTGTATGAAGGCTCGGCGTAAGCATAGCGACCTATGTATAATGCCGCCGCTGACCCAAGAGTCACGACGGCGGACCGCTCTAGAACAACGCCCTCCGCCAGAAAGCAGGACTAATACAATAGTCCACCCGCTTGACGCTCGACTGATGCAAACCAACATCACCGCGAAGAAACCTCGACATTTCGCTCATGGATGACTTTGAACGAACGCGCTCCACCCGGCGCATCTCGAGTTTCTGCGCACGCTTTCAGCAAAGAAGAGAGTTAATCCGAATATGCCCACCCGCTCGAAGATCATCTACACCTTCACCGACGAAGCCCCGGCCCTCGCCACCTATTCACTGCTGCCTATCGTAGAGGCCTTCACCGCTTCCGCTGATATTGCCGTGGAAACCCGCGACATTTCCCTCGCCGCGCGCATCCTCGCAAGCTTCCCCGAGCAACTGGGCGCCAAGGCTATCCCGGACCACCTCGCCGAACTGGGCGACCTGGCCGTTACGCCTGAAGCCAACATCATCAAGCTGCCTAACATCAGCGCCTCGACCCCGCAACTGCAAGCGGCGATCAAGGAACTGCAGGCCCAGGGCTACGCCCTGCCGGACTACCCGGAAACCGTAACCACCGACGCGGAAAAAGAAACCCGTGCACGTTACGACAAGGTCAAGGGCAGCGCCGTGAACCCGGTACTGCGCGAAGGCAACTCCGACCGCCGCGCACCGCTGTCGGTCAAGAACTATGCGCGCAAGCACCCGCACAAAATGGGCGCCTGGGCTGCCGACTCCAAGTCGCACATCGCGCACATGAACAACGGCGACTTCTACGGCAGCGAAAAAGCCGTGCAGATCGAAGCCGCTGACGCTGTCAAAATCGAGCTGATCGCTCAAGACGGCACCGCGACCGTCCTGAAAGAGAAGACTTCGGTACAGGCCGGCGAAATCATCGACACCGCCGTGCTGAGCAAAAAAGCCCTGCGCGCGTTCATCGCCGCTGAAATCGAAGACGCCAAGAAACAAGGCGTGCTGCTGTCGGTTCACTTGAAAGCCACCATGATGAAGGTCTCCGACCCGATCATGTTCGGCCAGATCGTTGCCGAGTTCTATAAAGACGCCCTGACCAAGCACGCCACCGTGCTGGAGCAGATCGGCTTTAACCTGAACAACGGCATCGGCGACCTGTACGCTCGCATCAAGGCCCTGCCCGCCGACCAGCAAGCGCAGATCGAAGCTGACATTCAGGCGGTCTACGCCGCTCGCCCATCGCTGGCGATGGTCAACTCCGACAAAGGCATCACCAACCTGCACGTGCCGAGCGACGTGATCGTCGACGCCTCGATGCCGGCCATGATCCGTGACTCCGGCAAAATGTGGGGCACCGACGGCCAACTGCACGACACCAAGGCGGTGATCCCGGATCGCTGCTACGCCACCATCTACCAAGCCGTCATCGAAGACTGCAAGGCCAATGGCGCTTTCGACCCAACCACCATGGGCAGCGTGCCAAACGTTGGCCTGATGGCGAAGAAAGCCGAAGAGTACGGCTCCCACGACAAGACCTTCCAGATCAAGGCTGACGGCGTTGTCCGCGTCACCGACAGCAAGGGCAACCTGCTGATGGAACAGGCGGTTGAAGCCGGCGACATCTTCCGCATGTGCCAGACCAAAGACGCGCCGATCCAGGACTGGGTCAAACTGGCCGTCAACCGTGCCCGCGCCAGCAACACCCCGGCGATTTTCTGGCTGGACCCAAAGCGCGCTCACGACGGCGTCGTGGTCGAGAAAGTTCAGGCTTACCTGAAAGACCACAACACCGAAGGCCTGGACATTCGCATCATGTCGCCGGTCGACGCGATGAAGTTCACTCTGGAGCGCACCCGCAAGGGCCTGGACACCATCTCGGTGACCGGTAACGTGCTGCGCGACTACCTGACCGACCTGTTCCCGATCATGGAACTGGGCACCAGCGCCAAGATGCTGTCGATCGTGCCGCTGATGAACGGCGGTGGCCTGTTCGAAACCGGCGCCGGCGGTTCGGCTCCGAAACACGTGCAGCAACTGGTTGAAGAGAACTTCCTGCGCTGGGATTCCCTGGGCGAGTTCCTGGCCCTGGCCGCTTCCCTTGAGCATTTGGGTGTCACTTACAACAACCCGAAAGCCCTGGTGCTGTCCAAGACCCTGGACCAGGCCACCGGCCAGTTCCTCGACAACAACAAGTCGCCATCGCGCAAAGTCGGCAACATCGACAACCGCGGCAGCCACTTCTACCTGGCGCTGTACTGGGCTCAAGCCCTGGCCGCCCAGACCGAATACACTGCACTGCAAGCGCAGTTCGGCGAACTGGCCAAAACCCTGGCCGACAACGAGACAACCATCGTTGCCGAGCTGAACGCCGTACAGGGCAAGCCAGTGGACATCGGCGGCTACTACGCGCCGAACCCAGAGCTGACCAGCAAAGCCATGCGCCCAAGCAACACCCTCAACGCGGCCATTGCCAAGTTGAAGTAAGGTTGTAAGGATGCAAAGAAGCCCCGGCCCCGTGCCGGGGTTTCTGTTTGTGCCCCCTATTTCATTGAACAAACCCGATCAAATGTGGGAGCTGGCTTGCCTGCGATAGCGGTGGGTCTGCTGCATCTATGTCAACTGACAGACTGCTATCGCAGGCAAGCCAGCTCCCACACTGATCGAGCTTCTTCAGTCACTGCACATTGAGGCACCTATGACCTGGCAACCCCACATCACCGTCGCCACCATCGTCGAAGACAACGGCCGTTTCCTGATGGTCGAAGAACTCAAGGGCGGACGCGCCGTGCTCAACCAGCCTGCCGGCCACCTGGACCCGGACGAAACCCTGACCGAAGCCGCCGTGCGCGAAACCCTCGAGGAAACCGGCTGGGACGTCGAGGCCACCGGCATTGTCGGCATCTACCTGTACACCGCGCCCAGCAATGGCGTGACCTATCAGCGCGTGTGCTTCACCGCCAACGCCCTGAAACACCACCCGGACTATCAGCTCGACGACGGCATCGTCCGCGCCCGCTGGCTGACCCGTGACGAGCTGATGGCCTTGCGCGACGACTGGCGCAGCGAGCTGATCATCCGCTGTATCGACGATTATTTGGCCGGCCAGCGCCACAGTCTCGAACTGATCCGCCCTTCTCTTTAGCCTTGCGGGCGCGAGCCTGCTAGAATCGCGTCCTTTTTCAAGACACCCGTTGAAACCCTATGCGTGATCCAGCCCCTTCTGACACACAAAAGAAGCGCGTCATCGTCGGCATGTCCGGCGGCGTGGATTCTTCCGTTTCCGCCGTTCTGCTCATGGAGCAGGGTTATGAGGTGGAAGGCCTGTTCATGAAGAACTGGGAAGAAGACGATGGAACGGAATATTGCACCGCCATGGACGACCTGGCGGACGCCCAGGCCGTGTGTGACAAGATCGGCATCAAGCTGCACACCGCCAACTTCGCCGCCGAGTACTGGGACAACGTGTTCGAGCACTTCCTGGCCGAATACAAGGCCGGCCGCACGCCGAACCCGGACATCCTGTGT
Source organism: Pseudomonas sp. MONT-RG-20F-20-E-7-02 (assembly GCF_022662395.1). NCBI lineage: Bacteria > Pseudomonadati > Pseudomonadota > Gammaproteobacteria > Pseudomonadales > Pseudomonadaceae > Pseudomonas > Pseudomonas sp. MONT-RG-20F-20-E-7-02. Next base: position 145,146 of record NZ_JAKNQN010000011.1, read on the forward strand.
AACCGCGAGATCAAGTTCAAGGCGTTCCTCGACTACGCCATGATCCTCGGCGCCGACTTGATCGCCACCGGCCACTACGTGCGCCGTCGCGACGTCGATGGCCGCACCGAGCTGCTCAAAGGCCTGGACCCGAACAAGGACCAGAGTTACTTCCTGCACGCCGTCGGCGGCGAACAGATCGCCAAGACCCTGTTCCCGGTGGGCGAGCTGGAAAAACCCGAAGTGCGCAAGATTGCCGAAAAACACGGCCTGGCCACCGCCAAGAAAAAGGATTCCACCGGGATATGCTTTATCGGCGAGCGCCGCTTCAGTGACTTCCTCAAGCAATACCTGCCGGCACAACCGGGCGAGATCAAAACCACCGAAGGTGATGTCATCGGCCGCCACCACGGCCTGATGTACCACACCATCGGCCAGCGCCAGGGCCTGGGCATCGGCGGCTTGAAAGACGCAGGTGAAGAGCCGTGGTACGTGCTGGTCAAGGACCTTGAACACAACGTGCTGATCGTCGGCCAGGGCAATGAACACCCGCTGCTGTTCTCCGGCGCACTGCTGGCCTCGGAGATCTATTGGGTCAACCCGATCGACCTGAGCAGCCCGCGCCGCCTGACCGCCAAAGTGCGTTACCGCCAAGGCGACCAGCCCTGCACCCTGGAAAAAACCTCCAGCGGCTATCGCGCCACCTTCGATGACCCGCAACGCGCGGTCACGCCTGGCCAGTCCGTGGTGTTCTATGACGGTGAAATTTGTCTGGGCGGCGGCGTGATTGAAGTCGCCGAACCCTGGAGCAAATCGGCATGAGCCCGACCCAGGAGCAATTGACCGCACTCGGCGGGGTTTTCCTCGCCGCGGTACTGGTCGACAAGATCGCCAAGACCGGCCAGGTCACCGAGGCCGGCCTGACGTGCATGCTCGGCAGCCTGCTAATCCGCGACCCCAAGGACACCCTGGAAGTGTATGGCGGTGACGATCTGGCGCTGCGTGAAGGCTACCGCGCGCTGATCGGCGCCCTGGAGCGCGACCCCAGCACCTTGCAGCGTGAGCCGTTGCGCTACGCCCTGTCGATGCTCGGCCTTGAGCGCCAGCTGGCCAAGCGTGACGACCTGCTGGAAACCATCGGCAAGCGCCTGCCGCAAATCCAGTCCCAGGTGGAACACTTTGGCCCGGCCCACGAAAACGTGATCGCGGCCTGTGGTGCGCTGTACCAGGACACCCTGAGCACCTTGCGCCAGCGCATCCAGGTGCACGGCGACATGCGCAACCTGCAGCAACCGAACAACGCCTCGAAAATCCGCGCCCTGCTCCTGGCCGGTATTCGTTCGGCGCGGTTGTGGCGCCAGTTGGGCGGCCATCGTTGGCAGTTGGTGATCAGCCGACGCAAATTGCTTAAAGAGCTTTACCCGTTGATGCGCAACGAATAAGTCGCAGCAACCCACTTTTTTATCGCCTCACGCGTAATACGCCGGTCAGTTGGCAACGGATCGGCGGATTTTTTCATGTATGATACGCGCCCCATTTCGTTGCCCGACTGTCCGAGAACACCCCATGCAGCTCTCTTCGCTCACTGCGGTTTCCCCTGTTGACGGCCGCTACGCCGGCAAAACCCAGGCCCTGCGCCCTATTTTCAGCGAATACGGCTTGATCCGTGCTCGTGTTCTGGTTGAAGTGCGCTGGCTCCAGCGCCTGGCCGCTCATCCCGCCATCAGCGAAGTGCCGGCGTTTTCCGCCGAAGCCAACGCTGTATTGAACACCCTGGCGGAAAACTTCTCCCTGGAGCACGCCGAGCGTGTGAAAGAGATCGAGCGCACCACCAACCACGACGTTAAAGCCATCGAATACCTGCTCAAAGAGCAAGCGGCCAAGCTGCCGGAACTGGCCAAGGTCAGCGAATTCATCCACTTTGCCTGCACCAGCGAGGACATCAACAACCTGTCCCACGCCCTGATGCTGCGCGAAGGCCGTGATGACGTGATGCTGCCGCTGATGCGCCAGACCGCCAACGCCATCCGCGAACTGGCGATCCGTTTTGCCGACGTGCCGATGCTGTCGCGCACCCACGGCCAGCCGGCCTCGCCGACCACTTTGGGCAAAGAACTGGCCAACGTGGTGTACCGCCTGGAGCGTCAAATCGCTCAAGTCGCCGCCGTACCGCTGCTGGGCAAGATCAACGGCGCCGTGGGCAACTACAACGCCCACCTTTCCGCCTACCCGGAAATCGACTGGGAAGAAAATGCCCGCGCCTTCATCGAAGACGAGCTGGGCCTGGGCTTCAACCCGTACACCACGCAGATCGAGCCGCACGACTACATTGCCGAGCTGTTCGACGCGATTGCGCGCTTCAACACCATCCTGATCGACTTCGATCGCGATATCTGGGGCTACATCTCCCTGGGCTACTTCAAGCAGCGCACCATTGCCGGTGAAATCGGTTCGTCGACCATGCCGCACAAGGTCAACCCGATCGACTTCGAAAACTCCGAAGGCAACCTCGGCATCGCCAACGCCCTGTTCCAGCACCTGGCCAGCAAGTTGCCGATCTCCCGCTGGCAGCGCGACCTGACCGACTCCACCGTACTGCGCAACCTCGGCGTGGGCTTCGCCCACAGCGTGATCGCCTACGAAGCCAGCCTCAAAGGCATCAGCAAGCTGGAGCTCAACGAGCAGAAAATCGCCGCTGACCTGGACGCGTGCTGGGAAGTGTTGGCCGAGCCGATCCAGACCGTGATGCGCCGCTACAACATCGAAAACCCGTACGAGAAACTCAAAGAGTTGACGCGCGGCAAGGGCATCAGCCCTGAGGCGCTGCAAACTTTCATCGACGGCCTGGACATGCCAGCCGCGGCCAAGGCCGAGCTGAAACTGCTCACCCCGGCCAACTACATCGGCAACGCGGTGGCCCAAGCCAAGCGCATCTGATCAGCGCAAGCCTTCTTGAGACGCCCGGCCGCGCCGGGCGTTTTTATTCCAGTCTGAAAAGTGCTTTCTTTCAATAGGTTACACATGAATCCTGATATCCCTCTTCAACTTCTGGGCGGCATCACGGCACGGGAATTCCTGCGCGACTACTGGCAGAAGAAACCGCTGCTGATCCGCCAGGCCATCCCTGACTTCGAAAGCCCCATCGACGCCGACGAACTGGCAGGCCTGGCCCTGGAAGAAGAAGTCGAATCGCGCCTGGTGATCGAGCACGGCGAGCGCCCGTGGGAACTGCGCCGCGGCCCGTTCGCCGAAGACGCCTTCAGCACCTTGCCTGAGCGTGAGTGGACCCTGCTGGTGCAGGCCGTCGACCAGTTCGTGCCGGAAGTGGCCGAGCTGCTGGAGCACTTCCGCTTCCTGCCAAGCTGGCGCATTGACGACGTGATGATCAGCTTTGCCGCACCCGGCGGCAGCGTTGGCCCGCACTTCGATAACTACGACGTGTTCCTGCTGCAAGCCCAAGGCAAGCGCAACTGGAAAATCGGCCAGATGTGCAATTCCGAAAGCCCGCTGCTGCAGCACGCCGACCTGCGCATCCTCGCCGACTTCGATCAATCTGAAGAATGGGTGCTGGAACCGGGCGACATGCTTTACCTGCCGCCGCGCCTGGCGCACTTCGGCATTGCCGAAGATGACTGCATGACCTACTCGGTGGGCTTCCGTGCGCCAAGTGCTGCTGAAGTGCTGACCCACTTCACCGACTTCCTCAGCCAATACCTGACGGACGAAGAGCGCTATACCGACGCTGACGCCCAACCGGTCAGCGACCCGCATCAGATTCAGGGCGACGCCCTCGACCGCCTGAAAAGCCTGCTGGCCGAGCACATGAGCGATGAGCGCATGCTGCTCACCTGGTTCGGCCAGTTCATGACCGAACCGCGCTACCCTGAACTGGTGGCCGGCGAAGAATTGGGCGAAGAAGACTTCATCAACATCCTGGAAGGCGGCGCGATCCTGGTGCGCAACCCAAGCGCGCGCATGGCCTGGTCGGAAGTTGACGACGACGTGCTGCTGTTCGCCAGCGGCCAGAGCCGCTATCTGCCCGGCAAACTGCGCGAGCTGCTGAAGCTGGTGTGCTCGGCCGACGCCCTGCACAGTGACAACCTTGGCGCATGGCTCGCGGACGAGGATGGTCGCGACCTGCTGTGCGAACTGGTCAAGCAAGGAAGCCTGGGATTTGCCGATGAATAAGATTCGCGTACGTGTCGCGGACTGGCGAAAGGATATCGACGAGATTCGGCGCATTCGTGAAGCGGTATTTATCGCTGAACAATCGGTTCCACCTGAGCTTGAGTGGGATGCGGACGACGCCGACGCGGTGCATTTCCTCGCGTTCGAAGGCGATTTTCCGATTGGCACCGCACGCCTGCTGGCCAGTGGCGAGATCGGCCGCGTATCGGTGCTCAAGGACTGGCGTGGCCTGAAAGTCGGCGACAAGCTGATGGACGCCGTGATTGGGTTGGCCGAGCAACGTGGCCAGACCAAACAGTTCCTGAGCGCGCAGGTGTATGCGGCGCCGTTCTACGAGCGGTTGGGTTTCAAGATAGTCAGTGATGAGTTTCTTGAAGTCGGGATTCCGCATGTGGATATGGTGCGCGGGGCCTGATCCCTGTGGCGAGCGGGCTTGCCCCGCGCTGGGCTGCGCAGCAGCCCTAAAAACCAGACGCCGCGTTCTTTCTGAAAGAACGCGGCGTTTTTTATTGGGGTCCGCTGCGCAGCCCAACGCGGGGCAAGCCCGCTCGCCACTAAACTTGCGACCCACCAGGCCGACAAACTGGCACTATCACGCTAAATGACTCGCAGAGATAACGGACATGTCCCTACGCACCCTGCTCACCGCCCTCCTCCTGACTGCCAGCGTCTCAGCCGTGGCCGACACCGCCGTCGTCAACCTGAGCAATCGCACCAGCGCCGACCTGCTGCCCGTGGCGCAGAACTTCATCGGCAAGGACGGTTCCGTCAGCGCCTACGGCAACCAGCTCATTGTGAAAGCCGACCCTGGCAAGATCGAAGACCTGCGCGCCCTGCTCGCGCAGCTGGACACCCCCGCCAAGCGCCTGCTGATCACCGTCGACACCAATGAAAACAACCAGCAGAACACCGGCGACAGCCAGACCCGCATCATCAGCTACGGCACCGCCAGCCGTGACGGCGGCATCCAGCAGATCCAGGCCAGTGAAGGCGTACCCGCGCTGATCCAGGTGGGCCAGAGCGTGCCGCTGACCACCACCCAGCCTGACGCCTACGGCCGCCCGCAAAACCAGACCCAGTATCGCAACGTCACCCAAGGCTTTTACGTCACCGCCAGCGTCACCGGCGAGACCGTACACCTGGCCATCAGTACCAACCGTGACCGCATGAGCCAGGAACGTCCCGATGTAGTGAACGTACAAAGTACCGACACAACCGTCAGTGGCCGCCTGGGTGAATGGATACCGCTGGCCGGCATCAACCGCGAGACTCAGGCCGACAAATCCTCTACAACCCGCAGCTACTCTACTCAGGGCCGCGATGACCTGACTTTGCGGGTCAAGGTCGACACGCTGAACTGAAGCACCAAAAACTGACTGATGAGTCGTCTTAGACTAAATATGTAGTGCTTTGAAAAAAGCACTACAAAACATTTGACGATCCAAAAAAGCCTGTGCATGATGGCCTCGCTCCCGCTAATCAGGGGCCCTGGCAAGGGCCTTCGGATCGCCGCTCTAAGCTACCCACCTGAGCCGATTCGTGTCTGTACCGCCCACAAGGTGTGTTTGACTTTGGTTGCGACTGGAACGAAGTTGTCCCGAGGGACGGAAGCTAACCAGGTAACCCGGCTACACACTGTTGGATCGTACAGAGGCCCACGATGCCCGAAGACCGTTCGCAGTTTGCCCTTACCTACTCAACTCCCCCTTGAGCCATTCGTTCATCCCGTCGCCTTCCCCGCCAAACCCGACTTGACCGCCTAAGCTTCTGGTCAGCGAGCAGCCATCACCACGCACTGAATACGTGGCTGGCAAATGGAATTCTCCACCTAGACCTATGCGACGAGGTTTTTCCCCATGGCACTGACACGCGAACAGCAAATTGCAGCCCTTGAAAAAGATTGGGCTGAAAACCCACGCTGGAAAGGCGTAACCCGCGCTTATTCCGCTGCTGACGTCGTCCGCCTGCGTGGCTCGGTTCAACCTGAGCACACCTTTGCAAAACTCGGCGCTGAAAAACTGTGGAAGCTGGTCACCCAGGGTGCCAAGCCGTCCTTCCGCCCCGAGAAAGATTTCGTCAACTGCATGGGCGCCCTTACTGGCGGCCAGGCAGTCCAACAGGTGAAAGCCGGTATCCAGGCGATCTACCTGTCCGGCTGGCAAGTGGCAGCGGACAACAACTCCGCTGAATCCATGTACCCCGACCAATCGCTGTACCCGGTGGACTCCGTGCCAACCGTGGTCAAGCGCATCAACAACTCGTTCCGCCGTGCCGACCAGATCCAGTGGAAAGCCGGTAAAGGCCCGGGCGACGAAGGCTACATCGACTACTTCGCACCAATCGTGGCAGACGCTGAAGCCGGTTTCGGCGGCGTACTGAACGCCTACGAACTGATGAAGAGCATGATTGAAGCTGGCGCTGCCGGCGTGCACTTCGAAGACCAGCTGGCTTCGGTGAAAAAATGCGGCCATATGGGCGGCAAGGTACTGGTGCCAACCCAGGAAGCCGTACAAAAGCTGACCGCTGCACGCCTGGCGGCTGACGTGGCCGGTACACCGACCATCATCCTGGCCCGCACCGACGCCAACGCGGCCGACTTGCTGACCTCCGATTGCGATCCGTACGACCAGCCGTTCGTAACCGGCGAACGCACCCAGGAAGGTTTCTACAAAGTGCGCGCCGGCCTCGACCAGGCCATCGCTCGCGGCCTGGCCTACGCGCCGTACGCCGACCTGATCTGGTGCGAAACCGCCAAGCCGGACCTGGACGAAGCACGTCGCTTTGCTGAAGCGATCAAGAAGGAATACCCGGACCAACTGCTGTCCTACAACTGCTCGCCTTCTTTCAACTGGAAGAAGAACCTGGACGACGCGACCATCGCCAAGTTCCAGCGCGAACTGTCGGCCATGGGCTACAAACACCAGTTCATCACCCTGGCCGGCATTCACAACATGTGGCACAGCATGTTCAACCTGGCGCACGACTACGCCCGCAACGACATGACCGCCTACGTGAAACTGCAAGAGCAGGAGTTCGCTGACGCCGCCAAGGGTTACACCTTTGTGGCCCACCAGCAGGAAGTGGGCACCGGCTACTTCGACGACATGACCACCGTGATCCAGGGCGGCACCTCGTCGGTGACGGCGCTGACCGGTTCGACTGAAGAAGAACAGTTCCACTGAGTGACTGAGTACACGGCCATTGCGGCCCCACGGAAGACCTAACCGCACTGCCGCACGATCTAACGCCCCGACTGGTTCGGGGCGTTTTTTTTTGGCTTGGAACTCATACGAACTGTGAGCTGAGTTGAGTCAAATGTGGGAGCTGGCTTGCCTGCGATAGCGGCGGGCCAGCCAACTCATGTATGGCCTGACACGCCGCCTTCGCGGGCAAGTCGAATCGTCGCACCGCCGCTCCCACAGTTGACCTGGTTCCAACTTGAGAATGCGGTCGAAGGTGGGAGCTGGCTTGCCTGCGAATGCGGTGGGTCAGCCAACTCATGTATGGCCTGACACGCCGCCTTGAACACTCAAACTGCACTCGATCAACGGGCGCCGACGTCGCCAGCGTCAAGCAAGCCCAGCCTTAACTGCCAGGGCTTTGCTTGATGCGCTCCCACGCGGCGGCAACCGCCTCGGCGCTGTCGGCCTTTATCCGTGCGAGATTGCGCGGGTACTCCACACCGGGGTTTTCAGTGAAGCGCGTGGCGGTGAATTGGCCATTGCTGGCGCGCAGGATGTAGCCGCTGTCCAGGCACTGCGCCGAGGCGAGGAACACCACGCCCGGCGTCACCCAGTCCGGCTTGAGTTCATCCGGTTCCTCGGTCACGCCCCACATGCGCGTCTTGGCCACCGGTGAGATCGCGTTGACGCGTATCCCGGCCTCGGCGCCTTCATGGCTCAGCGCGTTCATGATGCCCAGTTGCGCCATCTTGCCGGCGCTGTAGGCCACCAACCCGGTTTGCTCGTATTGCGCGTACATGGCGCGGTCGGAGGTGGTCAGGATGATACGCGGCGCGCTGGATTGCAGCAGGTGCGGCCATGCGTGCTTGCACAACCACAGCGGGGCGTAGAGGTTGATGTCCATGGCGCGCTGCAGGAACGCGGCGTCGAGGTCGGCAATGTTCTGGTAACCGACCCAGCCGGCGTTGTGGATCAGGATGTCGAGCCGGCCGAATGCCTTGATCGCATAGGCGATTAATTTCCGGCAGCCCTCATCCGTGGACAAGTCGCCGCCATGCGCCACCACCGTCAGCCCTTCGGCGCGCAACGCCTCGGCAGCCGCCTGGACCACCGACGCGTCGGTGCCCGCGCCGACCTTGTCGGCGCCGATATCGCTGATCACAACCCGCGCACCCGCAACGGCCAACGCCTTCGCATAACTGAGCCCCAACCCGCGTGCGCCGCCGGTGATAATTGCGGTTTTACCGGTAAAGTCCATGTGCTTGCTCTCCTGTTCAGCCCACCACCCTAACAACCCGTGCAGGCCTTGTTCAATGCTGTAACACTTTGCAAGCAATCCCCATTCACGGCTGTCGAATTATTTCCTGCCCCCAGAAGCCATCTGGTAAAACCCGAGCTTCGCTTTTGTCCTGGAACCTTCATGTCCTCTCGTTTTATGGCTCGCCTGGGCCTGCGCTGGTTTCCCCTGCTGTGCATGGCACTGTTAATCGTCGGCTTGCCGGTGGGTTGCGCCGTGCTGCAACACAAGGAGCGCGAGCTGGTGTTCCGCATCGAGCCGGGCACTGCCGGGTGGTTTACCGGCCTGCCCAAGGCGGTGCAGGAATTCGATATCAAACCCGCCAGCTTCAAGTCGGGGCAGAACCTTCACGGCTGGTGGTACCCGGCAGACAACAAGGATGCGCCGGCGATCCTGTACCTGCACGGCGTGCGCTGGAACCTCACCGGGCAGTTTTTCCGCATTGAGCAATTGCACGCCTTGGGCTTCTCGGTGCTGGCCATCGACTATCGCGGTTTCGGCCAAAGCCACGGCGATTTGCCGTCGGAAACCAGCGTGTATGAAGACGCCCGCATCGCCTGGGAGCGCTTCCAGGTGTTGCAACCCGACCCTGCCAAACGCCTGATCTATGGGCACTCCCTGGGTGGCGCGGTGGCCATCGACCTCGCGGCAGCGTTGAGCAAGCAGACACCCGTGCCGGTACGCGGGCTGGTGATCGAATCCACCTTCACCTCCCTGGGCGATGCGGCCGCTGCGGTGGCCAATACTTCGTTACCGGTGCGTTGGCTGCTGTCGCAGAAATTCGATTCCATCGACAAGATTGCCGACGTGCATATGCCGCTGCTGGTGGTCCATGGGCTGGCCGACCAATACGTGCCGCCGCGCTTCAGCCAGCAATTGTTTGACGCCGCCCAGGAACCCAAGCGGCTGTTGCTGGTGCCTGGCGCCACCCATAACAACAGCATGAACCTGGCCGGGCGCAGTTATGCCCAGGCGCTGGATAACTTGATGCGCGCCAAGGCGCCTGCACAGGTTGTTACGCACTCCACCGGCCGTGATGGCGACTCGTAAAACTGCTTTTCGGCACTGGGTTCGCGCTTGGCTGTCAAGCGCAAACCCTGCCCATACTGGCCCGCGCTGAAAGTTGATCAAATATTAACCGAGGGTTAAATCGCCTTCCCTGCCGGGCCTTCGCAAAGTTATCCACAGAGATACCCACGGTTTTCGTGGACAACTCTTTTTACTTTTTTACGTTTTTTTTGCTCAGTAAACCCCTGTGGGAAAGCTACCCGGCAGCAAAATGTCGCGGTTCACATCGCGTATATCGTTATAGCCACACAGCGCCATCGTCACGTCCAACTCACGGGCGATGATGTCAAGGGCCTTGGTCACACCGGCTTCGCCCTTGGCACCCAAACCGTACAAATGCGGGCGGCCGATCATCGTGCCTTTGGCACCCAGCGCCATCGCCTTGAGCACGTCCTGGCCAGAACGAATGCCGCCGTCGAGCCACACTTCGATCTGCTCGCCCACCGCCTCAACAATCGCCGGCAATTGGCTGATGCTCGACGGCGCGCCATCCAGCTGACGGCCACCGTGGTTGCTCACCACCAACGCATCCGCGCCGGAATTGGCCGCCAGACGCGCATCCTCCACATCAAGGATGCCCTTGATAATCAGCTTGCCGCCCCAGCATTTCTTGATCCATTCCACATCGTCCCAGCTCAGGCGCGGGTCGAATTGCTGGGCGGTCCACGACGACAGCGAACTCATGTCCGCCACGCCTTTGACATGGCCGACGATGTTGCCGAAACCACGGCGCTGGGTGCCGAGCATGCCCATGACCCAGCGCGGCTTGGTGGCCATGTTGAGGATATTCGGTAGGGTCAGTTTGGGCGGCGCCGACAAGCCATTGATCAAGTCCTTGTGGCGTTGGCCGAGAATCTGCAAATCGAGGGTCAGCACCAGCGCATCGACGCCGGCAGCCTTGGCGCGCTCGATCAACTGCTCGATAAACGCGCGGTCGCGCATCACGTACAGCTGGAACCAGAACGGCTGGCCGACGTGTTCGGCGATGTCTTCCAGAGAACAGATGCTCATGGTCGACAAGGTGTAGCGCAGGCCGAACCTGGCAGCGGCACGGGCGGTGAGGATCTCGCCATCGGCGTGTTGCATGCCCGCAAGCCCCGTCGGTGCCAGGGCAACCGGCATGGCCATGTCCTGGCCGATCATGCTGGCGCGAATCGAGCGTTCGTCGATATTGCGCGCCACGCGTTGGCGGAATTGGATGCGGGCAAAGTCACTTTCATTTGCCCGGTAGGTGCTTTCAGTCCAGGAGCCTGAATCGGCGTAGTCGTAGAACATCCTTGGAACACGTTTTTGCGCCAGCTTGCGTAAGTCTTCGATGGTTGTAATCAACGACATCTAGGTCACCTCTCCCTGAACTGAGCCCAGAGAGTAACCGTCCATCGGCCGCGCAACCAGTCATTGCGTTTATATCGCCAGAAGCCTAATCTCGCAAAAACCCGCATAAAGACGCACAAACATGCAAAACACTCATCAACCCATCGACCTGCCCTCCCTACGCAAACAGAAAATCCTGTTGCTGCTGGAGCGCGACGGTAAAGTCACCGCCTCTGAATTGGTCGATCACTTTGCCGTGTCCCAGGACACCATCCGCCGCGACCTCGGCGAACTGGCCGCCGCCGGCCTGTTGCAACGCGTGCACGGCGGCGCCCTGCCCCGGCCCAAAGACACCGGCAAAGACTTCTTCACCCGCGTTGGTGAGACCAACGAGGTCAAGCGCCACCTTGCACGACTGGCGGCTGACCGCGTGGAAGACGGCCAGATCGTGCTGTTCGATTCCGGCTCCACCACGCTGCAGATTGCCCAGTCATTGCCACACTCGATCCGCCTGACCGTGGTCACGCCGTCGCCGATGATTGCCATCGCCCTGGCCGACCATCCCGATGTAAAGGTGATTCTGGCTGGCGGCCAACTTAACCCCGCCACCTTGTCCACCAGCGGCCAGGAAGCTGTGCGCCTGATCCAGAGCATCAAGGCCGACCTGCTGTTTACCGGCGTGTGCGCCTTGCACCCGCAAGTCGGCATCAGCTCGCTGCATTTCGATGAAGTGGCCGTCAAGCAAGCCCTGCTCGACAGCGCCTCCCACGTGGTAGCCGTGACCATGGCGGACAAACTCGGCGCGGTGGAACCCTTCGTGGTGGGCCCGTGCAGTCGCATCCATACGCTGATCACCGAGTGGCATGTGCCGAGTGTCGAGGCGTATGAGCAATTAGGCTTGGAAGTGCTGCGGGTCGAGGTTGAGTAGTGGACTGCGTACTGTTTACTGTGGCAAGCCCGCTCACCACAGAAGGTTGGTCAAAACAGCACCTTGGCCGCATCGCGCATGAAAATCTCGATGGTCTTGGGCCCTACTCCATCGAATTCACCCAGGCGTTTTTCAAACGCCTTGCGGTCGGCGCTGGCGCTGCGGATATGGCTGATCTTACCGCCGTATTCAGCGTTCAACTTGGCACTGAGATCCAGCAGACGCTGGGCCGTGCTTTCGTCGTAACGCACGTAATGCGCACGCCCGAGCATGGTCACCAGTTCGCGCGAGGTGCAGTGCTGCAACTTGCGCGCGGTATCGCGGCCTTGCTCTTCCACAATCACCTTGTAGGCCTGCGCAGCGATGGGCGCCTGAATACGCTTGCCCATCAGGAAGCTGGCGATAAACCACTTGAACAGGCTGCCGTCGTCTTCGGGTGTGAGTTCGATGCCCAATTCAGACGCGGTAATCGACCTGGCCATACTCAGTGGCCCAGCTTGCGCTCGGCCTTGGCCGCCTGCTCATTGATCGCATCGGTCTGGCGTTCGGTGTCTTTGATCGAGGTGGGCGTGAGGACCTTGTCGACGGTTTCGGTCTTCGGGTTCGGGCGTTCCAGGGTCTGGCCCTTGTCGGCTTTTTCAGTGCCTTTCTGGGCGTCTTCCGAGCTGATCGGGGTGGGGGTTTTGTCGGCAGTCACGGCGTTTCTCCAAGCAGTTGAAGGCCCGCGAAAAATGGCGAGCACGTATGCAGCAGAGCCCACTGAAATTCGATAGTTCAAGGAAATTGCCGTGCAGCACCACCGGAGAAAAAAGCGCGAATTAATTTAAACCTTTTGGCGCAGGCCCCGCTCAACAGTCGGGTACGGCATCACGCCACAATCCCCCCTGACCCAAGGAGACACTCGACCATGAGTTCGCAACTCAACGGCAAGAAAATCCTCATCATTACCTCCAACACCGGCATCGAGCGCGATGAGCTGCTCAAGCCGCTGGAAGCGCTGCGTGGTTATGGCGCTACGGTGACGCACGCATCCAGCAAAGGCGGCACCACCCAGACGTTCGTCGGCGACACGGAGAAGGACAAAACCGTGGAATCCGACGCCAAGCTGGCGGACGTGGTGGGCAGCGATTTTGACGCGCTGGTGATTCCCGGCGGCACCGTCAACGCCGATACGTTGCGCCAGGATGCGGCCGCATTGGCCCTGATCAATGACTTCGTCAAGGCCGGTAAAACCATCGCCGCTATCTGCCACGGGCCATGGGCGCTGATCGACGCCGGCGTGATCAAGGGCAAGACCCTGACCTCCTACAAAAGCGTGCGCATCGACCTGGAAAACGCCGGCGCTGCCGGTTGGGTGGATGCCGAGGTCAAGGAATGCCAGGCCAATGGCTGGACATTGATCACCTCGCGTACGCCGGATGACTTGCCGGCGTTCAGCACGGCGATTGCCAAGGTGGTTGCGGGCTAAACCCGCCGCCACAACCAAAACAGGCGCCCAATGGGCGCCTGTTTATCGTCTTGCCTGAACTCAGCTTTTACGTTGATCGGCCATCTCACGTTTTGGCCCGAACAGCGCCCAGACAATCAGCCCGAACAGCGGCACAAAAATCAGAATGATCAGCCACAGCCCCTTGGTCTCCCAGCCACCGGTGCTGCGCAATACAACGTTGATCGCCCACAATTCCAGGATCAGCAGAATGACGGCCAAAATGATCCAGATAGTTTCCAATTGCATAGTTCACCTCCTGAGGTCTATGCATTAGGTCAAGCAGATGGCCCGAGGGTTCCATCCGATTTACACCCGGGCGCTCACGCCCAACGGTTGCAGCTAATCCTGAGCGACCTTCTAGACTCAAGACTGAATCACCTCGCCTGGATTGAATTAAGGAGGTTCAGGATGACCGAGCACGTTATCCACTTTCATTGCCAGATCGACCAGGGCACCACCGAACGCTTTCGCGATTGCTGCCTGGATGCCATCGGCGAAGGCGCCAGCTCCCTGCTGCTGAACCTGTCGACCACCGGTGGCAGCACCAATTTCGGCTTTACCCTCTACACCTTTCTCAAGGCGCTGCCGGTGCCGTTGTGCGCGATCAACGCGGGCAATATCGAATCCATGGGCATCATCATGTTCCTGGCCGCCGACCGCCGTATCACCACGCCACACTCACGGTTTTTGATCCACCCGATGAACTGGTATTTCAGCCAGAGCTCGGTGGACCACCAGCGCCTGCGCGAATACCTGTCGAGCCTGGATAACGACCTGGCGCGTTACGTGAAGATCTACGAGTTGGAGACCACTCAGGCCGAAACCCAGCTGGATATTTTCAAGTGCCTGTCGGCCGAAGAAAAAGTCATCGCCGCCCACGAGTCGCTGGCGTATGGAATCGCCCATGAGGTGCAGCAGGTGGTGTTTGCCGAAGACATCAAGCATTGGAAGGTCAGCGGTGGATAGGTCGCCATTCGTCGCATGCGCACGAAGTTTTTCAAACTTTGATTTCGCTTCGGCATTCCCAATTAAGCGACACCGTTGATTCATTCATTGAAGAGGGATTTTGAAATGGCTACCAGCGGAAAAACCACCACAGGTGCAGGCGGTAAAGCCAAGCCAGACGCAGCCAGGAAAAGCGGCGGCCAGGGCTCCGGCGGCAATTTTGCCAATGACCGTGAAAAGGCTTCCGAAGCCGGCAAAAAAGGCGGAGCCCATAGCTCCGGCGGGGCCGGCAAGAAGTCTTGATGGATGCGTTACCGTGGCCCGGGTTTTCCGGGCTGCGGTTCAAGCAAGGGGATTGAGTCATGAAGACCAGAACTTCCCACAGGATAATGCTTATCGTCGGCTTTTCAGCCCTGCTGGCCAGCCCTGCTTTCGCCGCCTTCGGCGATGCCATCGCGCCGGCAGCCAATTCGCTGAGCGGCAACAGCGCCGCCGGCTCCGCCCTGCCACCGGGCACTTACCCGAGCAGCCCTTCCGACAGCGATAAAAAAGCTGAGACGCCGCCGAAAGAAAAGGCCGCTACCGGCGGCTCGTCGCACAAGCAGCCGGACAGCAACAAGAAGCCTAAAAAGAAGGCAGCGCCCAAGGACAGCTAAGGTCGGAGCGCGGGTCGAACTGCTCCCGCGCCTGGCGAAAGTCAACGTCAGGGCACCGACTGCCAGCCGCTGAAACCACCCTGACGGGTCAGCGGGCTCCAGGCGAAATCGCCTGTACTCGCTGGCAACTGCTGCTGTTCGGCGCCAGCCACGGCGGCGCCTTTCCAGTCAAAAATCCGCGAACCTCGCCAGGCCAGCACCAGCCCGTGCGCCTGGCTGTCATCAGTGTTTATCCAGCACGCTGCCGCGGCTGCCATGAAGGCCTCTATCGGCTCCTCATCGATTTGTGATCGATACGGCGAGCTGAGCAGCCATCGGCAGACGTTCAGGTGATAGGTCCAGTCCTGCGGTGGCTGGTTGCGATAGGCCCAGGTCATGAAGCTGCGAAACAGGTTCAAGCCCTCCGGCGGGTCGAGCTTGAGCAGCGCCGGGCAGATGTCGAACAAGGTGTGCCAATACGGCAACAAACGCGCATCCAGGTGCACGAAGCAGCGGGAATTGCTCGGGTATTCAGGCAGCGGCGGTTCCGCGCGCACGCGGCGGGTCGCCTTGCTGACCAGACGGCTGGCGCCAGCAGGCACTACATGATTCATGAAACGCACTCACAGTCGTGACGATAGAACGCCTCCTGTTCACAGGAGGCCCAAGGCACACGTCAGAATGCGGGGGAAGCGCGGGGGTTGGCCGAGGGCCAGGAGTAACGCGGCGGGGCTTTGTTGCGGCGCTCATGGGCCGGGCGTGGGGTTTGCCCGAGGCCTAAGAGCCAGGCCAGGCCGATGAGGAACACGATGGCCACGGTCACGGCGGCACACACCGGGCAGGCAAAGTAGTTCGAGATGTTGCCGGAAGAGGGGTTTCCCAACCCTTTGTCGGAAAGTGGCGCCTGGCTACCGTCCACCGAACAGAACGCGCCACCGATGCCATTGAGCTGCTGGCCCACCATTTGCCCATGGCCCAAACCGCAGGCGAACAGGTTCATCAGCACGCAAAAGTACAGGGCCCAGGCGATCAGCGAACGGTCGGGGTGGCTCAATTTCATGGCGGCGACTCTACCACCGAAGCCCCAAAGGGATGAAGCACCGCGCGCGCCTGTGGCAGAACGTCGCAGATTACGTGGGCTGGCCTGGGTTGGTAGACTGTGCACCCGCATCATTACTCCTTTTCAAAGCCTGAAATGTTGATCCAGCGCACGGCAGGCGTTTCACAGGATGCACAGTTGATGAGTACGTTATTCACCCGCCGCAAAGTGCTGACCGGTATGGGCCTGTTGGGCCTGGGCAGCCTGCTGGGCGGCTGTGACTACAGCCCCAAGCTGAACTTCAAGTACGGCAAGGACCTCAGTGACAAGATCATGGGCCGCACCTTCAAGCTCAAGAACACCGACGGCGAAACCGTCACCTTGAGCTCGTTCCGTGGCCTGATGCCGGTGGTGTTCTTCGGTTTCACCCAATGCCCGGCCGTGTGCCCCACCACCCTGGCGCGCGCCGCCCAGGCCAAGAAGCTGATGGGCCGCGACGGCGAGATCATGCAAGTGGTGTTCATCACCCTCGACCCCGAACGCGACACACCGGAACTGCTCGACCGCTACGTCAAGGCCTTCGACCCCAGCTTCGAGGCGCTGTACGGCACCCCGGAAGAGATCGCCGTGGCGGCCAAGGAGTTCGGGATCTTTTATGAAAAGATCCCTGCCGGTGACACCTACACCCTGTCGCACACCTCGACCAGTTTCGTCTTCGACACCCGTGGCAACCTGCGCCTGGGCCTGTCGGCTTCCCTTACCGCTAAAGAGTGCGCAGAAGATCTGCTCACCGTCATGGAGGTCTGCTAATGACTGCCGTTCAACACCTCAAGCGCACCCTCATCGGCTTGTCCCTGCTGGGCCTTGCGGCGCACGCCAGCGCCCAGGTGCTGGTCACTGACGCGTGGGTTCGCGCCTCGGTGCCGGGCCAGCCGTCCAGCGGCGCCTTCATGACTGTCACTGCCGACACTGACAGCAAACTGCTCAGCGTGGCGTCGCCGGTGGCCAAGGACGTGCAGATCCATGAAATGAGCATGAAGGACGACGTCATGCGCATGGGCCCGGTGGACTCGGTGGCGCTGCCGGCCGGTAAAGCGGTGAAGCTCGACCCGAACGGTTACCACGTGATGCTGATGGGCCTGACCGGGCAGATCAAGGAAGGCGACCAGGTGCCGCTGACTCTGACGGTGGAAAACGCCAAGGGCGAGAAACAATCGATTGAAGTCAAAGCGCCGGCCCGTGGGCTGGATGGTATGGACCATAGCAATATGCACTGAAGCACTCCCTGTAAGCGGGCTTGTTGTGGCGAGCGGGCTCGCCACAGCCTCCATATCCAAAACCTCTCCTATCAACACTTACTCCATATTTTCAATCTGCAAACAGACCCGATAGCCTGATTTTGACGCGCGCGCTTCACAGCGTGCGGCGGCTCATAATTCCAAAAATAATCGGGTATCCCTGTGAACACATCTCCCCGCGCCCTCAAAAGCCTGCTTCACCTGGCCGTGGCCTTCGCCCTGTTCAACAGCTTCGGCGCCTATGCGGCCAACACCGGCGAGCTTCCCTGCACCACCACCGAACAATGCGCGGCCCAGGCGGCCAAGGTCGGCGCCACGCCGGATAGCTCACAAACCGAGCACAAGGCCAAGGGCGACCCGACCCAAACCCAGTTCGCCTGGCTGAACCGCATCAACAAAGCCTCGATCGTGATGCTCACCGAAGAGGGCATCGTCGCGCCGGCCATGGGCCAGAAGATCGCCGGTGGCGTGCGTTACGCCATCGCCCAGGCCGACCAGCCCGGCGGCACGCGCCCCAGCGATGTGCTGCAACTGGAAAAAATCATGACCGACAAGATCGGCCCTGAAGCCTCATTGATCCACTCCGGCCGCAGCCGCCAGGACATGCTCGCCACTTACCGCCTGGCGGCCCTGCGCAGCCAAGTGCTGGCCTACAGCGAGGCGCTGAATGCCACGCGCCTGCGCTTGCTGAACATCGCCGACAAGAACGTCGACACGCTGGTGCCCGCCTACACCAACGGCGTACAGGCCATGCCAATCAGCTACGCGCATTACCTGTTGGCATTTGAAGCCGCGTTCGACCGCGATGGCCAGCGTATCCGCGAGCTCTACACGCGCCTGAACCAAAGCCCGATGGGCACCGCCGTGCTGGCGAACTCGGCTTACCCGCTGAACCGTGAGCGCCTGGCCGAACTGCTGGGCTTTGATGGCGTGCGCGAAAACTCGCTGGATTCAAGCCAGGTCTCGACCTATGACATTCCCATTGAGGCGGCCAACCTGGCGTCGTCGTCAGCCATTCGCGTCGGCGCGATGATTGGCGACATCCACACCCAGTACCACCAGATTCGCCCGTGGTTGTTGCTCGATGAAGAAGCCACCTACACCAGCAGCGCCATGCCGCAAAAACGTAACCCTGGCCTGCTGATGCGTGCGCGTGAGAGCGCCTCCGACGTGGTCGGCCTGGCCCAGGCCGTGACCCTGCGTGCGCACAACGTCACCACCGGCATGACCGACTACAAGTTTGCCTTCGACTCGCTGGGCGTGTTCCGCTCGACCAAAGAGATGTTCGAGGCCATGGACGCGGTGCTCGACGCCCTGCAGATCAACCCGCAGCGCGCGCTGGAAGAACTCGAATCGGAATGGACCACGTCGATGGAGCTGGCCGACACCCTGGAGCGCCAATACAAGGTGCCATTCCGCATCGGCCACAGCTTTGCCTCGCTGATCGTCACCGAAGCCCGCAGCAACGGCACCACGCCGAAAACCTTCGCCTATGCCGACGCGCAGAAGCTGTATCGCCAGGCGGCGGACAAGTACAAGTGGACGCCGAACACCTTGCCGCTGGATGAAGCGGGCTTTCGCGCGGCCCTGTCGCCGACCACCATGGTACAAACCCGCAAAGGCACCGGCGGCCCGCAGCCGCAGGAGGTCAAGCGCATGCTGGTGGAGGCGCGCAAGACCTTGGAGGGGGATCAGCAGTGGCTGAAAGAGCGGCGTGAGAAGCTCAAGGGCGCCGAGGAAAACCTCGATAAAGCGTTTGACAAACTCAAAGGCTGAAATACGTTCAAAAATGTGGGAGCTGGCTTGCCTGCGATAGCGGTGGGTCAGTCAACACATGCAGGGCTGACGAAAGGCTATCGCAGGCAAGCCAGCTCCCACACTGAACCGGCATTCACTTCAGATCGCCAGCTCCCGCTGCAGCACCTCACGATCAATCAACCGCTGCCACCCGCAAATCGCCAGGCACGCCACGCAATTGCCCAGCACATTGGTCAGCGACCGGCATTTCATCAAACGCTCCACGCCCAGCAGCAACCCCACGCCTTCCAGCGGCACCAGTTGCAGGATGTTCAAGGTCGCGATCAGGGTGAACAACGCCGAGCCCGCCACGCTGGTGGAGCTCAACGAGGTGACCAGGCAAATCAGCAACACCGCAAGCAATTGAGGCAGCGCCAGTTCCACGCCTGCCATATGCGCTAAAAACATAATCGCCGTGGTCAGGTACAGGTTGGTGCCCGCCAGGTTGAAGGTGTAGCCGGTGGTCAGCACCAGTCGCACTAGTTGACGGTCACAGCCCAAGGCTTCAAGTTTATTCACGCAGCCGGGAAGTGCCGCCACGGAAGAACCGGTAAAGGTCACCAACAACAACTCTTCTTTTAAATAAACAATCAGACGCGACAACTTGACCCCTACTAATCGAGTGATCATTGCCATCACCACTAAGACAAATAACCCACACACCAGATAGATCACCAGCACAAACTTCAACAGCGGCAATACCGAACTAACACCGTACTTTCCCACTACAAAGGCCATCGCCCCAAAGGCCGCCAAGGGCGCAAATTTCAAGATAATCCGCAGCAGGTAGAACAGCCCTTGAACGCCCGCTTCCAACCCACCCAGGCAGCGATTGCCGAAAGCGCTGCCGCGCCCCAGCAGCAGCCCGCAGATGAGCGCCGCGAGCATTACTTGCAGCACCAGGCTTTGGGTAAATACGTGATAAAGCGTCGACGACGCCGACAACAGCGACAGTTCGTGCAGCAGGCTTTGCGCGGGTAATGGGGCAACAGGCAACGCACTGTGTTCCAGGTTGAACACCCACCCGGTGGCCATGCCGACCATCAGCGCAGCGCAGGACATCAGTTGGAAATACACAATGATCCGCCGCACCACATGCCGGTGGTTGGGCTCGCGCTTGATACCGGCGACACCGGTGGCGACCAATACAAACAGCAGGAACGGCATTAATAAACCGACTAACTTTATAAAGCCGTCGCTGAGCAGTTTCATTTTAATCGCCAGGTCTGGATACACCAAACCCAAGAACATGCCCAGTGCGATGGCAATTAAAATAGGCAGTGTTCCATGCTTGGCCAATCGGGCTGACATTAACGCTCCTGCCTATTTTTATTTATTGTTATTGTCGTTGCCCGCGGCTTTCGGCATATTGACCGCCTGGCCGCTGCAGGCCGCAAATAATAAAGTCTTGCCACGGGATATACCACCATGGAACTTCGCCATTTACGTTATTTCATCATGGTGGCCGAAGAGCGACACTTCACCCGGGCCGCGGCGCGCCTGAACATGCAGCAACCGCCCCTTAGCCAACAGATTCGCGCCCTTGAACAGGAACTGGGTTTCGACCTGTTCAAACGTCACCCCAAAGGCGTCGACCTGACGGCCGGTGGCATGGTGTTTCTCGACGAAGCCCGCGTGATCCTCGCCCGCGTTGAACACGGCGCCCTCAAGGCCGCCCGCACCGCCCAGGGCATCGAAGGCACGCTGATGATCGGCTTCACCAGCTCCGCGGCGGCTCACCCGCTGATCCCGCGCATTATCCGCGCCTACCGCGAACGCTACCCCGGCGTGGAACTGTCGATCAACGAAGGCAGCGCCCGCGAAGTAACCGAGGACAGCATCGAAAAACGCCTCGACATCGGCATCCTCCGCGCGCCCGTCAGCACGCATCAAAGCCTGACCTTCCACCGCCTGCTCAACGAAGAAATGCTGCTGGCCCTGCCCACCGGCCATCCCTTGCTCAAAGACCCCGCCAGCGCTATCCCACTCACTGCGCTCAAGGACGAACGCTTCATCCTGGTCCGCCGCCCCGGCGCGCCGGGCATGTACGCCAACCTGATCAAGGCCTGCCAGAACGCCGGTTTCGAGCCCAGGATCGCCTTTGAAGTGGAACGCATGCTCACCAACGTCAGCCTGGTGGCGGCCGGCGAAGGCATCTCGGTGGTGCCGGCGTCGATGCGCGATGTACACCGCGAAAGCGTGGTGTACTGCCGGATCAAGGACGCCAGGCCAAAACTGCTGGCGCCGATTACTTTGGTGCGGCGCACGTTCAACCCGTCGTCGCCGCTGCAAAATTTTATTGCCTTGGCGCGGGAATTGGGTGGGGTGTATCGCCGAAGGTGAGGCTCAGCCCACGACAAACAGCTTCGCCTATCAAGGACGCGTACTCATGCAGATCGACCCCGCTTTCATCCTTCACGAGACCGAGCACTGGCGGCTCAACCATCACCTGGCGTCGAAGCTGCCGGGTTACCTGATGCTGGGCGCCAAGACGCCGATCGACTCACTGGCCGATATGCCGGCGGCCGCGCTGGCGGAACTGGGCGGCTTGCTGGCCAACACCCAGCGGGTGATCGAGGCGCAGCTGCGGCCGAAATGGCTGTACATCAGCCGCTATGGGCACATGCCGGGCTACCCGCTGCACTTTCATTTCATCCCGGTGTATGACTGGGTGGAGCGGGCTTTTTGGCAGGATGAGCGTTATCGCCTGCTGCAAAACTTTGGATCGCCGGACCTGGCGCAGACGCTGACAGATGGGGCGGAGTTGACGCTGTTTGTGTGGCGCGAATTTGGTGAGAGTTTGACACCGCCGGCGATTCAGGGGGATTCGGTTGAGCGGGTTATTGAG
>NZ_JAKNQN010000012.1:0-144029 GCF_022662395.1 Pseudomonas sp. MONT-RG-20F-20-E-7-02
GCGGGACGCGGAGCGTCCCAGGCGGCGTTCCCACGCAGAGCGTGGGGACGATCAACAAATTGAGTTGATCGTTGCGCGTACATGCCGGGAAGTCAAGGCGCCGACGCGTACTGGCCGTCGCTGACCTGCTCCAACCAGTCCACTACCTTGCCGTCCAGCACCTCGGCAATCGCGATGTGGGTCATCGCGGTGTTCGGCGTGGCGCCATGCCAATGCTTGACGCCGGGGGCGATCCATACGGTGTCGCCGGGGCGGATGGCCCGCACTGCCTGGCCCCATTCCTGGACCAGACCGGCGCCGGCGGTGACGATCAAGGTCTGCCCCAACGGATGGGTGTGCCAGGCGGTGCGTGCGCCCGGCTCGAAGGTTACCGTGGCGCCGCTGACGCGCGCGGCGTCGGTGCCTTTGAACGGCGCGTCCACGCGCACGGTGCCGGTAAACCAGTCGGCGGGGCCTCGGGCAGAGGGTTGCGAGCCATTCGGGGTGATGGTGAGCATTGGGGTCTCCTGTGCGCTGGATTCTTGAGTGAGCATTGACAGCGAAAGTGCTGCGGCGGTGAGGGTTTTCATAGGCCGGTCATCTTTTCCAGGGCCTCGGGGTAGCGTTCGCCTTGCACGCTGATGTTCGCCGCGGCCAGGTCAAGAGCCGACAACTCTTGCGCGCTGAGTTGGATCTGCACCGCAGCGAGGTTTTCGGTCAGGCGCGAGGCTTTGGTGGTGCCAGGAATCGGCACAATCCACGGCTTTTGCGCCAACAGCCAGGCCAGGGCGATCTGTGACGGCGTGGCATTGTTGCGTTGCCCGACCTGACGCAACAGCTCCACCAACGCCTGGTTGGCCTGCAAGGCTTGCGGGGTAAAGCGCGGCAAGTTGCTGCGAAAGTCACTGCTGTCAAACGTGCTTTGGCTGTCGAACTTACCGGTGAGAAAGCCTTTGCCCAATGGGCTGTAAGGCACCAGGCCAATGCCCAGTTCTTCCAGCAACGGCAGGATCTCGGCTTCCGGCTTGCGCCACCACAGCGAATATTCACTTTGCAGCGCCGTCACCGGCTGCACCGCGTGAGCACGGCGGATGGTTGCGGCGCCGGCTTCCGACAGCCCGAAATGCTTGACCTTGCCTTCCTGGATCAAGTCTTTCACGGCACCGGCCACCTCTTCGATGGGCACATTGGGGTCGACCCGGTGCTGATAGAACAGGTCGATCACATCGGTTTTCAGACGTTTGAGAGAGGCTTCCGCCACCTGGCGAATATGCTCGGGACGGCTGTTGAGACCCGACCACTTGCCATTGCCGGACGGGTCGAGCGCGAAACCGAATTTGGTCGCGATAACCACCTGTTCGCGCACCGGCGCCAGGGCTTCGCCGAGCAATTGTTCATTGATGAACGGGCCGTAGACTTCGGCGGTGTCGAAGAAGGTCACGCCCTGCTCCACCGCACCGCGCAACAGCGCGATCATTTGCTGTGAATCGGCCGGCGCGCCATAGCCGAAGCTCATGCCCATGCATCCCAGGCCCAGGGCCGAGACGTTTAGCGAGCTGTTGCCGAGTGTGCGTTTAAGCATGGTATTTCTCCAATTCAAGGACTGGTTTAAATCTAACAGCCGCCTATTGAGATGATTAGCCGCTAGAATCAGAAAATACTTATGAGGGCGGCTCACCAATGCTCAGGGAAAATGCCAATGACCTGCTCGCTTTCCTGGCTGTCGCGCGCGAGCGCAGCTTTACCAAGGCGGCGGCAAAACTTGGGGTGTCACAGTCGGCGCTGAGCCATACGATCCGCGCGCTCGAAGCGCGCCTTGGGCTGCGCTTGCTCACGCGCACCACGCGCAGCGTGTCGCCGACCGAAGCCGGGCAGCACCTGATCGACACCGTCGGGCCGCACTTCGATGAAATCCAGATCGGCCTGGAAGGCTTGAGCAACTTGCGTGATACGCCCTCCGGCACGATCCGCATCAACGCCATGGACCATGCGCTGGAGCACATCCTCTGGCCGGTGCTCAAACCCTTCCTGGCGCAATACCCCGACATTGCCGTCGAGGTCTGCTGCGACTACGGTTTTGTCGATATTGCCGCCCAGGGTTTCGACGCTGGCGTGCGCTTGGGCGAGGACGTGGCCGAAGGCATGATCGCCACCCGTATTGGCCCGGACATGCGCATGCGCGTCGTCGGTTCGCCGGAGTATTTTGCCCGGCATGCACGGCCGACAACGCCGCGCGACCTCACCACCCACGCCTGCAACAACCTGCGCCTGCCCACCAACGGTGGCTTGTATGCATGGGAGTTTCGCAAGGGCGGGGAAAGCCTGAATGTGCGCGTGTCAGGCCAGGTGACCTTCAATGGCGTGTATCAACTGCTCAAGGCTGCCGTGGATGGGTTTGGCCTGAGCTACATCCCGCAAGACCTGGTGGCACCGTATTTGGCGGACGGCCGCTTGATCGCCGTATTGGATGATTGGTGCGCGCCGTTTGCCGGGTTTCACCTGTACTACCCCAGCCGGCGCCAGGCTTCACCGGCGTTTGCTCTGCTGGTGGAGGCGCTGCGTTATCGCGGTTGAAGAAACTTGGCTCGCGGGACGCGGAGCGTCCCAGGCGGCGTTCCCACGCAGAGCGTGGGGACGATCAATATGGCCTGTGGGAGCTGGCAAGCCAGCTCCCACATTGACCGCGTTCAGTGAGTGAGATCGGCCAACCCCAGATGCTCACGCAGCGTCGAGCCTTCATACGCCGTACGGAACAACCCCTTGCGCTGCAAATGCGGAATCGCGCTCTCGACAAACTCAGTGAACGAGCCCGGCAAGTAGCCCGGTGAAATCACAAAGCCGTCGCAACCGCCCTGCTCGAACAGCTCCGCCAACTGGTCAGCGACTTGCGCGCCGGTGCCCACCAATTGCGGCACGCGCACGCTGCTGGCGAACAGGCGCCCCAGTTGCTCCAGGGTGGTGTCGGGGCCTTGCATCAGCAGTTTTTCGGCGGCGGCCGCAGGAATCAGCGGCGACTGCGCGATCTCGGCCAGGGTGGCCGACAGCGGGAACGGCGACAGGTCCACATTCAGCTGCGAAGCGAGTGTCACCAGCCCCAGTTCGGGCCGCGCCAAGGCATTGTGTTTGTCGCGTTTGGCGCGGGCTTCGGCTTCGCTGCCGCCAATAAACGGCATCACCGCCGTCAGCACCTTGCAGCTGTCGGCAGCACGGCCTTGCTGTACCACTTGCGCGCGCACGTCATCGCGAAACGCGCGCATGGCCGCCAAATGCGGGTGAATGGTGAAAATCGCCTCGGCCCAGCGTGCGCCAAACCGCCGACCACGTCCGGATGAGCCGGCCTGGATCAGCACCGGTCGCCCCTGGGGCGTGCGCGGGATATTCAACGGGCCTTCCACCTTGAACCACTCGCCCTGGTGCTGCACCGAGGTAATCAAACCCGGGTCGGCAAGCACACCGCTTTCGCGGTCCAGCTTGAGGGCGCCCTCGCCCCAGCTGTTCCAGAGCTTGAGCGCAACTTCCACAAACTCATCGGCGCGGTCATAGCGCAGGTCGTGTTCCAGGTGCCTGGCCTTGCCGAACAAGCGCCCTTCGCTGTCGTTCATCGAGGTCACGATGTTCCACGCCGCACGGCCCTTGGACAGGTGATCGAGGGTGGCGAATTCACGCGCGATATGCGCCGGCTCGTAGTAGGTGGTGGAGCGTGTCGCACCGAGGCCCAGCTTGGTTGTCTGGCCGATCAGGTAAGAGAGGATCGGCAACGGGTCGAGGCGCGTGGCGTCCTGGGCGCCGTAGCGCAAGGCGAATTCGCGCGAGCCGCCCATCTGATCGCCCACGGCCAGGCGGTCGGCGAAGAACAGGAAGTCGAACAGGCCTTCTTCCACCACCTTGGCGATGCGTGAATAGTAGTCAGGGTCGAGGTAGTTGCCGACGGTTTCCGGGTGGCGCCACACCGCATGGCTGTGCACCACAGGGCCGCTCAACAGAAATGCCGATAGGTGGATTTGGCGGCGGGTGGTCATGGCAGGCCTTAGCTTGTCGCGTAAAGGGTTCAGTCTTAAAACTTATATTAGTAATCGACCGTTATAAAATAACGATATATTCCATGGTTATGCCCGATTCAACGAAATGCTGAAAAACCGCCCTAAGCTCAGATCAAAAGAGTATTTAGCCAATACTTTTTAGAACTTTATGCTTGGCCTTATTTCGCTGAAGATCGAGCGTGCCATGCCTATTCGTCGTCCCCTCGCCGTTGTCATCGGGCTGCTGGCGTTTTCTGTCGCCGTGAGCGCCGAAGCCCAGGAAACCCTACGCATCGGTTACCAGAAGTCTTCAACCCTGATCACCCTGCTGAAAACCCAGGGCACTCTGGAAAAAGCCCTCAAGGCCGACAACATTGACGTGAGCTGGCATGAGTTCCCCAGCGGGTTGCCGCTGCTCGAAGCGCTGAATGTGGGCAACGTCGATATCAGCGCCGACGTGGCCGACACCGTGCCGATCTTCGCCCAGGCCGCACAGGCCAAACTCACCTACTTCGCCCAGGAAGCACCCTCGCCTTCCGCCCAGGCCATCGTGGTGCGCAAGGACTCGCCGATCCAGCAGCTGGCGGATTTGAAGGGCAAGAAAATCGCGGTGACCAAGGCCGCCGGCACCCACTACTTGCTCATCGCGGCGCTGGCCAAAGCCGGCTTGGCCTTTTCGGATATCGAACCGGCCTACCTGTCGCCAGCCGATGGTCGCGCAGCCTTTGAGAACAACAAGGTTGATGCCTGGGTCACCTGGGAACCCTTCCTCACCAGCGTGCAGCGTCAATTGCCGACGCGCACCCTGGCGGACGGCGCAGGCCTGGCCAGCTACAAGCGTTATTACTTGACCGGCACGCCCTACGCCAAGGCGCATCCCGAGGTGCTGAAACTGGTGTATGCGCAGTTGGAAAAAGCCGGCCAGTGGGTGAAAACCCACCCGCAGGACGCGGCGAAAGTGCTCGGCCCGCTGTGGGGCAACCTGGACGTGGCCACGGTTGAAGCGGCCAATGCGCACCGCAGTTATGAGGTGCAGCCGGTAACGATTGATCAGTTGGGGGAACAGCAGAAGATTGCGGACGCGTTCTTCAAGGCGGGGTTGTTGCCCAAGGCGGTGGATGCCCAGGATGTGCAGACCTGGAAGCCATAGCCTAAAGGCTCGTTCCCACGCTCTGCGTGGTAATGCATCACGTGACGCTCTGCGTCACCCTACTCAGCGCTCAAGTTTGCCGGGACGCAGAGCGTCCCAAGGTGCATTCCCACGCAGAGCGTGGGAACGATCAAACAACACATCAGGTTGTTACGCCTCAGTGCCGCACCACACCCTGGCCGAAGCGGTGTATTGCCAGGCAATAGCCAATCAATGCCAGGGCCGCCAGTGCACCGCCCGCTGCGCCGATCCAGGCGAAGCCGAAGTGGCTGCCGACCCAGCTGCCCATCAGCGCGCCGCCGCCGATGCCGATGTTGTAGATGCCGGAGAACATCGCCATCGCGACGTCGGTGGCGTCGGGTGCCAGCACCAGCACCTTGGATTGCATGGCCAGGCCGAAGCCCATGATCGCCATGCCCCAGAACACGCTCAGGCCGACGAGGTACGACTCGGCGCCGCTCAAAGGCAGCATCAGTGCCAGGCACGCGGCGAGCAGGAACACCGCGCTGACCACGAAGAGGTGCGGGTTGAAACGGTGCACCAGGCTGAACAGCAGCGAGCCGATGATGCCCGCGCCGCCGAACACCAGCAGGAACAGCGTCACCACATTGCCGCTCAGGCCGGCGACGCCTTCAACAAAGGGTTCGATGTAGCTGTAGGCGGTGAATTGCGCGGTCACCACCATGGCGGTCAGCACATACAGCGCCACCAGCGCCGGGCGCTTGAACAGCAGCGGCAGGCTGCGCAGCGAGCCGGAGTTCTGGCTCGGCAGCAGCGGCAAGGTGCGCGCCAGCCAGAACACCAGGGCCGCGGCAAACGCCGCGATCACCAGGAACGTGGTGCGCCAGCCCATGGCCTCGCCCAGCAGACGGCCCAGCGGAATGCCCAATACCATCGCCAGGGACGTGCCGGTGGCCAGCAGGCCGAGGGCTTGCACCTGTTTGCCTTCCGGCGCCAGGCGCACTGCCAGCGACGCGGTGATCGACCAGAACAACGCGTGGGACAAGGCGATGCCGATGCGGCTGACCATCAACAGGCCAAAACTGGTGGCGACGCTGGAAAGGATATGGCTGGCGATAAACAAGCCGAACAACACGATCAGCAGTTTGCGCCGCTCGACGTTACGCGTCAGCAGCATCACCGGCAGCGAGGTCAGCGACACGATCCAGGCATAGATGGTGAGCATCAGGCCGACGCTGGCGATGGGCATGTCGAAGCTGGCGCCGATGGCGCTGAGCAGGCCGACCGGCACGAACTCGGTGGTGTTGAATACAAACGCGGCCAACGCGAGGGCGATGACCGGTTGCCAGTTGGCTTGGGGCGTTGCGGCTGAAATGCTCATTGACGGGCGAGGTACTCTGGCGATGGTCCAACGGCCGCGCAGAACAGCGCCGCCGCTGGGCATTCTATAGGTTTCTCGGCCCGCTGTTGACGCGGATCGTCGCCCTGTTGCTCAGGGCGAGGTCATGGTGATGACGTAGTTGCCCGACTTGATCGGCTGGCCGGCCTTGTCCACCAACAGATAGCGCTGATCGTAGTAACGCCCGCTGCCGCTGTCTGCGACCAGCAGCACATGGGCCGCGTTGACACTGGCCACCGGCGCCACATTGCGCACATCGAAGCGGCTGCCACGGTTGGAAACGGCGCAGCCGGTCAACTCCATTACCGCGCCGCTGCGCGCATTTGTCGCACACCCAGGCTCGACGATGGCACCGGTGAACTGAATGGTGCCCTGCCCGACTGTCTGCGCGGCGCCACAAGCGCCCGCCCATAGGCAAAACAGGCCGGTAAACACTGAAATACCTTTAACCTTCATGCCGACACTCCTTATTGGGCTCTCAATAAGTAAGTCGTCTGGCCGGGCGTTAACTTGAGGTGATTCGGCCCGAGGTGTGACCTAGATCACGGATCCACCTGCCCCATCAACTCGGGGATGCTTTCCGGCCGCTTGGCATAACGCTGCGCCAGTGCCGCGCACACCATCAACTGGATCTGGTGAAACAGCATCAGCGGCAAAATCAACACGCCCATGCTCGCCCCGGCGAACAGCACCTGGGCCATCGGCACACCGGTCGCCAGGCTTTTCTTCGAACCGCAGAACAGGATGGTGATGCGGTCTTCCTGGCTGAAGCCGAAGGCCTTGCCCAGAACGGTCGACGCCACCAGCACCAACGCCAGCAACACGCAGCAGGCCACCACCAGGCCGCCGAGTTCCCACAGTGGGATCTGGTGCCAGATGCCTTCGTTGACCGCTTCACTGAACGCGCCGTAGACCACCAGCAAAATCGAGCCTTGGTCGACGAACTTCAGCCAGGACTTGTTGCGGCCGACCCACTCGCCAATCCAGCGGCGGGCGATCTGCCCGGCGATGAACGGCAGCAGCAATTGCACGCTGATCTTCAGGATTGCGTCGAGGGTCGAACCGCCGTCGCCGTGCACGTTGAGCAGCAACGTCACCAGCAACGGCGTGAGGAAAATGCCAAACAGGCTCGACGCCGCCGCGCTGCAGATGGCCGCGGGGATGTTGCCGCGCGCCAGGGACGTGAAGGCAATCGCCGACTGCACCGTGGCCGGCAGCGCGCAGAGGTAGAGCATGCCCATGTACAGGTCTTTGCCGATCAGCGGCGAAAGCACCGGCTTCAGCGCCAGGCCCAGCAAGGGAAACAGCACGAACGTGAGGCTGAACACCAGCAGGTGCAGGCGCCAGTGGCCGGCCCCGGCGACGATGGCCTGGCGCGACAGCTTGGCGCCGTGCAGGAAAAACAGCAGCGCGATGGCCAGGTTAGTCACCCAGCCGAAGGCCACGGCGGTCTGGCCGCTGGCGGGCAGCAGTGACGCGAGGATCACCGTGCCGATCAGGGTCAGGGTGAAGTTGTCAGGTAGAAAACGTGGGCGGTTCATAAGCAAATCTTCCAGGGGTTGCCAAGCGCATCGCTGCGACTCTAACGTAACGGCTTGTTACCGACTAACGCCAATGAGCCAGTAAATGCCGCCTAAAGGACATGACAAGACGGTTCGCCGCAGCGTGCCCGGGCTTTCCAGCCTGCCACGGCCGGTGTATGGGCGCACCGAATCGCTGCCCAATCGCGCCCTGACCCGCCGCCACAGCCACCCGTGGGTGCAATTGTCTTACGCGATTTCCGGGGTGCTGGAGATCCAGACCAGCGTCGGCCGCTTTGTCGCGCCGCCGCAGCGTGCGGTGTGGATTCCGGCGGGCGTGCCGCACCGGGTGTTCAGTTCGCCGCACACGGAAATGCGCAGCCTTTACCTCGACTGCAGCGTCACCGCCTGGGCGCCCGAGCGCTGCCAGGTGTTGGAGGTGAGCAGTTTGTTGCGCGAGCTGATCCGCAGCTTCAGCGAGTTGCCGGTGGAATATGCCGAGGACGGGCCGGATGGGCGTCTGGCCCAGGTGGTGCTGGACCAACTGGCCGCTGCACCGCAGGTGGACTTGATGCTGCCGTTGCCCCACGACGCGCGGTTGCGGCAGATTTACCGCAGCCTGAGCCTGCACCCGGAGCAGCAGACAACCTTGGGTGACTGGAGCCGCAAGCTGGCGGTGAGTGAGAAGACCCTCAGCCGGTTGTTTCTCAGTGACACCGGGCTGACCTTTCGCGCCTGGCGCCAGCGCTTGCGGCTGCTCAGCGCCCTGCCCGCGCTGGAGCAAGGTGAACGGGTGACGGATGTGGCGTTGGGGTGCGGGTATGAGTCGACGTCGGCGTTTATCAATGCGTTTCGCCAGCAGTTTGAGGCGACGCCGGGTGAGTTTTTCCGCTGAGTCTTAGACGAAGAAGTTCAACTGTGGGAGCTGGCTTGCCAGCTCCCACATTTTTTAACTGTATTTCAAATCTGGTGAGGGGGCTTAGCTGCCGTCACCACCATGCGCCTCTTCAAAAAAGTAATCCTTCCAACTCGCCGCCTTGTTCTTCAACACGCCCAGTTCCTGCAATTTCTGCGCATAGATGTAAGTACGCTGCGGCACGATGGTGAAGTCGATTTCCGGGTCCTGGACGATTTTTTCCACCAGGTCCAGCGGCAACCTGGATTCCTCTACCCGAATATAGGTTTTGGCTGCAGCGGGCTTGTCGGCCTTGATGATCTGCTCGGCCTCGGCCAGCGCGGAGTAGAACGCCTTGTAGGTCTTGGGGTTTTCATCGTGGAATTTCTCGGTGGTGTAGAGCACGTTGAACGAGGCCTGACCGCCGAGGATGTCGTAGGAACTGAGCACCTTGTGCACATTAGGGTTGAGCAATTCCTGGTACTGGAACGGCGGGCTGGAGAAGTGCGAGTTGATCTCCGAACCACCGGCAATCAACGCCGCCGTGGCGTCCGGGTGGGCCAGGCTGATGGAGATGTCGTCGAACTTCTTGAAATTGGCGTCGCCGAATTGTTTTGCGGTTTCGATCTGCAAGGTGCGCGACTGGAAACCCACGCCGGCGGCGGGCACAGCGATGCGGTCTTTTTCGGTGAAGTCCTTGAGGGTCTTCACGTTGGGGTTATTGGTCAGCAGGTAGTTGGGCATGGAGCCAAGGGAAGCGATGGCCTTGACGTTCTGCTTGCCCTTGGTGCGATCCCACAGGGTGAGCATCGGCGGCACACCGGCCGAGACCACGTCCAGGGCGCCGGCCAGCAGCGATTCATTCATCGCGGTGGCGCCGGAAATGCTGTTCCATTCCACCTTAATATCCAGGCCCTGTTCCTTGCCGTGCTTCTCGATCAAGTGCTGGTCGCGCACCACGTCGAGGATCAGGTAGCCAATGCCGAATTGCTGGGCGATGCTGATCTTGCCTTCGGCCTGGGCGCCGGGGCTGAGTAAGGCGCTTGCCGCCGCCAGGGACGCGGCCAGGAGAGTCAGGGAGGAACGCTTGAAAGTCATGGGGAATCTGCCGCGTTTTCGAGAAGGTGATGGAGCCTAGCGGCGATTTTTAAGACTTGAAAAGAATATTGGGATCTATTGTTATGCAAATCGCCCCCAAATTGCCGCGCGGCTGGTATTGTGCCGCGCTTTGAAAGACACCTGCCGACCTGCGAGGAAATGGACGTTGAACACTGACGATAAAATGACTGGGGACTTGTTCGAGGTGGATAAGCGCCTGTCACTCAAGCCCGTGGTGGACTTCAACAGCTACCTGCGCAGCGCGTTCGGCGACGGCCCCTGCACCTGCGTGCGCTGCGCCGCCAGCCAGGGCGATGAAAGCGGCTACGCGTTCCAGCACACCTTCAACCTCGACGGTAAACCCACCCACCGCCGCTTCGCCTCCACGGCGGGCAGCGATGTATTGATGAAGCTCAAGCAAGCGTGGCTGTCGTACACCAAGGCCGAATTGCCGCTCAGTGGCGTGCTGGTGTTGGACACGGTGAAGGAGTTTGTCGAGCCACAGTTGCACAAGCGCCTGGCGCCGCTGTTTCTGGCCAGTGAGCTGGTCAAGGATGTGGGCGGCGAACTGCAGATCCAGCCGCAGGCCGCTTAATTTCAAATTCGCCACCGAACAAATGTGGGAGCTGGCTTGCCTGCGATGCAGACACCTCGGTGCCTCTGGTGCACCGAGGTGATGCCATCGCAGGCAAGCCAGCTCCCACATTCGATCTTTATTGCCCATCGCTGTTACTTACGCGCCGCCTCCCACGACTTGAGCAAATCGCCATAAGCCACGGTTTCGCCCTTAGGCTTCTCGTTGGCCAGTTTCGGCTTTGGCGCGCCCGGCTGGTCGAACCAGTATTGGGCATCACGCTCGGGGTTCATTTTCGGGCCACACACCGGTTGCACCTTGGAGCGTTCCAGGCGCGTCATGATCGCGTCCTGCTCCTTGGCCAGGTTGTCCAGCGCCTGTTGCGGGGTTTTCTCGCCGCTGGCGGCGGCGGCGATGTTGCTCCACCACAGCTGCGCCAAACGTGGATAGTCCGGCACGTTGGTGCCGGTCGGGGTCCATTCGACGCGGGCCGGGCTGCGGTAGAACTCGACCAGGCCACCAAGTTTCGGTGCCAGGTCGGTCATGGCCTGGGAGTTGATGTCGGACTCGCGAATCGGCGTCAGGCCAACGATGGTTTTCTTCAGCGACACGGTTTTTGAGGTCACGAACTGCGCGTACAGCCAGGCCGCGAGTTTTTGCTTCTCAGGCGTCGACTTGAGGAAGGTCCAGGAACCCACGTCCTGATAGCCCTTCTTCATGCCTTTTTCCCAATACGGCCCGACCGGCGATGGCGCCATGCGCCACTTTGGCGTGCCGTCGGCGTTTACCACCGGCAGGCCCGGCTTGGTCATGTCGGCAGTAAACGCGGTGTACCAGAAAATCTGCTGGGCGATGTTGCCCTGGGACGGTACAGGGCCGGATTCGGAGAAGGTCATGCCCGCCGCTTCCGGTGGCGCATAGGCTTTCATCCAGTCCACGTATTTCTGCGTGGCGAATACCGCTGCCGGGCCGTTGGTGTCGCCGCCACGGGTGACGCTGGAGCCCACCGGGTGGCAGTCCTCCACGCGAATGCCCCACTCGTCCACCGGCAAACCGTTGGGCAGGCCCTTGTCGCCGCCACCGGCCATGGAGAACCAGGCATCGGTGAAGCGCCAGCCCAGGGATGGGTCTTTTTTGCCGTAGTCCATGTGCCCATAAATACGCTTGCCGTCGATTTCCTTGACGTCTTCGCTGAAGAATTTGGCGATGTCTTCGTAGGCCGACCAGTTCACCGGCACGCCGAGGTCATAGCCGTATTTTTCCTTGAACTTGGCTTTCAGGTCCGCGCGCTCGAACCAGTCGGCGCGGAACCAGTAGAGGTTGGCGAACTGCTGGTCGGGCAGTTGGTAGATCTTGCCGTCCGGCGCGGTGGTGAAGGAGATGCCGATAAAGTCCTTGATATCCAGGGTCGGCGAGGTGAAGTCCTTGCCTTCATTGGCCATCAGGTCGGTGATCGATTCGGTCTTGCCATAGCGAAAGTGCGTACCGATCAAGTCGGAATCGTTGACCCAGCCGTCATAGATGTTCTTGTCGGACTGCATCTGGGTTTGCAGCTTTTCCACCACGTCGCCTTCCTGCAGCAGGTCGTGGGTCAGCTTGATCCCGGTGATTTCGCTGAAGGCCTTGGCCAGCACCTTGGATTCGTACTCGTGGGTGGTGAGGGTTTCCGACACCACGTTGATCTTCATCCCACGGAACGGTTCGGCCGCCTTGATAAACCACTTCAACTCTTCGAGCTGCTGGGCTTCGGTGAGGGTGGACGGTTTGAACTCGCTGCCGATCCATTTTTTCGCCGCATCTTCATACGCATCGGCCCAGGCCGTGGCGCTCAAACCGCTGAGGGCCAGTACGGCGGCCAATGAAATGCTATGTCGCAGCTTATTGTTTTTATTCAACATAGAGACCTCCTGGTGGTTTATTCACGGAGCACTAGCCCCAACGCATCACACACAACAGCCACACCAGGGACAGCGCGGACGCCACCCAGATGCTCCAGTCGGTTACGCCGATCACCAATAAATGCAGGTAGGCGCTGCCGAGAAGACCGATAAACAAGCGATCACCACGGGTGGTGCTGATCGGCAAAAAGCCGCGCCGAGGGATGCTCGGCGAGCGCAGTTCCCAGGTGGTCATGCCTGCCAGCAGCAGGCCAATGGCCGCAAAGAACAACGCGGTGGGGGTGGTCCAGGCCATCCATTCCATCATCGACTCCTCAGACCCGGCCGAGGGCAAAGCCCTTGGCCACGTGGTTGCGAACAAACCAGATCACCAGCATGCCGGGCAGGATGGTCAACACCCCCGCCGCCGCCAGCACGCCCCAATCGATACCCGAAGCCGAGACCGTGCGGGTCATCACCGCCGCAATGGGCTTGGCGTTGACCGAGGTCAGGGTGCGCGCCAGCAGCAGCTCGACCCAGGAAAACATGAAGCAGAAAAACGCCGTCACTCCGATGCCGGAACCGATCAGCGGGATGAAAATCTTCACGAAGAACTTGGGAAAGCTATAGCCGTCGATGTAGGCGGTTTCGTCGATTTCCTTCGGCACGCCGGACATGAAGCCTTCCAGAATCCACACCGCCAACGGCACGTTGAACAGGCAATGGGCCAGGGCCACGGCGATGTGCGTATCGAACAGGCCGATGGACGAATACAGCTGGAAAAACGGCAGCAGGAACACCGCCGGCGGCGCCATGCGGTTGGTCAGCAGCCAGAAGAACAGGTGCTTGTCACCCAGGAAGCGGTAGCGCGAGAAGGCATACGCCGCCGGCAATGCCACGCTCAGGGAAATCACCGTGTTCAGGCTCACGTAATACAGCGAGTTGATGTAGCCGCTGTACCAGCTCGGGTCGGTGAAGATCACCTTGTAGTTGGCCAGGGTGAAATCCTGCGGAAACAGCGTCAGCCCGCCGAGGATTTCGGTGTTGCTCTTGAAGGACATGTTCAGCAGCCAGTAGATCGGCACCAGCAGAAACAGGATGTAGATGAGTAAGGGGATTAGCTTGCGCTTGCTCATGTTGGCGGCCTCAGCGGTTGGCGTCGGAGTGGGTCATGGCGGTGTAGAACAGCCAGGACACCAACAGGATGATCAGGAAATACACCAGGGAAAACGCCGCCGCCGGGCCCAGGTCGAATTGGCCGACAGCCATCTGGGTCAAGGTCTGACTGAGGAAGGTAGTGGCGTTACCCGGCCCGCCACCCGTGAGCACGAAGGGCTCGGTGTAAATCATGAAACTGTCCATAAACCGCAGCATCACCGCGATCAGCAGCACGCTTTTCATCTTCGGCAACTGGATATGTCGGAACACCGCCCAGGCCGATGCCCGATCAATCCGCGCGGCCTGGTAGTACACGTCCGGAATCGCCCGCAGCCCCGAGTAACACAGCAGCGCCACCAGCGAGGTCCAGTGCCATACGTCCATCACCAGCACGGTGACCCAGGCGTCCATGGTGTTGGCCGCGTAGTTGTAATTGATGCCCATGGCGTTGAGGCTTGAACCGAGCAAACCGATGTCGGCCCGCCCGAAAATCTGCCAGATGGTGCCCACCACGTTCCACGGAATCAGCAGCGGAATCGCCAGGATAATCAGCACCAGCGAGGACCAGCGCCCCTTGGTCGGCATGGTCAGGGCGATGGCGATACCCAGCGGAATTTCGATCAACAGCACGCAGGCCGAGTAGATGAACTGGCGCAGTAGTGAGTCGTGCAAGCGCGGGTCGAGCAGCACCTGCTTGTACCAGTCGGCGCCAACGAAGTAGCGGCTGGACTGGTCGAAAATGTCCTGCACCGAATAGTTGACCACCGTCATCATCGGGATCACCGCACTGAACGCCACCAGCAAAAACACCGGCAACACCAGCCACCAGGCCTTGTTGTTCTGCACCTTGTTCATGGCTGCACCTCCAGCAGGTAATCGTCGGCGTAGACCATCAGCCATTGCGCGGGAAAGCTGATAGACGCCTTACCCTCGGGCACCGGCTTGTCTTCGGCCAGGCGCACTTTCAGCGGCGCACCGTCGAGGTTGAGGGTCATGATCTTGTAGGTGCCGAGGTCTTCGACGTGAGTGACATCGGCCTGCAGCGCGTCGGGGTTGTACTCGTCCCACACGTGGATAAATTCCGGGCGGATGCCGACCTGCAGCTTCTTGTAGTGCGTCTCGCGCAAGCGTTGCTGCAAGGCCTCGGACAGCGGCAGCAGCGTGCCGGCAAAACGCACCCCGCCCGCCTCGGCCTGCACCTCGATCAGGTTCATCCCCGGGCTGCCGATGAAATAGCCGACAAAGGTATGGCTCGGCCGCTCGAACAACTCACGCGGAGTGCCGAACTGCACGATCTGCCCGCCGTACATCACCGCGATCTTGTCGGCGAAGGTCG
The DNA here is from genome assembly GCF_022662395.1 of Pseudomonas sp. MONT-RG-20F-20-E-7-02. NCBI lineage: Bacteria > Pseudomonadati > Pseudomonadota > Gammaproteobacteria > Pseudomonadales > Pseudomonadaceae > Pseudomonas > Pseudomonas sp. MONT-RG-20F-20-E-7-02. Next base: position 14,967 of record NZ_JAKNQN010000012.1, read on the forward strand.
AGGCTTCGAGCTGGTCGTGGGTCACGTAGACCATGGTGATGTTGAACTGCTCGTGAATCTGCTTGAGCTTGCGCCGCAGTTTCCACTTCAGGTGCGGGTCGATGACCGTCAGCGGCTCGTCGAACAGGATCGCCGACACGTCGTCACGCACCAGGCCACGGCCCATGGAGACTTTCTGTTTTTCGTCGGCGGTGAGGTTGCGCGCCTTTTTGCTCAGCAGGTTTTGCAGGTCGAGGACTTCGGCGATTTCCTGCACCTTGCTGTGAATTTTCGCCTCGGCCATGCCTTGGTTACGTAGCGGAAAGGCCAGGTTGTCGAACACCGTCATGGTGTCGTACACCACCGGGAACTGGAACACCTGGGCGATGTTGCGGCGTTCCGGGGTGAGTTCGTTGACCACCTTGTGGTCGAATAACACCTGGCCTTCCGAAGGGCTGAGCAAGCCAGAGATGATATTCAGCAAGGTCGACTTGCCGCACCCCGACGGCCCGAGCAAGGCGTAGGCGCCGCCCTGCTCCCACACGTGGTTCATTGCCCGGATCGCGTAGTCCTCCGGACCGTTCGGCGTAGGGCTATAGCTATGGGCAAGGTTCTGCAAATGGATTTCGGCCATCAGGCAACCCTCGCAACACGGCGCCCAGGGGCCTGGACCAAGCGGCCCTGGCCATCGAACACAAACAGTTTATGGGTGGGGATATACACGCGGATTGGCGCGTCGACGTCGTACTCGTGCACCCCCGGCAGGTGCAGCACCAGCAGGAAATGCTCGCTGCGCACATGCAGGAAGGTTTCCGAACCGCTGATCTCGGCGACTTCCACCGTCACGGCCAGCTCCAGGTCATCGTCGTTGCTCGGCACCAGGCTGATATGACTGGGGCGCACGCCAAAGCGGAACTCGCCCTCGCCGATGGAACGCAGGTCGACGTTGAGCGGGAAGTGCACGAAATTGGCGAAACTCACTTCATTGCCGCTGATACGGCCCGGCATCAGGTTGATCGGCGGCTCGGAAAACAGCTCGGCGGCCAGCACGGTCTGCGGCTGGTGGTACACCTCGGCGGCCTTGCCACTCTGGATCACCCGGCCCTCATGCAGAATCGTGGTCGTGCCGCCGAGGGCCAGGGCTTCGTTGGGTTCGGTGGTGGCGTAGATTGCGATGGTGTGGCGCGCCTTGAACAGCTCGCGCATTTCCTGACGCAGTTCTTCGCGCAGTTTGTAGTCCAGGTTCACCAGCGGCTCATCGAACAGGATCAGCTCGGCGTCTTTTACCAGCGCACGGGCCATGGCCGTGCGTTGCTGCTGGCCACCGGACAGCTCCAGCGGGTGGCGCTGGAGGAATTTCTCGATGCGCAGCATTTTTGCGGTTTCGAGCACTTTGCTCTGGATCAGCTCGTTGGACACACCGGCCTGGCGCAACGGCGAGGCGATGTTCTCGAACACGGTCATGGTCGGATAGTTGATGAACTGCTGGTAGACCATCGACACATTGCGCAGGCGCACCGGCTTGTGGGTGACGTCCACACCGTTCATCAGGATGCGCCCGCTGTCGGGCTTGTCCAGGCCGGCCATCAGGCGCATCAGGCTGGTCTTGCCGGACAGCGTGCGGCCGAGCAATACGTTGAAGGAACCGGCTTCGAAACGCAGGTTGGCGTCGTCGATCCAGGTCTGGCCTTCGACGACGCGGGAGACATGTTCCAGGGTCAATGACATGACACGCCCTTTTTATTATTGGAATGAAACTGGCCATTCAGCAGAGCGAGTTTCGTGCCAAACCTGCAAGGGCTTGATCCACAAGGAAACAGCGTCCTGCCGCTGTTCAAGAGTGAACACTGTGCTTGAACACCTGAACAGGTCGGGGTTGACAATGAACAGTTCTGAACAACACTCTTTGAACCCGATTGAGTGACCAGCACAGGGCCAATGTGGGAGCGGGCTTGCCCGCGATGAGGGTGTATCAGCTTGCCTATTCAGTGGCTGACCCACTGCTATCGCGGGCAAGCCCGTTCCCACCTGTTGATCCGGTTTGAACGGCTGAATTGAGCAAGACCCCAAAACAATAAAAAGAAGGTCGCCCCCATGGCCGAACCCTTGGCTCACGACACCCTTATCCAGGATTCCTGGCGCCGTTGCCGCGCCTTTGGCCTGGACCACCAGAGCGCCCCCAGCTTTGACCAACTGCCCGCCGAGGGCATCAGCCAATTGCTCGAAAGCCAGCATTCACTGGTGCAGACCACGCACCAGGAAGTGCTGCCCTACTACGAAAACATCCTGAGCAATTCCAACTGCCTGATCATGCTGGCCGACAACCAGGGCCAAGTGCTGACGTCGTGGGGCACCCAGCGGTTTATCGAACCGAAACTGGCGCGGGGTTTCAGCGCCGGCGCCAGTTGGCGGGAGCGCAGCAGCGGCACCAATGCGATCGGCACCGCACTGGCCTGTGCCCAGGCGGTGCATATCGAGCACGACGAACACTTCCTCAAGGCCAACCGTTTCATGACCGGCTCGGCGGCGCCGATCTTCGATGCCCAGCGTGAAATCATCGCGGTGCTGGATGTGTCCAGCGACAGCTATTTGCCGCCCTCCCACACCTTGGGCATGGTCAAGATGATGAGCCAGACCGTGGAAAACCGGCTGATCCTCAACCTGTTTCGCGGCGAGCATTTCCAACTGACCTTCAACACCGGCCTGAACAACCTCGACAGCCAATGGGCCGGCCTGCTGATTTTTGATGAGAGCGGCCAGGTGCTGTCGGCCAACCGCCGCGCAGACAACCTGCTGGGCATCAGTTTGTCGCGGGTGCTGATCGACAGTTTGTTCAAGGTGTCGTTGCTGGAGTTGCTGAATCAACCGGAAGGTTTGCCGTTTTCGCTGCAGGCGGCGGGTCGCAATCGGTTTCAGTGTTTATTGAAACGCCCGAAGAAGATGCCGGTGCAGGCGCGGGTTTTCAGCGAGCCCAAGCCCGCCAAACCGGCGGCGGTAAAACCCGCCTCGATCAGCCTCAAGTCCCTGCATTTTGGTGATGCGCGTGTGGAAAAAGCCGTGCGTCAGGCCGAGCGCCTGTTGGAAAAGGACATTCCGCTGCTGATCCACGGCGAGACCGGCGTAGGCAAAGAAGTGTTTGTCAAAGCCCTGCATCAGGCCAGTTCGCGCAGCACGCAGGCGTTTATCGCGGTGAACTGTGCGGCGATTCCGGCAGAGCTGGTGGAATCGGAGCTGTTTGGTTATGAAAAAGGCGCCTTCACCGGCGCCAATCAGAAAGGCAGCATCGGCCTGATCCGCAAGGCCGACAAAGGCACGCTGTTTCTCGATGAAATCGGCGACATGCCACTGCCGACCCAGGCTCGCTTGCTGCGCGTTTTGCAGGAACGCTGCGTGCAACCGGTGGGCAGCAGTGAGGTGTTCCCGGTGGACTTGCGGATCATCTCCGCCACCAACCGCGCGCTACGCGAATGGGTGCAGGCCGGGCGCTTTCGCGAGGATTTGTATTACCGCATCGGCGGCCTGACCCTGGAGCTGCCGCCGTTGCGCGAACGCACCGACAAACAGGCGCTGTTCCAGCAGCTATGGCAGCAGCACCGCGAGCCGACCCAGTGGGCCGGGCTGAGCAGTGAGGTGCTGGCGTTGTTCGAGCAACACCCGTGGCCGGGGAATCTGCGCCAGGTCAGCAGCGTGTTACAGGTGGCGCTGGCGATGGCCGAGGAACAGCTGGTGCGCCCGGAGCATTTGCCGGATGATTTTTTCGTGGATTTGCAGGTGGCAGTGCCCTCGCCGACCCGCGAGTGCCTGCAAGATGACCTCGATTTGACGCAACGCTTGAAGGCGGCTGGCGGGAATATTTCCCACTTGGCGCGGGAATTGGGCGTGAGCCGCAATACCCTGTACAAGCGCCTGCGCCAGCACCAACGCTGAGCTAGCGCGGCTTGACCACCACCAGCAAGTCGGTGAAGTACTCCACCTGAATCGGCAGGTTGTCGGCGAGGGCCGCGAGCGCGGCGGCGGTGTCGTCGAGCTTGAACACGCCGGACACGCGCAGGTCTTTCAGCGCTTGCGCATCGAAACGCACCAGGCCATGGCGGTAGCCGGCCAGGGTTTGCAGCACGTCGCTCAACGGCTGGTCGTTGACCTTGAGCAAGCCCCGCGTCCACGCGTCGGGGTCGGTGTTGCCAATCGCTTGTGGCGGCCGGGCGCGGCCATGCTCGAGAACCGAGCGCTGGCCGGCGGCGACCTTGACGCCTTCTGCGCCCTCGCCTTTGACCGCCACGCTGGACTCAATCACCGTGACCACGGTGCTGCCGTCCGCCGCGCGCTTGACCAGGTAACGCGTGCCCAGTGCCGTGGCCGTGCCTTGGTCGGTGCGCACCACGAAAGGCCGTTGCGCATCCTTGGCCACCTCGACCCACAGCTCGCCTTGCAGCAACTCGATCACACGTTGGTGGCCATCGAATTTCACATCCACCGCCGAATTGCTGTTGAGCTGCAACCGGCTGCCGTCTTCGAGGGCGATTTGGCGGCGCTCGCCGACGCCGGTGCGCTGGTCGGCCATCCACACCGGCGCGCGCTCCAGGCCGACCCAGCCGCAGAGCAATACGCCGAGCAAACCCAGCACCTGAAAGCCGCGCGAGCGTTGTGGGGCGAAGGCGCGATTGAGGGCAATACGCGCTGGCTGCGCGGGCAATGCATCGAAATGGCCCCAGAGCACGCGCATGCGTTCGATGGCCACGGCATGGCGCGGGTCGGCCTGGCACCAGGTATTGAAGGCGTGGCGGTCGGCCTCGGTGACGTCTTCGTCGTGCAGCCGCGTCAGCCAATTCGCTGCCTGCTGGATGATGTGTTCGGTGTTCACGAGAGCGGGTCCGACACGTGCAGGCTGTGGTAGCAATGCACCAGGGCGGTGGAGATGTAGTTTTTAACCGTGCTGGAAGACACGTCCAGGCACGCGGCGATTTCGCTGTAGGTCAGCCCGTCGAGGCGACTCAGGAGGAACGCTTCACGGGTTTTCGCCGGCAGGCCGGCGAGCATTTCGGCGATGCGCTCCAGGACTTGCAGCGCCACATGCACCGCCGCCGGGTCGGGCATGCTGGCGTCTTCGCATTGGAGCACCAGGGCGTCCATGTAGGCCCTTTCGATGCGCCGTCGACGCGCCCCATCAATCAGCAGGCGCCCGGCCGTGGTGGCGAGAAAGGCGCGGGGTTCCTTGATGGCTTGGGGCTCGGCGAGCATCAAGACGCGGATGAACGCGTCGTGGGCCAGGTCGGCGGCGTATTGGGAACAGCCGAGTTTTTTGCGCAGCCAGCCGTGCAACCAGCCGTGGTGCTCGCTGTACATTGCCGTAAGGGTCTGCTGACGGGCGCAATCGCCCGGCGCGGCCGGAATGTCATGCATGCGCAAAAACTTCTCAAATGGGAAATATTACCAATTGCACGAACAATGCCAGTAAAACGGTGTGGGGGCAAGAGGTGCCCAGGCAGGCCCTGATGCTGTTTGTTGAAGAAATGCAGATTTGCAGACGAAGCCGGTTGAACGGGGAGACTGGCTTGTGTGGGAGCTGGCTTGTGTGGGAGCTGGCTTGCCTGCGATGCAGGCAACTCGGTGGGTCAGTTACACCGTGGTGATTTCATCGCAGGCAAGCCAGCTCCCACAACAGCCAGCTCTCACATTCGAGTGATGGCCGGCTTAACGCCAGCTCCACGACACACCGATATAGACGCCCCGCCCATCTGCAGGCGTGGACCGAGCTACATCCAGGCCCTTGTCGTCATAACCCGGCGTCACCGTGTTGGCATAGCGCCGATTGGTGAGGTTGCGCACATCCACCCACGCTTGCCAGTCCTGCTTGGGCGCGTCGTAGCCGAAGGTGGCGCCCAGCGTGGTGTAGGCCGCTGCGTAGTAGGAATTGGCGTAGTCCACCGCCACGCGCGAGGAATGCTCGGTGTTGAGGCTGGTGTAGAAACCTGTCGGATGGCTGTAGCGCAGTTGCGCCTGGTAATAATGCTTGGGAATGCCCGGCAAGGTGTTGTCGCCGAAACGGTCGTCGTCACGGTAGTGGAAATCGCTGTAAGTGTAGGCCTGGCGCAAGGCGAGCTGGCCGTTGCGCCCGCCCTCCCACAACGGGCTGAGCAGGCTCAGCTCCACACCTTGGTGCACGGTGGGGCTGGCGTTGGCTTCGGCGACAATCGCGTCGCTGGTGGCGGTTTGCGCTTGGGTTTCCACCGTTAGCAATTCATGGCGCACTTCGGAGCGGTACAGCGCCAGGTCCCATTGGCCGAACCACTGCTCGCCTCGGCCGCCGACTTCCAAGGTAGTGGCGGTCTGATTGCGCAGGCTCACGCCTTCGCGGGCCAAGCCGTTAGCCGGGCCACTCGTAAAGTATTTGTTGGAACCCCAGATCATCGACCACGCATGCGGCGGCTCGACCGAGCGGCTCAGGTTGCCGTACACCTGCAATTGCGGGGTGAAGTCATAACGCAGGCCGATGCGCGGGGCGTAATCCCAATCGTGCTGGCTGAGTGGAGCCTGGCCTTCGGGGTATGTCACTTGGGTTTCGCGGCGCGTGTAGATGGCGGCCAGGCCGGTGGTCAGCCACAAATCCGGGACCAGTTCCAGGTCGTTGCCGATGTGCAGCACGGTGTCGGAACCCAGGTAGCTGTAGTCGCGGGTTTTGGTGCCGGGGGCATAGCCCGCGGTATTGCCGGCAGGCACGCGCACATATTCAGAAGCGCCATTATTCGGCATCGCCTGGGTGGTGCGCAGGCCAAGCGTGGTTTTGCTGTCGTGACCGAACAGACTGTCCTGACGGATGTAGTTCAGCGTGCCACTCACGTCGGTGTAGGCGACTTTGAGACGGTTGGTGCCTTCGCGCAGGTCCATCGGGTAATCGTGATACGCCAGGCCGACTTCGACGCGGGAATTGTCATCGAGCTGCAAGGTGGTCTTGTTGGCGAGCCAGGTCGAGCCGGGTTGCAGGCGTTTTGAATCGCGGGCAGCGTTGAGGCTGTTGGCGGCCGTTGGGTCATGGCGGATCTGGTAGCGCGTCAGCTTGCCGGGGGTGTCGTTGGTGGTTTCGCGGTAGCGAAAATAGAAGCGCGTCTCCAGGTCCGGGTTGAAACGGTAGCCGAAGTTGGCCGCCACGCCCTTGCCGGTGCCGGCGCTCTGGTGCTGGTAACCGTCGGATTCCGAGTCGGTCAAGCTGATGTAATAGTCGGCATCGCCCAGCACCTGGCCGGAGCTGATCTCGCGTTGGGCGTAACCGCGACTGCCCGCTTCATAGCGTACTTGCAGCTTGGGCGCATCATAGCCGGTGTGGGTCACGTAGTTGACCGAGCCGCCCAAGGCCAGCGCGCCCTGATCAAAACCGTTGGCGCCGCGCAGCACTTCGACACGGCTTTGCCACAGCGGGTCTTTCAGCTCATAAGGCGTGCCGCCGGGGCCGGTCAGCGGCAAGCCGTCGAACATTTCATACAGGCCGGAGGCGTGGGCGCCTGGGCTGCGGTTCAAGCCCGAACCGCGGATCGAGAGTTTCACGCCCTCATTGTTCGCCGCCTTGGCGTACACCCCGGCCTGGTACTTGAACACATCTTCGTTGGTGCTCACGCGCCCCTGCTGCACGCTGCTCATGTCGATGTAATTGGTGCCACCGGGCACGCTGTTGAGTTGCGCCTGGGCCACCTCGCCGGCGCTGGCTTCGCTGCTGGTGACCTCGACCGGCGCCAATTCGAGTTCCTCGGCGTGTACCAGTGAACTGAGGGTCAGGGCGGCAAAAAACAGCGGAGGTTGGCGCAACAGCATGGGCAGGTCCTTGGAATACGGGGGCGTAGAAGGCCTGGGCCAGCACGCGAACTGTGATGGGAAGGCAGGCAGGCGCGCCAAGTCACGCCTTATTAACGGACCAGACCGATCCCACAACAGTGTCGGACCGAGGTCATCTGTTTAATCCGCGTTGATCAACAGCGCTTGCATCAGATCATCTGCCTCAGACCCTAGTGAGAATCTGAACCCGTGCATTTCATCGCAGGCCAGAATGCCAGCGAGGGTGTCGCGTAATTGCGCCTCTGTCGGCGAGTCACGCAGCATTTTGTGTGCGGGTAGAAGCAACTCGGCGGGAGCACCCTGGGCACTCGCTGCATCGATCACCGCGAAGAGAATAAATCGCAGGCGAACTTCGCGGTCAGTCGGCCAAACCGTTTTTCGCTTACCCAAGGTAGGCACTCTTCGTTAGGAAAAGTCCGAGGCTATTGCCGACCGGAGGGTGTTTCAAGCGCAGGGATACAACATAGGCCACTTCCTACACTGGAAAGAGAAATGCCGCACCCAGTCACCGAGCGGCACTGGCGCCCCTCACTGCACCGGCAAAAAATTCATCAACAGCAAGCTCTGCGCGTAATTGAGCGCGACGCGCCGGTAGCGTTCGTCGAGCATCTGGGCGAGCAGGTCGAGGCGCGCGACCACTTTGCCGAACTCAACGGCAAAGCTGAGGTTGCTGCCCTCCTCCGATATCTCGTTGGAGAACAGCAGCAAGACGCCATTGGCGTCCTGGCGCTGGCTGAGCAGCCAGGTGGCTTTCTCGATATTGCGCGCGGCGTTGCTGACAAATTGCGGGTTGATTGAGTCAGTTATATAGAACTGGGTACGACCGCCGTGCGCGGTCACGATCATGCTGCCAATGGCATATATAAACGCCCCGACCCGGTCGCCACGAAACTCCGGGCTCAATGAGTAGCTCAGTGCAACCAGGTCGCGACGGTCGCCCAAGGCCGGCAAAGGTTGACGGTTCTCGATGGCCTGGCGGATTTCCCGCGCGGCACTCACCGCATCCGGATAACCCGATTGCCGCCACTGGTTAGGGTTACGCAAGTAGAGCTTGTTCATCAGCAGGTACAGGCTTTTCAGGTTGTCGCGCATGCTTAAGGTGGCCATGCGATCAACGCTGGTCTGGAAGAATTCATCGGGTTTGCCATCGCTGAACTGCCTGGCGATGTCGCGGCTCTGCTGCTGGCTGCAACCGCTTGCGTAGAGCATAAACACCGCTGCAAACAGCAGCGGCCATCGGCTGATAAAAGCTATTAACGTTCGATCCATCGGCACCGGGTCTGGCTGCTGTCCACGCGCAGAATGAGCGCGGTCGTGACAGGGATAGATCAGGAGAATGAAAAAAAGTGCGGCGCGTAGGCTCAGTTCAGCAAAGGCCTACAGGCTGGAACGCCTGCGCAGTGGTGCAATCCTGTCGAATACTTGCCTAATCCTCCGACTTATCGATAACCGGATCGATAGGCCTTGCGCCGTGGTCTAGAGTTCAACGATGGGCGACCAATCGCCTGGCAATTATAAAAAAGCCACACCAACCGATGATAAGCAGGTGAGTCATGGAGCTACGCATTAACCAAAAGGCCTATCAAGTCGACGCCGACGCCGATACGCCGCTGCTGTGGGTAATCCGCGATGACTTGGGGATGACCGGCACCAAGTACGGCTGCGGGCTGGCCCAGTGCGGCGCCTGTTCGGTGCTGGTGGACGGCAACGTGGTGCGCTCCTGCGTCACGCCGGTGTCGGGTGTGGTCGGGCGCGAAATCACCACCATTGAAGCGATTGAGGCCGACGACGTCGGCAAGCGCGTGGTCGCGGCCTGGGTCGAGCATCAGGTGGCGCAGTGCGGTTACTGCCAGTCCGGGCAGGTGATGGCGGCCACCGCGCTGCTCAAGCACACCCCGGCGCCCAGCGATGCGCAGATCGAAGCGGCAATGATCAACCTGTGCCGTTGCGGCACCTATAACGCGATCCGCACCGCCGTGCATGATTTGGCCAAGGAGCGCGTCTGATGAACACACCCAAGGGATTCTTTGACGCGCCCCTGAGCGAGCCGGTCAACCTGTCGCGTCGGCACTTTCTGGCCAGCACCGCCGTGGGCGCGCTGGTGATCGGTTTCGGCCTGCCGCTGGGCTCACCAAGGGTGTACGCCGCCACGAATGCGGCGGCAGAACGCGGCACACAAGTGCCGGCGTTTCTGGAGATTCGCCCCGACGGCAGCGTGCGCCTGCTCAGCCCCTTTATGGAAGGCGGCCAGGGCACCCACACAGCCATGGCGCAGATTGTCGGTGAAGAACTGGACGCCGACCCCGCCACCTTCGTGGTCGAGGCCGCGCCGCCTGGCGATGCGTACGTGGTGATGGAAAACGGCATGCGCATCACCGGCGGCAGCATGTCGGTGCGCATGAGCTACCCGGTCATGCGCCGCCTTGGCGCCCTCGCGCGCGCCATGCTGCTGCAGGCAGGGGCCGAGCAATTGGGTGTGCCCGTGGCCGAACTGACCACGCAACCCGGCCGTGTGGTGCACACCGCGTCCGGCCGTTCGCTGGGCTACGGCGAGTTGGCCGGCCGCGCCCTCGACATGCAGGTGCCCGACCCGGCCACCATTACGCTGCGCGACCCGAGCCAGTTCCGCTGGATCGGCAAACCGGTGAAACGCCTGGATGCGTACGACAAATCCACCGGCAAGGCGCAATACAGCATCGACCTCAAAGTCGACGGCATGCTCCACGCCGCCGTCCAGCATGCGCCACGCCTGGGCATGACCGTGGGCAGCCTGCGCAACCAGGCACACGTGGAGGCCATGAAAGGCGTGCACTCGGTGCATCAATTGCCCGGCGCCGTGGCCGTGGTGGCCGAACGCTGGTGGCACGCCAAGCGCGCCGTGGAAGCGATCCAGGTGGAGTGGCTGGAAGCCGCCGCCGATTCCACCGTACGCGCTATGCCGGCGGATTTTTCCAGCGACAAGTACCGCGACTTCCTCGCCGCCCAGCAAGGTCCGGCGCGTGACGACGAGAACGAAGGCGACGTGGCCGGCACGCTGGCCAACGCCAAAACCAAGGTCGAAGCCACCTACCATAATCAGTACCTCAACCACGCCCAGCTGGAGCCGCCGTCGGCCCTGGCCCGCTTCAACCCTGACGGCTCGCTGGACGTCTGGCTGCCGAACCAGGCGCCGGACATGTTCCGCGCCGACATCGCCAAGCGCACCGGCCTCGATCCCGCAAAAATCACCCTGCACTCGCCGCTGCTCGGCGGCTTTTTCGGCCGGCACTTCCTGTATGACTCGGCCAACCCGTACCCGCAGGCTATCGCGCTGGCCAAGGCGGTGGGCCGCCCGGTCAAGCTTATCTGGAGCCGTGAAGAAGAGTTCCTGCGTGATGTGCTGCGCCCGGTCGCGGTGGTCAAGTTCCGCGCTGCACTGGATGCGCAAGGCTTGCCGGTGGCGATTGAGGCGGTGAGTGCCACCGAAGGCCCGACCGAAGCCATTGCTGGCAAACAGGGCGACAAAATCGACCCCACGGCCCTTGAAGGGCTGTCGGGCAAGTCCTACGCCATTCCCAATAAACGCATCGCGCAGATCTACGTAAAAGGCGCGCCCATGCTCGGCTACTGGCGTTCGGTGGGCAATTCGCTGAACGACTTCTTCTACGAAGCATTCCTCGACGAACTGGCCGACAAAGGCGGCCACGACCCGTACGAATTGCGCCTGCACCTGCTGCGCGACAACAAACGGCTGACCACGCTGTTGCAGGCGGTGGGCGAGTTGTCCGGTGGCTGGAAACGTGGCCCGTACACCGCCGAAGACGGCAGCCGACGCGCCCGTGGCGTGGCCATGGCCTCGCCGTTCGGCTCACAGGCGGCAGTCGTCGCCGAAGTGTCGATCGAGAACGGCCAGGTCAAGGTGCACCATATTTGGGAAGCCATCGACCCGGGCAGCATCGTCAACCCGGCCATTGTTGAAGCGCAGGTGAATGGCGCGGTGGCTTTGGGCCTGTCGCAAACCTTGTTGGAGGAAGCGGTGTACGTGGACGGCAAACCACGGGCGCGCAATTACGACCTGTACCCGATTCTGCCGCTGTCGCGGATGGCGCAGGTACACGTCAAGATCGTCGAGAGTGGTGAAAAAATGGGTGGCATCGGCGAACCGCCGCTGCCCGCCGTGGCGCCGGCCGTGGCCAATGCGGTGGCGCACCTGACCGGCCAGCGTATTCGCAGCCTCCCATTAAGCCGATACACCTTCGCCTGACCGACAAGGAACGCCCATGAACAACCGTCGATTCGCAAGAACCGCAGGCTGGCTGGTGCTGGCCGGCGCGGTGGCAGCCGGTGTGCTGGCCTGGTACGTCACCCGCGAGCCCGCCTCGCCTTTTGAGCAACAACCCGCCGCCGGTTTCGACCCGGCACTGGTCAGTCGCGGCGAGTACGTCGCCCGCGTCAGCGACTGCGTGGCCTGCCACAGTTTACCGGGCAAGGCGCCGTTCGCCGGCGGCCTGGAGATGGCCACGCCGCTGGGCGCGATTCACGCCACCAACATCACCCCCGACCGCGACACCGGCATCGGCGCCTACACCCCGGCCGACTTCGACCGCGCGGTGCGCCATGGCGTTGCGCCGGGTGGGCGCAGGCTTTACCCGGCCATGCCCTACCCGTCTTACGCCAAGCTCAGTGACGACGATATGCGCGCGCTGTACGCGTTTTTCATGAAGGGCGTGGAACCGGCCAAGCAAGCCAACCTTCCCAGCAGCATTCCCTGGCCGCTGAATATGCGCTGGCCCATCGCACTGTGGAACGGCGTGTTCGCGCCGAACACCACCTACGCGGCCAAACCCAACCAGGACGCGCTGTGGAACCGTGGCGCCTACATCGTCCAAGGCCCCGGCCACTGCGGCAGTTGCCACACGCCGCGCGGGCTGGCGTTTAACGAGAAGGCGCTGGACGAAACCGGCGCGCCCTACCTGGCGGGCGGGTTGCTCGACGGCTGGTATGCACCGAGCCTGCGCCAGGACCACAACACCGGGCTGGGGCGCTGGAGCGAGGACGAGATCGTGCGGTTCCTCAAGACCGGGCGCAACCAGCATGCGGTGGTGTATGGCTCGATGACCGAAGCGTTTAACAACTCGACGCAGTTCATGAGCGATGAGGATTTGAATGCCATCGCCCGCTACCTCAAGTCGCTGCCCGGCGACCCGCAGCGCGACGGTTCGCCCTGGCAGTATCAGGCGGCCAACACGCGCGCGGATGCGCCTGGCGCGCACACTTACGCGACCCGTTGCGCGTCCTGCCATGGATTGGACGGCAAGGGCCAGCCCGAGTGGATGCCACCGCTGGCGGGCGCCACCTCGGCACTCGCCAAGGAAAACGCCTCGGCGATCAACATCACGCTTAATGGCTCGCAACGGATCGTCACGGCGGGAGTGCCGGATGCTTACCGTATGCCGGCGTTTCGGGAGCAATTATCGGATGAGGAAATCGCCCAGGTGCTGAGCTATGTGCGGGGTACGTGGGGCAACAATGGCGGTGCAGTCGATGCCGCGGCGGTGAACAACCTGCGCGGGCATACCGACCCGGCGAGCAGTAGCCCGATTATTCTGCATATGCGTTAAGGCCCGGGTCGCAGATCGTTCCCACGCTCCGCGTGGGAATGCCGCCCGTGACGCTCTGCGTCACCCGTACGCAGAACTGGAAGCGTGCGCTGGCTGGCGGGACGCGGAGCGTCCAAGGAGGCGTTCCCACGCGGAGCGTGGGAACGATCTAAAAATGTGGGAGCTGGCTTGCCTGCGATGGCGGTGTGTCAGTCAGGTTATCTGTTACTGATACTCCGCCATCGCAGGCAAGCCAGCTCCCACAATGAGTCCACGGCGAATAGCCCTCTCACACACCCGCTAGGATTTGAACCGATCAGGTAAGTAATCCTGCCTCACCATCTCTTTCAATACCTCAGTGACCCCTGCAAGAAAGTAAGAAAGCTCCTCCTTCGACTCGCAAACCGTCATATCGGCAATCTCCGAATCGCTATAGTTCTCCATAACAATTTTTATGCAGTCAGCAAACACCATCAGTTCACTCTCTGCCACTTTCAAATCAAACAGCGTGACAGTGGCAATACACTCTTTATTCAAAATATCCATGTTCACCACCTCACATAATCAGAAAATTTGGATGCGAATTTTTTCAGCTCTTCTTGGGAGGCTCGGGTCCAAGATCCACGCCGAATCCGCTCGTTGGTATTGGCTTTAGCATTTGGGAATGACGTCACCACCTCTCCGTCCGGTTCTAAAATATGAATGCGGTCACCTGCGCCTTTTACAACCCAACGCCCGTCATCCTGAACAAGAATATCTGACGGGCGCGATGTCTGAACATCATTAACTACAAACCCTGTCGGACGCCCCTCAGCGCTTCTGATTTTTGGCTGGCGGGACGCGGAGCGTCCCAGGGGGCACTCCCACGCAGAGCGTGGGAACGATCTGATTAGTGGCATTGGGTCATGGTTTGTAAAGGGCCAGCAAGCCGTGTCTCTTTAAATTGCAGGACGTTTCCTAGACAATCCCTGCCGCCTTGTGCCTGTTGGAATCGATGGCTAGTCTGCGATCCGTCACTGCTTATCAGTGATCGGGTTTAGTCGCTCGGGTCTTACGTGGCGCATGGTTCTCCATGAAGTTTCATGGTGGCTGTGCGTAGGGCACCTTCGGGTGCGCCGGTTTTCCATGTGACCGGTCGACTAACCTGCGTACAGCCGCCACCCAACGTTTAGTCGCGACGGGTGTCAGCTCCAACCATGTGGAGTTACACCATGAAAAAAGTCGTCCCCGATCCACCCCGCAATGCCACCAAAGACCGCGCCGCCTTCAACCGCGCTATCGACCATTACCTGCCCACACAAGGTATTCAAATCGAAGACCTGAGCTTCGAAGACGCCCTGCTCTACACCTCAAGCTTGCTCGACAGCGCTTCGGCCACGACACTCAACTGCAGTGAGCAACTGCCTAACCCCGAGCGGGCGAAGATCCTGGCCGTGTGGCATTTGCTGGAAATGGCCAAGACCACCGTAGACCGCTCCATCGAGTGCCTGAACCCTGCAAAAACGCCGGCCTGAACACTGTAGATCGTTCCCACGCTCCCGCGTGGGAATGCATCCCGTGACGCTCTGCGTCACCCGTACGCAGAACTGGAAGCGTGCGCTGGCTGGCGGGACGCGGAGCGTCCCAGGAGGCTTTCTCACGCAGAGCGTGGGAACGATCTGACGGTCTGAAACAATAGCCTTCTCACACACCCGCTAGGATTTGAACCGATCAGGCAAATAATCCTGCCGCTCCATCTCTCTCACGACATTCGTCACCTCGGAAAGAAAGAACGACAGCTCTTGCTTCGACTCACACACGGTCATCTCGGCAATCTCGGAATCGGTGAATTTCTCCATCACAATTCTCATGCAGTCGGCAAACACCATCAGTTCGCCCTCCGATACCCGCACATCAAACAGCGTGACGGTGGCAATGCACTCTTTACTCAAAATATCCATGAACACTCCTTCGCCTGATCCCGCCACGATCTGAAACTGTAGATCGTTCCCACGCTCCGCGTGGGAATGCCGCCCGTGACGCTCTGCGTCACCCGTGCGCAGGCTTCAAAGTATATGCTGGCTGGCGGGACGCGGAGCGTCCCAGTAGGCATTCCCACGCAGAGCGTGGGAACGATCTGAACGGCGCCACAGATTTTTTTCGCCTGGACGTTGCCTGAGATAACTAAAAGTCCATAATGGACAAATTAGTTTATCTGCGGAGATAACCATGTCCAGCACGCCCCACGTGATCAACCAGGCCCAGGCCCGTGAATTACTCGCACAGGTCGATGTGCCCCACATCCTGCACAAGCTGTTCCGCGACCTGGCGGCCGGGCAAGCGGTGCAGCCGGCGCAGCAGTTGGTGGAGTTCCCGCAAGGCGCCGGCGACTTTATCAATTACCTGGGTGTGCTGGCGGAAGATGAGGTGTACGGCATCAAGACCTCGCCTTACATCGTGCGCGAGCAAGGGCCGCTGGTGACCGCGTGGACGCTGTTGATGTCGATGCGCACCGGCCAACCGTTGTTGCTCTGCGATGCCGCGGAGCTGACCACTGCGCGCACGGCCGCCACGACGGCGTTGGCCGTGGATGCGCTGGCACCGCCAGCAGCGCGGCGCCTGACGATTATCGGCAGCGGCAAGGTCGCGCAGGCGCACCTGCGCTATGTGCAGAACCTGCGCGACTGGCAAAGCATCCGCCTCTACTCGCCAAGCCTTGGCCGCGCCAGCGCGGACACCCTCGCCCACCTCAACGGCCTGGACCCACGCCTGAGCCTGGCCGAGACCTGCGATGCTGCGGTGCAAGATGCAGATGTCATCCTGCTCTGCACCTCGTCGGCAAGCCCGGTGATCGACCCGATGCGCTTGAGCCAACCCGCGCTGATCACGTCCATCAGCACCAACGCGCCGCGCGCCCATGAAGTGCCGCCCGCAAGCCTCAAGCACATGCAGGTATTCTGCGACTATCGCCAGACCACCCCGGACTCAGCCGGTGAAATGCTGATCGCCGCGCAGCAGCATGGCTGGGACAAGCGCGCGGTGGTCGGCGACCTACCCGAACTGCTCAGCGACATGGTTCAGCGCCCGGGCTATGACCGCCACGTGTTTTTCCGCTCCATCGGCTTGGGCCTGGAAGACATTGCACTGGCCAATGCCCTCTATCACATCCAGCGCTAAGCACTTTTTCAGGAGACGTTCATGAGCCACGCAGACTTCATCATCATCGGCGGCGGGATTGCCGGCGCCTCCACGGGTTTCTGGTTGTCGCAGCATGGCAAAGTGTTGGTGCTGGAGCGCGAAAACCACCCGGCCTATCACTCCACCGGGCGCTCGGCGGCGCTGTACACGGCGGCTTATGGCACCCCGCAAGTGCGCGCGTTGACCTTGGCCAGCCGTGAGTTTTTCGACAACCCGCCGGTGGGATTCTGTGAACATCCGCTGCTGACGCCACGCGGCGAAATGACCGTGGACTTCAGCGGCGACCCGGCGGAACTGCACAACCAATACCTGAGTGCCAAGGCCACCGTGCCGCAAGTCGAGCGGCTGAGCGTCGACGAGGCGTGCGCGAAGTTACCGATCCTGCGTCGCGAAAAAGTCCACGGCGCGATCTTCGACCCAACCGCCAGCGACATCGACACCGACGCCCTGCACCAAGGCTATTTGCGCGGCATTCGGCGCAACCACAGCGAAGTGCGCACCGACAGCCACGTGCTCGGTTTGAGCCGTGACGCCGACGGCCTGTGGCAGGTGCGCACCCAGGACGCGACCTACACCGCGCCCGTCATCATCAACGCCGCCGGCGCCTGGGCCGACCATATCGGCGGGCTGGCGGGCGCGGCGTCCATCGGCCTGCAACCCAAGCGCCGCTCGGCGTTTATCTTCGCCGGGCCAGAGGGCGTGGACACCCACCATTGGCCGATGCTGGTGGCGCTGGACGAAGCCTTCTACATGAAACCCGACGCGGGCATGTTCCTCGGCTCGCCAGCCAACGCCGACCCGGTCGAACCGCAGGATGTGCAGCCGGAAGAGCTGGACATCGCCATTGGCATTTACCAGATCGAAGAGGCCACCACCTTGACCATCCGCCGCCCGACCCGAACCTGGGCCGGCCTGCGCAGTTTTGTGGACGATGGTGATTTGCTCTCGGGTTTCGATCCCCAGGTGCCTGGGCTGTTCTGGGTCGCGGCGCAAGGCGGTTATGGCATTCAAACTTCCCCGGCCATGGGCCAGGCAAGTGCCGCCCTGGTGCGCGGCGCGCCGCTGCCGGAGCAACTCACGCGGTTCGGCCTGGACGCTGGTATGCTCTCGCCCGTCCGCCTGGAGCCGCATTGATGAACACCGCCGAACACGACAAAGTCATGCAGAATTTCCGTGCGATTGCCGATGCAATCGCCACGCTGTTCTTCCCCCACGCCGAAGTGGTGCTGCATGACTTGCGCACACAAAAAGTCGATTACATTGCCAACAACCTGTCCAAACGCGCTATCGGTGACGACTCGGCACTTGAGGACATGGTCAGTGATGACGTCAGCGAAGTGAATATCGGCCCGTACGAAAAGCTCAATTGGGACGGCCAGAAAATTCGCAGCCTGAGCACCGTGCTCCACGACCACACAGGTCGCCGGCTGGCGGTGCTGTGCATCAACCTGAATATCTCGCTGTTCGAAAATGCCAAGGCGGCGCTCGACCTGTTTCTGTCGCCCAGCAAGCTGATCCCGCAACCGGATTCGCTGTTTCGCGATGACTGGCAGGAGCGCATCAACACCTTTTTGCATGCGTGGATGCGCGAGCGCCAGTTGAGCCTGAACCTGCTGACCCGTGACCACAAGCGCGAGCTGGTGCTGGCGCTGCATGCCGAAGGCGCGTTCAAGGGCAAGAGCGCCTCGAACTATGTGGCGAATGTGCTGGGGATGGGGCGGGCGACGGTGTACAAGCACCTGAAGGAATTGAAGGGCTGAGCGGATAATCTTCGAAACACCATCGATCAACTGTGGGAGCTGGCTTGCCTGCGATAGCGGTGTTTCAGGCAATGAATGGTTGACTGACAGATAGCTATCGCAGGCAAGCCAGCTCCCACATTGACTCAGTCGAGCTCCACACTCAGTCGCCGTAAATGTCGGACTTGAAGTACTGCTGTGAAATCTTCTGGTACTCACCACTCGCCCGGATGCCGTCGATGGCCGCATTCAATTTGCCGACCAACTCGGTATTGCCTTTGCGCACCGCGATCCCGGCGCCCTCGCCCACGTATTTCGGGTCTTTGAGCTCCGGGCCGACAAAGGCGTAGCCCTTGCCGCGAGGCATCGACAGGAAGTCGCTCAGCGGGATGGTGTCGGCAAAGATCGCGTCCAGGCGGCCTGACGCCAAATCCATGTAGATTTCTTCGTTATTGCTGTAGCGCTTGACGGTGATGCCCTTGGGCTCGAACACCTCGGTGGCATAGCGATCGGTGGTGGTGGCCCGCTGCACACCGACGGTCTTGCCTTTGAGGCTGGCGTATTGGTCATCCACCACGGCGCCGTCCTTCATCACCAGGCGCGACGAGGTGAAGTAATACTTGTGGGTGAAGTCCACTGACTTCTTGCGGTCTTCGTTGATGGTCATGGACGATAAGGCCATGTCGATTTTCTTGACCTTGAGGGAAGGAATCAGGCCGTCGAACTCACCTTCTACCCACACGCACTTGGCCTTCATCTGCGCGCACAAGGCGTTGCCGATGTCGTAGTCGAACCCTTCGATCTTGCCGTCCCGCGTCTTGGAGGCGAACGGCGGGTAAGCCGCCTCGATGCCGATGCGCAAGGGTTGGTCGGCCGCCAGCACGTGGCTGGACGCAATCAGGCTCAGGGCCAGAGCGGAAATGAGCGTGTGTTTCTTCATGATCGTTGTCTCGCAAGTTGTTGTTGGTTTGGCAAGAAGTGAAGAAAGGGAACGGCAAAGATTTTTTGTACTTATAATTCCATATTGGACTTTTATGTATTTTCCGTCAATCCACGCCTGCTCTGGCTGAAATGATCGCGCCGCGCCAATATTTTCGCCCGCCTCCATCGTTTCTCCACAAAACCTCCCACAAAAGCGCATCGTCCTTGCGCACAATCACCAACGCCCAAGGCACTTGGACCTAGCCCACTATGAATGACGTCCCCATTGCATCGACGCCCCGCCCCGAGAGCGCCCGCGACACCCAGGCGCTCGTGCTGATTGCGGAAGACGAGCCAGAGATCGCCGATATTCTGATTGCCTACCTCAAGCGCAGCGGTTTTCGCACTGCCCATGCCATCGACGGCCGACGCGCCCTGGACATGCACCTGGCGCTCAAGCCGGACCTGCTGCTGTTGGATGTGCTGATGCCGCACGTGGATGGCTGGCAGGTGTTGGCCGAAGTGCGCCATCGCGGCAACACGCCGGTGATCATGCTGACCGCGCAGGACCAGGACATGGACAAGTTGATGGGCCTGCGCATCGGCGCCGATGACTACATCGTCAAACCGTTCAACCCGGCCGAAGTGGTGGCCCGCACCCAGGCGGTGCTGCGCCGCTCCCTTGATTACAGCTACCGCACCAGCCCCACGGTGCTGCGCGTGGATGCGTTTGATATCGACCTGGAAAGCTACGAAGTCACGGTGATGATTGCCGGCGAAAAAGTCCCGCTAGCCTTGACCGTCACCGAGTTCAGGTTGCTCGCCCAGTTGGCCAAGGCGCCCAAACGCGTGTTTACCCGTGGCGAACTGCTGGCCCAATGTTGCCCGGAAAGCGACAGCCTGGAACGCACGGTCGACAGCCATATCAGCAAATTGCGCCGCAAGATCGAAGAGTTGGGGTTGCAGGGTGTGCCGACCAGCATTCGCGGCGTCGGCTACCGGTTTGGGAGTGCCTCGTGAAAATGCTCAACGGCTTGAGCCGCCAGATCATCCTGTCCATGTCTGCCGTGGTGTTGTGCGTGATCGCACTGGCGGTGATCGGCTCGTATATTTTCTATGCATTGTTGTGGACGTACTGGCCGCTCACCGACGAAGAAGTGAATGAATGGTTGCCGGCAAACATCGAGTGGATGTGGATGGGCCTGACCACCTGCGTGAGCCTGGCGGTGGGCTCCATCGTCGCGATGAAGCTGTCGCGGCGGATCCTCATGCCGCTGAACTCGGTGGCCGAAAACCTACGCAAACTGGCCGACGGCGACCTGGATGTGCAGGCCGTGGCCGGTGACCAGTCCATCGGTGAAGCGGCCATCCTGGTCGACGACTTCAACAGCATGGCCAAACGATTGCAGCGCATGGCGCAAGAACAGGCGTTCTGGAATGCGGCGATCGCCCATGAACTGCGCACGCCCCTGACCATCCTGCGCGGGCGTCTGCAAGGGCTCGCCGAAGGTGTATTCGAGCCGGACACCGCCCAGTTCTACAGCCTGTTGGGCCAGGTAGAGGGCTTGACGCGGGTAATCGAGGATTTGCGCGTGGTCGGCCTGGCTGACAGCGGCTACCTGGAGCTCAATCTGCAGGAAGCCGACTTGGCCGCCAGCATTGAAGACGCTGTGCGGCTCTTCGAACCGAGCCTGATGGACGCCGGCTTCGTGCTGCAGCTGGACCTGCAACGCCGCACGATGCGCTGCGACCCGGCCAGGATCCGCCAGGCGTTGTTGGCGCTGCTGGACAATATCCGCAGGCATGCGACACCGGGGAGCGTTGTCGTGCACCTGAGCACCCGCGATGCCATCAACTACCTGCGCGTGCGCGATGACGGCCCCGGTATCGACGAGGGTTTCGCCAAGCATATGTTCGAGGCGTTCCAGCGCGGTGAAAACTCCCGCTCCCGCGCCCAGGGTGGCAGCGGCCTGGGCCTGGCGGTGGTGCGCGCGATTGCCCTCGCCCATGGCGGGGCCGTGACCTGCCGCCGAATGGACAACGGCGGAACGCTGTTCGAACTCAGTTGGCCTGTGTGATTTAACCAGGAACCGCGATGCGCATTTTTCCTCGGTGGTTCAAGCGAGCCCCCCGTTATCGACACTTTGCTTCGCTGGATACCCAGGGTGTGTGCAGGGCGTTCAAGAGCTGTGCTGAACAGCCTGCCGGCGAGCACTGGGTAGAAGTTGAACACATCAACCTGACCTGGCTGGGAAGCACGCTGCCCAAGCGCGCCCGAATCGTTTAGCAACCTACGTGGGCCGGACCTATGTCAACCGCACCACCCTCCTTCGCCAACGCCTACTTGGCCAGCCTTGAAGACGCGTTGAGGCTGCATACCGTGCGACTGAAGAAACTGCAGCGCTTCTGGGTGCCGCTGCAGCAACGCGCGCCCAAGTGGGTGCTGGCGTTGTGGGTGGTGGGGGTCTGTGTGTCGGTCGTCACCCAGTGCTACTGCCATTGGCTGGTGACCGCGCCGCTGATTTGCGGATTGATCGTGGCGGAAATCATCATCGACGAGCGGCAAATGACCCTGCTATTGCGTGCGGATGCAGCACGGGACTTGCTCAGGCAGGCTCGGGAAAGCGGCCGGCAATAACCCGAAGACAACACCGGGTCACCGTAGAGGCACAGGAAAACACCCACAAAAGTTATCGAAAGTTCTTGCGAACTTCCCTACATACGATGACCGGTTCAAAACATAGCATTGATCGCTGACCCACCTTATAAGTTTAAAAGGCAGTGATTGCTACTATGTCATCTCTCGGAACATTACACGTGGACGGTGTACTGTGCATCAGTCTTGAAGAGCGCGAAGACCGTCGCAACTTAATTCTAAGAGAATTCGCAGACTGCAATTTGAATATCGAGTTTTATAGTGCAAAACGAGATATCAACCCTGAACGCGGATGCTTTACTTCTCATCAGGCGTGTGCGGCGTTGGCGCTTGAGCGCGGGTACAAAAACGTTCTGATCCTGGAAGATGACGCCACGCTGGTAGGGGTTAAACACTCGACGGTGCAACGCATCAACCATTTTTTGTCCTCCCGGCAGCCTGAACTGTTTTACCTGGGTGTCACGCTGGGCACTATGTGGCTCACGTGGAACTTGAATATTACCCGATGCCGGGCAAAAGGCACTCACGCTTATATACTGTCCAGCTCGGGGTGCAAGAAACTGCTGACATTCAAGTACGCCGACCTGGCCATAGACAGTCTTTACTCCAAATACTTTAAAGCCTATTGCGCCTTCCCCATGATCTGCCAACAACAACCTGAAGAAATAAACCCGAGCGATATAAGTTCAGGTGCCACTGCTGACTTCTGGGAACGTAATTGGAAAAGACAATATCAGGAAGTGTTCCGAAACCTTGGAAAAACATTGATTAGAAAGGGCTTCTAGCGACAGTTGTACGCCCTTGCGACTCCCCGTCCAGGCGTCGATAGGCTTCAGCCGTCCAAGCGGATCGACGGCTGAAGCCTATTTGTCTACCGCTACTTGCAGCCGATGCGGCTCGGCAACTGGCCCTGCTTGGCCTTCAGCGCGACCTGAACCGATTGCGGCAAGTTGCTCCAGAACGTCAGCCCCGACCGTTCTTCGATCTGCTTCACCGTCACCTGATAGTCACAGAAATTCGCCCCCTTGGGCGTTTCCTGATTCATCACAAACGAGGCGTACACACCGTTTTCAGGTGAGCTGCCGACAAAGATGATTTTCCAGTAGCCACTGGGAATGGTGTGCACCTTGTTCGTCCCCGGAAGCGTGCCGACAAAACGCTCATACAGCGGCCCGGTGGTGACGTACACCTGATCGATACCTGCCTGTTTGCTCAGGTTGCGTTCCTGGTCTTCCAGGTGCGCCCAAGGCCCCTGGTTGAGATCGGACTTCTGCGGGGTGATGTTCGACAGATAATTGAGGGTGTGCCAGTCAGGAACGCCGGCCATCGACGCGAGGTTGGCCTGGTGGCCGCGGTCGACTTTGAGCGCGACATTCGCGCCGTTGTAATCCACCGGGTCAAGGGTTTCGCCAGCAGGAATGTCCGGGTCGGTCTGCCAGTCGCGTGGGCGACCGCTGGCGGGTGTGTCCTTGGTGATTTTGTACGACACCCAGTTGGCAAACTTGGTCGAGCCATTGTTGTTCAGGGTGTACGCCTGGCGGTTCAGCGTCAGCGGGCTGCCGCCGGTTGGGCAACCCACCGAGCAGTTATCGAACGGCAGTGCCTGCTGCGTCTGGGGCTGAGTATAGACAGCGGGTTCGCGGGTTCTGTCGGTTGTGGTACAGGCCGCCAAGAGCGGGATCAACAGATAGGCCAGCGGCTTTAACTTCATACGTCCTTGCATGGTGTAGCTCCTTGGGTAAATGACAACGGCAGATGCCGGGCCGACGCTTGCGGTTCCATCGCGTGTCGGCCTAAACATTAAACCACGTTAAACATTTCAAATTAACGTTCCAGCGTTTGCCGGGTTTTCAACGCCGTTCGCATAAACAAAGCCGCGATTAATTCAACTTCAGCTTACGCTTTGCCAGCAACAGCGCTGCGATGCTCAACGCGCACGCGCCGATCAAATAGAAGCTGGGGGCCAGGGGTGAACCGCTGAGGGCGATCAGCCCGGTCGCAATCACTGGCGCAAAACCACCGAATATCGTTACCGAAAGGTTGTAGCTCAGCGACATACCGGTCACGCGGGTATGCACCGGGAATACGTCCGCCATCAACGAGGCAAGCGGGGCGAAATACACCGCCTTGATCAGCGCCATCATCGACACCACCAGCAGCAGCGATGAGGTGCTGGGGGTTTTATTCAGCCAGAAGAAAGCCGGGAAAATCGCCAGGATGTACACACTGGACGCCC
Source organism: Pseudomonas sp. MONT-RG-20F-20-E-7-02 (assembly GCF_022662395.1). NCBI lineage: Bacteria > Pseudomonadati > Pseudomonadota > Gammaproteobacteria > Pseudomonadales > Pseudomonadaceae > Pseudomonas > Pseudomonas sp. MONT-RG-20F-20-E-7-02. Next base: position 39,078 of record NZ_JAKNQN010000012.1, read on the forward strand.
ACAGCATGATCTTGATCCGGCTGACATACCCGGTGATAAACCCCACGATCGGCGTGACCAGCGTCAGGATCAGGCCGCCCGACAGCGTCGCCAGAAAGCCGGTGGACTGCGGGATATTCAGGGTGGTGGTGGCATACGACGGCATGTACTTGATCATGAAGTTCGACGCCGTCGAAACGATCAACACGCCCATGGCCACGATCAACAAGGTCTTTTGCGAGAACAGCACTTCGCGCAGCGGCTGCGTGCCTGGCTGGCTCTCCTTGAAGTCGGGCGATTCATCCACCGTACGGCGAATGTAGAGCCCGACCGGCAACAGCACCAGACCGAAAAAGAATGGCACGCGCCAGCCCCAATCGAACATTTGCTGGTCGCTCAGGTTGACAGTCAGGAAATAGCCGAACATCGAGGCCAGCACCACGCCGAAACCCTGGCTGGCGAACTGCAAGCTGGCGACAAAGTTGCGGATCTTTTTCGGCGCGTGTTCCATCATGAAGGCGGTCGAACTGCCGAATTCACCGCCAGCCGAGAAGCCCTGCAATAAACGCGCAGCCAAAATGCCAATGGGTGCAACGATGCCTATGGTCGCGTAGCTGGGCATGATGGCAATCATTGCGGTGCCGACGAGCATGATTGCCATGGACAAGCTCAAAGCGTTCTTGCGCCCTCGCCGGTCGGCATACGAGCCCAGTATCGCCGCGCCAAGAGGCCGGATAAGAAACGAAATACCAAAGGTCGCGAACGCAAGGAACAGCGAAACGGCGGGATCGTCGGTGGGGAAAAATACTTTGCTGATGGTCAAGGCAAAGTAGGCGTAGACCGACAGGTCGAACCATTCCAACGTGTTGCCGATCAGGGCGGCACCCAGCGGTTTCCAAATGGATTTGCCGGCGACGACCGAAGGTGCTGCGGTGCTGGTTAAGGCTGACATTCCAGACGCTCCTGGTTTTGTAAGAGTATGAGCGGCAGTGAAAAAGGGCCTTTCAAGACCCTGGCTATTATTATTCTGCGGGCTGTTGTAGCTGGCCCAGGTCCCAGAAGATCGAGGTCATGATTTCCAGGCCCTCGAGGATCACCTCACCTAACATATGCTCGTCCGGCGCATGCTGTGAGCAGCCTGGGTAAGAGTGTGGAATCCATAACGTCGGCAACCCCAGCACATCGGAAAAGATGTCGTTGGGCAGCGTACCGGCAAGGTTGGGCAGCACCGCGAGCTGGCGCGGCGAAGCCTGCGCCATTGAGGCTTTGGCGAAACGTACCCAACGGTTATCCGGGTCCAACCGCGTGGCCGGTGTGCAACGATCGATGACCACCCTCACCTGCTCGAACCCTGCGGCATCCAGGTGCTGACGCAACAGGGTCTCCAGTTGCTGCCAGTCGGTGCCGACGACAAATCGAAGTTGGCAATGTGCAATCGCCGACGGCGGGATAGCATTGACTGGCTTGCTGGGGTTGCCTGCGGTAAACGCCAGGATTTCCAGCGTGTTCCAGCCGAAAAGCCGTTCTCCCAGGGTCAACCCCGGTTCGCCCCAACTGGCGTCCAGGGTACGGCCCAGGGAGTGTTCGTCGATGTTCAAGTCGGCGATGGCGGCACGCACCGAGTCGGGAATGGATGAAGGCACCAGCGTGCGGCAGCGTATCCGCCCGTGTTGATCGACCAGGCTGGCCAGGGCGTTGCTCAAGACCACGGCGGGGTTGGCCATCACCCCGCCCCAGTTGCCCGAATGCAAGCCCTTGTCACGGGCTTTAACCTCAAGCGAAAACAGCGCCGAGCCACGGGAGCCAAGGAAGATGGTCGGGCGACGGTCGTTCAGGCGCGGGCCATCCGATGCGATGAACACATCGGCCTGCAGCAGCGCTCGATGGGTCGTGCAGACCTCGCGCAGGCCGGGCGAACCGCATTCCTCGCCCGTCTCAAAGAGGACTTTGACATTGAAGCCCAACCGCCCCTGCCGCGCCTTGATCACCTGTTCGAGTGCGGCCAGGTTGATGCTGTGCTGGCCCTTGTTATCCGCCGTGCCACGGCCGTACCAGCGGTCACCTTCGAGGGTCAGCGCCCACGGGCAAAGGCCTTCACGCCATTGCTCGTCATAACCGAGCACCACATCCCCATGCCCGTAAGTCAGCACCGTCGGCAGCTGTGCGTCCTCGTGGCGCGATGCGAACAACAATGGCCCGGCCCCGCTTGGGTTGTCGATGGCCTGGCATTCAAAGCCCATGCGCAGGAGTGCAGGCTCGATTTCTTCGTGCAGGTACCGCGTCAATTCCGCCCTCTTACCGGGGTCCTGGCTTTCGCTGCGCATGGCCACACGTCGACGTAGATCGGCTTCGAAGTGCCCCTCGGACAAGTGCCGGCGAACACCGGCGAGCGCGTTTTGCTTGGACATGACGATTTCACTACGGCTGAAGAATGCAGCCAATATAGAAGTCGAACAATCAATCTGTATATTGCCGTTTTTTGAGGTTTGGCTTCTAATTAATAGAAGCCTAAGCCAGGGATACAAAGCATGGATTATCGTTATTTTCTCGCGGTCTTTGACGCCGGCTCCCTGGCGGGTGCAGGTGAGCGCCTGCACATCGCACCCAGCGCCGTCAGCCGCCAAATCACGATTCTGGAGGACACCATCGGCGTGCCGCTGTTTGAGCGCAAGCCAAGGGGCATGCAACCCACGGCGGCAGGCCTGGCATTGGCCGGGCACGCCCGGCGCGCTTCACTGGAAGAGCAGAACCTGTTGTCGGAGTTACGTGCAGGCGATTACCCCGGCGCCAAGACCCTGCGCCTGGTATCCACGGAAGGGCTGTCGCGGTACTTCCTGCCACACGCCTTGATCGAGCATTACCGCCAGCACCCCGCCTTCCACTATGTACTCGAGGTCATGACGCCGCATGAATGTGTGGAGAAGGTCATACGCGGCGACGCGGACGTCGGCCTGACCTTCAGCACCGCGCCGATTGAGGGGGTGGACATTCAATACTCCGGCACTTCAGCCATTCGCGCGGTGATGCGGGTTGATCACCCGCTGGCCAGGCACACACAACTCGCCCTGCAAACGCTGACGCCCTTCCCCTTGGCGCTCACCCCCAAAGGCACTACACAACGGCAATTGTTCGATCTTGTCTGCCAACGGGAGGGGCTGACGTTCCAGCATGTGGTCACCTGCAACTACTCGGGCGCTATTCATGAGTTTGTCCGCCACTCGGACGCCATCGCCTTCGGCGGCGCGATCAGTCTTCGCGCCGATGAAACCGACGACTTGATCTCGGTTCCGCTGACGAACCCGCAATTTGCCGACCGCTCTGTGCAAATCCTGACCATGCCCAAGCGGGTTTTGCCGGCGTCGATTGAGTCGTTTATCCAGACACTGATCGGTTGTTTGAAAAGCGTCAGTTAATCCTGTCACAAGGCTTAAATGGGGAACAAACAACAACGCGTAACGCTCAGTAGAGTGTTGGCGCTTCGCGTTTATCAGGCCGCATAGCATGAGGCGATACTGTGTCCCCATCCAAGCTGACCTCCCGTGTCTGCAGCACACCCCGTCATACGACGCACTATGTAGAGTCGGGACCTGTCGACGGGCCATTGATGATGTTCCTGCACGGCTGGCCGGAGCTCAGTCTGATCTGGCGCGCGCAGCTAGAGGCGTTCGCCGCCAAAGGCTGGCACTGCGTGGCACCCGACATGCGCGGTTATGGTGCCTCTTCTGCGCCAGCAGCCATCAGTGCCTACACGATTGAAAATATCGTGGCCGATATGGCCGAACTTCATGACCACCTCGGTGGAGCGCCCGCCATCTGGGTGGGCCACGATTGGGGCAGCGTTGTGGCGGGTGAATTGGCCGCCCATGAACCCCAGCGCAGCCGCGGCGTCGTGCTGATTTCGGTGCCGTACTTCCCCACCACGAACGCGCTGGCGACGCTCGTCCCGCTGATTGACCGAAGGATCTATCCGGCAGACCAGTATCCGGACGGCCAGTGGGACTACTACCGCTACTACAACACGCACTTTGCGTCTGCCGTGGCGGATCTTGATGCGGATAAAGCCGCCTCACTGGCGTCGATCTATCGGCGAGGTGACCCTGCAAGCATCACCAAGGTTGCATCAAATGCCGAAGTAACACGCAAAGGCGGGCGATTTGGCCAAGCGCACAAAGCCCCACCCACCGATCCAGACCTCGCACTGTGGCCGCAGGCGGACTTCGCTGTACTGCTGCGCAGTTTCGAAGAGCAGGGTTTCCGCGCGCCCTGCGCGTGGTATTTAAACGACGACGCCAACATCGATTATGCCCAGCGAGCGCCCAATGGCGGCCGCTTGTCCTTGCCCGTACTGTTTGTGAACGGCGATTACGACCCGATGAATACCATCAATGGCAATCAGTTGGGCGATCCCATGCGCGCAGCCTGTGCAGATCTCACCGTGACGAGCCTGGCCGGCGGGCATTGGTTGCCGGTGGAGTGCAAGACGGGACTTGTCGAAGCTATAAGCACGTGGCTACGCAGTAGAAAGTTTTGATGAAGATCGAGAGCACGATTTTGCCAGTCCCTCACCTCACTTGGTCCGTCAAATGAGGTGGAGATCGGAGGCTATGGATTATTAATATTCGGCCTCTTCAGCTTGAAACATCTCAATCAGCTTCTGGTTGTAGTCATCCAAATACCGTTGAAGCCCCTCACGATCAATCAGACGCACCGCCGCCGTGCCGGCCAATTCCTTTGCGAATCGGGTGAAGTACGAGTTGGTAACAACCATTGCCTCGTCACAGCCATAGAATGCCTTGGCCGAAATCGCCTGCTGAACGGCAGAGTTACCCACTGAACCGGTATAGTTTTTCGCTTGAATGACCATGTTTTTGCCGAAGCGACTCACAAATAAATCAGCGCCTTGATCTGCTGTTTTTTTGGTTTCCTTAACGTCATAGCCAATGGTCTGGAAGATCTCGACCAGGAATGCTTCAAACTGGAAACCATCCATGCCGTCGACGAGATACATCGTAATGAAGCGATTGGGGTTGAAATGCTCAAGCTGACTTGCCAGTCGCTCAACCAAAATATCGAAGTAAATCGTTTCGCACAGGCTAAGCCCTTGTCGAAACGCCTGCATCGGCAACAATGGTGTACCGGCCGTGGACGTCGCCAACGGATTGAACTGGATACCCGAATAATCGACTTCGTTCTCCCACAGGTAGTAGTAAAACAGCGCCAGATCCGCTCGAAATGTGGTGCCTGCCTCTTCAATCCATGACCTCAAGGTATCGGAGAGAGTGGCTTTGATATGACGGGTAAGCTCTCTGGAAAAACCTGAATAAGCCGAGTTGAACGCCGTCGTCAGCAGCAGTTTATCCAGAAGCGATGGTAGCTCTTCCAGTTCATCGAAGCCTTTGCGAATCAACACTTCACGGAACAACTCCCGCTCCGTATAAGCGCCGTCCATCCTAGGTCCTGGCACGCCAGCATCATCGCGACCGCTCGCCCCCTCACGCGTGGTGTGAATGAAGTTGGTGAAATAAGGCTGCTTTAGTTCCGAGTATTTACGAAGCACGTTGTTCAACAGGTCATTGAGCTGTGCCTGCTCCTTTTTCTTGCCCAGAAAATCCTTCAAAAGACCTTTTGATCGGTATTGAAAGTCCGGGTAGAAAGAGGGATCGAGAGGCGTTAAATGACGCGCACTCAACTCGGATGATGGCGAGAGTTCAGAACCCGTACACCACGGACAGGCAGTTTCGAACGTGGTCCTGTTGCAGGCGTTGCACTGATAAATCATTGGCGTTTCGTCCCGAACAAATTTTTCATGCTGACTGGTGGCCCGACGACTCAGGCATTAAAAGCAAACCGCGCCGCATCAACTGCGTTAACCGGTTGGAAGCCTGCGGTCTTCTTGAAGCTCATGTTATGAACGAAATTTTTCATTGCATCAGACGGGTCGATAGCGTCGAGGTTGAGAGAATCCACAGTCGAACGTGAGAACGCCACGCTGAGGATCGGCAGCTCTTCCAGGTGCCCTGTTGAACTGTTGAGCACTTTATCGATGGCAGTGACGATTACGATGTCATCCGGCAGAAGGGCGAGCAATTCTCGCCCCACGCGCAATGCACAGCTGCAAACATAGTCCTGATGAAGATCATTAAAACGCCCTACCGGCATTGCTTTAGTCGAAAGCTTGCCGCTTTTGAGCAGGGACTTGATCTCACTCGGAATGACATGTGAGCCATGAATCGAAAGCCGTGTTTCGATGATGCCACTTTCATGCACGATCATTTGAATGGCCGATCCCAGATGAGCGATTTCCGCGAAAGGCTCAAACGCTTCGATAGCATCGAGCTTGGCCCGACGATCACCGTCCAGAATCCGTTGAGCCAGGTCTCGCTCCTCTTTCCAGTCAGTATGATTCGCCTCCCACTCTTTCACCTCTGCCTGATAGCGGGCCAAATCTTGGCGCCGGGCGTCCTCAAGGTTCAATGAGAGCGCTGCCCGCTGGCGGACCTCCAGCTTGAACATTCGACTCCAGAAATTAGGTCGGTAACTTGAAAGTGCGTGAGTTGCGGACTGTTCAAGCAAGTCGCTTTTCTGTGGAGCATTGGGCTCAGCCTTGGAGATCAACTGCCTCCAATTGACACCGTCCCCACATTCCTTGTGCATGGATAGAAGCACATCAAGATGGTTTTCGTAGACATCCACTTCGTATGCAGCTTGTTCAAGTGCCTCCATGCGAGCGTACTCTTTGCTTTGACGCTCCAGTTCACGCTGACGCCGGTGAGCATTGCGCTCTGATCGTCTTGCTGACGCCTGCAGCGAACGCACAGTTCCCTTCCATCCCATTTCTCAACTCTCCCTAGTCATGATGCAGAACGTGATGGCACTAATACCATCCAGTACTCACAATCGCAAAGCACTACCAATTTCCTCCACCGCAGAACCAACGTCATGACCCGCACGGATCAGTTCCGCAAACCGAAGCATAACGGTGGAACCAACGTCATGCGCCAGCGCGATAGTCATCAGCTCTCGCACCGGCTCTTGAAGCTCGGCTTCCACAGTGGGTGAACATGTCTGCCCGGTGAGCCAGGTAACAAGGGACGAGACCGTACGGCCTGATGTAGTTTCATCAACACCCAAAATCTCGCTCAACACCATCCCCAATGTACCTGCGGGATGCTGCTCCGGACGGCTCCACGCTTTGAGTTCAATCGACTCTCGCTGGACCTTCTCCAAGTTCCGCCGAATCTTTCCAGGAATGGTCGCAGCCGCTTTCCAGCGGTTGTAGTACTCGCGATTCGCCAGACTGGCAGCGTCTCTGACGACCTTCCAGACTACCGACCAGAGCTGCGAGACACTGTAGGATTTGAGTGCCGAACGCACCGTGCTTTTGATTTCCTCCAGCTCTTGTTCGGACAGTTCATGGTTGTAGAGCTGGCACTGAGCTTCCAAATAGCGCATCACATCAGCGACCGAGTAATCGAGCCACAGACTAAAGAGCCCTTCGGCATCGGTGTACACCCTATCGAGCAGGCTCCGGATGACCTCGTCCGCTCTTCTTGATTCGGCATCTGGTGCCAAACGATAAACCACTTGTTCCCGCAACATCCAAATATCATCACCTTCCCAGTAGTAGGTGCCCGGTCTTGCTTTACTGGGATCATCAAGAACCAATCCAGCTTCACGCAACTGCTGCATAAAGTCGCCGACGTACCGAGGCGCAATCCCTCGGCAGTCACCTATGGTGAAGCCGGCATTGGTCAGCCTCGGCGTAACGGCCCTGTCTAATGCCAACAGCAGGAGCACGTGCCTATCCGCAATAGCGGAGTAGTCCACAGTTCGCGCTGACTGGTTGCGGGCATATTCTGTCAACTGCCGCTCAAGCTCCGCGGCCTTCGCTTTTTGAGCTTCCAACGCAATAGCATCTTGGTCTTTCTGACACAACGTACAAAGCTTGATGGATGGCTGAAGGACCTTTTTAGCCTGTGAGCGATTCTTGATTTCAACCAGTCCTGCGCATTCCGGACACACCTGATTTTCATCGAACGCATTGCAACGTTGCCGAATGAAACTGGCAAGCGTAACGCCCTGAGCCATTTCGACTATGCCCTCTAGAGCACTCACTTTTTCGAGGTATTGCCCTGATTCATCAACGGCCCAATAACGCTCAATCAACTCAATTTCTTTGGGGTCTTCAGTCAACATTTGTAGCTTGATGGCCATGTAAACGATCCTGTTTCACTTGTAATTACTTCGTATCCAGCACTCGCTGACTTATTCGCGCTCATCGCTGAACACTGTTGCGGCGACACCCTCAACTTTGTTTGGGGTCTTCTTTGATCGCCGTTCCTCCAACAACGTCCTAGGCAACACAAACCCTTCGAAACTTCGCTGGGTAATCGGGTTGTTGGCCTTCTCTGCACCAATGCGATAACGCATCAGCCCATCGGCAATGGCAAAGGTCAGGTCCACGCTGGTGTCGGTCCTGCCATTGAGATGCCCACGGCTAAGCAGCCGGAACAACGACCATGGCCCGCGATAGCTCATGCTTGCGGTGTTGCCGGTGCTGTGCACCAGCGTGAGCTGGCTGCCATTGGTGTTGCCCAGGCTGTTGGGCCATACCAGCCCCGTGCGTTGCGGTGCGCCGTGCTGGTAGGGGATCAATTGACCGTCGACGCTGAGCATACTGCTCAGGCGGGTGGCGCTGAGGGCCAGGGGTTCGATGGTGAGTTGCACGGCCAGGTGGCCGCGATGGTTGAAGAAGGTGTCGCGGATGCGCTCGACTTTTTTCAGTTGTTCGAGCACGTCGCCGCGCACCAGGTAGCCGCCGAGGCTGTCGGAGTACAGGGCGTCGAGGTTGTCCTTGAGGAACACGTTCAGGTATTGATCGTGGAACTGCTGCAGGCGCCCCTGCGGGCCGAAGAAGGCTTCGAAGTCCTCCAGCGAGGCGTCCTCGCCGTTGGCCTTGAACGGGTAGCGGCCTGCCAGGCGGTCGCGGTAGAAGCTGTAGATTTCACTGTCCCAACGCTTTTCCAGTTCGCGTAGGGCGGCAATCACCAGTACCTGCGAGGTCTGGTCGGCAAGTTTTTTGACCTGCTGGTTCAGTGGCTCGGGCAGGCCCACGGCGACGCGTTGCAGGTTAGCGATCGGGTCGGCACCGTCCAGGGAGAAGCGGTTGAGTACGGTTTTCAGCGCCGCCTTGCCGGGGTCGGGATTGTCGTGCACGGCTTTGGCGTAGTCGTAGACGGCGCTGACCGAACGCAGGGTTTCTTCGTAATAGGACGGCTGCTCGCCTCGCGCAGTGATCAGTTCCGCCAAGCTGGAGAACGCGCGTCGGATGCCAGCGGCTTGTTGCTGACCGTCCGATACCTTGTCCAGCGAGAGCGGCGCTTGCCCTTCGGCCAGGGGCACCGACGGGTAGATCACGCTGTTGTCGCGCAGGGTCTCCAGCAGGCGCCGCAGGGGGGCGGCCGGGCCGGTGACTTGTTCCAGGACCGCCACGCCGTGGCTGAGGTCGTCGAAGTCGGTGACCGCGAACTGATTCAGTACCCGGCGCCAGCTGTCCACGTAATCGGCGCTGTAGAGGGCGCGGATCCGTTGGGTCAGCACTTTGCGGTCTTCTTCGGAGTAGTCCAAACGTTGGCGTTCGCCGAGCACCCACTGGTCGATCATGGCCAGTTCGATGATGCCCTCGGTGCCGGGCTCGAAGTAGTCCTTGAAGCCCTTGGCGGTAAGCAGCGGAGCCAGCAGCAAGCCGCTGCCGTCTTGATCGGTGTTCAGCGGACGGTAGACGATATCGAACGCCGGACCAACCTCGTTGCGCAGGTCCAGCGGGCGGTGCAATCGCTCCAGAGCATCCTGTTTGAGGCTCATGTAGACCCGTTCGGCCATGGGCAACTGGCGCAATTGCTGTTGCACCTGGGCAATGCGCTCTCGGTAGTGCGGCAGGTCGGCGTCGGCGTATTTCAGCGCGTAGCCCAGGTGCCCCATCAAGTCGGCCTGTAACTGGCCCTGGCCCGGATAGGCGCGCTGCCACTGTTTGGCAACCCACTCCTCGACGATGGCCGGGCGGCGGTTTTGGCGTTCTTCGAGCATGCGGTACACGCGCAGGGCCGCCAGTTGCTGATTGCTGCCAGCGGGCGCGGTGTTGATTGCATCCAACACACCGCTGGCAATCGCCGGCAGGAAGCGTTTGGACAGCAGATTCAGATAGGCCTCATCCACCGTCGGGCCAATCGCCCTGCCCTGGTACAGCCCCATATCCGACAGCAACGGCCACGCCTCGCGGTAGTCGCCGTACACCAGCACCGCATCACGAATCTGGTCCAGCGGCACCAGCAGGTTGCGACCGGTGGTGTCGACCCTGGCGTCGATGTCCCGCCCACTGAAGTCCTGGCTCTTGGCCAAGACGCTGGCTGCCTTGTCGCGGTTGATATTGAAGTAAAACTGCCAGGTTCCGATGACCACCAGAACGCCCAAGGACGCGACACTGAACCCGGCGATCAGCAGCCGCCGTTTGTTGCGGGCGACCTTGATGTTGTCGCCCGCCAGGCCCGCTTCGGGGTAGATCACCCGCTGGAACAGTTGCTGGGCAAAGTAGATCGCCGTGCCACCGGCAGGTTTGACCTCGGGGGGCGGCGGTGGCAGTTGATACGCCTGCCCCGCTTCTTTGACGAAGGCATTGCTCAAGGTGCCCTGCTGCAACACCGAGGAGAAATACAGCCCACGCACCAGCGCCGGGGTGGTGAAACGATCACTGCCGAGCATTTCACTCAGGAAGCCGAACAGTGCCGGGCGTAGGCCCGCCATCTGATGCACCAGCGCCTGCAAGCGATCGCGCTCGGTCAATGTACGCGAGTCACCGGCGCCGTCGAAAATTTGTTCGCTCAGGCAAGCGACAAAAGTTTGGTATTGGCGGGTCAGTTCCGCCAACCAGGCGTCGAAATCATCCACCGCGTCCAGGCTGAAGGTGAAGCCCAACAGGTCTTCGCGCCCACTGCGCGACAACCGGGCGAAGAACTCTTCGAAGCCTTCCAACAGGTCGAACTTGCTCAGCGTCACGTACACCGGCAGGCGCGTGCCCAATTGCCGCGTCAGCTCAAACAGCCGGGTACGCAACAGGTTGGCGTGGGCCTTGCGTTGTTCGGGACGTTGCGCCAACAGCGCCTGCACATCGACCACCAACACAACCCCATTGAGTGCCCGACGACTGCGGTTGCGCGCCAGCCAGTCGAGCAGGTGTCGCCATAGACGCGGGTGGGTGCCAGGGGGCAATACCGGTTTGATCTTGCCCTGCTGCTCGGTGTTATCAGCCGTTGGCTCCGGGTGACTGAGGAACTCACCTGGCGGGTCGATCAACACCGCCTCATCACCGATCCACCAATCCACCGGATAGGCCAATTGCTCTTCCTGATGCGCCCTGACCCCGGCCTTGGTCACATGGGACAAGGCAAAGCTCTGGTTGGAGCGCGTGATCAGGCTGGTCTTGCCGGCATTTTCCTCACCCAGCACCAGATACCACGGCAGTTGATAGAGCGAACGGCGGCGCTCCATGTTGTTCAGCAAGTTGCCCAGGCTGCGGTCCAGTGCTCGCTCCTGCGCATCGATATAAGGCAGGCACGGATCGGCCTGCACCGCAGCCTCATGTTGGCGTTCATGCTGCAGGCGGTGATAACGATTACGCACCCGCCATGCCCAGATCAGCAGCGGCACCACCAGCACCACGACAGTGGCCGAGATGCGCATCGCCAACTCACTCAACGGCTGATGCTCACGCCAGGTCCACTGCGGGCCCAGCCACCAGATGGCGATCAATAAAAACACCACGCCCAACAGCACCAGTACGGGCACCGCCTGGTTGAACTGACGCAGTACCGGCAGGCCCCAGCGTTTGAGGTAACTCCAGACCATCCCCATAAATCGCTCCTAATATGTTTCGCTGTTCATTGGCCCACTGCCAGATCCTGAATTCCAAACGGGATCGCCTTGGCGCCAACCACGCTGTCGCTTGACGAAATATCCATCGGAAATGAACCGGCGCATGGCTTCAACCTTCCTGCCGCTGATCGAGTGCCCAGCGCCATACGGTAATTCCACGCGCCATGCCGCTGGCGATGTCCGGAAAAAGCTCTCCGGCCTCGAAACGCCTTAGGGAGTCGTGGCTGGCATCGCTCCACCACCAGCCGCTTTGCGGGCAGGCCTGGCCGGAGTGCAGAACGGACTCAATGGGCGGTGGTGGGTATTGGCGGGCGTAGTCGACCCAATCTTTTGGGTAAAACTGCATATCGTGGTAGCTGCTGTCGTCGATGCGGAGCAACCAAGTGACTGCGGCGGCTTCCCAGGACCAGTAGCCGTAATGGGTATAACCGCCCTCTTCGTGCTGATCGATATAGGGTTCGCGGCGGCTGGCGTGGTACCACTCGTCCAGGTAGGCCTGCATCAGTTCCGGACGCTTGGCCGGAGCAACGTTGAACACCTTGAGCAGTTTTCGGTACGGCAGGTGCCGTGTACAGCTATCCGGTGGCAAACCGCGATCCGGTACAAACAGCCGTACCAAACGTTCCAGCAAACCGTCGCGCACGCCCATTAGTTCATTGGCGTAGTCGAGAAACACCATGACCCTTGGCATCGTGTGTGCGTAACCACTGAGCAGGCCGAAGCAAGTCAGGCGCAAGGCCACAATCCAGTATTCTTCGGTACGCAAGGCGGCATGCGGAGCCATGTAGTTTCCCGCCTCGGGCGACTGGTCGAACAGTGCATCGAAGTGACCATATTCTTCTGCCCATTCCAGTGCGTAAGGCCAGACCTCGGCTAGTTGCTCCACAGGGGCTCTAGCGGAATACTGTAGATTGATCCAGTCGAGTGTGTCCCAGAGCCGTTGATTGGTAGAAAACATCAAGCCACTGGTGTTGGCGCTCGTTATGTGATCGGGCAAGTCCGTAGTAATCATGTGCATACGGCCCATGAAGTCATCAAAACGCTCAGGATAATTTTTATAGAGCACATAACGCTCGCGACGCGTTTCAAAATTGACCTCACTGATTTTCCAACTCAACCAACGTGCCCAATCAGGAGGAGGAAGACGCTTCATACATTCACCCACTTGATTAACATTTGTGTAGGCAGCACAAATTCAGTGCCGATTTGATGTGACACTGCGGCTTTGCAGCATCTAGGTATGACTGGACCTTTGGCTCGCTCGTGCAGGTTATGGTTGGGGCCGACCACGGTGATCAAACTGCGGTCGTAAGGGCACTTCACCAGTCGGCGAGTGGCTTCACCGTTTTCGAGACGGGTTTCGGCTCTCATTTTGAACGCCATACCCTTCCACGCTTCAATCTGGCGACCCAAAATTAACTTGTGCTGCTCAACCAACTGAGCATCCCTGATCTTCGCCGCAATCCACTTATGACTCAGCTGCCGCCCATCCCCCACCGTGGGCTTATTCACCGCACGCTCCACCCGCTTTTCATCCTCCATCCCCAGGTACGCATCAATCCCGTACTCCAGCCCCGCAAACACCGCCCTCGCCGTTTCCAGTTTGTGAAACGCACCTCCCGTGCCCTTCGTGTCGCTGATGCGGTAGCTCAACGGCAAGCCACCGCCATGCCACACATGGTCAATACCTCGATGCCCTGGCTGACTCATTTCATACAGTTTGCCGCGATGATTGACCTTGGCCCGGCGGCGCTGGCGTTTGACGAAGTAGTAGTCGGCGATGTGCTCGCCCGACACGCTGATCTGATGAGATGTTTTGCTGGAACGTTCGCTCTGACGTTGCTGGGCAGTGACCCGCCCCTGAGCAGGTAATTGAGTGCCTGCCGTGGGCGTCGCCACATTGCCGCTGGCTTGACTGTTCGGCGCAGGCGCTTTAACCCCTCCGGGCGCCGCCGGTGTGTGCGCCGTGGTGTTGGGCAATGGATCAGCCAGGGCTTTTTGGTGAGCGCGCTTGAGGGTGTTCATTGCGTCGGTGATCTGACGCTGAGCCATATCTTGAAGCTGACGCAACTGTTCGATCAAACGCTGAACGCCTTTGCGCCCCAACGCCCAAGTCGACAGGCTGCGGCTGAGCATGGTGATTAGCCCGGACAGGATTGCGTCGATGTTCTGGATGATTTCGGCGGTGTAGCGCGCCCAGTCCAGCTGGCGAAACCACGTCTCTATATCGCCGCGCACGTGGCGCGGCAAACTGTCGAGAATGCGCCCCATGGGTTTGCCGTGACGCAGCATGTTGAACACGTTTTTCAGTGCATCGCCGAACCCCGGCACCAGGGCGACCAGCGATAACACCAAGTCCAGCCAGTGTTGGCCGCTGTCAGGAGTGCGTGAGAGCTGATAAAGACAACGCAGGATGTTGTACGCATCGACGGCCTGCCCCACAAATGGAATCAGGCCCAGAACGGTGCTAACCATCATCTGTGCCAGTGACGCACCACGCCCTTCGACAACCTCTTCGACCCAGTTGAGGATCTGCAAGAAGGTGTCGTCTTCAAGGCGGGAAGCGGCTGGATGGCTCATGGCTTCAACCTTCTTGCCGCTGATCGAGTGCCCAACGCCATACGGTAATTCCGCGCGCAGTGCCGCTGGCGACATCCGGGAATATATCCCCGGTCTCGAAGCGACGCAGGGATTGGTGGCTGGCATCGCTCCACCACCAACCGCTTTGCGGGCAGGTCTGGCCTGAATACAGGGTGGATTCGATAGGCGGTGGTGGGTATTGACGGGCGTAGTCGACCCAATCCTTGGGGTAGAACGGCATGTCACGGTAGCTGCTGTCGTCAATGCGCAGCAGCCAGGTGACTGCGGCGGCTTCCCAGGACCAGTAGCCAAAATGGCTGAATCCTCCTTCAAAGTGCCTATCAATGTAGGGCTCGCGTCGGCTGGCGTGGTACCACTCGTCCAAGTAGGCTTTCAGTATCTCCGGACGTTTGGCCGGAGCGGCACTGAACACTTTGAGCAGTTTTCGATACGGCAGATGGCGCGTGCAGCTGTCTGGTGGGAGACCGCGACCCGCTACAAACGGACCAACCAAACGCTCCAGCAAACCGTCGCGTACGCCCATCAGTTCATTGGCGTAATCCAGGAAGGCCATAACTCTTGGCATGGTGTGGGCGTAACCACTGAGCAGGCCGAAACAGGTCAGGCGCAGCGCCACGATCCAGTATTCTTCGGTGCGCAGAGACGCGTGCGGAGCCATGTAATTGCCAGCTTCTGGCAACTGGTCGAACAACGCGTCGAAGTGCCCGTACTCTTGCGCCCATTCCAATGCGTATGGCCAAACCTCGACCAGTTGTTCCACGGGGGCACCGGCTGAATATTGCAGGTTGAGCCAATCGAGAGTGTCCCATAACCGTCGTCGCGTTGAGGTCATCAGCCCGCCAGATTTGGAGCGTTCGCGATACTTGGGCAAATCTGTGGTGATCATCACCATTCGATTCACGTTATCGTCGAAATTGATCAAGTAATTCCCGAACAGGACGTAACGCTCACGACGCTTTTCAAAGTCGGTTTCGCTGATCTTCCAACTAAGCCAATTGGACCAGTCGGGGGCAGGTAAATTGGGCATAACTTCACTCACTTGATTAACATCTGGGTAGGCAAAACAAACTCGGTACCGATCTGATGCGACACCGAGGCTTTACAGCATTTGGGGGTGACGGGGCCTTTGGCCCGATCATGCAAGTTGTGGTTGGGACCGACCACGGTGATCAGGCTGCGGTCGTAGGGGCACTTCACCAGTTGACGTGAGGCCTCACCATTTTCGAATTTGGTTTCAGCGCCGATCTTAAAATCCACGCCCTCCCAAGCTTTGATCTGACGAGTTAGCCGAAGGGAGTGAGCCTCCGTTAACTGAGCCCCCTCAATCTTTGCCGCCACCCACTTATGACTCAGCTGCCGCCCATCCCCCACCGTGGGCTTGTTCACCGCACGCTCCACGCGCTTTTCATCCTCCATCCCCAGGTACGCATCAATCCCGTACTCCAGCCCCGCAAATACCGCCTTCGCCGTTTCCAGTTTGTGAAACGCACCTCTCGTGCCCTTCGTGTCGCTGATGCGGTAGCTCAACGGCAAGCCACCGCCATGCCACACATGGTCAATACCTCGATGCCCTGGCTGACTCATTTCATACAGTTTGCCGCGATGATTGACCTTGGCCCGGCGGCGCTGGCGTTTGACGAAGTAGTAGTCGGCGATGTGCTCGCCCGACACGCTGATCTGATGAGATGTTTTGCTGGAACGTTCGCTCTGACGTTGCTGGGCAGTGACCCGTCCCTGAGCAGGTAATTGAGTGCCTGCCGTGGGCGTCGCCACATTGCCGCTGGCTTGACTGTTGGGCGCAGGCGCTTTAACCCCTCCGGGCGCCGCCGGTGTGTGCGCCGTGGTGTTGGGCAATGGATCAGCCAGGGCTTTTTGGTGAGCGCGCTTGAGGGTGTTCATTGCGTCGGTGATCTGACGCTGAGCCATATCTTGAAGCTGACGCAACTGTTCGATCAAACGCTGAACGCCTTTGCGCCCCAACGCCCAAGTCGACAGGCTGCGGCTGAGCATGGTGATCAGCCCGGACAGGATCGCGTCGATGTTCTGGATGATCTCGGCGGTGTAGCGCGCCCAGTCCAGCTGGCGAAACCACGTCTCTATATCGCCGCGCACGTGGCGCGGCAAACTGTCGAGAATGCGCCCCATGGGTTTGCCGTGACGCAGCATGTTGAACACGTTTTTCAGTGCATCGCCGAACCCCGGCACCAGGGCGACCAGCGATAACACCAAGTCCAGCCAGTGTTGGCCGCTGTCAGGAGTGCGTGTGAGCTGATAAAGGCAACGCAGGATGTTGTACGCATCGATTGCCTGCCCCACAAATGGAATCAGGCCCAGAACGGTGCTAACCATCATCTGTGCCAGTGACGCACCACGACCTTCAACAACCTCTTCTACCCAGTTAAGGATCTGTAAGAAGGTGTCGTCTTCAAGGCGGGAAGTGCTTGACTGGCTCATCGCACTGCCTCTTGATCGTTCTCTAAGGAAACCTGTTCATGCTCACCTGCCGTGATGGGATCCGACTCATCACTGGCGGGGTCCTCGGCATAGGCATAACTTTCAATCATGTCGTCGTAGTCCACACTGCCCGCTTCTAGAGCCTCAATTTCATCGGCAAAGTAAGTGTTTTGCCGGTGTTCATCTTCTTGTCGTCGGTAGCGCTCAATGGCCTGTTCAGCCTCCTCTGGCGTGTTGGGCAAAAAGCCTAATACGTCATTTTTTGTCTGTTTACTGATGGGGAACGGCTCTCTGATGTCATAACCGAAATAGGCAACGCCAATGCTTGGGGGGTTGTCGATTAGCGCAGTCCCCTGATCATCTAGATTGCCAGTTCGCTGCGTGCCGTCCTCAAACTCAACTCGATACAGGGCCCCGACTTCCGGCTTCAAATCGGTATAGGTGTAATGCAACTCAAGCGGCGGCCTGTTGATGAGTACCGAGCTGTCGCTTTCGCCCAACTTGATATTGAGATCCACCTCAGCGCCGCTAATAACAACTGGCCCCGAGGCACTGAAGTCGAACGAACAACCGTTGATAAGAACGGTGCCGTCGGACCTCATCACCAGTATGGACCTGCCCACCTGAATCGAAAATTCGTCTTCGACTTCGATAGAGTAGGTATGCCCGATGCACTCGGATTTGCTCAGCCCAACTTGCTCACTCTGGCTCAGCCCCACTGTTGTATTCATGGCCCCACCCACTGTTCGCTGGTAAGCCGCGCCAATGGTCAGTGCCTTGGCTAAACCGATGGTTTCCGCTTTGGCCAGCTTGATGGTTTCGGCCTTGTTGCCGCCGATGGTCACGCTGCGGTTGGCGCCGATGCTGATGGTTTCGTTTTGGCCGACGTCTTCGGTGCGGTGGTCGCCGATGGATACGGTTTCGTTGTGCTCGACCCGCTCCTTGCGGTCATTGCCGACGAAAATGCCGTTGTTGTTTTTGATATGGACGTTCTTGTCTTTCTCGGCATGGATAAAGACTTCCTGCTGCCCCAACTCATCCTCAAAGCGCAGCTCGTTGAAGCCAGGTCCCTTGTGAGTACGGCTTTTGATGGTCATCCGCGTCTTGTGTTTGGGCAGTTCATAGGGCGGCAGATTGGTTTGGCGGTAGGTGCGGCCCGTGGCGATAGGCTGGTCAGGATCGCCATCCAAAAAGCTGATGATCAGTTCCTGATTCACGCGTGGCACGGCCATGGCGCCCCAGATCGCGCCCGCCCAGCCCTGAGCCACACGGATCCAGCATGAGCTTTGGTCGTTGTTTTTGTCCGAGCGATCCCACGGAAACTGCACCTTGACCCGACCCCATTCGTCGCAATAAATCTCCTCACCGGGAGGGCCGACTACCGTGGCGATCTGCGGGCCGTCGATGCAGGGTTTGTCACGCAGCGGCGCTTTCCAGTCCGAGGTCCAGCGGATGGCGCTGGCCTTCATTTCATACGACGTACCGAGGCCACTGCCGAACGATTCTTCCTGCAGGCTGGTGTGCTGTTTGCCCTCGTGCTTGATGGCGATAGTGCGCCAACGGTCATTGAAATCCTCACGCGGATGGTCGTTGAGGTCGAAGGCTAACCCAGGTTGCAGACGTTCATCGTCGCCTTCCACATGGGCCAGCTTGGCGTCGTTGCGCAGGGCGGCCAGGCGGGTCTTGGTGAAGGGCTTGCCGGCGATATCGCGCTTGTAGCGACCGGGATAATCGTAGCGTTCGTAGTCTTTGTGCTGGTTGTTCAGATCCTGGTCGCCGGTGGCGGTGTGCTGCTGGTTGTAGCGCGGGTGAGTGAAGGTGTAGTCGCGCTGCACTTGGCGTGCGGTGCGCACTTGTTCGGTGTAGTGGAAGCGGTTCAGTGCCGGTTCGATGGCGTCTCCGCCGCCCATGGGCTGGTAGATAACCGGGCAGTCGGTGTGGGTGCCGATGGTGCCCAGGCCGCCGACGCGGTCGGTGAGGACCAGGGTGTGGCCGTCGGCGCGGTGTTCGAAGGTGTAGAGCAGGCCCTCTTCGGCCGCGAGGCGGGCGATGAAGTCGAGGTCGGTTTCACCGGCCTGCACGCAGTATTCGCGGGGTTGATGTTCAAAGCAGATTTCGCTGCGGATGTCGGTCAGCTTTTGCTCGGTCAGTACGCTGGTGATGATGTCGGGCACGGTCTGGCCCTGGAAGATGCGCCAGTTGGAGCGCAGGTCGAAACGCTTCAGGGTCGGTTCGACCACGGCGGTGTAGCGGGTGCGGCGAAAGCCGGTGTCGCCCTGTTGGAACAGGCTGACCAGCCCGTGGACGTAACGTACCGGAGCCTCACCACGCCAGAGGGTAAAAAGCCCTGCCAGATCGAGCACCCGATTGAAGTCGATAGCGGCGTTATGGCTCGCCAGTTCCAGTTCGAGTTTGAACGGTTGGGAAAGGCCTTCTTCAAGGGTGAAAGAGACCACCTCGAAGGCATCGCCCTTCAAGGCTTCAAAGGTGAAACGCAGGTCACTTTGACGGGGCATCGTGGCTAGTCCTTACTCTCACTGATAACAGCCGCCACCTTCCGGTACAACTCCGGCTCCCAGCCCTGCGCCGCGGTATCGCGCATCAGCCGTGCAACGTTGGCGTACAGATCGTCCGCCAGCCACGACAGGCCACGCGAGGCCAGCAGGTCGGCGGCAATCACCGTGGCGTAGCTGCGCTGGCGCGGGGCGTCTTGGGTGGCGTGCAGGTCCTGCAGGCGCAGCAGCACCACTTCCACGCCTTCGGTGTTGAGCTGGGTGGTGAGTTCGTCGCGCAGACCGGCGTATTCCTGCACCGGGCTGCTTGTGGCGTGTGACTGATCGGCGCCGGTGATCCAGGCCTGGGTTTGTGCATCCACGAACGGCGTGCCGTCGCTGAAGCACAGCTCCAGAAGGGCCGGCAGGCGGCAGACGAAACGCTCGCAGGTCTGGCGAATGGCGCCGGCCACTTCTTCCATCGCCAGGCGCGAGGCGACCTGGGCCGCCAGGTAACTGCCGCGCAGCCAGTACGGCGAGGCGCAGACACTTTTTTCGAGGCGCAGCAGCAGGTTCGGCTCAATGGCGTTGTGGTTCAGCGCATCCTGGTAGCCGTCGACGATGTCCTTGGGCACGGCGGTCAATTCGGTGCGACGGTCGCGGGTGATGGGAGGCGCGGTGCGCAGGTGCGACCACAGGCCGAAGCGTCGCAATTGGTAGCCGGTGGGGTCGTAGGGATCTTGCTGGTTGATCTGCTCGGCCATATTCAACACGGCGCGGCGTTGCTCACGCTCATTGCCCGGAACTTGCGGCTTGGGGCTGTTGAAAAACGCTGACTCCAGCGCGCTGCCGGAGCTGGCCGCACGGGCGGGCCCGGTGGCGACGACAGGCTCGCTGTATTTGTTCAGTTGGCGTTGCAACGCGTCCAACGGGGCCGGGTCGAGCTTGGCGCTTTCGACGCAGCGTTGCAGATTGGCCAGGGCCAGTTCCGCTGCGGCTTGATAGGCCGGTTCAAAACTGCTGCGCTCCAGGGTCGGCAACACCTGCCCCAGGTCGCCCAGCAGACGCTGCACTTGCTTGCGTTTGTTCAGGTAGCCGGTCGGGCCGGGCTTGGGGTAGGCACTGTCCCAATACAGTTCAACCATACCGGCTATCAGGCCCAGGGCATCGGCCCAGCGCGCCCATTGACGGGTGCGCAGCCACACCACCTGCAGGTGGCCGAGGATGCGCCAGTGTTTGCACTGGGTCCCGAGGTATTGGCGAGAGGCTTCGTCGATATATGGCCAGTCGATGTCGCCTTCACGCAGGCCGCCGAGCTTGACCATTTCCTGATCGATGGCCTGGTAGGTTTCGTCCTCGACATCGAAATGACCGGCGGGTTGCTCGGGCTCGATGGGGGTCAGCAGCAGCTTGACGGTGTCCGCCGGCACGTCGATCACCAGCGACATACTTGGCGCTCCTGTTCGATCAGTTCGCCCAGCCCTTCAGCATCGAAGACCAAGCCGTGCAACCTTGGATAGTCACTCTCCAGCCGCAGGCGCTGGCCGCCGCCCATGTTGCGCAACAAGGCAATGGCCTGCAGCCCGCGCCCGGCATCCACCACCAGACCCGCGTCGTCCAAGACCTGCCACTGGTAGGCCGCGGAGACCGGGTGCTCATCCTTGAACAGCTGGATGCGTATCTTGTTGGGCTTGGCCGGCTCATCCAGCACCAGTTGCAGGCGCGAGATTTTCGATTCGCAACTGATGGCCAGGTAAGGCCGGGGCGGCAACGCGCCCAGGGCTGGGGCGGAGATCACCAGACGGTGTTGCTGGTCGTTGTCCGGCTCTGGGAATGATGACAACAAAAAACGCTGGTCCTCGGGTGGACGCTTGGCCTCATTGCGTTGCACCAGATCAACAATCGGCAATACCCGGCCAAGTGCACGCGGCGGCACCGGTGTGTGATGAATGGGCGTACCGGCGGCTAAATCAAAACATTCCAAACGCTTCAAGGGCGAGACGATGGCAGGGCAATCCTGGGTCGCTGCCTGCGCGTCCACTACCGCCACAACCGTCAAGCAGAGCCCCCATTTCCATCCTCGCCATCCGTTGCGCATCAACGCCTCCTGATATGCCTCGCCGAAATCCGAACCGGACCTTTTCTCAACTTTCGAACTAATTTTTTTAGGCCGATAGTTAAATTAATTAACTTGCAAAGCGTCACCTGCACTCAATAGATAGGCAAGTAAAAGACGGACAACACACTGCTGAATCCCGAATAAAAAGAGATGTCTTTCAGAAACACCCACGACAGACGTAGGAAAATTAGCAACATTAATCGCAACGCCTTTTCCTACATCCAAAGCCCACGAATCGCGTCCATCTCGTCCTACATGACAAACTTTGAAACAGCTGTTTCTAATACGCCGACCTTACGAAAAGGATTTTTCCCATGTCGAAAACTCACGGCTCTGTCGCGCCCAAAGAGCGCATCAACATCAAGTACGTCCCCGCCACGGGCGACCAACAAGCCGAAGTAGAGCTTCCCTTGAAATTGTTGGTTACGGGTGACTTCAAAGGCCACGGCGAACTCGCCGCACTGGAAGACCGCCAAGCTATCCGCATCGACAAAGACACGTTCAATGAAGTACTGACCAAAGCTGAAGTTGCCTTGGAGATGGCGGTACCGTCCGTTCTGAACAACGAAATCGATACAGATTTAAATGTGCAACTTCAATTCAAAAGCATCAATGACTTCGGCCCCGACGCCGTTGCCCGGCAAGTACCGGAACTGAATAAGTTACTGGAGTTACGTGAGGCCTTAGTTGCACTCAAAGGCCCAATGGGCAATGTCCCGGCCTTTCGTAAACACCTGCAAAACCTGCTGACGGATGAAACCGCCCGCCAACGCCTGGCCAGCGAACTCAACTTGGTGCTCGACGCGCCAAGCAACTGATTTGAACGCCCTTCTCAACGGAGTATTCCCCATGCCTATGGAAAGCGCCGCCGCCCAAGTATTGGTGGCTGACGACCCCACGTCGTTGCTTGACCAACTGCTGGCCAACACCACCATTCGCCCGTCCCAGGAAGGCTATGCCGTTGCCCGCCAAGGCGTGGCCGCGTTCATCAGCGAGATCCTGCAAAGCGGCGATCACCAACAGCCGGTGAACAAGCATCGGGTCGACCAGATGATTGCTGAAATCGACCGCGCATTGAGCAAGCAGATGGATGTGATCCTGCACCAGCCACAGTTCCAGCAACTGGAGTCGTCGTGGCGTGGGTTGAAGCTGCTGGTGGATCGCACGGATTTTCGCGAGAACATCAAGCTGGAAATGCTGCATGTCACCAAAGAAGAACTGCTGGACGACTTCGACAATGCCGGCGACATCACCCGCAGCGGCTTGTACAAGCACGTCTACACCGCCGGTTACGGCCAGTTTGGTGGCGAGCCGGTCGGCGCCATCGTCGGCAACTACACCTTTGGCCCCAGCTCGCCGGACATTAAGTTGCTCAGCTATGTAGCGTCCATCGGCGCGATGTCCCATGCGCCGTTCGTCTCGGCAGCAGGCCCAGAGCTGTTCAACCTCGAAGGTTTCCAGGGTTTGCCCGACCTCAAGGAAATCAGCGACATTTTTGACGGCCCTCGCCACACCAAATGGCGCGGCCTGCGTGAATCCGAAGACGCCCGCCATCTGGCCCTGACCCTGCCGCGCTTCTTGCTGCGCACGCCGTACAGCACCGAGGACAACTCGACCCGCAGCTTCGGCTATGACGAAACCGTCGACGGTAACCATGACAACTACCTGTGGGGCAACACCGCGTTCCTGATGGCTTCGCGCATCACCGACAGCTTTGCCCGCTACCGCTGGTGCCCGAACATCATCGGCCCGCAATCCGGCGGTGCGGTGGACGACTTGCCGGTGCACCTGTACGAATCCCTCGGCCAATTGCAGGCCAAGATCCCCACCGAAGTGCTGATTTCCGACCGCAAGGAATTCGAGCTGGCCGAAGCCGGCTTCATCCCGTTGACCATGCGCAAGGACAGCGACAACGCGGCATTCTTCTCGGCCAACTCGGTGCAGAAACCAAAAAACTTCCCCAAGACCCGCGAAGGCCAGGAAGCCCAGACCAACTACAAGCTCGGCACCCAGTTGCCGTACCTGTTTATCGTCAATCGCCTGGCCCATTACATCAAGGTGCTGCAACGCGAGCAGATCGGCAGTTGGAAGGAACGCCAGGATCTGGAGCGCGAGTTGAACATGTGGCTCAAGCAATACATCGCCGACCAGGAAAACCCGTCGACCGACGTGCGCAGCCGTCGCCCCTTGCGCGCCGCGAAAATTGAAGTGCAGGACGTTGAAGGTAATCCAGGCTGGTACCAGGTGTCGTTGGCAGTACGCCCGCACTTCAAGTACATGGGCGCCAACTTCGAAATCTCCCTGGTCGGTCGGCTGGACACCCAATAGGTGGGCCGCAGTCTGTTCGAACGCCTGGAGCCCGATGCACCGCGCTACCACCCAGGCAACGCGGATGAACAGGCGCGCCAGCGCGTCGAGGCGATCAAACGTCACTTGGAACAGGTGCTCAACTCACGCCAGGGCTGCTCACAAAGCAGCCCTGAACTGGGCCTGCGCGACTTTAACGGAGTCACCCAGGCCAGCAGTGACATGGTGGTCGCCATCAGCGCCGATATCCGGCGCTCGGTGGAAGCGTTTGAACCGCGCATCACGGTGACGGGCGTGCGCTATCAGCCCGACCCGGACTTGCCGTTGGAGCTGAACTTTCGCCTGGATTGCCAGGTGCGAGTCAATCACAAGGAAGAACAGGTGCAGATCGAGGTGGCCATGCACGGCCGCGACGGCTACACCCGGGTGAAATGAGGATGCGATGGACTTGAAACAACGCTTTGCCGAGGAGCTGCGCTACCTGCGCGAACTCGGCCGCGAGTTTGCCGAGGACAACCCGCAACTGGCGCAGTTTCTCGGCGATCAGGCTGGCGACCCGGACGTGGAACGGCTGCTGGAGGGCTTTGCCTTCCTCACCGCCAAGCTGGGCATGAAGATCGAAGACGACTTGCCGGAGCTGACCCATCCGCTGTTGCAGATGCTCTGGCCCAACTACCTGCGCCCTCTGCCCAGTGCGACCATCATTCGCTTTACACCACTGCCCGATGCGATCAGCCAGCGCCAGGTGATTCCCAAGGGCACACCACTGTTTGCCAAACCGGTGAATGGTGTGTCCTGCCAGTTTCGCACCTGCACCGACGTCAACCTGTACCCGTTGGCCTTGCAGGAAGTCAGCGACGCCCACAGCCGTGAGGCCTCTGTGATACGCATCGACCTCAAGGTGCTGACAGAGCAACCGCTGACCAGCATGGCCTGCGATCAGCTGGATTTTCATCTGGGTGGCGATAACGCCACTGCGCTGACCTTGTATCTGTGGCTCGCCCACTATCTGGACAGCGTTACGCTGCACATCAATGGTCACAGCTATCGTCTGTCGGCCAAGGACATTGGCTTTCCCGGCTTTACCGCCGAAGAAGCACTGCTGCCCTACCCGCGCAATGTGTTCGATGGTTACCGGATCCTGCAGGAATACTTTGTGTTCCCGCAACGGTTCCACTTTTTCAGCCTGACTCGGTTGGCTCACGTTTGGCCGGATGTCAGCGCCACAACCCTGCGCTTCGAATTTCAGTTCACCCGGCCCATGCCGCCCGACATTCGCCTGCGCACCAGCGATCTGCACCTCTACTGCACGCCGGCGGTCAACCTGTTCCGCCACGATGCCAACCCTATTGCACTGGATGGGCGCAGCCTGGAGCGGCGTATCAGCCCCAGCGGCAACCAGCCCGAGGCTTACGAGATTTTCAGTGTCGACCGGGTGGCCGGTTGGGATGCCGCCGACAAGGAGCGCAAGGGTGATCCGTTGCGCAGGTTTACCCCGTTCGAGTCGTTCCAGCATGAGATCGAACATGCGCGGGGCCGCACAGCCTTGTACTTCCGCACGCATATCGAGGAGTCCCACGGGCGTGAGGGCTTGCGTCATCGCATCGCTTTCGTACGCGGTGATGAAAGCCTGTACATCGGCGAGCATGAAGCGGCTTCCATCGAATTGACCTGCAGCAACCGCGATCTGCCGCAGATGCTGGGTGTGGGCGATGTGTCGCTGTCCACCGAGGTCACGCCGTCGTTTGCCACCTACACCAACCTGATTGCACCGACGCGCAGCTACCGGCCGGTGCTGGACAGCAGCCTGCACTGGACACTGATTTCCAACCTGTCGCTGAACTACCTGTCGCTGTTGTCGGCCGAGCCGCTCAAGGCGGTGATCCGTACCTATGACTTCGCCGCCTTGCACGATCTGCAACAGGCCCGCGCCACCCGCAAGCGCCTCAATGGCATCCACGAGACGGTGACCACACCCATCGACTGGCTGATGAAGGGCCAGCCGGTGCGCGGCCTGCAGACCCAACTGAAACTGGACCAGAACGCCTTTCTCTGCGAGGGCGAGTTGTACCTGTTCGCCAGCGTGCTTTCCCACTTTTTTGCGCTGTACGCGAGCATCAATTCCTTCCATCGCCTGGAAGTGATCAATACCACTAACAACGAGCGTTATGAATGGCCACTGTTGACCGGCAGACAACCCGTGATCTAGCCGATGTGCTGCTGGCCGACGCGCGGAACTATTCGTTTCACCGTCTGCTGGAGCATCTGCACGCTTTGCATGGTGATGACCTGGAAGCACAGCCCTTGAGTGCGGCGGCGCGCCGCCGTGTGCGTCTGCAAAGCCATGCGGGGTTGGGCTTTCCGGCCTCCGACGTGGTCGAGGCGGCACGCCTTGAGGAGGATCGTGAAGAGGTGCGCTATCGCTTGCAGACCAGCTTTTTTGGCCTGCACGGCACCGACTCGCCGCTGCCCGGTTATTACCTGGATCGCCTTGCCTACGAACAGGCCCAGGAACGAGGGATACGTCCGGCGTTCATGGACTTTTTTAATCATCGTTTGCTGACTCTGTTGCATCACAGTTGGCGTAAGTACCGCTACTACATTCGCTTCCAGGCCGAAGCCAGCGACCGTTTTTCGCGCTATGTGTTTTCCCTGATCGGGTTGAACGACAACGACCTGCGGGGTGCAACACCGCTGCCATGGGGCCGCCTGCTGAGCTTTGCCGGGTTGATCGCCAGCCGCAGCCGCTCGCCCTCGGTGGTGTCCGGCATCGTCGAGCATTGCTTTGATCTGCACGGCGTGCACATCCGTGAATTCGAAGTGCGTTCGGTGAGTCTGCCACAGCGTCAGCGCATGGCGCTGGGCAAGGCCAACGGCACGCTGGGCAGCGACTTTGTGGTGGGTGACCGCAGCAAGACCCGCGCCAGCAAGTTCACTCTGGTGATTCCCAACCTGACCCAGGCGCGCTTTCGGCAGTTTTTGCCCAGCGGCGAGCAGTTCGGACGACTGCGCCAGTTGATGGATTTTTTGCTGCGCGACGTCACCGCCTATGACCTGGAACTGGGTCTGCGCGAAGAGGACGTGCCGCCCTTCAACCTGCAACGCGACAGCGGCACCCACTTGGGTTGGACCAGTTTTATCGAAGACCAGGAACAACGTCACCCCGCCGTAGTGCGGATTCGGGGGCGCGCATGAAGCTGACCCTGGTTATCAATAATCCTGCACAGTTGCTGCACGGGTATTTGCCCCTTCACCGGTTTGGCCCACAGGGCGGCAGCATCGGCAGTGCCGCGGCGGACTGGCGCCTGGAGGATCGCCACAACAGCGTGCAGCCCAACCACTGCGACATCCGTGTTGTCGAAGGGCGCTTTTGCGTGATCGACCGCAGCGGCAGCACCTACGCCAATGGCCATGATTTGCCGTTGGGGCGCAACGTTGCGGTGAGCCTCAACGATGGCGACCTGTTGCAGATTGGGGCATATCGGGTCGCGGTGCAGCTCGGTGAGCACACCCCAGGTCAGCGGTCACTCGATGAGCTATTCGCCGGTCACCCGGAAGGCATGCAAGCCTGGCATTTGGAGGAGTTACCGAGCCTGCCCCTGCCCGATCCGCGACCTGCCACGTGCCCGGAGTTCGAGCGCCTTTGCCAACCAGTGGACTTAGCGGAACAAGGAGATCCGCTGCGAGCAATGATTGCGGTAGAGCCACCAAAGCCGCTGGCTGACATTTGCACGGCTGCACCCAAAAAGCCCATCAGCCTGTTCAGCAATCTGCGCCTGGGCACGTTGCTGCTGGCCTGCCTCACCCTCGGCGGCTGCACCATGCTCGGCAAAATCGGCCAGGTGATCTGGACCCCGTCGACTCCGGTCGGCGACCCCGACGATCAACCCAGCCGCTACTCCCTAAGCCTGCACGCCAGCGACCACGTCAACCCGCGCCTGATCAGCACCGGCACCGCAGCGGATGAAGACGCGGGCCGCGCGCCCTACACCCTCAACGTTCAGGCGAGCAGCCCGCAGGCACTGACCGACAAAGTGCAAACCCTGCTCAACCACCTTTACGAAAACGTACCGGCGCAGTCACCGCTGAGCTTGGAGCCCGCGCCCGTAGAGCCGATGTCGCCCCTCGAAGACACTTTGCTGGGCGACTACGACGCCCGGGGTGTCAGCCTGACTACGCCATGGGGCAACCCGGCGCTGCAGCACGTTGCCACGCCGATCGCCTTCAAGGTTTTGCAGCTGACCGACGACTCGCTTCTGGTCAACGCCAGCCCGCAGGCCATGGCCGAAAACCTGAAAAAGACCCTGGGCAGCACCTACATCCGCGCCGACGACTACCTGCTCCAACCCGGCCAATTCAAGTTCGTCGACCTACGCCCCCTGGATGAGGACACCCGGTTTATCGCAGTGATCGCCAACTACCACAGCGCCGATGTCGGCCAGTGGAAACAGCACCTGCGCGTCGAGCCCAAGGGCCGGCAATACGCCGTGCTGGTGCAGTTGGACGCCGCCCAGGTCAGCCTCAAAGGGGAAACCCGATGACGCCCTTTTCAGCCGCTTTTGCGCAGAGTAATTACCGATGAGTTCACGCAACCCCGTCATCTGGCATGAAGGTTTGTTCGTCAAACCCCAGCACTTCCAGCAACAGGCCCGCGCCGCCGAGGCCGCCGTGCATCAACGCGTGCACAGCCTGAACGACGCCCTTTACGGCTTCAGCGAGCTGGAGCTGAACAGCGAATATTTGAGCTTCGGCAAAGTTGCCCTTACCAAGGCGTGCGGAATCATGCCCGACGGCAGTGTCTTTGATATCCCTCGCGACCTGGCGCCACCCGCGCCGCTGGAAATTGCCGACAGCAGCGCAGTCAACCAGATCGTCTACCTGGCCCTGCCGCTGCGGTCCAACGGCGCCCTCGAAGTGCGTTGGCCCGACCGCTACGGCAACAGCCGCTACATCGCCCGGCGCGAAGAAATCCGCGATACCCACAGCGATGACGGCGATCAGGTCGGCATGGACCTGGCCGTGCCCAACCTTCAATTGATGCTTGAACGTAGCGACCGCAGCGCCTTTACCGGCATCGCCATCGGCAGGATCAAAGACAAGCGCCCGGATGGCAGCCTGGTGATGGACGAGCATTTCTACCCCACCAGCCTGTCCTTGCAGGCCGTGCCGGCGTTGCACCGCTACCTGGGTGAAGTGGCCGGGCTGATGCGCGCGCGGGCCGAGAACCTGGCGCAACGCATCGGCTCGCCGGGGCAATCGGGCGTGGCCGATGTCACCGACTTCAACCTGCTGCAAACCCTCAACCGCTTGTTCCCGCTGTTCCAGCACCTGGCCCGCCAGCGCCAAGTCCACCCGGAACGGCTGTACGTCGCACTGGCCCAGGCCTGCGGCGAACTGGTGACCTTTACCGACGAAGGCCACCTGCCCCAGGAATACCCGGCCTACCAGCACGACAACCTGCGCGAGTCTTTCCAGCTCCTGGAACACACCCTGCGCCGTGCCTTGGGCACCGTGCTGCAACCGCGTGCAGTGTCGCTGCCGATCGACGTGCAGCAATACGGCTTACGCACCGCTACCTTGAACGACAAGCGCCTGCTGGACAACGCTGAATTCATTCTTGCCGTGCGCGCCGGACTGCCAGCGGAGACCCTTCGCCAGCAATTGCCCAAGCAGATCAAGATCAGCTCCACCGAGGGTTTGGAACAACTGGTCAGCCTGCAACTGCCGGGCATCCCGCTACTGCCGCTGCCGGTCGCGCCACGGCACCTGCCGTTCCATGCCGGTTTCAGCTACTTCGAACTCGACCGCCATCACCCCACCTGGCAAAGCCTGAGCAGTGGCAGCGGGTTTGGCTTCCATATCGCCGGTGAATTCCCGGAGCTGGAATTGCAGTTCTGGGCCATCAGGAGTGAGAAAGATGAGTGAGTCCATACCCACCAAAACCACGCCCCCAGCAGATGACGGCAACCTGATGTTCGGCTATCTGCAACAGGCCACCAGCAGTAAGGAGGCCGCTGCCGTAGAGGAACCGGCCAAGCCCAAACCCGAACCGCTGCTCGCAGACCCCGAATTCGACATGCGCGGCCTGGCCTGGAATCCGCTCTGCGACGCCGCCACGCCCCTTATCGGCCTGGTCATCCGTCTGCGCCGCCTGGACCACCACGATGATGTGACCGCGCTGTACCAGAGCGTCAGCAACCAGATCACCACAATCATGGAAGAGGTCAGCCAGCTCGACTACGACGCCGGCATGCTCAAGGCCTACTCCTACAGCCTGTGCCTGCTGATCGACGAAGTGGTCATGCGCACCACCTGGGGCAGGCTCTCCACCTGGAGTGAACGCTCATTGCTCAGCCAGTTCCATGGGGAAACCCGAGGCGGTGAGCGGTTCTTCACCATCATGAACAACATGATCCCCGAAGCGGCCCGGTACCAGCATGTGCTGGAGTTCATGTACCAGTGCCTGATCTCCGGCCTCAAGGGCAAATACGGCGCCCATAGCAAGGGCGATGACGAAATACAAAAAATCATCAACCAACTGCACAGCCTGTTACGCCCGCTGCGCGGCGAGACGCCCAAACGCCTGACTGATCCGCTGAAGAACGTCGCCCCGCGCAACTACCGGATCAAACGCGCCTGGCCGTTGTGGACGCCGTGGGCATTGGCCGCCGCCGTGCTGACCTGCGCCTACACGATCTACTCAATGCGCCTGAACAGCATCACCCAGGAAGTACTCACCTCCCTGGAGCGGATTCTCAACCTGTAACCGATTTTCAGCGTGCTCATCCCGAGCCGCTGCAAAGCCATGGCCTCTTGGGCCATAACCCACGACCTCAGGGTCGTTTAATCATCGCGACAAGGAGTTTGTCATGCCAACACCTGCTTACATCAGCATCCACGGCCAAAGCCAAGGCCATATCACCAAGGGCGCGTTCACCGCTGACTCAGTGGGCAACGTTTATGTGGAAGGCCACGAGGACGAAATCCTTGCCCAGGAAATCGATCATCAAATCACCACGCCTACCGACCCGCAGAGCGGTCAGCCCGCCGGTCAGCGCGTGCATAAACCGCTGGTCTTCACCAGCGCCCTGAGCAAAGCCTCGCCCATGCTCTACCAGGCGTTGGCCACCGGTGAAATGCTGCCGACCGTCGAGGTCAAGTGGTTCCGCACCTCGGGGGACGGCAAACAGGAGCACTTCTTCACCACCAAACTCGAGGACGCCACCGTCGTCGAGATCCACACCGTGCTGCCCCACGCCCAAGACAGTGACAACGAAAACTACACCCAACTGATCAAGACCAGCCTGGCCTATCGCAAGGTCAGCTGGAGCCATGTGGTGGCCGGCACCGAAGCGTCGGATGACTGGCGTAAACCGGCTTAATCGCCAACCGGCACGTTCCGCCGTACAGATCTCTGCACGGCGGAATACTCACTGACTCGATACATATCAGGAGGTTCTATGCCCGCCGTCGTTTTGGTCGGACACGACCATGAGTGCCCTTTGTGTGGCCCCACCACCGTCAACAGCGGCACGCGCAACGTCACCGTCAACGGCCGCGCCATCGCCCGTGTCGGCGACACCCTCGGCTGCGGTGCCGTGATCATCAGCGGCTCGCCCTCAATGATCATCAACGGCAAAGCCGTAGCCCGCGTCGGTGACAGCACCGACCACGAAGGCATCCTGGAAAACGGCGATGCCAGCTGGATGATCAACTGATCCGGACTCACTACAAGGAGGTTTCATGCCCCGTCAAAGCGACCTGCGCTACACCTTCGAACCGCTGCGGGGCGATCCCTTCGAAGTGGTCTCGTTCACCCTCGAAGAAGGCCTCTCCCAGCCGTTCAAACTGGAACTGGAGCTGGTCAGTCACCACCCGGCCATCGACTTCTACCGCATGCTCGACCTGGCCGCCGTGTTCACCATCTGGCGCGACGACACCCCAGTGCGCTACGTCCACGGCCTGGTCAGCCTGTTCCAGCAAGGCGACACCGGCTTTCGCCGCACCCGCTACACCGCCGTGGTCGAACCGACCCTGAAGCGTTTCGATCTACGCTCCAACTGGCGCATCTTCCAGGCCCAGACAGTGCCCGACATCATCACCAGCGTCCTCACCGAACAAAAGCTGACCGACATCCGCAGCGAGATCTGCTTCGAGCACCAACCCCGCGAATACTGCGTGCAAGCCGGTGAAACCGACCTCGATTTCATCGCCCGCCTGGCCGCCGAAGAAGGCCTGCTCTACACCTTCGAACACCGCGCCGACGGCCACACCCTGGTCCTCACCGACCGCGTCGGCGGGCTGGGCACGATTGGTACACACACTGATTGCCCGGTGATCTACCAGCCCATGGGCGGCGGCGACGCCATCGAACCGGCACTGAACCGCTTCCACTACACCGAACAAGTGCGCACCGCCGTGCAGGTGCAGCGCGACTACACCTTCACCCACCCGCGCTACAACCAACAGCACACCGCGACCGGCGATCAGGACCTGAACAACCAGCACAAAGACTACGAACGCTACGACTATCCCGGCCGCTACAAACGCGACATCGCCGGCAAGCCCTTTACCAAGACGCGTCTGGCCGCGCTGCGCAACGACGCCAAGCTGGCCCATGTGGAAGGCGACGATGAACGCCTGCAACCGGGGTTGGCCTTCGACCTCAACGATCATCCGCGTGAAGACTTCAATGACCGTTGGCGCACCATCGCCATCAAGCACGAAGGCAAACAGCACACCAGCCTGCAGGAAGAATCGTTCGGTAGCGGCCTCGGTACGTCTTATGAAATGAAGGCCAGCGCCATCCGTTGGACCTCGGATTGGAAGGCGCCGCTGCGTGAAAAACCCTGCATTGACGGCCCGCAGATCGCCACGGTGGTCGGGCCTCCCAGTGAGGAGATTTATTGCGACGAATGGGGTCGGGTCAAGGTGCAGTTCCCGTGGGATCGTGCTGATAAAAACAACGATCAGAGTTCGTGCTGGATTCGCGTGTCGCAAGGCTGGGCCGGTGCGACGTGGGGCGCCATGGCCGTGCCGCGCGTGAATCAGGAACTGATCATCAGCTTCCTGGACGGCGATCCTGACCAGCCTATCGCCACGGGCCGCACCTACCGCCAAACCAATCTGCCGCCGTATGAGCTGCCCAAACACAAGACGCGGATGACCATCAAAAGCCGCACTCACAAGGGACCTGGCTTCAACGAGCTGCGCTTTGAGGATGAGTTGGGGCAGCAAGAAGTGTTTATTCATGCCGAGAAAGACAAGAACGTCCACATCAAAAACAACAACGGCATCTTCGTCGGCAATGACCGCAGCGAACGCGTGGAACACAACGAAAAGGTCTCCATCGGCGATCACCGCACCGAAGATGTCGGCCAGAACGAAACCATCCAGATTGGCGCCAACCGTAGCGTGACCATCGGCGGA
The DNA here is from genome assembly GCF_022662395.1 of Pseudomonas sp. MONT-RG-20F-20-E-7-02. Taxonomy (NCBI): domain Bacteria; kingdom Pseudomonadati; phylum Pseudomonadota; class Gammaproteobacteria; order Pseudomonadales; family Pseudomonadaceae; genus Pseudomonas; species Pseudomonas sp. MONT-RG-20F-20-E-7-02. The sequence continues at coordinate 72,387 of NZ_JAKNQN010000012.1, forward strand.
AACAAAGCCGAGACCATTGCACTCGCCAAAGCGGAAACAATCGGTTTGGCCAAGGCGCTGACCATCGGCGCGGCGTATCAGACCAGTGTTGGCGCGGCGATGAACACCACTGTGGGGCTGAGCCAGAGCGAGCAGATTGGTATCCACAAGTCGGTGGCGGTGGGCAAGAAATTCAGCATCGACGCCGGGGATGAATTCAAGGTCACGGTGGGCAAATCCACCCTGGTGATGAAGTCCGACGGCACCGTGCTGATCAATGGCCGCACCTTCGATTTCAGCGCCAGTGGCGCCGTGCAGATCAACGGTAAAGACGTCGATATCAACTGAGGGCGCGTCATGGAATTTCGCAATCTGACGCCCTTCGATGCGTTGTGTTTCAGCGCGCTGGGTGTGGACGATCAAGAGTACCCGGTGCTGGTCATGAAAGTGGGTTATCGGTTGCTGCCGATTGACGGGTATACGGGGCAATTTCGGGCCGAGGTGCTGGACGATGACCCGCTGGTGCTGTGTACCGCTGATATCTATTACGGCGAAGAAGGGTTAAGCAGCGTCTGCGAAGAAAGCGACCTGGCGCCGTTCAAACCGCGCTGTGATGTGATTGTGGTCGGCAATGCTTATGCGCCACAGGGCCAAGCGGTGCCGCATTGGACGGCAGGGTTGCGCATCAGTGCGCCTGTGGCGGCACCACCCCGTATCGACGTGCCACTGCCGACCCCGTTAAGTCCCGGCGAACGGCTGACCGAATATCAACTGGTTGAGTGGCAGGCAGCGCGGCAAGAGGCTTTTAAGCAGAGGGCCAACGCGCCGGCACGTCACGACTTGTTGGACAAACAGCTGAAATTCACCGGCCCTCGGCAGTTCAGACGCAGTCTGTTTGGTGGCTGGCAATTGTCCGAACCGGAAGCGGCCACCTCGGTGCCTTTGCGCTGGGAATATGCCTTCGGGGGCAGCAGCATGGTGGTTAATCCTGAGCACGCCGTTGATGCAGATACGCCGCCCTATCTGCTCAACGAAGTCTGTTACAGCAACCCGCTGGGCCGGGGCTGGATCGAAAAGCGCCAGGAAGACCTCAGTTTTCAACTAGACAAGCCGCTGCGCGAACTTCCCGCGCCACAAATCGAACCCACTGACAAGCCGGTATGGCGGCTGGAGCGCGTCAAACACCCCGAAGGCGAACTCGACGCCAACGGCATGGCGCAGGTCGCGGCCAGCTATAAAAATCAACCGGTTGGATTTGGCGTGGTGGGGCGTGCATGGGCACCTCGTTTGCCGCTCGCAGGAACCTATGACGAAACCTGGCAGCAAGAACGCTGGCCGGGATTGCCACGGAGTTTCGACTTCGCCTACTGGAACGGCGCACCGACCGATCAGCAGATCGAGTTTCCACCGCCCGCATTTCGCCTTGAGCTGTTCAATCTAACTGATCCCGACCTCACACCCGACGGCACGTTGTGCGTCGAACTGCCCGGCCATCGCGCCTTTGTACTGCTGCGCCTGCAAAACGGCGCAATGCTGCCACTGCCGATGCTCACCGACACCCTGCGCATCGATACCGAAGCGATGACATTGGCCTTGACCCATCGCATCAGCCTGCCCAATCACCTGGGCATTCGTGTCCTTGAAGCACGTTTCGAGACTGATCCGAACGCACCGCTGATCAAGCGTACAGCCAAGGAGGCGCTCTGACATGGCCGATAACGTCATCGCCCGTAAGCAGGGCAAATGGAAGGTCGTCAGCATTGTCCCCGACGTTTGCAAAACCCCAATGGGCAGCGCCATCCCGCCGGTGCCCTACCCCGTCACCGCTGAGCTGAAAACCGCCACGGGGGTAGCCAAGTCGGTACGCGTCAACGGCAAGCCTGTGGTGGTGTACGACAAGAGCCTGATACCGACCACCAAAGGGGATGGGGCTGGTGGTGCCAAAGGCATCAAGAGCAACACTGTGGGCGGCAAGTGCTACCCGATGGAGAAGAGCAGCACCGTTCGAGCTGAAGGCAAGTTGGTGGTGCGCCATGACGACATGTTTTGGATGAATGGGGTCTAGAGCATGGCGGAACCGTTAGAGATCAATGTCAACAAATCCTTCGTGCCTTATGGCGGCAAGGTCTTCGCTAGTTTTGAGAACGGCTGGGGCGTGACCGTTCAGGTCTTTGAAGGAGCGACCCTTCTGACCCAACAGGAAATGACCTACGCCGAGTATGTGGCACTGCAAAAAGAAGCACTGCCAGTTCCGCTGCCCGACTACCCTGATCCACGCTTGAACCGAAGCCCCGGTGGAACGAACGCAAACGGCAATACCATCGGCCGAGTGGTGGGAGAAACAGCACCCTCTGCCGTACCCGCCACACAGGCGAATCCGCCGATAGAGGCCGAAACTGAAGCAGAAGGCATCACGGGTGAGCAGATTCTGGATGGCATCCAGCTCGGTTTGGATGTGGTTGGCCTGATACCTGTGGTCGGGGAAGTGGCCGATATCGCCAGCGCCGTCATTAGCCTTGCTCGTGGGGACTACGTGGGCGCTGGCCTTTCGCTGCTCTCGGCGATTCCGTTTGTTGGCTACCTGGGCACGGCTGGCAAGGCTACCCGATACGGTGCGAAGATGGCCGAAGCATCGGGAAAAGCAGGTAAGGAGGTTGTTGACAAATCGGCGAAAAAAACCGACGAAGCTGCCGAACTATTAGCAAAGAAGACCAATCCCGAATTAGATACTCCATCGAATTCTAATAATGGTTTTAAAGCCACCCCAAGAGAGAAGTCTGCAAGGGAGATGTTTTTAGGACGAACTCCAGGCAAGAGTTCAAAAACAGGGCGCGAGGTCCAAGACCGAATGCGAGCCGATGGGAAATTACGGGAGAACCCAATTACAGGTAAAACAGAGTTCCAAGCCTCCGACAAAAATTGGTATGATCTTAGCAAAGCCGACATGGCCCACAAAACAGATGCTGTCACATGGTGGAACACCAGTGGTAGACATCTAGGAGCAAAGAGTAAAGAAGTCAGAAAATGGATGCTAGATAGCAAAAATTATGAACTAGACCATTTCAGCATCAATAGGTCGGCAGGTGCAAAGCTTGGACAAACTTACAAACCTCCAACAAAGTAGGTACATGATGGAATCGACACTGACGCCAGAGCAGATTGAAAAAATTGGCAATCTTTCAATAGAAGGACGTGAATACTGGAAAAAAAACCAATTAAATGAAGCCGAATCTTGTTTTTTAAGAGCTTGGGAGATTATGCAGTCCCCAAAATCAACACTCGACTACTCTCAAAGTATCGCCAGAGGTCTCGTTGCTTTCTTCAAAGAAACTAAACAATACGAAAAAGCTATAAACTGGTTAGCTGTGATGCACGATTTATATACTCCACAGCCTAGCGACTACGTTGAGTTTATTGCGGCCACAGTCTATTTTGATGCCGGAAAAACCTCTATTGCGTACGAAATCTTCGACAAACAATATAAAAAATATGGGAAAAGACCTTTTACAGACGAAGATAAAAAATATCTAACCTTCTACCTCAAACAAAAAAATGTAAAAAATTAAATGAATTTACCTGACAGAATTTACGAAACTATCACCCTCTTATCAGAGGAAGGAAATGCTCTTTATGACGATTCGGCATTTGAAGGGGCAATTTCGAAGTGGTCACAAGCACTAAATTTACTACCCACACCGCAAGCATCCTGGGAAGCCTTCACATGGCTTTCTGCCTCAATAGGTGATGCTTTTTTTCAACTTGGACAGTACCCTGAAAGCCTTGAAAACCTGAAAGATGCACTCAATGGCCCTGATGGGCTAGACAATTCATTCATTCACTACAGAATAGGACAATGCCAAACGCTATTAGGCTTCGATGATGAGGCAATTACGTCACTGCTAAAAGCTTACATGTTAGATGGGGATGCTGTTTTTAAAACAGATCCGGATGGTGAAGTTTACCTCCAAAAGTTGAAGGTCCAACACTTGATTGACGACTGATTCGCAACGCGACCCAATTTCAAACTGACGGCATCGCAATTGCGGGGCATCCCTTCGAAGTGGACACCCCGGTGCGCTACGTCCACGGTTTGGTCAGCCGGTTCCAACAGGTTGACATCGGCTTTCGCCGCACCCGCTACACCGCCGTAGTAACGACATCCGCACTGAAATCTGCTTTGAACACCGACCCCGCGAGTACTGCGTGCTGGCCTGCTCTACACCTTCGAACACCGTGCCGATGGCCACACTCTGGTCCTCACCGACCGCGTCGGCGGGCTGGGCACGATTGGTACACACACTGAATGCCCGGTGATCTACCAGCCCATGGGCGGCGGCGACGCCATCGAACCGGCACTGAACCGCTTCCACTACACCGAACAAGTGCGCACCGCCGTGCAGGTGCAGCGCGACTACACCTTCACCCACCCGCGCTACAACCAACAGCACACCGCGACCGGCGATCAGGACCTGAACAACCAGCACAAAGACTACGAACGCTACGACTATCCCGGCCGCTACAAACGCGACATCGCCGGCAAGCCCTTTACCAAGACGCGTCTGGCCGCGCTGCGCAACGACGCCAAGCTGGCCCATGTGGAAGGCGACGATGAACGCCTGCAACCGGGGTTGGCCTTCGACCTCAACGATCATCCGCGTGAAGACTTCAATGACCGTTGGCGCACCATCGCCATCAAGCACGAAGGCAAACAGCACACCAGCCTGCAGGAAGAATCGTTCGGTAGCGGCCTCGGTACGTCTTATGAAATGAAGGCCAGCGCCATCCGTTGGACCTCGGATTGGAAGGCGCCGCTGCGTGAAAAACCCTGCATTGACGGCCCGCAGATCGCCACGGTGGTCGGGCCTCCCAGTGAGGAGATTTATTGCGACGAATGGGGTCGGGTCAAGGTGCAGTTCCCGTGGGATCGTGCTGATAAAAACAACGATCAGAGTTCGTGCTGGATTCGCGTGTCGCAAGGCTGGGCCGGTGCGACGTGGGGCGCCATGGCCGTGCCGCGCGTGAATCAGGAACTGATCATCAGCTTCCTGGACGGCGATCCTGACCAGCCTATCGCCACGGGCCGCACCTACCGCCAAACCAATCTGCCGCCGTATGAGCTGCCCAAACACAAGACGCGGATGACCATCAAAAGCCGCACTCACAAGGGACCTGGCTTCAACGAGCTGCGCTTTGAGGATGAGTTGGGGCAGCAAGAAGTGTTTATTCATGCCGAGAAAGACAAGAACGTCCACATCAAAAACAACAACGGCATCTTCGTCGGCAATGACCGCAGCGAACGCGTGGAACACAACGAAAAGGTCTCCATCGGCGATCACCGCACCGAAGATGTCGGCCAGAACGAAACCATCCAGATTGGCGCCAACCGTAGCGTGACCATCGGCGGAAACAAAGCCGAGACCATTGCACTCGCCAAAGCGGAAACAATCGGTTTGGCCAAGGCGCTGACCATCGGCGCGGCGTATCAGACCAGTGTTGGCGCGGCGATGAACACCACTGTGGGGCTGAGCCAGAGCGAGCAGATTGGTATCCACAAGTCGGTGGCGGTGGGCAAGAAATTCAGCATCGACGCCGGGGATGAATTCAAGGTCACGGTGGGCAAATCCACCCTGGTGATGAAGTCCGACGGCACCGTGCTGATCAATGGCCGCACCTTCGATTTCAGCGCCAGTGGCGCCGTGCAGATCAACGGTAAAGACGTCGATATCAACTGAGGGCGCGTCATGGAATTTCGCAATCTGACGCCCTTCGATGCGTTGTGTTTCAGCGCGCTGGGTGTGGACGATCAAGAGTACCCGGTGCTGGTCATGAAAGTGGGTTATCGGTTGCTGCCGATTGACGGGTATACGGGGCAATTTCGGGCCGAGGTGCTGGACGATGACCCGCTGCCACTGTGCACTGCTGATAGCTACTACGGCGAGGAAGGATCCAGTAGCGTCTGCGAAGAAAGCGACTTGGCACCGTTCAAACCGCGCTGTGATGTGATTGTTGTGGGTAATGCTTACGCACCACAAGGTCAACCAGCAACGCAGTGGACGGCCGGACTGCGCATCAGTGCGCCGGTGGCGCCGCCGCCCAGAATCGACGTGCCGCTGCCGACGCCGTTGAGTCCCGGCGAACGGCTGACCGAGTATCAACTGGCAGCGTGGCAGGCCGCCCGCCAAGAAGCTTTTAAGCGTCGTGCCGAAGCTCCGACACGTCATAACTTGTTGGATAAACACCTGAGCTTTACTGGCCCTCGCCAGTTTCGCCATAGCTTGTTCGGCGGATGGCAATTGACCGAACCGCAGCCCGCCACTTCGGTGCCCTTGCGCTGGGAATATGCCTTCGGGGGCAGCAGCGTAGTAGTTAATCCCGAGCACGCCGTTGATGCAGATACGCCGCCCTATCTGCTCAACGAAGTCTGTTACAGCAACCCGCTGGGCCGGGGCTGGATCGAAAAGCGCCAGGAAGACCTCAGTTTTCAACTAGACAAGCCGTTGCGCGAACTCCCCGCGCCACAGATCGAGCCCATCGACAAACCGGTATGGCGCCTGGACAGGGTCAAACATCCCGAGGGTGAACTCGACGCCAACGGCATGGCGCAGGTGGCGGCTAGCTACAAAAACCACCCGGTCGGATTTGGTGTGGTGGGACGGGCCTGGGCACCACGTCTGCCATTGGCCGGGCGCTATGACGAAACCTGGAAGCGAGAACGCTGGCCGGGATTGCCGCTGGACTTTGATTTTGCCTACTGGAACGGCGCGCCGGCCGATCAGCAGATCGAGTTTCCACCGCCCGCATTTCGCCTTGAGCTGTTCAATCTAACTGATCCCGACCTCACACCTGACGGCACGTTGTGCGTCGAACTGCCCGGCCATCGCGCGTTCGTTCTTATGCGCCTGCACAACGGCGCAATGCTGCCACTGCCGATGCTCACCGACACCCTGCGTATCGATACCGAAGCGATGACATTGGCCTTGACCCATCGCATCAGCCTGCCCAATCACCCGGGCATTCGTGTCCTTGAAGCACGTTTAGAGACTGATCCGAACGCACCGCTGATCAAGCGCGCAGCAAAGGAGGCGCTCTGACATGGCCGATAACGTCATCGCTCGCAAGCAAGGCAAATGGCAGGTCGTCAGCATTGTCCCCGACGTTTGCAAAACCCCAATGGGCAGCGCCATCCCGCCGGTGCCCTACCCCGTCACCGCTGAGCTGAAAACCGCTACCGGCGTGGCCAAGTCGGTACGTACCAACGGCAAGCCAGTGGTGGTGTTCGATAAGAGCCTTGTGCCGACCACCAAGGGGGATGGGGCTGGCGCCGCCAAAGGCATCAAGAGCAACACCGTCGGCGGAAAATGCTACCCGTTGGAGAAGAGCAGCACGGTGCGGGCTGAAGGAAAGTTAGTGGTGCGCCATGACGACATGTTCTGGATGAATGGGGTCTAGACCATGACCGAGCCGTTAAATATCAACATCAACAAATCCTTCGTGCCATATGGTGGCAAGGTCTTCGCTAGTTTTGAGAATGGCTGGGGCGTGACTGTTCAGGTCTATGAAGGAAAGACGCTGCTGACCCAACAGGAAATGACCTATGCCGAGTATGTAGCACTGCAAAAAGAAGCACTGCCTGTTCCGCTGCCCGACTATCCTGATCCACGCTTGAACCGAAGCCCAGATGGAACGACCGCAAACGGCAACACCATAGGTCGAGTAGTGGGAGAAACCGCACCCGCTGCCGTCCCCGCCACACAGGCGAATCCGCCGACAGAGGCAGAAACACACGCAGAAAAAGGCTGGTGGGGAAGCGCGAGCCCGTGGGTTCATGGCGGCTTGGATGCGTTGGGCTTCGTGCCTGGACTGGGTGCTATCCCAGACCTGATCAACGCGGGGATCTACGCTGCTGAGGGCGATGCGGTCAATGCTAGTCTGTCAGCAGTAGCGGCTATACCCTTTGTTGGCGATGCGATAAAAGGAAGCGTACTGGTTGGCAAGGGCGTGCACCACCTCGGGTCAGAGGCAGCGCAACAAGTGGCCCAAAAAGCGGCTAAGGAAGCATCAGAACGGACAGAAAAACAAACTCTGGAAAGACTTGCACAACAGCCAGAGCTTCCAAAAGCGAAAGATGGCGCCAAGATAAAAAGCGACATCATTACAGATGGCTCGCACCTCCAGAAAAGCGGGAAATTAAAGCCTGACATAAAATATCGAACAGGCGAGCATCAATACCTTTACGAAACGGACGATCTGGGGCGCATAACAAAATTCACTGCCGAGGAGCTGAAGTTAACAACACGAACTACGAGACTACCTCACTCCAGTAACACGCCCGGGAAACAACCAGGAGACCATGCTGGGCATTTAGCTGGGGATAGATTTGGAGGTTCCGCCAAGCTTGACAACTTAGTCTCCGAATCACGAAAGGCTAATCTCAGCGACTTCGCAAAACTTGAAAACAAATGGGCACAAGCAATTAAAGATGGAAAAAAGGTTTCCACTGAAATCAAGCCAAACTATACTGGCAAGGACGTTAGACCAAGCAGTTTCACTGTGAAATATTCCATAGACGGAAAAATTGTCATTAAAGACTTTCCAAACTAGGCCACCAACTAATGAAAAATAACTTCGAAGATTTTTTCTCTCAATCACAAGCAGATATTATTTCACTCTGCTTGGAGTACGCAGACGGAAAAGTAAACGACATTTATGCGTACTGCTCCATTGAAGAGGGTATTTATACATTTGATGTTTTCTATAGTATAAACGGAGTTCTCTATCACAAGCACCGACTGAACGATTCCACCCCTTCCTCCGCCCAGAATAATTACGATACATCATCCGAAAGACAAAGTGCGCTTTTAGAAACCGGAATCCAAGACCTTAAGAGCCTTCAGGTCATGTTAGACAAATACGAAAAACCGACCCCTACTGAAATCAAGTTACACTACAACGTTGATACCGGTCGATTAAACGCTGAGTACAAATACGAACCAACATATACAAATCACAGGACATTGACCTCCGAAGATATTTTCGACCAATGGTTCGACCAAGTTAACGAAAAAATGTGACTTTAATTTTAAGAGGCCAAAAACACGCTGCCATGAAAGGCGCATGAGTGTAGGCCAAGGAGAGTATCGCCGCCAACACTTAGCGAACGCCAAAATTGTTCCACAGTGCGGCGGTTCTCCTTAATAACCCCACTGCAATGCTACGTGCACGGCCTGGTCAGCCAATTCCTTTCGCCGCACCCGCTACACCGCCGTGGTCGAGCCTACATTGGCGCGTTTCAACCTGCGTTCCAACTGACGCATCTTCCAGGGCCAGACCGTACCCGACATCATCACCAGCGTGCTGGCCGAACAAAAGCTGACCGACATCCGCAGCGAGATCTGTTTCGAGCACCAACCGCGCGAATACTGTGTGCAGGCCGGTGAAACCGACCTCGACTTCATCGCCCGCCTCGCCGCCGAAGAAGGCCTGCTCTACACCTTCGAACACCGCGCCGACGGCCTGGGCACCATTGGCACCCACACCGATTGCCCGGTGATCTACCAGCCCATGGCCGGCGGCAACGCTACGGAACCGGCACTGAACCGCTTCCACTCCACAGAACAAGTGCGCACCGCCGTACAGGTGCAGCGCGACATCAGCCATTTTTTGCTGCATCGGTACAACTGGAATCGGCCTCATTAATTGAACGATGGGCTGGCGCCGGCTTGGGCCGAGGAAAAACTCAACGTCGTGTCCGGGATTAGTTGAGCACTACAGCCTCTATTCAGTCACCCTTGAAAGATAGCTCCTACGCCCCTGCTAAGCACTTCCGACAGCCCGTTCCGAAAAACCTAACAGTCACGAAAAATTACGAGCCCATCTCTCCGATAAACGTTATGTATTCAGTTGTTCTGGGCAAGACGTCCATGCCTCCATTCGCCTCATGAAGGGCCAGAATCATGTTAAATACTTCGTTTATTTCCTCACTGCGTACCGCCGTCGGTACGTCCCTGCGCCCCGGCCAACTCAATCGAGAGGAAGAGCGATTGATCCGCTATTACCGTTTATTGTCAGAACAGGATCGTGAAGCGGTGCGCTGTCTGATGTTTGCGGTCAAGGAAACCGGCCGGTCCAAACGCCCTCGCCGATAAAAAGTGACGCAGTTATCTGCCAGCGAACAATGAAGCCCCCGATGGGGTTGGACTCGTTGCCGAAACATTTTGCCCTGCTTCGGTGGCCTGACCATTTACCGCTGTGTGGGCGCCTTAATCCGACAGGATCTGCTCGACCTATTGGCTCCTGCAATAATCCGGCTTCGCTGCCCGCCATTTTAATGGACTAGACTCGGAGCCAAATCAGCCGGTGCACCCGCAACGATCGGAAGTTGCCAGCGCAACGGAAAAAGACGCCTAAGCGCCTATCACGTAAATCGCAGGCAAAAAAAAAGCCACTCTATTGAGTGGCTTTTTCTTTGTGTTTGGAGCGGGAAACGAGACTCGAACTCGCGACCCCGACCTTGGCAAGGTCGTGCTCTACCAACTGAGCTATTCCCGCGTCTTGGTGATGTGCATTCTATAGAATCCAGAACCCCCGTCAACCCCTTGATTCAAAAAAGTTTTATTTCTTTTCAACGGTGGTGCGCAGGTGAGGCCAGGCGGCGCGCAAATACTGGAGCATGGACCACAGGGTCAGGCCGGCGGCGATCAGCAGCAAGGCGTAGCCCAGCAGGACCCAGAAGGAGAAGTCCGACGGGTTGGCCAGGAGGATGACCAGCGCGAGCATTTGCGCGGCGGTTTTCCATTTGCCCATGTTGGAGACAGCCACGTGGGCGCGGGCGCCGATTTCGGCCATCCATTCGCGCAGGGCCGAAACGACGATCTCTCGGCCGATGATCACCGCGGCCGGCAGGGTCAGCCACAGGTTGCCGTGTTCCTGCACCAGCAGGACCAGGGCGACGGCCACCATGAGTTTGTCGGCCACCGGGTCCAGGAACGCACCAAAAGGCGTGCTTTGTTCCAGGCGGCGCGCCAGGTAGCCGTCGAGCCAGTCGGTGGCGGCCGCGAAGGCAAACACCGAACTTGAGGCCGCGTAGCTCCATTCGTAAGGCAAATAAAACAGCAAAATAAAAATCGGGATAAGCAGGACGCGTAGAACGGTGATCAGATTAGGGATATTCATCGGCACAACTGGCTACGAGGTGGAAAGGCATTCTATTCGCTGTGCAGATTCGCATAAATCAACTCAGCGAGCTTTTTACTGATACCGGGTGCTTTGGCTATTTCGTCAATGCTGGCACGGGATAGCTCTTGCAAGCCACCAAAATGTTTAAGCAGGTCGCGACGGCGTGTCGGTCCGACGCCTGCCACCCCTTCCAGGGTTGAGGTTCGCCGGGTTTTGCCACGGCGGGCACGGTGGCCGGTGATGGCAAAACGGTGGGCTTCGTCGCGGATCTGTTGAATCAGGTGCAGTGCGGGTGAGTCGCCCTTCAAAGTGAACTCATGGGCGGCATCATTCAAGTACAACGTCTCGAAACCGGCCTTGCGCGTGGCGCCCTTGGCCACGCCGAGCAGGATCAGGTCGGGCACCGCCAGCTCGTTGAGCACGTCGCGAGCCATGGACAGCTGGCCCTTGCCGCCATCTACCAGCAGGATATCGGGCAGCTTGCCCTCGCCGTCCTTCAACTTGCTGAAGCGCCGCGTAAGGGCCTGGTGCATGGCAGCGTAGTCATCGCCAGCGGTGACGCCTTCGATGTTGTAGCGCCGGTAGTCGGATTTGATCGGCCCTTCCGGCCCGAACACCACGCAGGACGCCACGGTGGCTTCGCCGCTGGAGTGGCTGATGTCGTAGCACTCAAGGCGCTGCGGCGGCTCGTCCAGGTTGAGCACTTCAGCCAGGGCGTCAAAGCGTGCGGCCACATGCTGCCGATTGGCCAGGCGCGCGCTCAAGGCCTGTTCGGCATTCGTCACCGCCAGCTGCTGCCAGCGCGCACGGGTGCCGCGTACGCGGTGGCTGATGTCCAGCTCGCGGCCGCGTAACTCGTGAATCGCTTCGATCAGTGTGGGAAAGTCTTCGTGCACCACGTTAACGATCAACTCCGACGGCAAATCGCGCTCGGGGCTGCTGACATAGTACTGGCCAAGGAAAGCGGCCATGACTTCGGCCACCTCCTCGTCGATCCCGGTCTGTGGGAAAAAGTTCTTGCTGCCCAGCACTCGCCCGCCGCGCACGCTGATCAGGTGCACACAGGCGCCGCCTGGGTTGACGAAGGCGGCGATCACATCGACATCGCCGGTGCCGCCCTCCATGCTTTGCTGGTCCTGGACGCGGCGCAGCAGGGAGATCTGGTCACGCAGCTCGGCGGCGCGCTCGAAATCCAGCGTACTGGCAGCCTGCTCCATAGCGCCGGAAAGCTCGTCGGTGAGTGCATTGCTGCGACCTTCGAGAAACATCACCGAATGGCGTACATCCTCGGCGTATTCCGCCGGCTCGACCAACCCCACGCACGGCGCCTTGCAACGTTTGATCTGGTATTGCAGGCAGGGCCGCGTGCGGTTCTTGTAGAAGCTGTCTTCGCACTGGCGCACAAAAAAGGTTTTTTGCAGCAGGCTTAAACTCTCGCGGATCGCGCCGGCGCTGGGGTACGGGCCGAAATACTTGCCCTTCTGCTTCTTCGCGCCTCGGTGAATACTCAGCCGTGGGAAGTTGCCGTCGGATAAAAACACGTAGGGGTAGGATTTATCGTCACGCAGCAGGATGTTGTAGGGCGGCCGCCATTCCTTGATCAGCGTCTGCTCAAGCAGCAGCGCTTCGGTTTCATTGGCGGTGATGGTGGTTTCGACTTGGGCGATACGCGCCACCAGGGCGGCGGTCTTGGGCGCCAGCCCGGTCTTGCGAAAGTAGCTCGCCAGGCGGTTCTTCAGGTTCTTGGCTTTGCCCACGTAAAGCAGGCGCGCCTCGCTGTCGAACATGCGGTACACGCCGGGGCGGCCACTGCAGGTTGAGAGAAAGGCACTTGGATCAAACGGTGTGGTCATGTCAGGCGCTGGCGTCCACCATGCCGTGGCGCACCGCGAGCAGGGTCAATTCAACATCACTGCTGATGGCGAGCTTCTCGAAAATGCGATAGCGGTAGGTGTTGACGGTCTTGGGCGACAGGCAGAGCTTGTCGGAGATCGTCTGCACCTTCTGGCAGCCGACGATCATCAAGGCAATCTGGATTTCCCGCTCCGACAGCGCATCAAACGGCGAGTCACTGGTGGGCTGGAACGACTTGATCGCCAACTGTTGGGCGATCTGCGGGCTGATATACCGCTGGCCGGCAAACACCAGGCGAATGGCTTGCACCATCTCCGCCAGGCCTGCGCCCTTGGTCAAGTAACCGGCCGCGCCCGCCTGTAGCAGCCGCGTCGGAAACGGGTCTTCCTCGCACACAGTGACGACCACGACTTTTATGTCCGGATGGCTGCGCAACAATTTGGTAGTGGCACCAAGACCGCCGATCCCAGGCATCTTGACGTCCATCAAAACCACATCGGGTTTCAACTCCCGGGCCTTGATCAGGGATTCCTCCCCCGATTCGGCCTGACCGACTACTTGCAGGCCATCGATGTCAGCCAGCATTCGTGTAATGCCTGTACGAACGAGATCGTGATCATCGACTACTAGCACCCTAATCAAGCAGACACCTCGCGATATGGTCTTATAGGTTGCTGAACACCTTAGCAAAAAACCAGGGCGCAGACCTAGCTGCAAGCGTCATATATATAGAGTTAACGCACACTATCGGCGTCCGCCTTGCGGCAGACAGCCGATTTTATTGAGTAAAAGGTCAGCTTTGCGCGGAAGATGGCTTGTGTTTTCCGCTCTGCGACACGGAGTGTTCGGCCAATGTGGAGGTGAGTCGACGGATAGCGTCCTGATCTTCCTTGAACATCGCCCGGTAGTTTTCCAGGATTTTCTCTTCCAACTGGCTCAGGTTTTCCAGTTGCAGAGGCGTCGGGCTTCCCGTCAGGACGTATAAAATATCCACACCGCGCTCTGCCACGCGTGACAGATAATCCGCCTTTGGCGCGCGGCCACCGCTCTCGTACTTGCCTTGGGCGTTTGCTTCAACGCCGCCGATTTCACCAAAAATTTTCTGCGACAGACCAAGACGTTCTCTTTCCTGCCTTAAACGCGAACCGATTCCACTCATTTGGATGTATGATCCTATTTTGCACACCCCAAGAGGTGACACACTCATCTCGTTTTAAACAAACTTGAACGGTTTTGAACTATGCCCGGTATTCGCACTGCTGCACAAGCCAAGGCTTGGTTGGAACATCAAGGCAAGTCAGTTCAAGCGTTTGCCCGGGAACACGGCGTTGATCCGGCCACGACGTATCAAGTGCTCGCTGGGCGTAAAAAGGGACGGCGCGGGGAAGCCCATAAGGTGGCGGTCCTGCTGGGCATGAAAGAAGGGATTATCGTGGATGAGCCTATTGCTCAGAACCTCGATGTAGAAGCTGTTTCCTGATCGCAGTATGCGCTTATTCGTACAGAGTGCCTGTTATTGGTCCGATGGATCTGCGTCACACACACGCTCCATGCACAAGAAGCAGTTCTCTTCCTGGACAATGCTGAGCCCATGCCTCAGGTAGAGGTTTCTGGCCGGGTTGATCTTGAACACGGTCAAGCGTAAAAACCCCAGCCCCTGCGCACGCGCCTTCAGCACCATCTGCTCCAACACCCAACTGCCGGCGCCTTGCCCGCGACGCGCTTCGATCAAGTGCAGTTCGCGAATAAACAGCGCATCGCCGTCGTAGCTCAGGCTGATAAAACCGATGACCTCATCGTCGCGGCAGATCATCCAGCTTTCTCGCCCCGCCCAGGCGGTATCAAAGCCGTCGTTGGACCATATGAACCCGTAGTGCTCGTAATAGCGATCCATCGACTGACGGGTAAGGACGCGTGCAAACGAACAGTCCCGGTCCGTCGCTGCGCGCAAGTGAAAGGTCATTGCCTGCTGCCTCCGATTCAGATTGCCACTTGCCGTCCAGTCCAGCGCCCGCCCTCACGCTGAGCGATGACCAGTGCGCCGCCAACACCCGGTGCCGCGCTGATCAAACCCTGCGCCCCCCAAATCGCGCTGCGCCCTGCACAGGTCCAGCCGCCCGATGGCCCACCGTGATTGGCCATCAGCACGAGCATTCCATGTTCAATGGCGTAGCCCTCGAGCAATGCGGCGTCAGTGGCGTAGCCACCCTCGCTGATCAGCACACCGGCGGCATAGACGTTAGCCCCCGACTCTGCCGCAGCCCGCGGATGACTGGCCTGGGAAAAGTCTGCGCATACCGCCAGAGCAATACGATCTTCACCCCACTCGAGTGCGGCGCCACCCTGCCCCGGGATAAATGCCACGTCTTCGCCGGGGTGCAGATGCTGCTTGGTATAGACCGCCAACGAGCCGTCCGCCCCCAACACCAGTGCGCCGATCAACACACCCGTTTCAGGTGCCAGGCGAATCGGCATCCCCACCACCGCCGTCAACCGCAGCGCTTGCGCCCTCTCGCGCAACGGCGTCAGCACGGCGTCATCCGGCGCTATCGCCAAACCGGCCGCCAACGCGGGTTCATACCCGGTTAACGACAGCTCCGGAAACACCAGCAACTGCACACCGTGTTCCGCCGCGGCCTGCATAAATGCCAGGTGCTGCTGGATATTGGCCGGCACGTCGCCTGCGCTGGAGAGGGTTTGAGCGGCAGCAAGGGTCAAGGCAGTCATGGTCGCGTCCAGGCAATCATTATCAAAGTGTTACCAGCATATCGGCACTCGCCCCATAGCCGTAAGTGGTTCATGCGATAGAAATTACTGATTGAATCCAACCGTGCGCCTCTAGTAAGCTCAGCCCATCATTTGGAGACACACCATGTTGCAACTCACCCACACTCAGGTTTGCCCTGCTGCCAGCGCCTCGCGCTCGGTGTCGGCTACCCGCGTGAACGGTTCGAGCGCACTGGTCAGCTTTTATTTTGGGTATTGGTTTAGCCACTGGCGCGCCTGATACCTGAAATCGGCGCCCACTACTCAAGGGGTCGCCTACCAGAGAAATCTAACCCCCGGTCGGCTCCCCGACCGGGGGTTTTGTTTTTTCAGGCCTCCATCAACTTTGAAGAACACTTAAAGGACACACGACATGAACTACGCCACCTATTACCGCTACGACACTTGCACTGCATGGCGATTTAGCAAGCTCCGTTCGGGACAGCCTGCCGCCTCCGATCGGTCACCTATCGGTGGCAAGCCAACACACGTAGCCACTACGGCCAATTGTCGAACACCCCACTAGGGCAGAGCGCGCGGGAAACGCCCGCCGCTTGCCCAGGAAGCCTTGAATATGAACTCCGCCACCGCCGCCTTGCCTGTTGCCAACCTTTCCAGCGCCAATGAAGCCCTGACCCAGCGCTTGCCCAGCTCCCTTGAGCTCAAGCATCAGTTGCCCCTCAGCCCGTTCCTCCACGAGCAGATCCACGCCCATCGCCAAGCCGTGCGCGCCATCCTCAACGGTGAAGATTCCCGTTTGCTGGTGATTGTCGGCCCGTGCTCGATCCACGACCCCGAATCGGCCATGGAATACGCGCGCAACCTGAAGAAGCTGGCGCTTGAAGTCAGCGACCAGATGCTGCTGGTGATCCGCGCCTACGTCGAAAAACCGCGCACCACCATCGGTTGGAAAGGCCTGGCCTACGACCCGCACCTGGACGGCAGCGATGACATGGCCGCAGGCCTCACCCTGTCCCGCGAGCTGATGCGCGAAATGCTGCGCCTGGGCTTGCCGGTCGCCACCGAGCTGCTGCAACCCATGGCCGCCGGCTACTTCGATGACCTGCTCAGCTGGGTCGCCATCGGCGCACGCACCACCGAATCGCAGATCCACCGCGAAATGGCCAGCGGCCTGGGCATGCCCGTCGGCTTCAAGAATGGCACCGACGGCGGCGTCGCGATTGCCTGTGACGCGATGCGCTCGGCGTCACACCCGCACCGCCACTTCGGCGTCGACAGCCAGGGCCACCCGGCGATCATCCAGACCCCGGGCAACCCCGATACCCACCTGGTGCTGCGCGGCGGTCACCGTGGGCCGAACTACGATGCGCAGAGCGTGGCGCAGGTGAAGCTGGACCTGGCCAAGTCCAAAGTGGCGGCGCGGATCATGGTTGATTGCAGCCACGCCAACAGCGGCAAAGACCCGCTGCGTCAACCGGCGGTGTTCAATGACGTACTGGAACAGCGCCTGCAGGGCGACACTTCGCTGGTCGGCATGATGATTGAAAGCCACTTGTTCGAAGGTTGCCAGCCATTGAGTGCGTCGATGAAATACGGCGTGTCGGTGACCGATGGTTGCCTGGGCTGGGACGGCACCGAACAGTTGTTGCGCAGTGCTGCGGAGCGGTTGCGGGAGCAACACAAAGCCAACTGACAGAAGAAGATCAAACCTTTGGGAGCTGGCAAGCCAGCTCCCACACTCGAACAGGGCTGGACTCAGGAAAGTGGGTATAGCGCCTCATCAAACTGTGCCAATTTCGGAAACACCAAGGGCTGCTCCTCCACCAGCCCTTGCAACCGCCGCGCATACCCCAACAGAAATTCCCGCCGCGCCTCATCACTGATATACGGCACATGCCACGCCACAAACGGCGCCAATACTTCATAGCCGACATACGCCAACGTACCGCGCAGAATCGGTCGCAACATGTCCTCCAACGGCCCATGAATCGCACCCTCGCCGAACATATGCTCACGCCCGCCCAGGGTCACCGTGACCAGTGCACGCTTGCCCGCCAAGCCGCCCTGATCGTAGAAACGCTTGCCGCCGTAACACACGCCCGACACCAGCACCCGGTCGATCCAGCCCTTGAGCATGGCCGGCGCCGAGAACCAGAAAATCGGGAAGTTGAGAATCAGCAAATCGGCCCACAACAGCTTGTCCAACTCGGCCTGGATATCCGCCGCGATCGACTGCTTTTTCACACCCAGGCGCTGCTCCAGGGCATACACCAGATACTCGGGGTTCTCCCGCGTGGAAAAATCCCCCGCCGACGCCACCGGGTTCCACTGCATGGCGTACAAGTCACTCACCTGCACCTGGTGCCCCTGGGCCTGCAACGTGGTGACCGCCTGATCGCGCAGGGCGGCGGTAAAGGACTGTGGCTCAGGGTGCGCGTGAACAATCAAAACCTTCATGTGAATTCCTCAAACGGTGGGCGCCGCCCGCTGGGCCAGCAAATGATTGAGCCAGTCCGGGTCCATTTCCGGTTCCGATGAAAACAGCAGGCCGGTGTAGTCCTGGTACGGCGGGGTAAAAATCGCGCTGCGGCGGCCTTGGTCGACCACCCTGCCCCGCTGCATCACCACCACCTCATCGGCAATCGCGCGCACGGTGGCGACGTCGTGGGTGATAAACAGGTAGGCCACGCCCAGTTGCTGCTGGATACGGTTGAGCAACTTCAGCACACCCTCGGCCACCAGTTGATCGAGGGCCGAGGTGACTTCATCGCAGATGATCAGTTGCGGGTCGGCCGCCAAGGCACGGGCGATGCAGATGCGCTGCTTCTGCCCGCCGGACAGCTCGCGCGGTTGGCGCTCCATGAACATTGCCGGGTCCAGCTCGATCATCTCCAGCAATTCGGCCACCCGCGCGCGCATCGCCTTGCCCTTGAGGCCCAGGTAAAACGTCAGCGGCCGGCCGATGATGTCGACGATACGCTGGCGCGGGTTCAGCGCCGTGTCGGGGATCTGGTAGATCATCTGGATACGCCGCAACTGCTCCTTGCTGCGCCGCCGGAAGTCCACCGGCAACGCCTCGCCGTCATACAACACCTGCCCCGCGGTGGCCGGCAACAACCCCGTAATCAAGCGCGCAGTGGAGCTTTTGCCGCTGCCGGACTCACCGATCACCGCCAGGGTCTGGCCGCGATGCAGCTGCATCGACACCTCATGCAGCACCGGTTGATGCCCGTAACGGGCACACACCTGGCGCACCTCCAGCAGCGGCACGGCCTGAGTCGGGCACGCCTTGGGCTCGGTGCGGAAACTGCGCACCGCCCACAGCGACTTGGTGTAGTCCTGCTGCGGCTGGCTGAGCATGCTGCGAGTGTCAGCTTCTTCCACCAGTTTGCCGTGGCGCAGCACCATGATGCGGTCGGCCATCTGCGCCACCACCGCCAAATCATGGCTGATGTACAGCGCGGCGCTGCCGAAGGTTTTCACCGCATCGCGTATCGCCGCCAGCACTTCGATCTGGGTGGTGACGTCGAGGGCGGTAGTGGGTTCGTCAAAGATAATCAGGTCCGGGTGGCAGGCCATGGCCATCGCCGTCATCACCCGCTGTAATTGCCCGCCCGAGACTTGATGCGGGTAGCGTTGACCAATGGTTTCGGGGCTGGGCAGGCGCAGTACGCGGTACAACTCCACCGCTTCGCGCTCGGCCTGGGCGCGGCTGATACCGCCGTTGATCACCGCCGTTTCTACATGCTGGTCGATCAGTCGGTGCGCCGGGTTGAACGATGCCGCCGCGCTTTGCGCCACATACGCAATGCGCAGGCCGCGCAATTTGCGCAAGGCCTCAGGCTTGGCCTGCAGCAACTGAATGCCGTCAAAACACACCGAGCCGCCGACAATGCGGCAACCGTCGCGCGCATAACCCATCGCTGCCAGGCCGAGGGTGGACTTGCCCGCGCCCGACTCGCCGATCAGTCCCAGTACCTCGCCGCGCTGCAAGGTCAGATCGATACCGTTGATCAGCGGGTGCCAAGCGTCTTCGTAATGCCCTTCGACCTGCAGGTTGCGAATTTCCAGCAATGGCGTGTCCATCCTCAACACTCCTTCAGGCCGCTGGATTTATGCAGCATCCAGTCGACGACAAAATTCACGCTGACGGTAATCAACGCCACGGCCAGGGCCGGCAGCAACGGGCTGATATCGCCGAAGGTGATCAACACCGCGTTGTCGCGCACCATGCTGCCCCAGTCGGCGGTGGGCGGTTGAATGCCCAGGCCTAAAAACGACAACGCGCTGATAAACAGGAACACAAAGCAGAAGCGCAGGCCGAACTCGGCAATCAACGGCGCAGCGGCGTTGGGCAGCACTTCGCGGGTGACCAGCCACCACAGGCCTTCGCCACGCAGGCGTGCGGCTTCGACGAAGTCTTGCACCACCACGGTCATCGCCACCGCACGAGACAAGCGAAACACCCGCGTCGAATCCAGCAGCGCAATCACCAGTACCAACGAGGTGGCGTTGGTGCCCACCACGCTGAGGATCAGCAAGGCAAAGATCAGCTGCGGGATCGCCATCAGAATATCCACCACCCGCGACAAGCCCTGGTCGACCCAGCCGCCCTTGATCGCCGCGACCAGGCCGCTCAAACCACCGAGCACAAACGCCAGCGTGGTCGTCAGGAAGGCGATGCCCAAGGTATTGCGCGCGCCGTAGACGAGGCGGCTGAACATGTCGCGCCCCAGGTTATCGGTGCCCAGCAGGAACTGGCCACTCCAGGGCGCGAAGCCCTCGCCCACCACCTGGGTTTCTCCATAGGGCGCCAGCAGCGGCGCAAACAGCGCCACCGCGATGTACAAAACAATGATCAGCAAGCCGAATTTGGCGCTCAACGGCGCCCTGGCCAGGTGGCTCAACAGGCTCATGGTCTACCCCTTCGGATGCATCAAGCGTGGGTTGCTGGCGATGGACAGCACGTCCGCCCCGGTATTGAGCAGGATGTAGGTGGCGGCAAAGATCAGGCTGCACGCCTGCACCACCGGGATATCGCGCTTGGCCACCGAGTCCACCAACAACTGGCCCAACCCCGGGTAGACAAACACCACCTCGACCACCACCACGCCCACCACCAGGTACGCCAGGTTCAGCGCGACCACATTGACGATGGGCGCCAGCGCGTTGGGCAACGCGTGCCGCCAGATAATCCGCGATTGGCTGATGCCCTTGAGCCGGGCCATTTCGATGTAGGGGCTGGCCAGCAAATTGATCAGAGAGGCGCGGGTCATGCGCATCATCTGCGCGATCACCACCAGGCTCAGCGTCGCCACCGGCAATACCGAGCGTTCCAGGATGGTGCCGAACGACGCATCCGGCGCCAGGTTGGACAGGCTGGGAAACCAACCGAGTTTTACCGAGAACACCAGGATCAGCAGGTAGGCGACAAAGAACTCCGGGAACGATACGGCGCTCAAGGCCGTGGTGTTGAGCAGGCGATCGAACCAGCTGTTGCGGTACAGCGCCGCTAGCATGCCCAGCACCAGCGCGGTGGGCACCGAGACCACCGCCGCCAGGGCGGCCAGGCTCAGCGTATTGCCCAGGCGCGCACCGATCAGCTCGGCGATGGGTCGCTGGTTGGCCAGTGAAGCACCGAGGTCGCCGTGCAGCAGGCGCAGCAGCCATTGCGCAAAGCGCGTGAACGGCGGCAAGTCCAGACCCAGCTGCGCGCGAAACGCCGCCACGGTTTCCGGCGTGGCGGACTGGCCGAGCATGGCCTGGGCGATGTCGCCGGGCAGCATGCCCACGGCGAGGAAGATGATGACCGAGACGGCGAACAGCGACAGCAGGCCGAGGGCGAGGCGTTGGAGGATTAGTTTGAGCAGGCTATTCATGGACGATTCTCATCGAGACAGCACTTATCTGCTGTGGGAGCTGGCTTGCCTGCGATGGCGCCCTGGTGGGCTGCGGTGAATGGACGGGCCTCATCGCAGGCAAGCCAGCTCCCACATTGGATCTTCATTGGCAGGGAGGGCTCTAGGCCAGCCACCAGCGCTCAATCAACCGCAACCCATCCAGCTCACCATAAGGCGCGGTCAGCGGCCCATGGCTGACGCGGTTCGAACGCGCCGCCACGGAGCTGGCGAACAGCGGCACAATTGCGCCGCCATCGTCACGGCACAGGGCCTGCATTTCGTTGTACATCTCCTGGCGCAACGGCGCGTTCATCTCGCCACGGGCGGCGGTGAGCAGTTGGTTGAAGCGCGCGTTGTCCCAGTGGGTTTCGTTCCAGGCCGCGCCTTTGGCGTAGCCGATGCTGAACATGCGGTCGGCGGTCAGGCTGCTGTACCAGAATGAGGTGGTAAACGGCTGCTTCATCCACACGTTGGAGAAGTAGCCGTCGGCCGGTTCGCGCACCACGTCGATATCGATACCGGCCTGGCGCGCCTGTTCCTTGAACAGCACCGAGGCGTCCACCGCGCCGGTGTAGGCGGCGTCAGAGGCTTGCAGGCGTACCTTGAGCGAGTCCACACCAGCCTTGCGCAGGTAGAAACGCGACTTGTCCGGGTCATACGCGCGCTGCTCCAGCGCCGCGTTGATAAAGCGACTGCCCGGCTGGATCGGATGATCGTTGCCGACCAGGCCATAGCCATGCAGCACCGAAGCCAACAAGGTCTCGCGATTGATCGCGTGTTTCATCGCCATGCGAATGTCGTTGTTCTTGAATTCATTGCTGTCGCACAGCATCGGGAAGGTGTAGTGCTGGGCGCCCTTGGTTTCTTCAATCACCAAGCCTGGGTTGCGTTTGAGCAGGGCCACGGTTTTCAGATCAACCTTGTTGATCACATCCACCTGCCCGGTGACCAGCGCATTGACCCGTGCGGCGCCGTCGGCGATGGCCAGCAGCTCGGCACTGGCGAAGTGCGCGCGGCCGGGTTTCCAGTAATCGGGGTTGCGTTCCAGGTCCATGCGCACGCCGGGCTCAAAACTTTTCAGGCGGTAGCCGCTGGTGCCCACGCCGGCCTGCCAATCGGCGGCGCCGTCTTTGGAGGGCATGATCACCAAGTGGTAATCGGCGACCACATAGGCAAAATCCGCATTGCCCGAATGCAGCTCGAACACCACCGCGTCACTGCCCTTGGCGCTGACGCTGGCGACATCACCGAGCACGGTCTTGGCCGCCGAGGTGGAGTCCTTGCTCAAGTGATGGTTGATCGATACCACCACGTCGTCGGCGGTCAGGCTTTTGCCGTTGTGGAAGGTCACCCCCTGGCGCAAGTGGAAGGTCCACACGCGCGCATCCGGGGTGGATTCAAAGCGCTCGGCCAGTTCGGGGATCGCAGTGCCGTCGACGGCGATCTCAGTCAGCGTGTTGTACACCGCCGAAAAGCCGACGAAGGTAAATGTGTCGACCCACGAGCCAGGGTCGCGCGAATCGGTGGTGCTGCCGCCGGCCAGGCCCAGGCGCAATACACCGCCCGGCTTGGGCGCCGCGTCTTCGGCGAAGGCGTGGAATGGCAGGCCCATGGAAAACGCTGCGGCCACCGCGCCCGCGACGGCGCTGTGTTTGAGGAAATCCCGTCGGTGCATCGCTTGAGTCATTTTGTTGTTGTTTTCGCTCATGGTCTTGCTCCTCTAAAGGTCAACAGACATAGGCATGTTTCAACTCGATCAAGGTCACGCCATTGCGTTGGAAGCCGTTGCGCAAGTCCGTTTGCAATTCATCCAGGTTTTTTGGCTGGTTCACGGTGCATCCGAACGCCTTGGCGAAGAGCGCGAAATCCGGGTTGCGCGGCAGCACGCCGATGGGCTCGATGTCCAGGCCCAGCATGTCGTCGCGGATCTGGCCGAGGGCGTCGTTGTTCCACAGCAGCACCACCAGCGGGCTGTCCAACTCTTCAACAGCGGTGGCCAACTCCTGGGCGGTGTAGAGGAAACCACCATCGCCCACCAGCACCAGGCCCGGCCGCAACGGCGCGCCGAACTTGGCGCCGATACCGGCGGGCAAGCCATAGCCCAAAGTGCCGTAGCCGGTGGGGTGCAGCCAGCTACGCGGGGCGCGGCTGCGGTAGGCATAGTTGCCGGTGTAGGCCAGCTGGGTCATGTCACTGCTGATACAGGCGTTGGCGGGCAGTTCCGCCTCGATGCGGTCGAGAATGGCTTGGTGGATCGACTGCAGCGGGCCGTGCCCCAGCTCAACGGCCTGGAGCAATGTGGTGACTCTTTTGATTGCCGCTTCAGCCTCTCGCGGCGCCGTCGGCAAGCGTTCCAGCAACGCCAGCACGGTCCTGTTGGCATCGCCGTGCAGCGCCACGGTGCACGGGTAAAAATCGTTGAATTTGCGTGGGTCGATATCCACGCGCAGCAGCTCAGCGGTGATGGGCAAGCGCTCGCGCCAGTAATCGGTGTCGGCCATTTCCGTGCCAACCGCCAGCAACACATCGGCTTCGCTGATCAACTGCCAGCCGGGTTCGACGCACAGGGTTGAACCGGCATTCAGCGGGTCATTGACCGGCAATAAACCCTTGCCCGCCACGCTGGTGAAAAATGGCGCCGCCAATTGCGTGCTCAAGCGCTGCAAGGCCTCCCCCGCCGCCAGCGCACCACCGCCGGCAATGATCATCGGGCGCTTGGCCGAGGCGAGTTTGGCCGCGGCCTGATCCAGCACCTCGGCCGCTGGCAAGCCACGCCCCGCACCGCGTACCACCTCATTGCTCCAGTCCCTTTCAATCGGTGCCGCCAACACATCCAGCGGCACGGAAATATGCACCGGCCGTGGCCGCTCGCTGTCGAACACCGCGTAGGCACGGGCGACCAGCTCGGGCAAATCCTCGGCGCTCAAGGCCACTGCCGAAAACGCGGTGATGGGCGCCGTGATCGAGCGCTGGTCCTGCGTCTCATGCAGGATGCCCCAGCCCATTCCGAGGCTGGCAAGGTGATTGACGCTGGAGATCACCAGCATCGGGATCGAGTCGGCATACGCCTGGCCGATGGCGGTGGCGACATTGGTCACGCCGGGGCCGGTGATCACAAAGCACACGCCCGGTTTGCCGCTGACCCGCGCATAACCGTCGGCCATAAACCCGGCGCCCTGTTCGTGGCGCGTGAGCACATGGCGAATGCCGCTGCCGGGCAAGCCGCGATACAGCTCCAGGGTGTGCACGCCGGGAATGCCGAACACCGTGTCGACGCCATAGTTGGCCAGCAGCCGCACCAACGCCTGGCCGCCGGTCATTGTTTTATCGTGCATGGCCATCTCCTAGGCGAATCAATGCATCAACCGCCGTGGCGCTGCGGGCATTGACCAATAGTGGGTTCACATCCAGTTCCAGCAACTGCTCGGCATGGGCGCAGGCGTAGTCGGCCACGGCGCGGATCGCCGCGACCAGCGCGTCCATGTCCGCCACTTCACGCCCGCGAAAACCTTGCAACAAGGCGGCGCTGCGCAGGCTGAGCAAGGCGTTGCGAATCGCATCGTCGGTGGTCGGCAGCAGCAGGCTGCGACTGTCCTTGAGCAATTCCACGAGGATGCCGCCGGCGCCGATCACCAAGGCCAGGCCAAAGTCGTTTTCACGCTTGATGCCCACGATCAGCTCGGCCAAGGGTGGCGCAGCCATGGTTTCCAGCAGTAATTGATCGAAGACTACATTCGGCGCGTACACCGCGATTTGCCGGCGCATATGCTCAAGCGCGGCAGTCAGGGCGAAGCCATCCTGCAGGTTCAAGGCCACGGCACCGGCTTCGGTTTTATGCGGTAAATCGGCACTGACGGCCTTGAGCACCAACGGGTAGCCCAGCAGCTTTGCGTCGGCAATCGCCCGCCCCGGCGTGCTCAACACCGCGGCTGGCGTATTCAGGCCATAGGCACGCAAGGCTTGTTTGGACGCCCACTCATCCAGGGCCTGGCCGTGGCCGTCGAGGGCTTGCGGGCACAGCGGTTCGAGGATCGATTCACCGCGTTCGAGCAACACGCGACGCTGGTTTGTGTAGTCGGCAATCCGCCCCCACGCCGCGAGCGCATCTTCCACGCCTTGCAAGGCGGCGATGCCATGCGCATGCATCCGCTCACGGGCGTGCGGCGGTAACAGCTCAGGGAACGCCGAGGTGACGAAGCCGGTCTTGCCATGGCGGCTGAGCGCCGCGCAGAACAGCTCCAGCAGCAAGTCACATTCCTTGCGTTCGCCGGTAAATTCAGCCGGGTAATCCAGCACCAGCATGGCTGCATCGGCCTGGGTGCGCAGGGCCGTGTCGAGCATGCGGTTGAGCGCTTCGCGGTCGCCCCAGATGGCTGTGGTGAAATCCAGCGGGTTGACCAGGTTGGCGTAGCCGGGCAGCACCTGCGCCAGCTCAGCGCGCTGGTCTTCATCCAGTTTCGGCAGGGCCAGTTGGTTGCGCTCGGCGTAGTCGGCAATCAGCCCTGCATCACCGCCCGAGCAGGCCAGGGCGATCAGGCTTTTACCCGCAGGCAGATTACCGCAGGCCGCAGCTTTCAAGGTTTCGACGAAACTCACCGGGCCGCTGACGCGGATCACCCCCAAGCGTGCAAACAAGCTGTCGTAGAGCGCATCCGAGCCTGAGAGCGAGCTGGTGTGACTCAGCGCCAGCTCGGCACCGATCTGCGACACGCCGGTTTTCAGCGCGATGATCGGGATGCCTTTTTCCAGGGCTTTGTGCGCCGCGCGGGCAAAGCCCGGCACATTCTTCAGGCCCTCCAAGTGCAGGCCGATGGCGGTAACGCACGGTTCATCGAGCAACACGTCCATCAATTCGGCAACGCCCAGTTGCGCCTGGTTGCCCACCGACGCCATGTAGGCGACCGGCAACGAGCGGTCGCTCATCGACAGGTTATAGGCGAAATTGCCGCTCTGGGTCAGCACCGCCACGCCCTTCTCCACCGCCTTGCCGCCATGGGCCACCGGCCACAGCGCCGCGCTGTGCAGATAGTCCAGCAGGCCATAGCAATTGGGGCCGAGTAACGCCATGTCGCCGGCCGCCGTCAGCAATTGCTGTTGCAACGCCACACCGGCCGCACCGGTTTCGGCAAACCCCGAGGCGTAGCAAATCGCGCCGCCGGTGCCGATGGCGGCCAGTTCGGCCACGCAGGTGAGTGTCAATTCACGGTTGGTGGCAATAAACACCGCGTCCGGGCCGCACGGCAGATCGGCGATGCGGCGTACACACGGGACGCCGTCGAGGCTGTCATGTTGCGGGTTGACCAGCCACATCTGCCCGGCAAAGCCGCCGTCGGCGCAGCGCTTGAGCGCGCGGGCCATGCTGCGCCCGCCGACGAATGCCAGATGCCGGGGCGCCAGCAGGCGCTTGAGGTTGTCGCGAATAGCCTGGGACATAAGCGTTCTCCGCGCCGATCAGCGCAACAGCGGCCGCAACAGTTCACGGGCGATGATATGGCGCTGGATTTCCGAGGTGCCTTCCCAGATCCGCTCGATCCGTGCGTTGCGCCAGATGCGCTCCACCGGGCCTTCGTCCATCAAGCCCATGCCGCCGAAAATCTGCACGGCTTCATCGGCAACTTTGCCCAGGGTTTCGCTGGCAAACAGCTTGGCCATGCCGGCCTCGCCGTCGGTCATGCTGCCCTGGTCCATCTGCCAGGCAGTGTGCAGGGTCAGCAGCTCGGCGGCGCGAATCTGCGTGGCCATGTCGGCCAGCTTGAAACTCACGCCCTGGTAGGTGCCGATAGGCTGGCCGAACTGCTTGCGGTCGGCCGCCCATTGCAGCGACACACCCAGCGCGCGCTGGGCCTGGCCGACGCAGTTGGCGGCGACCATCACACGCCCGGCGGTGAGCCAGGCATTGGCGACGTCCCAGCCTTTGCCCACTTCGCCGAGCACCTTGGACGCGGGCACGCGGCAGTCGTCGAAGAACATTTCATAGGTGTGATAGCCGCGGTTGCTCACGCATTTGGGACCACGGCGGATAGTCATGCCAGGCGTGCCGCGATCGACCAGGAATGAGGTCACCGCGTTGCGCTGGCGCCCGTTGTGTTCGTAGGTGTCGGTGACGGCAAACACGATGGCGAAATCGGCGTGCCCCGCATGGCTGATAAAGTGCTTGCTGCCGTTGATCACAAAGTCGTCGCCGTCGCGCACGGCGCGGGTCTTGATCGCATTGGCGTCGGAGCCGGCGCCGGGTTCGGTCAGGGCAAAGCAGTCGATTTTCCGGCCCTGCACGCACGGCAACAAATAGTCCTCGATTTGCGCGCCGGTGCAGGCCATGAGGATTTTCGACGGCCGTGCAACGAACACATGCAGCGCCCACGAGACCTTCGACAGCTCGCGCTCGATCAGCGCCTGGGACAGGTAATCCAGGCCGCCACCGCCCACCTCTTCCGGCATGTTGAAGGCATAGAAACCGGCAGTGATAGCCTTGTCGCGGATCTGCGCGGCAAGCTCGGGCGAGACCTCGTCGGCACGGTCTACCGCCTCCTCGTGGGGCAGTAATTCCTTGGCGACAAAACTGCGTACCGCGTCCACCAACATGTCTTGTTCTTGGCTGAGTTGGAAATTCATGGCGCTACCTGCTCGGGGGTGTTGTTGTTATTGGCCGCAGAAATTCGGTGAGCGCTTTTGCATGGACGCGCGCAAGGCTTCGGCGCCGTCGACACTGCGCCCACACAGCAGGCCAGCCGCCAGTTCGGCCTGCAGTTGCTCGGGCAGGCTGCGGGCGGCGCCTTCGCGGATCAGGGTTTTGGTCTGGGCAAAGGCGAAGGTCGGCCCGTTGGCCAGGCGCGTGGCCAGTGCCGTGGTGTGGGCGTGCAGTTGCTCATCGGCGACCACTTCGCCCACCAGGCCGGCGGCCAGTGCGCGGTCGGCACTCCACAGCTCATCCAGAAACAACAGGCGCTTGGCCTGTTCGCTGCCGATCAGGCGCGGCAAGTGCCAGCTGGCGCCAGCGTCCGGCGAGTAGGCCATGCTGGTGTAGCCGGCCTTGAAGCGCGCCGACTGGGCGGCAATGCGCAGGTCGCAGCACAGCGTCAGGTCCATGCCGGCGCCGACGGCAGTGCCGTTGATGGCGGCAACCGTGGGTTTGTCGAGGGTGTGCAGGCGGGTCATCAGGGCGTGGGCGGTTTCGGTCCAGCCATAGGTTTCGAGGGCGCCACGCGATTCGGCTTCGGCCCACTCAGCCAGGTCGGCGCCGGCGCAGAAGCTGCGACCGCTGCCGGTCAACACCACGACGCGCACGGCCGGGTCGCGGTTGAAAGCGTCGAGCAAGGCATGCAGGTGCTTGAGGGTCGGAATATCCAGTGCATTGCGCTGCGGGCCACGGTTGAGGGTGATCCAGGCAACGCCTGCTTGCACATCGGTGAGCACGGGCGAATCGATAGTCATGGCTTCCTCGAATTATTTTAATTGGCTTGAGGGGTGCGACATGGCGAGATACTAAACGAGTGTTCAGCAAGGAGGCAATCGGCAAACTGCAAATATTTTCGGAAGGGAAATAGCGGCCTGAACCTTGCGTTCAGGCGGCAAGAAAGGCTCAGGGTTTGAGTAGATAACGCTGGCGACCGCCGCTCTGCAGGCCGTCGACCCAGGCTTCGCAGATCTGAATGCCCTGCTCCGGCGTGAAGGTGCCAGGGTTAAGCCCCGACTCCAGCCACAGCCCGTCAAGCAAGGCGCTCAAGCCGATGGCGGCGAGGTCGGCGTCGAACCGCTCCCAGCCCTCTTCCCTGGCCATATCGCTCAGGGCGGAGCGCATGATGGTGCGGTACTCACCGTAGGAATGTTCGTGGGCCTGGTTGATCGCAGGCGCGGTTTTCACCGCGCCCCAGAATACCAGCCACGCATCGAGCAGTTGCGGGTCGAGCAACTCAGCGGAAAACGAACCCCGGAACAACGCCGACAGCCGCTCCCGAGGCTCTGGTGGCGCCTCGGCCATGGTCTCGCGCAGCAGGCTCATGACCTGGGCGGTGATCGTGCGATAAGCCTCGGCCACCAGTTCATCCTTGCCCGAATAGTGGTGGCTGATCAGCCCGACCGACACCCCGGCCTCGGCGCTGATCTTGCGAATCGAAGCGCCCTGGAAACCATCGCGCTTGAGGCACGTGAGCGTGGCCTGCACCAGGTTGGCCTTGCGCAATTGCGGCTCCATGCGGGAGAAGCGGGATTCCTGGGTCATGGGGCGGTGTCCTCGTTGAGTCGGCCGCACGACTCTACATCAGTCGCGGTAACCGGGCGACACCCGATCCAGCATCCGCAGCAACGCCGCCCACGCCAACTGCATGGCGTCCGGGTCAGCCAGCTCGCCCTGCTCCAGCGTTCGGCCTGGGTTGTTGAATTGCTGTTCGGTGTAGGCGCAGACCTCGGCCGGCGGCAAGATCAATGGGCCGCAGGCTTGGGCCGCGATCTGGATATCGCAGGCTTTCTCCAGGTAGTACATGCGCAGGAACGCCTGGCTGACCGTCTCGCCCAGCGTCAGCAGACCGTGGTTGCGCAGCATCAGCACCGGCTTGTCGCCCAGGTCATGCACCAGGCGGCGTTGCTCAGCCATATCCAGGGCGACGCCTTCGTAGTCGTGGTACGCGACGTTGCCGTAGAACTCCATCGAGATCTGGTTGACCGGCAACAACCCGCACTCCAGCGCCGCCACCGCACAGCCCGCGCGGGTGTGGGTATGCAGCACGCACTGGGCATCTTCGCGCGCAGCATGGATCGCACTGTGGATGACAAACCCGGCCGGGTTGACGGCGTAAGGCGAAGGCTCCACCGCGCGGCCATCCAGGCCGATCTTGACCAGGCTGGAGGCGGTGATTTCATCGAACATCAACCCGTAGGGGTTGATCAGGAAGTGGTGCTCAGGCCCGGGAATACGCACCGAAATATGCGTGAAGATCAGGTCGCTCATGCGGTAGTGCGCGATCAGGCGGTAGCACGCGGCAAGCTCTTCGCGCAGGTGTTTTTCCTGGGCGGGTTCGGCGGAGTAAGTCATTTTTATTCTCCAAGCGCGGGGTGGTTGAGGGCGACGCTAATCCAGTCACCAGTAAAAAAACAAGTTGATTTTTTACTGGCGCTCACCTCCTATAGAACAATAACAATAACGGCGCCTGGAGTATCCGCACCATGTCGCACGCAGCCTTTCCCCACCTGTTCGAGCCGTTGCAACTGCGCGGCAAACGCCTGAAAAACCGCATCATGTCCAGCGGGCATGACACCTCGATGCCCACCGACAATCACGTTAACGCACAGTTGATCGCCTACCACCGTGCGCGGGCCGAAGGCGGTGTGGGGCTGATTGTGTTGCAGGTGGCCGGGGTGCATGACAGTGCGCGCTACACCTCGCATGTGCTGATGGCCACCGACGATGCCTGCATCGATGGCTATCGCGAATTGGCCGAGGTCTGCCATGCGCACGGCACCGTGGTGCTGTCGCAGATCTTTCATCCGGGGCGGGAAATCATGGAGTCGGCAGACGGCTTGCTGGCGGTCGCGTACTCGGCGTCGGGGGTGCCCAACGAGCGCTTTCGGGTGATGCCACGGGCGCTGGAACAGGCGATGATCGATGAGATCGTCGCCGGTTACGCGCAGGCGGCCAGGCGCTTGTATCAAGCAGGAATTGACGGGGTGGAAGTGGTCGCCAGCCATGGGTATTTGCCGGCGCAGTTTCTCAACCCACGGGTTAATCGGCGCACCGATGGGTACAACGGTTCGCTTGAGCAACGGCTGAGGTTTTTGCGCGAAATTATGGCTGCGGTGCGGGTGGCGACCGACGAGCATTTCATCATCGGCCTGCGCATTTCTGCCGATGAGCGTGACAGTGAAGGGCTCACCGAGAGCGAATCCCTGGAGGCGGTGCAAAGCCTGCAAACGCAGCTGGATTTTGTACACATCGTCGCCGGCACCTCGGCCTCTCTGGGTGGCGCGATCCATATCGTGCCGCCCATGGCCATCGCGGCGGCGTACCTTGCGGATGAGGCGGCGACGTTCAAGGCCAGCCTGTCGGTTCCGCTATTTGTCACCGGGCGAATAAACCAGCCGCAGGAGGCCGAGTTGATCCTGGCCCGTGGCCAGGCCGATGTATGCGGCATGACCCGCGCTCTGATTTGCGACCCGCTGATGCCGGCCAAAACCCTGGCTGGCCGCGCCGACGACGTGCGCGCGTGCATCGCCTGCAATCAGGCGTGTATCGGCCATTTTCACAAGGGCTTGCCGATTTCCTGTATCCAGCATCCCGAGACCGGGCGCGAATTGGTATTCGGTAATCTGCAACCGGCGTTAACGCGCCGGCGCATCATGGTGGTGGGCGGCGGGCCTGCCGGCATGAAGGCGGCAGCCGTGGCTGCGCAACGGGGGCACGACGTGACGCTGTACGAGGCCAGCGCACAATTGGGTGGGCAGGTGCTGTTGGCGCAATTGCTGCCACGGCGCAGCGAGTTCGGCGGCGCCAGCACCAACCTGCAACGGGAGATGGCGCTGGCGGGTGTGCGCGTGGTGCGCAACACCCGCGTCGACCGGGCGCTGGTGGAGCAAGAGCAACCCGATCACGTGATCATCGCCACGGGCGCCGAACCCTATTGGCCAGCCTTCGAGCAAGGCGGTGAGTTGCAGGTGGTGGACGCCTGGCAAGTGTTGCGCGGTGAGGTCACGCTGGGTCGCTCGGTGGTGGTAGCCGACTGGCGTTGCGACTGGATCGGCCCGGGCATTGCCGAGCGCCTGATGCGCGCCGGCCATCAGGTGCAACTGGCGGTGAATGGCACCCATTGTGGGGAGAACCTGCCGTTGTACGTACGCGACCAACTGGCTGGAGAGCTGCACCGCCTGGCGATTGCGATCATCCCTTACGCCCGCCTTTACGGCTGCGACGACAGCACCGTTTACCTGCAACACACCGCCAGCGGCGAGCCGATGCTGCTGGAGAATATCGACAGCCTGGTGTTGTGCCAGGGCCACCAGCCGGTGGACACTCTGGGCGCGGAGCTGGCGGGGTGGGTGCCGTTTGATCGCATCGGCGACTGCCTGGCACCGCGCACCGCCGAAGAGGCGATTTACGAAGGACTCAAAGTGGCATGGAACCTGTGACCGACGCACCGCAGCAACTGTTTCTCGGCACGCGCATTCGCGGCCTGCGCAAGGCGCTCGGGCTGACACTTACCGAGCTGGCGCAGGCAAGTGAGTTGACCGCCGGCTACCTCAGCCAGTTGGAACGCAACCTGGCGTATCCGTCGATTCCGGCGCTGTTCAATATTGCCCGCAGCCTGGGGGTGACCATCCAGTGGTTTTTCGCCAGTGAAACCATTCCCGCCGAAGCGGATGAAGGTTATGTGGTGCGTCAGGGCAACCGGCAAAGCATCCGCTATGAAGATGGCATCGTCGACCAATTGCTCACGCCGTTGCCCAACCATCAACTGGAAATGCTGCAGTCGAGCTTTCCGCCAGGCACCTACAGCCAGCAGAGCTACAGCCATGAAGGCGAGGAAGCGGGCTACGTGTTGAGCGGGCAGTTTGAGTTGTGGGTGGGTGATCGGCATTTTCTGCTGGATGCGGGCGACAGCTTCAGCTTCGCCAGCAGCGAGCCGCATCGGTATGGCAACCCAGGCAAGGTGCAGACGGTGGTGATCTGGGTGATTACGCCGCCGACGTTTTAGGCCGCCGGAGTAAATGGAGACGTTTCCTACAGGAACCGACGACGGTGGCACGGCATGCCATCAATGGTCGTGAGGCCAGATCGCTTGCTATAAAACTGGCTACTTCTTTGCGAGGTTGTCGCCATGAACTTATTGCATTTTCTGTTTGGAAAACCGACTCCGGATGATTGGGATCGAGTCAAAGCCGTCAAATCCTATAAAAGCTGGAAGATCCATGATTGTGGCATTGGCGTCGACGCTGCCGAGGTTGCGCAATCGCAGAATTACAAGGACGCGATACGTCAGGTCCGGCAAATGGAGGTCGACGACATATGGGCCTGCTGATAATTGTACCGTTGCTTGTCAGTGGCTACATGGTCTGCATCAGACACCCTTTTTTCTACCATCGTCTGCACCGTTTTCAAGGGCAACTGCTCTACCTGCAAGTTGCAAGGCTGGGCTTGGTTTGCCTGATCATCGCTACGATCCTGAGTGCCATTATTCTTGCGTTGTCGAAGCAGAAGGTCGAAGTCGCGGGGTATGCGATTGCAACAGACTACAGCAGCTATCTAGGTGCCTTGTTGGTACAGCTCGACATTGCCAATGAGAAAAACTGCGCACTGTGGGTATTTCTACTTCAGATAGGGCTTACCGCCATGGCAATTCCTTTGGGCTGGGCAAAACTCTATGTGCGCCTGCAAAAGAAAGTGCTGAAACTGGAAACGGACGAACAACTCCATTACTTGCTGTCGCTGGGTGTTCTGGATGGCAATGCTTTCAGGCGCTTACTGAGAGAGTCCATTGAGCAGCGGGCACCTTGCATGTTCAGCTTGAGCGATCGCAAAGTGTACGTCGGCATTGTGGTGTTCGTCGGCGAACCCACTGAGTCCGAGGGCATGGATCACGCCTTCACCCTGCTTCCTATTCTCAGCGGCTATCGGGACAAGGACACACTGGAGGTCACGTTCAATACCCACTACACAAACACGAACCAGCCCCTGCCCATCATGCTGGTCCAGGAAAACGTCGTCTCTGCCACTCGCTTCGACTTCACGACCTGGAACACTTTCCAATCGCGCAAAAACCGCAAGACGCGACAGGGCCAGTTTTACCAACACCGCCCTGCTCGCCCCGTAACAGCCTCACGCGCCTGCGCATGAGGTGGCGTAACACCGTCAGTCAAACTTCCAGTTCAACCCAACACGCAACATCTGCCCATCGTTTTTGAACTTGGAGTCATAGCCAGTACCCGCCCCGCCGCTGCCCGGAATCACCGCCACGTTCAGCTTGTCCTGGCCCAGGTCGTAGTACAGGTACTCGGTCTTGAACGACAGGTTTTTGGTGATTGACTGCTCGATACCTGCACCCACAGTGTCGACGTGATCAACGACGGCGCCGACCCGGATGCCACCTGGTCGGACCCGGACATGCAAGCCGCCAGCAGGCTGCACAACGCCATCGATCAAGTGAACCAGTGCGTCTATCAGCAGAATGTCGCCCGCCATATGAGCGAAGGCAGCTGCATGGGCACGACGCTCACCGGCCTATGGCGCCCACAGCTCGATGGGGCCGCTGCCGGTGTTCCACGTCGGCGACAATACGCCGGGCGCGACAACGTGACGGTGCTGCTCGCCTGGTTCGACCGCTGAACGCCTTCACGGCCACTTGAAGACCTCGTCCACCGGCACGCGTTTTTTGCAGCGGGCGACACTCGTGACTTCTGGTAAAGAGTCCTTTTCGGATTCGACGGTTTTTCCGAAGGAACGACGGGCAGATACTCGACTCCATTGTTTATCCCCTCTCAGGAGTTACTGATGTCTATCCCTACCCCAAACGTCCCCGCCTTCGGCCTTGGCACTTTCCGCCTGCAAGGCCAGGTGGTGATCGACTCCGTGAGCACCGGCCTGGAACTGGGTTACCGCGTCATCGACACCGCGCAGATCTATGAGAACGAAGCCGATGTCGGCCAAGCCATTGCCAACAGCGGTGTACCGCGTGACGAACTGTTTGTTACCAGCAAGATCTGGATCGCCAACTTCGCCGAAGGCCAGTTGATCCCCAGCCTTAAAGAGAGCCTGCGCAAGCTCAAGACCGACTATCTGGACCTGACCCTGATCCACTGGCCATCGCCGGAAGACCAGGTGCACGTGGCCGAATTCATGGGCCAATTGCTGGAAGCCAAACGCCTGGGCCTGACCCGTCAGATCGGTATTTCCAACTTCACCATTGAGCTGATGAAGCAGGCGATTGCGGCGGTTGGCGCCGAGAACATCGCCACCAACCAGGTCGAACTGCACCCCTACCTGCAAAACCAGAAAGTGGTGGATTTCGCTACCGCCAAGGGTATCCAGATCACCTCCTACATGACCCTGGCGTATGGCGAAGTGCTCAAAGACCCGGTGATTCAGCAAATCGCCGAACGCCACCAAGCCACCCCGGCACAAGTCACGCTGGCATGGGCGATGCAACTGGGCTACGCGGTGATCCCATCGTCGACCAAACGCGCCAACCTGGAGAGCAACCTGAAGGCCCTGCAACTCACCTTGAGCTCTGCCGACATGGCGCAGATTGCCGGCCTGGAACGTGGCCATCGCCTGACCAGCCCCAAAGGCATCGCACCGAAGTGGGACTAAACCCCGGTGGCAGGCCGGCCGGATAACTCCCGCAGCCACGGCAACACCCGCAGGCCGCGCGAGGCTTGCGGTGGGTCGATGATGTCCATGAAATGTTCGAGGTTGACGGTGTCCGGCGCGCCAGGCAACCGCACCCGCACCGTCGGCGTCGCGCCGGCAGGTGCACTCAGGTCCTGATGGTCGTAGACCAGCACATGCCGCACCTGAGGCTGTGGCCCACTTGCATGGGCCGCCAGCCCGCCATTGATGATCAGCACATCAAAGGGCTCAGCGGGGATGGCGGTGAGGATCTGGACTTCGTCGAAGGTTTGCACCGGGACAATCCGGTAGTACCCCAACTGGTTGAGCATTTTTTCGATGTACAGACGTTGCAGATGCTGTTCATCGGCAATCAGGATGGTCAGTGCTTTGTTCGGCATGGCAAACCCCGGGCAGGCTGTGCTCGTCAGTGAGCAGCGCCCATTGTCCAGACATATCCCGTAGACAAAATCAGGCTTGTTCCCCCTTCACGTAGGAGTTCTCCCAAAACCGCCCAATGGCGATCAACCGCAGTCACGGCCGATTGCAATAAGCATTCAGGCAGTCACGCAGATTGCCAATCGCCTCGCCCACCGCTTCCGCCGCCCCACCCAGTGCGGCGCGATCTTGCCGTTGGCAAACCCCCTCCAGCGTTTCACAACAAGCGATCAGCACCTGCGCCTTCACCATCCGCGCCCCGCCCTTGGCACGGTGGGCGAGATCATGCAGCGCGTGAAAATTGCACTGGCGTTGCAGCTTCGGTAAAAGCGCGCGGTCATCTTCCAGGCTGTCGACCAGCGGCACCAAGAGTTCCCTCAGCGCTGCATGATCATCGCCCGTCAGCGAAATCAACGTGCTCAAATCAAAGGCCATTTCAGCTTCAACTGCACCTGGGCTGGCCGTGAGCGAGGCCAGGGCCGAGCGCAAGTCATCAAGCCCGGCAGGTTTGAACAGGCAGTCGTCCATGCCCGCTTGACGACAACGCTCGGTCTCTTCCGGTTGCGCATTGGCGGTGAACCCCAGCAACAGGCACGGCGCCAGACCTTGCTCCCGCTCTTGCGCGCGGATATCACGCGCCAGGGTGTAGCCGTCCTTGAGGGGCATGTTGCAATCGGTGATCACCGCGTCAGGCCGCCTGTTCTTCCACAGCTCCAGGCCCTCGATACCGTCTTCGGCCGTAATGATGCGATGCCCCAGGTGGCTCAATTGCCGCGCCAGCAGCAAGCGGTTGGCCGGGTAGTCATCCACCACCAGAATGTCCAATGCGCGCGCCGGCTTTACGGCAGGGCCGGGTGTCGGAACCGCGACCGGCAACGCAGCCGTGCGGGTCACTATCAACATCACGTCTACCCGTGAGCCCTGGCCGAGCACGCTGCTCAACTGCAGATTACCGCCCATCATTTCACACAGGTTTCGGCTGATTACCAGCCCCAGCCCCGACCCGCTGCGCGCCGACTGCTCAGTGTTGCTCCCCTGAATAAACGGGTTGAACAGGCGTTGCTGGTCTTCTGCGCTGATACCAATACCGGTGTCTTCCACCCATAACCTGAGGCTCAGCTGGCCGCTGTCGGGGGCCGGCAGACTGCGCGCACCCAGGCGCACCTGACCCTGGGAGGTAAACTTGATGGCATTGCTCAGCAGGTTGGACACCACCTGTTTGAAGCGCAACGGGTCGGCCAGAACCTGGCAATCAATCAGCGGATCAAGTTCTACCTGAAAAACCAGGCCTTTGGCACGCGCCAGCCCCTCGAACACCCGCACCACCGACATCAGCAGTTCATGCAGGTTGGCCGACTCCAGCGCCAGGGACAAATGGCCGGACTCGATCCGGGCGATATCAAGAATATCGCCAATCAACTCCAGCATCCCGTGGGACGCAACCGAAGCCACCTCCAGAGCATCGCGGTCGGCGCGGCCCTGCTCGGCATTCGCAAGGGCCAGCTCGATCATGCCGATCACGGCATTCATGGGCGTGCGGATTTCATGACTCATGGTCGCCAGGAAGGTGGTCTTGGCGCGGTTGGCGGCGTCGGCGTCTTCCTTGGCTTCCTGCAGTTGGCCCAACAGGCGCTGGCGCTCACTCACGTCCACCCAACCGGCAATCATGCCCACCACGTTCTCGTCGCCGTCACGGTAGGGCAACATCCAATGGTAGATGGTCAGCACCTTGCCATTGGGCAACTTGAGTACCCGATCATGAATCTGCGGCTCGCCACGCTCCATCAGTTGCAGGTAGTCCTCATGGAAAGACCGGGCCTGTGGAGGGTTGCCGGAATCGGTTTGTATGACCGTCTTGCCGATCACTGCTTCGAGGGTAAAACCAAACACTTCCAGGTAAGCACTGTTGCAGGCCATCAACCTGCCCTGGCGGTCACGCACGTAAATCGGATGCGGCGTACCGTCTATCAGTACGCCCATGAAACGCATCTGGTCGCTCAAGGCGCGTTCGGCCTGGGCACGTTTGCGTATCAGGCTGCGCAGGTAAAAAGCCCAGCCCAGAGTGACCACCAGCAACAGCGCCGCCAGGCCGAACCCTTGAATGATCGCACTGCGATGGCGCAACCAATGGTCTTCGACGATCACGTCAGTGCGCCACTGGTTGACCAACTCGTCCATTTCCTGGGGTGGGATGCTCAGCAACGCCTTGTCCAGTATCGAGTACAACTCCAGCTGGCCACGGTTGACCCCAAATGTCATGCGTGCAGGTTCAGAGCCGACGGTGCTGGTCACGCGTAAGGTCTCACGGTATTGCAAGGCGATCAGGTAGCGCGCATTGATCAATGAATTGACGGCGGCCTCGGCGGCGCCGGAGGCCACCATCGCCATGGCTTGTGTAGGGTTTTTGGCGGTCACGAAGTTGATACCGGGATAGTCGCGATTGATCAACTCACGCAGCGCACTGCTGGCGGTTATCGCAAGGCGCTTGCCTGGCATGTCGTCCAGGGTCAACGTCGCGGGGTCGTCATAGCGCGTAACCAGCACCAGCGGATTGGTCAGGTAGGGCCGGGTAAAACGCACCTGGTCAGAGCCTTCGACGCTCGGCGTGATCACTGCCATCATGTCCGCCCTGCCGGTGCTGACCGCGTCAATCTGCTGGGGCATTGATCCGCCCGGGACAACGTCGAACTTCAACCCGGTGCGCAGGCTGATCCGCGATAAAACGTCAGCACTCAAGCCGTCTAATTGCCCTTGTGCGCTAAAGGACGCCAAAGGCAGCATCTGGTCGGATGCCACCACCCTGACGCGCGGGTGCTTGTCCAGCCAACGCTGCTCGTTGGTGCTCAAGTGCAGCCGTTCAGCACCGAGCAGGCCGAGATTGCCGCCGCTCCAACGACGCAATATTTCCATCTGCTCGTTAGCCGGGATCGCCCTCAGCGCTGTATTGATGATGCGCAGCAACCGGGTGTTGTCGCGCGCAACAGCAAAGGCGTAAGAGTTGGATTCCAACGTCGAAAAATCCGCCATCTGCACATTGTTCAGGTGGTTGCGGCTGATCTGGTAGTTGGTGCTGATGGCGTCGCCCAGGTAGACATCGGCGCGACCGAACGCCACGGCGCCGATGGCCTCGAAAACAGACGGGAACAATTCCAACCGCGCCTGGGGATAGAAGGCCTGTACGACATCGGGCGGCATGTAGTGATAGAGCATGGCCACGCGCTTACCGGCCAGATCGACCGTCAAGGCCTGGGTGTCTGCGGTAGGGGTTACCAGCACGGGCTGATCATTGGCGTAGGACCGAGACAGCACTAACTGCGGGTCACCCGCCTCAAAACCGTTGGCGGTCCCAAGGAAGTCAATGGCGCCCTGCTTGAGCGCCTCGATCACTTCGTCACGGGTGTCGTAGCGCCGTACTTCCACGGTAACGTTCAGCGCCTGGGAGAGCAACCGCGCGTAATCGGCGGTGATCCCCTCAAGTTCGTCATTATTATTTGTCAGTTCGAAAGGCGCATAGTCTGGCGCCGAAACCCCCATGAACAAGGTACGACGCTCGCGCAGCCAGTGCCAGTCCGCCTCGCTCAGCACCACGGACAAACCATTGCCATCCAGCGTGGCGTGCCCCAACAAGCGCAGCGGGTGAGGCTCATCCAGGGCCATCGCTGCCATCGGCAGCACGCCCATCAATAGGGCAATCATCAACTGTCGAATGCAGGCTGGGGTCATATCGAATCAGATCAGATGATTACGCTGGGCGAACTTGGCCATGTGCACCACCGACGACATGCACAACTTGTCTTTGAGCCGCGTCTTATAAGTACTGATGGTCTTGTGGCTCAGCAGCATTTGTTCGGCAATCTGGTTATTGCCCAGGCCCAGCGCCAACATACGTAACACCTCCACCTCGCGGTCCGACAGGCATTCCACCAACTGCTGCTCCGAGGCCTGCAAATCGTCACGACGCACCGAACTGGTCGGCAAGCTGGGGAAGCAGCTGTAGTTGGACATCACGGCCTTGATCGCCTTTTGCAGCTCGTCCAACTCCCCGGTCTTGGCGACAAACCCCATGGCCCCGGCGCGCATGCAGCGAGCGGAGAAAAACTCTGGCAGGGACGACGTCAGTACCAGCATCTTGCACGGCAGGCCCAGCGCCTTGACCCGGCTGATCACCTCCAGCCCGCCCAGTTTCGGGATGGCCAAGTCAAGAATAATCAGGTCCGGGCGCCCTTCTCTGGCCTTCTGCACAGCATCCGCACCGTTACCCGCCTCATCAATATCAGTAAACCCTTCTTGCTTGAGCAGGAACCGAACGGTTTGGCGAATAAACGAATGATCGTCGACTATCAATGCTTTGATCATAAAAATCCCATGGCAGGTAAGTAGCCTTACACATCAAGCGGGACACAGGTACCTGTGAGAAATGACAGTGCCGACCAACGGTACTGTCTTTACTCAGGCCAATAGCCAGGCTGCGCCTGGTCCCTTCGATTGAAAAAATGTTGAACACCTACAGCTAAACCAACACCGCCGGCTAGCTAGAAGTGCGCAACCTTAACAACGAAATGACGCTTCATCCGAAGGGATAATCCCAGCCAAATGTAGGATTTATCCGAGCAAGGCACCACCCATCCAACGCGTGGCGACGCTTTCGAGCAGCCGACTAATCCGTGGTACTCGGGCTCCAGAACGCCTGCACCACCAAGGTCGAGGTGGAAATACGCGCAACCAGCGCGTCCAGCTCGTCGCCGTCAACCGAGGTCGCGACCAGGGTGGCCTC
Organism: Pseudomonas sp. MONT-RG-20F-20-E-7-02; assembly: GCF_022662395.1. Lineage (NCBI taxonomy): Bacteria > Pseudomonadati > Pseudomonadota > Gammaproteobacteria > Pseudomonadales > Pseudomonadaceae > Pseudomonas > Pseudomonas sp. MONT-RG-20F-20-E-7-02. Next base: position 113,545 of record NZ_JAKNQN010000012.1, read on the forward strand.
GATCTCCACTTCTTCACTGCCAAATGGCCGAACATCGACATCGCTGGCCGGGTAGTTGCAGCGCGCCAATTCGGCTTCCAGCAAGACCATCACCGCCTGTTGCTGGCTGCGCCGCGCGATGACATAGAGGATGTTGGTGACCTCCGCCGACACCACGTCCAACGGCTGGCGGTTGATGTTGTTGACGATCGGGCGCAGCAAGGTGTTGGCCGCCAGCACAAAGAGCGTGCCCAGCAGCGCTTCCAGGATCAGGTCGGCCCCCGCACACGCACCGACTGCCGCCGATGCCCACAGCGTGGCGGCGGTGTTGAGCCCGCGCACGTTGCCTTCTTCGCGCATGATCACGCCAGCCCCCAGAAAACCGATGCCCGAGACCACATACGCGACCACGCGCACAGCGCCTTCAGCGCCGCCGAGGCGGTTGGCCATGTCGACAAAAATCGCCGCGCCCACTGCCACCAGCACATTAGTGCGCAAGCCCGCCGTCCGTTGACGGTACTGGCGCTCGAAACCGATCAAGCCGCCGAGGATAAACGCCGCAGTGAGGCTGACGACGGTATCGACCAAGGAATTGAGGTTGATGTTGTTGATTGCTTGCATAGGAAATCTCCCCGTATGCGCACGAACCCTGTGGGTGCGGGCAAGCCCGGCCCCCACATTTAATCGTGATGTCGATTAAAGCGGTGCTGGTCAGCGTCGATGAGAGGGATTCAGGCAGGTGCCAGGACAGGCGCTGCCGGGATGCCGCTGCTCGCTTTTTTCAGGCGAGATAACGGCATCGGAAAAATGCGCGTTACCTTGCCAAGTAGATGCCGATTACTGAAACCGGCCGACAACTGTCACTCGAACAAGTACCCACTGAGGGTCTCCGCTATTGATTAAAACGCGCGGAGTTTACGCCCCGATGTCAGGGGAGTAAACCGTAGGAAAACTTACCGATGGGGAACAAGCCGATGCTTCAGGATGAGTTCAGGAACCGAGTTCCAGGACTTGCCAACATTCAAATGTGGGAGCTGGCTTGCCAGCTCCCACAAGAGACGGTGAACATTCACGATTACGCAGCACCGGGCCGATCCCGCTCAACAGACGCCAGGTATTCATTCACCCGCCCACCCGCCAACGCCTTGACCTGAATCGACACCCTATTCACCTGCCGCCCCATCGTAATACCGTCCCGCGTGCGCACCTGCACATACCCAAGTTTGGGCCAGAAGCGCTCGGCCTTGGCATTGCCGACAACCACCGTCAATCGCAACCACTGGGCGCCTTTGCTCACGGCCCACGTCTCAAGCTCCGCATGCAGCCGCCGCGCCAGCCCAGTGCCATGCCAGCGCGTATGCACCAGTAACAGCCCGATGTGCCACACACCGGTGGCGAGCAGATCTGCGGCGATGTTCACCACGGCAACCAGCTGATCATCCGCATCGCGGTAACCCAGCCAATACATGCGGCTGCAGCTCCAGCCCGCAGGCAGATCGCCGCGCAACTCGTCACGCGCTTCGGTTGGCGTGGCGGGTTCGCCGTTGACCGCGATGAAGTAGTCAGGCGCTTGCTCGAAGTAGTACTGCAGTTCGGCTTCATCGGCCAGAGTAAGCGGCTTAACCCGTATACCCGGCGCGGTGCTCCGAGGCCATTGAGTGACACAAACCACGTCCATGAGGTGCTGTCCTTTCCAATAACTAGTCGACAATCCTGAGCTTCACTTGCGCGCCGTCAGGCAAATCCTTGATCTCAAGCGCCAGGTCACCACAGAACCGAACCTGCTCGATATGATCAAGTTGACGCACATTGTCGATGGCGTATTGGCCACCCAACACCGGCGAAATAACGAAATGGTAAACCTGCCCATGCGCCAACGGCCCCAGTGCCGCCTCGGCCTGCTCCACCATCGGTTGCAGATACCAGTCACGCAGAAAAGCCTGGTCACTGGAGATCTCATCCAAGGCCGCACGCGTTTGTGCAATCACCTCGCAATAAAGCCCTTCAGGGCACAGCCGCCAGTAGCGTGCCTGCGTATCCTTGATCATCAAGTTGCCAAAGACGGTGGTACCCACCACCTCGACGGGGTCGATACCCACCCAACTCCAGCTGTCGCGTATGGCTTGAATCATGTCCATGCAGCCTCCTTGCGTCGAAAAACGTCAATCATCCCGCGTCAGCACTTCCAGCAACTCAATCTCAAAGCGCAAGTTGCTGTTGGGCTTGATATGCGCGCCCATCGAGCGCTCGCCATAGGCCAGGTGCGCCGGTACGAACAGCGTGCGTACGCCGCCGACCTGCATGCCCATCAACCCCTGGTCCCAGCCCTTGATCACCCGCCCGGTGCCGATCACACACTGGAACGGCTTGCCGCGCTCCCAGGACGAATCGAACACCGTGCCGTCTTCCAGGGTGCCGGTGTATTGGGTGGTGATCAACGCGCCCTTGACCACGGCTTTGCCGGTGCCCGGACGAGTGTCGGTGATCTGCAGTTCGTCGTTGCTCATGTGGGTCTCGTTGAATGCGTAAAGGCTGGGGTTTTCCCAGAACTGGGGAGGTTTGGCAAGTGTAGGAACAGTCTGATCAGCGACATTTCCCTTTAACTTGCAGGACGTTTCCGAGAGAATCCCAACCGCTTGCGCCGCTCAATTCGCATGGCTAGTCTTCGCCGGTCACTGCCAATTCAGTGACCGGGTTTAGTAGCCCACCGATGTGATTAGGCGCAAGGCGCCCCCTTCTGCAAGGCGCTTTTTTTCGGCCCTGCGTTATGGTGGCCGTGCGTAGGGCACCTTCGGGTGCGCCGGTTTCCTAATCGCCGGTCTACTAACCTGCGTACGGTCGCCACCCCGTTTAGTAGCGAAGGTGTTGACTCTCTAACGCTTGATTAGGAGTTGAACCATGGACAAACTTGTCCCCGCACCACCCGCATCAGAACCGCCCTTCTTCACCACCACCCAAGAGCTCAGCTTCGAAGACGCCCTGGCCCACGCCAGCAGCGTGCTGCGTTGTGCCGCCGTTACGGCGCAGACGACGATTGATCAATTGGAAGGTGACTCACGCACATTGGTGATTTCGGTATTGCACCTTGTGGACATGGCCAGTGTGATGGTCGATCGGTCATTGGAGTGCATGCAAGCGTAAAACAACCCATTTGTGGCAAGCGGGCTTACTGTGGCGAGCGGGCTTGCCCCGCGTTGGGCTGCGCAGCGGCCCCAGTCAATGAAGAATGCGGTGTGTCAGGCGCAACTCATTGGTTGGTTTTGGGGCCGCTTCGCAGCCCAACGCGGGGCAAGCCCGCTCGCCACAACAGGCCCGTGCTCCAGAACTAGTGCATTTACCTCTGCAACCCCCATGGCAGCGTTGGCCCTATAGCCAATGCCAGAACCTGCTCCAGAACCCACGCCCCAAATCATCCTTGCACCCTGCATATTGCGCCGCGTACATCTGCGAACGTGCCTGTACCTTGCTCGCCACCGGCGGCAGCCAGGCTTTGGCGGCGTAGGTGCGCTGGCGGTAGCCGCCCCAGCCTTCGTGGTAGTTCAGGTACTGGCCGTAGGCGTCGTACTTGTACACGCCGTTGATGGTGTAGGTCTTGTCCATGTACCAGCCGACGAAGTCGATGGCGTCGTCAAAATCCTTACGGTTGGCGCCGCTGCGGCCGGTGCTTTTGCGGTAGTCGTTCCACACTTCATCCTTGGCCTGGGCGTAACCGGCAGCCGTGGAGACCCGGCCCCAGGGGATGATCCACAACAGGTACTTGCGCGGGGCCAGGGCGTCCTGATGGAAACCGGATTCCTGGTACATGATGGCGAACGGCACTTGGATCGGCACGCCCCAGCGCTTTTGCGTGACTTTGGCAGAGTCGTACCAATCATCTTTTTCGCGAAAAATGCCGCACAGGTCGTTGGGCGTGCGTGGCGGTGAGGTGCCGCACGCCGCCAGCAGTGAAGTGAGTAATAACAGTCCGACGGCTTTGCCTGCGCTCAAAGGGCACCTGTGCGTGATATGCGTAAAAGGCGGGTATTTTACGCATTCATTCAGGCGGATAGGTTATTGAGTTCACTACATAACCCTGTGGGAGCGGGCTTGCCCGCGAAGGCGGTCTGTCAGAGACACAGATGCTGACTGATCTACCGTATTCGCGGGCAAGCCCGCTCCCACATTGGAGCGAGGGTGTTGGTTAAATCGCATTCGGCGTGATGACTGCTGTTACTTCCAGCTCCAGCATCCCGCCGCTGGGCAATCCGGCCACGTCCACGGCCCAGCGTGCATGGCGGCCGTGCTCGGGCACCATCAACATGAACTCGTCATGGGCGTGGGCCCCGGTCTCGTAGGCACCGTTGGAATTGAAGACGCTGTAGATATCACGCATCGCCAAACACTGCAGGGGAATGGAATGCTGACACCAGCATGTTGGGTGCCAGTGAAAAGCGGCGTCCCTGCCGCACAAACGGTTAAGCCAAAGGCACGCGGCGCGTGGTCAGCGCTGTGCGACCGACGAAGAAGCTCAAGGCGGCGCCCAACAACAGCATGGCCAAGGTGCTCCATGCCGCGCGGGAGAGCTGTTTGGCTGCGACTTCACCGGCTTCACGGGCTTTCTGCTCGGCCTGCTGTTTCAGCTCATCGACCTTTTGCATGGCTTGCTGATAAGCCTGGGCATAGTTGTCGACGATCTGCGTGGCTTCTGCCTTGCTCTTGCCGGTACGGGCCGCAACGATGTTGACCAGTGCGTCTTTATCCGCCGCATTCAACGCAGGCTCACCCGAGGCTTTTACGCGCTCAAACCACTGCTTGAGTTGGTCGCCCGCCTGGGCTGGGTTGGTCGCGGCATCTGTCGCCGTTTGCTTGCCATCGGCAGCGGCCTGGTCGGTTTTCTGCTCCACGTTGGCCGGGTCCAGCTCAGGCTTGCCGCTTTGCTTGAGCAAGGTGTCGAGCTGGCCTTGCAGGCTGTTCCAATCCAGGTGAATGCCCTGCTCGTTTAACTGCTGTTTGACGCTGTCGCTGATGCCCGGTGCTGCGGCGGCGATGCCGCTACCGGCAGCAGACAGGCCTTTGCCGACGACATTGCCCGCCGTGCCCACTACGCTCGATGCCAGTGCCGCCAGCAACCAAGTGGTGAACAGCGTGGTCAGCGTCCAGGTCAGCACGCCGTGCAGGCCGCCGCGATCCGGCGCGGTACGCCCGGCCACAAAAGCACCGACGCCAATCGCCACCAGCGTCGACACAAACAGCCAGATGCCGGCACCCGTGCCGAAACCGCGCAACGGGTTACCGGCTTCCATCGGGTTGACGGCACTCGCGCCGATGGCCGTGCCCAACACACTCAGCACCAGGTAGGTCACCAGGGCAATTGCACTACCCGCCAGCACAGAGCTCCAAGACACGCGAAACGGTGAACGGTTGGTTTCATAGACAGTGGTCATGATTAATCCTTTGAGTGATTTGACCGTCTCAGTCTGGCGAGCGTCGTGGCGGTCGTCCTCATTCAAATGCACCAGTCCATCTGGTGCATTCGCACCCCGCACCGGGCAACTTCTCTGCACTATCCTGAAGCCCGAGTGTCGTACTTCCCATGCGCCCATCCCCCGGAGAGACCATGACCCAGGACGTTCTTGCCAAAGAAACCAACCGCCGCCAATTGCAGCAGATCATTTCCGGATTGTCTGACGGTGTGATCCTGGCCGAGGTCGACCAGACCATTCTCTGGGCCAACGAAGCCGCGCTGACCATGCACGGGGTCAGCGCGGTCGAGGAACTCGGCGCGAATACCGAGGAATACGCCCAGCGCTTCGCCCTGCGCTACCGCAATAATCACCCTTTAGTGCTCGACAACTACCCGCTCAGCCGGGTGGCGGCCGGTGAAGAGTTCAGCGACGTGATAGTGGAAGTCACCCCCGCCGCCGATGAACAGCGCAGTTGGGTCCACCGCTTGCGCAGCCTGGTGTTGACCGACGCGCACGGTGAGCCGGAGCTGCTGGTGCTGATCCTCAGCGATGCCACCGAGTGGGCCAGCGCCGAGCAGCGCTTCGAAAAAACCTTCAACGCCAACCCGGCACCGGCGGTGATTTGCCGCCTGAGCGACCTGCGCTACATCAAGGTCAATCAGGGTTTCCTGGAGATGACCGGCTACAACCGCGACCAGGTCATCGGCCGCTCGGTGTATGAATTGGACGTGTTGGAACAGGCCGAGCGCAAAGACTTGGCCATCCAGCGCCTGGGCGAAGGCGCGACCATCCCGCAGATGCAGGCCGAGCTGCGCCTGCCCGAAGGCGGCAGCAAACTGGTGATCGTCGCCGGCCAGCCGTTGGACATGAACGAAGAAGACTGCATGCTGTTTTCCTTCACCGACCTGGAGCCACGCCGCAAGGCGGAAACTGCCTTGCGCCAGAGTGAGGAGCGCTTTGCCAAGTCCTTCCGCCTGACACCGGTGCCGACCTTGATGTGCAGCGCTGCCAACCGCCAGGTGGTGGATGTCAACGAAGCGTTCATGAACATCACCGGCTATACCAGCGAAGAGCTGATCGGCAAGGCCATCGAAGATATTCATTTTATCGACAGCCCCCAGGCCGGTGCGCAGTTGTTCGCCACCCTGGAAAAAGTCGGCAACCTCGACGGCCAGGACCTCAAGCTGCGCAAAAAAGGCAACGAGGTGATCGACTGCGTGGTGTCTGCCGACACCGTGATCATCGAGGACGTGCCCTGCTACTTGCTGGTGATGATGAACATCACCGAGCGCAAACGCTCGGAACTGGAACTGGTGGCGGCCATTGAGGAAGTCATGCAGGACGCCTCCTGGTTCAGTCAGACCCTGATTGAAAAACTCGCCAACGCCAAGAGCGTCAACAGCCCCAACCTGCCCAACGTGGCCTTTACCGATCTCACGGCCCGTGAGCGCGATGTGCTGGGCTTGATCTGCGAAGGCCTGGCCGACAAAGAAATCGCCTCGCGCCTGAAACTCGCGCCCAATACCGTGCGTAACCATGTGGCCACGGTGTACTCCAAGCTGGGGGTGCACAGCCGTAGTGCAGCCATCGTTTGGGCCCGTGAACGCGGGCTGTTTGCCGGTGAATTGCGCGTCAAAAGCAAGAAATAGAGTGCAAATGCACTAGTGGGACCAGTGCAAATTCGCCTTATTAACGAGAGGTGCGGTGCTTAACCTTGAAGAGTGGGCACAGGGCCTTTGGCCCCGTGCCGTAATGAGTTGATCTCTTGAAGGAATGCACGATGAAAAGCGAACAAGTCAAAGGCGCCGTCGAGAAGGTGGCTGGCAAGGCTCAGGGTTTTCTCGGCGACTTGACCGGTGATGAGCAATTGCAAGCCGAAGGCGTTGCCCGCCAGGCCGCCGGCCAACTGCAGCAAACCTATGGCGACGCGCTGGATACCGTCAGTGATTTTGCTCGCAACAAGCCGCTGGCGACCGTGGCTGTCGTCGCTGGCGTCGGCCTGTTGGTGGGCCTGTTGCTGCGCCGTCGTTGAGGGGGCTAAGTCGCATGTTTACCCTCTCCCAACTGCGTAATTGCATCGAAGAAGGCCTGTCGCCGCTGACCTGCGAGTTCACCCTGTGCCGGGATGCGTCCTTGACCCTCAAGGTCTTCGACGCCGAAACCGGCCGGGTCGACCTGGTGGTCACCGGGATCAGCACCAATCGGCTGCAGACCCCGCAGGAAGTGGAAAAAATGGTCGAAGAATTGCGCTACGAACTGCAAAGCAACACTGTCGGCAAGAATGTCGCCAAGCTCACGCTGGATGATTTGCCTTCAGCTTCGAACCAATGAAATAGAACACCCCACCTCCAACGACAAACGCCCCAAGCATGTAAAACATGAAGGGGGCCGGCAGGCTGGCCAACACCAGCCCACACAACACCGGCCCCAGCGCAGCCCCCAGGTTGGACAGGTTCTGCGCCCCGTAATACATGCCGCGCAGGTGGTCCGGGGCAATCCGGTCGATAAACATATACTCGGCCGGAAACACGATAATCTCCCCCACGGTAAACACCGCCATCGCCAGCACCCACCACAACACGCTGGTGGCCAGTGCAAAGCCCATCACCCCGAGCATGAACATGCCCAGGCCAGCGATCAGCCACTGGCTCAGATAGCGGTGCGAGATGCGCCGCCCAATCACGTACTGCAAAGCAATCACCAGCACCGCATTGGTGGTGAGTACGGCGCTGATTACCGTGTAGGTATATTCCGCGGTGGTGGTCGTCACCAGGTACTGCGACAGGTAGGCAGTGAACTGCCCGAAAACCACGGCACTGAGCAGGCCGCCAAAGGTGAAGCACACCAGACGCCGGTCCCGCAGCAGTACGCGGCCGACGGCGAAAAACGACACCGGTTTCTGCGTGGCATCAGCGGTGGCCAGCGTGCGGTCGCCCCAGCGCCAATACAGCAGGAAAAACCCCACGCCCAGCAGCGCCGAAAGGATGAACGGCAGGCTGATGTCGAGCTTGGCCACCATCGCGCCAAAAAACGGGCCGACGGCATAGCCGATATTGGTCAGGGTGTACTTGATCGAAAACACCTCACTGCGCGCGTCTTCCGGCAGCAAGCTGGCGAAACCGGCTTTGACGGCAATGTCGATCACGGCGTATGCCAGGTTGATCAGGATCAGGCAGCCATAAAACAGCCAGATACCGTGAGCCACCACCGTGCCGATAAACCCCATTACAAACAGTGCGCTCAAGCCGAGCAGCAGCCGATAACTGTTGACGCGATCGACCAGAAAACCGCCGTACACACTCAGCAGTGAGCCGACAATCAACGAACTGCCGATCACCAGGCCCACCTGGGTAATGTCGAGGCCGAAGTGATGAGTGAGGTAAATGACCAGGTACGGAAAGGTGATCGCCTTGGCCAGCGTCAACAGCAACGTGGCCAATAGCAACAGGTTAACGCTGCGCGGGTAGTGTCTTATTGTGGCAAGCATCCTGCTCTCATTCTTTGAAGGTAACGCGACCTGTGTGGCCGGTTACCTTACCGCAAGAGCCAGGAAAAAAGACCGGTCATTTCTTGACGGGGGTGATCTCGAGGATGGTGCCGTTGGTGGTTTTGAGCAGCACAAACTTGTCCCCCACACGGGCCCATTGGCTGTCGGCTTCAGGCTGCTTCAAACCGCGTTTTTTCCAGTCGCTCACGGCGGATTCCTTGCGCATCAGCATATCCGGGGCGCGGTCGCCTTCTTTCAGGTCACGGGCGTTAATGCTGGAAGGCTTCACGGTTTCTTGCGGGGTATCACCGGCCTGCACGACAAAGCTGGCGGTGGACAGGCCGGCGGTGAGCAGCAGGCAGGCGGCGAGGGTTTTGGATTTCATGGGTGCTCCTTCAATGATTGGCGCGTACCCAGGTTCCGACCGCAGGCGTGTAGAATCATTCAGCCCGCTTTCAATCCTTGCTCCCGCCGGACTGCGCAGCAGCCCCAAAAGCCTCACCGCACACACCCTGAATGAATGCGGTGGATGAATTGGGGCAGCTTCGCTGCCCAGCGGGAGCAAGCTCCCTCGCCACGAGGGCTCTGCAGCGCCTGCTCTAACAAAAACAGATGCGCTTCAAGATCCATCAGCCTTGCCCCCATGAAATTAATCCTGTAATTTTTCATGAAATTTCTCGACATAAATTTCATGAACCAACAACAAGAACTCGACGCCCTCGCCGTCCTGATCCACGACCTGTGAAAACACAAGAAACTCACCCTCGCCCAACTCGCGCAAAAAATCGAGCGTTCGGTGGGTTTCCTGTCACAGGTCGAGCGCGGCCTGTCGCGCCCCACCGTGGCCGACTTGACCGCCATCAGCCATGCCCTCGATGTGCCCACCACCTACTTCTACAGCCTGCCCAAACCCAAAGCGGTGGGTTGGGTCACCCGCCCCAACGAGCGGCGCACGGTGTATTACGCCAATGGCATCACCGACATTCTGGTCTCGCCGAGCATGAACGGCGCCTTTTCGATGCTCGACAGCCTGCTCGCGCCCGGCGCCAACAGCGGCGAGCAAACCATGAGCGACCGCGCCGAACAGGCCGGTTTTGTGCTGGAGGGCGAGTTGACGCTGTGGGTCGAAGGTGAGGCCGACGCGGTCACCCTCGGCCCTGGCGACAGCTTCCACCTGGCCAGTTTTGCCCATTGCCGCTACGCCAACCTGACTGATCTGCCCGCCCGCGTGCTGTGGGTTTACAACTAGGAGCAACACCCGTGAAAAACCAGTCTTCCACGTTGCTGGCCGAAGTACGGACCTTTCGCCAGAACCACCCCGACGTGCGTTACGTCGACCTGATCGCCCTGGACATTCCGGGGCACTTCTACGGCAAGCGCTACCCGGTGGACATGCTGGAAAAGGTCGCCGCCGGCAGCCCGTTGAAACTGCCGCAGAACGCCGTATTGCTGGGCGCACAGGGCGGGCTGTTCAAGATTGGCGATTATTGCTTCCACGACGGCGACCCGGACGCCAACCGCCGCCTGGTGCCGGGCACGCTCAAGCCGGTGAGCTGGGAGTCGCAGCCGCTGGGGCAGATGCTGATTACCTCGGACGGCACCGAAGCCCCCATCGAGTTCGAACCCCGCGAAGTGCTGGCCAAGGTGCTGGAGCGCCTACACAGCAAGGGTATTCACCCGGTGGTGGCGTTCGAATTGGAGTTCTACCTGTTCGACAAGAAGCTCGACAACGGCTTGCCGCAATTCGCCCGCGACCCGCTCAGCGACGACACCGATGACCAGCCCACCCTGCATATCGAACGGCTGTCGCGCTTCAGCGAGGTGCTCGACGACATGGCGCAAACCGCCAAGGACCAGGGCATCGACATCACGGTGATTACCGCCGAGCTCGGCCCCGGCCAGTTCGAAATCAATTTCGGCCACCTGGAAGACGGCCTGCGTGCCGCCGACTGGGCCGCGCTGTTCTGCCGCAGCACGCGAGGTGTGGCGCTCAAGCACGGTTACCGCGCCAGCTTCATGGCCAAGCCGTACCTGCAATTCCCCGGCAGCGGCATGCACGTGCATGTCAGCCTCTACGACGTGGCGGGCAATAATTTGCTGGCGGCGCACCAGCAGCAACCCTTGCGCCATGCCGTGGCCGGTTGCCTGGAGCTGCTGCCGCACTGCATGCCAATCTTCTCGCCCAACCACAACGCCTTCCGCCGGCTGGGTGGCACGGTCAACGCGGCAACCCGCGCCAGCTGGGGTTTTGAGGACCGCGACGCGTGCGTGCGCATCCCCGAGTCCGACCCGCGCAACCTGCGCATCGAACACCGCCTGGCCAGCGCTGACGCCAACCCGTACCTGGTGCTGGCGGCGATCCTGGCTGGACTTGAACATGGCCTTGAAGCCAGGCAAGAACCCATCGCGCCCTTGAACGAAGACCGCCTCAGCGGCACTGACTTCCCCGTGGAAATGCTCGATGCGGTACGCGCCATGCAACATCAACCGGTAGTGCGCGATAAGCTCGGCGCAGAATTTGTCGACGTGTATTGCGAAAACAAACGCCAGGACCACTTGGCCTTTCAACAAGAGATCAACGCGCGGGAATACCGCTGGTTTCTCTAACCCCTGGAACCACCGATGACCGAGCAAAGCGCACCCGCCCTCAAGGAAATCTTCAACGTCGAACGCCTGCAACACATCGCCATGCAGATGTCGGCGGTGTACCCGGCGTTCGACGCCAAGGGGTTTCTCAAGCACGCCAAGGCCGGGCTGGCCGAGTTGTCGGTGATGCAGCGCATGGCGCGGGTCAGCGAAAGCCTGCACGCGGTGATCGCGCTGGATTACGCGCAAACCCTCAAGCTGCTCTACGCCCTGGCACCGCGCCTGAACAGCGCGTTTGTCAGCCTGTTCCTGCCGCACTATGTGGCGAGTTACGGCCAGGGTGATTTCAAGCGTTCAATGGCCGCGCTCAAATACTTCACCACCTTTGGATCGGCCGAGTTCGCGATCCGCCACTTTCTGTTGCACGACTTCCAACGCACCTTGGCCGTGATGCAGGAATGGTCACTGGATGCCAACGAACACGTGCGCCGCTTGGCCAGTGAAGGCTCGCGCCCTCGCCTGCCGTGGTCGTTTCGCCTGGCCGAGGTGCAGGCCAACCCCGAGCTGTGCGCCTCGATCCTCGACAACCTCAAGGCTGACAGCAGCCTGTACGTGCGCAAGTCGGTGGCCAACCACCTCAACGACATCACCAAGGACGACCCGGACTGGGTGCTCAGCCTGATCGAAGGCTGGAACCTGGAGAACCCGCACACCGCGTGGATCGCCCGCCACGCGCTGCGCAGCCTGATCAAACAAGGCAATACTCGCGCGCTGACGCTCATGGGCGCCGGGGCCAAGGCCGAGGTGATGATTGGTGAGTTGAACGTTACACCCGCGGTGATCAACCTCGGTGAGCGCATCACCCTGTCGTTTACGCTGCAATCCACCGCCGCCACCGCGCAAAAGCTGGTGGTGGACTACGCCATCGACTACGTAAAAAGCGCCGGCCACAGCGCGGCCAAGGTGTTCAAACTCAAGACATTCACCTTGGGCGCAGGCGAGCACCACAGCATTCGCCGCGAACAACACATCCGTGAACTGACTACCCGCAAGCACTACCCTGGCAGGCATTCGGTGCACGTGCTGGTCAACGGCGAGCGGCTCGCCAGCGCCGAGTTCGACCTGCTGAATCCCTGACCTGAATCAAAGAAAAGGCTCTAGCACGGGCCTTTCAGCCCTAAAAATTGTCGAACAATCCTGGATTTTGTTGTTGCGATCCATTATCATCCGGCGCCTTCTCACTGCCCGTTGGGTAGTTGTTTCAATGTGTCACCCGAGGCGCCAATGTACTGTTTGCAGCGTTTTTCGTTTCACCGCTCTTTGATTGTCATCAGCCTGGGGCTGGTTACCCATTCTGTTAACGCCGCCCTGCAACCCATGGCCGAAGCCCCCCTGGCCAGCGACACCGAGCTGCATTGCCACTTCAACCGCGACGCCAGCACTGACTGCACCACCACCCAGCACTACACGATCCTCAAACCCAACGGCCGCGAAATGCTCTCGCGCATCGACTTCGACTATTCCGAAGGCGATACCTTTGAAGTGATCAGCGCGCAATCCACCCAGCCTGGCGCCAAGCCGATCGCACTGGACGCGGCGCAAATCGACACGCGCACCGCACCCAACCCGGACCAGGGTTTCAGCCGCAACAAGCAGACTTCCCTGGCGTTTCCAAACCTGCGCGTGGGCACACACATTCGTTTCACCGTGCGCGAACATCGCGCGGCCAAACCGCTGGTGACGCAGTTTCACTACGCCCTGATGTTCGGCCCCAGCGCGTTCCGTCGCGACCACGTCAAGGCGCGCTTTACCGCCGAGCGGCCGATCCAGTGGCGCAGCGAGCTGTTCGACGGGTTTACGGTGACGCCATCGGCCAATGGCAAGACCTTGGACGTGGTGCAAAAGAAACCGACTTACCTCAATTACATCAATGAATCTTCCAGTGCCACGCTGTTGCGTATCCCGCGCCTGGAAGTCGGCAGCGCCGTGGATCGCCAGGCGTATTTCGGCGATTTCGCCCAGCGTTACAACCAGATTCTCGGCGCCAAACTGCCTGCGCAAGCCGCCGCCGCTGTAGTCGCCGCGCGCAGCTTGCCACCGGCCGAACAGGTCGCCGCGCTGATGCAGCACATCAACGACCACTACCGCTACCTCGGCGACTGGCGCGCTACGGAGCGCGGCTATGTGCCGTTCAACCTGGAGGAAATCGAGCAGCATGGTTATGGCGACTGCAAAGACCTGGCGATCCTGCTGACCGCCATGCTCAAGGCCAGCGGCATCAAGGCCGAGACCGCCTGGGTCAGCCGTGGCGATGTGGCGTATGCGTTGCTGATCCCCGGCACCAACGCGCCGAACCATGCGATTGTGCGCGCCGAAATCGACGGCCAGGTCTGGTGGCTCGACCCGACCAACCCGGTCTTCGCCCCCGGCCAAACCCTGCCCGACATCCAGGACCGCTGGGTGCTGGTCAACAATGCCGAGGGCCAAGTGCGCGAAGAACAGATCCCGCTGGAACGCCCCGAAACCACCCTGCGCCTCGACAAACAGGTGCATTTCGACAAGCAGGGCAATGGCGCCACCCAGGCCACCATCACCTTCAGCCGCCTGCCGCTGATGCAAATGAGCGTGGCCGACCGCCAACAAGGCAGCACCGCCACCGACCAGAACATTTGCGCCAACTTCGGCAACGAAATCAGCGACTGCCAGATCACCCGCCAACCCACGGCCTTTGTGGTGCACGACGGCTACACCGTCAGCGCGACCATGAACGACCAACGTGCGCTGGAAAAACTGGCGAGTGACTATGTCTACACCGATGAATCGCTCAAAGGGCGTTGGGACGGCTTCATCAACTACCGTCGCCACCACCAACAGGCCGACCTTGACCTGGGTAACCCGCAGACCCACGATTACAGCTTCACACTGACAGGTGGGCAGATGGAAAAAGCCATCCCCGGCTGCCAGGTGCGCTCGCCGTGGTATGACCTGGATCTGGAAGGGAAACGCACCGATGACGGGCTGCGCTATCACTATCGCCTGAGTCAGAAGACACGCTGGCTGACCCATGCTGAAGTCGCCAGTGATGCGTTTGGCAAGATGATTGACGAGGCGCGGGCGTGTGCGGAGCAGGTGCATCAGGTGGTGAAGCTCTAAATCCCATGTGGGAGCTGGCTTGCCTGCGATGGCATCGACTGGTTCTGCCTGATACACCAAGGTGTCTGCATCGCAGGCAAGCCAGCTCCCACATTTGTATCTCATTGCATCAGAGGGATACTGTGTTGCAGGCAAGCCAGGCCCCCACATTTCTGATCCGGTCTGCTCACTGGGATTCGCCTAGCAACAACCCCTGCTCCCGAGCACACAACTCCACCACATAATCCCACAACACCCGCAGCCGCACCGACTTGTGCAGCTCCCGCCGCGAGCTGATCCAGTAGCTGCGTTGAATCCCCTCCGTCGGCAGCAGCGCCACCAAATCCGGGTCACCCGCCGCCATAAAGCACGGCAACACGGCAATCCCCAACCCCGAGCGCGCCGCCTGGTGCTGGGCGATCACGCTGGTGCTGTGGAACACCACCTTGGGGTTGCGGCAGAAACTGCTGAGGAACTTCAGTTCCTGGCTGAACAGCAGGTCATCGACATAATCGATCCAGGCATGCACGGCGAGGTCTTCGCGTTTTTCGATCGGCGGATTGCGTTCCAGATAGGCGCGGCTGGCGTAGAGCGCCAGGCGGTAATCGGTGAGTTTGCGCGTGACGAGTTGATCGACGCTGGGGCGTTCGAGGTGGATGCTGATTTCCGCTTCGCGGTTGAGAATGCTGACGAAACGCGGCACGGCCACCAGTTCCACTTCCAGCCCCGGGTAACGGTCGAACAGCCCGCCCATGCGGCTGGCAAGAAACATCACGCCCAACCCTTCGGCCACACCGAGGCGAATCTTGCCCAGGGGCGCGGCGCAATGGGTGAGTTCGTCCTCGGCCAGCAGCGCGACGTTTTCCATGGCTTCGGCGTGTTTGAGCAGGGCTTCGCCGGAGGGCGTCAATTCGTAACCCTGGGCGTGCTGCACAAACAGTGCGGTGCCGAGGCTTTTCTCAATGGCCTCGATGTGCCGGGCCACGGTGGCGTGGGTGGTTTTCAGGCGCTGCGCGGCGGTCAGCAGGCGACCGCTGCGTTGCAACTCGAGAAAAAACCGCAGGTCATTCCAGTCGAACATGTCGCCTCCAATGCGAGAGCCGGTGCCGCGCTGTTTAAAAACGCACAGCAGCTGGGTAAAAACTAACATTTTTAAGACGAAAACTAACAACTAGGATGGAGCCAATAAGAAAAACAAGCGAGACCTCAGATGCCCATTGCAGCTGCTGAATACGATTACGTGGTAGTAGGCGCCGGCCCCGCAGGCTGCCTGCTGGCCAATCGACTGTCCGCCAGCCCCGCCCACCGCGTACTGCTGCTCGAAGCCGGTGGTCGCGACAACTACCCCTGGATCCACATCCCCGTCGGCTACCTGTTCTGCATCGGTAACCCACGCACCGACTGGTGCTTCAAGACCGAAGCCCAGGAAGGCCTGCAAGGCCGTGCGCTGAGTTACCCGCGTGGCAAGGTGCTGGGCGGCTGCTCGTCGATCAACGGCATGATCTACATGCGTGGCCAGGCCCAGGATTACGACGGCTGGGCCGCCGAAGGCAACCCGGGCTGGGCCTGGAAAGACGTGCTGCCACTGTTCAAACAGAGCGAAAACCACTTCGCCGGCGGCTCGGAATTTCACAGCGACGGCGGCGAGTGGCGCGTGGAGCAACAGCGCCTGCACTGGCCGATCCTGGATGCCTTCCGTGATGCGGCGGCGCAAAGTGGTATCGCAACGATCAACGACTTCAACACCGGCGACAACGAAGGCTGCGGCTACTTCCAGGTCAACCAGAAGGCCGGGGTTCGCTGGAATGCGGCCAAGGCCTTTCTCAAGCCGATTCGCCAGCGACCCAATCTGACCGTGCTGACTGAAGTCGAAGTGGACCGCGTGGTACTGGAAAACGGCCGCGCCTCGGCAGTGGTCGGGCGCCAGCATGGCCAACAGGTGAGCTGGAAGGCACGCAAGGAGATCGTCCTGTGCGCCGGCTCCGTGGGCTCGCCAGGTATCCTGCAACGCTCAGGGATAGGCCCTGCCAACGTGCTCAAACCGTTGGGAATCGATGTGCTGCATGAGCTGCCTGGCGTGGGCGGCAACCTGCAGGATCACCTGCAACTGCGACTGATCTACAAACTGGAAAACGCACGCACCTTGAACCAGATCGCCGGCACCCTGTGGGGCAAGATGGGCATGGGCCTGCGCTACCTGTATGACCGCAGCGGCCCGCTGTCGATGGCGCCCAGCCAGCTCGGCGCGTTTGCCCGCTCCGGCCCGGAACAGACCTCGGCCAACCTTGAATACCATGTGCAGCCGCTGTCACTGGAGCGTTTTGGCGAGCCGTTGCACGCGTTCCCGGCGTTTACTGCGTCGGTGTGCGACCTGCGTCCGCAAAGCCGTGGCCGTATCGATATTCGCTCGGCCAACCCGGCCGATGCACCGTTGATTCGGCCCAACTACCTCAGCCATCCAGAAGACCTGCGCGTAGCGGCCGACGCCATCCGCCTGACGCGCCGTATCGTTGCGGCGCCAGCCTTGAGCCAATTCAAACCGGTGGAATACCTGCCGGGCGATTCGCTGCAAACCGAAGAACAGTTGCATGAAGCCGCTGCGCGCATTGGCACGACCATCTTCCATCCGGTGGGCACTTGCCGCATGGGTGATGACACGCATGCCGTGGTCGACGCCCAACTGCGTGTGCATGGCGTGCCCGGCCTGCGCATCGCCGATGCTTCGGTGATGCCACGCATCACGTCCGGCAACACATGCTCGCCTACACTGATGATTGCGGAGAAAGCTGCGCAGTTGATCCTTTCGCCAAACACAAGGAGCCTCGCCCCGCAGAGAGAAACGGTTCATGCAATCTGAATAGCGGCGCCGCACCCGGCGCCGACAGTGGAACAACAATAAATAATCACTGTGAGGGTTACCCGATGTCAGAACATGCTCAACCCCTGGGCTCGGCCGTCCGCGCGAGCACCGGCAGCGAATCAAGAAAAGTCATCTTCGCCTCGTCCCTGGGGACGGTGTTCGAGTGGTATGACTTTTTCCTCTACGGCGCCCTGGCAGCGGTGATCAGTAAACAATTCTTTGCCGGGGTCAACGACACCACGGCGTTCATCTTTGCCTTGATGGCCTTTGCGGCCGGCTTTGTCGTACGCCCATTCGGCGCGCTGGTATTTGGCCGCCTGGGCGACATGATCGGGCGCAAATACACCTTTCTCGTCACCATCATCCTGATGGGCGTGGCAACCTTCTGTGTCGGGCTATTGCCGACCTACGCCAGCATCGGCATTGCCGCGCCGGTCATCCTGATCGTGCTGCGCATGCTGCAAGGCCTGGCGTTGGGCGGCGAGTACGGCGGCGCAGCCACCTACGTGGCCGAGCACGCGCTGGCCGGCAAACGCGGCTTGCACACCAGCTGGATTCAATCCACCGCCACCCTCGGCCTGCTGCTGTCATTGCTGGTAGTGCTGGCCTGCCGTTACTTCACCGGCGACCAGTTCGAAGTGTGGGGCTGGCGCATTCCGTTCCTGTTTTCCATCGTGCTGCTGGGTATTTCGACCTGGATTCGCATGAGCCTGCATGAGTCGCCCGCGTTCCTGAAAATGAAAGAGGAAGGCAAGGCCAGCAAGTCGCCGATCCGTGAGTCTTTCGGCAAGTGGGAAAACCTCAAGGTGGTGCTGATTGCGCTGTTCAGCATTAACGGTGGGCAAGCGGTAACCTTCTACGCGGCGCAGTTTTATGTGCTGTTCTTCCTCACGCAATTCCTGAAAATGGACCCGGCCCTGGCTAACATGCTGCTGATTATCAGCGTGGTCATCGGCGCACCGTTCTTCATTCTGTTTGGCTGGCTGTCGGACAAAGTGGGCCGCAAACCGGTGCTGATGCTCGGCTTGCTGCTCGCCACGGCGCTGTACTTCCCGATCTTCAAGGGCCTGGCGCACTACACCAACCCGGCGATGGACCAGGCCAGTCACCAGGCGCCGATCACGGTGTTGGCGGACCCGGCCACCTGCACCTTCCAGTTCGACCCGGTGGGCAAGGCAAAATTTGACAGCCCGTGCGACAAGGTCAAGACCTTCCTGGTCAAGCAAGGCCTGCCCTACAGCAGCAGCGCCGCACCAGCAGGCAGCCCGGTGCAAGTGAGCGTGGGCGATGTGCGTATCGACGGTTTCGACGAAGCGGCCCTGCGCGGCGCGGTGACATTGGCCGGCTACCCGACTTCGGCGGACGTGGCGCAGGTGAACAAGGTCATGGTGGTGGTGCTGATTGTGGTGCTGATCCTGATCGCCGCCATGTGCTACGGCCCGCTGGCGGCGTTGATGGTGGAACTGTTCCCGACGCGAATCCGCTACACCTCGATGTCGCTGCCCTACCACATCGGTAACGGCTGGTTTGGCGGGTTCCTGCCGACGGTGTCGTTTGCCTTGGTGGTGTACACCGGCGATATCTTCTATGGCCTGTGGTATCCGGTGGTGGTGACAGGGGTGAGCCTGATTGTCGGGTTGTTCTGCCTCAAAGAAACGCGGAATGTGGATATCAATAACAACTGATCTTCTGCTGGGAGGGGGTTGCTTGCCTCCTCCCACAGTTGGTTTTGTTTCAGTCACACAAATTGCTGTACATCCATACAGATAATGGTTGCTCAAATCCTCCTGACTAAGCATCCTGCAAGGCATCAACCCGATCTGATGTGATGACCATGCGGCTGTACCTGTGTGAAAAACCCTCCCAGGCCAAAGATATCGCGGCTGTGCTCGGCGCCAGCCGGCGCGGTGACGGTTGCTGGGTGGGCAATGGGGTCACAGTCACCTGGTGCATCGGCCACCTGCTGGAAACCGCCCCGCCCGATGCCTACGACGCCAAGTACAAGCGCTGGGTGCTGGCTGACCTGCCGATCGTTCCGGAAAAATGGAAGATGCTGGTCAAGCCCAAGACCGCCAGCCAGTACAAAGCCGTAAAGCGTTTGCTGGGAGAAGCCCAGGATCTGGTGATCGCCACCGACGCCGACCGTGAAGGCGAGATGATTGCCCGTGAACTGGTGGAGCATTGCCGCTATCGCGGGCCGATCCAGCGCTTGTGGCTGTCGGCGCTGGATGACGCCTCGATTCGCAAGGCACTGGCGGCGCTCAAACCGGGCACCGAAACCTTCAGCCTGTATCACTCGGCCCTGGGTCGCTCGCGCGCCGACTGGCTGATCGGCATGAACATGAGCCGCTTGTTTACCTTGCTCGGGCGCCAATCCGGCTATCAAGGCGTGTTGCCGGTGGGCCGGGTGCAAACGCCCACCCTGCGCCTGGTGGTGGACCGCGACCGCAGCATCGCCGATTTTGTGCCGGTGGCTTACTGGGCCATTGACGTGGACCTGCGCCACGAACACATGACCTTCACCGCTCAATGGCGCGCCATGGAGGATGCGTGTGACGACCAGGGGCGCTGCCTTAACCCGCAGCTGGCTCGCGACGCTGCCGATGCGATGCGCAATGCCGCCACCGCGCGGCTGGTGAAGCTGCGCACCGAACGCATGCGCGAGGTGGCCCCCCTGCCCTTCGACCTCGGCACCCTGCAGGAAATCTGCTCCAAGAAGCTCGGCCTCGGCGCCCAGGAAACCCTGGATATCGCCCAATCTCTCTACGAAACTCACAAGGTCATCACCTACCCGCGCAGCGATTGCGGCTATTTGCCGTTAAGCCAGCACGGTGATGCGCCGAAAATCCTCGCCGCGCTGGGCCGCGCGGATCCGGCAGTCAATGAGTTGATGCCGCATATCGACCCCCAACGACGCTCGCGGGCGTGGAACGATGCCAAGGTCAGCGCGCACCACGGCATCATCCCCACTGGCGCGGGCAAGGATGTGGGGCAACTCATCGGCAAACATCGCGCGGTCTACACACTGATTCGCGCGCGTTACCTGGCGCAGTTCCTGCCCAACCATGAATACGATCGCACCCAGGCGGATTTCGACTGTGCCGGCCAAGCCTTGCGCGCCGTGGGAAAGGTTGTGATCGAGCCCGGCTGGAAACGCGCCTTGCCCGAAGCGCTGGCCCCTGCCAAAGGCCGGGAGACACCTGCGCCGCAAGCCTTGCCGACGCTGGTGCAGGACCAGGATTACGCGGTGGCCAAGGTCAACCTCAAGGACCTGTGGACCCAACCGCCCAAGCCATTCACCGAAGGCGACCTGATCAAGGCGATGAAAAACGTCGCCAAACTGGTGGAAGACCCGCTGCTCAAGCAAAAGCTCAAGGACACCACCGGCATCGGCACCGAAGCCACCCGCGCCGGGATTATCCAGGGGCTGCTGGACCGTGGTTACCTGGTCAAGAACGGCAAGGCCCTCTCGGCCACTCCCGCCGCGTTCAGCCTGATCGACGCAGTGCCGCGAGCGATTGCCGACCCGGGCACCACGGCGATCTGGGAGCAGGCGCTGGACATGGTGCAAAGCGGTGAAATGAGCCTTGAGGAATTCGTCGCCAAGCAGGCGGCGTGGATGAGCAAGCAAGTGGCACGCTGCAATGGCATGCGCATGACCATCACCGGTCCGGCCAGCCCGGCAGGCCGAGGTGCCACACCGTGGAAAAAGAAGCGCAAGACGGCGCCACGCAAGACAACCGCCAGCACCAAGCGGGTTAAAAAACCGACAAACGCTGGGTAAACGTCGAAAAAATCCGGCAAATGACGTTTTTCGACGGGTTTAACGCCGCTTTGGACCTTGCTCCGGCGTAGGCCGTCTAGGATTCTGTAGGGACCCGCTGACTTCCTAACAACAACACCGGAGTGGCCGCCATGAAAACCGTCGCACAAGTGCTCAAAGCCAAGGACCAGAAAAACCAGGACGTCCACACCATCAAGTCGCACCAGACCGTGATGGAGGCACTGATTCAGATGGCAGCCAAAAACGTCGGGGCCTTGCCGGTCGTGGACGAAGGCAAAGTGGTGGGCGTGATCAGCGAACGGGACTACGCACGCAAGCTGATCCTCAAGGGCCGCTCTTCCGCGACCACCGCCGTCAGTGAAATCATGAGTTCGCCGGTCATCACTGTCGACAAGCACCAGAGTGTCGAAAAATGCATGAACATCATGACGGACGGTCACCTGCGCCACCTGCCCGTGGTTGAAGATGGCCAACTGATTGGCCTGCTGTCCATCGGTGACTTGGTGAAAGAAGCCATTGCCGAGCAAGCTGACCTGATCAAACAGCTGGAGCAGTACATCCGCGGCGAATAGGGGAACCCATGCAGGGCACGCTGGAACATCAAGAGGACCACCTCGACACTCTGTACCGGGCGATGGCTGAAAGGCGCTTCGTGGTGCTGACCGGTGCGGGTATCAGTACGTCGTCGGGCATACCGGATTATCGCGACAGTGAAGGCGTGCGCCGGGGCAAGGCGCCGATGATGTACCAGGAATTCCTGGCCACCCCACAAGCACGGCGCCGTTACTGGGCACGGGCGATGCTGGGTTGGCCACGGGTGCGCATTGCCCAGCCGAACAAGGCCCACATGGCGCTGGCGACGCTGCAGCAACGCGAACGCATCAGCGGGCTGATCACGCAAAACGTCGATACGCTGCATGACCAGGCCGGCAGCCATGATGTGATCGAACTGCATGGCAGCCTGCACCGCGTGCTGTGCCTCGATTGCCAGCAGCGCAGCGAGCGCGATGTGATCCAGCGGGTGATGGAAGACCGGAACCCTTACCTGGCCGGCGTCGATGCCGTGCAAGCGCCCGATGGCGATACGCTGCTCGATCCGGCTTTTGAAGAACGCTTCCACGTCCCCCACTGCCCGCACTGCAACGGCCAGCGACTGAAACCCGACGTGGTGTTTTTTGGTGAGAACGTCGCCCCGCAAACGGCTGCCAAGGCAATGGCTGCGGTGCAGCAGGCTGAGGGGTTGCTGGTGGTGGGCTCATCGCTGATGGCTTATTCGGCGTTTCGCCTGTGCAAGGCAATGGTGGAGCAAGGCAAGCCGGTGATTGCCATTAACCTGGGCAAGACACGCGGGGATGAATTGTTGCAGGTGAAGATCGAGGCGTCTTGCGAGCGGTTGTTGCCCTTGCTGGTCCAGCGATTGGGACAGTAGGCACACTGTAAATTCAATTGTGGGGGCTGGCTTGCCTGCTCCCACAGGGTTCGCGCGCTGTATTGGCTAACGGCCCACCGAGACCAACCGCACAAAAAATGACGCCCAAGTCACGTTTTCCCGCATTCCCCCGTCCCCACAACGATTTATGTAGTGATCAAAAAAAATCACTACATAATCGTTGACGTAACCTTTTTACCCTTGCATTATCGAGACGTCTCCCGGATCGGGAGTGTTGGTAACACGTGTTTTGAACAAGCTCGTCTGACCGCCGAGCTGTTTTTTCCGGATGTGCACTGCCCACAAGGCAGATTGATGAAGCTGACCGGCCCGCAAGGATCGGTACAAGGAGCTCAATCGCTGCTTGTCTTCGTTATGAAACCATTGCGTAGCAGTTCATCAGCAAGACTACATGCATCAGGTTCAAGACCCTGCCCGTATTCGGCAGACAGTCACTGACGCCCGGTTTTCCAAGCCGGAGACAACTAAGCAGTTTTAACGGAATCAACTGATAGATCGCCAACTGGTCAAGGGGCTTACATTATGAATCTGAACAACCAACCCACTATCGATGAATTGGCTGAGATGTTTGCAGCGCAGAAAGACACACTCGACGACCATATCCTGTGGGTCGAAAAATCGGGCCAAGTTCATATCGATTGCGTGGCGCCCCACACCCTTGAAGAAGAGTTCGATAAAAACAACCGCAAACTGGCGGCGCGCCTGAAGATGTACCGCCGCGGCCAGGGTTATGTCGGCAAGAAGGCCGCCGCCGATGAGAACTTTATCGAGCAAGTTTTCAACACACTTAACAATGCCTGGACGTCTTTCAAAGACAGCTCGCAAGTTAAAGTGATCGACCGCTACTACTAAGTAAAACTTGCCCTCTGTGGGAGCTGGCTTGCCTGCGATAACGGTTTAACTGCCAACACTTTTGTTGAATGTTAACTGGCTATCGCTGGCAAGCCAGCTCCCACATTTATTTGGGGCACGCTCAGAAAGTTGGAAAGCGGCCTTTCGCGGCCTCATCGCGAAAAATATCAAACAACACCTGCGCTGCCGCCGACAGTTCGTGCCCAGGTTTGGTCAGCACGCCAATCGGCCGCTCGATCACCGGATTGCTCAAGGTGATGCAATGGGCGCCCGCCTCTTCCATCTGCTGCGCACACAACGCAGGTACAGCGCTGACACCCAGGCCATTGGCAACCATCTTGCCCACCGTCGCCAATTGATGACTCTCCAGCGCCACCGGCAACTTCATCTGCAAGGCGCCCAGGTGTTCCTCCAGCATCACCCTCACCGTGGAGGGCCGCTGCAGGGTAATGAATGGCTGTTCCAGCAAGGTTTGCCAGTCGATTTCGCTGCACCGGGCTAACGGTGAATCTCCGGGCACCACTGCAATAAAGCGGTCCAGGTACAACGGGGTGAACGCCAGCGACGAACCGTCGGACGGCTCGAATGCCACGCCCAGCTCCACCTGGCGGTCGCGAACCATTTCCAGCACCTGCTCGTTGATCAGGTCGTGCACCGTCACATTCACCTGCGGGTAACGTGCGCGGAATATCTTCAGGATCGGCGGCAGCAGATTGCCTGCAAACGACGGCATCGCGGCCACCGTGACCCGGCCCCGCTGCAAGGTGAAGCGCTGGCGCAGTTCATCTTCGGCGTTGTCCCAATCGGCAATCAAGCGGCGCGCCAGCGGCAACAACGACTCACCTTCAGGCGTGAGCGCGACATTGCGCGTATTGCGGCTGAACAAGCGGCCGCCCAGGCCCTCCTCCAAACCCTTAATGGTCAGGCTCAACGCCGACTGGGAAAGGTGAAGGCGCTCGCAAGCAGCGGCGAAACTCAGGCTTTGGGCCACGGCGAGAAAGGCACGCATCTGTTTAACGGTCATGAGGCTGCTCCGGGCGGCGGGTCGACTATGCTGTTTTCTAAATCAATCAACCTTAAAAAACAACTTAACAAATTAATCCATCGGCGCAACACTCCAGTCTGCTGGCCCACATACAATAAAAGAGGTGCATATGGCAGGTTTCGATAAACGCGTGGCGTCCTATGAAGAAGCGCTGGCAGGCCTGGAAGACGGCATGACCGTGCTCTCCGGTGGCTTTGGCTTGTGTGGCATTCCGGAAAACCTCATCGCCGAGATCAAGCGCAAAGGCACCCGCGACCTGACCGTGGTTTCCAACAATTGCGGCGTCGACGGTTTCGGCCTGGGCGTGTTGCTGGAAGAAAAACAGATCAGCAAAGTCATCGCGTCCTACGTGGGTGAAAACGCCCTGTTCGAGAAGCAACTGCTCAGCGGCGAAATCGAAGTGGTGCTGACTCCTCAAGGCACCCTGGCAGAAAAAATGCGTGCAGGCGGCGCCGGCATCCCGGCTTTCTTCACCGCCACCGGCGTCGGCACGCCCGTCGCAGAAGGCAAGGAAACCCGTGAGTTCAACGGTCGCCCGTACCTGATGGAAGAGTCCATCACCGGCGACTTCGCCATCGTCAAAGGCTGGAAAGCCGACCACTTCGGCAACGTCATCTATCGCCACACCGCCCAGAACTTCAACCCACTGGCCGCCACCGCCGGCAAGATCACCGTGGTCGAAGTTGAAGAAATCGTCGAACCGGGCGAGCTGGACCCGGCGCAGATCCACACCCCTGGCATCTACGTCGACCGGATCATCTGCGGCACCTTCGAGAAGCGCATCGAACAGCGCACTGTCCGCAAATAATCCGCCAGCCCAAATAATAAGGAGACAAAACATGGCTCTTACTCGCGAACAAATGGCTCAACGCGTCGCCCGCGAAATGCAGGACGGTTTCTATGTGAACCTCGGCATCGGCATTCCAACCCTGGTGGCCAACTACATTCCCGAAGGCATGGAAGTGATGCTGCAATCGGAAAACGGCCTGCTCGGCATGGGCCCGTTTCCTACCGAAGAAACCATTGATGCCGACATGATCAACGCCGGCAAGCAAACGGTGACGGCTCGCATCGGCGCTTCGATCTTCTCCTCCGCCGAGTCCTTCGCGATGATCCGCGGCGGCCACGTCGACCTCACCGTGCTCGGCGCGTTTGAAGTAGATGTACACGGCAACATCGCGTCGTGGATGATCCCCGGCAAACTGGTCAAGGGCATGGGCGGCGCCATGGACCTGGTGGCCGGTGCGGAAAACATCATCGTGATCATGACCCACGCGTCCAAGGACGGTGAGTCCAAGTTGCTCAGCCAATGCAACCTGCCGCTGACCGGTGCCAAGTGCATCAAGCGCGTATTGACGGACCTGGCTTACCTTGAAATCGAAAATGGCGCTTTTGTCCTCAAGGAACGCGCACCTGGCGTCAGCGTTGAAGAGATTGTGAGCAAGACCGCCGGTAAACTGATCGTCCCGGACCACGTTCCAGAAATGCACTTCCAGTGAGGACAGATTCCATGCAAGACGTCGTGATTGTTGCTGCCACCCGCACCGCCGTGGGCAGCTTTCAAGGTTCGCTGGCCAGTATCCCGGCACCGGAACTGGGCGCCGCCGTGATCCGTCGCCTGCTGGAGCAGACCGGCCTGGACCCGGCGCAAGTGGACGAAGTGATCCTGGGCCAGGTCCTCACCGCCGGCAGCGGCCAGAACCCTGCGCGCCAGGCGTCGATCCTCGCCGGGCTGCCCCACGCAGTACCAGCGCTGACCCTGAACAAGGTTTGCGGCTCGGGCCTCAAGGCCCTGCACCTGGGCGCCCAGGCGATTCGTTGCGGCGACGCCGAGGTCATCATTGCCGGCGGCATGGAGAATATGAGCCTGGCGCCGTACGTATTGCCTGCTGCGCGCACCGGTTTACGCATGGGCCACGCCAAAATGATCGACAGCATGATCACCGACGGCCTGTGGGATGCGTTCAACGACTACCACATGGGCATCACCGCCGAGAACCTGGTGGACAAGTACGGCATCAGCCGTGAAGCCCAGGACGCGTTCGCCGCCGCTTCCCAGCAGAAAGCCGCTGCCGCGATTGAAGCGGGTCGGTTTGTCGATGAAATCACGCCGATCCTGATCCCCCAGCGCAAAGGCGAGCCGGTGGCCTTCGCCGTGGACGAACAACCGCGCGCCGGCACCACCGCCGAGTCCCTGGCCAAGCTCAAGCCCGCGTTCAAAAAAGACGGCAGCGTCACCGCCGGCAACGCCTCCAGCCTTAACGACGGCGCAGCTGCCGTGCTGCTGATGAGCGCCGACAAGGCCAAGGCCCTCGGCCTGCCGGTTTTGGCGCGTATCGCCAGCTACGCGAATGCCGGCGTCGATCCAGCCATCATGGGTATCGGCCCGGTATCGGCCACCCGCCGCTGCCTGGACAAGGCGGGCTGGAGCCTGGGCGACCTGGACCTGATCGAAGCCAACGAAGCCTTCGCCGCGCAATCGTTGGCGGTAGGCAAAGAACTGGAATGGGACGCCGACAAAGTCAACGTGAATGGCGGCGCCATCGCCATCGGCCACCCGATTGGCGCCTCAGGCTGCCGCGTACTGGTGACCCTGCTGCATGAAATGATCAAGCGCGATGCCAAGAAAGGCCTGGCGACGCTGTGCATCGGTGGCGGCCAGGGCGTTGCCCTCGCACTCGAACGCAGCTGATTCAAAGAGCAACATGAGAAAAGGCCCGGTTCCACGAAAAACCGGGCCTTTTCTTTTTACGCTGTCTTCCTGAAAAAAACACGACGCAACTGTGGGAGCTGGCTTGCCTGCGATAGCGGTTCACCCCTTGGCAAATGTACTGCCTGACACACCGCCATCGCAGACAAGCCAGCTCCCACAATGGCCTCTACTGTCAGCCCGAGCGCGGCACCGCAAACACCGCATTCGCCCGCGCCACCACCTTCTCGCCCACCTGCAAGCTCACCGTGGCAAACCCTTCGGGCACGGCGTGAGCGATCATGGCGAGTTCTTCCTTGGCGTGAGGCTTGAGGTGTACGCCAGCCCACGGGTGGCAGCCATCATCATCAGCCGCGCAAATCCCATTGGATGCTTTGCGTAAATCCGCCAGAAGCGCGATGCTTAAAGCAGCGAAGATCAAATGTGGGCTTGCCCGCTCGCCACAATGATCAGCGCTTCATGCAGCGCTGATACCGATCATCCACGCGCTTGGCAAACCACGCCGTGGTCAGGTTGCGGGTGATCTTCGGGCTCTTGAGTACGATGCCCGGCAAAATCGCCCGTGGCATCGGCTTGCCAGCCGCTTTATCAGCCAGGGCAAACACGCGGTTGTAGAGAGTGGTTTGCTCAAAATCGAGTTGCTCACCCTTCTCCAACTGGCTGCGGATGCTGGGGTTGCGCATGTCCAACTTCGCGCCCAGGGAGCGCACCGCCAACTCAGTGGTGCCCGGCAGCAATGAACCATAGCGGATCAAGTCCCCGTCCAACGCCAGCTCGGTGCCGGTGACACGGCTGACAGCCGCCTGGAACGCAGCGTTGCGGCTGGCGTACCAGCCTGCATTGAAGTCGGCAAAGCGATACAGCGGCTGGTCATAACTCACCGGGTAGCCCAGCAAGTGGGCAATGCCGAAATACATACCGCCGCGCCGCGTGAAGACTTCCCGGCGAATCGTGCCATCCACCGTGTAGGGATAACCCCGCGCCTGTTTCTGCGCAAAGTCGATGCTGACTTGCATGGGGCCTGCGGTATGCACCGGGTTGAAGCCGCCAAACAACGTATTGCCCAACGGCACCACGCTGATGAAATCGTCAAAGATCCCACTCAGGTCCTTCTCCGTGCGCGCAGTACTCAAGCGCTCGGCGTAAGTCTTGCCGGTGGGCGAGCGCAATTGCAGCGCGCTGCGCACCACAAAGGCTGGCACATGGACTTTGCCCGCGCGCCGCAGGATTTCATCCTGGGCGATCTTGCCCATGTTTGGCACCGGTGGGTCGACTTGATAGGTGGATTCTTGCTCGGTCACCGCAAGAACCGCGCAGATATTTTCGGTGCTGGGGTAAATCTTCTGGGTGTCGAAGGCCGTGTAGATGTCCTGAGCCCAGCCTTTACGGTCCGGCACCGTCGCCGGCAGCAGCCGCACAATCTGCGCTTTCACCTCCGCCTCGCTGCGCTCCGGCTGTTGCGGGCTGCGTGAGGTGGAACAACCGGCCAGCACCAGCAACGTGGTGAGGCACAGGATCAGACGGCTTGAATACATGGGGCTTCCTTGGATAACGACG
This sequence comes from Pseudomonas sp. MONT-RG-20F-20-E-7-02, assembly GCF_022662395.1. Taxonomy (NCBI): domain Bacteria; kingdom Pseudomonadati; phylum Pseudomonadota; class Gammaproteobacteria; order Pseudomonadales; family Pseudomonadaceae; genus Pseudomonas; species Pseudomonas sp. MONT-RG-20F-20-E-7-02. The sequence continues at coordinate 142,431 of NZ_JAKNQN010000012.1, forward strand.
GGCCGGGCATTGCGCATATCGACAGGTAAGTCTAACCGGGGTTCGGCGACTTGCAGCACTCGCCAGCCGCACACTTACGTGACAGGATCTGTCATCGACCATTTGCCGGGCTGGGCTTAAACCTGGCGTTTGCGCAGCGCTGACAAGGACTACTGAAACATCCCACGCCACACCCGGATAAGCTCTACAGATATCGCCTGAAAACCGCTGCAAAGTCCTTCGCCTGATCACACAATGCGAGGGATTGCAGATGGTTTTTTTCGGTAAAGCTCCGTTTTTTGGGGCTGTCTTTTGATCGCCGCCACCAGCCAAACCATTGGCCTTCTGGTGCTGGCCGCCATGGATTCCAAGACGCGCGACGTCGAATCCGTTCTCAGCGACTTCCGGCAATGCCTCAACACCTACGACGCCTGGGCGGAAAGCTTCTTCAGCTTTTCGGCACTGGATGTCGAGCAGGTCTTCAAGGTCGGGGATGAAGTGGCGCTGGTCGCGCCGATCGATCGTTCCCTCTTTCCCAGCTCGACCGTTGCTGCGTGCAAGCAAGACGGCACCCTGACCCTCGTGCACATGTTCCAGAGTGCTCGATTCGTGCCGATTGGCAACACGCCAGTGGTGTTGCAACGCATCGATCCAAACGGTGGCCCGCTGGGCGACCCCATCAGCAAAGTCATCGGGCCCAGCGGCATTCTGGAAATCACCGAGTGTGATCGCAACCAGAAGTACCGGGTCAATTTTTACCCCAACGTTTCCGAGGAACACTTCAAGGCGCTGTATGCCTCTTATCAGTCGGTCATCACGCCACTGGAAGGCTGGCTGCGCAGCGAGTGGAGCGGCACATTTGCGCCGCTGTGGAAGGACTACTCCGAGGCCAATTTCCTCAAGCGCTATCTCTCGCTGCATCAGGCTTACGCCAAAGGATTTGGCGATGCACTGAACTCACTCTGGGACAGCCTCAAACAGCTGGTTGAGTGGCTGGCGCACCCACTGGCGAATGCCGAAAAGCTGCTGCACTACCTGTCCCAAGCCGAGTTCGAAAAGCTGCTGAAGGTCAGCACCGATACCCTTGCCAAAGGCCTGCTGATACTCAGCGATGAACCGCTGCTGTTTATCTACATGGCGGCCATGGTCAGTTGGATGCGGCTGATGCCGCCGCCGTATATGAACGAGGTGCTGGGAGAGATCGGCGTCGAGGTGCTGATCAACGTGTTGCTGTGTGTTGCCACGGCCGGGATGGGCGTTGTGATACGCCTCAGCAGCAAGGTGCTGGGCAGCATCAAGTCGCGTCGTGCGCGCGAGTGGCTGGAACACATGGCCAGCCAGTTCGGCAAATCTCGCCTGGATACGCACGTTGAGACGGCTAAGCCGATATTGCTCGCCGGGCCAGCGACTTCGATCAACACGGTAGCGGGTGCGCCGTTGAAGGCTGGGGAGAACCTGGTTACGAACCCGGTGCCTGCGGTTCGTAAGAAGACCCAGCAGACGACGTTGGTGCGCCAGGAACATGTCGATGATGTGCCTGTCGCTGCGAAGAATCCCCAAGGCGATGCGGCGGCGCCTGCGGATAAAACGGCTACCCATGGCTGCCCGGTTTCGATGGTC
>NZ_JAKNQN010000013.1:0-104702 GCF_022662395.1 Pseudomonas sp. MONT-RG-20F-20-E-7-02
AAAACTAAACTTGTTCCATCATCCACTTCACAAACTCCCGCACCTTGGGCACCTCGGCCGAATGCTCCGGATACGCCAGGTAATACGCATCCTGGCTGGGCATCGCATGCTGCCAGGGGATCACCAGCTTGCCCTCGGCCAGTTCTTCTTCCACCAAAAACCGTGGCAGCAGCGCCACACCACAGCCCACCTGCGCCGCGCGGATGCACATATAAAAGGTGTCGAAACGCGGCCCGTGGTAGCTGTGCTCGGTGTGAAAGCCCTGGCTGGCAAACCAGTCATGCCAGCCTTGCGGCCGCGAGGCGTTCTGCAGCAGCACCAGGTCACTCAGTTGCGTGGGGTCGATGAACGGCTGCGCGGGCAGGCTTTCCGGCGCGCACACCGGCACAAGTTCTTCGCTGAACAGCTTCAAGCTCTCGGTGCCGGGGCGTGAGCCCTGGCCGAAGTAGAAGGCCATGTCGGCCTTGCCTTGCAGCAGTTCGTCCGGCTCCTGCTCGTTGCACAGGTCCAAATGGATCTGCGGGTGACGCAAGCGCCAGCCTTTAAGACGCGGCACCAGCCAGCGCGCGCCGAAGGTGTAGGGCGTGGAGACGCGCAGCACTTCGGTTTCGCCGCCGTAGGAGCGCAGGTAATGGGTGGACATCTCCACCTGTGTGAGGATTTTTCTCACTTCCACCAAATACAAATCCCCCGCCGGGGTCATCTGCAAACGACGGCGCACTCGGCGAAACAGCAGGTGTTGCAGCAATTCTTCCAGCTGCGCCACTTGTTTGCTCACCGCGCTCTGCGTGAGGTTCAGTTCCTCGGCGGCGCGGGTGAAGCTCAGGTGGCGGGTGGCGGCTTCGAAACACTGCAGGGCGGTGATCGAGGGCAAATGTCTTTTGTTCAGCACGGCACGCCTCTTTTTATTCTTTGCATGAATAAACGGAATGATATCTCGCCTAATCGTCGTTTGTTGGCAAGTCTTGGGCCAGCTACAAATAAGGCCTGGATCGCCGTGTCGGTGGCGGCGCGAATTTTCTGTTTGAGATTGAAGGAGTGACCCATGGTTGCCGCATTGCTTGACCGTCTCGGGGTGAACCCGGCGCTGTACCAGGCGGGGAAACAACCCGTGCATTCGCCGATCGACGGCAGCCGTATCGGCAGTGTGCACTGGGAAGGTGCCGCCGAGGTGGAGCAGCAGGTCAGTCGCGCCGAGCATGCATTCGAGGCCTGGCGCAAAGTGCCGGCACCGCGTCGCGGCGAGCTGGTACGCCAGTTCGGCGACGTGTTGCGCGAATACAAGGCCGACCTCGGCGAGCTGGTGTCGTGGGAAGCCGGCAAGATCACGCAGGAAGGCCTGGGTGAAGTGCAGGAAATGATCGACATCTGCGACTTTGCCGTCGGCCTGTCGCGCCAACTGTACGGTTTGACCATCGCCTCCGAGCGCCCAGGTCACCATATGCGTGAAACCTGGCACCCGCTGGGCGTGGTCGGCGTGATCAGCGCCTTCAACTTCCCGGTGGCCGTGTGGGCGTGGAACACCACGCTGGCACTGGTGTGCGGCAACGCAGTGATCTGGAAACCATCGGAAAAAACCCCGCTCACCGCGCTGGCCTGCCAGGCGCTGTTCGAGCGCGTGCTGAAAAACTTCAACGACGCGCCTCAATACCTGAGCCAAGTGATCATCGGCGGCCGTGACGCCGGCGCTGCGCTGGTGGATGATCCGCGTGTGGCGCTGATCAGCGCCACCGGCAGCACCCGCATGGGCCGCGAAGTGGCGCCGAAAGTCGCCGCACGTTTCGCCCGCAGCATCCTCGAGCTGGGCGGCAACAACGCGATGATCCTCGGCCCAAGCGCCGACCTGGACATGGCCGTACGTGCCATCCTGTTCAGTGCCGTCGGCACCGCCGGCCAGCGTTGCACCACCTTGCGCCGCCTGATCGCCCATGAGTCGGTCAAGGAAGAAATCGTCACCCGCCTCAAGGCGGCCTACTCCAAGGTGCGCATCGGCCACCCGCTGGAAGGCAACCTGATCGGCCCGCTGATCGACAAGCACGGCTTCGACAACATGCAGGACGCCCTGGAACAAGCCTTGAGCGAAGGCGGCAAGGTGTTCGGCGGCAAGCGTCAGCTGGAAGATAAATTCCCGAATGCCTACTACGTGTCACCGGCCATTGTGGAAATGCCCGAGCAAAGCGACGTGGTGTGCACCGAAACCTTCGCGCCGATTCTGTATGTGATCGGCTACAGCGACTTTGCCGAAGCCCTGCGTTTGAACAACGCCGTGCCGCAAGGCCTGTCGTCGTGCATCTTCACCACCGATGTGCGTGAAGCCGAGCAGTTCATGTCGGCGGTGGGCAGTGATTGCGGCATCGCCAACGTCAATATCGGCCCGAGCGGTGCGGAAATCGGCGGCGCGTTTGGTGGTGAGAAAGAGACCGGTGGCGGGCGTGAGTCGGGTTCGGATGCGTGGCGCGGTTACATGCGTCGCCAGACCAATACCGTGAACTATTCGCTGGAATTGCCGCTGGCGCAGGGTATTACCTTCGACTGACTTTCAGGCCGCAGTGAGGTCATGTGGGAGCTGGCTTGCCTGCGATAGCGGTGGTGACTGATACACCGCGATCGCAGGCAAGCCAGCTCCCACAGTTGATTGAGTTCGCAATTCAGAATAATGGTGGTTTGTTAGGTCTCATCGGAGTCTGGCAATGGCATTACGCGAAGCATGTTTATGGGAACAACTCACCCCTGGCCGACCGGATCGCGCCGCGCTCAAGGGCGAGGTCAAGGTCGATGTGTGCGTGATCGGCGCCGGGATCACCGGTTTGTCGGCCGCCATCCACTTGCTGGAGCAAGGTAAAAGCGTCGCCGTGCTGGAGGCCCATCGCACCGGCCATGGCGGTTCGGGGCGTAACGTCGGGCTGGTCAACGCCGGCATGTGGATTCCCCCGGACGAGATCGAAGCCGGTTTCGGCGAGGCGGTGGGCAGCCAGCTCAACCGCATGTTGGGCGCGGCGCCGTCATTGGTGTTCAGCCTGATCGACAAGTACAACATCGATTGCCAATTGCGCCGCGAGGGCACCTTGCACATGGCGCACAACGCCCGTGGCGAGGCGGATTTGCGCAGCCGTGAAGAACAATGGAAGCGCCGTGGCGCGCCGGTTGAATTGCTGACCGGCCAGGCGTGCGAGCACGCCACCGGGACCCAAAAGATTGCCGCCGCGTTGCTGGACAGGCGCGCCGGCACGCTGAACCCAATGGCGTACACCACGGGTTTGGCGAATGCGGCCGCCGGGCTTGGCGGGCAGTTGTTCGACCATTCCCCCGTCACCCAGCTGGAACGCCAAGGCGCGCAATGGTCAGTGCAGACCGCCCAAGGCGCTGTGCAGGCTACACAAGTGGTGATCGCCTCCAACGCCTACACCGAGGGCGAATGGACCGAGTTGCGGCGCAACTTCTTCCCCGGCTATTACTACCAGGTCGCGTCGGCCCCGCTCACGGATGCGGCGGCCGAACAGATCCTGCCGGGCGGGCAGGGCTCGTGGGACACGCGCCAGGTACTCAGCAGCATCCGCCGCGACGCCGATGGCCGCCTGTTGCTCGGCAGCCTGGGCAACGGCAACCAGAAACCCACGTGGTTTTTAAAGGCGTGGGCCGATCGGGTGCAGCAGCACTACTTCCCGTACCTCAAATCGGTGCAGTGGGAATGCACCTGGACCGGCTGCATTGCCTTCACACCTGATCACCTGATGCGCCTGTTCGAACCGGCGCCCGGCCTGGTGGCGGTCACCGGCTATAACGGGCGTGGCGTGACCACCGGCAGCGTGGTGGGCAAGGCATTTGCTGACTATTTGTGTCACCAGAACCCCCAGGCCTTGCCGATTCCCTTCGCACCGATGCAACCGCTGGCCGGGGTGGGCCTGCGCAGTTGCCTCTACGAAGCTGGATTCTCGCTGTATCACGCCGGCCAATGCCTGCGGATCGTGATCTGATCAGCGAAATACCTGTCAAAAGCCTGCATTTTCTTAGCAGCCTACTAATCTGTATTGGTGCAAGTCGTAGCAATCACGCACTGTAAATGTGCAGTTCCGTTACGCACATTGTTACAGGTGCAGGAACTGTCGTTTATCTGCCTGGTTGCAGGTGCGACCTGTCAGGGTTGTACTTATTGGATCCATCGGTTGCACCTCTCGATGCTAGACGGTTGCACGTCCTGGCAAAAGGAGCCGAAACGCCTGTAATAACAATGACACCGTGTCTTTTTGAAGAATAAAAAACTAATGGCACGCGCCTTGCTCTGGGCTTTCCCGTGAAAGTTCGTCGTGAATTCGTAGTGCCAATTAACAAAAACCTCGGAGCACCACTCATGTCCCAGACGTTTTACAAGAAAGGTTTTCTGGCCCTCGCCGTTGCAGCGGCGCTGGGTGTTTCTGCGTTTGTTCAAGCTGATGTGAAGATTGGCGTAGCGGGGCCGATGACTGGCGCCAACGCAGCTTTCGGTGAGCAGTACATGAAGGGTGCCCAAGCGGCAGCCGATGTGATCAACAAGGCCGGCGGCATCAACGGCGAGCAGATCAAACTGGTACCCGGCGACGACGCCTGTGAGCCGAAGCAGGCTGTAGCGGTCGCCAACCGCCTGGCAGACCAGGACAAAGTGATCGGCGTGGTCGGGCACTTCTGCTCGTCCAACACCATCCCGGCTTCCGAGGTTTACGACGAAGCAGGCATCATCATGATCACCCCGGGCTCCACCAACCCACAGGTCACCGAGCGTGGCCTGGGCGCAGTGTTCCGTATGTGCGGGCGTGACGACCAGCAAGGCATCGTGGCCGGCGACTACATCGTCGACGTGCTCAAGGGCAAGAAAGTCGCGGTTATCAACGACAAGGACACCTACGGCAAAGGCCTGGCCGACGCCACCGCTGCCCAGTTGACCAAGCGCGGCGTCAAGCCGGTGCTGGAAGAAGGCCTGACCCGTGGCGAGAAAGACTTCAGCGCCCTGGTGACCAAAATCCGCTCCACCGGTGCTGACGTTGTGTACTTCGGCGGCCTGCACCCGGAAGCCGGTCCACTGGTTCGCCAGATTCGTGAAGCCGGCCTCAAAGACGTCAAGTTCATGTCCGATGACGGCGTTGTCACCGACGAACTGGTCGCCACCGCTGGCGGCAAGCAGTACGTAGATGGCGTCTACATGACCTTCGGCGCCGACCCGCGCCTGCTGCCTGACAGCAAGACTGTGGTGGAAGAGTTCCGCAAAAATGGCACCGAGCCTGAAGGCTACACCCTGTACGCCTACGCCTCGATCCAGGCCCTGGCCGCCGGCTTCAACGGTTCCAAGTCCAACAAAGGCGAAGACGCCGCCAAGTGGCTCAAGTCTCACCCGGTGAAAACCGTCATGGGCGAAAAAGCCTGGGACACCAAGGGTGACCTGAAAATCTCCGACTACGTGGTTTACCAGTGGGACAAAGACGGTAAGTACCACCAGCTGGAAAAGCAGAAGTAATAGCGCGATCTAACCGGCGCCCCTGAACTCCAGGGGAGCCGGGCTTGTGTGGGAGCTGGCTTGCCTGCGATTGCATCGCCTGGGTATTGCTGAAGTACCGAGGTGTCTGCATCGCAGGCAAGCCAGCTCCCACAGAAGGCCAGCTCCCACAGGGAACCTGGTTGCCTGCTCCATCGTGTTCGGCAACAGATCTGTCTTTTCCTCCAGAAGCGCCGCACACCCCTCGGTGTGCAGGTGCTCACCGCGTGAGATTGCGTTATGGATGGTATTTTCCTGCAGCAACTGGTCAACGGCCTGGCCCTCGGGTCGGTCTATGGCCTGATCGCCATCGGCTACACAATGGTCTATGGCATCATTGGCATGATCAACTTCGCCCACGGCGAGGTTTATATGATTTCCGCTTACCTCGCGGCGATCAGTCTGGCACTGCTGGCTTACTTCGGCATCGAATCCTTCCCGCTGCTCATTCTCGGCACTTTGATATTCACCGTGGTCGTCACCGGCGTTTACGGTTGGGTCATCGAGCGTGTCGCCTACAAACCGCTGCGCAACTCCACCCGACTGGCACCGCTGATCAGCGCCATCGGTATTTCCCTGATCCTGCAAAACTATGCGCAGATTGCTCAGGGCGCGAAACAACAAGGCATTCCAACCCTGCTGGCCGGCGCCTGGCGCGTCGATATCGGCAGCGGTTTCGTGCAGTTGACCTACACCAAGGTGTTCATCCTGGTGGCCGCGTTCCTCGGCATGGGCCTGCTGACCTACGTCATCAAATACACCAAGCTCGGCCGCATGTGCCGCGCGACCCAGCAAGACCGCAAGATGGCCTCGATCCTGGGCATCAACACCGACCGCGTGATCTCCTACGTGTTCGTCATCGGTGCCGCCATGGCCGCCCTGGCCGGCGTACTGATCACCCTCAATTACGGCACCTTCGACTTCTATGCCGGCTTCATCATCGGCATCAAGGCGTTTACCGCAGCGGTACTCGGCGGCATCGGCTCCCTGCCTGGGGCGATGCTTGGCGGGATCATCCTGGGTATCTCCGAGTCGCTGTTCTCGGGGTTGATCAACTCTGACTACAAAGACGTGTTCAGTTTCTCCCTGCTGGTGGTGATTCTGATTTTCCGTCCTCAGGGCCTGCTTGGTCGCCCACTCGTGGCGAAGGTGTAAACATGTCTGCTGCCAAATCGATTGATATCAAGAAAAGTGTGGTCGATACGGTCCTCGCCGGGCTGATTTCGTTGATCGTGTTCGGTCCGATCGTCGGCGTGGTCCTCGACGGCTACAGCTTCAACCTGGAACCGGCGCGCGTGGCCGTGCTGGTCGCCATCGTCATGGCCGGGCGCTTTGCCCTGAGCCTGTTCCTGCAAACCCCCAAGGGCCTGAAGATTCTGCAGGGTTTCGAGAGCAGTGGCTCTGGTGTGCACGTGCTGCCGCCGGACTACAAGTCGCGCCTGCGCTGGATCATCCCGGCACTGATCGTGATCGCCATCGTGTTCCCGATCTTCGCCAACAAGTACCTGCTGACGGTGGTCATCCTCGGGCTGATCTACGTGCTGCTGGGCCTGGGCCTGAACATCGTGGTCGGCCTGGCCGGCTTGCTCGACCTGGGTTACGTGGCGTTCTACGCCATCGGCGCTTATGGCCTGGCGCTGGGTTATCAATACCTCGGCCTGGGGTTCTGGACGGTGCTGCCATTGGCGGCAATCTGTGCGGCGCTGGCGGGGTGCATACTCGGGTTTCCGGTGCTACGAATGCACGGTGACTATTTGGCCATCGTGACCCTGGGCTTCGGCGAAATCATCCGGTTGGTGCTCAATAACTGGCTGTCATTCACCGGCGGCCCGAATGGCATGCCGGTGCCGTCACCGACCTTCCTGGGCCTTGAGTTCGGGCGCAAAGCCAAGGACGGCGGGATTCCGTTCCACGAATTCTTCGGCATCGATTACAACCCCAACATCAAGTTCATGTTCATCTACATCGTGCTGTTCCTGGTGGTATTGGCCGTGCTCTACATCAAGCATCGCCTGACCCGCATGCCGGTCGGCCGTGCCTGGGAAGCCTTGCGCGAAGATGAAATCGCCTGCCGTTCCATGGGCCTGAACCACGTGCTGGTCAAGCTCTCGGCGTTCACCATTGGCGCGTCCACGGCGGGTCTGGCCGGGGTGTTCTTTGCCAGCTACCAAGGCTTCGTCAACCCGTCATCGTTCACCTTCTTCGAGTCGGCGCTGATCCTGGCCATCGTGGTGCTGGGCGGCATGGGCTCGACGGTCGGCGTGGTGATTGCGGCGTTCGTATTGACCGTCGCGCCAGAGTTGCTGCGCAGCTTCTCGGAGTACCGCGTGCTGCTGTTTGGCGTGTTGATGGTGGTGATGATGATCTGGCGACCGCGCGGCCTGATTCGGATCAGCCGTACCGGTGTGACGCCACGCAAGGGGGTAGCGCCATGAGCAAGGAAGTCGTGCTCTCCGTGGAACATTTGATGATGCACTTCGGTGGCATCAAGGCCTTGAGCGATGTGAGCCTCAAGGTCGAACGCAACTCGATCTTCGCCCTGATCGGCCCTAACGGCGCCGGCAAGACCACCGTGTTCAACTGCCTCACCGGCTTCTACAAAGCCAGTGGCGGCAAAATCGAACTCAACGTGCGGGGCAAGCAGACCAATGTGATCCAACTGCTCGGCGAGCGTTTCAAAGCCGTCGACTTCGTATCGCCGAAAAGCTTCCTCAGTCGGGTGTACTACAAGATGTTCGGCGGCACCCACCTGGTCAACCGCGCAGGCCTGGCGCGGACCTTCCAGAACATTCGCCTGTTCAAGGAAATGTCGGTGCTGGAAAACCTGCTGGTCGCCCAGCACATGTGGGTCAACCGCAACATGCTCGCCGGCATTCTCAACACCAAAGGCTACCGCAAGGCCGAAAGCGACGCCCTCGACCACGCCTTCTACTGGCTGGAAGTGGTCGACCTGGTGGACTGTGCCAACCGCCTGGCCGGCGAGCTTTCCTACGGCCAGCAGCGCCGCCTGGAAATCGCCCGCGCCATGTGCACGCGGCCGCAGATTATCTGCCTGGACGAACCGGCAGCGGGCCTCAACCCGCAGGAAACCGAAGCGCTCAGCGCGATGATTCGCCTGCTGCGCGACGAACACGACCTCACGGTGGTGCTGATCGAACACGACATGGGCATGGTAATGAGTATTTCCGACCACATCGTGGTGCTCGACCACGGCAACGTGATCGCCGAAGGCGGCCCGGACGCGATCCGCAACGACCCGAAAGTGATCGCCGCCTACCTGGGCGCAGACGAAGAGGAGTTGGTATGAGTGCACCTATCCTCGAAATGAAGGACCTGGACGTGTTTTATGGCCCGATCCAGGCCCTGAAAAAAGTCTCGCTGCACATCAACGAAGGCGAAACCGTGAGCCTGATCGGCTCCAACGGCGCGGGCAAATCCACGCTGTTGATGTCGATCTTCGGCCAGCCACGCGCCGAGTCGGGGCAGATTCTCTATAACGGCGTCGACATTACCCACAAGTCGTCCCACTACATCGCCTCCAACGGGATTGCGCAGTCGCCGGAAGGGCGGCGGGTATTCCCCGACATGACCGTTGAGGAAAACCTGCTGATGGGCACCATCCCTATTGGCGACAAATACGCGCAGGAAGACATGCAGCGCATGTTCGAGCTGTTCCCACGCCTCAAGGAGCGCCGCACCCAACGCGCCATGACCATGTCCGGTGGTGAGCAGCAAATGCTCGCCATCGCCCGCGCGCTGATGAGCCGGCCCAAGCTGTTGCTGCTGGACGAACCGAGCCTGGGCCTGGCACCGATTGTGGTGAAGCAGATTTTCGCCACCTTGCGTGAACTGGCGGCGACCGGCATGACCATCTTCCTGGTGGAGCAGAACGCCAACCATGCGCTGCGCTTGTCAGACCGCGCTTATGTGATGGTCAACGGCGAGATTCGCCTGACGGGCACCGGTAAAGAGCTGTTAGTGAATGAAGAGGTGCGCAACGCCTACCTCGGCGGGCACTGATCTGCTGGCTTGATGCAGGAACCCCTGTGGGAACCGGCTTTATGTGGGAGCAGGCTTGCCTGCGATGCAAACACCTCGGTATGTCTGGCAAACCGAGGTGATGCTATCGCGGGCAAGCCCGGCTCCCACATAAAGCCGGTTCCCACAGTTGTTTTTAGGGTGTCCACACGCTTCCAGCCAAATTGTGGAAAACAAATCCAGCCACCCTCCAAAGCGCGACATATAGCCGCCGCAAATCCCTGTTTTGTCACAGTTTTGACTTGTCCCCATTCGCTGTGGAACCGGCTGTGGGTAACGTGGGAGTAGCTGGCTGAAAGCCTTTAACGGCGTGGCCTGTAGCGCGGTGGTTGTTTTCTGATCAGCGGGTTTTTCGTGACCACACAACCCTTTTGTCAACCTGTTTAAAGACACAGGTATGTGACCGGAATATGTCCGCCAAGCCTGTGGATAAGTCTGTGACTAAACTCTGGAAAGAGTGCCGCAGAGGCCGGAATGACTGGCCTGGAGCCATCGTTCGGATTTTCCCTCTTTACGTGCGCCTACATATGCCCCGCGCCAGGTCAAGCAAAAAACTTTCTAAAACTGGCTGCAAGCCTTGTATACAGCGGCTTTTGGCTTTTTACACTTGCCCCCAAAGACTGTGGGCGCAGTTGTGGATAACCTGCGCGCATATGGCTGCAGGCCACGGGGGATAAGGCTTTGCTCGCGATGATCAAAAAATGATCAGCTGTGCGTGAAGATGTGTGCTTAGCGGTTGCCGCAATCGTGGCGTAAGGGCATTCTGCTGGCAACTTTTTTCCCGATGCCCGCAAGGAGAACACCATGTCCGACACGCTGTTTATTACTGGCGCCACCTCAGGTTTCGGCGAGGCTTGCGCCCGTCGTTTTGCCGAGGCCGGCTGGAAACTGGTGCTCACCGGCCGGCGTGCCGAGCGTTTGAATGCCTTGGTCGAAGAGCTTTCCAAGCAGACCGAAGTGCATGGCCTGGTCGTCGACGTGCGTGACCGCAAGGGCATGGAAGACGCCATCGCCAACCTGCCGCCCTCGTTCGCCAAACTGCGCGGCCTGATCAACAACGCCGGCCTGGCCGTGGGCACTGACCCGGCGCCCAAGTGCAGCCTCGACGATTGGGAAACCATGGTCGACACCAACATCAAGGGCCTGCTGACCACCACCAGCCTGCTGCTGCCGCGCCTTATCGCTCACGGCCGTGGCGCCGGGATCATCAACCTCGGCTCTATCGCCGGCAGCTACCCGTACCCGGGCAGCCACGTGTATGGCGGCTCCAAGGCGTTTGTTAAGCAGTTCTCGCTGAACCTGCGCTGCGACCTGCAAGGCACCGGCGTGCGCGTCACCAACATCGAGCCAGGGCTGTGTGAGAGCGAGTTTTCGCTGGTGCGCTTCGGTGGCGACCAGGCGCGTTATGACGCGACCTATGCCGGTGCCGAGCCGATCCAGCCGCAGGACATTGCCGATACCATCTTCTGGGTGTTGAACACGCCGGCGCATGTGAACATCAACCGCCTGGAGCTGATGCCGGTGAGCCAGACCTGGGCTGGGTTTGCGATTGAGCGTGGGGCCAAGTAAGGCTCAAGACCGCGTCGCGTGCATCGCAGGCAAGCCAGCTCCCACATGTGATGTGGGAGCTGGCTTGCCTGCGATGGCGACAAATCGGCCAAAACACGACATAAGGTACACTCCACGCCTGAAAACCCCTCCGCACTGTGCGGTTTAAAGGTTTTGACAGGAGGAAATGTGAGTAACCGAGGTGAGCAGGCACTGCTCAAACAATCGACCATCCTGATGTTCGCCGTGGCGATCGCCGGGATTGTCACGGGTGTGATGTCTGGCGCCCAATCCATTCTATTCGACGGCTTTTTCTCGCTGATCGCCACCGCCATCAAGGTGTTGATGCTGATCACGGCCAAGCTGATCGCCAAGAAAAGCAACGAGCGCTTCCAGTTCGGCTATTGGCACCTGGAGCCGATGGTGCTGCTGATCGAGGGCAGCTTCCTGCTGCTGATTGCCATCTACGCGTTTCTCAACGGCGTGTTCGGCATTATCAATGGCGGGCGTGAAATTGAGCTGGGGTTGGTGATCGTCTACGCGGCGGTGTTTACCGTTGTCGAATTCGGCTATTTCTTCTACGTGCGTTATCGCAATCGCACGCTGAAATCTTCATTGATCCAGTTCGACAACATCAGCTGGCTGGTGGACGCGATGCTGTCGGTGGGCTTGCTGATCAGCTTTCTTGCCGCGCTGTTGCTCAAGTCCCAGGGCTATGGCGAGTGGGCGGTGTATGTCGACCCGTTGATCCTGATTCTGCTGGCCCTGAGCATGCTGGCGCCGGCGTTCAAGATCCTGCGCCCGGCCTTGCGCGAGGTGCTGGGGATCGCGCCGGATCACTTGGACGACAAAGTACGTGAAGTGATGGACGCGGCCCAGGCCAGGCATGGCTTCGACGACTACGTCTCCTACGTGCAAAAGCACGGGCGGGCGCGGTTTATCGAGATTCATGTGGTGTTGCCGGCGAATTACCCGGTGGATAACGTCGCCACCCTTGATGGGCTGCGCGAAGAGATATCCACAGGTCTCGGCACGCCGGATGCGGCGCGCTGGTTGACGATCAGTTTTACTGGGGATCGCAAGTGGATTGCGTGAGGTCAGTTAGACCGAGGTGAGGCCATCGCAGGCAAGCCAGCTCCCACAGTTGAATTGTGAACCGATTCAAAATGTGGGAGCTGGCTTGCCTGCGATAGGGCCCTAGAGGTCAGCCCAAATGCTGGATCAACCCCTGATAACAAGTCGCCAGGTGATACGGCGTAGTCGACGGCATGTCCCGGCGGCTCACGGCGCCCTTGGCATCCAGGCATTCATGCCAGCCTTTGTCATGCAAAAAGTGCTGCTGCAGCGCCAGCAATTGGCGTTGCAACACCGCGTCACTGGCAGGCCGCAAGGTCAGTGCCCGCAGGTATTCAGCCTGGGCCCAGATTCGTTGCGTGCCGTCGCGCACCGTGCCGTCAAGGGCGAGCATGCCGCTGACCGCGCCACTCGATTTATCCACACCCTTGAGCTCGGCGTAGGCAAACGCTCGCGTCAGTGAGGCGTGCAACGGCGTGCCGCGCAGCACCGCTGAGGATTCCAGCAAATAGAACCATTCGAACTGGTGCCCCGGCTCAAACCAGTTATCCACAGCACCCAGCGGTTTCTCCATCATCACGCCGTGCTGGCGGTCGATGAAGCGCTTTTGCATGGCCGTGGCCAGGTCCAGCAGTGCATCTTGCGTGACGGCGTCTTCACGCACGGCCAGGGTGGCGAGAAAGCCTTCGGCCAGATGCATCAGCGGGTTCTGCAGCGGGCCGGACTTGAGCGACGACCAGTTGCGTTCCAATACCGCTTCGTACAGGCCGTCGCCGGTGGCGAAGCGTTTGGCGACGACTTCGAGCGCCGCATCGAGCACCGATTCCACCAATGGCTCGCGGGCTTTGGCCCAGTAGTGGGCGCAGGCAAAGATGATGAAGGCGTGGGTGTAGAGGTCTTTGCGCTTATCCAGTGGTTTGCCGTGGGCGTCGATGCTGTAGAACCAGCCGCCATGCTCGGCATCGTGGAAGTGCCGCTGCAGGGAGCGGAACAGCGCCGCCGCGCGTTCTTCGGCGAAGGCCGCGCCGGGCTCGCCGATCTGGCTGGCGAACAGGTACAGCTGCCGGGCACAGGCCATGGCGCGGTAGCGTTGTGGGGGCAACGGCCGGTGGTCGGCGTCGAGCGCCTCATAGGGCAACGCCAGCTCGGCATTCCAGCCCGGGCCTTGCCAGAGCGGCACGATCAGGTCGTGGAAGTGCGTGAGCACGGTGTTCAAGGAAGTTTGAGAAGCGATGGGCATCGGCTGGCGTCTTCACGGCAGGGGCGTAGGCGCGCATGGTAGCAGGCTGATCGTTCCCACGCTCTGCGTGGGAATGCATTTTCTGACGCTCTGCGTCAGGCCTTGGGACGCGGAGCGTCCTGGGCTGCATTCCCACGCGGAGCGTGGGAACGATCAAGGTCAGCCTGCCAGCAACCAAACCCCGGTGGCCGCCGACGCCGCCCCGGCCACCCGCACCAACGGTGCAGCCGCAGCCGGCAGAAAACGCACCAGCGCATACCCGGCAGCGTGCAACACCGCCGTCGCGCCGACAAAACCGGCCGCGTACGCCCACGGGCTGGACATGTCCGGCAGCTCCAAACCGTGCGCCACGCCATGGAACAGCGCAAACAACGCCGTGGCAGCCACCGCCACAAACAGCGGCGGCCGTACCGCCAGCGCCACCGCCAGGCCCAGCGCGAGTACCGAGGCGGCAATTCCGCTTTCCAGCGCCGGCAGTTCCAGGCCTTCAAAGCCGAGCAAGCCGCCAATCAGCATGGTGCCGACGAACGCGCAAGGCAGTGCCCAGCGTGCGTTGCCTTTTTGCTGCGCGGCCCAGAGGCCGACCGCGACCATGGCCAGCAAGTGATCGATACCGCCCAACGGGTGGCTGATGCCGGCGACCAGCCCGTTATCGCCATGCCCGGGGTGAGCGAAGGCGAGGGCCGGGGCGAGCAGCAGGGCGGCGGTTGCGAGAAGTTTGTTGAGACCCATGTACAGGCTCCTTTCAGGGTGAGATCAGGCCGCAGTGAGCAAGCCCTGACGTTCGATAAAGGCGACGATTTCATCCAGGCCGACGCCGGTTTTCTGGTTGCTGAACACAAAGGGTTTGCCGTTACGCATGCGCGTGGTGTCGCTGTTCATCAATTCCAGCGAGGCGCCCACCAGTGGGGCCAGGTCGATCTTGTTGATCACCAGCAAGTCGGATTTGCAAATACCGGGCCCGCCTTTGCGCGGCAGCTTGTCGCCGGCCGACACATCGATCACGTAGATGGTCAGGTCCGACAGTTCCGGGCTGAAGGTTGCCGAGAGGTTGTCGCCACCAGACTCCACCAGAATCAGGTCCAGGCCGGGAAAGCGCCGGTTGAGCTGGTCGACGGCTTCGAGGTTGATCGAGGCGTCTTCACGAATTGCCGTGTGCGGGCAGCCACCGGTTTCTACGCCGATGATGCGTTCCGGCGCCAGGGCCTGGTTGCGCACCAGGAAGTCAGCGTCTTCGCGGGTATAGATGTCGTTGGTGACCACGGCCAGGTTGTAGCGGTCACGCAGGGCCAGGCACAGCGCCAGGGTCAGCGCGGTTTTGCCGGAGCCTACCGGGCCGCCGATGCCGACACGCAGGGGTTGTGTGTTCATGTGCTTCTCCACTGAAGTAAAAAGGCTTAGGAACGGAACAAGCGGCTGTACTGGCGCTCGTGGGCCATGCACGCCAGGGACAGGCCGAACGCGGCGCTGCCGAAATGGTTGGGGTCGATACGGGCTGCGTCCTGCTGGGCCTGTTGCAGCAACGGCAGCAGTTCACTGGTCAGGCGTTGGGCGGCTTGCTGGCCCAACGGCAGGGTTTTCATTAATACGGCGAGTTGGTTTTCCAGCCAGCTCCACAGCCAGGCGGCGAGGGCGTCGTCAGGGCTGATGTGCCAGGCGCGCGCCGCCAGGGCCCAACCCAGTGCCAGGTGCGGTTCGGCGCACTGCGCCAGAAACCCACGCGCTGCGTCGTCCAGTTCCGGCAAGCCGTTGAGCAACTGTTGCAGGGAGTAGCCCATCTGCCGGCTTTCCTGGTACAGCTCGCGGGTCTCGCGGCTGGCGCGGTGCTCTTCGCACCATTGCGCCAGGCGCGGCCAGTCCTGTTCAGCGGCGGCGCGGCAATGGGCAAGCAGCAGCGGCGCTTCGAAGCGGGCAAGATTGAGCAGCAACTGGTCGCTGATCCAGCGTCGGGCGCTCGCGGCATCATGGACGCGGGCATTTTCCACGGCCATCTCCAGGCCCTGGGAATAGCTGTAGCCACCAATCGGCAACTGCGGACTGGCCAGACGCAACAGCGCCCAGGCTGGGTTCATAGACGTACGCCGAACTGGTGCAGCTTGGGCGGGTAGTTGAAGTCTTCATCGCCATGGCGCGAATGGTGATGGCCACCGCCATAGGCGCCGTGTTCCGGTTGGAACGGGGCTTCGATGGTTTCGGTGTGCGCGCCCAGCTGTTCGAGCATGGCCTTGAGCACGTAGTCATCGAGCAGGCGCAGCCAGCCGTCGCCGACTTGCAGGGCAACATGGCGGTTGCCGAGGTGATAGGCCGCGCGGGTCAGTTCAAACGCATTGCTGCAGGTGACGTGCAGCAGTTGTTCAGGGCGGGCGACGACGCGTACGACGCGTCCGTCTTCAGCCTGTAGGCATTCGCCATCGTGCAACGGCGGCTGGCCGCGCTCCAGAAACAGGCCGACGTCTTCGCCATCGGCACTGAAACAGCGCAGCCGGCTCTTGCTGCGTGCTTCGAAGTTCAGCAGCAGTTCAGCGGCCCAGAGGGCTTGGGGGGCGATTCGGCGGTGGATCACCAGCATCAGGAGGCTTCCAGCTATGAGCGATAAAAGAGCTAGAGCAAGGGGCTTGCCAACCGCACGCGCGAATGGGAATTCCCTGTAGGCAAGCACGGTCGCGCTACCGAACAGGGCGTCAGTCAATTCCTACTGCGCCTCTAAATGGTGCGTTAATGGATTTATAGCACCAGATGTGGGCGTTCTGCGTTGAGATCCGCTGTGTACTGCATGAAATTTCTTTCATCCAATTCCCATTGGATTTTTCTCGGATATGTCCTACGCAATAGCGGGATTTGTCGCTCAAAAAGTTACGCGCTGTTTCACTACGATATGCGCCGTATTCAATTCACAGCGACGCCCTCATGTTTAAAGTATTGTTATGTTCACTCATTGTCAGTCTGGCCTGTGCCGTCTTCCCTGCCTCGGCCAATTTGAAAGTGCCTGCGAACTCCGGTGCTACGGCCTCTATCGACAACATGATCGATCGCGCCCAAGCGTTGCTCGGCACGCCCTATAACGGCAGTGGAAACTCGGTTGATCAGGGGTTTGATTGCAGCGGCTTCCTGGTTTATCTGTTCAAGACCGAAGCCAATATTCGTTTGCCGCGCACAACGACGGCCATGCACCGGTCCAGTGCCAGGACGATCCCGCGAGAGGCGCTCAAACCGGGCGATGCCGTGTTTTTCAAGGGCAATGGACGCAGCGGTGTCAGCCATGTCGGCCTTTATATAGGCCAAGGCAAATTCATCCACTCGCCCAGTAGCGGCAAGCGCGTTCGCATCGATTTATTGAACAGCCACTACTGGAAAAAACACTACACCACCGCCAAGCGCTTTCACCCGGCTGGCTGACGGCTTACTCGGTGCTGCCCAGGCCTTGCCAATGCTTGAGGCCGATAAAGATAAAGCGCAGTTGCTGGGTGATCTTCGCCTGGGGCGTGAGATGGGCGGGCAGGGCTTGGGCGGGCGGGTCGATGATGTCGGGCAGGGTGGCAAACACACTCTTGACGATCAGGTCGGCCATTACGTGCAAACCGTCGGGATCGAGATGCTGGAGTTTGGGCATCAGCGTGAGGTCAGCGGCGAGGTCGCGGGTGATGTCTTCGCGCAAGGCGCCGATGGCCTGGCGCACGGCCAGGCAGCCACCGTATTGTTCACGGGCCAGGAACAGGAATTGCGAACGGTTGGCCGAGACCACATCCAGGAAAATCCGCACGGACGCATCGATGATGCCGCCCATCACGAACTCGTTGTGGCGTACCAGGCGAATCGTGGCGCGAAAGGTCTGGCCGACTTCACTGACCAACACAAGCCCAAGCTGGTCCATGTCGTCAAAATGGCGGTAGAACCCTGTTGGCACAATGCCGGCGGTCTTGGCCACTTCGCGCAGGCTCAGGCTGCCGAACCCACGGCCACACTCCATCAGATGGCGGGCTGCGTCCATCAAGGCGAGGCGGGTTTGTTGCTTCTGTTCGGCGCGGGGCAGCATCGGCGGGTTGGCTTTGTCGGCAAGTACAGCGACGCACTCTAGCAAAACCGCTTCGTCGGCGTCGAACTTGGCGGGGTGAGGCGGGACGCGGTCTATCAAAAAGCAAAAGCCCGATCGGCTGATCGGGCTTTTTTCTCGGCCACCACGGGCTTAGCTCTGTGCTTGATGCAGTTCTTGCAGACGGTCAGCACCGCCTTCGGCAACACCTTGGGTGTAAGCGCGGTCGTTGGCTTGTTCAGCACCGCCTTCTACCAGGCCTTTCTGTTCCAGGCGATCACGGCCACCTTCTGCAACGCCTTCGGTGTAAGCGCGTTTGTTGGCGTGTTCCGAACCGTTTTCTGCAACAGCGCCTTTGGCGTAGTCACGATTTTCGTCTTCTTGCGAACCGCTGCGAGCCAGGGTTTGGCTGGCCTGAACGGCTTGAGCTTTGTTCTGTGGGGTGGCTTGTTCAGCGGCTGGCAGGGCAAAAGCACTGGAAGCCAGGACAGACAGCAGAACGGTAGCGAGTAATTGGCGTTTCATGATGGTTGCTCCTTGGGAGGGCGATAAAGTGGGTACAGGGCTAATGCTACTCTCGATAAGTCGATATAAAAGTTCATAAACACAATGGTAATAATCAACAGAATTGATTGTTCCCGGCAGAGGCTCTAGGACGCACCTCTCAAGCCCGCGGTTTTGCACCATGGTGGGTATTTTCGACCCGTTCGTGGGTAACACCGGTGCAGTGTTGATGGTTTGGTCGACTTGAGCTGTAGGAGGAATCGCTTTTTTTGCGATGAATTCGAACTCCGGGTAAACCCCCAGACCATTTGTCAGTCGTAGCCCTATAAGCTGTAGTCAAAAGGTGCGCGGCAGCGCGCGCCCTCAGTCGTAATCAGGAGTCCTGTGCAATGACGCGCACTCGTAAAATTGTCGCTTGGAGCTGCGCCAGCTTCGTTCTGTTAATCGCCGTGGTGGTGTTGTTGCTGGTGTTCTTCGACTGGAACCGCATCAAGCCGCCCCTCAATGCCAAGGTCTCCGAAGAGCTGCATCGCCCCTTTGCCATTAATGGCAACTTGGCGGTGGTGTGGGCGCGTGAGCCGGATGAGGGCGGTTGGCGCGCCTGGGTGCCATGGCCGCACGTGATCGCCGAAGACCTGACGCTGGGCAACCCCGACTGGTCGAAGAAACCGCAAATGGTCACGCTCAAGCGCGTTGAATTGCGCATTTCACCGTTGGCGCTGTTGGTGCAACGCGTGGTGATCCCGCGTATCGACCTCACTGAACCCAGTGCCGACTTGCAGCGCCTGGCCGACGGCCGTGCCAACTGGACCTTCAAATTCGACCCCAAAGACCCCAACGCCGAGCCTTCCAGCTGGGTGGTCGACATCGGTGCCATCGGCTTCGACAAGGGCCACGTGACCCTCGACGACCAAACCCTCAAGACCCAGCTCGACGTGATCATCGACCCGCTGGGCAAGCCGATTCCTTTCGGTGAAATCGTGGGCGACGCGGATGCCAAAAAGGCCCTGGAAAAAGGCTCGGCGCCCCAGGACTACGCCTTCGGCCTGAAGGTCAAAGGCCAATACCACGGCCAGAAACTCGACGGCACCGGCAAGATCGGCGGCCTGCTGGCCTTGCAGGACGCGGCCAAGCCGTTCCCGCTGCAAGCCCAAGTGAAAATCGCCGACACCCGCATCGCCCTGGCCGGCACCCTGACCGACCCGCTGAACCTCGGCGCCCTGGACCTGCGCCTGAAACTGGCAGGCAGCAGCCTGGGTAACCTTTACCCGCTGACCGGCGTGACGCTGCCGGATTCTCCCGCCTATTCCACCGACGGTCACCTGATCGCCAAGCTGCATGAAGCCAGCGGCGCTTCGTTTACCTATGAAAACTTCAACGGCAAAATCGGCGACAGCGACATCCACGGCAACCTGAGTTATGTCGCCAGCCAACCACGCCCCAAGCTCAGCGGCGCGCTGGTGTCCAACCAACTGCTGATGACTGACCTCGCGCCGCTGATCGGCGCAGACTCCAACGCCAAGCAAAAGGCCCGTGGCGGTGAAAGCAAGCAACCGGCGACCAAGGTGCTGCCGGTGGAAGAGTTCCGCACCGAACGCTGGCGCGACATGGACGCCGACGTCGAATTCACCGGCAAACGCATCGTGCACAGTGCCGATTTACCCTTCACCGATCTCTACACCCACCTGGTGCTCAACGATGGCGAACTCAGCCTGGAACCGCTGCGTTTCGGCGTGGCGGGTGGCAAGCTGGATGCGCAGATTCGCCTGAACGGCCGCACCGTGCCGATGGAAGGGCGCGCCAAACTCACCGCGCGCAATTTCAAGCTCAAGCAGCTGTTCCCGACCTTCGAACCGATGAAAACCAGCTTTGGTGAACTCAACGGTGATGCAGATATTTCCGGGCGCGGTAATTCCGTGGCGGCGTTGTTGGGTACCTCCAACGGCGACCTGAAAATGCTCATCAACGATGGCGCAATCAGCCGTGGCTTGATGGAAATCGCCGGGCTCAACGTGGGCAACTACGTGGTGGGCCGCCTGTTCGGCGACAAGGAAGTGAAGATCAACTGCGCGGCGGCGGACTTCGGCATCAAGACCGGCCTGGCCACCACCCGCCTGTTTGTGTTCGATACCGAGAACGCGATCATCTACATCGACGGCACGGCCAACATGGCCACCGAGCAGTTGGACCTCACGATCACGCCTGAATCGAAAGGCTTTCGCCTGTTCTCGCTGCGCTCGCCGCTGTACGTCAACGGGCCGTTTATCAAGCCGAATGCGGGTGTGAAGGCGGTGCCGCTGATGCTGCGTGGCGCAGGCATGGTTGCGCTGGGTGTGATCGCCGGCCCGGCGGCTGGGTTGCTGGCCTTGGTCGCGCCAAGCGGCGATGAGCCTAACCAGTGCGCGCCGTTGCTGCAGCAGATGAAGGAAGGCAAAGCGCCGAAAACTGTGAAAAGTAACTGACAAAACCCGAAACTAAATGTGGGAGCTGGCTTGCCTGCGATAGCGGAGTAACAGTCGGCAGATGTGCTGACTGTTCGATTGCTATCGCGGGCAAGTCGAATCGTCGCACCGCCGCTCCCACAGGGGTTCAGCGGTGTTGGGGATTACAGGTCCGCAGATTGTCGGCGCTGACAGCGGCGACGTAACTGACAAAACCCGAAACCAAATGTGGGAGCTGGCTTGCCTGCGATAGCGGTGTAACAGTCGGCAGATGTGCTGACTGTTCGATTGCTATCGCGGGCAAGCCCGCTCCCACAGGGGTTCAGCGGTATTGCGGGTTACAGGTCCGCAGATTGTCGGCGCTGACAGCGGCGACGTAACTGACAAAACCCGAAACCAAATGTGGGAGCTGGCTTGCCTGCGATAGCGGTGTAACAGTCGACAGATGTGCTGACTGTTCGAACGCTATCGCGGGCAAGTCGAATCGTCGCACCGCCGCTCCCACAAGGGTATTGAGGTATTGCAGTGTTGCGGGTTACAGGTCTTGCAGAATGTCGGCCATGTCGTCGGCGTGTTCTTCTTCCTGGGCCAGGATCTCTTCGAAGATGCGACGCGTGGTCGGGTCTTTGTCGCCGATGTACTGGATGATTTCGCGGTAGCTGTCCACCGCAATGCGCTCGGCTACCAAGTCTTCGTAGACCATTTCTTTCAGGTTATTGCCGGCCACGTATTGGGCGTGGGAGTTCTTCGACAGCAGGTCGGGGTTGAACTCCGGCTCGCCGCCCAATTGCACGATGCGCTCGGCCAGTTTGTCGGCGTGCTCGGCTTCCTGGGTCGCGTGCTCAAGGAATTCATCGGCGGCGACGCTGGCTTTCAGGCCGGTGGCCATGAAGTAGTGACGCTTGTAGCGCAACACGCAGACCAGCTCAGTGGCCAGCGAGGCGTTGAGCAGGCGGATGATTTCTTCGCGATCGGCGTCGTAGCCTTCGGTCACGGCGCCGTTTTCGACGTTCTGGCGGGCGCGTGAGCGCAGGGTCGCAACGTCAGTCAAATGTGCTTCAGTCATCTCAATCTCCTGGTGCTAATCCGGTTTTACGCCACGCTCTGCCGGCGTGATCGCTCCCAGTTGTGAGTCCCGCGCAACGCAAAAAGTTTTATCGGATTTCACGGATTCCTGCGCGCCCGTCACGAAGACGAGCACCAGTTGCACGACCTGGCCGGGCATTTCTAAAGCGCTGGCGGTCATGGGGCGGTCATGTCGAGTGGTCTAGGATGACGTTATCGCCACCAATCAGGATGCCCGCCGCATGCCCGAATCCCTCGCCACGCGTTACCCGCTCGTGCTGGTGCCCGGCATGCTGGGCTTTGTGCGCCTGGTGCTGTTCCCTTACTGGTACGGCATTGTCCCGGCACTGCGGGCGGGCGGTGCGCAGGTGTTTGCCGTGCAGGTGGCGCCGCTGGATTCCAGCGAAGTGCGCGGCGAGCAGTTGCTGGTGCAGATCGAGCGCATCCGCCGCGAGACCGGCGCCGACAAGGTCAACCTGATCGGCCATAGCCAAGGCTCGCTCACCGCCCGTTATGCCGCGGCCAAGCGCCCGGAATGGGTGGCGTCGGTGACGTCGGTGGCCGGGCCCAACCACGGTTCGGAATTGGCGGACCATTTCCACACCCACTATCCGCCGGACAGCTGGAAAGGCCGGGTCGTGAGCGCGGTGTTTCATCTGGTTGCCTGGGTGATGGGCCTGCTGGAAACCGGCTATCGCGGGCCCCGCTTCAAGGCGGATTTGCAGGCGTCGCACCAGTCCCTTACCTGCGAAGGCGTGGCCCGGTTTAACCGCCAGTATCCCCAAGGGCTGCCGGAAACCTGGGGCGGGCAGGGCGCCGAGGTGGTCAACGGCGTGCGTTATTACTCGTGGTCCGGCACCTTGCAGCCGGGCAAGACTGATCGTGGGCGGAACCTGCTGGACGGCACGAACCGCAGTTGCCGGTTATTCGCCCGCAGTTTTGTCCGGGAGAAGGGCCAGTGCGACGGCATGGTTGGACGCTACAGCTCGCACCTGGGCGTGGTGATTGGCGATGACTATGCGCTGGACCACTTTGATATCGTCAACCAGTCGTTGGGCCTGGTCGGCAAGGGCGCGGAGCCGATTCGGTTGTTTGTTGAGCATGCGCGAAGGCTGAAGGCGGCGGGGGTTTAGCAGGTGGACCGCGTTATCGTTCATCGCAGGCAAGCCAGCTCCGACATTCCAAGGTTGAAACACGGTCAACTGTGGGAGCTGGCTTGCCTGCGATAGCGGTGTATCAGGCCACACTGACCTCACGGCGCACCGGCGTCGTCCAACGCTCCGACAAAATCACCCCGCCCAGCGTCAGCAAGCCGCCCACCAAGTGGTACAGCGCCAACTCTTCCTTCAGCACCACCGCCGCAATCAACGCGGTAATCAACGGCAGCAGGTTGAAAAACAGCGTGGTGCGGCTTGGCCCCAGGGTTTTCACCGAGTGCATCCACGCCAGCGGCGCGAGCATCGACGCCAGCAAGCAGGCGTACAGCACCAGCGGAATATTCGCCCAGCCCAGGCCCGCCTTGGTCGAGAACAGGAACAACGGGAACAACACCACCACCGCCACCAGCACCTGCAAATACAGCAACACCAACGGCGGCAGGCGCAGCTGCCATTTTTTCAGCAGGGTGCTATAGACCGCGTAGGCCAGCGTGGCGATCAGCATCATGCCGTCGCCCAAGTTGAGCCCGTGTTGCAGCAGTGCGCCGAGGTTGCCGGCCGAGACCACCACCACCACGCCTGCGAACGACAGCACCGCGCCGGTCAGCGCGCCGAAGGTCAGGCGCTGGCCGAGGCTGATAATGGCGGCGGTCAATGACATCAACGGCATCAGCGAGAGGATGATGCCCATGTTGGTGGCGCTGGTCAGGGTCGCGGCGTAGTAAGCCAGGCTTTGGTACACCGCCATGCCCAGCACGCCGAGGATAAAGACTTTGCCCAGGTTCGGGCGGATCAGCGCCCAGTTGGCAATCACCGGCTTGAGCATGAACGGGGTAAACAGCAGCGCCGCCAGCAACCAGCGGTAAAAGCCGATTTCTGCGGGGAAGATCGTGCCCACGGCCAGTTTGTTGACCACGGTGTTGCCGGCCCAGATAAAAATGGCCAGCAGGGGATAGGCGTATTGCATCGAAAGAAACCAGGTGTGTTGATGAGGCAGGATTATCCCTTGTCTGGATCGAAGCCTATACTGCGATCCAGACAAACGACCGTTGTATCCAGACAATATGGCCAGACACACCGTACGCCTCGCGGATTTCCACAGCCTGCCGAGCCCGGTCTACTTCCGTTACTCGGATTTCGCCCCCGACACCGAGTGCACCCCGCACCGGCATTTCTGGGGTTCGCTGGACTATTCGGCCAACGGCGTGATGCGCATGGAGGTCGCCGGCAGCCGCTTTATGTCGCCGCCGCAGTACGCGGTTTGGATCCCGCCGAACACCGAGCACAGCTCCTACAACGCCCAGGCGATAGTCTATCGCTCGGTCGGTTTGGCCCCGGAACTCTGCGAGCAATTGCCGCAGGCGCCTTGCACCCTGGCGATCAGCGAGATTCTCAAGGCCATCCTCAGCGACTTTGCCCAGCGTGACGTCAACATCGCACAGACCGAAGCCGATATCCGTTTGGCCCAGGTGCTGGTGGACCAGCTCAAGCAAGCGCCGATTCACGATTGCTTCCTGCCCTATGCGCGCCACCCCGGGCTGCTCGGCGTGCTCGAAGGCATGCAGGCTGAACCGGGCGATAACCGCCCCCTGGCGCAGTGGGCCGAGCAAGTGCACGTCAGCGAGCGCACCTTGGCGCGCCAGTTTGTGCGCGAGTTGGGCATGAGCTTTGGCGAATGGCGCCAGCGCCTGCGCTACCTGGCGGCCATCGAGGCCCTGGACAGCGACCACAGCGTGCAACACGTGGCGTTTGACCTGGGTTACAGCACCGCCTCGGCGTTTATCGCCATGTTCCAGCGCCACGCCGGCTGCACGCCGGAGCAGTATCGGCGAACAAATATTCGCAGCCGGTGAAGATGTAACAGGCTTTGACTACACTCCTGCGTAGGCCGTGCCCCCCGGCACGGTAACAGGGAGAAAACTCCATGAAGATGTTGCGTATTCCGCTGTTGATGATGGGCCTGCTGCTGTGTTCCCAAGGGTTTGCCGCCACCGCTGCACAGACCGCCCAGCAACAAAAAATGACCACGTGCAACGCCGAAGCCAAAGGCAAGACCGGCGACGAGCGCAAAACATTTATGAGCACCTGCCTCAAGGCCGCTCCGGCAGCCAACGACGCCAAGACCCTGACGCCGCAGCAGCAGAAGATGAAAGACTGCAATGCCACGGCGAAAACCAAGGCGTTGACCGGCGATGCACGCAAGACCTTTATGAGCACTTGCCTCAAAGGCTGATCACGATTTCGCCAACGCTGGAGCTCAATGTGGGAGCTGGCTTGCCTGCGATAGCATCACCTCGGTAAGTTTGCTGCACCGAGGCGCCTGCATCGCGGGCAAGCCCGGCTCCCACAGTTGATCGCATTCACACCCTGGCCTCTCGCTTGATTCCCTCAAGGCTGGCAGACTGCCCATCCTTTAACGCCGTTCGTTTTGAGGCTGTATGCCAACGTTTTCTCAGCGTCACGTGTTGTTGCTGGTCAGTTGCATCATCATTTTCGGTGGATTACTGCTGGTCCTGCCGCTCAAACTGCTGCCCAGCCTGTTGGCCGGCCTGCTGGTTTATGAACTGGTCAACATGCTCACCCCGCAGTTACAGCGGCTGATCGAAGGTCGGCGCGCGCGTTGGCTGGCTGTGGCGTTGCTCGGCACCTTGATTGTCAGCGTGCTGACGTTGATCTTCGCCGGCGCCATCAGCTTCCTGCTTCACGAAGCGGAAAACCCCGGGGCTTCCCTCGACAAATTCATGGGCGTGGTCGACCGTGCGCGCGGCCAGTTGCCGCCGTTCCTCGACGCCTATCTGCCCGCCAGCGCCGCCGAATTTCGCGTGGCCATTGGCGATTGGCTGAGCAAACACCTCAGCGAACTGCAATTGGTCGGCAAAGACGCCGCGCACATGTTCGTCACCTTGCTGATCGGCATGGTGCTCGGCGCGATTATCGCGCTGCAGCGCGTGCCCGACCTGACCAAGCGCAAACCGCTGGCTGCCGCGTTGTTCGACCGCCTGCATCTGCTGGTCCAGGCCTTTCGCAATATCGTCTTCGCCCAGATCAAAATCGCCGCGCTTAACACCATGTTCACCGCGATCTTCCTCGCGGTGGTGCTGCCGCTGTGCGGGATCCACCTGCCGCTGACCAAAACCCTGATCGTGCTGACGTTCCTGCTTGGCCTGCTGCCGGTGATCGGCAACCTGATGTCCAATACGCTGATCACCATCGTCGCGCTGTCACTGTCGATTTGGGTGGCGGTGGCGGCGTTGGGGTATTTGATCGTGATCCACAAGGTTGAATACTTTCTCAATGCGCGCATCGTCGGCGGGCAGATCAGTGCCAAATCCTGGGAATTGCTGCTGGCAATGCTGGTGTTCGAAGCCGCATTCGGCCTGCCGGGTGTGGTGGCGGGGCCGATTTACTATGCGTATTTGAAGAGTGAGCTGAAGCTCGCCGGAATGGTTTGACGCACTCACTTGAACTTTAAAGGGACTTAAGGGGAAACAAGCAGTGAGCGACAATATCTACGCTCCGCCAACGGCGGAGCTGACCGAGACGGTACACACGTCTTCAGAGTTTTACGTCATTTCCAAAACCAAGCTGCTGGTGTTGAGCTTGCTCAGCTTTGGGCTGTACACCTACATCTGGTCGTATAAAAACTGGAGCTCGTACAAGAAAGCCAATCAGGCGGATATTTCGCCGTTGGCGCGGGCTATTTTCTTTATTTTCTTCATCCACCAGCTCTATCGCCGGGCCGATGATAGCGTGGCCCGCAGCGGTCGAAAGTTCGATTTTGACTTTGAGCAGTGGGCGACGGTATTCGTCGTGGTCACGGTAGGTGCCAGGCTTTTCGAAATGGCCGCTGACCGTTTTCAGCCCTGGTTTGCCTATAAGCCCCTGATGCTCCTGGCCGTTCCGCTGTGTGCCTACATCCTTCAACACGCCCAAGGCCTGGTCAATTTCGCGGCCGGTGACCCGGAGGGGCAGAGCAACGCGCGTTTTAACCTGTGGAACTACCTGGTGATCGTGCCCGGCGCGGTGATGTGGTGCCTGACGTTGCTTGGGGTGTGGGCGGCCTATCACCACTAGGCGGTGTGGGAGCGGGCTTGCTCGCGAAAGCGGTGTGTCAGTCAGTACATCTGGTACTGAAGCACCGCCTTCGCGGGCAAGCCCGCTCCCACATTTGATTTTCGGTGTGAGTGAAATCGGGGAGGGTCAGCTGCCGTAGCGCTTGCTGGCCTCGATCGCCAAACCGCTGCCGATACTGCCGAAGATATTGCCTTCCACATGCCGCGCATTCGGCAACATCGCCGAGATGCTGTGGCGCAGTGCCGGGATGCCGCTGGAACCGCCGGTGAAGAACACCGTGTCCACTTGCGCCACTTCCACCGAGGCATCGTTGAGCAATTGCGTGACGCTGTTGCGCACGCGCTCCAGCAAGCCATCAATCGCCGACTCGAACAGTGCGCGGCTCAGCTCAACGCTCAGGCCCGGTTCAACCCGGTCCAGCAGCACGTGGCGGCTGTCGGCGTGGGTCAGCTGGATCTTGGTTTCTTCCACTTCCATCGCCAGCCAGTGCCCGGCGCGCTGTTCGATCAACTTGAACAGGCGGTCGATGCCGCCGGTGTCTTCGATGTCGTAGCGCATGCTGCCCAGGGCCAGCTGGGATTTTTGCGAGTACACCGAGTTGATGGTGTGCCAGGTGGCCAGGTTCATGTGGTGGCTGGTGGGCATGTAGGCGCCGCTTTTCATGCGGCTACCGTAGCCGAACAGCGGCATCATGCCTTGCAGGCTGAGCTGTTTGTCGAAGTCGGTACCGCCGATGTGCACGCCGCCGGTGGCGAGGATGTCGCTCTGGCGGTTGTCGTTGTGGCGGCGGTCCGGTGACAGGCGCACCAGGGAAAAGTCAGACGTACCACCGCCGATGTCGACGATCAGTACCAGCTCTTCTTTTTCAATGGTGGACTCGTAGTCGAACGCGGCCGCAATCGGCTCGTACTGGAACGAAATATCCTTGAAGCCGATTTTGCGCGCCACGTCGACCAGGGTGTTCTCGGCTTCCTGGTCGGCCATTGGGTCGTCATCGACGAAAAACACCGGGCGGCCCAGCACCACTTCTTCGAACTCGCGGCCGGCATTGGCTTCGGCGCGGCTCTTGAGCTGGCCGATAAACAGCGCCAGCAAGTCGGTGAACGGCATGGCCGTGCCGAGTACGCTGGTGTCGTGCTTGATCAGCTTGGAACCCAGCAGGCTCTTGAGCGAGCGCATTAGCCGGCCTTCGTAGTTTTCCAGGTATTCGTGCAGGGCCAGGCGACCGTACACCGGGCGACGCTCCTCGAAGTTGAAGAACACCACCGACGGCAACGTGATCTTGTCGTCCTCCAGCGCAATAAGCGTCTCCTCGCCGGGGCGGATCCAGCCGACGGTGGAGTTGGACGTGCCGAAGTCGATACCGCAGGCACGGGCTGGGGATGGGTTTTTCATGTCTATCAGGTTCCGGTTGAAAAACGGCCGCGCAGTGTATGCCAGTCGAAGGCGGATGCGTAGGCCAGCCATCCGTTAAATTGAGCTTGAAAGTTCGGGATTTGCCCCCACATCTGTTGCATACGGCTAGCGCCGATAACACTTTGACGCACCCCCGGGCCACAACCCTCAACAAGTGCAAAGCAGCGCACGTTGTGCCCCGGGCTGTGCGATCTCGATTGAGGATGGTGAACCGCCGATGGATTTCAAAGACTACTACAAGATTCTGGGTGTCGAGCCGACGGCCGATGACAAGGCAATCAAGGCCGCGTACCGCAAGCTCGCGCGCAAATATCACCCGGACGTGAGCAAGGAAAAAGACGCCGAAGAAAAATTCAAGGACGCGTCCGAAGCCTATGAAGCGCTTAAAAGCGCGGATAAGCGCGCGGAATACGACGAACTGCGTAAATACGGCCAGCATGGCCAGCCGTTCCAGGGTCCGCCGGGCTGGCAGAGCCGTGGCGGTTTTGGCGGCGGCGCAGGCACTGAAGACTTCTCCGACTTCTTCAGCTCGATCTTCGGCAACCGTGGCGACGCCTTCGGTGGCGGCCAGCGCCGCCCGACCGGGCGCAAGGGCCAGGACGTGGAGATGCAGCTGTCGGTGTCGCTGGAGGACACGCTGTCCACCGAATCCAAGCAGATCAGCTTCCAGGTGCCGCAGTACGACGGCTCGGGTCGCCACGTCAGCAACACCACCAAGAGCCTGAACGTGAAGATCCCCGCCGGCGTGGCCGACGGTGAGCGCATCCGCCTCAAGGGCCAGGGCGCGCCGGGCATTGGTGGGGGAGCGAATGGCGATCTGTACCTGATCATCAAGTTTGCGCCGCACGCCAAATTCGAAGTGGATGGCGAAAACCTAATCATCAACCTGCCTTTGGCGCCGTGGGAACTGGCGTTGGGCGCGGAGGTGGCAGTGCCGACCCTCACCGGCAAGATCAACCTCAAAGTGCCTGCCGGCAGCCAGAACGGCCAGCGCATGCGCGCCAAGGGCCATGGCTTGCTGAACAAGGCCGGGCAGCGCGGCTATCTGTTTGTGCAGCTCAAGGCCGTGATGCCTAAAAGCAGCGACGAGGAGGTCAAGGCGTTGTGGCAAGAGCTGGCGCAGAAAGCCGCGTTCAACCCGCGTGAGCATTTCTGAGCCGCGATAAATACCTAGTGCTTTTCAGGCAGGGCTATTCGATAGGTTGGTGGTTTTACAGCCCGTCATGGATGGCCTGATATGCCAGAACAACCCGTTACAACTACCCCCGAAGGCAGCTTCAACGTTGACCTTCGGGGCGTGCATTACGACTTCCTCAAAGACCGCGTACCTGCGTGGTTCAGCCAAGGCTCGACCCAGCGCCAGGAAGAACTCGCCAACCACGAAATGGAGCTGCCCAGCTGGTACCTGACTGCCACAGCGCAGCAGAAGGCTGACCTGGCCGACAGCCACACCCGTTATCGCGAGACCTTGAACCAAGTGGAGAACAGCCTGGGCAACATTCAGGATGTGCTGGCTTTTGCCGAGCAGCCGCTTAAAGACGCGATCAAGCAACGCTTCAACCTGGAACTGGACGTGCGGAACGTCTATTTCGCGCGCAAGTATGGGTTTAAAAGCCGTGATGATCTGTTCGGTGTGCTGGTCTTCGACCAGGCCCCGGATCCGTCACTGAGCTATGAGTACCGCGGTGTTTCGTTGCTCGAGGCTGCCCTGGCCAATTTCACCCCGGACGAAGAACGCGCCAGCCTTTGTAATGATTGCCAGGTGATTACCACCTGGAACTCGTATGACGGCGAGGTCATCGCGACGCCCCATGCGGTCAACTCCCAGGCCTTGGCCATTCCCGCCCATGAGTTTGCGCAGATGTGCCGCACTCTGGATCTGGGCAATTTGTACCAGCAGCACCTCCAGGCCATCGTCCAGCCCGATGACGAAACCCAGCGCACGGCGCTGGAGCAGCAACTGCAAGAACACCAGCGCCAACTGCTGGCACTGAGCGCCGAGGTTGCCTCTCACCAGGCAGAGTGGGGCATCGGCGCGGACGCTTACCGGATGATCAAACAGGTCATCACTGACCCCGCCACTGCCACTCTTGATGGCAAGCCGGTGACATTTGCCGCGCTGAAGGTGTTTGGCTGTGTCTTGGTGGGGCCTTTGCTGATCGGGCCAGCGCGTAAAGACAGTGACAGCGCCGAGCGCCTGCTGGTGTTCATCCCCAATGACCCACAACAGCCGCTCAAGGAATATGCCGACAGCGGCGCCTTTATGGCCGACCTGCGCACCCGCTTGCACAGCGCTTCGTACCGGCGGTTTTTCAGCCGCTTCGTACCCCAACGTGAGCAGGGCCTGTTTTTTCAGCAGTTCAATCGGTTGTACAAACCCACCAACGGCAACGGTGCGGCGGGCGATTATCCGCTGGCGCCAAAACCGTCGAAATTGCCTCTGGATGAGCAACGCATCAACGGCAACCTGTGGGAGCAACTGCGCAAGGCGCAGGTGAGCAAAATATTCTCCGACGCCCGCGCCGTGGCCGTGCCCACTGGCGATGAAGACCGCAAGGCGCGCATGGACCGGATGGCAAGCTATGCCGACGCAGTGAACAGCGCGTTCAACTTCCTCGCGTTCGTGGTGCCCGGGCTGGGGCCGATCATGCTGGTGGTGGGCGCGGCGCAGATGTGCACTGAAGTGTATGAAGGTATCGAAGTCGCCAATCAAGGCGACCTGAAGACGATGTGGGCGCACTTTTCCAGCGTGGCGCTGAATGTTGCGATGCTGGGCACCGGGGCCAAGGTGTTGCCCGAAGTCAAACTGTCGAGCAGGGTCGACAACCTCCGGCCGGTGACCATGCCATCAGGCAAGCAGCTGCTGTGGAACCCTGATCTGACGCCCTATAAAGTGCCTGTCGAATTGCCGGCGGATGCCAAACCGGACGCCCTGGGCCTCTACCAGCACAACGGGCAGGCGGTGTTGCCCCATGAAGGTGACTACTATCAAGTCCGACAGGAGCCCGAGACCGGGCAGTACCGCATTCAGCACCCCAGCCGCCCTGGTGCGTACGAACCGCAACTGGAACATAACCACGCGGGTGCCTGGAGCCATGAAGTCGAAGAACCCCTGACCTGGGATTCGCCGACCCTGATACGACGCCTGGGGCTGGATCAGCGTGGCCTCGATACCCAAACGCTGGAACAGGCCCGCATGGCCAGTGGCGTCGAAGAAGACGCCTTGCGCCAGACCTTTGTCGAACACGAGCCGGTGCCCTTGCTGCTGGAAGACTCGATCCAGCACTTCAAGGCCCACCAGGCGCTGACGACGTTCGTTGAGCACATGCACAGCAGCGACCCGGCGGTGTACAGCCAGGCTGATCCGGTGCTGCAACTGAACATGCTGCAGCGTCGTGGAATGCTGACCGCCGATACGCCCCTTCGCGTCATGCGCGGCGACGGCCGCCTGCTTTGGGAGAATGATGCGCCGGTTACGGCGTCCAGGCGCGTGGTGGTTGTCTCTGACAGCCAAATGGCACGTGGCGAGTTGCTCAAGGAAGTCTTGAACACCTTGCAGGGCGTTGACCCCACGCTCAAGGAAATCCCCGGCAGCGCCGCCGACTCGCTGGAGGTGCGCGCCGGCACGCTACGTCAGTACATTGGCGACACCGTTGAGACGTTCAAAGGTCCGCTGGCGGAGGAACGCTACAAGGCGTCCACTTCGTCGGCTGATCCCGATGTGCAAATGGTACTGCTCAGTTATCCCAAGTTGCCGACAGCGGCCGCCGAGCATCTGCTCAAGCGCCTGAGCAGCGAGCAATTGCAGGCTTTGCGCCGCACCGGGATGTTGCCTAAACAGCAAGCCGAACAAGCCAAATGGTGTGAACAGGAAACCCGCGTTTCTCGCGCCTACGAAGGCTTGCATCTGGACACCCTGGCGGATGTTGACAGCCAGCGCCTGGCCTTGCGTACCCTCGAAACCTTGCCCGGCTGGCCGAGCGGAGCGCGGGTGGAACTGCGTCAGTACTCGGCCACGGGGCCACTGCTGGATGCTGTCGGCCCGCCGGACGCACCGGTAAGCAAGACGCTGGTGGTGATGAACAACGGCCAGTTCCAGGCGCCCACGCCCAGGGACTTCTACTCGGCGACCTGGGACCTGTTGTCTGCCACCGAGCGCCAGGGCCTGGGGTTTATCGACGCGTCGCAAATGAAGGCCGCGATCCAGCAAACGCCCCTGCCGCGTGCGTCGCTGCGCACGGTATTGCTGGAGCATCCGCTGCTCAAGCCGAACGTGGACCCGACAGTGCGCCTGCTGGGCGGTGGGGGCGGCGTTCGACGATGGGCGCGCGGCACCTCCAGTTCTGCCCAGGCCCGCGCTCGAAAACTTTACCCCACGCTCAGTGAGCCAGAGATCACGGCCATTATCGAGCGGTTAGGCGATGACGTCAGCGGCGGGTTATCCCGGTTGGAGGCCGAGTATCGAGGCCTGAAGAACGCCTTGAAGGTTTGGGAGAGAGCTCAGCCCAGGGACTCGGCCTACGATCCAAGCGCAGAGGCAGCGGCTATCAACGTCAAGAATATCTTGAGCTGCTGGCGTCGAGAGGGCCGCGCTCACACGCTTTCGTTAGTGGGGATGGATCTGCCCGCATTGAAGGCCGATTTCAACCATGTCGAGTCACTCGAGCTGTTAACTATGAAGTGGTCCGACAATGCCGATACGTTCCTTCAGAATTTTCCCCGTCTGAAACGTTTGAACATCGATGGGTCCATCGGGCTGATGTCATTGCCTGATGTGATCGGCGGCATGAATAACCTGACTGTATTGAGCCTGGGCTTCAACGATATCCGTTTGACCTCGCAAAGCGCGGCCAAACTGAGTGCCCTCAGCAACCTTGAGGTCCTCATGCTTCACCACAATCCACTGGGTATGTGTCCCGATTTTAGTGCTATGTCCCGGTTGAGACAGGTGAGCCTCCTTGGTACCGGGATCGACCAGTGGCCAGTGGGGCTGCGTGCTGATACAGGGTTGGATTACGTCAACCTGGAGGGTAACAGGCTCAGTGAGGTGCCTGCGATCAATCTGGACCCACCGCCTGATCAGCTTGAGGCGATTGCCCGGATCAATCGTGTCACCCTGCTTGATAGAAACAATTTTCCTGCCGAGTACTGGCAAAAATTTGATAGCTACTGGCTGCGCCTGAGCCGGGAACGGCCTGATCTGTTGGAAGGCACGCTGTCCAGCGCGTTCGACGTTGGCGGCCCCAGCATTGAACGGTATCAGAGCGTGTACCCCGCAAGGACGCGTCAACAAGCCCGGGAGTTTCTCAGAAACCTGGGGGCAGGTGCCGACGCGGAACTGCTGAGGCTTGAGCAAGAACACTCTACGTTAAGCAACAAGTTGTACGATTGGGTTTACGAGCTAACCCCGGTGCGCCAGCAATTCGGTGCGCCCTTCCAGCGCGGTCTCGAGGCGCCGAACAGGGTTGATCGAGCGACAGCCAAGGAACGTATTCTGCAATGCTGGCGACAGGAAACGGAGCAAATGCTGGCCAGTGACGGTACGGGGCCGGGTTATACGCTCGACCTGTCCCACTTGAATTTGCCGAGCTTGCCGGACCTTGGCGTGGACTTTAGTCATGTTGCCTCACTCAAATTGAGGTTCATGAATCTCAGCACTTCGCCCGAAGGTTTTCTCTCCCGCTTCCCGAATGTGCGGCATCTGGACATGGCATTCAACGAGCTCAGGGAAGTGCCCCTTGCTGTGGGCAATATGAATGCGCTGACCAGCCTGTACCTTAATTCCAACCGAATCAGTTTGACCCCGCAGACGTCCGCGATCCTGTCCGCACGCACTGCCCTTCAAGCGTTACGCCTGGGGAACAACCCGCTCGGCATGACCCCGACTTTCAGCGCGATGACGGATTTGCGCGTCCTCAGCCTGCACAACACAGGCATTGACGCCTGGCCAAATGGGCTGCTTGAACTGCAAGCGTTGGAGGAGGTGGACCTGCGGAGTAACGAGATCACGACGATCCCTGACGCGATCATTGCACCGACAGACGAGTTGTTGGCAACGGCAAGGCGCATCAACGATTTAACCAATGCCAGCAACAACCCACTGTTACCTGCTACTCAGCAGAAAGTGCGGGATTACGCTGAGCGACTTCACCAAGAGGGGCTGGAGACCACGAACTCGTCAAATGTGTTTGCGGTGCGTGCGCTGAACGTACGCGGCGTTGAAGTGATCGACACGGGCCCACACGATGCGTTTCTGCGCTGGACCGAAGGGATGCCCACTGATGAGGTGGCAAGCAAGAGGGCCCAGTGGTTTGCATTGCGTGGCGCGCAGAAGGCCGATGGTTTTTTCAATCAGCTTGATCGGCTGGAGACAACGCCCGCAAGCCATGCCGATCAGCAGCGACGAATATGGGAACTGATCGAGGCGATCAGTCCAAATACCCCTGAATCCGGGCGGCTGCGCGCGGAGGTTTTCGAGTTGGGCGGGGAGGCGAAATGCTGTGACCGTGCGGTGTTTACCTTCAGCAATATGGAACTCGCGGTGATGGTTTCCAAGGCTCGCGTAACGGCCGGCGACCTGACGCAAGGCCCGCAGTTGCGGACATTGGCGCGG
This sequence comes from Pseudomonas sp. MONT-RG-20F-20-E-7-02, assembly GCF_022662395.1. NCBI lineage: Bacteria > Pseudomonadati > Pseudomonadota > Gammaproteobacteria > Pseudomonadales > Pseudomonadaceae > Pseudomonas > Pseudomonas sp. MONT-RG-20F-20-E-7-02. Next base: position 34,704 of record NZ_JAKNQN010000013.1, read on the forward strand.
GGGCTGTTTCGCCTGGACGCGCTGGACCGGATCGCCTCGGCCGATATCGCCCGCAGCCAGGCAATCGTAAATGATCCGGCGGTAAGCCTGGCTGACAAACTCCCCCACACTCTGCGCCTGAGTGAAGAGGTCGAGATAAGGCTGGCCTATCGTGTCGGCCTCAAGGACCGTCTGCAATTACCGGGTCAGCCGCAGAAAATGCAGTTCGCCGACCTTGCCCACGTTACCCCGGCGATGCTGGAGGCGGCGTATAACGAAGTTGTGGCGCTGGATCACTCACCGAAAGAGTTCCACGCATTGCTGGCGAGGACCTTCTGGCAGGACTACCTCGCCAACAAATACCACGTGCAATTTGAAGCCCAGCGCCAACCCTATCATGCGCGAATGGCCGATCTCACCCGTCGCTTTGAGGCGCAGACGTTGGCCGAGGCTCTGTACCGGCAACAGGCCGATGACCTGCAGGCGCAGTGGGCGATTAAGAACGCGGCACTGCTCAATTCCCTGACCCGTCAAGAAATCGCCCACGCCTTGCTGCCACGGGGAACCCTTGAAGTGCTGGAGAATCCGGTGTCTGGCTTACAACTCGCCCAGGCGCAAGCCATTGAGTTCGGCGGCAAGCCGTACTTCATTGCGAGCATGCCCGATGCAGGCGATGGTGAGCACTACGTGTTATGGGTGCAGGCGCCGGATAATCCGTTTGCCTTGGTCAGTAGCGCGATTATCGCCAAGCCCGATGTCGCCGGGGTCTGGAAGCGCAGAGGCTCGACGGGCGGGATGCGGCCGGGAGTTTCCCAGGAGGTGTTCGAAGATGCTTCGGAGTCTATGCCGATGCAGCCCTACACCGCGGACGAACTCATTGCCATGCGCCAGCAAACTCACTTCGCACAGCTGCGCAATACGCCGGGCAGTTACAGCCGCGTGAACAACGCCCGATATCCGCTCAGGGATTTACAGGGCAAACCGATACGAATTCGTAAACTGCAGAGAAAGGTTCGGTCGGCGTCCGGTGTTGAATACACCTCGGAGCAGATCAAGCCTTACATCAAGTTTGAAGGCTATGAGGGCGTTGGGGCTCTGTATGAAGCGAAGCTGCAGCGGCGTGTGTTCACTGCGCACGATATGAAGGCGCCTGGGGAGAAGTCGCTGATCGGCCAGTCCATGGTGGTTGCCAACCGCCGAATCGCCAAAGGGGAAATAGTCGGTGTTTATGGCGGGACCGTCCTGCCCTCTCAAGTGGCAAGCCCTGGTGGGCAGACTTACATCCTGCTGGCAGGCTCCCGGCCGGCTTCAGGAAGGCTTGGAAGGGAGCCGATCGAAATATCGGGGGACAACATTATCTCCAGGATAAATACCAACTTTGAATATGACGCCAATGGCAAACCGGTGCGTCAGGCCGCAGGCGGTTACAACGTTGAAGGTGTCGGGTTCGACATCGAAGCGGATGAAGTGTGGGGCGCAAAAACCACCAGGACGGATTTTATCCTGACGGCGGTGTTTGCGACTGAAGACATTCCGGCGGGCGCTGAGCTGCGCATGAATTACGACTACAGCGAGGGCATGATTCGAAACACAATTTGCGTAAGCAACACTGCGACTGCGCCCCGAGGACCCACAAGCGTGTTCGGGGCGCAGTCGTCTGCGCTAAAACAAAAAGTACCGCTGCGCCATCGGCAGCACATCCGCAGGCTCACACCACAGCAACACGCCGTCGGCCTTGACCTGGTAGGTTTGCGGGTCCACCTCGATATCCGGCAGGTAATCGTTGTGGATCAGGTCGGTTTTCTGCACGTTGCGGCAGCCTTTGACCACGGCGATTTGCTTCTTCAACCCCAATGCTTCGGGCAACCCCGCGTCGGCCGCTGCCTGGCTGATAAAGGTCAGGCTGGTGGCATGCAGCGAGCTGCCGAAACTGGCGAACATGGGGCGGTAGTGCACCGGTTGTGGCGTTGGAATCGAGGCGTTGGCGTCGCCCATCAGGCTTGAAGCAATCGCGCCGCCCTTGAGAATCAGGGTCGGCTTGATGCCAAAAAACGCCGGGCGCCACAGCACCAGGTCGGCCCACTTGCCCACCTCGATGGAGCCGACAATATGGCTGACGCCGTGGGTAATTGCCGGGTTGATGGTGTACTTGGCGATGTAGCGCTTGGCGCGGAAGTTGTCATTGCCAGGCCCGTCGCCAGGCAGCGCGCCGCGCTGTTTTTTCATCTTGTCGGCGGTCTGCCAGGTGCGCGTGATCACTTCGCCGACGCGGCCCATGGCCTGGCTGTCGGAGCTGATCATCGAGAACGCGCCCAGATCATGCAGGATGTCTTCGGCGGCGATGGTCTCGCGGCGGATGCGGCTTTCGGCGAACGCCACGTCTTCGGCGATACTCGGGTCCAGGTGATGGCAGACCATCAACATGTCCAGATGCTCATCGATGGTGTTGCGCGTGAACGGGCGGGTCGGGTTGGTCGAGCTGGGCAGCACGTTCGCAAAGCCGCAGGCCTTGATGATGTCCGGCGCGTGGCCGCCACCGGCACCTTCGGTGTGATAGGTATGGATGGTACGGCCCTTCAGCGCGGCCAATGTGGTTTCGACAAAGCCGGACTCGTTGAGGGTGTCGCTGTGGATCGCCACCTGCACGTCATATTGGTCGGCGACGCTCAGGCAGTTGTCGATGCTGGCGGGCGTGGTGCCCCAATCCTCATGCAGCTTCAAACCGATGGCGCCGGCCTTGACCTGCTCGATCAACGGCTCCGGCAAACTGGCGTTGCCCTTGCCGGTAAAACCAATGTTCATCGGGAACGAGTCGCTGGCTTGCAGCATGCGCGCCAGGTGCCACGGCCCGGAGGTGCAAGTGGTGGCGTTGGTGCCGGTGGCCGGGCCGGTGCCGCCGCCGATCATGGTGGTGACGCCGCTGGTCAGCGCCTCTTCGATCTGCTGCGGGCAGATGAAATGCACGTGGGAGTCGATGCCGCCGGCGGTGAGAATCATGCCTTCACCAGCGATCACTTCGGTGCTGGCGCCGATGGCCATGGTCACGCCCGGCTGGATGTCCGGGTTGCCGGCTTTGCCGATCGCGTGAATGCGGCCGTTCTTCAAACCGACGTCGGCCTTGACGATGCCCCAGTGGTCGATGATCAACGCATTGGTGATCAAGGTGTCCACCACCTCATGGGCGAGCAATTGGCTCTGGCCCTGGCCATCGCGGATCACCTTGCCGCCGCCGAATTTCACTTCTTCGCCATAAATGGTGAAGTCCTGCTCGACTTCGACGAACAGATCGGTGTCGGCCAGGCGGACCTTGTCACCGACGGTGGGGCCGTACATGTCGGCGTAGGCTTGTCTGGAAATCTTCATGTGCATGCCTTGAGATTCAGGAAAGTTTGAAATCGTTCGCTTCGCTCTCTATCGCGGGCAAGCCCGCTCCCACATTTGGAACGCATTCCCCTGTGGGAGCTGGCTTGCCTGCGATGAGGCCCGAGCAGACACCAGAAAAACTACAGGTCGCCCATGATGCGTCCGGCAAACCCGAACACCCGGCGCCCACCGCTCAAATCCACCAACTCCACTTCGCGGCTCTGCCCCGGCTCAAACCGAACCGCCGTGCCCGCCGGAATATTCAGGCGCATGCCACGGCTCGCGGCGCGATCAAACGTCAGCGCGTCATTGGTCTCGAAAAAATGGTAATGCGAGCCCACCTGAATCGGCCGGTCGCCGCTGTTGGCCACGCTGAGGGTAACGGTGCGGCGGCCCACGTTGAGTTCGATGTCGCCAGGCTGGATCTGATATTCACCAGGAATCATGCAGGTTGCCCCAGGGTCTTGAAGTAGATGGCGGTCGGGCTGTAGCGCCCGTCCGGGCTTTGGCAGTAGTCGGGCAGTTCACCGATCTTGGTGTAGTGCAGCGACTGGTAGAAGGCTTCGGCGCCCGAGCCGGCCTCGGTGTCCAGGTACAGCAGGCCGCGCCTGTGCTGGCGCGCGGCGAGTTCCAGGGCGTTCATCAATTGCTGGCCCAGGCCATGGCGACGCGCCGTGCTGTGCACCAGCAGCTTTTGCACTTCGGCGCGGTTGAGGCCATTGGCTTTCTGGCACAGCGCCAATTGCACGCTGGCGATCACTTGCTCGTCGCGCACCACCACCCACAGCAGCAGGCTGGCGCCTTCAACACTGGCTTGCACGCCTTTGAGGTAGTCGCGGGCCTGGGCTTCGTCGAAGTCGGCCATGAAGCCAACCGAGGCACCGTGCTGCACCGCGTCGAGCAATAGCTCAATCAAACCCAGGCGGTAATGGGCAAAACTTTCAGCATTGACTCGACGCAGTTGTGCAGCGCTCATCGATCTCACTCCTTGGGCGGTTCGGCGCCCGGATTCAATGTCAGTTGCATAAAGGTCAGGTCCAGCCAGTGGCCGAACTTGATGCCCACTTGCGGCATCTGCCCGGTGGTGATGAACCCCAGGCGCTCATGCAGGCGAATAGACGCCTGGTTGCCGCTTTCGATGGCAGCGACCATCACGTGTTTACCGCAGGTGGCGGCGCGTTCGATTAACGCGTGCATCAGGCGCGGGCCAAGGCCTTTGCCGCGTTGGTCATTGCGCACGTACACCGAGTGCTCGACGCTGTAGCGGAAACCCTCGAAGGGCCGCCAGTCGCCGAATGAGGCATAGCCGGTGACTTCATCGTTTTCGACGCTCACCAATATCGGATACGCCTGGGCCTGGCGCGCATTGAACCAGGCCTGGCGGTTGGCCAGGTCCACGGGTTGCTCGTTCCAGATCGCCGTGGTGTTGAGCACCGCGTCGTTGTAGATGTCTCGAATGGCCGGCAGGTCTTGCTCGGTTGCATCACGAATCATGGCTGGCCTCACGCGATAGGCTGGTGGACGGTGACCAGTTTGGTGCCGTCGGGGAAGGTGGCTTCCACCTGGATATCCGGGATCATTTCCGGAATGCCTTCCATCACTTGTTCACGGCTGAGCAGGGTGGTGCCGAAGTGCATCAGCTCGGCGACGGTGCGCCCATCGCGGGCGCCTTCCATCAAGGCGGCGGAAATGTAGGCGATGGTTTCCGGGTAGTTGAGCTTCACGCCACGTGCCAGGCGACGCTCGGCGACCAGGCCGGCGGTGAAGATCAGCAGTTTGTCTTTTTCCCGTGGGGTCAAATCCATGGTTCAAGGTCCTTCAAAGAATGCATTTTTAACCACAACAAAGATCAATTGTGGGAGCCAGCTGCCACAGGGGGCCTGCTCCACTTCAGATCTTCATGTGCTCCAAATTCTCGGTGCCACGGCCTCTCGCCCCAATACCGAGGGGCGCAACAGTTTCCACAAATCAATCAACCAACCCCGCGCCAGCAGCGCCTCACTGGCCAGGCAGCGGGCGACCAGCAAGCCGGGCAGTTGGGTCAGGTCACCGCGCACCGCATGCGGCAAGGCGCGGCAGGTTTCCAATAATTCAGGTTCGATATCAGCAGTCAGCAACAGCGTGGCAAACACCGGTTGCCCGTCCAGCCCGATGGGCGAGTCGAGCAAGCCATCGGCGCCTACAATGCGCTGGCGCTCATGCCAGAGCAACTGGCCGTCGCGGCGAATATCCAGGTGCGATTGAAAGTGGCCGAGGTCGAACCGCTCGCCACTGGCGGGGCGGCCGAGGGCGACCACGTCCCAGTAGAACAGCCGCGCATCGCCTTGCAGTTCAATGCGCGTGGTGATTTCGGCCTGCGCGGCGCTGAACACGATGGTTTCCTGGGGCAGCCATTCCAGGGTGGCGCCGGCTTGCACGGTCAACTCCAGCTGTTGATACGCCGGGCCACTGGCGCGATACCACTTGGCCGCGCCGGGGCTGGTCAATTGCGCCCAGGCACCGGCGCCAACATGGGCGCTGATGTCCAGGCGATCACCGCCGGCAATCCCGCCGGGCGGGTGCACGATGATGTGTTGGCACACTTCGGGGCCTTCGGCGTACAAGTGCTTTTGCACCCGCAGCGGGCCGAGGTGGCGGCGCATCACCGGGCGCGTGGTATCGCCGAAACGCGCGTAGCCGAGCTCCAGCTCGGCGTGCCAGCTGGGGGTGAACAGGGCAGGGGTTACGGGCAAGTTCATGTGCTTGTGCTTATCGTTAGGACGCTACAGATTAGATGGTAACCAGCCCGCGTACACCCTCACTTTGCATATTTTCACCTCGGCCTTGCTGCACGATTTCACCACGGGACATCACCAGGTATTGATCCGCCAGTTCGGCGGCGAAGTCGTAGAACTGCTCCACCAGCAGGATCGCCATATCGCCACGCGCCGCGAGTTTCTTGATCACCATGCCGATTTCCTTGATCACCGACGGCTGGATGCCTTCGGTGGGCTCATCGAGAATCAACAGGCGCGGGCGGCTGGCCAGCGCGCGACCAATCGCCAACTGTTGCTGCTGGCCACCGGATAAATCGCCGCCGCGCCGATGTTTCATCTGCAGCAAGACCGGGAACAGCTCGTAGATAAACGCCGGCACTTCCTTGGCTTCGGAGCCTGGAAAACGCGAAAGGCCCATCAACAGGTTCTCTTCCACTGTGAGTCGGCCAAAAATCTCGCGGCCCTGAGGCACATAGGCGATGCCGGCGTGCACGCGCTGGTGCGGCTTGAGGCCGGTGATGGCTTTGCCTTCCCAGTTCACCGCGCCTTCTTTGGCCGGCAGCAAACCCATCAGGCACTTGAGCAGGGTGGTTTTGCCCACGCCGTTACGGCCGAGCAGGCAAGTGACTTCGCCGATCTTCACATCAAACGACAGCCCGCGCAGGATGTGACTACCGCCGTAGTACTGGTGCAGCTTGTCGACTTGCAGCATATTCAAACTCTCCTCAACGATCGTTCCCACCCTTGATCGTTCCCACGCTCTGCGTGGGAATGCATACCGTGACGCTCCGCGTCACACAGCGGACGCAGAGCGTCCAGGGCGGCATTCCCACGCGGAGCGTGGGAACGATCAGCGGCCCAAATAAACCTCAATCACCCGCTCGTTTTCCTGCACCTGTTCCAGCGACCCTTCGGCCAGCACGCTGCCCTGGTGCAACACGGTGACGTGGTCGGCAATCGAGCCGACAAAGCCCATGTCGTGTTCCACCACCATCAGCGAATGCTTGCCCGCCAGGCGCTTGAACAGTTCGGCGGTGAATTCGGTTTCGGCGTCGGTCATGCCTGCCACCGGCTCGTCCAACAGCAACAGCTGTGGGTCTTGCATCAGCAGCATGCCGATTTCCAGGAACTGCTTTTGCCCGTGGGACAGCAGCCCGGCCGGGCGCTGCACCGAGGCGGTCAGGCGGATGGTGTCGAGCACTTCATCGATGCGGTCTTTCTGCTCGCCGCTCAGGCGCGCGCGCAGGCTGGCCCACACGGACTTGTCGGTTTTCTGCGCCAGCTCCAGGTTTTCGAACACGCTGAGGGCTTCGAACACCGTGGGTTTCTGGAACTTGCGCCCAATGCCGGCCTGGGCGATCTGCACTTCGCTCATGCTGGTCAGGTCCAGGGTTTCACCGAACCAGGCCTTGCCGTGGCTGGGGCGGGTCTTGCCGGTGATCACGTCCATCAGCGTGGTCTTGCCCGCGCCGTTGGGGCCGATGATGCAGCGCAATTCGCCGACGCCGATGTACAGGTTCAAGTCATTGAGCGCCTTGAAACCATCGAAGCTGACGCTGATGTCTTCCAGGGTCAGGATGGTGCCGTGGCGGGTGTTGAGACCCTTGCCGGCGGCCTGGCCGAGGCCGATGGCATCGCGGCTGCTGCCCGCATCGAAAATAGGTTCGAGCATGACATTCCTCATTTCTTCAGCAAGCCGATAACGCCCTTGGGCAGGTACAGGGTGACGATGATGAACAGCGCCCCGAGGAAGAACAGCCAGTATTCCGGGAACGCCACGGTGAACCAGCTCTTCATGCCGTTCACCACGCCGGCGCCGAGCAGCGGGCCGATCAGCGTGCCGCGCCCGCCCAAGGCCACCCACACGGCGGCTTCGATGGAGTTGGTCGGCGACATCTCGCTGGGGTTGATAATGCCCACTTGCGGTACGTACAACGCACCCGCCAAACCGCACAACACCGCGCTCAACACCCACACAAACAGCTTGAAACCGCGCGGGTCGTAGCCACAGAACATCAGGCGATTTTCGGCATCGCGCAATGCCGTCAGCACGCGGCCGAACTTGCTCTGCGCCAGGCGCCAGCCGGTGTACAAACTCGCCACCAGCAACACCACGGTGGCAAAGAACAACACCGCCCGCGTGCCCGGCTCGGTAATCCCAAAACCCAGGATGCTGCGGAAGTTGGTGAAGCCGTTATTGCCGCCGAACCCGGTCTCGTTACGGAAAAACAGCAACATCCCGGCGAACGTCAGCGCCTGGGTCATGATCGAGAAATACACGCCCTTGATCCGCGAACGAAAGGCGAAAAAACCGAACACCAGCGCCAGCAAACCCGGCGCCAGCACCACCAGGCACATGGCCCAGAGGAAGTGTTCGGTGCCGACCCAATACCAGGGCAACTCGGTCCACGACAAGAAGGTCATGAACGCCGGCAGCTCATCCCCGGAGGCCTGGCGCATCAAGTACATGCCCATCGCATAACCGCCCAGGGCAAAGAACAAACCGTGGCCCAGGGACAACATGCCCGCATAACCCCACACCAGGTCCAGCGCGAGGGCGACGATGGCGTAGCAGAGGATCTTGCCCACCAGTGTCAGGGTGTAGGCCGACACGTGCAGCGGGTTTTCCGGCGACAGCAGCGAGCACAACGGCAGCGCCAGCAGCAGGATCAGGATCACCACGCCGACCGCTATCGTCACCTTGGGGCCGGCCTTTTGTGTGGCCGTAAGCATCAATGGCTGGTTCATCAGTCGATCACCCGTCCTTTCAGTGCGAAGAGTCCTTGCGGGCGTTTCTGGATAAACAGAATGATCAGCGCGAGGATCAGGATCTTGCCGAGCACGGCGCCGATCTGCGGTTCGAGAATTTTGTTGGCGATGCCCAGCCCGAAGGCGGCCATCACGCTACCGGCCAACTGGCCGACACCGCCGAGCACCACCACCAGGAACGAGTCGATGATGTAGCTCTGGCCCAGGTCCGGGCCGACGTTGCCGATCTGGCTCAGCGCCACGCCACCGAGACCTGCGATGCCGGAGCCCAAGCCAAACGCGAGCATGTCCACGCGCCCGGTCGGCACGCCGCAGCAGGCGGCCATGTTGCGGTTCTGGGTGACAGCGCGCACGTTGAGGCCCAGGCGGGTCTTGTTCAGCAGCAGCCAGGTCAGCACCACCACGCACAGCGCGAAGGCGATGATCACGATGCGGTTGTACGGCAGCACCAGGTTAGGCAGCACTTGAATGCCACCCGACAGCCATTCGGGGTTGGACACTTCGACGTTCTGCGCACCAAACACCAGGCGCACCAGCTGGATCAGCATCAAGCTGATGCCCCAGGTGGCCAGCAGGGTTTCCAGCGGGCGGCCGTAGAGGTGACGAATCACTGTGCGTTCCAAGGCCATGCCGATAGCGGCGGTGACAAAAAACGCGACGGGCAGCGCAATCAACGGGTAGAACTCGATGGCCGCGGGCACGTAGCGCTGCATCATCAACTGCACTACGTAGGTGGAATAGGCGCCGAGCATCAGCATCTCGCCGTGGGCCATATTGATCACGCCGAGCAGGCCGAAGGTGATCGCCAAACCCAAGGCCGCGAGCAACAGGATCGAGCCCAGGGACATGCCGCTGAAGGCCTGGCCGAGGATTTCGCCGACCATCAATTTGCGTTTGACCTGGGCCAGGCTGGTCTCGGCGGCGGTGTGCACGGCGGCGTCGGTTTCTACGCCGGGCGCGAGCAACGCTTCGAGGCGCGTGCGCGCCAGCGGGTCGCCGGTGCCGCCGAGCAAACGCACGGCGGCGAGGCGCACCACGGGGTCGCTGTCCACCAGTTGCAGGTTAGCCAGGGCCAGGCTGAGGGCGGTGTGCACGTCCTCGTTGGTTTCGGCGGCGACTTGCTGGTCGAGGAATTTTAGCTGGGCAGGTACAGCACTTTTTTGCAGGGTTTGTGCCGCTGCCAGGCGCACCTTGGGGTCGGCGGCGAGCAGTTGCTGGCTGGCTTGTACGTTGTCGATCAGGCCACGCAGGCGATTGTTCAGGCGCACGGTCTTGGTTTCGCCATTGACCGTGATCTGGCCTTGTTGCAGGGCGTCCACCAGCTCGATGCGTGCGGGGTCGGGCTGTGCGGCCCAATCCTGGAGCAGCTTGGCTTGTTGCATCGGGTTGGCAGCGAGGAAGTCGTCGGCGTCGCCGGCGTGTGCTGCAAAAGGCAGCAACAGCAGGGCGGCGAGGATGAAGCGGTAAAGGGCAGTGGGCATAAAATTTTCCTGTAGATCGTTCCCACGCTCTGCGTGGGAATGCCGCCTTGGACGCTCTGCGTCCGCGTTGTGACGCAGAGCGTCACGGGATGCATTCCCACGCGGAGCGTGGGAACGATCAGCGGATTAGTTGCTCTTCACGGCGTAATCCGGCTTCTTGTCATTGCCCGGAATGTACGGGCTCCACGGCTGGGCGCGGATCGGTTTCTCGGTCTGCCACACCACCGAGAACTGCCCGTCCGATTGGATCTCACCAATCATCACCGGCTTGTGCAGGTGGTGGTTGGTCTTGTCCATGGTCAGGGTGAAGCCCGACGGCGCGGCGAAGGTCTGGCCGGCCATGGCTTCGCGCACTTTGTCGACATCGGTGGACTTGGCTTTCTCAACCGCCTGCGCCCACATATGGATGCCCACGTACGTGGCTTCCATCGGGTCGTTGGTCACGGCTTTATCCGCGCCCGGCAGGTTGTGGGCCTTGGCGTAGGCCTTCCAGTCGGCGACGAATTTCTTGTTCACCGGGTTCTCCACCGACTGGAAGTAGTTCCAGGCCGCGAGGTTGCCCACCAGCGGTTTGGTGTCGATGCCGCGCAGTTCTTCTTCACCCACGGAGAAGGCCACCACCGGCACGTCGGTGGCTTTCAAGCCCTGGTTGGCCAGCTCTTTGTAGAACGGCACGTTGGAGTCGCCGTTGACGGTGGAGATCACCGCGGTCTTGCCACCGGCCGAGAATTTTTTGATGTTGGCCACAATGGTCTGGTAGTCGGCGTGGCCGAATGGGGTGTAGACCTCTTCGATGTCTTTATCCGCTACGCCTTTGGAGTGCAGGAACGAACGCAAAATCTTGTTGGTGGTGCGCGGGTACACGTAGTCGGTACCGAGCAGGAAGAAGCGCTTGGCGCCGCCGCCTTCTTCGCTCATCAGGTATTCCACCGCCGGGATCGCCTGCTGGTTCGGCGCCGCACCGGTATAGAACACGTTAGGCGACATTTCTTCGCCTTCGTACTGCACCGGGTAGAACAGCAAGCCGTTGAGTTCTTCAAATACCGGCAACACCGATTTACGCGACACCGAGGTCCAGCAGCCGAACACCACGGCGACCTTGTCCTGGGTCAGCAACTGGCGGCCTTTTTCCGCGAACAGCGGCCAGTTCGACGCCGGGTCGACGACCACCGGTTCGAGCATCTTGCCGTTCACACCGCCTTTGGCGTTGATCTCGTCAATGGTCATCAACGCCATGTCTTTGAGCGAGGTCTCGGAGATCGCCATGGTCCCGGACAGCGAGTGCAGGATGCCGACCTTGATGGTCTCGGCGGCCTGCACGGTCCAGGTCAACCCCATGGCGAGAATGGATGCCGACAAAGTAAAAGCCTTGATCAAGCTACGACGCTGCATGGTGCGATCTCCGTAAACCGATTTTTTTGTGGGGCAGATACACAGGACTTTGCAAAGGCTGTGCCTGCGCGACTTAACACGCGTAATGGCGGGGGCCGGCCGATACCGACGTGGGAGATGCGCACCAACTTGGCGCCGCGATGAGCGTCGTGTGCACCCCAAGCCCTGAAAAAGGGCGCAGGCGTAGATATGCAGCGCAAGTGGTCGGCAAGGATGTTTCAGCATGAGGCCCTACGTGAGGCGCACCGACGCGCCCGCGACCCTCTTGTCAGCGAGACACTTATGGACATTACTCAAGCCCACCCCTCACATGACCTTGGTAAGTTACCTGCCCTGAGCCCGGCCTTTATCAGCGCCGACGACGCCGCGCATTGGGCACACGAGGCCATCGGCACACGGCGCGATGTCGAGTACGGCGGCGTGATTCTCAAGCGCGCCCATCGCTACTACGCCACCCACCCGGTGCCGGACCAGCGTAATAGCTTCGATCACCGGATCCTGTTGGCCGTGGACAGTGGAGGCAACTTCATCACCCCCGATGGCTACAGCGCCGAGGCGTTCTACCACTCCCATCCGGCGGATGCGGCACAGATCCAAAGGATGTTTCCCTACTTCACGACCGACCAAGTCGTGGTGTTCAACAATTTCTACTCCATGCCGGACCAGCTCTTCAGCTTCAGAAACAGAGCATTCGCCAAGACCCACTATTTCTCCGGGCCCGATAACGTGCTGCTCAAATATGTCAGCAGTGGCTCGGCAGCGGAAAATACCTTCGCCCAGCAAGTGCGCGATGGCACGCTTGAGGGCAAAAGTGATTTCGAGAACCCGATCTGGAACCTGGCGCAGATCGGTGAGCTGTGGGTGCTGATTGCGAACAAGGTGTGGGGCGGCATGCGCGGCCGGGTGAAAACAGGCTGGCGAATCAACACGCCTGTGACCAGCAGCAGTACTGCACAACAACCCTTTTTTACCTCGGTGTTCCCAACGGCGGATACGGCCGTTTTGGGTGCGCTTTCGGCTGCTGGCTCGCCCACTGCAGGCGCCATGGGTTTTGTCCTCAAGCACACCCGTGAGGACGCCTTTGTGGCGACGCTGGCAGTGCCCAAGCGTCAGCCGCTGTTTTCGCCAAACGAAGTGTTCCCAAAACGCGCCGACGGCAAACTTCGATTGCCTTCCAACTTCCGATTAGAGGCTATTTACTTCAATAGCTGGTACGAGAAGGACGAAGTCGCGGCGCGGGAAAACTGGCTGGCCAGCACCTTCTTTACCCCTGCACAGGTGGTGGCCGCGACCCGTCAGGCGCGGGCCACCCTGGGCATTCAGGACCCGGCGCGTGGGTTACGCCTGTACATGCACGCTTCAGACGGCGCCCTGTTGGCCTTCAAAGTGCCCGAGGCCACGGCCACTACTGAGCTGGTCAGGCAAAAAAACGAGGGTGAGCTTGACGATAACGGCGCACAGGCGGCCATGGTCGACGGCACGCTGAGCCCCCGAAACTATGTGCGCCGGGTCATTGCCGAGACCGATCTGTCGGTGGTTCAGGCCGGAGGTTTATGGCGCACGGTGGGCATGTTGGATAACCGCTCCAACCTGCTGATGTCGTTTTACAAGGCCACCTTGAGCCGTTCGTTTCTCTCTGCACGGGATGCGGCCGTGTATGCCCACGAGCAAATTGGCAACTGGCGAGCCCGCAGCTACGGCGGTTATATCCTCAAGGACGCAGACGGTCGTTTTGTCATCACCGAACCCATCGCCAGTGTGGCCAACCCGTTTGCCTTCACGCTGTTCTTTCCGTTCGACAACCAGGGGCCGCTGATCCCGCCGGAACCCTATGTGTTGCACGGGCGCTACGGTTCCCACACGGCCCTGTCGATGGCCGACCCGACCTGGGTCGCACAGCGTGGCTGGACGCGGGATGAGGCGCAGATCATCCAGCAAGGGTTTTCCGACGCGGAAATGTACTCGATCATCACGGCCGGCCGGGTGGCGTACCTGTCGGGTGCGCAGAATTGCCTGTTGGAATACACCCCAAACCATTCGTCCCATGAAGAGGTGCTGCTGGGTAACATCGGCCCGGAAGTCGGCAGCAGCAGCCTGGCCAAGCGCCTTGAAAACGGGCAGATCCGGCCCGCCGACTGGGTCCGGCGCGTGGCCGAAGCCGGGGATTTCAAGATCATCCAGGGCAACCCATTGTGGGGGCCGCGCTCGGTGATCTACGAAGACTGGACGCCCAGCTACAGCTACACGCCACGGTCTGGCCCGCCCGACTACGCCACCTACGGCGCCGTGTTCAACAGTGCCGACGCGGCTGCGCGTAACCTGCACGGGCGAGTGCATGGGCGAAACTTTGCCGAGCAGGCCTGCTTTGCCTTCATTCTCAAGCACAAGGACCAGGAGCAGTACATTGCCAGCGAAGTCGTGGGCGTGGCGGGGCAGCAAAAGTTGTTCAATCTCAACAGCCTGTTTGAGCGCACCGCCGATGACGGCTACCGCCTGCCTGACGGGTTTGTGTTGTATGGGCTGTTTCGTTCGCAGCAATGGTCGCCGACCGGGCTGAATACCTCGAACGCGTGGCTGACGCTGTTTTTTGTCACGCCCGATGTGTTGTACACGGCCCTCTACGCGGCTAATCGGCAGGGCGTGAACACCCTGCCGATTTACTTCTCAACCCTGGATGGCGCGCTGCTGCGGTATGTGCCTGCGCCGATGGACGTGAGAAGTGCGGGCCTGGCCGACAGGTCGCTGATTCAGGCGCAGGAACAGTTGAACTCCGGTCAGAAAGCTCCAGCGGACTTTGTTCGGGAGTGGGCCGTGAAGGGCGCGCTGCACGTGGTTCGCACGAGTCAGTGCTGGGACAAAACCGGGTTGGTCGACAACAACTGGAGGAACTATGCGACGTTGTCTGCGCGCCGGTTAAGCCCGGCTTTCGCCACCCTCGATGACGCGGCCCGCTATGCCGCCGCCATGATCGGCAACGGCTGGCAGCGGGCGTATGGCGGGGTGATTCTGCGGTTACCCAACGGGTTGTTCGCCGCGACTGAGCCGCTGGCGCTTCCGATGCAGGGGTTTGCGCTGAACTGGATTTACCCGGACCAGGCGGTTGCGGTAGGGCTGTACCCCGGAGGCAGCGCGATGGTGGCGCGCTATCGGTCTATGTTGGATCAAGAGGTCCCGTTGCTGCTGTCCGCCGAGCAGAAAGCCCTGTACAAAACCATGCTGCCGAGCGCGGTGCTGTCGAGCCTGTTGCACCGCCAGGACCCGATCAAACAGGAGTATGTGTTCGGCGCCACGGGTTCGATCCTCAGCTACCAACTGTCGGACTCTGCCGAGGAAGTGCTGCTCAAGCAGCGCCTGACGCCACTGAGCCCGGTCAAGTTGGACTTCAGCGACAACCTTGTCGAAGAGCAGCTGCGCAGCGGGGCGCTTTCGCCACAGGCGTTCATCATTGAGACGGCCAAGGCCGGTGAACTGCGTGTGGTAAAGGGCGACAGCGTATGGGGCGAGCCCAGGAAGATAACCGCGGGTTTTGTGCCGTATCAAACGCAACCCCAGCCTGGGGATATTCGCCAGGTATTCGCCGACGCGCCTTGCGGCCCGATCTTCACCCAGGCGTATGACGCCGTTCGTTACGCCCAGCGCCATTGCGCGCCGCAAACCGACGTGGCGTTCGGTTATGTACTCAAGTCAGTCAACAAGCCGCTGTACATGACGACGCTGGCGCTGGTCAGAGAAAACCTGGCCGACTTCAAGCAGGTTTTTCTCGACGGCCAGTTGCCCCAAGGGTATGTGCTCGATGGCCTGTATCTCTGCGCTTCGACGGTTGCCGTCGCCCCGGCCGATGATGAAATGGCATACAGTTTTTTCCCGCCTCACTACATCGCCAAGGCCCTGCAATTCACTCTGTATGCGCGCAACGGTGGTGTGCTGCCGCTGTATTTGCTGTGCGGCGACGGCGCGTTGCTCAAGTACGTGTTTCCCAAGACTTCGCCACTCTACCCATGGACGAGCGCGGACTACCGCCTGCAATTACTCGAAGGCTCGTTGAAGGTCCAAGACTATGTGCGCCGCCTCGCCGGTGTGGGTGAACTGGACATTCGCGGCACCAGTGAAGTCTGGGGCAGAAAGGAGCGGGTCACGGCCGATTGGGTGCCGAAAAGAACGCCCCACACGTTTGCCGACGACCCGCATGTTCATTCGTACTGCGGGCCGGTGTTTTATTACCCCGATGACGCAGCCCGCTATGCCCAACGGCTGGTGGCGCCCTACAAGACCAAGCAGTATGTGGGCGCGGTACTGGTTCCGGGGCAAACGCCGGGGTATGTCGCGATCGAGCCGGTGGAAGATCAGGGCACCGGCGCTGCACGCAGCCTGGAACGGTTATTCCGGGTTGATCATCCAGGCCTCGACGTGCCGCCGGGCAACGTGTTGAGCACCTATAAAATTGCCGCCGTGCAGGCGTTCTACAAGGCGATACCGTCGACGTCCAGCTATGCGCAGATTGATAAGGATCTGCTGGAGAACTTCGTCTCCAAGGATGATCTGCGCGACTACCTGGCGCTGGTCAAAAGGAATGCGCCCGATGCCAAGAGTTGTTACCTGTCTTGCCGAGGTGGGGCGATGCTCAAGTATGTGCCGGCGTTTACCGCGGCTGAAACGGAGCTGCTGGAGGCGGGGGGCGCGCCGGACCCGAGTGTGTTGGTCAGTCGATTGCGCAGCCAGGGCAGTTTGTCGGTGCAGGTCCCCGACGCCTTCTGGTCGCGTCCGGGCTTGCTCGCTGAAGAGTGGAGCGTCGGTGAGTTGCAGGCAGAACCGGAAGCCGACGAGTTCTGGTACGCACCGGCAAAAGACGAACTCTGACTTCAGCGCTTGCGCATCAGGCCGATAAAAAACAACCCGCCAATCGCCGCCGTCGCCACGCCAATGGGCAGGTCTTCGGGGGCGATCAGGGTGCGCGCGGCGACGTCGACCCACACCAGGAACACACTGCCCAGCAGCACGCACACGGGCAGTAACCGCCGATGCTCGGCACCGACCAAACGCCGGGCAATGTGCGGCACCATCAACCCGACAAAACCGATGGAGCCGCTGATCGACACCAGCACGCCGGTCATCAGCGACGCCACCAGGAACACCTTGAGCCGCACGTTGCGCGCGTTCAGGCCCAGGGTCACGGCGGTCTGCTCGCCGGCCATCAACGCATTCAGCGGCCGCGCCATGCCCAGCAGCAACAGCAATCCCAGCAGCACGGTCGCGGCGGGGATCGCCAACAGCTCCCAGCGGGCCAGGCCCAGGCCGCCGAGCATCCAGAACATCACCGCCGACGCGGCGCGGTGGTCGCCCATGAACAGCAGCAAATTGGCCACCGCCATCATCACGAACGACACCGCCACGCCGCACAGCAGCAGGCGATCACTTTCCAGGCGCCCGTTGCGACTGGCCACGGCCAGCACCACCAGCATGCTCAGCAGCGCACCAATAAACGCAGCGATGGGCAGGGTCAGCAGGCCGATGATTTCACCCACATGCAGCACCACGATCACCGCGCCAAGCGTGGCGCCGGAGGTAACCCCGAGCAGGTGCGGGTCGGCCAGCGGGTTGCGCGTTACTGCCTGCAACACTGCGCCGATCAACGCCAGCCCGGCGCCCACCAGCGCGCCGAGCAACATGCGCGGCACGCGGATCAGCCACACGATATGTTCCTGGCCGGTGCTCCAGTTCACCGCACCGATACCGAACGCCTTGTTCAGCAAAATCCGCCACACCACGTCCACCGGCACCCGCGCCGAGCCGAACCCCAGCGAGATCACGCAAGAGACCAGCAACAACGCGCCAAGCGCGACCAGCAACAAGGCGTAGCGCCGGGTAATCATTCGCCGTGAAACCCCTTGGCCAGGGTTTCCACCGCCAGCACGTTATCGATGCCCGGCGTGGCCTGCACATACGGGATCACGATAAACCGCTGGTTCTTGATGGCGTCCACCGATTGCAGGGCCGGGTTGTTGAGCAGGAACTGCTGTTTTTGCTCGGCGGTGACTTCGCTGTAGTCGACGATCACGATCACCTGCGGGTTGCGCTCCACCACGGTCTCCCAGTTGACGCGGGTCCAGCTGGCGTCGATGTCATCGAGAATGTTGCGCCCACCGGCCGCGTCGATCAGCGCCTGCGGCATGCCCAGGCGGCCGGAGGTCATGGCGCGGTCTTCACCGCTGTCGTAGAGAAACACGCGCGGCTTGTCGACGGGCAGGTCCTTTTGCACCTCGGCGACTTGCGCCTGCATCTGCGCGATCAAAGCATTGGCGCGGTCCTGCACGTCGAAGATCTTGCCCAGGTTGCGCAGGTCGTTATAGGTGTCTTCCAGGGTTGCGGGCGGGCGCTTCATCACAAACGCACACGACTCGGTCAGTTCGTACACGTTGATGCCCAGGGGTTGCAGGGTTTGCGGCGTCAGGTCGCCGCCCACGCGCATGCCGTAGTCCCAGCCAGCGAAGAAGAAATCCACGCTGGCATTGAGTAAGGTTTCCACTGACGGGTACTTGCTGGCCAGTTCCGGCAGGCCGTCGAGCAGGTGGGCCATCTCCGGGGTGACCGACTTCCAACCGGTTACGCCGCTGTAGCCGGCCATATGCGACTTGAGGCCCAGGGCGAGCATCATCTGGGTCATGTTGATGTCGTGGCTGACCGCGTGTTTCGGCGCTTCCTGGAAGGTCACGTCGCGATTGCAGCTTTTGATTGTCAGCGGGTAATGGGTCGCGTCGGCGAAGGCTTGAGCGGTGCCGAACGACAGGGCGAGAGACAGCAGGGCGCGCAGGATCATGGTTGGGTTATCCAGGTGATTCGGGGGTAGCCGGACAAGGGATGCGTGTCTATCAGGGCTTCGACGCCAAACACGTCGCGCAGTAATTCGGCGGTCAGTACCTGGTGTGGCGTGCCGCTGGCGACGATGCGCCCGTGGTTGATCACGTACAGGCGATCACAAAAGGCGGCCGCAAGGTTCAGGTCGTGGATGCTCGCCAGGGTGCCGATATTCAAGCGTTTGACCAGCCGCAGCAGCTCCAGCTGATAGCGTGGGTCGAGGTGATTGGTCGGCTCGTCGAGGATCAGCAAATGCGGTTGCTGGGCCAAGGCGCGGGCGAGAATCACCCGCTGTTTTTCACCGCCGGAGAGGGTGGCAAAGGCATGGTCTTCGAAGCCCTGCATACCCACCGACGCCAGTGCCTTCTGGATCAGTTGCTGGTCGTGCAGCGTGTCGCCATCGAACAAACCCTTGTGCGGCGTGCGGCCCATGGCGACCACTTCATCCACGCGCAAACCGAAGGCGTCGGGAAACTCCTGCAGCACCACGGCGATGCGTTGCGCGCACCACTTGGCGCTTTGCTTCCACACGTTCTGGTGGTCGAGCAGCACGTCACCGTGCTCCGGTTTGCTGAAGCGATACGCGCACCGCAACAGGCTGGTCTTGCCACTGCCATTAGGCCCTATCAACCCGACAAACTCCCCCACAGCGACCTGCAGGCTGGCCTCACGCAGCTGGAACCGGTGATTGCAGTGGTCGTGACCCGGTGGGGTCCAGCCAAGCTGGGTGAGGGTGAGTGAGGTCATCGTTATTCTCTGGTTCAACACAGTTCAACTGTGGGAGCTGGCGTGTGTGACATTCCGTTAAAAGGTGTAATCCGCCGTCACGAAGAACGAGCGCGGCTCGCCCAAAATCCACTGTTGGCCGTTGTTGTACTGGCTGACGGCGTAAGTGCGGTTGAACAGGTTGTTCAGTTCCAGCCCCAGCGTGGTGTTGCGCATGGCCTTCCACGACATGCTCGCATCGGCCACGGTGTAGCTCGGCACTTCGCGGGTGTTGGCGGTGTCGGCATACCGCGCGCTGACGTAACGCATGCCGGCGCCGGCACGCACATTGTCGCTCACGGCCTTGCTCAGCCACAGGTTGGCGGTGCGGTTGGGCACGTCCACCGGACGGTTGCCGGCGCGGGACACGGCCTGGTCATTTACCGTTTCGGAAAAGTCATCGTACTTCGCCCGCACAATGGCGGCGTTCGCCTGCAATTGCCAGGCGTTAGGCAGTTGCAGGTCGAGGCTGGCTTCCAGGCCCGTTGAAGATTGCTGCCCGACTTGTTGTTGCAGCGTGGTGCCGGGGATGTCTGTCAGCAGCTTCTTCTTGACGATGTGATAGGCCGCCAATGTCCATTCGCCGCGCGAGTCCCAGAACGCCTGCTTGATGCCGACTTCGGCCTGCTTGGCGGTGGATAAGCCAAACTGCTGCTGGCTTGGGCTCAAGCTGATCAGGCTGCCGACGCCGTCGGTGCTGGTCGCGTACTGGCCGTAGACCGAGGTGTCCGGCGTGATCGCGTAGACCAGGCCGGCTTTCCAGTTGTTGCCGGTGAGGGTTCTGTCGGCGTCCTGGTTCGCGGTGGTCAGGTCGTTGCTGTCGATGTGCAGATAGTCACGGCGCGCGCCGGTGATCAGCGAGAGTTTGTCGGTCAACTGCAGGCGGTTTTCGGCGAAGGCGGCGAGCTGTTTGGTGGTAGTCACAGACTGCGCAATAAACGGGCTGGCGCTTTCAAACGGCTGCGGCACTGGGTGGTTGATATCCACCGGTTGGCCTTGCTCCGTTGCATCGGTGAACGGCGCGTTGCTGGCCAGGCGGAAGCGAATGCGGTTGTACTCGACGCCCGTCACTGTCTGGCTGTCGAGGCCAAACAGCGTGTGCTTGAAGGTAAAGGTCTGGCGATCGCCGACCTGTTCCTGATCGTGCTTGATGCCCAGGTAGCTCTGGCGCGCGAGGCCGCCGTCGACATAGTTGTAGCTCTCGGCGTTCTGCCAGCGGCGCTGGTTTTTCAGGTACGACAGCTCGTTGGTGGCGGTGACGTTGTCGTTGAGCTGCCACTCGCTGGTCAGGCGCGTCCACTGGTCGTTGTAGTGCTGTTTGTCGTCGCTGACGTTGTAGTTCTTGTCACGCAGGCTTTTGTGCAACTGGCCGTTGATCAGCGGTGTGCCGTAATAATTCTGTGGGGTCTGGTCGCCGTAGTCGTGAGCCAGGGTGAAGCTCAGGTTCTCGGTCGGTTGCCAGCGCAGGGCACCGCTGACGAAATCGCTGGAGGAGTCGCCACGCGCGATGAAACCGTTGCTGCGCAGGCGGTTGACGTTCAGGCGATAGCTCAGCGTATCGGTCAGCGAGCCGCCGCTGTCCAGGGCTTGCTGCTGGCGGTCGTAGGAGCCGTAGCCGAGGCGGATATGGTTTTCGATCTCGCCTTCAAACGGCTTTTTCGCGAGGGTGTTGATCACCGCGCCGGTAGCGCCCTGACCGTACATCACCGAGGCCGGGCCGCGCAGCACGTCAACGCGCTCGACCGACCAGGTGTCCACCGGGAAGGTGGACGTGCCGGCGCCGTCGAACATGCGCTGGCCGTCGTACAGCTGCAGCACCGAACTCTGCCCGGTAAACCCGCGCGCCTGCAACGAGGTGCCGCCGTCACCGGGTGTGCCGGTGCGGCTGATGCCGGTAGCGCGGGAGATGGCGTCTTGCACGCTGGCGTCGCCGCGTTCGCGGATCTTCTCGCCGGTCTGGCTCTCGACAC
Organism: Pseudomonas sp. MONT-RG-20F-20-E-7-02; assembly: GCF_022662395.1. Taxonomy (NCBI): domain Bacteria; kingdom Pseudomonadati; phylum Pseudomonadota; class Gammaproteobacteria; order Pseudomonadales; family Pseudomonadaceae; genus Pseudomonas; species Pseudomonas sp. MONT-RG-20F-20-E-7-02. The sequence goes on from NZ_JAKNQN010000013.1 coordinate 56,031, forward strand.
TGCCGGGGGTTTGCAGGGCCGTGAGGTTCAGGCGCGAGCCGGCGGTGGTCGGGGTGTTAAGGTCGACGCGTTCGTCATCCACGGCGGGCGCGGTCACGGGGCTGGCGGGCAGAGTCAGGGCCTGGGCGCTGTTGTGCAAGGCGAGCAGGCACAGGCCGGACGCTAGGTACTTGTTCATCGGTCGATCAATCGCTTCTTGAAGGGTGTACTCGCCGCCGGGCGCGGCGAGCAACGATAACGCAGAAAGTGTTATAAGTTAACACTTATTGGCTGCGCGACGAAAGTCGCGCAAGGCTACAGAAAGGCTCTGATATAGGCATCTCGCCGGCTTCATGCAGAACCTGAGGCAGATTCACGTTGGCCAAAAAAGCGCGCCAACACCAGGCGATCCAATGCCCACACCACGATCAACGAAGCGCCCACCAATGGGAAAATGATCGCGAGACCCAGCATGATCACCATCGCGGTTTTCCACTTCGGCAGGTCATGACGCAACGGCGGCACACCCAGCCCACCCGCAGGCCGACGCTTCCACCAGATCACCACGCCGCTGACGGCGCTGAGCAAAATCATCAGGCAGATCAGCAGCACGATCAGTTGGTTTACCCAGCCGAACATCTTGCCCTCATGCAGCATCACCCCGGTTTCGGTGGCGCGGGCGACGGTGTTGTAGTGTGCCCAGCGCACATCCGCGAGCACCTTGCCGGTGTATTGGTCCACATGCAGGGTGGCGTCATTGCGCGGGTCGTTGGCGAATACCGCAATGGTGAACACGCCCTCGGCGGTGGTGGGGAAGGTGATGCTGTAGCCGGGCTCGACCTTGCGCGCGTTGGCCAGGTCGACCACTTGTTGCAGGCGAATCGTGGGCGCCGCCGGGCCGGAGTGCATGGCGCCGTGGTTCATGTGCTCGGCGTGGTCGCCGGACATCGGCATCGGCGTGTTTTCCATGGCCCAGGGCACGGTCTGTTGGCTGGCGGTATTGAGCACGCGCGCCTGTTGGTCAGACTGCGGCACGTTGTTCCACATCGCCGCCGGAAAGCGATTCCACAGCTCGGCATATTGCTTGCCCCAGAAGCCGGTCCAGGTCATGCCGCTGAGCAGCATCACCAGCAAAAACGCCGCGCCCCAGAACCCGGCAACCGCGTGCATGTCGCGCCAGAACACTCGGCCACGGGTGTTGAACCTCGGCCATAACACCCCGGCCGACGACTTGCCGCGCGGCCACCACAGGTACACGCCGGACACTACCAGCATCACGCCCCAGCCTGCCGCGAGTTCCACCAAACGGTCGCCGACGGTGCCAATCATCAGCTCGCCGTGGAGTGCGCGGGCGATGGCTTGCAGGTTGTATTTGGCATCCTGTTCGCCGAGTACGGTGCCGCGATACGGATCGACAAACACCGTCACTTCACGCCCTTCGTTGTGCATCACCAATTGCGCGCTGCTGGTGGCGTCGGCGGGCGGCAGGTACTTGCTGATCTTGCCTTGGGGATACGCCGCCTGGGCGCGTTGCAATTGTTCGTCGGCACTCAGTGCGTGCTCGGCGGCTTGTACCTTGAGCAGGTCGCCATACATCAGCGGGTCGAGCTGGGGTTTGAACAGGTAGATGATGCCGGTCAGGGCCAGCAGCACCATGAACGGCGCGACGAAGAGCCCGGCGTAGAAGTGCCAGCGCCAGGCCAGGTTGTAGAAGGAAATCTTTTGAGTGGTCATCATTGGGCTCCGCAAGGCTTTAATTTTTTTGGGTCCGTTGTGCCGCCATCGCGGGCAAGCCCGCTCCCACAGGGGAATACATTCCAAGTGTGGGAGCGGGCTTGCCTGCGATGCTTTTAGAAGCTCATGTCCACCTTGGTCCAGAGCGTACGCCCCGGCTCCTTGATGGCTTGCGGGTCATTGGCCGGGTAGCCGAAACCGGCGTTACCGGCCAGGTTCAAGTGTTCGGCGTAAGCCTTGCCGAACAGGTTGTCGACGCCGGTGCTGACCTTGAAGTTTTTATTGATGCGGTACGCCGCGTTCAGCGAGAACACGCCAAAGCCACCACTCTTGTCGAAGTCCTTGCCGACCACGTTGCCCTTGTTCTGGTCGATGCGGTTTTGCGCCGCCACCACACGCCACAGGGCGCCGGCGCTCCAATCATCTTCGCTGTAGGTCAGGCCGAAGCGTGCGTCCAGCGGCGGCATTTGCGGCAGTGCCTTGCCGTCGCTGGTGTTCTTGCCCCAGGCGTAGGCGAGGCTGGCGTCGGCCTTCCAGTTGCGCGTCAGCTTGTAGGCCGCGCCCACTTCGCCGCCCATGATGCGCGCGTCGACGTTACGCGCCTGGGAGGTGGTGCCCATCATGCCGGGCCTGTAGTCGAACAGAATGAAGTCCTGGACCCGGCCGATGTAACCCGAGGCCCAGGCTTCGAGGTCGGCGGTTTTGTATTGCGCGCCGAAGTCGAGCTGGGTGGTTTTTTCCGGCTTAACGCCATCGAAGGCATTCACAGATCCGACCGCGCCAGTGTTTGGGGAAAACAGCTCCCAGTAGTCCGGGAAGCGTTCGGCGTGGCCCAGCCCGGCGTAGACGGTGGTGGGTGTGTCGGCCAGGTCGTGTTCATAGCGCACAAAGCCCGACGGCAGCGTCTCGGCGCGGGTGTCATCGGCGGTCGGGTTGGGGCGCGACATCATTCCCGAGCCGGTGGTTTGGCGAAAATCCTTGGCCGAGGCGCGGTCCAGGCGTGCGCCGGTGATCAGGCGATCACGCTCGGCGGCGTACCAGGTCAGTTCGCTGAACACGCCATAGTTGTGGAAGTTGGCGTCCTTGTTGCGCGGCAGGTCCTTGTAGGTGTCGATGCCCATGCTGCTGCGCTGGCGGTGTTCGTTGGTCTGCGCGTCCAGGCCGCTGATCAACTGCACATCGGCCCAGCGCCAGGTCGCCTTGATCCGCGCGCCGAGGGTGCGGCGGTCGACATTGGAGGCCATGGGCCCGGCCATCATGCCGGTGCCCGACGGCGTGCGCAGGCTGTAGTTGTCCATCACGTGGTCGGCGTAGTTGTAGTAGACCTGGGCCTCGACCTTATCCAGCACCTCGCCGATGTTGGATTTTTCAAAACGCAGCCCGAGGCTTTCGCGCAGGAACTGCGAACCGTCCATGCCACGCCCGGCGTAGCGCGCTTCGCCATCGCCACGCCCAGCGGTGAGTTCCAGCAGGGTGTCGGCGTCGGGGGTGAAACCGACGGCGACGTCGCCGTTCCATTTGTCGTAGCGCGAGGCAACCGTATGGTTGTTGCCGTCCTTGTAGTCATCGGCGTGCGCCTGGTTGCCGATCACGCGCACGTAGCCCAGCGGCCCACCGGCGGCGGCATCGATGACCTTGTCGAAGCGCCCGTTGGAACCGGCCAGCACGCTGGCATTGACCCGTGTGCCCAACTCGCCGAACTGCTCGGGTTCGCGGTCGAACAGGATGGTGCCGGCCGACCCGCCTGGCCCCCACAGCACGGTTTGCGGGCCTTTGATCACCGTGAGTTTGTCGTAGGTTTCCGGCGAAATATAGGAGGTCGGCGCGTCCATGCGGCCTGGGCAGGCGCCGAGCATCATGCCGCCGTTGGTGAGGATGTTCAGGCGCGAGCCGAACATGCCGCGCAGCACCGGGTCGCCGTTGGTGCCGCCGTTGCGTACCAGGGCGAAGCCGGGGATGGTCTTGAGGTAGTCGCCGCCATCGCTGGCGGGCACCGGTTGGCGCGGGTCTTTCGGGTTGGTAATCACAGTCAGCGGCGAGCTGGGGGCAATCGCGGTGATCACCGTGGGGCTCAACTCGTGATCATCCGCGTGTGCCTGTGGCACCAACAGCGCGCCACACAGAATAGCGAAAACGGGGGTACGTCCCAAACGGGTGTCAGCAGAAAACCTGGACATGACAAATTCCATCAATCAAGCGTAAACAACACGGCCAGCAGCCTGCGGCTGTCTGTCTAAAGTCGGCCGGTGTGAAGTAAGGAGGTGAAGTGCTTACGCAGTGATGGGCGGTGCGCGGCTGCGCGCGCCGGGGAAGATGCTTTGCCGGGCATGGCCCAGGCGGGTGGCGGGGGTAATGGCGTTGGCCGGCGGCGGGGTGCCGAGGCTGACGCAGGACACGCTGCCGGGCAGGGCCGGGCAACTGAAGAGCAGGCTGCAATAGCCGCACTTTTCCCAGAGGACGTGGTGTTCGTCAGGCGCTTGCTTGTGTTCGCCGTGGCCGCCGGACATGTCCATGCCCGCGGGCATTTGCATCGACATTTGCATCGACATACCGGCGTGATGATCCATCGGCATCGCTTGGGAAATCAGCGGACCGATAAAGATCATCAACATGGCGAACAGGCTGATCCAACTGCCGCGCATCAGGCTCATGGGCTGGCGGCGGTGTGCGGATAACCTGGCGCGAGGGGCGCCCATTTACGTTGGCCTATTGCGCGTGTTTATGCTCGTGGCCGGCCATTGGCGGCGTTTTCTGGACCGAGACTTCCACTTCAACCTTGCCGGCTTTTTCGAAGGTCAGGGTCAGCGGGAATTGCTTGCCATCGGCCAACAGGCTGCGGTCCTTGAGGCCCAGCAGCATCACGTGATAGGCCATGGGCGCGAAGGTCAAATCACCCTTGGCGGGCACGGCGACGGTTTCCACTTGCTGCATCTTCATCAAGTCGCCTTGCATCACATGCTCATGCAACTCGGCCTTGTCCGCCACCGGCGTCGCAACGCTGAGCAGGCGGTCCGGCGTTTCACCGGTGTTATGAATCACAAAGTATGCCGCGACAGTCGGCGCATTCGGCGGCAACTCCTGGGACCACGGATCGCTGACCAGCAGGTCGCCGGCCTTGTAGTCATCGGCATTTGCAGCAACACACACCGGCAGCAGCAACGCAGCCAGAAGCAGGGAAGATTTGAGCATGGCAGTTCTCCAGAACGGTTCTAAACGCAGTTCACTTGCGAAGAAATCAGACCGTTGGAGAGGCGCGCGGGTTAAGGCTCGGCCATTGCTGGCGCGGCGTAGGGGCTTGCAGTGAAGGCGGCGGCAGGCTCTGCACCGCCGCAAACCGCGTCACGTACAACTGCGGCACATGCCCCGGCAACGCCACCAACGGCGGTGAGCCCGAGCAACACCAGCAATGCTGCATGGTGGAGTGGTCGTCCTGTTGCGGCGCCGGAATCTCCAGCTTGCCCAGGGCAATCGTCTTCAGGCTGGCGCCATTGGACGAACAGAAACTGCCCCACAGCAATTGCTGAACAGGGTCTTGGGACTGCTGCATCGCACTGGCCATCGGCATGGCAAAGGCGTTGAACAGCACTGCAAAGCAGGCGATCCACACAATTGCAAAGCGTTGACGGGCCATGGCGGACAATCCGTAGGGTTAAGCGATCAGGTGGGTATTTAGCCTGATCGCTGGGGATAAGTAAAAAGCGGCGGTGTGGTTTGGTGTCGCAGTGGTTGCCTTCATGATAGACGGGAACCACCGATTGCCAATCTTAACCCTGTGGGAGCTGGCTTGCCTGCGATGGCATCACCTTGGCCTGGCTGGAAGACCGAGTCGCCTGCATCGCAGGCAAGCCAGCTCCCACAGGTTGGATTGTGCTCGGCTGTTGCTGGGCGTTGAGCCTGCTGGTTGCGCGGGCAATGCCGTCTCGCGCCATTTTGATCAATGAGCCATCGCCTGGGTCTTCTTCGATGCTGGCTTCGAGGTAAGCATCCATATCTTCTTGTGTACAGAGATGGTCGGCAACATCGAAACGCGCGAACTGTGTCTTCCTGTCAGGTAGACATTGCGCTTTTTTCAGCCATTGGTTTAACCGTGCTGCGACTTGGGGTTTATCTGATGTCAGGGCGTCCGCTTCAAGGCCGAGCGCGTGGGCAAACTCTGGATTGGCGGCTATGTAGTCGACATTCGTCTGTTCAACAGGTCGAGTTAAGCCCCGCGCACGGGATTTTTTAGTCATGTGATGAGCCTCATGTTTAACGTCGGTGCACGAAATGTTGAGGATCATGGCCAAAGGCATGCGCTTCTCGGTAGTCAGCCGCCTCTAGTACTGATGTAGGCTGCTTCTTGTTGAGCCTCTATGTAACTCCAATGTGGGAGCCTTCTACAGAAACGTCCCACAAGGATTTAAGGTTGTCCCTAGGAAGGTGGAACTCTAGTCTCCATGCACCGCTGAGAACACAGTGGTCGGGCGTCGCGGCCCGGATTTCTCCAGACGCAAAAGCGTCATCGTCTCCTTTCAGTTGGCGCTTTTTTATCGTCTACTGTGCGGCGCTATGGCGGCTGTGCGCGGGATACCTTCGGGTATGCCGGTGTTCTGGAGAATCGGTCCGCGAACCTGCGTACAGCTGCCACCCCATCGCGTCGCGGCGATCAATGGCAGCTCCTATTTACTTCTCCGGAGCTTCACAATGATTAAACCCACTCCCAATCCCCCTGTATGTCTATTTACAGTAGCCGACGGAATCAGCACCGAAGACCTGCTGGTCAATCTCAGCGAAACACTCGCCTCGGCCAATGCGCTGAGTTGCGACCTTGCCTTTGACCTGGATGGCCCGAAACGAGAGGAGTTGCTCGGCGTTGCGCAGTTGATTGAGCTGGCGCAGTTGCTGGCTGATCGAGTGCATAAGGGCGTCGGGCAAACGAAAACTGCAGCCTGATAACACAGTTCCAAATGTGGGAGCGGGCTTGCTCGCGAAGGCGGTGTATCAGTAACGGCCAGGCTGACTGACCCACCGCCATCGCAGGCAAGCCAGCTCCCACAGTTATTTGTGCCTGGCCAAAATTTTGCGCTCGCCACAAACCAAATGTGGGAGTGGGCTTGCTCGCGAAGGCGGTGTATCAGTAACGGCCAGGCTGACTGACCCACCGCCATCGCAGGCAAGCCAGCTCCCACAGTTATTTGTGCCTGGCCAAAATTTTGCGCCCGCCACAATCCAAATGTGGGAGCGGGCTTGCCCGCGATAACGGTGGGTCAGCCAGTGATTTATTGGCTGACCCACCGCCTTCGCGAGCAAGCCCACACATTGGAAAGGTGGTGTTTAGAGCGTGTTGACGGCCTGTAGCACCGCCGCCACGGTAGTGAATTCTCGGTCTACCTCAGCCAACACCGGCCGCTTCAAGACAAGCACCGGTATTCCCAGTTCCCGCGCCACTTCCAGCTTCGGCTCGGTGGCCGCACTACCGCTGTTCTTACTGATCAGCACATCAATCCCACGCCGCTCAAACAGCGCGCGCTCGTCTTCGATCAGAAACGGCCCACGCGCGCCAATGACTTCACAGCGCGCATTTCCCGGATACACATCCAGCGCGCGCAGCGTCCAGAACTGATCGGCGGGGATTTCATCGAGGTGCTGCAATGGCTCGCGCCCCAGTGTGAACAGCGGGCGCTTGAAGGGTTTCAACGCTTCAATCAACTCGGCCCAATCACTGACCTCACGCCAGTCATCCCCGGCTTGCGGTTGCCACGCTGGTCGCCGCAAGGCCCAGCAAGGAATGTCGCACAACTGCGCAGCCAGGGCGGCATTCCGGCTGATCTGAGCCGCATAGGGATGTGTGGCGTCGAGGATCAAGCGGATATTTTCATCGCGAACAAACTGGGCGAGGCCTTCAGCCCCGCCATAACCACCGACACGCACTTGGCAGGTGAGGTCGGTAGGCACACGGCCCACACCGGCCAAACTGTAGAGATGTTCCGGCCCCAGTGTGCGGGCGATGGCCAGCGCTTCCGTCACGCCGCCCAGCAGCAGGATGCGTTTCATAACGGCTTGACCAGGTCCAGCAGCGTGATCGGCAGCGCCTGGCGCCAGGTGTCGAACTCGCCCAACGGCTGGGCCTGCGCCACATGAATGCGCGTCAGCTCACCGCCGTGTTGGGCGCGCCAGGCCATCAAGGTCATTTCGCTTTGCAGGGTCACGGCATTCGCCACCAGGCGGCCGCCGGGGCGCAGCTGCTGCCAGCAGGTGTCGAGTACGCCATCGCGGGTGACGCCGCCGCCGATGAAGATGGCGTCCGGTGCTTCCAGGCCGTGCAGCACGTCCGGCGCCTTTCCACGAATCAATTGCAAGCCGGGCACGCCAAGGGCGTCGCGGTTGTGTTCGATCAAGCCCTGGCGGCCGGTATCGGCTTCAATCGCCAGTGCGCGGCAGCTCGGGTGGGTGCGCATCCATTCGATGCCGATGGAGCCGCTGCCTGCACCCACGTCCCAGAGCAATTCGCCGGGCATGGGCGCGAGGCGGGCGAGGGTCATGGCGCGCACGTCGCGCTTGGTCAGTTGGCCGTCATGTTTGAAGGCTGAATCGGGCAGACCGGCGAGGCGCGACAGGCGCGGTGCATTGGCGTCGGCGAGGCAGTCGATAGCGACCACGTTCAAGTCGGCGACCGAGGCGTGTTCCCATGACTGGGCCAGCCCATCGATACGCTGCTCATCCGCGCCGCCCAAATGTTCAAACACGCTCAACCGGCTTGGCCCAAACCCGGATTCAACCAGTAGCGACGCAATCGCCGCCGGGCTGCGCCCATCATTGCTCAACACCAGCACGCGCACGCCGCTGGCCAGATGCGCGTTAAGCGCCGCCAATGGCCGAGCCACCACGGATAACGTCACCACTTCCTGCAACGGCCAACCCAACCGCGCCGCTGCCAGGGAAACAGACGACGGCGCCGGCAAAATCAGCAATTCTTCAGCCGCCACCTGCCGCGCCAGGCTGGCGCCCACGCCATAGAACATCGGGTCGCCGCTGGCCAGCACGCACACAGGCTCGCCGCGCCGCGCCAGTACCGGCTCCAGGGAAAACGGGCTCGGCCACAGCTCGCGCTCGCCACGAATACACACCGGCAACAAGTCCAACTGGCGTTGGCCACCTATAATCCGAGTGGCGCGCAGCAGGGCATGCCGGGCGTTTCTGCCCAGCCCCTTGAAGCCGTCTTCACCGATGCCTACAACCGTCAGCCAGGGCGACATATGAATTCCTTGAACGACATCCGACGGGCAGGCTTTTCATGCCGCCGGACAAAGCAGGCATAATACCGCGCCTTTACCCGTCAACCGGTAGCCCCGTGAACCCAACGCCCGCTGTGAATACCTTGCGCCCCTCGGCTTGTCCGGGGTTGCTGCGTATTGTCCAGGCGTTGGATGGCGGCATTTGTCGGATCAAATTGGCCGGTGGCTCGATCACTGCGGCCCAGGCGATTGCGGTGGCGGACGCGGCCCAGGCCTATGCGGGCGGGGTGATCGAGGCCACCAACCGCGCCAACCTGCAGATTCGCGGGATCGGCGCCGAGCAGGACGCCTTGATCGCCCTGCTGCTGGCTGCGGGCCTTGGCCCGAACAACGCCGCCGGTGACGACGTACGCAACCTGATGCTCAGCCCCAGCGCCGGCATCGACCCGCACATGCTGTTCGACACGCGCCCGCTGGCCGAGCAGATCCTGGCGACACTGCAAAACCATCCGCGTTTCCATGAGCTGTCAGCCAAATTCGCTGTGCAACTGGATGGCTGTGAGGCCCTGGCGATGCTCGAGCATCACCATGACGTGTGGTTGTCGGCGTTTGAACGGGATGGCCAGACGTTGTTGGCCTTCGGCCTGGCCGGTTGCCCGGGGTTGGATGCGCCCTTCGCGGCGGTGCCTCTGGAGCAAGGTCATGCCTTGGTCGTCGCGGTGCTGGAGCTGTTTCTCGACCTGGCGACCCCGACGCAAACCCGCATGCGTCATCTGGCTGTGGATAACTTACTGAGCCGTCTGAACCTGCCGCTGCTGCCGGTGGATGGCTTCAAACGCCCGGCCAGTGGGGCTTGTTTGCACCTGGGAACTTATCCACAGCGTCAAAAAGATCTGTTCTACGTCGGCGCCGTTGCGCCGTTGGGCCGCCTGGATTCAACCATGCTCCAAGGCGCCGCGCAGTTGGCCAGCGCATTCGGCGACGGCACGTTGCGCTTCACGCCCTGGCAGGGCGTACTGCTGCCCAACGTTAAAAACCACACCGCCGTGACTGAAGGTTTGCAGCGGTTGGGCTTTCTCTGTTCAGTCGACCAACCCCTGGCGCGCCTGATCGCCTGCACCGGTTCCAGCGGCTGCGGCAAAGGCCTGGCCGATACCAAGGCCGACGCCCTGCAATTGGCTGCGCTGCAACCTGGCATCGAGGTGCACCTGTCCGGCTGCCCGCGTTCCTGCGCCGCCGCGCACACCGCGCCGGTCACCTTGCTGGCGGTAAGCCCCGGCCACTACGACGTCTATTTTCGCGAGGCAGCCGAGCCGGGTTTTGGCCGGCTGCACGCACGCACTCTTTCCATTGAAGCGGCGGGCGCCCTGTTACGCGCACGCTCACGGAGCAACACCGATGATTGATTACATCCGCGACGGTCAGGAGATCTATCGCAACTCCTTCGCCATTATTCGCGCGGAAGCCAAGTTAGAGCGCATCCCGGCTGATTTGGAAAAACTCGCGGTGCGGGTCATTCATGCCTGTGGCATGGTCGAGGCGATTGACGGCCTGCAGTTCTCCGAAGGCGCCGGCAAGGCCGGGCGCGATGCGCTGGCCGCTGGTGCGCCGATTCTGTGTGATGCGCGGATGGTCTCCGAAGGGGTGACCCGCGCGCGCTTGCCGGCCAACAATGAAGTGATCTGCACCTTGCGCGACGACAGCGTGCCGGAGCTGGCGCGTGAGTTGGGCAACACCCGCTCCGCCGCTGCGCTGGAACTGTGGCGTCCGCACCTGGAAGGCAGCGTGGTGGTGATCGGCAACGCGCCGACCGCGTTGTTCTACCTGCTGGAGATGCTCGACGCCGGCGCACCGAAACCGGCGCTGATCCTCGGCTTCCCGGTCGGCTTTGTCGGCGCCGCCGAATCCAAGGCCATGCTCGCGGCTGACAGCCGTGGCGTGCCGTTCGTGATCATGCAAGGCCGCCTCGGCGGCAGTGCAATGGCCGCCGCTGCGGTCAACGCCTTGGCCACGGAGGTCGAGTAATGCAGGCACGTGGACGTTTGATTGGCCTGGGCGTCGGCCCCGGCGACCCGGAACTGATCACCCTCAAGGCCCTGCGCCTGCTGCGTGAATCGCCGGTGGTGGCGTACTTCGTGGCCAAGGGCAAGAAGGGCAACGCCTTCGGCATCATCGAAGACCACTTGGTGGCGCAACAGACCTTGATGCCGCTGGTGTACCCGGTGACCACCGAAGTGCTGCCGGCGCCGCTGTCCTACGAGCAAGTCATCAGCGACTTTTACGACACGGCCAGCCTGGACGTGGCCGCGCACCTGGACGCCGGGCGCGATGTGGCGGTGATCTGCGAAGGCGACCCGTTCTTCTACGGTTCCTACATGTACCTGCACGACCGCCTGGCCGAGCGTTATGAAGCCCATGTCATTCCTGGCGTGTGCTCGATGCTCGGCGGCGCCTCGGTGCTCGGCGCGCCGTTGGTGTATCGCAATCAGAGCCTGTCGGTGCTCTCGGGCGTGCTGCCCCATGACGACCTCAAGCGTCGCCTGGCGGACGCCGATGCTGCGGTAATCATGAAGCTCGGTCGCAACTTCCCCAAGGTGCGCCAGGTGCTGGAAGAACTCGGCCTGGCCGAGCGCGCGCTGTATGTGGAGCGCGCGACCATGGCCAACCAGAAAATCGTGCCGCTGGATCAGGTTGACCCGGCGTCTTCGCCGTATTTCTCGCTGATCATCGTGCCGGGTGAAAGGTGGCAAGGTTGATGCGCCCGGCGATTGTCATTCTGGGCCAGGGCAGCCTGGCCACGGCGCGCAAGATTGCGCAGGTTTACCCCGGCGCGCTGATCCATGGCCTGGCCGGGCGCGTGGAAGGCGCCGACCAGACCTACACCGAGTTCGGCGCCACCCTGCGCCAGTTGTATCAACACGGCACGCCGCTGATTGCGTTGTGTGCAGCCGGCATTGTGATCCGCACCCTGGCGCCGCTGCTGCTGGAAAAAGGCGAAGAACCCGCCGTGCTGGCCGTGGCGGAAGACGGCAGCGCTGTGGTGCCGTTGCTCGGTGGCCTTGGCGGTGTGAACGTGATGGCGCGGGACATCGCCGCTGCACTGGACGTGTCTGCTGCGATCACCACCAGCGGCGAGCTGCGTTTCGGCACCTGCCTGCTCAACCCGCCTGCGGGTTACCAATTGGCGGATCTGGAACTGGGCAAGCGCTTTGTCTCGGACCTGCTGGCCGGCGAAAGTGTGCGTATCGAAGGCGCAGCGCCCTGGCTGGACCAGGCGAATTTGCCGCAGGATCAGCAGGCCCGCCTGGCGATTCATGTGGGCAGCGCCGAGCGTGCGCCGGTGGCCAATGAATTGCTGATTTACCCCAAGACCGTGTGCGTCACCTGCAAGCCCGGCGCGCACTTGGCTGAACGTGTGCGGGCGGCATTGCACGACGCGGGCATTGCGCTGCAATCCCTGGCCTGCCTGTTGGCCAGCGATACGCAGATGGCCGAAGCTAGCCTGCATGAGGCTGCATTGGAATTGGGTGTGCCGTTGCGTTTCTCTGGCGTCACGCACGAGGCGGACATCGTTATCAGTGTGGCCGAGCAACCGCTGGACCTGGCGCACGTCGGTCGCCCGCGTGGCCGCCTGGCGGTGATCGGCCTGGGCCCTGGCGCCGCCGAGTTGATGGTGCCGGCCGTCAAGGCTGAGCTGGCGCGTTGCACCGATGTGCTGGGCTATGAAACCTATGTGCGCATGGCCGGGCCGTTCCGCGCCGATCAGGTACAACATTGCACGGATAACCGCGAAGAGATGCAGCGCGCGCGGCATGCGTTTGAGCTGGCCGCGCAGGGCCGTTCCGTGGTGGTGGTGTCGTCCGGTGACCCGGGCGTCTTCGCCATGGCTGCTGCCGTGATCGAGGCTTTGCATGAGTCGAATGACCCGGCCTGGCATCAGGTCGACCTGGAAATTCTGCCGGGCGTTTCGGCTTCGCTGGCCACCGCCGCCCAGGCGGGTGCGCCGCTGGGCCATGACTTCTGCGTGATGTCGCTGTCGGACAACCTCAAGCCGTGGTCGATTATCGAAAAGCGCCTGGACCTGGCGTCCCAGGCCGACCTGGCGCTGGCGTTCTACAACCCGATCTCGCGTTCGCGGCCATGGCAACTGGGACGCGCGCTGGAAATCGTCGCGCTGCACCGCACGCCTGAAACGCCGGTGGTGCTGGGGCGCGATATCGGTCGTCCAGGCCAGACCCTGCGCGTCACCACGCTTGGGCAATTGACACCCGAGCAGGTCGACATGCGCACCATGGTGCTGATCGGCTCATCCACCACCTGTGTGTTCCCGCGCGCCGGTGGCGGTGAGTGGGTGTACACGCCACGTTGGTATGGCAACAAGCCCGCCCCCTGAAAACTGCCTGCCGCACGTAAGAAAGCTCCGAGTAATGCTGGGTGAAAGCCTGGCGCTGCTCGGAGCTTTTTCTTTTTTCATCGATGAAATACGCAAGGCCGCGAGGTACGCCTTGTAATTGCTGGGTCAGCCTTTTTCGGAGGGCGAGCCAAGCGATGTTTGTCGTCTGGATAGCCCGCCAGGCACTCGTCTAGTGTGGAGGCAAACCCCATGTGGGGTGCTTGTGGAGAACTGAAAAATGGAGCGACATCACAAAAGGATCATCAGCGCGAAAAGGCGCAAATTGATTGCCGCCTACAAATTGCCAGGGGCGCCTGCAACACAGCCTGCCGGGCCGGTGGAGACTGACGATGAGTGCAATGCGGCCGTGGTGAACAACGGGGTCATCTCGTTTATCGAGGGTATGTCCGCCCTCAACCGCGAGTACGTGCGCAAGAGTTACCTGCTTGCGAGTAGTTATGTCAGCGAGGTGTTGAAGGTACAGCGTGGCACAGAGGCCTGGTACGACGAATTTATCAAGGTGATGGTCAGCCTCGGCTGGCTGCCGGTGCGCAGCCGTTTCGAACGGGTCTCACACACCGGCAAGGGCCTGACCGTGCAGCTGGCGGCACTGAATATGATTGCCGCGATGTTGGCCTCGACAGCACTGGCCGGGCCATTGCTCGCGGTACTGCCCAAGTTGGCGGCTGATGCACTCGAAGCGCTGAAGCGACAACCGGCTTCATTCGAGCTGTTCATGCGCAACAGCACGGTGCACCAGGGCGGGGATTTCGGCCTGGCGTCCTGTGCCGAAGCCGAGGGTGAAGTGACGATGGTGCTGGTGACTTATAGCTCCCACGGCGTGAGCAAACAGTTGGGGTTGCCGTTTCTGGAGTGGGACAGCGCCTCGTTCGAGGCCTTCAGCGGGCAGACCTGCCTGGTGCTGAATACCTCGGTGGTCAACGAAAACACGATTCAACTGATGCGTGAAAGCGCGGGCGATAAAGTGCAATTGGCGATCGCCAAATACCGAATTTAAGGCACCAGGTAGCCGCGCACGCCGGTAAAGATGATTTGTGCGGCGAGGGCGCATACGAACAACCCCATCAACCGGCTGACAATCTGCAAGCCCTGGTCACCCAGAATGCGTTCGATACGGTTGGACAGGTACAACACCACGCCCACCGTCAGGCTGGCCAGGGCGATGCTGAGAATGGCGGTGATCTTGTCATCCCAGTGCGGTTGGCTGACGCCCATTACCAGCAGCGCACCAATGGTGCCGGGGCCAACCGTGAGCGGAATGGTCAGCGGCACGATGGTCACGTCCTGCTGCACGTTGTCGGTCTGTACGGCGGATTTGCCTTGGGCCATGCCCAGGGCAGAGATAAACAGCACGCTGCCGGCGCCGATGCGGAAGGCGTCCACGGTGATGCCGAAGACACTGAAAATCACCCGGCCGAACAAGTACAGCAACACGCTCGACACCAGCGTCGCCAGGGCCACTTTCCAGGCCAGGCGCCGACGCTCTTTGCTGGAATAACCACGGGTCAGGCTGATAAAGCAGGACAGCACGAAGAACGGGCTGTAGAGCACGAGCATCTTCAGGTAAACGCTGAATAACACGTGGAGCATGAGGGCGGCTCGCGATGGGAGAAGTCTGCGGAGTCTATCAGGCGCAACCGGGCAAATGTGGGAGCTGGCTTGCCTGCGATAGCGGTATGTCAAGCAACTGGCGTGTCGCTAATACACCGCTATCGCAGGCAAGCCAGCTCCCACAGGGGCGGTTGCATTTCAGGTCACGAAACGGTGCTGTGTTCCTGTTTTTGCTGGCGCTGCGCCACCCAGAACTCCACCAGTTCGCGCAACTGCGACAACTCCACCGGCTTGGCCATATGCCCGTCCATCCCGGCTTGGCGCGCACGCTCTTTATGTTCCGAGAGGATATGCGCAGTCAGCGCAACCACCGGCGTGCGAATGCGCTGGTGGCTGACTTCCCATGCGCGCAGTTGCTGAGTGGCGGAGAAGCCATCAAGGATCGGCATTTCACAGTCCATCAACACCAGGTCGTAACGCTGGGCCTTCATGGCCTCGAGCGCTTCTTCGCCATTGCTGGCGGTATCCGGGTTGAGGTTGAGCTTGCCGAGCATGCCGCGAATGACTTTGGTAGAGATGCTGTTGTCTTCGGCCACCAGGATGCGGAAATCGGCGGGCACGGTCACGGCCGCGGGTGCGCTGAGGGCCGGGCGCGGCTGTACCACGCCTTTGCTGCGCTGGGTCAGTTCGTCGGCCAGGGTGGTCTTCAGCGTATAGCCGGCCACCGGCTTGGCGAGGATGCGCTTGATCCCGCAGTTGCGCGCGATGATCTTGCTCGGCGCGTTGCTGATGCCTGTGAGCATGATCAACAGGATGTCGTGGTTCAGGCTCGGGTCTTCCTTGATCTTTGCCGCCAGTTGCATGCCGGTCATGCCAGGCATGTTCTGGTCCAGCAGGACCACGTCGAAGTAGTCGCGCAGGTGCGCTTTGGTGCGCAGCAACGCCAAGGCTTCTTTACCGGACGGCACGGCGCTGACATTCAGGCCCCACGCCGTGCATTGCTGCACGAGAACCTTGCGGCAGGTGTCGTTGTCGTCCACCACCAACACCCGTGCGCCTTTGAGTGGGCCGTCGAGGTCGGAGGTCGGGTGTTCCAGGCGCTCCGGGTCCAGCGGCAGGGTCAGCCACAGCGTGCTGCCCTGGTGGCTGCCACTCTTGATGCCGAACTCGCCGTTCATCAACAGGATCAGTTGGCGGGCGATCACCAGGCCCAGGTGGCCACTCAAGCGGGTGGCCGAGAGGAAGTTCTTGCTGTGCAATTCGCTGTGCAGCAACGCATCGCGCTCGGCGGCTTCCATTGGCAGGCCGCTGTCTTGCACGGCGATGCGCAAGCGTGGCTTGGTGCTGCGCTCGTCGAGGGCGACGACGATCAGCACTTCACCTTCGTCGGTTTTTTGCAGGGCATTTTCCAGCAGGCTCAGCAGTGCCTGGCGCAGACGCGTCGGGTCGCCACTGATGACGCGCGGTACCTGGGGCTGGATGAAGCTGATCAGCTCGACGTTCTGCTGCTCGGCCTTGGCGCGGAAGATACTCAGGCAGTCTTCGATCAGCGCATTGAGGTCGAACTGCACGTCGTCCAGTTCGATCTGCCCGGACTCGAGCTTGGAGATATCGAGGATCTCGTTGATCAACGTCAGCAGTTCATTACCGGCACTGTGGATGGTCTGCACGTAGTCACGCTGCTTCACTGACAGCGGTGTGCCGAGCAGCAGCTCGGTCATGCCCAGCACGCCGTTCATGGGCGTGCGGATCTCATGGCTGATCTTGGCCAGGAACTCGGCCTTGGCGGCGATTTCGGCGTTACTGGCTGCCAGGTCGCGGCTGAGGCTGAAGCGCGCCTCGACAATCGCACGCTGGCGTTCGCCCAGGGCCAGGCTCATCAGCAAGCCACTGAGGCAGATGAAACCGAGCAGAGTCACGATCAAGCCTTGCGGCGCCACCAGCGTCAGACCGAGCAGGGCAGGCAAGATGACCAGTGTGCCGATGTTGAACACCACCATTGCCGCTACAAACAAGCGCGCCGGCCGGTAGCCTTTTTGCCAGTGGTAGGCCGAGACAAACAACATGCTCAAGCCGGCCAGGGCCACCAGTGCATAGGTGATGATGTTCAGCGGCAAGGTGTTGACGAACAGCAGCAACAGGCCGCAGAGCACGATAAACAGGATATCGGCCATCAACAGCTTGTTCAGCGGGTGCGGGCCCAGCGGCATGAAGAAACGGTAGGCAAACATCAGCCCGCACGGCGCGGTCAGCAGCAGGGCGAGGTAAGCGCCGGGGGTTTGGATAGCGTGCCAGTTCGGCAGCCATGGCCCCACCAGGTTGAGCAACAACGCCAGGCTGAGCATCAACAGTACTTCGCAGGCGGCCAGCCACAGGCTGCTGCGCGAACGGTGATAAGCGAAGCGTGTGAGGTTGTGCAGGATCAGCATCAACAGCACGCCGAACAGCAGGCCGTAGATCAGCGTCTGGGTCTGGTCGGCGGCGGCCAGTACGGCCGGTTCCAGGGTGATATAGGGGCGCAGCTCGTGCTCCGAGACCAGGCGCAGGTAAACCTCGAGGGGCTTCTGGCTCTGGGGCATCGGCAGCATGAAGTCGCTGCTGGGCAACGGGCGTTCCGCCTGGGGCTGGCGGGTGCCGGTGCTTTGTTGTTCCACCAGGGTGTCGCCGTCCAGTACATAGAGGCTCAGGTGGGACAGGTCCGGGGCGAATACCCGCAGCACTTGCTCGTGCTTGCCGGGTTGCAGTTTGAAGCGAACCCACAACGCACCGCTCGGGTCAGCAGCAGTGATCCGGTCCAGTTCGATGGGGCTGAATTGATTGGTGTAGCGGGCGGAACGGATGTCGCTCAGTTGCAGGTCGGCCTGTTCATCAAGCAATACTGCCCAACCACTGCCTTGCGCGGCGGCCTGGGCCGGGAACAAGCAGAGCAGGGTCAGTAGACTGACTGTGAAGCCTATGGCGATCCTGAGCCAGCGCACGGCGAAATCCCTTCGTAGGTTGATGCACGGGTTAACTATGCGCGGGGTGACATGTGTACGGCAAGGGCCAGAGGCCCTTGCCTAACCGAATGGATAGCTACGGGTGGGTAGCTATTTACTGGTTCTCGCCACGTTCACGGGCAATGGCGCGGTAGCCGATGTCTGTGCGGTAGAAGCAGCCTTTCCAGTCGATCTTCGCGGCCAGTTTGTACGCCTGTTGTTGCGCAGCGTCGACACTGGCACCCATTGCAGTGGCGCACAATACACGGCCACC
The DNA here is from genome assembly GCF_022662395.1 of Pseudomonas sp. MONT-RG-20F-20-E-7-02. Lineage (NCBI taxonomy): Bacteria > Pseudomonadati > Pseudomonadota > Gammaproteobacteria > Pseudomonadales > Pseudomonadaceae > Pseudomonas > Pseudomonas sp. MONT-RG-20F-20-E-7-02. The sequence goes on from NZ_JAKNQN010000013.1 coordinate 74,175, forward strand.
TGCGGTTACAACTTTGCCATCCTTGAGCGCGGTGCCCGCATGGAACACCTTGCCTTCCAGCGTAGCAGCTGCGTCGAGGCCTTCAATGACATCGCCCTTGGCGTAGTCGGCAGGGTAGCCGCCGGCCGCCAGTACAATGCCGACGCTCGGACGCGGATCCCACTGCGCTTCAACCTTGTCCAGCGCTTGGGCCAGGGCAGCTTCCACCAGCAGCACCAGGCTCGATTGCAGGCGCAGCATCACCGGTTGGGTTTCCGGATCGCCAAAGCGGCAGTTGAACTCGATGACTTTCGGGTTACCGGCTTTGTCGATCATCAGGCCTGCATAGAGGAAGCCGGTGTACACATTGCCTTCGTCGGCCATGCCGCGCACGGTCGGCCAGATCACCAGGTCCATGACGCGCTTGTGTACTTCAGCGGTGACCACCGGGGCAGGGGAGTAAGCACCCATGCCGCCGGTGTTCGGGCCGCTATCGCCGTCGCCGACGCGTTTGTGGTCTTGGCTGGTGGCCATCGGCAGGACGTTCTTGCCGTCGACCATCACGATGAAGCTGGCTTCTTCGCCGTCGAGGAATTCCTCGATAACCACGCGCGAACCGGCGTCACCAAATGCGTTGCCGGCGAGCATGTCGCGCACGGCGTCTTCGGCTTCCTGCAGGGTCATCGCAACGATCACGCCTTTACCGGCGGCCAGGCCATCGGCCTTGATCACGATCGGTGCACCTTTTTCACGCAGGTAAGCCAGGGCCGGCTCGATCTCGGTGAAGTTCTGGTAGTCGGCGGTCGGAATCTTGTGGCGTGCCAGGAAATCCTTGGTGAACGCCTTGGAGCCTTCCAGCTGTGCCGCGCCGGCGGTCGGGCCGAAGCAGTCCAGGCCACGGCTGCGGAACAGGTCCACGACGCCGGCAACCAATGGTACTTCCGGACCGACGATGGTCAGGGACACATTCTTCTCGGCGAAGTCGGCCAGCTGTTCCAGGGCCAGCACGTCGATGGCGACGTTTTCGCACTTGGCTTCAATGGCGGTGCCGGCGTTGCCGGGAGCCACGAATACTTTCTGGACGCGTGGGTCCTGGGCTACTTTCCAGGCCAGGGCGTGTTCACGGCCACCGCTGCCAATGATCAAAACATTCATTTCAAAACCTCGTGTGGATGATCGTTCCCACGCTCTGCGTGGGAATGCCTCTACGGACGCTCTGCGTCCCAGGGACGCGGAGCGTCCCGGGCTGCGTTCCCACGCGGAGCGTGGGAACGATCAATCAGTGGCGGAAGTGGCGCATGCCGGTGAAGACCATGGCAATGCCGGCTTCGTCGGCTGCCGCGATCACTTCAGCATCACGCATCGAACCGCCCGGTTGGATCACGGCGGTCACACCGGCTTTCGCGGCGTTGTCCAGGCCGTCACGGAACGGGAAGAACGCATCGGACGCCATCACCGAACCGGCAACCTGCAACCCGGCGTGTTCCGCCTTGATCGCGGCGATACGGGCCGAGTTCACGCGGCTCATCTGGCCGGCGCCGACACCGATGGTCTGGCGGTTTTTGGCGTAGACGATGGCGTTGGATTTAACGTATTTGGCGACTTTCCAGGCGAAGATCAGGTCGTTGATTTCCTGCTCGGTCGGCGCGCGCTTGGTCACGACTTTGAGGTCTTCACTGCCGATCATGCCGATGTCGCGGCTCTGTACCAGCAAGCCGCCGTTGACGCGCTTGTAGTCCCAGGCAGCTGCGCGGTCAGCCGACCACTCGCCGCAGGCCAGCAGGCGCACGTTGGCTTTGGCAGCGACGATGGCGCGGGCTTCTTCACTCACGCTTGGGGCAATGATCACTTCAACAAATTGACGCTCAACGATCGCCTTGGCGGTCTCGGCGTCCAGTTCACGGTTGAAGGCGATGATGCCGCCGAACGCGGATTCGGTGTCGGTGGCGTAGGCCAGTTCGTACGCCTGGCGGATACCGCCTTCAGCGTCCGGGCTCACGGCCACGCCGCACGGGTTGGCGTGCTTGACGATCACACAGGCTGGCTTGACGAAGCTCTTCACACATTCCAGCGCGGCGTCGGTGTCGGCCACGTTGTTGTAGGACAGCTCTTTGCCTTGCAGCTGGGTCGCGGTGGCGATGCCGACTTCGGCCGGTTTGGCTTCCACGTAGAACGCCGCGCTCTGGTGCGGGTTCTCGCCGTAGCGCATTTCCTGGGCCTTGATGAACTGGCTGTTGAAGGTGCGCGGGAACTGGCTACGATCGGAGGTCGAGAGGGTTTCAGCGGCCTGGTTCACGGTGCCCATGTAGTTGGCGATCATGCCGTCATAGGCGGCAGTGTGTTCGAACGCCTTGAGCATCAGGTCGAAGCGCTGGGCGTAGGTCAGGCCACCGGCTTTCAGGCTTTCAAGCACGTTGGCGTAGTCGCTGGCGTTCACCACGATGGCCACGTCTTTGTGGTTTTTGGCTGCCGAGCGAACCATGGTCGGGCCGCCGATATCGATGTTTTCGATGGCGGTCGGCAGGTCGCAGCCTGGCTTGTTGATGGTGGCTTCGAACGGGTAGAGGTTAACGGCCACCAGGTCGATCGGCTTGATGCCGTGCTCGCTCATGATGGCGTCGTCGATACCGCGACGGCCGAGGATGCCGCCGTGGATTTTCGGGTGCAGGGTCTTGACCCGACCGTCCATCATTTCTGCGAAACCGGTGTAGTCCGCGACTTCTACTGCGGCCACGCCGTTGTCCTGCAGCAGTTTGAAGGTCCCGCCTGTGGAGAGGATTTCCACGCCAAGGGCTTCCAGCTCCCGGGCAAATTCGAGGATCCCGGTCTTGTCGGAGACACTGATCAAGGCGCGGCGGATCGGCAGGCGGGTGGTCTGGTCGGTCATTTCAATTTCCATCAAAAGCAAAGGAGTCAGCAAAAAAGGCGACCGTTTTTACGCGGGCGCCTTTCTGGTTTGATTGAATGCTTACAGCAAATCGTACTGCTTGAGCTTTTTGCGCAAGGTGCCACGGTTGAGGCCCAGCAGCTCACTGGCTTTGGTCTGGTTGCCCTTGACGTAGTTCATCACGCTTTCGAGCAAGGGCGCCTCGACCTCGGAGAGCACCAGGTTGTACACGTCCGTGACGGAAGCGCCCTCAAGGTGGGCGAAATAATTGTGCAGCGCCTTCTCGACACTCCCGCGAAGGGTCTGGCCTTCTTCGCTCGGCGTGTTGAGGTGCTGTTTCAAATTGACGTTGTCGCTCACGGGTGTTGTTCCACTCACTAAAGTCTCGGTCATCATCGTCATGCGGCCACCCCCTCTCCGTCCCCTGTCCCCAGGCTCTTTTCACGCTCGCTGAAAAACTCTCGAACGGTGGCGACCTGTGCTTGCGTTTCATCCAAACGATTGAAGTGGGCGCGAAACTCCCTGGCGCCCGGCAAGGTTGCGAGATACCAGCCGACATGCTTGCGAGCAATGCGTACTCCCATCACGTCCCCATAGAAGGCGTGCAGGGCGGCCAGATGCTCTAGCAGAATACGTTCCACCTCGATCAACTCCGGTGCCGGCAAGACTTCGCCGGTACGCAGAAAATGCTCGATCTCACGAAAAATCCACGGTCGCCCCTGGGCGGCCCGGCCAATCAACAAGCCATCGGCACCGGTTGCGTGCAGCACGCGCCGCGCTTTCTCGGCTGAGTCGATGTCGCCATTGGCAAAGACCGGCATCGACACCGCCTGCTTGATCGCGGCAATGGTGTCGTACTCGGCTTCACCGGTGTAAAGGTCGGCGCGGGTGCGGCCATGCACCGCCAGCGCTGTAATGCCTGCCTGTTCGGCGATCTTCGCCACCGTCAGGCCGTTCTTGTTGTCCCGGTCCCAGCCGGTACGAATCTTCAGGGTGACCGGCACATCGACTGCGGCGACAACGGCCTGCAGGATCTCGGCTACCAATTGCTCATCTTTCAACAGCGCGGAACCGGCGGCCTTGTTGCAGACCTTCTTGGCCGGGCAGCCCATGTTGATGTCGATGATCTGTGCGCCCAACTCCACGTTGGCCCGGGCCGCATCCGCCAGCATCTGTGCATCACCACCGGCGATCTGTACCGAGCGGGGCTCGGGATCACCTTCGTGGATCATGCGCATCCGCGATTTGCGGGTGTTCCACAAGCTCATGTCGCTGGTGACCATTTCAGAGACTACTAGACCCGCGCCCAAACGCTTGCACAGCTGACGAAAGGGCTGGTCGGTGACGCCCGCCATCGGGGCGAGGATCAAGCCGTTTTGCAATGTGTATGGGCCGATGCGTACCGCCGACATAGGACTTCCCTGTTGTGGGGCCGGATCATTAGAGTTCGAAAAAGGGTTGGCATGATACCCGCTCTCGATGACTGGATAAAGGCTGAATTGGATAAAATCTGAACAGTTATTTCTTTATCGCCGCCGGTTTGGTTGCGCAGCGTCAAGTCAATAATCTGCCGTCAAACCTCGACGCGCGTGTTGTTTCACTCGGGCGAGTGAAAGCTCAGGCTGTAATTCACGGCTTTGCTACCTGGGTCGAGGATGTCCAGGGAGATATGGATCGGTGTCTGCGAAGGCATTTCGCTCACCCCGGCCAGCTCACCACTGAGGTATTCGGCCGGTTTGAAGCGACGACTGGCAATCAGGCTGCCGTTCAAGTCGGCAAAGCGCAGCTCCAGCAGCGGGAACGGCTGGGTGAACGTTGCACGGTTATAAATGATCGCGTCCACCACCAGCGCCCCGGCGAACTCCGGGTTGCTGCGTACCACCAGGTTGCTGCTCTTGATGTGGGCGATATCGACCCGTGATGGCACGGTGCAGCCCAGGGTTGGGCACAGCTGCTGGAACCACGGGCGATAGGCGTCCTGGCGAGCCAGGTCGTCGAATTGGTAGGCGATGTACTGGCCTGCGAGGCCTGCTGCAGCCAGTAAGACCAGGATTATCCAGATAAGGCGACGGCCCCAGCTTGGCGGGCGTTTTTGCGCGTAAAGATGCAGCGGGTCGTCTTCCAGGTCCTGGAGCACGTCATCGTGAATGCTGGCTTCGGGGCGCGGGCGCTTGCGACGGGGTTTAGGGGGGACTTGCGGTTCCGGCTCGTCCAGGGGCTCGGTCACGGGCGTGAGCGGCGGGTCGAGATCGTCGTCGTCATCGTCAGGCGCTGAGCGCAGTGGTGGCTCTTCGTCGATATCGCCGGTGTGAAACGACATGGACGGCTCGGTGCGCTGCCTGGTCGCAGGCGCCTTGGGCGGTTCAGGTTCGTCTTGCACTGCTTGGGCGCGTTCCTCAGGCGGTTCGCTGAACAGGCTGGCGGCCCATTTTTCTTCCTCGGCCTTGACGCTGACGCGACTGGCACTAAGGGCGTCCTCCGGTTGCCGACGGTCAGCGTTCGCCTGGCGGCGCTCCGCGCTCATCGGCTGAGTGTGCTGAATCTCGCGGCGCTCAAGCTTGGCCAGCTCTTCGTCCAGGTCCAGGTTGTCCAGGTCCAGCTCTTCGGCGGTCCACTGTTTCTGGCTGATAGCGCGTGGCGCCTCAACAATGGGTTCAATTGCCTCTTCAGCGGTGGCCGGCTTTTGCGCAGCTGGCGCCGATGCGTTGGCGCGCTGCTCCAGCAGTTGGCGCACCGCGTTGAACACCTGCAGGCATGAGCCGCAGCGCACAACGCCACGGGCCACGTTCAATTGAGCGTGGCTGACGCGAAAGCGCGCTTGGCAATGTGGGCACTGGGTGACGAAACTGTCGGTCATGCGGCCATCCGATTCAGGCAAGCGCTCATTCTAGCGCCGACGACCACTGATGCGTACCCAGCCATCACGGTTGGCGATCGGGTCCAGCTCGAAATCCTTGGCGTAGGCCGCCGCCACGTCTTCACCTTGCTCGGCGAGGATGCCCGACAGTGCCAGGCGGCCGCCCGACTTGACCAGGCTCGACAGTTGCGGCGCCAAAGAAACCAGCGGCCCGGCGAGGATATTGGCAACCAGCACATCAGCCTGCACCTGGGGCAATTGCTCCGGCAGGTACAGTGGGAATTTGCCTTCAGGAATATTGTTGCGCCCGGCGTTATCGCGGGAGGCTTCCAGCGCTTGCACGTCGATGTCGGTACCGACGGCTTCCTTGGCGCCCAGCAGCAGGGCGGCAATCGCCAGGATCCCCGAGCCGCAGCCGAAGTCCAGCACGTTGCAGTCGGTCAGGTCCTGGCCGTCCAGCCATTCCAGGCAGAGCGCGGTGGTGGGGTGGGTGCCGGTGCCGAACGCCAGGCCCGGGTCGAGCAGCAGGTTGACGGCATCTGGCTCAGGTGCGGCGTGCCAGCTCGGTACGATCCACAGGCGCTGGCCGAAACGCATTGGCTGGAAGTTGTCCATCCAGCTGCGTTCCCAGTCCTGGTCTTCGATCACTTCGCTGTGGTGCTCGGGCAGCGGGCTGCCGGTGAGCAGCTCCATATGAGCCAGCACGGCGGCGGCATCGGTGCCGTCTTCGAACAGGGCCAGCAGGTGGGTGTGGGACCACAGCGGGGTGGTGTTGAGTTCCGGCTCGAAGATCGGTTGGTCTTCGGCGTCCATGAATGTCACCGAGACAGCGCCCACTTCAAGGAAAGCGTCTTCGTAGGTTTCGGCTTGTTCTGGGCTGATGGCGAGACGGACTTGCAGCCAAGGCATGGCGGGCACCTTTGAAAAAAATGAGTGTGCAGCGGGGAGGGGCTGCGAAAGGGCGCAAGTTTACGCGAGCGGCGGGCATAAGACGACTGTACTGAATGCACGCGCAGTCCAAATTTAGGAAAGGTTCATGTGGGAGCCGGGCTTGCCCGCGATGCAGGCGCCTCGGTCTTGCCTGGGGGCGCGGCGATGCTATCGCAGGCAAGCCAGCTCCCACAAAAGCCGGCACCTACCGAATTTTGTGAGGTTGTGGATAGCCCAGAAACAACAAAGCCGCCCGAAGGCGGCTTTGTTGGGTGGAGCACTTACTGGTTGGCCAGCTTGTGTTCCAGGTAGTGAATGTTCACACCACCTTCGCAGAAGCCTTCATCGCGAACCAGATCCCGGTGCAGCGGGATGTTGGTCTTGATGCCGTCAACCACGATTTCGTCCAGGGCGTTACGCATACGGGCCATGGCCTCATCGCGAGTGGCGCCCCAGGTGATCAGCTTGCCGATCAGCGAGTCGTAGTTGGACGGAACCTTGTAGCCGCTGTACAGGTGCGAATCCACACGTACGCCGTTGCCGCCGGGCGCGTGGAAATGCTTGACCAGGCCAGGGCTTGGGATAAAGGTTTTCGGGTCTTCGGCGTTGATCCGGCACTCCAGGGAGTGGCCGTGGATCTTCACGTCGTCCTGGGTGAAGGACAGCACATTGCCGGCGGCGATGCTGAGCATCTCCTTGACGATGTCGATACCGGTGACCATCTCGGATACCGGGTGCTCTACTTGCACGCGAGTGTTCATCTCGATGAAGTAGAAACGGCCGTTTTCGTAGAGGAACTCGAACGTACCGGCGCCACGGTAGTTGATGTCGATGCACGCCTTGACGCAACGAGCCAGCACTTCCTGGCGCGCGGTTTCATCCAGGCCCGGTGCCGGTGCTTCTTCCAGTACCTTCTGGTGACGACGTTGCAGCGAGCAATCGCGGTCGCCCAGGTGGATGGCGTGGCCCTGGCCGTCGGACAGCACCTGCACTTCCACGTGACGTGGGTTGGTCAGGTACTTCTCCAGGTAGACCATCGGGTTGCCGAACCAGGCAGCCGCTTCGGAGCGAGTCTGCTTGGCGGCTTCGATCAGCTCTTCTTCCTTGTGCACCACACGCATGCCACGACCACCACCGCCACCGGCGGCCTTGATGATCACCGGGTAGCCGACTTCGCGACCAATGCGCAGAGCGGTTTCCTCGTCTTCAGGCAGCGGGCCGTCGGAACCTGGAACGGTTGGCACGCCGGCTGCGATCATCGCGTCCTTGGCCGATACCTTGTCGCCCATCAGGCGAATGGTTTCGGCTTTCGGGCCGATGAAGGCGAACCCGGATTTTTCCACCTGTTCGGCGAAATCGGCGTTTTCCGCAAGGAAGCCGTAGCCTGGGTGAATGCCATCAGCGCCGGTCACTTCAGCGGCCGCGATGATGTTGGAGACTTTCAGGTACGAGTTGGTCGCCAGGGGCGGGCCGATGCAGATGCTCTCGTCCGCCAGTTTCACGTGCATCAGTTCGGTATCGGCCGTCGAGTAAACAGCGACGGTCTTGATGCCCTCTTCCTTACAGGCGCGCAGGATCCGCAGCGCGATCTCGCCGCGGTTGGCGATCAGGACTTTTTGCAGTTTCTTCGCAGGTTTCAACATCGAAGGTGCTCCGCGGTTCAAACGATGGTGAACAGCGGCTGGTCGTACTCAACCGGCTGACCGTTTTCTACCAGGATGGATTCGATGACGCCGGCTTTTTCAGCCGTGATGTGGTTCATCATCTTCATCGCTTCAACGATGCAGATGGTGTCGCCCACTTTCACAGTCTTGCCGACTTCAACGAAGGCTGGCGAGGTCGGTGCCGGGGTGCGGTAGAACGTACCGACCATTGGCGACTTGACCACGAAGCCGTTCAGTGCAGGCGCAGCCGGTGCTGCAGGCGCTGCGGCAGCAGCAGGTGCGGCGGCCGGAGCAGCAGCGGCTGGAGCCGGTGCTTGCATTTGCGGTGCGTAGAACTGTTGGGCCGGGGTTTTGCTGTGACGGCTGATCCGTACGGACTCTTCGCCTTCCTTGATTTCCAGCTCGTCGATACCGGATTCTTCCAGCAGTTCGATCAGTTTCTTAACTTTACGGATATCCATGAATCATCAACTCCCAAGGGTCGGTCAGGGGCGCTTGGCCGGTTGTTCAAGCTGTTCCAGGGCGGCCTCCAGGGCCAGTCGGTAACCGCTGGCGCCAAGGCCGCAGATCACTCCTACCGCTACGTCGGAGAAGTAAGAGTGATGGCGGAAAGGTTCGCGTTTGTGCACGTTCGACAAATGCACTTCGATAAATGGGATGCTCACCGCCAGCAGCGCGTCACGTAATGCAACACTCGTGTGCGTAAAAGCGGCGGGATTGATCAGAATAAAGTCCACGCCTTCGCTGCGCGCGGCATGGATGCGATCAATCAATTCGTACTCGGCATTACTTTGCAGGTAGAGCAAATGGTGGCCGGCTTCACGTGCCCTGCGTTCCAGATCGAGGTTGATCTGATCGAGGGTGACCGCCCCGTAGACGCCCGGTTCACGGGTGCCGAGCAGGTTCAGGTTGGGTCCGTGAAGAACCAGTAAGGTCGCCATCGGCTGTTCCTTGTTATTGATGTGGGTACGGCAGAACCCGGCGACTATGCCGCAAAGCCTTTGTGACTGTCCAGTTCTATGCAGTAGGCAGCACGATTAGCGAGGATTGCGCAAAATTTGTGACTGGGGCTCGGATTCCGGTCATGGGTAGCACGGTCCGAAATCGGCGCGGATCTAATGTGGGAGCTGGCTTGCCTGCGATAGCGCTAAGCCTGTGCAAGACGGGCCGGCTGATCCACCGCTATCTCAGGCAAGCCAGCTCCCACATTTTGAACTCCACATGGCTGCAGAGTAGGTCAAACCCGGAACGCCTGCACCGCCGTATTAAGCTGCCCACCCAGCACCAGCAGATGCTCTCCCTGGCGACGCCCCTGGCCAATACGCAGCAGATTATCCTCACCCAACTGGTGAATCCGCTCGCTGTTATCGCGAATTTCACTGACGGCGCCACTCTGCTGCGCGGTCACATCGGCGATGCGCACCGCCGTGTCGGAAATCGTCTGGATCGCGCCGACGATTTCGTCCAGGGCACCGTCGGCCGCCTGGGCTTGCTGGGCAGTAGCTTCGGCGTGCTCGACCTGCGCGCGCATGCCTTGCACCGATTGGTGGGCGGCGGTTTGCAGGCCGGCGATCAGGCTCTGGATTTCGGCGGTGGCGCCGGCGGTGCGTTGGGCCAGCGAACGCACCTCATCGGCGACCACCGCAAACCCGCGCCCTGCTTCACCGGCACGTGCGGCTTCGATGGCGGCGTTCAGCGCGAGCAGGTTGGTCTGGTCGGCAATCGCGCGAATCACCGTCAGCACGCCGCCGATGGTGGCGGATTCCTCCGCGAGTTTTTCGATCATCTGGGCGTTTTGCTGCACCTCACCCACCAAGGCATGCAGCCCGGTCAGGCTCAGGCCGATTACCCGCTGGCCCTGTTCCACGGCCTGGCCTGCACTGCGGCTGGCGCCGGCGGCCTGGCTGGCATCACCGGCCACTTGCTGGATGGTCGCTTCCAGTTCACCCAGCGAATCACGGATCTGCGCCGTATCGCCGGCCTGGCGCTCGGCCCCGTCGTGCAGGCCACTGCTTAGCTCCGCGAGGGCGCGGCTGCTGCCGGCGACTTCTTCGGCGTTGCCGCGAATGGTGCCGACCAGGTCGACCAGGTAAGCGCGCAAGCGGTTAAGCGAGGCTTCGATATCGTGCAGTTCGCGGTTGGTCTTGCCCAGCGCAATCGGCTGGCTGAAGTCGCCTTCGGCCCAGGTCGACAAGGCCGGGGCCAGGTTGGTCAATACGCGCGCCAGGCGCCGTTGCAGAGTGTCGATCAGCAGCGCAATCAACAGGATCAGGCCGATCATCACGCCCTGCATCAGGCGTACTTCGCCCTGGATCTTGCCGTGCTGCGCGCGCACCACCGGCTCCAGGCCGGCGATGGCATGCTGCACGGCGGCGATTTTCACGTGGGTGCTGTCGGCCAGCGCGGTGCGTGTCTGGATTTGGTCGCGGGTGCGCTTGAGTTCGGCGGGGTAGCGGGTCAACAGGCTGTTGAGTTCACGCTTGAGGTCGACGCCGGTGTCCTGCACTTCAGCTTTTTCGCTGTTTTCCAGGCCCATCATGGCGGAAAAGTCGTCGGTGCTGGACTCGGTACTGGCCTTTACGCCCAGCAACGGCAGCTGTGCCAACAGGTCGGCCTGGGCACGGATGCTGGCGACTTCGCGCTCCACCTCATCGGCCAATTCCGCGCGCCCGCTGCTGACCAGCTTGTCGCGGGCCAGGGACAGTTTGCCCAAGTGTTGGGCGGCGGCCAGCAGTGGCGGCAAGTAACGCGCGGCCTCCGGCGAGTTGACGCCCATGGCGTACTGGCTCAATTGCTCAAGGTTTGCACCCAGTTCACGTTCGGCTTGTACCAGCAGCGCTTGCGGGTCGCCCGCCAGTTTGCCGGCGGCGAGCAGGTCGGTTTTGCTGAAGGTGTCCAGGTCCACCAGGCTGGGGCGCAGGGTTTGCGCGAGGTCCGTCGGCAGTTCATCAACCTGCTGCAACAGTGCTTCCAGGCTCTGGCCGGCACTGCTCAAGCGCAAGGCGTCGCCGCTGGCGAGGTAGTCGTCGATGTTGCGCGCGGCCTGGTTCTGAAAGGTCTGCGACAGGCCAAGGTAGCGTTCCATCAGCAAATACGGGCGTTCCAGTGCCCGTTGCGACCACCACAGCGTGGCCCCAAGGGCCAGGCACACGGCCACCAGAAGAAGGGTGTTCAGATTGGTCAGCAGCTTCAGGCGCATGCGTGGTTTCAACCGACAGCAAAAGATAAGTGCCTGAAGTTATTGCGTTTGCGTTACAAAGTTATGACGGAATCAGTGAATTCCGGTGAAAAGGTGGCACTTTGCTTTGACGTACGCGCAGCGTGCACACGGTTGCGCCCGGCGTCCTTGGCGCGGTACAGCGCCTCATCCGCCTGGGCGGCCATCATCAGGCTGTCGGAGCCGTCGCACAGCTCCACCAGCCCAGCGCTGAAGGTGCACCACAAATCCTGCGGTTGGGCCGGGTAATGGATTTCGGCAAAGCGCCCGCGGATTTCGTCGAGCACTTTGCAGGCCGATTCCAGATCGGTGTCGGGCATCACGATGGCGAATTCTTCACCGCCGTAGCGGCCGATGTAGTCGGTCTTGCGCAAACGCTGCTTGAGAAACAGCGCCAGGCTCTTGATCACACGGTCGCCCATCGGGTGGCCGTGGCTGTCATTGACCCGTTTGAAGTGGTCGATATCGAGCATGGCAAAGCTCAGCGGCTTGTTCTCGCGGCGCGCGCGGAAGCTGCAGTCTTCGAGCAATTGCAGGATATGGGTGTGGTTGTACAACCCGGTCAGGCTGTCGCGCACCATCCGCGCCTTGAGGTTGCGCGCGCGGGCGGCGCGGTTGCGCACGGTGGTGATCAGGTGGCGCGGCTTGATCGGTTTGGTGAGGAAGTCGTCGCCGCCTTCGCTCATGGCGTCGAGCTGCTTATCCAGGTCGTCTTCGGCCGACAGGTAGATGATCGGCACGCTGACGTAACGGTCATTGTGGCGAATCACCTTGGCCAGTTCAGTGCCGGTGCAGGCGGGCATGTACATGTCGAGGATGATCAGGTCCGGCTGGAAATCCGCCAGCTCGGCCATCGCCTGGATCGGTTCGATCAAGGTGCGCGTGACAATGCCGGCGCTGTTGAGCAGGCGCTCGGTGTGCAGGGCCTGGGCGCGCGAGTCGTCGATGATCAGTACTTTGTAAGGCTCGTACTGCGCGACGCAGGTCAGCACTTCGATCTTTTCCAGCAGGCTCGAGGCTTCGAGGGTGCCGGTGAGGAATTCCTGGCCGCCGGCACGCACGGCGGCCAGGCGCGTCGGGGTGTCGGTTTCATGCAGGCTGAAAAACAACAGCGGCAGCTTTTGCTCCAGGCCTTCCTGGGCCTCGGCTGCGAGTTTGAGGCCTAAACCTTGGCCGCAGAAATCCACGTCCATCACAATCGCTGACGGCAGGCGCTCGGCCAGCGACGCGCGAAATGCCGCCACGCTGTCCAGCGGCTGGGCGCTCATGCCAAAGAACTCCAGCTGCTTGGCCAGGCGCTCGGCGCGGTCGTGGTCCGCCAGCATCACGTAGATCGGCTTGCGCATCGGCGGCAGGAAGGTTTGTTCCAACTGGTCGCCCTGGCGCAGGCCGGTGCGGGACAGGCGCTGCATCAGGCGGTTGAGTTCGGTGATGACTTGGCTGCTCAGGCGCCCGCGATTTTCGTCGACTGCCTTGAGCGATTCGCCAATGTGCCGCGCCAGCTGGCCGTGCTCCGGCTGTTCGAAACGCTCGGCAAAGCGCAGCAGGCGCAGGTTGGCTTCGCTGAGTTCGGACAAATCGGTGTTCGACCATTCGCTGCGTTGCAGGCGTTGCCAGATCTCAAGAATTTGACGTGCCTGATGAATTACCCGCTGGGCAAAATGGTGCTTGAGACGCTCACGGCAGGGGTCTTCTGGCTCGGTCATATCCTGACTACTAGTTAGGGTGCATGCTGAGGTCGACTGATGGCTCTATGCTAGCACCTCTTTTCTTCAACATGAGTGTCATACGTCAATTAAGTACACGTCTGCTGTATTCAGTTTTTGACCTAGTGGTCGCACTGCGTAAACAGCGTGCATCATTTATAGTCGAACATCTCTGGCGCGCCACTTCTGTTAAAAGCCCCGCACCGATGGGCACGATGGGGTAGGGTTGTGGTCGGAGTGTTTGAACGCACCCGGACAAATGACGTGCATGAACTCAAGTGATTGAAAGGATATCGCCATGCTGGACTGGAAAAACCGCGCAGGCAGTGCCAAAGGCCCCGCCCCTGAGCCCAAGTCGGCCAACCGTAGCTACTTTCGCAACCTGGTGATGAGCCGAGCCGTGCTCAGCGTGCTGGGGTTGTACCTGTTGGTCACCGGCGCGCTGGGCTGGTACTGGAGCGAAGAGCCGGCGCTGTTCCCGGTCCAGCAAAATGCCCAGCTTGCCGCCGAGAAGGAAGGCAAGCAGATGGTGGTGGGCTACACCACCGTCGAAACCCTCAAGACCGTGGTCGGCACCTTGCTGAACAAGCCCGGTGGCTACATCTCCAATGACCGTTTCCCGCCAGGCCTGTGGATGGACAACATGCCGAGCTGGGAATATGGCGTGCTGGTGCAGGTGCGCGACCTGACCCGCGCCCTGCGTAAAGACTTTGCCCGCTCCCAGTCGCAGTCGGCTGAAGACGCTGACTTGGCCAAGGCCGAGCCGCGTTTCAACTTCGACAACAAGAGCTGGGTGCTGCCGTCCAGCGAGTCGGAATACCAGGAAGGCATCAATTCCCTGAGCCGCTACGAAGCGCGCTTGTCGGACCCTAACCAGCGCGGTGCGCTGTTTTATGCGCGTGCCGATAACCTGAACAACTGGCTGGGCGATGTCGCCACCCGTTTGGGCTCGTTGTCGCAGCGTCTGTCGGCCAGCGTGGGCCGGGTCAAGCTGAACACCGCACTGAAAACCGAAGCCCTGGCGCCGGGTGAAGTGCCGCAGGTCGATGAGGAAGTGGTGGAAACCCCATGGATGCAGATCGACAACGTGTTCTACGAAGCCCGTGGCCAGGCGTGGGCGCTGTCCCACCTGCTGCGCGCCATCGAAGTCGACTTTGCCGACGTGCTGGCCAAGAAAAACGCCACCGTCAGCGTGCGCCAGATAATTCGTGAGCTGGAGGCCTCGCAGGAACCGGTTTGGAGCCCTATGATTCTTAACGGCAGTGGCTTTGGCATCCTCGCCAACCACTCGTTGGTCATGGCCAACTATATTTCCCGGGCAAACGCTGCAGTTATAGATTTGCGTCAGCTCCTCAACCAGGGGTGATGATGGACGCTACTCAAAAGGAGGCCGCACACCGTGCGGCCTCCGACGCTGAACTGATCTGCTGGGTCGACGAGCAGGACAACCTGCTCGGCCACCTCGTCAGGTCCGACCTTCGCCAGCGCGGCCTGATCGGCCGATGCACCTTTATCTTCCTGTTCAATTCGGCCGGTGAGCTGTGTGTGCATCGGCGCACCCTGAGCAAAGCCTTGTATCCGGGGTTCTGGGACACGGCGGCGGGTGGCATGGTCGCGCAGGGTGAGAGCTACGCCGCTTCGGCCGCCCGTGAACTGGAAGAGGAGCTGGGCGTTGCCGGCGTTGAATTGGTCGAGCATGACCATTTCTACTTTGAAGAGGACGACAGCCGGCTGTGGTGCACGTCCTACTCGGCGGTCTGGGATGGGCCTTTGCGTCTGCAGCCCGAAGAGGTCATGGAAGCGCGCTTTTTACCCGTTGAAACTGTCCTGCAGGAAGCTGAACAAAAGCCTTACTGCCCGGACGCTCAAGAAGGCTTGCGGCGCTATCTGGCCTCGCGTCGCTAAAGTTGCATAAATTGGCGCTATTTGGCTCTTAGCAAGTCGGCTTTTTGCCGTTACACTGCGCGACTTTTCACCCGAACCACCTTTGCGGTTCGGTAGCGCTGCCCCTGCCTGAGTGGGGCTTCGCGGTCGGTGATGCTCGTTGCGAGCACCGATCAGTCTTTGTCCTCCCAAGAGGATTGCCGGTGGCCAAAAAAGCCGCATCCTTCGCCGCCCTTGGTGGCCTGGTATTTTCCACCGACGCAGGTCGACACTGCCCGGACTGTCGTCAGCCCGTGGATTCGTGCACCTGCAAACAGACCCTGATCCCTGAAGGCGACGGCATTGCCCGCGTGCGACGCGAGAGCAAAGGCCGTGGCGGCAAGACGGTGACCACCATCACCGGCGTACCGCTGGCCGAAGAGGCCCTGAAGGAACTGGCTACCACGCTGAAAAAGCGCTGTGGCACCGGTGGCGCGTTGAAAGACGGGGTCATCGAGATTCAGGGCGATCACGTCGAATTGCTGTTGGCCGAGCTGATCAAGCTCGGGTACAAGGCCAAGAAGTCCGGCGGCTGAAAGCCTCTTCCCAACCTGTGTCTAAACTCTGTCCTGCGAGTGAGGTCTACCTCCCTTACAGGCAAATCGTCATTTTCATTCTTTAGACTGCGCCAGCCTCAAACCCGGGGCGGCGCCTTCGCCTTCATTTATAGGGGACTTCGATGTCCGTACGACGCACACGCAAAGACGATGGCAGCCAATGGACAGTTGCGGACAGCCGCAGTGTTTACGGGATTCGCCATTGGGGGGCCGGGTATTTCGCGATCAATGAAGCCGGTCGCGTTGAAGTCCGTCCGAACGGCCCGAACAGCACGCCTGTCGACCTGTACGAGCAAGTCGACGAGCTGCGCAAAAGCGGCCTGTCCTTGCCGCTGCTGGTGCGCTTCCCCGATATCCTGCAAGACCGCGTGCGCCAGCTGACCGGTGCTTTCGATGCGAACATCGAACGCCTGGAATACCAGAGCAAGTACACCGCGCTGTACCCGATCAAGGTGAACCAGCAGGAAGCGGTGATCGAGAACATCATTGCTACCCAGGACGTGTCCATCGGCCTGGAAGCTGGCTCCAAGCCTGAACTGCTGGCCGTGCTGGCCCTGGCACCGAAAGGCGGCACCATTGTCTGCAACGGTTACAAAGACCGTGAGTTCATCCGCCTCGCGCTGATGGGCCAGAAGCTCGGCCACAACGTATTCATCGTGATTGAGAAAGAATCTGAAGTGGCGCTGGTGATCGAGGAGGCGGCCAACCTCAAGGTCAAGCCACAGGTCGGCCTGCGCGTGCGCTTGTCGTCCCTGGCGTCGAGCAAGTGGGCGGACACCGGCGGTGAGAAGTCCAAATTCGGTTTGTCGGCAGCGCAACTGCTGTCGGTGGTCGAGCGTTTCCGCGCGGCCGGCCTGGATCAGGGCATCCGCCTGCTGCACTTCCACATGGGCTCGCAGATCGCCAACCTGGCCGACTACCAGCACGGGTTCAAGGAAGCCATTCGTTACTACGGCGAACTGCGCAACCTCGGCCTGCCAGTCGATCACATCGACGTCGGCGGCGGCCTGGGTGTGGACTACGACGGCACGCACTCGCGCAACGCCAGCTCGATCAACTACGACATGGACGACTACGCCGGCGTGGTGGTGGGCATGCTCAGGGAATTCTGCGACGCGCAGAGCCTGCCGCACCCGCATATCTTCTCCGAAAGCGGCCGCTCGCTGACTGCCCACCACGCCATGCTGGTGGTGCAAGTCACCGACGTCGAGAAGCACAACGACGAAATCCCGCTGATCGAAAACAAGGAAAGCCTGCCGGAAACCGTGCAGTGGCTGGTCGACCTGCTGGGCCCGACCGACATTGAAATGGTCACCGAAACCTACTGGCGCGCCACGCACTACATGAGCGACGTGGCCACCCAGTACGCCGACGGCAAGATCACCCTGGCCGAAAAAGCCCTCGCCGAGCAGTGCTACTTCGCCGTATGCCGTCGCCTGCACGACTCGTTGAAAGCGCGTCAACGCTCGCACCGCCAAGTGCTGGACGAGCTCAACGACAAACTGGCCGACAAGTACATCTGCAACTTCTCGGTGTTCCAGAGCCTGCCGGACACCTGGGCGATCGGCCAGGTGCTGCCGATCCTGCCGCTGCATCGTCTCGACGAAGAGCCGCTGCGCCGCGCCGTGCTGCAGGATTTGACCTGCGACTCCGACGGCAAGATCAAGCAATACGTCGACGAGCAGAGCATCGAGACTAGCCTGCCGGTGCATGCCTTGAACGAAGGTGAAGACTACTTGCTGGGCATCTTCCTGGTCGGCGCTTACCAGGAAATTCTCGGTGATATGCACAACCTGTTCGGTGACACCGACTCGGTGAACATCTACCAGCGCGAAGACGGTTCGGTGTACAGCGCCGGGATCGAGACCCACGACACCATCGAAGACATGCTGCGTTATGTGCACTTGTCGCCGGAAGAACTGATGACGCACTACCGTGACAAGTGTGCGAGTGCGAAGATCAGTGCCAGTGAGCGCACGCAGTTCCTCGATGCGTTGCGTCTGGGCCTGACGCGTTCTTCGTACCTGTCGTCGTGATCTAAGCTGATAGCAATCTAATGTGGGAGCGGGCTTGCTCGCGAAGGCGGTACATCAGTCACACATGTGTTAACTGACCCACCGCCTTCGCGAGCAAGCCCGCTCCCACATTTGGATCTTCGTTTGGTAGTACCTTCTGTGTGAGGTCTGAACGATGTCGAGAAAACTCCTGCAAGCCTTGACCCTGGCATTCGCTGCGCTTCTAGCAGCGTGCTCCCCGATCAAAGTGCTCAACGCACTCACGCCCTCCAGCACCTTCACCAAAACATCCTCAATCGCCTACGGTGCCGACCCGCGCCAAACACTCGATGTCTACCGTCCAACCAAGGCAGCGCCCAATGCCCCAGTCGTGGTGTTCTTCTACGGCGGCAGTTGGAACAGTGGCGCCAAGGACGATTACGGTTTTGTCGGCGAAGCCCTGGCCTCACGCGGCATCGTGGTGGTGATTGCGGATTACCGGCTCTACCCGCAAGTGCGTTACCCACTTTTTCTGCAGGACAACGCCCAGGCCGTCGCCTGGACTTATCAGCACATCGCCGACTACGGCGCCGACCCCAAGCAGCTTTACCTCATGGGCCACAGCTCCGGTGCCTACAACGCGTCGATGCTGGCGCTGGATGCGCGCTGGCTTGGCGAAGTGAATATGTCGCCATCGATGCTCAAAGGCTGGATCGGCCTGGCCGGGCCGTATGACTTCCTGCCGATTGATAATCGCGACGTACGGCCCGTGTTTTTCTTCCCCGATTCACCGCCGGATTCTCAGCCGATCAATCACGTCAGCCGTGACGCACCACCGAGCCTGTTGATCGCCTCGGTGAGCGACACGCTGGTCAACCCAACGCGCAATACCGGCGGGCTGGCGAAGAAACTGCGCGAAGCAGGCGTGCCGGTGGAGGCGTTTTACTTCACCAGGACCAGCCACGCGACCTTAGTGGCATCGATTGCCAAGCCCTTACGCTGGCTGGCGCCGGTGTTGGACCGCGTCACGGCGTTTATCCAAGCCACTGATTCTGCCGATTCAAGCGCCAGGCAATCGCCCACAAAGTAAGGCTGCGCAACGCCATGAACAGCAGGAAGGTTATCCACAGCCCGTGGTTGCCGTACGGCTGCAGCGCCCAGGCGAACGGCAGCAGAATCACCACGGTGAGCAGCATGCCGTTGCGCATTTCCCGCGCGCGGGTGGCGCCGATGAACAGGCCGTCCAGCAAGTAACTCCAAACCGCAATCAACGGCAGCACGGCCAGATAAGGCAGGTAGATGTCGGCGGTTTCGCGCACGCTGGGGATGTCGGTTTGCATGGCGATAAACAGGTGGCCGGCGAACGTGAACAGCAACGCGAACCAGACGCTGGCGATCAATGACCAGCCGCAGGCGACCACCAATGAGCGGCGCAACGCCTGGCGATCATGGGCGCCGATGGCATGCCCGCACAGCGCTTCGACGGCGTGGGCCAAACCGTCCAGGGCGTGGGCGGTCAGCAGCAGGCCATTGAGCAGCAGCGCGTTGGCCGCGACCGTAGCATCGCCGAGGCGCGCGCCTTGTACCGTGATCATGAAAAACACTGACTGCAACGCCAGGCTGCGGATAAAAATATCGCGGTTCACCGCCAGCAACGGGCGCCAACTTTCCCACACTTTCAGTGCGGCCCAGGCGATATGGCCGGGGTAGGCGCGCAGGGCGTTTTGCGTCAGGGCCAGGCCGAGCAGGGCGCCGGTCCATTCAGCGATGACCGACGCCCGCGCGGAGCCGACCACACCCCACTCCAGGCCGAGGACGAACCACAGGTTCAAGGCGATATTGACCAGGTTGGTGGTCAATAGAATCGCCAGCGGCGCGCGGGCGTTTTGCGTGCCGAGGAACCAGCCGACCAAGGCATAGCTGGCCAGCGCGGCGGGCAGGCCGAACAGGCGCGTGTGGAAAAACTCGCGGGTCAGTTGATTCAATTCGGCTGAGGGCTGCATCCACTCCAGGGCCAGATGGCTCAGCGGGATGCCGACGGTGCCCAGCAACATCGCCAAGCCCAGTGCCAGCAGCAAGCCTTGCAGCAGGATTTGCCGCAGTGCCGCGCCATCATTGCGCCCGGCGGCCTGGGCGGCAAAGCCGGTGGAGCCCATGCGCAGAAAGCCCATGGCCCAGGCGAGGAAGGTGTACAGGCTGGCGCCGACGGCCACGGCGCCCAACTGGTGAGCGTGGGGCAGGTGGCCGATGACCATGCTGTCGACCAGGGCCACCAGCGGCACCGATATGTTGGACAGAATCATCGGCGCGGCCAGCGCCCAGACGCGGCGGTGGGTGGGGCGGTGGCGCCAGTCGGTGAGCAGGGAAGTCATTTGGGCTCCTTTGGGGAGCGGCATTGTAACTGGCCCTCAACAACACAACAGCACCCACATTTTGATCTTCAGTGGCTGTGGGATTTGGCTTGGTTACAAGAGGACCAAGAACCAAACCACCCTCCGTCGGTCAATGTGACCAGCACCCCATCGGCCCCACCCAGGCTGATATATAGTTCACCCCTCGGACCCCTCTCACTACGAGTGCCCCATGCTTAACAAAGGACTGTTCCTGGCCTGCGCGCTGGCCCTGCTGAGCGCCTGCGATTCCTCCGATAAACCGGCTGCCCCGTCTGCTCCAACGGTGTCGACCGCGCCGAAACCCGTCAAGGCCGCGGAGGACGTGGCAGCGCTCAAGCAGCGTTACGCCGGGCGTGAGTTGAGCGTGGTGGATGTGTCCGAAGTCCAGCTGGACGGGGCCAGCACCTTGTCGGTGAGTTTTTCCATTCCCTTGGATCCCGACCAAAAGTTCGCCGACAAACTGCATCTGGTCGACAGCAAGTCCGGCAAGGTCGACGGCGCGTGGGAGCTGTCCGATAACTTGATGGAGTTGCGCCTGCGTCACTTGGAGCCGCAGCGCAAACTGGTGCTGACCGTGGATGCCGGGGTCAGGGCGGTCAACGACAACACGCTCGCCGCCGAGTACAGCGCACGCCTGGAAACCCGTGACCTGCAAGCCACGGTCGGCTTCGCCAGCCGTGGCACCTTACTGCCGACCCGTCTGGCTGAAGGCTTGCCGGTGATCGCGCTGAATGTCGACAAGATCGACGTCGAATTCTTCCGCATCAAACCCGAATCCCTGCCGTCGTTCCTGGCGCAGTGGGGGCGCAATACCAGCCTGCAAAGTTATGAGTCCCGCGAGCTGCTGCCGATGGCCGACCTGGTCTACGGCGGCCGTTTCGACCTGAACCCGGCGCGCAATACCCGCGAGACCCTGTTGCTGCCGATCGCCGGCCTCAAGCAGCTGCAACAGCCGGGCGTGTACCTGGCGGTGATGCGCGCCTCGGGCACCTACAACTATTCGCAACCGGCCACGCTGTTCA
This sequence comes from Pseudomonas sp. MONT-RG-20F-20-E-7-02, assembly GCF_022662395.1. Taxonomy (NCBI): domain Bacteria; kingdom Pseudomonadati; phylum Pseudomonadota; class Gammaproteobacteria; order Pseudomonadales; family Pseudomonadaceae; genus Pseudomonas; species Pseudomonas sp. MONT-RG-20F-20-E-7-02. The sequence goes on from NZ_JAKNQN010000013.1 coordinate 95,304, forward strand.
CCTTGAGTGATATCGGCCTGTCGGTGCACCGCTATGCCAATCGCCTGGATGTGTTTACCCAGGCACTGGAAGGCGGCAAGGCGCTGGACGGCGTTGACCTCGAAGTGCTGGATGCCGAAGGCCGCGTGCTCGGCCAGGGTAAAACCGAGAAGGGCGGCCACGCCGAATTGCCGCTGCCGAAAAAGGCCCAGGTGTTACTGGCCAAGCAGGGCGAACAAACCAGCATGCTGCGCCTGGACAGTGCCGCGCTGGATTTGGCCGAGTTCGACATCGGTGGCCAACCGGCACACCCGCTGCAATTCTTCGTATTCGGCCCGCGTGACCTGTATCGCCCCGGCGAAACCGTGCTGCTCAACGCCCTGTTGCGCGACAAGGATGGCAATGCGGTCAAGCCGCAACCGGTGAGCGTCGAAGTGCGCCGCCCGGATGAGCAAGTCAGCCGCAAGTTCGTGTGGGATGCCGATGCGTCAGGCCTCTATCAATATCAACTGCAATTGGCCGGTGAGGCGCCGACCGGGCGCTGGCAACTGGTGTTCGACCTCGGCGACGGCAAGCCGCAGCTGTATGAATTCCTCGTCGAAGACTTCCTGCCCGAGCGCCTGGCGCTGGAACTCAAGGGCAGCGACACGGCCTTGAGCCCGGCGGATAATCCGGTGATTCACGTCAATGGCCGCTACCTCTACGGCGCACCGGCGTCGGGCAACCGCGTCAGCGGGCAAGTGTATGTGCGCCCCCTGCGCGAAGCGGTCAAGTCGCTGCCGGGTTATCAGTTCGGCTCCGTCACTGAAGAAGAACTGAGCCAGGATTTCGAGCTGGACGAAAGCGTACTCGACGCCAAGGGCCAGGAAGAACTGACCCTGGAAAGCAAATGGGCCGAGGCCAAGTCGCCGCTGCAACTGATTGTGCAAGCCAGCCTGCAAGAGTCGGGCGGGCGGCCGATCACGCGGCGCCTGGTGCAACCGATCTGGCCGGCCGAGCAACTGCCCGGTTTGCGAGGGTTGTTTGACGGCAAGGAAACCAATGGTGACGGCCCGGCAGAGTTCGAAGTGCTGGTGGCCAATCAGGATGGGCAGAAACTCGCTGCGCAAAACCTCAAGGTGCGCCTGGTGCGCGAGCGCCGCGACTACTACTGGAACTACTCGGAAAGTGACGGCTGGAGTTATCACTTCAACGAGAAATTCCTCAACCTCGACGAGCAGACCTTGAATATCAAGGCCGGCGACACCGCCAAGGTCAGCTTCCAGGTGGAGTGGGGCCCCTACCGCGTCGAAGTCGAAGACCCGCAAACCGGGTTGGTCAGCAGCCTGCGTTTCTGGGCCGGCTACCAGGCCCAGGACAACACCGAAGGCGGCGCCGTGCGCCCGGACCAAGTCAAGTTGGCACTGGATAAACCCGCGTACGGCGATGGCGATACCGCCACGGTCACCGTCACGCCACCGGCGGCCGGCAAGGGCTACTTGCTGGTGGAGTCCAGCGAAGGGCCGCTGTGGTGGCAGGAAATCGATGTGCCGGCCGAGGGCAAGAGCTTCGCCGTGAAACTCGACCCGAAATGGTCGCGCCATGACCTTTACGTCAGCGCGTTGGTGATTCGCCCAGGTGAGCGCAAGGCCAATATCACCCCCAAACGTGCCGTCGGCCTGCTGCACCTGCCGCTGGATCGCACCCAGCGCAAACTGGGCCTGACCCTCACCGCACCGGAAAAAATGCGCCCCAAACAAGCGCTGACGGTAAAGATCGCCGCCAAGAACGCCGATGGCAGCGTGCCGAAGCAGGTGCATGTGCTGCTGGCGGCTGTGGACGTGGGCATCCTCAATATCACCGAATACCCGACGCCGGACCCGTACTCCAGCCTGTTTGGTCGCAAGGCCTATGGTGTGGACCAGTTCGATATCTACGGCCAGTTGATCGAAGCCGGCCAGGGCCGTTTGGCCAGCCTGGCGTTTGGTGGTGACGCGGCGCTGGCCAAGGGCGGCAAACGCCCGGACACCAGCGTGACCATCGTCGCGTTGCAAAGCGCGCCGGTGACCTTGAACGAGCAGGGCGAGGGCGAAGTCAGCGTCAATATCCCGGACTTTAACGGCGAGCTGCGCCTGATGGCCCAGGCCTGGAGCGATGACCGTTATGGCATGGCCGAAGGCAAGACGGTGATTGCCGCGCCGCTGATTGCCGAGCTGTCGGCGCCGCGCTTCCTGGCCGGCGGTGACCAGACGACGTTGGCGCTGGACCTGTCCAACCTGTCGGGCAAAGCGCAGAAGCTCGACGTGCAACTGAGGGCCGAAGGGCAGTTGGAGTTGCTCAACAGTGCTGCGCAGACGGTGGAACTCAAGCAAGGCCAGCGCACCACCTTGCGTATCCCGGTGAAAGCCTGGGGCGGCTTGGGGCAGGGCAAGGTCAGCGTCACGGTGAATGGCCTGGACCTGCCGGGTGAAAACCTGCCGCCGTTCAGCCGCGAATGGACCCTGGGCGTACGCCCGGCCTACCCCGCGTTGCTCAAGCATTACCGCGCAGTGCTCAAGGATCAGCCGTGGAGCCTCCCGGCCGGTACGTTGGACCAGTTCGATAACTCGGGGCGTGAAGCGCTGCTGAGCCTGTCGAGCCGGCCACCGCTGAACCTCGGTGCGCAGATCCGCGCGCTCAAGGCCTACCCTTATGGATGCCTGGAGCAGACCGCCAGCGGCTTGTACCCGTCGCTGTATGCCGACGCTGCGTTGCTCAAGCGCCTGGGCGTCAAGGGCGAGGCGGACAGCGAGCGCAAGCGCAAGATCGAACTGGGCATCGAGCGGCTGCTGGGCATGCAGCGCTACAACGGCAGCTTCGGTTTGTGGGGCGCCGATGGCGATGAGGAATATTGGCTGACCGCCTACGTCACCGACTTCCTGTTGCGCGCCCGCGACCAGGGCTTTGCTGTGCCGCCCGAAGCGCTGAAGAAGGCCAGCGAGCGCCTGCTGCGCTATGTGCAGGAGCGCAACCTGATTGAGGTGAGTTACAGCGACAACGCCGACCACACCCGCTTTGCCGTGCAGGCCTACGCCGGCATGGTGCTGGCGCGCAGTCAGCAGGCGCCATTGGGCGCGTTGCGCAGTATTTTCGAACGCCGCAGCGATGCGCGCTCCGGCTTGCCGTTGGTGCAGTTGTCTATCGCCCTGCAAAAAATGGGCGACCAGCCGCGTGCCGATCAAGCCTTGCTCGCCGGTTTGGCGGCGCAGCGCAACGCCAATGAGTGGCTGGCCGACTACGGCAGCCCGCTGCGCGATCAAGCGATGATCCTGGCGTTGCTCGAAGAAAATGACTTGGCCAAAGGCAAGCGCGAGGAGCGTTTGTTCACGCTGTCGGACCAGTTGGCCGCCAGCCCGTACCTCTCGACCCAGGAGCGTAATTCGCTGTTCCTGGCCGGGCGCCTTGGGTTCTCGCAGGCGGAGCCGAACTGGCAGGTGTCGCTCACCGGCAGCGGGGGTGTGCATGAGTTGAATAATCAACAGTCGACGTTGGAGCTGGACGGCAAACAGCTGTCCAGTGACCTGGCCTTGAGCAATCAGGGCGAGGCGCCGGTGTACCAGCAACTGACGATTTCGGGTTACCCGCAAGTGCCACCGGCAGCGGGTGGTGACAACCTGAGTATCCGTCGCGAGTACCTGGGCATGAACGGCCAGCCGTTGAACCTGCGTAACGTGAACAGTGGTGATTTGGTGCTGGTGCACCTGGCGGTGAGTGCCAAGCAGCGGGTGCCGGATGCCTTGGTAGTCGACCTGTTGCCGGCCGGCCTGGAGCTGGAAAACCAGAACCTGGCGCAAAGCGCGGCCAGCCTGGAAAACGCCAGCAGCCAAGTCAAGGAATGGCGCGAGTCGATGCAGAACGCGTCGCTCAAGCATCAGGAGTTCCGCGATGACCGCTATGTGGCGGCGATGAACCTGGACGGCTATGGCACCACGCACCTGTTGTACCTGGCGCGGGCAGTGACGCCGGGCACGTACCGCGTGCCGCCGCCGCAGGTGGAGTCGATGTACCGGCCGAACTGGCAGGCGGTGGGGGAGACGCCGGCGGATCTGGTGATCAAGGGCCGCTGAGGTCTGGCTGAAGGCACTGGGTTCAAATGTGGGAGCTGGCAAGCCAGCTCCCACAGGGGATTGGGGAAGTGCTTGGGGTTTAGTGGACGACCCAACTCAGCAGCCACAGGCCGAGCATCAGCCAGATCACGCCAATGATGATCGAGGCGCGCATGAAGGCGCGTACGGCCGAGTACAGGAACAGCAAGCCGATGATCAGCGTGATGATGCTGATGATCGAGGTGTCCATGCCCAGTGAGCGGGACATGCCCTCGACGAAGTTGCCGCCCGCATTGGACAGCATGTTGAACAGCCCACTGAAGAACTCGACGATGTAGTGGATGATCAAGCCAACGGTGTTACCCAACCATCCGAAAAAGTCTACTTGCATAGGTGTGTCTCGATGAATAAGTGGACGAAATTGCCAGCACTGAGCCTTTGGGCGCGATGGGTCGCGGCTAGTTCCATGAAGCATAGAGGTTTGCGCGGTTGAATTTGCGATTAGTTGTGGGCGGGGTGGGGCCGCTGTGAGTGAGTTGACTGATAGGCCGCCATCGCAGGCGAGCCAGCTCCCACATTTACTGCGCGTGGGCGTGGGTTTTGTGTTGTTGGTGATTGCGCTGTTGTGGCTGGCGGATCGGATTTGGCCGTTGCCGTTGCCCAGGGATGACTTGGCGCGGGTGGTGCTGGCTGAGGATGGCACGCCGTTGTGGCGGTTTGCTGATGCCAACGGTGTGTGGCGTTATCCGGTGCAAACCCGTGAGGTGTCGCCGTATTACCTGGATGCGCTGCTCACCTACGAAGACCGCTGGTTTTATGAACACCCCGGCGTGAACCCGTTGGCGCTGGCGCGGGCGACCTGGCAGAACTTGACCGGCGCGCGGGTGGTGTCGGGCGGCAGCACCTTGTCGATGCAAGTGGCGCGGCTGCTTGACCCGCATTCGCGCACCTTCCATGGAAAGCTGCGCCAGCTGTGGCGCACTGCGCAGTTGGAATGGCATTTATCCAAGGACGAGATTCTCAACCTGTACCTGAACCGCGCGCCGTTTGGCGGTACGTTGCAAGGCGTGGCGGCGGCCAGTTGGGCGTATTTGGGCAAGTCACCGGCACAACTGACCCACGCCGAAGCGGCCTTGCTCGCCGTATTACCCCAGGCGCCGAGCCGCCTGCGCCCGGACCGCCATCCGCAACGCGCCCAGCAAGCCCGCGACAAAGTGCTGCGGCGCCTCGCCGAGTTCCAGGTGTGGCCGCAATCGGCGGTCGATGAAGCCCTGGAAGAGCCGCTGCTGCTCGCCCCGCGATTGGAGCCGAGCCTGGCGCCCTTGCTCGCCCGCCGCCTGAACCGCCCCGACAGCCCGCCGCTGATCCGCACCACTCTGGACGCCACGCTGCAACGCCGCCTTGAAGACCTGTTGCTGGGCTGGCGCGCGCGGCTGCCGGAGCACACCTCCGCAGCCATTCTGGTGGTGGAAGAAGAAAGCATGGCCGTGCGTGCCTACCTCGGCTCGGTGGATATCAATGACGCCAAACGCTTCGGCCACGTGGACATGATCAGCGCGCTGCGCTCGCCCGGTTCCACCTTGAAACCATTTCTGTACGGCATGGCCCTGGACGATGGGCTGATTCACTCCGAATCGCTGCTGCAGGACGTGCCGCGACGCTACGGCGATTACCGGCCGGGCAACTTCTCCATGGGTTTCAGCGGCGCGGTGCCGGCGAGTACGGCGCTGTCCAGTTCGCTGAACTTGCCGGCGGTGCAACTGCTGGAGGCCTACGGGCCGAAGCGCTTTGCCGCCGAAATGCGCATCGGCGGCGTGCCCTTGGCGCTGCCGGCGCTGGCCGAACCAAACCTGGCGTTGATTCTGGGCGGCGCAGGCAGCCGACTGGAAGACTTGGTCAGCGGCTACAGCGCCTTCGCCCGCGACGGCAAGAGTGCGGCTATCCGCTTACAGCCGGACGATACGCTTAAAGAACGGCCTTTATTGTCACCAGGGGCCGCCTGGATTGTGCGGCGTATCCTCAGCGGCCAGGCGCGGCCTGACCGCGACCCGCGCGCCGAGCTGGTGCAGCGCCCGGTGCTGGCCTGGAAAACCGGCACCAGCTACGGCTTTCGCGATGCCTGGGCGATTGGTGTGGGGCCGCGCTACTTGATCGGCGTGTGGATCGGCCGACCGGATGGCACGCCGGTGCCGGGCCAGTTCGGCCTGGCGTCGGCGGCGCCGTTGATGTTGCAGGTGCATGACGTGCTGACCAACCGCGACAGCCAGCGCGGGATCAGCGCGCCCGTCAAACCGGTGCCGGCCAATGTTGGCGTCGCGGCCATCTGTTGGCCGTTGGGCCAGCCGATGAGCCGCAGCGACCCCAATTGCCGTCGCCAGCGCTTTGCCTGGACACTGGACAACACCACGCCGCCCACCTTGCAGGCGTTGGACCAGCCATTAAGTGTGGGCTTGAAGGAAACGGTGTGGGTCAACGCCAAGGGTTTGCGGGTCGATGCCCATTGCCCAGGTGCCGTGGCCAAAGACATCGCTTTGTGGCCGGCGCCGCTGGAACCGTGGCTGCCCAGGGTCGAGCGCCGTGAAGCGCGTATCCCGGCTGCCGACCCCGATTGCCCGCCACCGGCGTTGGCGGCGGCGTCGCCGTTGTCGATCGTCGGTGTTCGCGAAGGCGACCAGTTGCGCCTGCCCGCCGCCAGCCAGCAAGCGCTGCGCCTGAAAATCTCCGCCCTGGGCGGTAGCGGTCGACGCTGGTGGTTCCTCAACGGCGCGCCGCTGGGCGACAGCGCCAACCAGGACAGCATCAACGCCAGCTTCGAACACCTGGGCCGCTACCAGCTCAGCGTCCTCGACGAAGCCGGCCAAACCGCCCGCCTCGAGTTCAGCGTCGTCGACTAGAGCCTCATCGCAGGCAAGCCAGCTCCCACAAATTGAATTGTGAACACATTTAAAATGTGGGAGCTGGCTTGCCTGCGATGGCGCCCTCAAGCCCACCACCGGGATTCACTTGCCTTCATCCCTGATCCCCCCGAAGCTATACACCTTCAGGAGCCCCCGCATGAACCTCGAACACCTCACCGAACGCCTGCACCGCATCCGCGATAACAACGACTGGAAGCAATTCCACAGCCCGAAAAACCTGGCCATGGCCGCCAGTGTGGAAATGTCCGAGCTGGTGGAAATCTTCCAATGGCTGACCGAAGACCAATCGCGCCAGCTGCCCGCCGAAAAACTCGCCCATGCCGGGCAGGAAGTCGGCGATATCGTGCTGTACCTGCTGTTGCTGTGCAGTGAGTTGGGCCTGGACATGAACGAGGTGGTGCGCGCCAAATTGGCCGACAGCGAACGGCGGTTTGCCCATGAGTGACCGTCATTTCGACCAACTGGCCACGCGCTTCGCCGAGAAAATCTACGGCGGCGCCAAAGGCGCTATTCGCCTGGCGGTGCTCCAGGCCGACCTGATCGAAGCGCTGCCCGAGCGCCCGCTGCGAGTGCTGGACATCGGCGCCGGCCTTGGGCATATGTCGCTGTGGCTGGCCGAACGCGGCCACCAAGTCACCCTGGCCGAGCCCGCCGAGCCGATGCTCGAAGGCGCGCGCCAGCGCTTTGCCGACGCTGGGCAGACCGCAACCTTTATCCATGCGCCCTGGCAAGACCTGCTCGGCCAACTCACCGAACCGTACGACTTGGTGCTCTGCCACGCCGTGCTGGAATGGCTGGCCGAACCCCATGCCATCCTGCCGGTGCTGCACCAGCTCACGGTGCCGGGTGGCTGGCTGTCGCTGGCGTTCTACAACCGCGATGCGCTGATTTATCGCAACCTGCTCAAAGGCCACTTCCGCAAAATGCGCAAGAACGACATGGCCGGCGAGAAGCAGAGCCTGACCCCGCAACAGCCGCTCGACCCACGTGAGTTGGCGGCGCAACTAGAGGGGCTTTGGCAGGTCGAAAGCCAAAGTGGCGTGCGGGTGTTCCACGACTATATGCCGGTGGAATTCCAGGCCCGCGCCGATTTACAGGACTTGTTGGAGATGGAACTCGCTCACCGTCGTCACCCAAGCTTTGCCGGACTTGGGCGTTATTTGCACTGGATCTGCCGTCCGGTTTAAGCGGCCCAGTCTGCGGAGGTCGAAATGCGTCGTCTCTGTTTGATCCTGTTATCGGTGGGCTTGAGCGCCTGCTCCAGCCCCAATCCTTACGTGGCCACTTCTGCGCCCATGCCACCGGCGCCGGCGCAGGCGGCCAACACCTTTGATGCCAGCGCCTACCCGGCACCGGTGCGCGACTATGGTGCCTACCGCAACTGGGCCTGGCTCAACGGCCAACTGCCGGCGGGCACGGCGTGGGCCGATTCGGCGCAGATTGCCGAAGCGGTCAGCGGCGCCCTCGACCAGCGCGGCTTGCGCCCCTTGCATGACAACCGTGCGCCCGACCTGCTGGTGAGTGCCGACGTGCGCCTGGAAAAACGCCTGCGCCAGGTCCAGGACGATTATGGCTACGGTTACGGCGGCTATAACCGCTATGGCAACGGCTACGGCATGTACAACACGGTGCCGGTGGTTCGCACCTATGAAGTGACAGTCGCGGTGGCGCGCATCAGCTTGTTCGACGCCCGCACCCGTCAGCCCGTGTGGAGCACCAGCGCCGAAACCGCCAGCCAGGGCAGCCTCAGCGAACGGGCAGATGCCTTGCGCGAGGCCATGCAGAAGGCCATGGCCGCTTATCCACCGAGTTAGCCGCTATTCTCATCGCAGGCTCAGTTTGTCTTTTGGAGAAAAACCATGCTTCGTCGCATTGCTGCACTTGCTGTTGTTGTAGTGCTGGGCGGCTGCCAGACCAATCAGGTCAACCACGACTTTGACGCCAGCCGCGACTTCGGCGCCTACCGCAACTGGGCCTGGAAAGATCCGGCCCTGCAATACCGCCCGGATGATCCACGCATCAAGAGTGACCTCACCGAGCAACGCATCCGCCAGGCGGTGGGCGAACAACTTGACCAACGCGGCCTGCGCCCGGCAGCGGCGGGCACCAAGGCTGACCTGAACGTGCAGGCCTACCTGATCGTCGAAGACCGCCAGCAACAAGTCACCACCAACTACGGCGGCGCCTGGGGCGGCCCGTGGAATGGCTACTGGGGCGCGCCGATGTACAACGAAACGCGCAACATCACCTACAAGGTGGCAACCATCCAGATCGACTTGCTGGACGGCAAGGACGGCAAACTGGTGTGGCGCGGCAGTGACGAACAGATGATGGCCAGCTCGCCGAACCCGCAGGATCGCAGCAACGCTATCCGCACCACCGTCACCAAAATCCTCTCCAACTACCCACCGCACTAACCCCCCAATGATCGTTCCCAC
>NZ_JAKNQN010000014.1:0-83676 GCF_022662395.1 Pseudomonas sp. MONT-RG-20F-20-E-7-02
TACTGTTGGAAGGCTTTGGTCCAAAAGACACCCAGCCCTTCCACTATCAACTCGACCATCTAGGCACACCGCAAGAACTCACCGCCCCCGAAGGCGAAATCGTCTGGTCCGCGCACTACCGCGCCTACGGCCAAATCAGCCGCCTCGACATCGAAAAAATCGACAACCCGCTGCGCTTCCAAGGCCAATACCTCGACCCGGAGAGCGGGCTGCACTACAACCGCCATCGCTACTACAATCCAGATATTGGTCGTTACCTGACGCCGGACCCGGTGAAGCTTGCGGGTGGGATCAACGCGTACCAGTACGTGCCCAATCCTACTGGGTGGGTAGATCCGCTGGGGTTGAGCTGTAAGCCTAAAAACTGTCCTGAAGGCCCGTATAGCGTAATAGTTCCTGGCGGCGGCCTGGACGCGCATGAGTCTGCTGGTGGCCACTTAATAGAAAAACACATAGGTAGAACCAATCAACAACTCGCTGAGCGCTTGCAGAAGGAGCCCCATGTTCCCACCGCGTCTACTTTTTCTGATCGGGCATCCGCCGAGTTAGCGATTTCAAAAGTACTTGCCGACAATCAGTCTAGAATAAATAACTTCCTAAAAGGAAAGGATAGCCAAACTGTCATCATCCAAAAAACTCAAGAACCCATTGGCACCAGTTTGAAAAGAGGAGCCCAAACAACAGTTCCAGGAAAAGAAATTTACCTTATCATCCGAAGAGATAAAAAAATGCCAATTGGTTATAGAATTCATACTGGATATCCAAACCCATGAATAAAGACTTTCCCGAGTTACAGCAGTTTCTAGCAGGCTACTTTAACCAAGACTGGGTAGACGAGCATAAAAACGCGAACGAGGTGATTGCAAGCTTCATATCTGAAGCATCAGAGGAAACTATAGCAAAAGTAAAGCAAGAGCTTAATACGTTAATATTAATCGACCAAACCGAACAAGAGCTTCAAGATTTTTTATTTTCTAATATCGGCTGCTACTATTACTACCCTAACGAGTGGAGAGATGGAACATCATGGCTAAAGCATGTGTATTCAGTTCTGAGTAAAGTCTGAATACCCCAAAATATCTAAGTTTTGATCAGCAGCGATGGCAGCGTGAGCCGAGTTCTTCTTAGTACATTAGAAATGTGGCGAACGAGTAGTTACGCTCGCCACAACATTACGCCCCCACTTTAGATCCCCGCCAACGCCAAATCCATCGCAAAATACGTAAAAATCAAATCCGCCCCCGCACGCTTAATCGACCCCAACGTTTCCCGCACCACCCGCGCTTCATCAATCGCGCCCGCCTGGGCACCGAATTTGATCATCGCGTACTCACCACTGACCTGATACGCCGCCACCGGCAAGCGCGAGGCTTCGCGGATGTCGCGGATAATGTCGAGGTAGGCACCGGCCGGTTTGACCATCAGCGCGTCTGCGCCTTCCTGCTCATCGAGCAGCGATTCGCGCACGGCTTCGCGGCGGTTCATTGGGTTCATCTGGTAGCTTTTGCGGTCGCCTTTAAGTGCGCTGCCGCCAGCTTCGCGGAACGGGCCGTAGAGGGCCGAGGCGAATTTTGTGGAGTAAGCCATGATCGGAATATGCGTGAAGCCGGCGTCGTCCAGGGCGCGGCGAATGGCCTGGACCTGGCCGTCCATAGCAGCAGACGGTGCGATTACGTCAGCACCGGCGCGGGCGGCGGCCACGGCTTGTTTGCCGAGGTTGACCAGGGTCGCGTCGTTGTCGACATGGGCGCCGTGCATCACGCCGCAGTGGCCGTGGTCGGTGTATTCGCAGAAGCAGGTGTCGGACATTACGATCATTTCCGGCACGGCGTCCTTGATGATCGAGGACATGCGCGAAACCAGGCCGCGCTCCTTCCAGGTGTCGCTGCCGTTGGCGTCCAGGTGGTGGGACACGCCAAAGGTCATGACCGACTTGATCCCGGCGCGGGCATAGCGCTCGATCTCACCGGCCAGTTTCTTTTCTGGAATACGCACCACGCCCGGCATGCTGGTGATCGGCACAAAGTCGTCGATTTCTTCTTCGACGAAAATCGGCAGTACCAGGTCGTTGAGGGTGAATTCGGTTTCCTGGAACAAGCCACGCAGCTCCGGGGAGCGGCGCAGGCGACGTGGGCGGGCTTGGGGGAACTGGCTGGTCATGGGTTTCCTGGATGGCAGCAGAAATAGTTGGGGCGAAAGCTTATGCCCCTTGGCCCCGGCAGTACAAACGCCAAGGGGCCAATAGTGTATTGCGCAGCCCGTAACAATTCATTGATTTAGAGCTGTACTCGCCCTTCGATACACACCGCCACCGCACCGCCGATCCAGATTTCATCGCCGTGGCGCGCCACGCGAATACGCCCGGCGCGCCCAATGGCCGAGCCCTGGCTGACCACGTAGCGCTCGGGCGCAAGGCCTTCGCGCAACAGCCACTGGGCGATGCCGGCGTTGAGGCTGCCGGTGGCCGGGTCCTCCTGGACACCGTCGCCAGCGACAAAGGCGCGCACTTCGAAGTCCGTGTCTATGGCGTCACGCGCCGGGTCACAGGGCGCGATAACGCCAATCGCCAGACCGTGCAGTTGCGAGTAATCCGGCTGTAGCCCCAACACTTGGTCGCGATCAGCGAGCATCACTGCCAGCCAATCCGCACCATTGTCGACCCATTGGCTACGCACAATGGCGTCGGGCGCCAAACCCAAACCACGGCGAACACGCTCCAGCAAGACGGCCTCAACCGCCCCAGTGCGCAACAACGGCGGCGCAATAAACGCCAACTCGTTACCTTCACGACGGACACGCACCAGGCCGATTTCGCACTCTTGAATGATCTCATCGCCTTTGGGCATACCGCCCGCCTGCAGCCAGGCATGGCAACTGCCCAGCGTCGGATGCCCGGCGAACGGAAGCTCCTTGAGCGTGGTGAAAATTCTCACCCGATAGTCAGCTCGTGCATCGCGCGGCGTCAGCAAAAACGTGGTTTCGCTGAGGTTGGTCCAGTTGGCAAAATCGGCCATTTGCTGGTCGGTAAGGCTGTCAGCACCGTGCACCACCGCCAGCGGGTTGCCCTTGAGGGCAACGCTGCTGAAGACATCCAGTTGTTTAAAATCGAAAGTTGGCATACTTCAGCTCGGAATGTTCAGGCCACGAATCACTGCTGGCCGTGCGACAAAGCCGTCCAGTGCACGCAGTACGTTGGGGAAGTCGGCAATGCCGACCAAGTCGCCGGATTCGTAGAAGCCGATCAGGTTGCGAATCCACGGGAAGGTAGCGATGTCGGCGATGCTGTAGTCGTCGCCCATGATCCAGGTGCGGCCCAGCAGGCGCTTTTCCAGCACGTCGAGCAAACGCCGGGATTCGGCGGCGTAGCGGTCACGCGGGCGTTTGTCTTCGTAGGCCTTGCCGGCAAATTTGTTGAAGAAGCCCAGTTGGCCGAACATCGGGCCGATGCCGGCCATCTGGAACATCAGCCATTGCAGGGTTTCGTAGCGGGTGGCCGGGTCTTCGGAAAGCAATTGGCTGGTTTTTTCCGCCAGGTAGATCAGGATCGCGCCGGACTCGAACAACGCCAGCGGCTGGCCGCTCGGGCCATTGGGGTCGATGATCGCGGGGATTTTGTTGTTGGGGTTCAGGGACAGGAACTCGGGCGATAGCTGGTCCTGGGTCTCGAAACTGACCTTATGCGCTTCATACGGCAGGCCCAGTTCCTCAAGCATGATCGACACTTTGACGCCGTTGGGCGTGGGCAACGAATACAGCTGCAACCGCTCCGGGTGCTGGGCGGGCCATTTGCTGTTGATCGGAAAGGCGGCAAGTGCGTTCATCGGGAAATCCCCAGGCGGAAAGCCCCCATAATAGCCACGTGCACGCCGTCCTGCATGGGTCATCATTGCGCAACATAGCCGCGCTAATCTTGCGCGCAGGCGAACCAAAGCGCCGATGTGCACTCTTAAGTGCGCCATGACGGTGAAAGGAGACACCCTGTTACAACGACACGGAAAAACCACAGGACGCTGGATGCGTCGCTGGGGCCGGGCTTGTCCGCCTTAATCCGATGCACTGAAGACTCGAACCCACAATGAGAATCAAGCCTCTGTGCCTTGCGCGACGTCTTAAACGTTATTCATACATCATGTTGCCGCTGCTCGTGGCGGGCGGCGCAATCGGCCTGAGCCTGGAATCACGCATCAGCAGCGCCGGCCCCGTGGACGGCGTGCAAACCCTGGTATTCCTGCGCCACGGCGAAAAACCTGCCGGCGGCCTCGGCCAGCTCAACTGCCAGGGCTTGAACCGCGCGATGAACCTGGCCACCGTGCTGCCGCAAAAATTCGGCAAGGCCAACTACGTGTTCGCCCCCGACCCGACGCGTAATGTCGAGGAAGGCGAAAAGGACAACTCCTACAGCTACATTCGGCCATTGATGACCATCAGCCCCAGCGCCATCAAGCTCGGCCTGCCGGTCAACATCAAGTTCTCCGCCAACGACACCAGCGACCTCGCGGACGAGCTGGTGGAAGACAAGTACCACAACGCGATCATCTACACCGCGTGGTCCCACGGCTACCTGCCGGAGCTGATCAACAAGGTCGCCAGTGAAGCCTCGGGTGAAAAACACACCATCACCGACGATTGGTCGGGCAGTGACTACGACACCCTGTATGTGCTGACGTTGACCTGGCACAACGGCAAGGCATCGCTGCTGAGCCGCAACTACAAGCAAGGCCTGGATAACGGCCAGCAAACGTGCCCGGATGCAACTCAGCCAGCTGCGGATATCTGACACAGGCGTATGATGCCCCGCTATTGAATCATCTGCGGACCTGCACCATGCCTAACCTCATCTCCACCCAGCCTAACCGGGGCTGGTCGTTCTGGTGGAAACCAGCGCTGTTCGTGCTGGTGGCCTGCATCGGCCTCTACTACGTGAAGTGGTCGCCCTACTACCTCAAGGCGTTCGTGGCAGCGGATAACCACAGCATCGGCGCCTCGATTCTCAATGATCAGCAAACCGCCCCCCTGGCGGCCGCGCTGGCCTATGCCCAAGTGTATTTCCTGGCAATCTGGAAAGCCGCCGTGCTGGCGGTGATTCTGGGTTCACTGCTGCAAGTGTTGATCCCCCGAGACTGGCTGTTACGCCTGTTTGGTCGAGCCGGGCTGGGGTCGACCCTGCGCGGTGGCCTGTTCGCCCTGCCAGGGATGATGTGCAGTTGCTGTGCGGCACCGGTGGCGGCAGGCATGCGCCGTCAGCAGGTGTCGGTGGGCGCGGCGCTGGCGTTCTGGATCGCCAACCCGGTATTGAACCCGGCAACCCTGGTGTTCATGGGTTTTGTGCTGGGCTGGGGCTTTACCGCATTGCGGCTGGTGGCAGGGATTGTGTTGGTGGTGGGCGTGTCCTTGGTGGCACAGCGAATTGCTCGGCCCGATCAGGTGCCGGAAGCCGCGCTGGATGCGGTGGCCGACGTCAGTCAAAGCGAGTCGCAGCCGTTCCTGACCCGTTGGTTGCGTACCCTGTGGCAGTTGTTCTGGAGCACGATCCCCGTATATATCCTGGCCGTGCTGGTCTTGGGGGCCGCGCGGGTCTGGCTGTTCCCCCACGTCGACGGGGCGATGGCCAACAGCCTGGTGTGGCTGGTGCCGCTGGCGATCGTCGGCACGCTGTTCGTGATTCCTACCGCCGCCGAGATCCCTATCGTACAAACCATGATGACCCTGGGCATGGGCACCGGCCCGGCTGTAGCCTTGCTGATGACCCTGCCCAGCGTGAGCCTGCCGTCGCTGTTGATGCTGCGCAAGGATTTCGATGCGCGGGTGCTGGTGACGGTGGCGGGGCTGACGATGTTGGTGGGGGTGGTGTGTGGGTTGATCGGGGCGGTGATTCTTTAGGTTACTGGTGAGGCTGAGGGCCTTATCGCAGGCAAGCCAGCTCCCACAATTTGATCGGTGAATGCCCTCAAATGTGGGAGCTGGCTTGCCTGCGATGGCACCAATAAAGTCACCCCAGCCTTTCGCGCAAGTACTCCACCACCGCGCCCTGCTCCCCCGCAAACTCGATCCGCGCGCCTTTGCTTTCACGCTGGAAAGCGTACATCGGGTCGTAATACTCACGCAGCAAGCCTTCGATCCACACGCGGTGCAAGTCTACCGCGCCGCTGCGGGCCTGTTCTGCCAGGGCGTCCTGCAGGACCGCCTGCAGCCGCTGGAAGCGTTCACCACCCAGGCGTTTGTGGATATTGGCAAGGCTCTGGGTCAGACGCTCGGCAAACAGCGCCTGGCCGTTTTCGCCGAATACCTGGACGAACTCGGCGCACAGATCCACCACGTAATCGCACAGAATTCTTTCGACGCGGCCCTCGATGCTGTCCTCCAGCCATACCATCGGGAACGTCTGCATACCCTTGTGCAGCGGCAGCGGCAACGCGCAGCTGCCGATCATGCGGCTCTCGTCCTCGACCACGAATTGCTCGATCCCCCCGGTGCGTTTTTTCAGCAGGTCCACCGCCAAGCGGTTTTCGAAGTCGATGTTTGAGGGTTGTGAGGTCGCGCGTTTGCCGAAGCTGGAACCGCGATGGTTGGCGTGGCCTTCAAGATCCAGTGCGTTGCGCAGTTGGCCGAGCACTTCGGTCTTGCCGGTGCCGGTCATGCCGCCCAACAACACGAAATCACACTCGGCTGTCGCATGCTCCAGCGTCTCCAGCAGAAAGGTGCGCATGGCCTTGTAGCCACCGCCGACGCGCGGATACTCGATGCCGGCTTCGGTCTTCAACCATTGCTGCACGATCTGCGAACGCAGCCCACCGCGAAAACAATACAAGTAACCGTCAGGGTTGGCCTTGGCGAACTGCGCCCATTGTTCGATACGCTCGGCCTTGATCGCTCCGGACACCAATTCATGCCCCAAAACGATTGCTGCCTGCTGGCCCTGCTGCTTGTAGCAGGTGCCGACCCGCTGGCGCTCGTCGTCGGTCATCAGTGGCAAGTTGATCACCCCGGGGAACGCGCCCTTGATGAACTCGATCGGCGCGCGGGTATCCATCATCGGCCGGTCGTTGAGGAAGATGTCGCGGTAGTCGGTGATGTCAGTTGCCATCAAAACACCTCTACCGCGTGGGTCTGTCGCTCAACCAGTTCGCCGATCGGCTCAAGGCTAAGGCCCAACTCTGCGGCCACCGTGTGGAATTCGGCGTCGCCCTCGGCGGTAACGGCGATCAGCAAGCCACCGCTGGTTTGCGGGTCGCACAGCACGCGCTTGTGCAGCTCTTGCAGGCGCCCGAGTTTGCTCGAATAGCTGTCGAAGTTGCGCAACGTGCCGCCGGGCATGCAGCCCTGGTCCAGGTAGTCCTCGACCCCTGGCAGGCGTGGGACTTTTTCATATTCGATGCGCGCCGTCAGCGCGCTGCCGTCAGCCATTTCCACCAGATGGCCGAGCAGGCCGAAACCGGTGACGTCGGTCATGGCGGTCACGCCGGCCAATTTGCCGAAACGGCTACCGGGTTTGTTCAGGGTGCACATCCAGTCACGCGCCAGGCCGATATCCGCCTCGCGCAATTTGCCCTTCTTTTCGGCGGTGGTGAGGATGCCGATACCCAATGGTTTGGTGAGGTACAGCTTGCACCCGGCGGTGGCGGTATCGTTACGTTTCATATGGCGCTTTTGCACGATGCCGGTCACGGCGAGGCCGAAGATCGGCTCCGGGGCGTCGATGGAGTGCCCACCCGCCAGCGGGATACCCGCGGCGTCGCACACCGAGCGGCCACCACGGATCACTTCACGGGCAATTTCCGGCGCCAGGACATTCACGGGCCAGCCCAGAATGGCGATGGCCATCAACGGGTCGCCGCCCATGGCGTAGATATCGCTGATCGCGTTGGTGGCGGCAATGCGGCCGAAGTCGAAAGGGTCATCGACAATCGGCATGAAGAAATCGGTAGTGGAGACCACCCCGCGCTCGTCGTCGATGGCGTACACGGCCGCGTCGTCGCGCGAGGCGTTGCCGACCCACAGGTTGGGGTCAAGGTTCTGTGCGCCGCTGCCGGCGAGGATCACTTCCAGCACCTGGGGTGAGATCTTGCAGCCGCAACCCGCGCCGTGGCTGTACTGGGTGAGGCGAATCGGCTCGTTCATGGTGGACCTCAAGGTAACAAGTGCGCGGATTCTATCAGACAGCAAAAAGCCGGCTGGGCTCTTGTGAGCTCAGCCGGCTTTTGCATTTGCGCTGTTACTGCCTGGCGGCGAGCAGACGCTTGTGGCGATTGCGCCGTGCGATGTTCAGGCACTCGATCACCGCCGAGAACGCCATGGCTGCATACACGTAGCCTTTTGGCACATGGGCACCGAAGCCTTCAGCGATCAGCGTCATGCCGATCATGATCAGGAAGCCCAGGGCCAGCATTACCACCGTCGGGTTGTCGTTGATGAACTTGGCCAACGGTTCAGCCGCCACCAGCATGACGATGACCGAGGTCACCACGGCAATGATCATGATCGGCAAGTGCTCGGTCATCCCCACCGCCGTAATGATGCTGTCGATGGAG
Source organism: Pseudomonas sp. MONT-RG-20F-20-E-7-02 (assembly GCF_022662395.1). Lineage (NCBI taxonomy): Bacteria > Pseudomonadati > Pseudomonadota > Gammaproteobacteria > Pseudomonadales > Pseudomonadaceae > Pseudomonas > Pseudomonas sp. MONT-RG-20F-20-E-7-02. The sequence continues at coordinate 8,529 of NZ_JAKNQN010000014.1, forward strand.
AACACCAGGTCGAGCAACAGGATCTGGCCAATCGCCGCCGCGAAACCGATGGACACCACGGCGCCGGTGCTGGCTTTCTCCTCGGGCTCCGGGTCCATGCTGTGATGGATCTCGGTGGTCGCCTTCCACACCAAGAACAGGCCACCGGCGATCAGGATCATGTCTTTCCACGAAAACGCCTGGCCGAAGATTTCAAACACCGGCGCGGTCAACTGCACGATAAACGCGATGGTGCTCAACAGGCCCAGGCGCAATACCAACGCCATGCTGATACCGATGCGTCGTGCCTTGGCGCGATGCTTCTCGGGTAATTTGTTGGTGAGGATCGAGATAAAGATCAGGTTATCGATGCCCAGCACGATTTCCATGACGATCAAGGTGGCCAGTGCGACCCAGGCGGTGGGGCTGGCAGCCAGTTGTAAAAGGTAATCCATAGGTCAGTCCTGACGTTGTGCTGGGGAATTAGGCTTCTTTACTGTTCGATTCTGGTTCTTTTTCTGGCTGATCATCTTTTTTCTGCGGACTGATCAAGCCCTGTGTCGCTTCACTCAATGCCTGCTCGGCAGCCTTATGGGTGTCATCGATGGCTTGCTTGGCGGATTCGGTGGCTTTGCCCAGCACTTGCTGCGCGCTCTTTTCCACCTGATCACAGCCGCTGACCATTACCAATGAAAGCGCAAGCAACGACGCGGCGCCCAGGGAATTGAGTTTCATGATGTATTCCTCGTTAGAACCATTGGGTCCAAATAGTGGCCCCTCGATAGCGAGGCATTCTATGCAGATGAACAGTTCAGAAAAATTCGTATTTTTCTCACGTATACTTCGCTTTTTCCGAAGTGTAGGTCGCCATGCTCAATTACCGACAGCTGCATTATTTCTGGGTGGTGGCCAAGACCGGCAGCATCGTGCGCGCCTGCGAGCAACTGAACCTCACGCCGCAGACCATCAGCGGGCAGATCAGCCTGCTTGAGCAAACCTTCGGCGTTGCGCTGTTTCAGCGCGTGGGGCGTCAGCTGGAACTCACCGAGGCCGGGCGACGGGCCCTGCCCTATGCTGAGCAAATGTTCCAGACCGGCAATGAACTGGAGGCGCTGTTGCGCGCAGAGCCCAATGAACAGCAGATTCTGTTCCGGGTTGGGGTGGCGGATGTGGTACCTAAATCCATCGTCTATCGGCTGATCGCGCCGACCATGGAGCTGAGCGAACCGATCCGTATCACCTGTCGCGAGGATAAACTCGAACGTTTATTGGCCGACCTGGCGATCCAGCGCCTGGACCTGGTGATCTCCGACAGCCCCATGCCGACGCACTTGGACATCAAAGGCTACAGCCAGAAGTTGGGCGAATGCGGCATCAGCTTTTTCGCCACCCAGGCATTGGCTGACCAATACGGCGGCGATTTCCCACGCTGCCTGCAGGGCGCGCCGCTGCTGATTCCAGGCGCAGAAACGGTGGTGCGCAGCCGTTTGCAGCGCTGGTTTGCCGAGCAACAGATTCAACCGAAGATCATCGGCGAATTCGACGACAGCGCGTTGATGCAGGCGTTTGGCCAATCCGGCAGTGGCATCTTTATCGCTCCCAGCGTGATTGCCGATGAGGTGGTGCGCCAGTACGGCGTGGCGCTGATTGGCCAGACCGATGCGGTGACGGAGTCCTTCTACGCGATCTCGGTGGAGCGCAAGGTCAAGCACCCCGGCATCGTGGCGATTACCGAAGGTGCACGGCGCGAATTGTTTACCACCCTGCCCTAATCATTCAGGCGCTGGCGGCAGTCGGCTTGGCAGTCATCAGCCAAAGCGCCAGCAGGATCGACACCAGAATAAAGCCCGACGCCGCAAAGCCCAGGCTGCCCAGGCCGAGGGTGTCGATCACATGCCCGCCGACCATCGCGCCCAGGCCAATGCCCAGGTTGGCCCCGGCAATGTTCAACGACGCCGCAAACGCCGGTGCGTGAGGTGCGGCCTTCATCAACCGTACATGGCTGACCAGGAACATCGCCGCCTGGGTCACGCCCCACACCGCCATCGCCGCCGCCAGGCCGATTGTTGAGTGGATCGCCGGAACCAATGCCACCATCCCCGCGATCATGAACCCGCAAAACACCATGGAGGCGATCAACGGGTGGCGATCCACCGCGCGCCCGCCCAGGGAGTTGCCGAGCAGGCCGACCGCGCCAAACCCCATCAGGCACCAGCCCACCAGCGTGCCGTCGAACCCGGCCAGGCGCTCAAGGATGTCGGCCAGGTAGGTGTAGGCGGTAAACATGCCGCTGAACACCAGGATCGACAACAAAATATGCCCCTGCATTAGCGGGTTGCGCAGGATCTTGAACTGCGAGCGCAGTGTCACCAGGTCGTTCTTCGGTTGGGTCACCGGCAAGTAGATAAACAGCAGCAAGGCCTTGGCCAACGCCACCACGGCGAGGATGGCGAACGCAGTGCGCCAGCCGAACATGTCGGAAATCAAGGTGCCCACGGGAATGCCGAACACCGTGGCACAGACAATGCCAAAGCCAATCTTTTCGATCGCCCGACCGGCGTATTCCGGGCCGACGATATCCACCGCCGTCTCGCTGGCCAAGGCCCAGAACACCGGCAAGCCCAACGCCGGAATCAAGCGTGCGAACGCCATCACCCAAATATTCGGCGCCAATGCGGCCACGGTGTTGGCCACGCCGAACATGAGTAGGATGCTGATAAACAGGCGTTTGCGTGGGAAGCGCGCGAAGTACGCCGTCAAAAACGGGCCAAAGGCGGCCACGGTAAAGGCGAACAACGTCACCAATAGCCCCGCCTGGGAAACGCTGACATTCAGGTCCCGGGCAATAGACGGCAACAGCCCGACGATAATGAATTCTGTGGTCAGCACGGTAAAGCCGGCGGCCGACAGCAGCAGGATGGGAAACAGCATGAAAACTCCAGAAACGACGACATCAACGACAGCCCGATGGGCTCGCTGACGGATAGGAAAGGTGACAGGCGAGAATGTTAACAGAGTATGTCTGGATTTGGCCAAAGCCTACGGGCGCGGTGACGGAATGCCGCACCAACAAGGACATTTCCTACAGCATGTTAGACTTTGCGCCTGCTTCCTCCAGGGCCTCCTGCCTGCAATGCTGCGTCCCACTAAAAGAACTAGAGACAACTGTTTATGACTGCTGCCCCTTCCCTCTTCCAGCGACTGACACGCGTCAGCCTGGTCACGCAAATCCTTATCGGCTTGATCGCAGGCATTCTGCTAGCGCTGCTGTTGCCCGAAGCGGCCAAAGCCACCGGTTTTATCGGCAAGGTATTTGTCACCGCATTGAAAGCCGTCGCCCCGATTCTGGTGTTTGTGCTGGTCATGGCCTCGATCGCCAACCATAAACACGGCCAGGAAACCCATATCAAGCCGATTTTGTTCCTGTACTTGCTGGGGACATTTGCCGCCGCCGTCGTGGCGGTGGTCGCCAGTACACTGTTTCCATCGTTCCTGGTGCTGGCCACGCATGACGTCACGGTGAGTGCCCCCGGCGGCATCGGCGAGGTGCTGCAAAGCCTGCTGCTCAGCGTGGTGGACAACCCGATCAGCGCGCTGATGAATGCCAACTTTATTGGCATCCTGGCCTGGGCCATCGGCATGGGCGTCGCGATTCGCCATGCCGGTGAAACCACACGTACCGTGCTCGATGATCTGTCCAACGGGGTGACACTGATTGTGCGCGTGGTGATTCGCTTTGCGCCGCTGGGCATCTTCGGCCTGGTGGCCTCGACCCTGGCCACTTCCGGTTTCAACGCCCTGCTCGGCTACGCCCACCTGTTGGTGGTGTTGATCGGCTGCATGCTGTTCGTGGCGCTGGTGGTCAACCCGGCCATCGTGTTCTGGAAACTGCGCCGCAACCCGTATCCACTGGTGTTGATGTGCCTGCGTGAAAGCGGTATTACCGCGTTCTTCACGCGCAGTTCGGCGGCGAATATCCCGGTGAACCTGGCGCTGAGCAAACGCCTGGGCCTGCATGAAGACACCTACTCGGTGTCGATTCCACTGGGGGCGACGATCAACATGGCCGGTGCCGCGATCACCATCACCGTGCTGACCCTGGCCGCCGTGCACACCCTTGGGATCGCCGTGGACCTGCCGACCGCCGTGCTGCTCAGCGTGGTCGCGGCGGTGTGTGCGTGTGGGGCGTCGGGTGTGGCCGGCGGTTCGCTGCTGTTGATTCCCCTGGCGTGCAGCCTGTTCGGCATTCCCAGTGAGATCGCCATGCAAGTGGTGGCCGTCGGCTTCATCATTGGCGTGCTGCAGGACTCGGCGGAAACCGCGCTTAATTCGTCCACCGATGTGCTGTTTACCGCAGCGGCGTGTTTAGGCAAGGAACAGCAGCCAGCTTAAACATCAGGCGCAAAAAAGCCCGGGGCGTTCAACGAAGGACGCCCCGGGCTTTTTTGTATCTGGATGCTTAGAAAGCGCCCATGTAATCGCGCTTGCCCACTTCAACGCCGTTATGGCGCAGCAAGGCGTAAGCGGTGGTGACGTGGAAGAAGAACTGCGGCAGGCCGTAGGTCAGCAGGTAGGACTGGCCGCTGAAGCGCTTCTCTTTCGGCGTGCCTGGGCGGGTGATGATCTCGATACCTTCTTTGCCGTCGATTTGCTCAGGCTTGATGGTGTCGACAAACGCCAACACTTTGGCGATCAGGGCTTGCAGGTCGGCGAAGGTGACTTCGCTGTCTTCGTACTTCGGCACTTCGATCTCGGCCAGGCGGGCGGAAACGCCCTTGGCGAAGTCGACGGCGATCTGCACCTGGCGCACCAGTTGGAACATGTCCGGGAACAGACGCGCTTGCAACAAGGCGTTCGGCTCGATGTTCTTGGCGGTGGCGTGGGCTTCGGCTTTGTTCAGCACATCGCTCAGGGCGTTGAGCATTTGCTTGAAAACCGGGATGGAGGCGGCGTACAGGGAAATAGTCATGACAGTCTCGCGGTAATGGCAGGGTTTGGAACCAGCGGCGATTATAGACATGCCCGCCGCTTGTCTTTTATTTTTTCGGGCTTAGGCTAGTGCATTCACTGCATAGGGAAAGCGCGATGACCGCCGAGCACGACACCGAGACCCCTGAGCCGCGCCTGAACAGCACGGAAATCCGCATCCTGGGCTGCCTGATCGAAAAACAGGCGACCAACCCGGAGACGTATCCCCTGACCCTCAACGCCCTGGTGCTGGCCTGCAACCAGAAGACCAGCCGCGAACCGGTGACCAACCTCAGCCAGGGCCAGGTCGGCCAGAGCCTGCGTGCCCTCGAAGGCCAAGGCTTTACCCGCTTGGTGATGGGCAGCCGCGCCGACCGCTGGGAGCATCGCGTGGACAAGGCGCTGGAGCTGGTGCCGGCCCAGGTGATCCTGATCGGCCTGCTGTTTCTGCGCGGGCCGCAGACGGTCAATGAACTGCTGACCCGCAGCGGGCGCATGCATGATTTTGAAGATGCCGAGCAAGTCGTGCACCAGTTGGAGCGTTTGATTGCGCGCGGGCTGGCGCTGCTGGTGCCGCGTCAGGCCGGGCAGCGGGAAGACCGTTATACCCATGCGCTGGGGGACCCGGCGGATATCGAGGTGATTCTGGCGGCGCGGGGGAGTCCGGTGGAGCGTGGAACTGGGGTTTCTGCGGACCGCATTGAAGAACTGGAAGCGCGGATTGCGGCGCTGGAAGAACGCCTGGCACAACTGGAACAGGCGTAACTCGATAACAATGTGGGAGCTGGCTTGCCTGCGATGCAGACACCTCGGTTTTTCATCAGGACCGAGTTGAGGCTATCGCAGGCAAGCCAGCGCCCACAAAAGCCCGCTCCCACATTTGGATCTGCGCAGGGCGTTAATTTCGGGCGAAGGCCACTGCGGCCTGGAACTGCTCATCCGTCGGCCGCACGCCGGTGTACAGCACGAACTGCTCCAGCGCCTGGATCGCAATCACTTCCAACCCGGTAATCACCCGCTTGCATTTGGCACGCCCGCGCAAGATCAGTGGCGTTTCGGCGGGGATCGCTACCACATCAAACACCGTGTCGGCCGCATCCACCGCTTCAGCGTCAAACGCCAAGTGGTCCGCCTCGGCCCCACCGGTCATGCCGATCGGCGTCACGTTGACCAGCATCTGTGGGCGCAGGTCACCCAGCTCCGCCTGCCACTCATACCCCAGGCTTTGGGCCAACGCCCGGCCCGCCGCCTCGTTGCGCGCCACAATCACGCCATTGGCATAACCGCCGTCGCGCAAGGCACTGGCCACGGCCTTGGCCATGCCACCGCTGCCACGCAAGGCAAAGGTCGAGTCCTTGGGCACCGCGTGTTTTTTCAGCAGTTGTTCGACGGCGATGTAGTCCGTGTTGTAGGCCTTGAGGTGGCCATTGGTGTTGACGATGGTATTGAGGGACGCGATGGCCTTGACCGAGTCGTCCAGCTCATCGACCAAGGCGATGCTGGCTTCCTTGAACGGCATCGAAACACCGCAGCCGCGAACGCCCAGCGCCCGTATACCGCCGATCGCGCCGGGTAAATCCTGGCTGCTGAAGGCTTTATAGTAGAAGTTCAGACCCAGCTGTTCGTACAGATGGTTATGGAAACGCAAGCCGAAATTACCGGGGCGCGCCGACAATGACATGCACAGCTGGGTGTCCTTGTTGGGGTGCATCTGCATGGAAAACTCCTGTGAGTAAGCAATTCGGTACAGACCTTACACAACCTTTACCTATCGGCTGTGCTGTTTTTCAGAAATACGTTGTCTTAAAAGTATCCCCGCGACAATCCTTGAGTCTATTGATTGCAGACCACAAGCGCAGGGGCTAACCGAGGAATGACCATGATTCGTAAAATCCCCAAAATCGCCTTGCTGATCGGCGCACTCGCTATGGCAGGCCAAGCCTCCGCCCACGGTGGTGGTTGGGGTGGCCCGGCCATATTGGGTGGTTTGATCGGCGCAGCCGTTGTTGGCTCCGTAGTTGCCAGTCAATCCCAGCCGGTCTACGTGCAGCAACCGGTGTATGTGCAGCCGCAACCGGTGTATGCCGCGCCTCCTCCGGTCTACTACGCACCGCCGCCACCGGTGTATGTGCAGCAGCAGGTTTATTACCGCCCGGCGCCGGTCTATTACGGCCCACCGCGCGGCTATTACGGCCCTCCCCACGGCTATTACGGTCGCGGCTGGTAATGCTGAACTGACATGACAGGAACAGGCCTCGCTTACACGCGGGGCCTTTTTTTTGCCTGTAGAGTCCGGATTCATACGGCCAAGGTCGCTATGAGGACAATAGCCGAGCTGTAATCGCACATGATTAAGGCCAATGTCTACTTGCCGGGGCGATACGCGTGCTGTCATGTTTACGTCACGAAACAGACTCACTATTGACCCTGTCCACCCAATAACAACAAGGACGACCGACCATGCCCACGCAAAACCCGCACCGCACCGCTGGCCTGTGCACGTCCAGCAAGGTCTACAGCGCGCTGACCGAACTCAAGCACCTCGAAGGCCACCGCAGCGCGAAGTTCCTCTCGCTGCTGGCGGAAAACCTGGTGCGCAAAGGCCTGCTCAGTGAGCAGGAAGTGGTGCATATGCTCGATCAAGTGGTGGATTGACGCGTGGCGTTGATGTCGACTATCGAGCCAGGTGATTTTTCTTGCGCGGGTTCACCCCGTAACGTGGCCTCCATAGCAAATGGAGGTATTCATGCCCACTGTCCAGATCATGTCCGTCATCGGCAGCGCCGTCCCCGCCTCGCTTCGCGCGCATGGGTTGCTGGCCTGTTGGTACCTGGTACGCGATGGCGAGCCCATCAGCGGCCCGCTCACCTCGTTATCCGCCGCCAAAAAACAACTGCAACAAACCTCGACGTTCAGGCTGCACGCCTGATATTCAAGGCAACGGCAGCTTGACCCGTGGCTTGCTCTCCACGAACAACGCCCAGCTGGACATAAACAACGCCGCCACCAGCGGCCCGATCACAAACCCGTTCAAACCAAACACCGACAGCCCGCCCAGGGTCGAGATCAGGATCAGGTAGTCCGGCATCTTGGTGTCCTTGCCCACCAGGATCGGGCGCAGCACGTTGTCCACCAGCCCAATCACAAACACCCCGAACAGCCCCAGCACCACGCCCTGCCAGATCGAACCGCTCAACAGGAAGTAGGCGGCCACCGGCCCCCAGACGATCCCCGCGCCCACCGCCGGCAACAGCGATAGAAACGCCATCAGCACCGCCCAGAGCAACGCGCTGGGAATATCCAGAAACCAGAAAATCAAACCGCCCAACGCACCTTGGGTGACGGCCACCAGTACGTTGCCCTTGACCGTGGCCCGCACCACGCGGTTGAACTTGAGCTGCAAACGGCGCTTTTGCGGCTCGGCCAACGGCACCGCCGTGCGCACCTTGCGCACCAGCTCGGGGCCGTCGCGCAGCAGGAAATACAGCAGATACAGCATGATGAAAAAGCTCACCAGGAAATCAAACGTGCCCTGGCCAAAGCTGAACGCCTGGGTCGCGAAGAACTGGCTGCCTTGCATCGCGCTCTTGACGATCTTTTCGCGCAGGCCTTCCAGGTTGCCCATGCCGAAGCGGTCGAGCAAATGCTGGAAGTACGGCGGCAGGATGTTCTTGAACTGCTCGATATACCCCGCCACGTCCAATTTGCCGCTTTCGATGTTTTTGTAGAGCGTCGCGCCCTCTTGCACCAGCAACACGCTGGTGATGATCACCGGCAGAATCGCAATCACCAGGCACACCGTCAGGGTCGCCAGCGACGTCAGGTTGCGGTTCCAGTTGAACCGCTGTTGCAGGCGCCGCTGCATCGGGGCAAAGATAATGCCGAGGATCACCGCCCAGAACACTGCGCCGTAAAACGGCAGCAATATCCAGATAAAAGCGATGGTCACCAGGGCCAGCAGCAACAGCAGGGTTTTGAATTGCAGGTTGGTTTGATTCATGTCCGGTCCATGTCAGAAAAGCAGAGGCCCTGTGTAGGCCCTGTTGCTTAGTCCGCTGCGAAACCTCGGAGTGCCCTCGATTCTCCAACAAGCATAGACCGCTTGATTCACGGGCTTGACGCAGCCGCCCTGGCCTCGCTCAACAGCGTCTGGATCATCTGTTCCTGAGCGTCATAACGGCCTTCGCCAAAGTGGCTGTAACGCACCTGCCCCTTGGCATCAATCAAGTAGTGGGCCGGCCAATACTGGTTTTCGAAGCTGCGCCAGATCGCGTAGTTGTTATCGACGGCTACCGGGTAGGTGATGCCCAGCTTGCGCACCTGCTCCCTGACATTGCCGGTGATGTGTTCGTAGGCGTATTCCGGGGTGTGCACGCCGATGACCACCAGGCCATCCTGCTCGTACCGCTTCGCCCAGGCCTGCACGTACGGCAGCGCGCGCCGGCAGTTGACGCAGTCGTAGGTCCAGAAATCCACCAGCACCACTTTGCCTTTGAGCGACTGCGCGCTCAGCTCAGGCGAGTTAAGCCATTCGACTGCACCCGCCAGCGAAGGCATGGCGCCCTGGGCATTTTCACTTTCACGGCTGGCGACCTGGTTGGAAACCAGGGCGAAGGCCACCAGCAGGCCGACGAACAGGGCTGAGATAAGTCGCATGGCAATGACCTTGTCGAGACGGGGGACGCCATTGAAACCGCCTGACGTATCGCGCCTATGTCGACAAGCCCCCGCCGATACACAGCGATACAAAATCCCAAAAGGGCGACCTGGATCAATAAAAACTCGCCCAGGCTCCACTACGCTCGCGACCTTTTGCGACTTGAGCCCATGCCCCCCGTGATCGCCCCCGAACTGCTCGCCCCCGCCGGCACCTTGAAAAACATGCGCTACGCCTTCGCCTATGGCGCCGACGCGGTCTACGCCGGCCAGCCGCGCTACAGCCTGCGCGTACGCAACAACGAGTTCGACCACGCCAACCTGGCGCTCGGCATCCAGGAAGCCCATGCGCTGGGCAAGCGCTTCTACGTGGTGGTGAACATCGCGCCGCACAACGCCAAGCTGAAGACCTTCCTCAAGGACCTGGCCCCGGTCATCGCCATGGGCCCGGACGCGCTGATCATGTCCGACCCGGGGCTGATCATGCTGGTGCGCCGCCACTTCCCGTTGATGCCGATTCACCTGTCGGTGCAAGCCAACACGGTGAACTGGGCCAGCGTCGAGTTCTGGCAGCAGCAAGGCATCAGCCGGGTGATCCTGTCGCGCGAGCTGTCGCTGGAAGAGATCGGCGAAATCCGCCAACAGGTGCCAAACATGGAGCTGGAGGTGTTTGTGCACGGCGCCCTGTGCATGGCCTATTCCGGGCGTTGCCTGCTCTCGGGCTATATGAACAAGCGCGATGCCAACCAAGGCACGTGCACCAACGCATGCCGTTGGAAATACCAGGCCACGCCAGCCGTGGAAAACACCACGGGCGACATCGTCGAGCAATTCCAACCGACCCTGGGCATCGGTGCACCGACCGACCAGGTGTTCCTGTTGCAGGAAGCCAATCGCCCGGATGAGCAGATGCCCGCCTTCGAGGATGAACACGGCACCTACATCATGAATGCCAAGGACCTGCGCGCCGTGCAGCATGTGGAGCGCCTGACGCACATGGGCGTGCACTCGCTGAAGATCGAAGGCCGCACCAAATCGCATTTCTACTGCGCGCGCACCACCCAGGTGTATCGCCAGGCCATCGACGATGCGGTGGCCGGTCGCGCCTTTGACCGCAACCTGATGACTAACCTTGAGTCACTGGCCCAACGCGGCTACACCGAGGGTTTCCTGCGCCGCCATGTGCACGACGAATACCAGAATTACCAGAACGGCAGCTCGGTGTCGGAACGTCAGCAGTTTGTCGGCGAATTGACCGGCGCGCGCCGTGGCGAGCTGGCCGAGGTCAAGGTGAAGAACCGCTTTGCCGTGGGCAATCATCTGGAGTTGATGACACCCACCGGCAACTTTCACTTCGACCTGGCCAGCCTGCATAACGCCAAGGGCGAAGCCATCGAGGTTGCGCCGGGAGACGGGCACACGGCGTATGTGCCGCTTCCTGCCGACATGGACCTGCAGTTTGGCCTGTTGATGCGCGATCTCTAGCGCGTCGCCGCGCAAAACTGGCGTATCGCCTCGCACGCCTACAACAGCGAGTCATCGTCCAGGGCGTAGGCGATGCGCAGGTAAGGAGCCAGGCCGAAGGCGCTGTGATTGGGGCTCAAGTCTTACCGAGGGGCGGTGGGAGGTATATTCGTATATACGTTAAGTCAACATACCCTGAACCTATGAAAGATCAGATCCTGAACTGCCCCACCAATTGCCCCAAACGCTGACCCAAATCCGCCAAACTTCGGGACGTCTGCGCGCCCAGTTGGGTTTCATCCGCCACGCTGTCTACCGCCACGGCAATCTGATGCACGCTGCGGTTGATCTCCTCGGCCACGGCGGTTTGCTCTTCGGCGGCGCTGGCAATTTGTGCGTTCATTGAATTGATGGTGCCGATCAACTGCGCCATGGTGTCCAGCGACGCCCCGGCCTGGTTGGCCTGGGCCGAGGTGCCGTCGCCGGCATCGCTGGAACGGCGCATTGCGTCCACGGCGGCTTCGGTGCCTTTTTGCAGGCGGTCGATCATGCCCTGGATTTCCTGGGTGCTGGTCTGGGTGCGGCTGGCCAAGGCGCGTACCTCGTCGGCGACCACGGCAAACCCGCGCCCGGCCTCACCGGCCCGCGCGGCTTCGATAGCGGCGTTGAGCGCCAGCAGGTTGGTCTGTTCGGCAATCGAGCGGATTACGTCAAGCACGCTGACAATCGACGACACGTCCTGTTGCAGGCTGTCGAGGGACACGCCGCTGCTGCGGATATCGTTCACCAGCGCATGGATCTGCGCGATGCTGCCGTCCACTACGCGCTTGGCGGCCTGGCCCTCGGCGTCGGTCTGTTGCGCGGCAACGGCGGCGCCCTGGGCACTGCGCGCCACTTCATGGGCGGCGGAAGACATTTGGTTGATCGCGGTGGCGACTTGGTCGGTCTCGTGACGCTGGCGTTCCATGGCGGTTTCCGAGCGCTGGGCCTGCTCGGACACCTGGCTGACCAGCCCAGTGAGTTGCGAGGTCATCTCGGTGATCTGGCGCACCAGCCCGTGGATCTTGTCGACAAAGCGGTTGAAGGCGCCGGCCAGATCGCCGAGTTCATCCTGGCTGGTGATGGCCAGGCGGCGGGTCAAATCGCCCTCGCCTGCGGCAATATCGTCGAGGTTGGCTTTCATCAGGTTCAGCGGACGCAAGATGGTATTGGCCGTCACCAGGCCCACGGCGGCAATCACCAACAGCACCAACACGGCCACGCCGAGGATGCTCCAGAGCACGCCTTCCATGCGTTTCTCGACCTTGGCCTCGACCACCGCCACCTGGGCTTCGATGCCGTCGAGGTTAACCGACGTACCAATCACCATGTCCCACTTCGGCAAGTACTCGGTGTAGCCGAGCTTGGGCACCAGTTCGGTCTGCCCCGGCTGGGTCGAGCTGTATTGCAGGTAATGGGTGCCGTCCTTGCCGACCTTGACCAGGTCGCGATTGACGTAGACGCCGTTGGGGTCGCGGTTGTCCTTGAAGCTCTTGCCTACGCCGTCGGGGCTGTTGCCCTTGAACAGGCGGATGGTCTCGGAGTCGTAGCCGAAGAAGTAGCCGTCCTTGCCGTAGCTGGTGTTGGACAGCAACTTGACCACCTGCGCCCGCGCGGCAGTGTCGCCCGGGGCGGCGGCGTCGTAGAGCGGCTTGATGGTGGTCATGGCCACTTCCACATAACTTTGCAGTGTGGCCTTGGCGTCGTTGAGCAGGCGCTGGCGGGTTTCATCCACCTCGTTGCGTGCCTGGCCCTTCAGAATCCACACCGTGGTCAGGCTGATGACCACGGCGAACAGCAACACCGGCACTACGGCGAGGGACAGGACTTTGGCCTTCAAACTCAGACGCATGGCTTTTCTCTCTTATTAGGCGACTTGAGAGGCTATCGGCCAATTGCCAGGGATCTGTAGGCGGGTGTCAGAGGGTCATGGCGGCGAACCAGCCAAACGCCAGCAAGGGAATGTTGTAGTGCAGGAACGTCGGCACCACGGTGTCCCAGATATGGTGATGCTGGCCGTCGATGTTCAGGCCGGAGGTCGGGCCGAGGGTCGAATCCGACGCCGGTGAACCGGCGTCGCCCAGCGCACCGGCGGTGCCAACGATGCACACAATCGCCAGCGGGCTGAAGCCCAGTTGCACACACAGCGGCACAAAAATCGCGGCGAGGATCGGCACGGTGGAAAACGACGAGCCAATGCCCATGGTCACCAGCAGCCCGACCAGCAACATCAGCAATGCGCCCACGCCACGGCTGTGGCCGATGAACGCCGCCGAGGCTTCCACCAGAGAACGCACGTCGCCGGTGGCTTTGAGCACTTCGGCAAACCCCGAGGAGGCGATCATGATGAAGCCGATCATCGCCATCATCTTCATGCCTTCGGTGAACAGGTCGTCGGTTTCGCGCCAGCGCACGATGCCCGACACCGAGAAGATCAGGAACCCGGCCAGGGCGCCGATGATCATCGAGTCCAGCCACAGCTGAATGATGAACGCCGAGGCAATCGCCAGGCCGGCCACCAGCAAAGTCAGTGGGTTGTACTGCACCGCCACTTGCTCGACCCGCTCGATTTTCTCCAGGTCATACACACGTTTTTTGCGATAGCTGACAAACACCGCCACCAGCAGGCCGACGACCATGCCCAATGCCGGCAAACCCATGGCGTGGGTGACGTTGACCTGGCTGATATCCACACCGCTCTTGGCCACGTTGGCCAGCAGGATCTGGTTGAGGAAGATATTGCCGAAGCCCACCGGCAGGAACATATACGGCGTGATCAGGCCGAAGGTCATCACGCAGGCGATCAAGCGGCGGTCCAGTTGCAGCTTGGTCAGCACGTACAGCAGCGGCGGCACCAGCAGCGGGATAAACGCGATGTGGATCGGCAGGATGTTCTGTGAGGCAATCGCCACCACCCACAACAAGCCGATCAGCAACCATTTGACGTGGCTGCCGCCCGTGGCTTCCTGGCGATCAACCAGCATCAGCGCCTTGTCCGCCAACGCATGGGCCAGGCCGGACTTGGCAATCGCCACCGCGAAAGCGCCGAGCAAGGCGTAGGACAACGCCACCGTCGCGCCGCCGCCCAACCCGCCGTTGAAGGCCTTGAGCGTGGCCTCGATGCCCAGGCCACCGGTCAAGCCACCCACCAGGGCGCCGACAATAATGGCGATGACCACATGCACGCGGGATAAGCTGAGCACCAGCATGGTGCCGACCGCGGCGATGACTGCGTTAATCATGGTTACCTCAAGACAGAAACTAAAAAACAGGCATGCCCGCATCCAGGCGGCCATAGGCTTGGCTGCCAGCGTGCAGGCTTAAGGAGGTTTTATTAGAAGGGCGCGCACTTTGCAGCAGGCGGGCGCGCATGTCAAAAAACGGCGTCGCTTTGAGCATTCAATTGAACGTTTAAATAATAAAGAAGCGCAAAAAGCGGCCGATACAGAGGCTCTCTGTGTTTTCAGGTTAAGGATGCTCCTCGATGTCCCTCAGACAGCTCTCCATTCAATGGAAAATCACCCTGCTCGCCGGCCTCTGCCTGCTGGGGATCGTGACCCTGCTGGTGGGTCTGTCGCTGTATCGCATGGAGCAGAGCTCACAGCAGGTCAAAGCCTCCAGCATGCAGATGCTCGACGAGTCCGCCCAGGCGCGCATCGAGGCCCAAGGTGAAGTGCAGGCCTTGGGGATTCGCCAGCAATTCATGGACGCCTACCAGTACGGCCACGGTTTTTCCCGCCAAGTGCTGTTTTTGCGCGAGCAGGCGGAAAAACGCTTCCTCGACGCCTTCGACACCCGCGAAGACCTGACCCGCCAGGTCAAGGCCGCGCTGCAGGCCAACCCGGACCTGCTCGGTTTGTCGCTGGTGTTCGAAGCCAATGCGCTGGACGGCAAGGATGAGCTGTTCGCCAACCAGGCGGAGCTGGGCAGTAACGACAAGGGCCGCTTTGCCCTGTACTGGTCGCAACCGACGCCGGGCAAATTGACCTCGATGTCGCTGCCTGAAAGCGACATGGCCGACACCCGCGTCGGCCCCAGCGGCGAAAAAGCCAACGCCTGGTTCACCTGCCCGCGCACCACTCTGAAACCCTGCGTGATTGAGCCTTACTTTTATGTGATCGACGGGCAAAACGTGCTGATGACCAGCATCGTCTTCCCGCTGATGGTCAACGGCAAAGTCATCGCCTCGTTGTCGGTGGACATCAACCTCAACAGCCTGCAAGCCGTGAGCCAACAGGCCAGCCAGAAGCTGTATGACGGCCAGACCCAGGTCAGCATTCTCAGCCCCACCGGTTTGCTCGCCGGCTACAGCCCGGACGCGAGCAAACTCAGCCAGCGCCTGGACCAGGTCGACACCACCAGCGGCGCGCAATTGATCAGCGCGCTGGCCGCCAGCACGCAGATCCGCAGCCTGCGCACCGACCATCAACTCAAGGTGCTGGCGCCCTTCGCACCGATTCCCGGCGGCAAGCCGTGGGGCGTGTTGCTGGATGTGCCGGAAAAAGTCCTGGTCGGCCCCGCCGAAGCGCTCAAGGCGCAACTTGACGCCGATAACACCCGCGGCACCTTGCTGGAGCTGAGCCTGGGCCTGCTTGCCGCCGTGGTCGGCCTGATTCTGGTGTGGCTGATGGCGCGCAGCGTGACCCGGCCGATCTTGGGCGTGGCGCGCATGCTGGAAGACATCGCCAGTGGCGAAGGCGACCTGACCCGCCGCCTGGCCTACGACAAACAGGATGAGCTGGGGCAATTGGCCGGCTGGTTCAACCGCTTCCTCGACAAGCTGCAACCGATTATTGCCGAGGTCAAACGCTCGGTGCAGGACGCCCGTGGCACCGCCGACCAATCCGCCGCGATTGCCACCGAAACCAGCGCCGGCATGGAACAGCAATACCGCCAGGTCGACCAAGTGGCCACCGCCTCCCATGAAATGAGCGCCACCGCCCAGGACGTGGCCCGCAGCGCCGCCCAGGCAGCCCAGGCCGCGCGCGATGCCGACCAGGCCACCCGCGAAGGCTTGACCGTGATCGACCGCACCACCACCAACATCGGCCACCTGGCCGCCGACATGAGCACCGCCATGGCTCAAGTTGAAGGCTTGGCGGCTAACAGCGAGAAAATCGGTTCGGTGCTGGAAGTGATTCGTGGCATTGCCGAGCAGACCAACCTGTTGGCGCTCAACGCCGCCATCGAAGCCGCCCGCGCCGGTGAAGCCGGCCGTGGGTTTGCCGTGGTCGCCGACGAAGTGCGCAACCTGGCGCGGCGCACCCAGGAATCGGTGGAAGAAACCCGTGTGGTGATCGAACAACTGCAAAACGGCACCACCGATGTGGTCGGCTCCATGGGCAACAGCTATCGCCAGGCCCAAGGCAGTGTCGAGCAAGTCGGCCAGGCCGTCACCGCCCTGCGCCAGATTGGTGAGGCGGTCACGGTGATCAGCGACATGAACCTGCAAATCGCCAGCGCCGCCGAAGAGCAAAGCGCGGTGGCCGAGGAGATCAACAGCAACGTGGCGACCATTCGCGATGTGACCGAGTCGCTGTCGGAGCAGGCGAACGAATCAGCGCGGGTCAGCCAGGCGTTGAACAGTTTGGCGAATCAGCAGCAGGGGTTGATGGATCAGTTTCGTGTGTAGATCGTCAAGAGGGTGAATAGCTAGTGTGGGAGCCGGGCTTGCCCGCGATAGCGTCACCTCGGTGTATCAGTGCCACCGAGGTGACGCTATCGCAGGCGAGCCAGCTCCCACACAAGCCCGCTCCCACATTTTTTATTTTGTGGTGTATCAGGCGTGGCGCTTGGGCAATTCGATCAGCACTTTCAGGCCGCCCAATTCACTCTCCTGCAACTGCAATACCCCGCCCCACACCTCGACGATATCGCGCACAATCCCCAGCCCCAGGCCATGGCCGTCGATCTGTTCATCCAGGCGCGTACCACGGCTGAACACCTGGTCGCGCTGGCTTTGCGGAATGCCTGGGCCGTCGTCTTCAATGGCCAACAAGTAGCTGTGCGACGCTTCACTGACGCTCAAACGGATTTCGGCATCCGCCCATTTGCAGGCGTTGTCCAGCAGGTTGCCTAACAGCTCCAGCAGGTCTTCGCGGTCCCAGGGCAATTGCAGGCCGGGCGTGACGTGGTAGCTCAAGTCCAGGTGTTCGCCGTGGATCATGTTTAGCGTGGCCAACAGCCCGGGCAGCTCTTTTTCGCAATCAAACAAGGCACCCGGCAAGGTTTCGCCGGCAAGGCGCGCACGGTTGAGTTCGCGATTAAGGCGTTGCTGCACCTGTTCCAACTGCTCGCGCAACAGTTTGCCGAGTTCGGGGTGCGCCTTGAGCTGCTCACTGGATGCCACGCTCAACAGCACGGCCAACGGGGTTTTCAACGCATGCCCCAGGTTGCCCAACGCGTTGCGCGAGCGCTTGAGGCTGTCTTCGGTGTGGGCCAGCAAGTGGTTGATCTGCGCCACCAGCGGCTCCAGTTCAAGCGGCACCTGGGTGTCGAGTTGGGAGCGCTGGCCCTGTTGCAACTGGGCGATCTGGTTGCGCGCGGTTTCCAGCGGGCGCAAGGCACGGCGCACGGTAACCCGCTGCAGGATCAGCACCAGCAGCAAGGCCGCTAGGCCCATTACCAGACCGATCTGACGCATCAAACGGAAACTTTCCCGCACCGGTGTGTAGTCCTGGGCCACGCTGATGGAAATCGACTGGCCAAAGCGTTTGTAGTCCGCGCGCAACACCAGCAGTTGCTGGCCTTCCGGGCCCAGTTGCAGGTTGCCCTTGAGCCCGGCTTCGGGCAGGCGCGGTAACTCCTGATCCCACAGCGAGCGGGAACGCCAGTGAATATCGGCAAAGTCGATGCGGAAATAATGCCCGGAAAACGGCCGCTGATAGGCCGGTGACAGGCGCTGCTCGTCCAGCTGCACACCATTCGGCCCACGCACCAGCGCCACCAGCAGGTTCTCGGCGTCGTTGCGCAGCCCGGCTTCCAGGTAGCGCTGCAAACCGGCCTCGAACAACCACAAGCTGGTTTGCGCCAGCACCAGGCCAACAATCACCATCACGCTGATCAGCCCCAGGCTCAGGCGTCGCTGAATGGACCTCATGCAGGCCCGGCGCCAAACCGGTAACCCTGGCCGCGCCGGGTTTCGATCACACTGCGGCCGAGCTTGCGGCGCAGGTGGTTGACGTGCACTTCGAGCACGTTGGAGTCACGCTCGGTCTCGCCGTCATACAGGTGCTCGGCGAGGTGGCTTTTCGACAGGATTTGTTCCGGGTGCAGCATGAAGTAGCGCAGCAGACGGAATTCGGCGGCGGTCAGCTGGATCTCTTCGCCATCGCGCAGCACGCACTGGCGGCCTTCATCCAGGTGCAGCCCGGCAGCTTGCAAGGTGGGTTGGTTGGCGTGGCCGTGGGAGCGGCGCAACAACGCCTGGATGCGCAAGTGCAGTTCTTCCGGGTGAAAGGGTTTGCTCAAGTAATCGTCCGCGCCGGCCTTGAGCCCTTCGATACGCTCGGCCCAGGAGTCACGGGCGGTGAGCACCAGCACCGGCGTGACCAGGGCGGCCGCGCGCCATTGGGCCAACACCTCCAACCCCGGCAGACCGGGCAAACCGAGGTCGAGGATGATCAGGTCATAAGGTTCGCTGCGGCCTTGATACGCAGCATCGCGACCATCGGCCAGCCAGTCGACGGCGTAGCCCTGGCGCTGCAGGCCGGCCAGCAGTTCATCGGCCAGGGGAACGTTGTCTTCCACCAGAAGCAGGCGCATCAGTCGTCTTCCTTATCTTTGAGCAACACACCCGTGGTTGCATCCAGCTTGATCTCGCGCACCACGCCCTCGGTGGTCACCAACTCCACCTCATACTCATATCGGCCGTGCTTTTTCTCAAGTTCAGCTTCCAGCAGCCGCGAGCCAGGGTGGCGCGCCATGGCCTGTTGCAGCAGTTGCTCCAGCGGCAGGATCACGCCCTGCTGGCGCAGTGCCAAGGCTTCATCCTGATTGAGGTCGCGGGCGGACAGGCTGGAACAAAAAGCCAGGAGCACCAGCACCCTCCAACCGCTGGCGCGTCGATATACCTTCATTACGTATCCTGATGATTCTTGAGTACGTGCCCGGTGAGCGCGTCCAATTCGACTTCCCACTCGATGCCATTGGCATCTTCCAGTTCTACTTGATAAATGTACTTGCCGTAGGCCTCGTCCAGGTCGGTGTCCAGCAGGCTCGAACCTGGGTGCAGCGCCAGGGCCGCGGCCTCCAGCTGATCAAAGGCGACAATTGTAACAGTGCCAGGCAATTTCAGCGGTTTGTCGGGGTCCACTGCTCGGGCCTGTGCCGCCGTGGAGGCGATGATACCGGCGGCGACCAGCGCTGTGAGGCGCTTCATGATAAGTCTCCGTTTCAGGATGTTTTTCCTACGCAGGCCACCGTACGCACTGCAACTTAACTGAAACTGAATTGCCACCATGGCATTTTTCAATCGGCATCTTTCCCCATCATCCGCGAGTTTTTCTATACTGCTCCGCTCGCTTCAACAGAGACTGGTATGACAGCCATCCACATCAAGTTTCCCGCCTTGACGCTCAAGGCCGGTAAACGCGCCTTCGCACGCATTCGCGAACAGGGCCTCAAGCCTGCGGATGTCGGCACCCTCCCCGGCGCGGCCGGTGGCCCCAAGGCGCTGGGCATCCAGGGCCTGGACCTGGCCCTGTTCGGCGACTGGCTGCCGCGCGCGCCGCGCGAACGCGCACTGATCGGCGCCTCCATCGGTTCCTGGCGGTTTGCCAGTGCCTGCCTGCCCGACCCGGTGCAAGGCCTGCTCGACCTTGGCCGCCTGTATAACGAACAACGCTTTGCCAAGGGCGTGACCATGGCCGAGGTCAGCCGCAGCTGCCAGCGCATGCTCGATGACTTGCTCGCGGGCCGTGATGCGCGGGTGTTGGACAACCCCGACTATCGCTTGAACATCATGGTGGTCAAAAGCCACGGCCTGCTCGCCGATGACCACCGCGGTCGGCTCGGGCTGGGCCTGTCATCGGTGATTGCCGATAACCTGCGCGGCCGCGCACGGCTGTCGCGACACTTCGAACGGCTGATCATCCACGACCCGCGCCAGGCGCCGCCGCTGCATCCGCTGCAGGATTTCCCCTCGCGCTTTGTGAACCTGGAGCTGGGCAACCTGCGCCAGGCGCTGCTGGCGTCCGGCTCGATCCCCATGGTGATGCAAGGCGTGCGCGACCTGCCCGGCGCAGGCACTGGCACCTACCGCGACGGCGGCCTGCTGGACTACCACCTCGACCTGCCCTACCACGGCGACGACATCGTGCTGTACCCGCACTTCACCGACCGGGTCATCCCCGGCTGGTTCGACAAGGGCCTGCCGTGGCGGCGCAGTAATCAGCAGGGCTTGCAGGACGTGTTGCTGCTGGCCCCGTCCAAGGACTACCTGGCCCGCCTGCCCCACGGCAAATTGCCGGACCGCAGCGACTTCAAGCGCTTCATGGGCGATGACCCGAGCCGCAACAAATACTGGCAGACCGCGATGAGCGAGAGCCAGCGGCTGGGCGATGCGTTCCTCGACCTGGCGGACAACGGCAAGTTGGGCGAGCACTTGCAAGCGCTATGACCCAGCGGTATGCGCGGCGAGGGATCAAGCTGTTAAACTCGCCGCCTGCCAGATACCTGACCGAGCTGAAAATACTGTGGAAATCTTCAAAGAGTTTACTTTCGAATCCGCCCACCGCCTGCCCCACGTACCGGAAGGCCACAAATGCGGGCGCCTGCACGGGCATTCGTTCAAGGTGGCGATCCACCTGAGCGGCGACCTGGATCCCCATACCGGCTGGATTCGCGACTTCTCGGAGATCAAGGCGATATTCAAGCCGCTGTATGAGCGCCTCGACCACAACTACCTGAATGACATCCCCGGCCTGGAAAACCCGACCAGCGAAGTGCTGGCCAAGTGGATCTGGACTGAGCTGAAACCGCTGCTGCCGGAACTCAGTGCGATTCGTATCCACGAGACCTGCACCAGCGGCTGCATCTATCGCGGCGAGTAAGCATGGCACGTTGAAGAACCACCTGCGGGTGGTTTTTTTATGCCCGACGACCTTTATAGTGCGGCCGATCGAGGCGATCTTCGAAGCGCCAACGGACTGATTTTTTCACAGGAGCACACTGCAATGATGCGCCCCGCCACTGCCGATGATGTTGCTGCCATCGAAGCGATTGTTGAAGCCGCCTACTCGCCTTACATCGCGCGGATCGGCCGCAAGCCCGGGCCGATGCTTGAGGACTATCGCCAGTTAGTCGAGGCTGGCGGAGTGCATGTACTGGATAACGCCGGGACGGTTCAGGGTTTCGTTATTCTACTGGCGGGCGATGGTGCTTTGCTGCTGGATAACCTCGCCGTAGCGCCTGATGCCCAGGGTTTGGGTTTCGGGCGATTACTGATGGAATTTGCCGAACGACACGCTATCGACGCCGGCTATGCCACGATTCAGCTGTACACCCACGAAACCATGACCGAGAACATCGCGCTCTACACACGCCGTGGCTACGTAGAAACCCATCGCGCCGTGGAACGGGGTCTGCGCCGCGTGTACATGACCAAGCGCCTTTAGCAGAAACTGAGCCAATTTGTATCACCGCTGCACCGCTTTCGTGCCCGACTGGACATAAAGAACACCTCTCCCGGCGATTCACCACGGTTTGGCTATCAATACTGTGCACGGTGCACAGCGTCCTTCACTGCCGCCGGTTTGGCACGCGCGGTGCAACAGGCCTGCGTCACTCATTCAGGGAGCAGGGCCATGACGCAGCAAGAACCGGGCAACGATTACCCCCTCAGCGAAGTGCCGATGCATGCGCGCAAGGGCCTGGCGTCCACGGCCATGGTGCTGCTGGGGTTCACGTTTTTTACCGCGACCATGTTTGCCGGGGGCAAGCTCGGCGTGGCGTTCAGCTTTACCGACATGCTCGGTGTTGTGGCCCTGGGTAACCTGCTGCTGGGCATTTACGCCGCAGGCCTGGGTTACATTGCCTTCAAGAGCGGTTTGAACTCGGTGTTGATGGGCCGCTTCTGCTTTGGCGAAGTCGGCAGCAAGCTCAGTGACCTGATCCTCGGCTTCACCCAGATCGGCTGGTACGCCTGGGGCACCGCCACCGCCGCCGTGGTGCTGGGCAAGTATTTCGAACTGAGCCAGGGCAGCGTGCTCGGGTTGATGGTGCTGTTCGGCATGGTGTTCTGCGCCACGGCGTATGTGGGGTATCGCGGGTTGGAGATTCTGTCCTACATCGCAGTGCCGGCCATGGGCATTTTGCTGCTCCTGTCGATGTGGGTCGCTACTGGAGCCGTCGGTGGGCTGGATGGCCTGCTGGCCGTGGTGCCGACGGGTGAACTGGACTTGTCCACGGCGATCACCCTGGTGTTCGGCACCTTTGTCAGCGGTGCGACCCAGGCCACCAACTGGACACGGTTTTCCCGCTCCGCTAAGGTCGCGGTGCTGGCCAGCCTGATCGGATTTTTCATCGGCAATGGCTTGATGGTGTTGATCGGCGCGTATGGCGCCATCGTCTATCAGCAGCCGGACGTGGTGGAAGTGTTGCTGCTGCAAGGCTTCGCCATGGCGGCAATGGCCATGTTGCTGCTCAATATCTGGAGCACCCAGGACAACACCATCTACAACTTCGCCGTCGCCGGCTGCAATTTGCTGCGCACTAAACGCCGCAAGACCGTGACCCTGGCGGGGGCGGTGATCGGCACCTTGCTGGCTCTGCTCGGCATGTACGACATGCTGGTGCCCTACCTGATTTTGCTGGGCACGGTGATTCCGCCGATTGGCGGGGTGATCATGGCCGACTTCTTCTACCGCTATCGCGGCCACTACCCGCGCCTGGCCGAGACTCGCCTGCCGGCATTCAATTGGCCTGGGCTGGTGGCTTATGCGGTGGGCACCGTGCTGGCGTTTCACTCGCCGTGGGTGGCGCCCCTGGTGGGGATTGTTGCCGCGTCACTGACCTACATCGTGCTGACCTCAGTGTTACGCGTACGCGCGCCACTGGCAGATGCCTCGGCATGAGTCTGGCGACTTGCACGATGGCCCGAGCCTGATGCCGCCCCTGGAAGCCTGGCTTCACGAGAATGCTAATCTGGTGGCCGCCGCCCAGCGCCTGGCCGTGCACCGTAACACCCTGACACACCGCGTCCAGCGCATCGAAGCCCTTTGTGGGCTGAGGCTGGACCACTCATATGACCGCCTGGACATCGGCATCGCCCTGATGATCTGGCGGCTGTCTGCCTGACTGTTATTAGCCAAGAGGAACTTGCCCATGCATATCATCAACGCCCGCCTGCGCAACCGTGAAGGCCTGCATGATCTGCACCTGGAACACGGCCGGATCGCCAGTATCACCCCACAAACGGCTGTGCCTGCGTTAACGGCCAGCGACCTGGACGCCGCCGGCAACCTGGTCATCCCGCCGTTTGTCGAGCCACATATTCACCTCGACGCCACCCTGACCGCCGGCGAACCGCGCTGGAACATGAGCGGCACGCTGTTCGAGGGTATCGAATGCTGGGGCGAGCGCAAGGCCACCA
Organism: Pseudomonas sp. MONT-RG-20F-20-E-7-02; assembly: GCF_022662395.1. Lineage (NCBI taxonomy): Bacteria > Pseudomonadati > Pseudomonadota > Gammaproteobacteria > Pseudomonadales > Pseudomonadaceae > Pseudomonas > Pseudomonas sp. MONT-RG-20F-20-E-7-02. The sequence goes on from NZ_JAKNQN010000014.1 coordinate 32,227, forward strand.
TCACCCAGGAAGACACCAAGACCCGCGCCAAGAAAACCATCCAGGCCCTGGCCGCCCATGGCATCCAGCATGTGCGCACCCACGTCGACGTTACCGACCCCGACCTCACCGCACTTAAAGCCATGCTTGAGGTGCGCGAAGAAAGCGCGCACCTGATCGATCTGCAAATCGTCGCGTTTCCCCAGGAAGGCATCGAGTCCTACCGCAACGGCCGCGAGTTGATGGAAGAAGCCATCCGCCTGGGTGCCGACGTGGTAGGTGGCATCCCCCACTTCGAATACACCCGCGACCAAGGCGTGAGTTCGGTGAAGTTCCTGATGGACTTGGCCGAGCGCACCGGTTGCCTGGTGGACGTGCACTGCGACGAAACCGATGACCCGCACTCGCGCTTTCTTGAAGTGCTCGCCGAAGAAGCCCGCAGCCGCGACATGGGCGCGCGCGTCACCGCCAGCCACACCACGGCCATGGGCTCCTACGATAACGCTTACTGCGCCAAACTGTTTCGCCTGCTCGGGCACTCAGGCATCAGCTTCGTCTCCTGCCCGACCGAAAGTATCCACCTGCAAGGCCGCTTCGACAGCTTCCCAAAACGCCGCGGCGTCACCCGCGTCAACGAACTGCTCGAAGCCGGCATGAACGTGTGCTTCGGCCAGGACTCGATTGTCGACCCTTGGTATCCGCTGGGTAACGGCAACATCCTGCGCGTGCTGGAAGCCGGCCTGCACATCTGCCACATGCTCGGCTACCGCAACCTGCAAAGCGCCCTGGACCTGGTTACCGACAACAGCGCCAAGGCCATGGCCCTGGGCGACCGCTATGGCCTGGAGCCCGGGCGACCGGCCAACCTGTTGATCCTGTCGGCAGACAGCGACTACGAAGTCATCCGCAGCCAAGGCCTGCCGCTGTACTCGATCCGTAACGGCAACGTGTTGATGAAGCGGCAACCGGCGCAGGTGGCGTTTTTGTAAACGGCCCGGCTAAACAATCGAGTCGATATCCAGTGGTTGTGCCCTCCCCCGGTCGTTGTGGGAGGGTGGCGGAATACTCGCAACTTGTGATATTTCGCGGTTTTCACGGTGGCTGAACCAACGCTTGAGGCTGTGCGGCAGTTGGGTGGAGTGGGCTTGGCTGCCGTATACATCACGCGCCTCAAGGCGACGCCAGCGCAGGGATTCCAGACGCTGGCGACTGGTGCGCAAGCGGTCGATTTCAGCGTTCAATGCCTGGTTATATTCGTGCCCGTCGCTGCGCTGGTTGGTTGGACGCCGACGATCAAGCTCACGGTTCTTGTCACGCAATTGCTGAGTCATGGTCTCAAGCGCACGGTCGATCAACTCGAATTCCCTTGGCGTGACCAAAGACCCCTGGCTATCGACGGTCTGTTGCCAGCGACGCAACGTGGCCCAGGCTGCCGGAATGTAGCTGGCGGTCATGAAGTGCTGGTTGGCCTGGAACAGTTGTTTCAACAGGTTGGCGCGGTCAGGCATGTCGCCGTGGAGCTGCAACGCTTGGTTGCAACCGGCCTCGATAACGGACTCACAACTGGGCTTCCATAACACAGAGGATTGGGTGCCATCCGGGAGCTTGATCGGCATGAAGTGCTGTTGTTCACCGTGATGCTGGTAAGGGTTACCACCGACGCGCACCAGCCCGGCGGCGAATAACAAGCCTCCCGAAGCAGGCGCGCTGAACAGCACCACGGCTCCGGGAACCCAGAGTTTGGCGGTGGTATTCATCCACCGAGCGGGCACGCTGGGTACCGGGTCGTTGTGATTGACGATGCGATGATGGACCAGAGACGAGGCGCCTTCAGTGAACTCGGAGTCAGCCGCGCGAGGCGCACCGTAGGTGTAAAGGAGAACGTTGTAGTCGGCGCCGGAGATTCGGCGCAGCCCTTCTGCCAGGAGCAAGGCGATGGCGCCACCGAGGCTGTGGCCGCAAATCACAATGCGCTGGCCGTCGTGGAACTGATTGAGGTAGTGCAGGACGAAATCGCGCATCGCTTGATACGCCTGATAGAAGCCCTCGTGGGCTTTTCCTACTCCGCCGCCAAAGGGCACCTGATGGGCATTGGCGTCTCGCAGTGCGTCGGCACCACTGGCGGTGCCTCGCACCGCAATCAGGATGACTTGGTCGTGATGAGTGATAAACGCCTGCGTATCAGTGCCGAACTGTTTATCGTCGAAAAAGTGCACGCGAGCAGGATGCTCCTGTTCGTCTCCAAGCTCCAAACGGTTCTGCGGATACAACTGCGGATCGAAGGGCACAATTTCAAAACGCAGGGAGTAGGGAACATCCTCATACAGCGGGTAAAAGCGTTGAACCTGCTCACGGTCGACCTTCCAGGCTTCCTGATATCCGGCAAGTTTTTCGGCGAACACATTCCCCACGCTTGGATCCAGGGGAAAGCTGACACTATCCACGGGTCGGGTTGGAGGCTCCTGGCCAAAGTCGCAGTAACTCAAGGTGGACATCAACGCCAGTTGATACAGGTTCAAGGCACAAAATTGATCATCACCGCAGAGCATCGGTCGCAGGGCACGCAACGGTCGTACTTCCAGCACCGTATGCAGGTTAGGAAACAGCACCACGCCCGCCAAAGCCGGTTGAGGCGGACCAAACCCCAACTCAGCCATCATTCTTAGCGCGTGCCGTTGAGGTTGATGTGTCCGCGGCGCCAATGGCGGCAGGTGAGCAACATGTCGGACCAGATCGCGTACTTCCACCTGATAAAACCGGTCCGCTTGATGCTGTGCCGGGTTACTCTCAGTGCGTTGACCATCAGCAGCGAAAAAGCGGGTCTGTTCGGCACGGACCTGAAGTTCGGTGATGGGTAGTTTGTAAGTCTCGCGCCCGCTCAATCCAAAATACGGCGCCTCTTTCCCAGAATACAGCCGCTCCAGAACCAGAACGACGGGACCGCAGTAAAACCCTTGTAGCTTGGCGAACCCCTCGCCGGTCAGTCTTCCGCTGTACTGCTGCCCCACGCTGTCGTGGACCGTGTACGCAAGCCCACCGTAAGCCTTTCCGCTGCCCGTTTCATCAACCAGACAAAAACTTGCCCAATGCCCTTTCACTGCACAAGCAGGCATCTTGCTACTGAAAAAAGGTTGCTTCCATGCGTCCTGGCTCATGACTCAACTCCTTGTTATTGGCACGTGGGATAGACATCACAGGTGCGTCCATCCGGCATCGTTATCGGTTTAAACTCGGGTGTATCGTCGTCGCAAGCGCCTTGCAGATCCTCAAAACTGGTCCCTCGGCAGCGTTTCCATCCGCCGGGTACAGCGATCCATCGTCGATCAAAAGCCGGCTCCTCCTCATCCGTAAGTGTCAGCACCAGCCTGAGTGTCTTTCCTGGTAGCAGAGCTCGTTGTGCAACCCCACCCGCCAGCATTTTTTGCCGCTGCCCGCTCTCGTCCAACGCCCTGCATCTCAGCAGTTTCCTGATCGTATGCGCCCGCCCGACCGTGCGAAAAAGCCACATACATTGCCCACGCAACTCCTGCACACCCGAGGCTGGCACCCCCGCTACATCCTCAGACTCAATAGGATCTGTAAAGTAGATACCCCCCAGGGACCCACCGACATCAGTGCTGCGTGCCCCCCACTTCGCATAAAAATCGAACTCCACACTGCGCAGCGCCGTGGGGCAGCCCTCAATGGTTTCAGTCAACGGCAGGTCATAACTCACCCGCCCGGCTACGGGTTTGTAATCAGCAATAATGATTTTTCGTTCAGGCCTTTTACCCCGTCGCTGCGGCAACTTGCAGAGTTGATATCTGGCGGGACGGTAATTCGCCGCGCCAACAAATCGAAATTGCGCCGGCAAATCCACCTCCAACGTAAAGTGGTTAACCGGCCCTACCGCACAACCCGAAAGCCATGCCGCTCCCAGCACAGCTAATGCGCCACGCATGCACCTGCTCATACTTTTTCCCTCAACCTTCGCCACTGCTCCAGCACCCTTTCGAAATGATCGCCGGGCGCTTCCTCTTGCATCGGTTGCCAGCGAATCACGCTGGTTTGCGTCGCCTCCTCCAACCTGCGTACTACCAGGAATTCAAGTTGCTGCGGCCCGCTCCACTGCCAGGCTCGGGCTTGTTCCAACACCTGGGTCAGCCAGATCCTGGGGTCTTGAAATTCGACTAGCGCGGCGAGACCTTCGCTGTGTTCGGTCAGCAGGTAGCGCAGGATGTTGGCGTGCAGGATGGCTTGCGCTTGGGGGTTGGGCGTGTTCAGCCAAGGCGCAGGCACAGGCGCCGGGTACTCTCCCGGCGCGGGGTTTTCGCCCTCGCACCAGCGGTCTTCATGCCAGTAGTACACAGAGATCAGCGGGCCGAGGAAGACCGGCCAATCATTGATCGACAAGTGGGCCAGCGCGCGAGCCAGGGTGCGGTTATCGTGAATGCGATACACCGCTTGGCTGCCTGCCGGCCCTACCAACAGACGTTCGCGCCAGTGTCGAGCCAGTCCTTGCAGGTCATCGCCCGGCAGACTGCACAGCCAGCCCCAGTTCGTCTGCGGGTGTTGCAGCAACTCGACCAGCGCGGGCTCCCCTAATTGGTCCAGTAGCAGGATCATCGGACCGGTAGAGGCCAGCTCGGCCACAGCAGTCTCAGCGTAGAGACAGCAATACTGCGGCACATGGCGGACCATCAACAACGGCTCCCGGGCGGCGTGTTTTCCGTCAAGGATCAAGCACAATCGGCGCCCCGCCTGATGCTGTCGGGCCATCCAACGGCCGGGCATACTCTCCATCAAGCAGCCCTCCCTGGGATATTGCACAGGCCTTCGCGGCATTGCTCACACACCGGGCAATAGTCAGCGCCCAGCTGCCGGGCCTGCGCCATGAGAGCGCCCTGCGCCGCCGAAATCTTCGGGGCAGTCGCAGCAGAAAAAGGCGCCGTCGAGCGGCTTGCGGGCGGTAAGCCTCCCACCGTAATTGGCCGACTGCTGAAGATGCCACCCGCCTGGATCAGCACATGTTCTCCGCCTGCCTGGAGGCTGATGTGTGCACCCGCATTGATCACCAGGCTGGCACCGGCCTCCAGGTACAGCTGTTGCCCCGCTTTGATGACGAGGGTCTGCCGAACATAGGTATCGCTGTTGCCATGCACATCCAAGCGATCGCTGGCTTTCAGCACAACATTGCGATCGCCCGAGGTGTGACGGTGCTCTTCGCTTTCCAGGTGTACCGTGCTTGAGCCTCGAATGACTTCATGGCGCTCTCCGGCCACCTCCAAACGACTGTCGCGGCCCACGTGCTGTTGCAGGTCGCGCTGGGCACGCAGGTAGATGAGCTCCTCGCCGTGGCGATCTTCAAGGTGCAACTCGTTAGCCCCGCCGCCGCCCCTGGTACTGCGGCTGCGCAACACACTGCGCGTCTTGTATTGCGGCAAGGGATAAGCCGGCATGTGCGATGCATTGGGCAGGCAGCCATTGACCAAGGGCCGGTCGGGGTCGCCTTCAAGGAAAGTCACCAGTACTTCCATGCCCACCCGAGGAATCAGCATCGCGCCAAAACCATCGCCCGCCCAGCCGGAAGCCACGCGCACCCAGCAACTGCTTTTGTCATCGTTTTTATCCAGGCGGTCCCAGTGAAAACGTACTTTCACCCGACCGTAGGCATCGCAATGCACCTCTTCGCCTGCGGGGCCCGTCACCGTGGCGGTCTGGCTGCCATGAATGGTCGGCTTTGGGTGTTTGAGCGGCGGCCGATGCGCTGCGCGCCATGGCGTAGCGGTAAACCGGTTGCGATAGCCCTGGAATGCAGCAGGCTCAAACCCCGCTTCCTCCAGCACTTGCGGTTGATAACCCTCATGGCGTACCGACTTGATTAACCAGAGGTCGTTGCAGGCTGGGTCCGGGTGATCACGCAATTCGAGAAAGTGGCCGCTGCTCAATGCCGGTTGATCACTCTTACCCAGTGCTCGAAAGCAATCGCCTTGAAGACGTTCCAAACCCCGGCGCGCCAGTTGCTTGCCACGTGCGTGACCGTTGAAGCCGGCGGGGTAGCGGTAATCTTCAAGGCTGTGTACCGAGGCTGCACCGGCCTGCTCCTGCAGACGCAACGAAGGGTGTTCGAAGTCATGATCGCGGCGCACGGTTTGCCGACTGCGGATTCGCAGGCGCACATCGAAGCGCCGGATCGCCCGCGTATCAGCCGCCAAGTCGCCCACCGCGCGGTAATGCTGCGCAGGCAAACGCCGAAACACAGTCTGGTCATCACCAAACACCAACAGATGATTATCCGGGCTGTGGCGAAAGTGGTAGTGAATACCCTCTTCTTCACACAGCCTTTGGATAAAGTGCAAGTCGCTTTCTGCGTACTGCACACAGAACGCGCGTGGCGGATAGACCACAGGGCCAAGTTCGAAAGTGTACGCATCGGCAAGGATACCGTGATGTGCAAGTACGGCAGCGATGATCTGCGGCACGCTGCGCTGCTGGAAAATCCGTTGGTCACGCCGATGGGCAAGGCACGCCAGGCGGGGCGCCAGCGTGAGGTGGTAGCGGGTGAACCGCCCCCCGGGATCATCCCGGCCAATGGCGTAGACCTGGCCATGCAGGCCCGCATCCGCCTCGCCAAAATCCAGATAGACCGGCTGGTGCAGCAGCGCGTCGAGATCCAGGGCGGGGTTTTCACTGACTAACTGCAGGTGAATAAAGTAGGGCTGATCAAGACGCTCGCTGCCGTTGAAAGCCAGCACCTGAAAGTCACGGTTTAATTCTGCAAAAGTTGGTTCGGAAAATATCAATTTAAATCGCGGCAAAACAAAATCGCCAACCATCCTTAGTTACCCGTCTTCACGTTTTGACTGAAAGACTTTCCCCCGTTGAATGTTGATTTAACTGCCGGAAAAAAGCGCCTGAATGCATTGAATCTTAGCGATTTCAGGCGAGATTCGGGCCTTCAAAAATAAAAAAGAAGATTCGTACGGCGTAGTCGGAAGTGTCTTTTACAAAACAAGACAAGGCATTATTTTTACAACTACCAATAACAAGAAAACTCCTACGTTAATAGGACACGCATAAGTATCTTGAAGAGAAACGGCTGACACTCATCCAGGATATCAGCCGCACTTGCACATTCAGGCTTGCGGTCGTGCAGTCCCGAATAAACTGACGCTCAGCAACATTTCGGCCTGAACATGCAACCGTACCGGCGCCGTGCCACCCGGCATGACCACGGCCACGTCCCCAGCCTCGACCCAACCTGCCCGCCACGCCGCACAGGCCACGGCGCTGGCGCTGGTCCCGGAGGACGCGGTAGGGCCCTCGCCCCGCTCAAACACCCGCGCGAGTACCTGATTGCCTGAAGAGCGAGCGGCCCATTGCAGATTGATCCCGGCAACGCAGGGTCGGCCGCGCCCGACAGGTGGCGCAAAGGCAATTGCCTGCAACGCTTCAAACAGGCCGCGCTCGTGCATCGCCTGATTGTCAGGTAACGCCCAAGCGTGCTCGACGAGCGTCACACAGTGGGGATTGCCGACACGGACAAACTGGCTGTGTGCCCATTGCGGGTTGATCACAGCCAGGGGCGGTACATGACTGAAGCCAAGATTGCGCCCATCCACACCCTCAGCGCCAACCGCTGAAGGCCCGAACGTCGGCTGCCCCAAGGCCAGCCAGAACCCCGCAACCTGTTCATAGATCGCAGGTTCCACAAACGTTGCAACGGGTGACGCGGTATCGGCTTTGTTGTGATGCACGCGCAAATCACAGCCCTGCGTCATCAAGCCCTGATCGGTCAGCGCCTGAGCAAAAATCGTCAAACCGTTGCCGCTGCGTTCGGCGAGTGTGCCATCGGTATTGACGATGAGCAGGTCAAACGGCGGCACACAGTCGAACGGCCCGACCAACAAACCATCGCAGCGGTGCGCCTTCGCATCCGCCGGACGCGGCAGCGTGCCCCATCCACACTCAGACGCAATCGCCAACGATGCCCAGGCCTGGGCAGTGCTCGCGGCCTGAGCGGCGCTGTACGGCACTTCAATGCCCGCGCGCCTTAACGAGGCCGGGTTGATCACGCCATAGATATTGCCGCGGGCATCGTAGAACTGGGTCATGGGGTCATCCACATCCGTTGTCGCTGAACATCAAAAAGAAAAAATGCTGTGCGATTGTGTGGGATAGCGTCGATTGAAACCACCCGTTGGTCATGGCGAAAAACCAGGCGCGCCCTACACTCCTATTTCCCCTGGATGGACGTTTTCATCAGGCCGAAGTCCGTGCGCAGTCGAGCTAACGCCGTCCTCTTTCCATTCTGCGACAGTGTGCGCAGAGGCCAGCCGTCATTTGCACTCGACGCTCAGAGCAAAAAACTGCTGCGCAAACCTCATCGGTTGTCACTGCACGCCACTGCGGCGGACCGGGTAATTATCGAGAGCTACATCGGCAGGAAAACAACGCCTCGTGGCACGCTGCTGGTTCGCGTAAAGGACGCCGAGGTAATTGAAGTGCGGGCGTATTTGCCTACGCTAAACTGAAGACAGTTCAGAAGTGGCCTGGAAAGTGGCAATCCGCCGCAAGACGCCCGGGGTTCACCAGTTCTCACGGGGATTACTCACTTTCCAGGCCACCTCCCGCCTGCCTGACATTCTTTATGTGGTCGCCCGATACCCTCTCGTTCCCTTTTGGTAAAAATAAAATTACCGACCTGCACGCAAATCTCTATTGCCTTGGGAACCCAGTTCGCTCGATAAGGCCTGATGTGCAAGGATGTCGCACCGGACATCGTTCGTTGAACGCAAAACCAAGGATTTTTTCATGACTGCCATCCCCACCCCAGCGCCCGTGGTTCCCGGGCGGCTGGAGCAAATGTCGACCCGTATTGCATTTTTCATCGCCGGCTTCGGTATCGCGGCCTGGGCTCCGCTGGTGCCATACGCCAAAGCTCGCGCGCAACTCAATGAGGGCACGCTTGGCCTGTTGCTGTTGTGCCTGGGGGTGGGCTCGATCATCGCCATGCCCGTGGCGGGGGCGCTGGCTTCACGTTATGGCTGCCGCCGTGTCCTGACCGCCGGCACGATAATGATCTGCCTGGCCCTGCCGATGCTCGCCACGGTCAGCTCGATTCCGTTACTGATGGCCGGGTTGTTCCTGTTTGGTGCAGGCCTGGGCACCGTGGACTCCACGGTCAACCTGCAAGCGGTGATTGTGGAGCGCGCCAGCGGCAAAACCATGATGTCGGGCTTTCATGGCTTGTTCAGCCTGGGCGGCATCGTCGGCGCAGCGGGCGTCGCCGGACTGCTGGGGCTGGGCCTGTCGCCGCTGCAGGCGACGCTGGTGGTGATTGTCATCATGGCGGCGGCGCTGCTCAAGGCCGGGCCACATTTGTTGCCCTACGGCAGTGAAAGCTCGGGCCCGGCGTTTGCCGTGCCTCACGGCGTGGTGCTGTTCATTGGCTGCTTGTGCTTCATCGTGTTTCTGGCTGAAGGTGCCGTGCTGGATTGGAGCGCCGTGTTCCTGAGTGCCGAGCGTGGCCTCGATGAGGCTTACGCCGGTCTTGGTTATGCCGCCTTTGCCCTGACCATGACCGCTGGCCGCCTGACAGGTGATGCCATCGTCAGACGCCTGGGCGCCACACGCGTCATCGTGATTGGTGGCGCGTTGGCCACTGCCGGCATGTTGCTCGCGACACTTTTACCCGCCTGGGAAACCGCACTGCTGGGGTATGCACTGGTGGGGGCCGGTTGTTCGAATATCGTGCCGGTGCTGTACACCGCCGTGGGCAAGCAAAAGGTGATGCCGGAGCATATTGCAGTGCCGGCCATCACCACCCTGGGTTATGCCGGTATTCTCGCCGGGCCCGCTGTGATCGGTTTTATCGCCCACGGCAGCAGTTTGAGCACGGCCTTTGTACTGATTGCACTGTTGCTGGCCGGTGTAGCCATCAGCGGCAAAATTCTCAAAGTGTGAACCGCTCAGCGCACAAGGCCGGGTCGCTACCTGGCCTTGTGTGCCTCATGTTGCTCCAGCCAGCGCCCCAGGCTTTTATTGCACAGCCACTCTTCGTCTTTCGGGCGACCAAACAGGCGCAGCGTGTTGACACGCTGCAATGATCGCAATAAACCCGGCCGTTCAATGATGTTTTTTGCCGTGTACACACAGTGCTCGCTGTACTTTTTTCCGGGCAGCCCGGTCGCTGGATCCAGAATGGGCAGGCCTTCTGAGTCGCTGTCATCGGGGTCATTCATCACGTTTTTGAGCAGCGCAATTTCCATGTATTCAAGGGTTTCAAAAAAAACCGTGCGGTCCTTGGATTCATCCCTCAATAACTTGAAATAGCCTTGCAGAGCCTGCACGACCTTGGCGTTGCCCTGATCATGAAAAGGGTCCTGGCTAAAGGCTTCAGGGGAGCTGTTACCGCGCAAGGCTGCGGCGGCGGCGCTCAGGCTATCGCGGGTGATATACCCGTCACTGTCGATGATCGCATCGTTCAACCTTGGGCGTTTGAGAATCTCCCTGACTGCCAGGATCACACGGTCCCGCACGTTAATCGCCCCGCAACGGTTGAGCTGCAATTTTCAGCAAAGCCGACTGCGTCAGGCCCCGGGTCATGCCTAGAGAAATGCACAAATCGCTGAAGTCTTTTGCCAACACGTCCAACAAGACGTTATCCGCCGATTTCGGCCCCGGAGGGGTTGTGTCCGCGCGAGCAATCGGCGCGTTCTGCAAGGCCTGATAACGCAGCAAGGACGCGCTTGTGCGCAACGACGACGGCTGGCGTGGCACATCCCGCGTGTTGAAGTGATCATCGCTAGGCGGGTGTGCAACGGGCGACGACAAAGGCCAGCGTGCCTCAGGCCGGTCCATCGCCGGCGACTGCCCGCGCGATACAGCACTGTTAATTTTCATGTGTTAGTTCCCACCTTTTCCAGATCTATGCTTGCCTGAAAGCCACCACACAGGCGCTTTGGATCTTCGAGTCGATTCCCGGGTAGCAAGCAACCGATATGTGGTCAGCTGAACTCAATAGTTCCGGGCAACCGCTGGATACCCATGACAGCATGTAAAAGTGAGCGGGTGCGTCAGACAGGCGTTTACCCACGCCACCACGCGGTAAGGCCATTGATCAATGCGGCCCACAGGCTATTGGAGTGCCTGGACGCCTGGGTATCCGGGTCGCCGGGATGACCTGGGGCAACCATGCCGCGGGCGAAATCAGCGGCCACCGGTGCCCGGAACTTACGCTGGCCGGCATAGGCTTTCATTCGCTGGGTTTCTGCGGCGTATCCGTTCGACAAGGCGGCATGGAAGATGTCATTCGACGCCGCGTCCCTTTTCAGGGATGTTGAGCGATCAACGTCAGGGCCGCTGGGAAAAGCCTCACAGCCGACGGTTTGGCAGGATTGAAACGAAGTTGAGGTCATGTCTTGGCCCTGATTCAGTATCTGAAAAGGCGACCGGCTCCGATAAAGCCGCTGGATAGGTATGCCCTGAGTGGCGAGAGTGTGGAAATAGTTCCTTGCACAATTTGAAGCACGAGGCGCTGCCAAGCGTTCGCAGCGCCTTATTGCTATGGGTTATGCGATCAAGTAAGAAGCCAACACGAGCCCCGCTTGACTGAATTTGTTGTCCCCGGAGTCACTCAAGAGTTCATCCAATATGCCCGTCAAACGGGGGCTATTGACGGTCCTGTCACTCACGTTACGTAGGTGGTCGATTGAACTGTCGCCCGTCCGTTCTAGACCGGCCAGATATTTGAGGTCATTAAGATCGATTTCGCTTTTACCGAACCCCCCTGCTAATTGATTGAAATGGCTGATCAGCTCTTGGACTGCTTGCTTATCAGTGATGTATTTCAAGGGGTTGGGGTTTTGGCTGAACGCCCTGAGATCGCTGATTGAGGCCGGATCACCCTGCCGGAACCAGGCATCCATCGTCTCGGGACGCCTCACAGCCTCCTTGGCGCTGCGAATTGCTCGATTCATTGCAGGGTCGCGACCCAATTCTTTTTGCGCCATTTCTTCAATAGCGCTCCTGCTGAAAGTCGAAGGGTTACACGGCGTTCCATACGCCCTGGCGTCTCTTAGAATACCGGTCAACAGTTGATCGTCGCTCTTCTTCGAGTAGATAGGGTCTGGTTTATCCAGCGTGATCGGGTAGGGGCCATGAGCGTTAGTCGGTGGCATGGGCCTGCCCAACCAAGGGTTCCCCCATTGCTGGTGCTGCTGCGTGCCGCCTTGGGGTGAAGCGTGGTATGAGGCGTGGTATGAGCCCTGATGCGAGCCTTGTTGCATCATTGCAGAGAAATCTGGACTCTGGGCCGGGCGACTATTGAAGTGGCTGTGATGACTCGCTGCCTGCTGCGGCTGACCAAACACCGGCCCATTCTGGCTATGCGATGCATTGAAATTGACGCCTCCAGCGTTGTGGCTGTGGTAGGACGGCGCAGTCGACGCCGTAACATTGACCTTGGCGTGGGACTTTGAATCAACCTGCGGGGTGTCCGCGCTGGATGAAACAGATACTGATGGAGTGGTAGCCGATACCGACATAAGTGCCTCCAGGGCAAGGGTGCGATTATCAACCTGTCGCTCCACGCTAACATCGAAGTCGACCAGGTCTGCCCCTGTGTGGCGTTTCCGTCAGAATAGGTTCCTGATCAGGCAGAAAGCAGCTTGAAGGTGTGTAGGAAACAGGCAAAAAAAATCGCAGCCCTTGGGCTGCGATTGTTCGTATCAAAGATCGGTCAGAACCCGACGCTCGCCTGTACGAAGAACGTACGTGGCTCACCCAGGTACAACCCGGCATTGTTGTCACTGGAGCGCGTGTAGTGCTGTTGGTCGAAGACGTTTTTCACTCCCACGCCCAACTTCAGGTTCGACAGTTGCGCACCGAAGTCATAGCCGCTGCGCACGTTGACCGAGACATAACCGGGAATATCGCCGTACTGGCCGTCGGCAGTGCCTTGGGTGACGTAGGTGGTGCCAGTGCCTGGCGCACGTTGGCCGGATTGGGCATAGACGTCCAGGTTATGGGTCCAGTGGTTGAGGTCGTAACGCAGGCCCGCCGTCGCCACCTCACGGGAGTACAGCGGCAGGTCGCGGCCCTTGAACGGCACATCGCCCTCCGAGGTGGCCTTGGTGTAGGTGAAACCGGCACTGGCGGTCAGGCCGTCCAGGCGTGGGTCGAGGTTCGACAGATCATAATGAGCCGAGGTTTCGATGCCCTGGTGCTTGGTGGCGCCCAGGTTGGTCCAGCCCACATCGTTACTCACATATTGCAACTCATCCGAGAAGTCGATGTAGAACAACGTCACTTCGCCACCCCAGACGCTGTCGTTGTAGCGCGTACCGATCTCGTAGGTCTTGGCTTTTTCCGGGTTCAGGCCATTGGCCGTCTGATTGACCCGGCCGCCCTGCCCGATCTGCGCATACTGCAGGCTGCCGAACGAGGTCTCGTAGTTGGCGAACAGTTTCCAGGCGTCGGAAATGTGGTACATCACGCTCAACGCCGGCAACGGCTCGTTGCTTTGGATCTTGCGGTTCTTTTCCACGGTGCGTACGCCATTCAAGGCGACCACCGGGCGATCATGCCAATGGGTTTCGATATTTTCGTAGCGAATACCCGGCGTGACGGTCCATTTGCCGATATCGATTTTGTTATCGATATAGTACGCATTGGCCACAGTGCCGCCGGTGCGGTCCTGGTAGACGTGCCCGTCATTCTGCCCGCCCGGCGTCGGCACGTTGTTGACCAGGTTCAGGCTGCTGGCCTGCTCATGCATGCCTTCCTTGAGGTAGCGATAACCGAGGCTGACTTCCTGGGTGCTGGGGCCCACATCGAACACATGGGAGACCCGCGGTTCGATGCCAAAGGTGTAATAGGTGCGCGGGTAGGAGACGATGGTCTTCAGGTCGCGGTTGGCGATGTTGCTGCCCCGGAAGCTGTCGGTGTAATAGGTCAGCACTTCCGCCTGGGTACGGTCATCGATCTGACGGATGTACTTGAACGACACGTCCTTGCGGCGGCCGCTGAAGTTGTCGTAGTCGCGTATCGATTGGTACGGGTTGGCGTCGAATTGCTTCTGCGTCAAACCGCCGGGCATGTCGGCGCTGGCGTCGTAGTAGTGGAAATTAAGGGTGAAATCGTCTTGATCGGTCGGCGCCCAGTGGGTCTTGAGGATCACGTCGTCGATGTCGTTGGAATTGTTGCTTTCGCGGTAGCCGTTGCCGTTCACGCCGGTATAGAGCAACGCGACGCCAATGCCGTTGTCGGCGGTGCCGCCTATAAAGGCGTTGTCGACGTGTTTCCAGCCACCGTGTTCAGCCGTCTGCAAGGTCGTGCCGACTTCACCGGAGAATTTCTCCGGAATGGCGCGGGTCACGAAGTTGATCACGCCGCCAACGTTCTGTGGCCCATAACGCACGGAACCGGCGCCACGCACCACGTCGATGCTGTCCAGGTTGCCGGCGGAAATCGGTGCCATCGACAGTTGCGGCTGGCCATACGGGGCGAACGCCGCCGGTACGCCGTCGATCAGCACCGTGGAGCGTGGCGACAGGCGCGACGTCAGGCCGCGCACGCCCACGTTGAGGGAAATATCACTGCCACCGGTGCCGTTGGACTCCTGCACCTGCACGCCAGGCACGCGGCGCAGCACGTCGCCGACGTTCATCGCGCCCTGCTCCACCATGGCTTCACGACGCACCACTGTGCGTGCACCGGGGTGGTTTTGCACCACGGCGGCGTTCGCATCGCCCAACCAGTCGCCGACCACTTTGACATCGGTAACGCCCAGCTCCAGCGGCGAGCCGGCCTCCCCAGTGCCACTGCTCAGCGGGCGCAGAGTGACCGAGCCCGCATCGATCTGGTAATCCAGGCCGCTGCCTTGCAACAGTTGGCGCAGGGCTTGTTCGGGCGACAGGTTGCCGTCGACAGCGGGCGCTTGTTTGCCTGCGACCATGTCCGGGCTGAAAAACACTTGCAGCGACGTCTGCTGGCCCAATTGGCTCAGTGCCGCGCCCAACGGCTGGGCGCGGATATGGATACCGTCGTCGGCATAGGCAGCAGGCACAGCGGCACTGACAGCAAGCGCCAGGGCCAAGGGTGCCCAGCGGGAAATTTTATTGTTGGAGACGGTAAGTTTTTTCACGTCGAGCCTAATCCTGTGATCGCAAGAGTGTGCGGCTGTTAATGCAAACCAGTTGCAGTTGCAGGAGAAGACGAAGAACTCGAAAAAAACCTGAACCTCAGCGCGAAATAATTTCCTGGCTGCCGTCCGGCAAGGTGCGCAAGGCCACCGGCAGGATATGCGGCAAGGCTTTGAGCAAGGCATCGGTGTCGGTGGATTTGAACACGCTGGTCACGCGCAGGTTGCTCACCGCAGCGGTACTGACCCGCAACGGTTGCTCGCGGTAGCGCGACACTTCCCGCGCCACTTCACCGAGGCTGGCGTTATTGAACACCAGCTTGCCGCTGCGCCAGGCCGTCAATTCATCGGTATTCACCGCGTATGCGGCAGCGACGTGCCCCAGGGCATCGACTTGCGTACCCCGGCCCGCTGTCAGCGTGACGATCTGATCGGACGCGCGCCCCTGCACCTTGACCGTGCCAGCTTCGACTACCACGCGGGTCTGGTCATCATCGCGGCGCACGTCAAAGCGCGTGCCAGTGACCGTCACCTGCCCTGCCCCGGCGGCGACGACAAATGGCCGGCGGGTGTCGTGCTCGACGCTGAACATCGCTTCGCCCTGTTTGATTTCGACGCCACGCCGGCCCTTTTCATAGTGCACCGCGACCACGCTGCGGCTGTTCAGGTCCATCACCGAACCGTCGGGCAAGGCCACCTGGCGATGCTCACCCAGGCGCGTGCTGAACTCGGCGCTGTAGGGTTTTGGGTGTTCAAGCCCGCTGAACAAACCCAGCCCCAAGGCGACCGCCACCACACTGGCGGCGACGGCATATCGCGCAATGGCCCGGCGCCTGGGGCGCTCGACCGGCGCATCGCACAAGGCTTGCAATCGGGCTTTGGGCAGCAGGTCAGTGGCACTCCACAAACCTTGCAACACGTCGAATTCATATTGGTGCTCAGGCCGTTCTGCCCGCCATGCGTCGAAGCGCTGGCGCTCTTCGATGCTCAACTCGGCGTCTTGCAGGCGTACAAACCAATGCGCGGCTTCGTCGCGAGCACGGCTATCCATCATGGAAGATCCTGTTTCATCAAAGCGGGTCATGGGGCCATCGCATCCAGGCGGTCACGCAGATGCCGCAAGGTGCGGATCATATACTTTTCCACCATGTTTTTAGACAGGCCCAGGCGCACGGCGATTTCCTGCTGGGTCAGCCCCTCGATCTTCTGCCAGATAAATATCTTGCGACAGTTAAGCGGCAACTCGGCCAACGCCCGCTCGATGGAGTCCGCCAACTGGATCGCGTGCATGAAATGCTCCGGGTCGCCACTGTGGGGCGCACTGTGCTCAAAGGCGTCCAGCGCCAGCGCCTCGCGCCGGTCTTCACGGCGGTAGGCATCCACGGCGATGTTGCGCGCCGTTTGATGCAGATAGGCGCGCGGTTGCGCCACCTCGCTCGAACGCGACTCAAGCACCCGCACGAAGGTGTCGTGGGCCAGGTCTTCAGCTTGCTGACGGTTTCTCAGGCGGCGGGTCCAGGTGCCGATCAACTCTTCGTAATGCTCGAAAAAGCCTGTTCTGCGGGGCGGCTGAGGAATCATCGCGTGAGCACTGGGGAGGCGGGGGCGTGAATAGTAATGCTTCCTATTAAGCGGGGCAATCACCCGCCGTTCAAAGCCATCGTTGCATTTGAGACAACCGGTGAACTTCCGCCACGCGCCGCCAGTCAGCTGAAAGGACTCTCATAAAACGGTGGGTGGGCGATGCAGATTTCGTTGCAGCAACAAGTGGCCCTGGTCACGGGCGCCAGTTCCGGCATTGGTGCAGGCGCCGCCAAGGCACTGGCCGAAGCCGGTGCGGCGGTGGTGCTCAATTACAACTCCCAGGCGGCGCCGGCCGAAGCCCTCGCCGCGCAGATCAACGCCAACGGCGGTCGGGCGATTGCCATCGGCGGCGATGTGTCCAAGGAAGCCGACGTAGAACGCCTGTTCGCCCAAACCCTCGACGCTTTCGGCCACCTCGACATTCTGGTGGCCAATTCCGGCCTGCAAAAAGACGCCAACCTGGTCGACATGACCCTCGACGACTGGAACACCGTGATCGGCGTCAACCTCACCGGCCAATTCCTGTGTGCGCGTGCCGCCGTGCGGATTTTCAATCGCCAGGGCGTGCGCGAGGGCGTGTCGCGCGCCGCCGGCAAAATCATCCACATGAGCTCGGTGCATCAGATCATTCCGTGGGCCGGGCATGTGAACTACGCGGCCTCCAAGGGCGGCGTCGAGATGCTGATGCGCACCCTCGCCCAGGAAGTCAGTGAGCAGCGCATCCGCATCAACGGCATTGCGCCGGGGGCGATTCGCACGGCGATCAACCGTGCGGCCACCGAAGGCGCCGCCGAAAAAGAGCTGTTGAAGTTGATTCCCTACGGCCGGGTCGGCGACGTCGAAGACGTAGCCAATGCGGTGGTATGGCTGGCCAGCGACGCGTCGGATTACGTGGTCGGCAGCACCCTGTTTATTGATGGCGGCATGAGCCTTTATCCGGAGTTTCGTGGCAATGGTTGATTTCAAGAACGAACCCCAAAGCGCCATTGATGCCCACGGCATTATTGGCGATATGCGCAGCGCGGCCTTGGTGAATGACCGCGGTAGCATCGACTTTTTCTGCTGGCCGGAATTCGACAGCCCGTCGATCTTCTGCTCGCTGCTCGACACGCCCGACGCCGGCGCCTTCCAACTGACGCCCGAGCTGAAAAACGCCCGTCGCGAACAAATCTACCTGCCCGACACCAACGTGCTGCAAACCCGCTGGCTGAGCGATGAGGCCGTGGTGGAAATCACCGACCTGCTGGTCATCAGTGAAGAAATCGACGACCTGCCGCTGCTGATTCGCCGCGTGCGTGTGGTCAGCGGCAGCGCGAAAATCCACCTGCGCTGCGCCGTGCGCCACGACTATGCGCGCATCCCGACCCAAGCCAGCCTTGATGACGGCATCGCCTACTTCGCCGCCGACGGCCTGCCCGGCGTGCGCCTGGCCAGCAGCCACGCGCTGCAGATCGAAGACAATGCCGCCGTGGCCAGCTTCACCCTGGCCCAGGAAGAAGGCGCGGAGTTCGTGCTCGGCGGCCAGGACGACCCGCGCGTCAACAACGGCTGCACTGACCTGGCATTGGCGCACACCTTGAAGTTCTGGCGCGGCTGGATCGCGCAATCGAATTACCGTGGGCGCTGGCGCGAAATGGTCAACCGCTCGGCGCTGGCGTTGAAGCTGCTGACCTCGCGCAAACACGGCGCAATTATCGCCGCCGCGACGTTCGGCCTGCCGGAAACCCCAGGCGGCGAGCGCAACTGGGACTACCGCTACACCTGGATCCGCGACGCCTCGTTCACCGTCTACGCGTTCATGCGCCTGGGCTTTATCGAAGAAGCCAACGCCTACATGCGCTGGCTCAAAGGCCGCGTCAGCGACTGCTGCGGCCAACCGACCAAAATCAATATCCTCTATGGCATCGACGGCCGCCAGGAGCTGCCGGAAACCACGCTGGATCACTTCAGCGGCCACGGCGGCGCCAAGCCGGTGCGCATCGGCAATGAAGCGTTTGATCAGATCCAGCTGGATATCTACGGCGAGCTGATGGACGCGGTGTACCTGGTCAACAAGTACGGCGAAGCGATTTCCCACGAAGGCTGGAAACACACCGTGGAAGTGGCGGATCAGGTCTGCGAAATCTGGAACACCAAGGACGTGGGCATCTGGGAAATGCGCGGGGAACAACATCACTTCCTGCATTCACGGCTGATGTGCTGGGTGGCGCTGGACCGCGCAATCCGCCTGGCCTCCAAGCGCTCGCTGCCCGCCCCGTTCGCGCGCTGGGACCAGACCCGCCAGGCGATCTATGCGGATATCTGGAGCAATTTCTGGAATGAAGAGCGCGGGCATTTTGTGCAGCATATCGGTAGCACCGCACTGGACGGCTCGATGCTGCTGATGCCGCTGGTGCGCTTCGTCGCGGCCACCGACCCGCGTTGGCTGTCGACCCTCGAAGCGATCCAGAAAAGCTTGGTACGCGACGGCATGGTCTACCGCTACCGCAACGACGACAGCCAGATCGACGGCCTGCAAGGCACCGAAGGCGCGTTTGCCGCCTGCTCGTTCTGGTACGTCGAATGCCTGGCCCGCGCCGGCCAAGTGGAGAAAGCCCACCTGGAATTCGAACAGCTGCTGCGCTACGCCAACCCACTGGGGCTGTACGCCGAAGAGTTCGACAGCCAGGCGCATCACCTGGGCAACACACCCCAGGCGTTGAGCCATTTGGCCCTGATCAGCGCGGCGACCTTCCTGGACCGCAAACTCAGCGGGGAAAAGACCACCTGGCAACCTTGAGCAGACCTTAAAACACAGCGCTTCCTGATCTAATGAGATCCAAATGTGGGACCGCTCGGGGAAATTGGGTGTGGATCTGTGGCTGCATCATTTCAAACATGTGGTGAGCAGCGCCGATCTGCAGTTGCGGTGACTAGACAAGTCAGCGCAATGCCATCTATACGACCGATGTCCAGTCACAGCATTCGACTAGAGTCGCAGCACTTTTGGCCAGCCCCAAGGAACCGATCATGACCACTGTCGCCCCGCTGCTCCATGTGTGCACGCCCATGCTCAACGTGGCTTATGAAGCCCACGGCCCGGAAGGCGGCGCCCCGGTTATCCTGCTGCACGGTTTCCCCTACGACCCACGCGGCTACGATGCCATCGCGCCGGCGCTGGCCGCGCGTGGGTGCCGGGTGCTAGTGCCGTATCTGCGCGGGTATGGCCCGACGCGGTTTATCAATGATCAGGTGATGCGTTCTGGCCAACAGGCGGCGTTGGCCCAGGACCTGCTGGATTTCATGGATGCCTTGTCCATCCAGCAAGCGACCCTGGCAGGTTATGACTGGGGTGGCCGCGCCGCATGCATCGTCGCGGCGCTGTGGCCGCAGCGGGTGCGCGGGTTGGTGACCGGGGACGGTTACAACATCCAGGACATTGCCAAGTCGCTCAAGCCACGGGCGCCTGAAACGGAGCATCGGTTGTGGTATCAGTTTTACTTCCACACCCAGCGCGGGGTCGACGGGCTGACGGCCAACCGCCGCGAGCTCTGCGAGTTGTTGTGGAAACTCTGGTCACCGACCTGGGCTGAAGGGCCACACCTGTACGGCAACACCGCGCCTTCGTTTGATAACCCGGATTTTGTCGAGGTGGTGATTCACTCCTATCGCCACCGCTTCATGTACGCGCCGGGCGACCCGGCATTGGAAGGCATCGAACAGGCTTTAGCCGCGCAGCCGCCGATTTCAGTGCCGACTATTTCGCTGTGTGGCGCCGATGATGGTGTGGGCCCGGCGCCAGCGGTGGATGACGATGTGGAAAACTTCAGCGGCTATTACCGCCGCCACGTTTTGCCCGGCGTGGGTCACAACATCCCCCAGGAAGCACCGCAGGCGACACTCGCGGCAATCTGCGAGTTACTGGATCGAGGCTGAACGTTACCAGGCAGCGCTGATTCTGAAGCTGAAGACGCTGCCCTGCCCCTCTGCACTTTCGGCCCAAATGGTGCCGCCGTGGGCCTCGATAATGCCGTGGGAAATATACAAGCCCAGGCCGCTGCCACTGGGGTTGCCTTCGCGGGATGTCCAGTAGCGCTCGAAAATGTTGGGCAGTTGCGCCGCGCCGATGCCGGCGCCGTTGTCACACACGCGAAACAGCACTTCTGCGCCTGCCGCCTGGGCAATCACTTCAATGGCCCCGCCCACGTCGGTGAATTTCAGCGCATTGCCAAGCAAGTTGGAAAACACCTGAAACAGCCGCTCCGGGTCGGCCTGAATACGCAGGCCTGGCTCGCTGCGCCAAGTGAGGTTGACGCCCTTGGCCGCCGCCAGCGGGTGCCACATCAGGCCGAGCTGCTCCAGGGTCGCCGCCACTTCCAGCGGTTGCAGGTTCACGTGGTAGCGCCCGGCCTCTATGCGGGAAATATCGATCAAGTCTTCGAGTAACGTGTTCATGCGCGACGTTGCGGTTTGCATGGTTTGAATCGCAATGTTCAAACGATGGGTGGTCTTGGTGTCATCGACGGGCACCATTTTGCTCATCATGCCGCATTGCATCAGCAGAATCGTCAGCGGGCTGCGCAAGTCATGGGAGACCACCGCCACCATCTCATCGCGCGCGCGTACGGCGGCATGTTCACGCTGCACCTGGCGCGCCAGGTCATGTTCGAGGGCGTTGCGGCGCAGGTTCTCCACCGCCTGCAGCTCGGAGCCCGACCACTGCAATGCCTTGCCGTCGACCTGCTGCTTCCACCGTTCAAAGGATAGCCGTGGGCTCAACGCCGTGGCCCCCGCCTCGCGGTGTTTGATCGGTTCGCCGCTCCACTGCACCGTGGTTTTGACCTCCGGGCGAAACCACATCACCGCGTTGTCCACGGGCTTGGGCAAGCGAAAGGCCAATAGGCCGCTGGCCACGGTTTGATAGGCGGCGGCCGGGGCGAAGTCGGCGGACAATTGGTGTGTGGCAACCACGCCTTTGCCCTGCTGCTCAATCCAAGGGTACAGGGCGCGAATTTCATCTTCCGTCGGGCAAACGCCAAACCGGTGCAGGCGCTCCTCCACCAGAATCGCCAGCCCATCGGCGGTGGTCAGGTTCACCAGAGTTTGCGTGTACGGCAGCAGGCTCTCCACCACATCCCCCGCACCCGCCGCCATCGCGCTGACCAATGCATCGATCATGCTGGTTTTTTCCAACTGCTGGCGGTGGGCATCTTTGTTCTGCAGCAAGGTGATCTGCATCGACAACAACTGGCCGATGCTGATGCACGCCGTGCGCAATTCGTAGGGCACGCGCAGCGGTTCACGATGGCCACAGGTGATCAAGCCCCAGAGTTGATCGTCCTTGAGCAGGGAAATGCTCATCGACGAGTGCACGCCCATGTTTTTTAAGTAATGGCAGTGCACCGGCGAGACACTGCGCAGCACTGCAAAGCTGAGGTCCAGGGCCTGGCCGGTGTCGGGGCGCAGGGCCGGCAAGATCGGCACCGGCATGTACGCCGCATCAGGGATGACCCGGATCCAGTTCAGCCGATAGAGTTCGCGGGCCTGGGGCGGAATATCCGAAGCCGGGAAGCACAGGCCCAAGTACGGCTGCATGCCGTCGCTGAGGGATTCGCCGATGACTTTACCGTGACCCTCCTGCTCAAAGCGGTACAGGGTGACCCGGTCATAGCCGGTCAAGGCACGGATCTCGGTGACGCAGGTCTGGTACAAACCATCGAGGGTTTTGGCCGCCTGCAAACGACGCAGGGTGCGCGCCACGTGCAGCGCAGCAGCGTGCCGGGGCGCCTCGGAGCGTTCCAACTCGAGAAACAACAGGCCCTGATGGCGATGCAGCAATGCGTCAAACAGTGCGCCGTTGAGCATCACCTGATGCAGCTCGTCTTCATCGGCATCCAGCTCGAGCAGAGCCAGGCGAATCTGCGCCAGCGCGTCAACGCCGATCAGGCTGCCCAAGCCCTGCCCGGACAACGCTTCCGGGCCCAGGCCCAACGCGACATTCAGGTTAGAGCTGGCTTGCAGCACCACCAGCGTCGGCTCGCTCAAGGTCAGCAACAGGCCGTGGGGCTGGATCGTCCCAGGGATGTGAATCGGCTCGCTCGCGCAATCGTCCCGCAGGGGATCGGCGCTGATCGCAGGCAATGGCTTCATGGGGCAGGTCACGCCGGGGGCGGAGGGAAAAGCGGCGCAGTTGGAGAAGTCACTGCGTAAGAGAGTCCCGCCAACATAGCACCTTGGTACAACTGTGTACGTTTTCGTTCAAACCGGGTCGCAGAAACGCTCGCGGTAGGCCTGGGGCGTGACCTGCAAAGCGCGCAGGAAACTGCGCCGCAGGGTCTCTTCACAGCCAAAACCGCATTGCACGGCGATGCGTTTGATCGACGCCGTGCTGTCGGCCAGTTGCCGGCGCGCAGTTTCCACGCGAATCAGCTCGACCGCCCGCGCGGGGGTCTGGCCGGTTTCGGCGCGGTAGTGACGCACAAAACTGCGCTCGCTCATGCCAGCCTGGGCGGCCAAGGTGGGAATGTTCAGGTCGAGGGTGAGGTTTTCAACCATCCAGGCGTGCAAGTCGGCGAAGCGGCTGTCGCCTTTTTGCAGGGCCAGCGCCGCGCTGAATTGTGACTGGCCGCCCGGGCGCTTGAGGAACACCACCAAGTGCCGCGCGGCTTCCAGGGCCACCGCGCGGCCCAGGTCTTCTTCCACCAGGGCCAGGCACAAGTCGATGCCGGCCGTGACGCCGGCGGACGTCCACACCGCGCCTTGCTGGATGAAAATCGGGTTGGACTCGACGGTCAGCGCAGGGAATTTGCGCGCCAGCTCCTCACAGCGCGTCCAGTGCGTGGCCACGCGGCAGCCGTCGAGCAAACCACTGGCGGCGAGCAGGAAAGCGCCAGTGCATACCGAAGTCATGCGCCGGGTGTGCCGGGCTTTTTGCTTGACCCAATCGACCAACTCAAGGTCCTCGGCGGCGCCGTACACGCCCCAGCCGCCGGCAATGACCAGCGTGTCGCACGGCGCGTCAGCCGCAGGCAGCGGCTCGGCCACCAGCGCCAGGCCGGCGGAGGTCATGACCGGCTCGGTCTGTGCAGCGATTACTGACACCGCGTAGGGCAACGGCAGACCGCGCTGGCGCGCCAGGTCGTTGGTGGTGGCGAACACCTGCAACGGACCGGTCACATCAAGCACCTGGGCATTAGGGAATGTGAGTACGTGAATGATCCGAGGCATGGTTGGCGTAATGTGTGGGTTCAATGGCGTATTCGCCAAAGCCTAGGCCTCTAGAGTGAAGCCGTCTACCCCTTTATCGGAGCTTCATTCATGACCTTGCAGATCGGCTTTCTGTTGTTCCCCGACATTCAGCAACTGGACCTCACCGGGCCGTATGACGTATTGGGGTCGCTGCCCGACGTGAAGCTGCACCTGGTGTGGAAAGACCTGGCGCCGGTCACCTCCAGTACCGGCATGGTGTTTACCCCGACCATGACCTATGCCGACTGCCCGCGCCTGGACGTGATTTGCGTGCCCGGTGGCTCCGGCGTTGGCGCCTTGATGGAAGACCCGCACACCCTGGACTTCCTCAAGGCCCAGGCCCAGACCGCGCGCTACGTGACGTCGGTGTGCACCGGTTCGCTGGTACTCGGCGCGGCGGGTTTACTGCGCGGCCGCAGGGCTACCACCCACTGGGCTTACCACGACCTGCTCGCCCCACTCGGCGCCAACGCGGTGCAAGCGCGCGTGGTGCGTGACGGCAATCTGTTGACCGGTGGCGGGATCACTGCCGGCATCGACTTTGCGCTGACCCTGGCCGCCGAGTTGTACAGCGAGGCTGCCGCGCAATTGGTGCAGTTGCAGATCGAATACGCACCGGCACCGCCGTTCGATTCGGGCAGCCCGGAGACCGCGCCCAAGCACGTGTTGGAAGAAGCCAGAAAGCGCACAGCGGAATCGCGTCGGGTGCGTGGCGAGATCGTAGCGCGGGCGGCGGCTCGGTTGGGCTGAGAGCTTATTAGTGGCGAGCCCGCTCGCCACAACTGCATCACGCTGGCCGCGACATCAACGCCAGCCGCGCCGCCAATAGCATCAGCACGCTCGCCAGGCCCCATTTCTGCAGCCTGGCGCTTTGGGCATTTCCCGCAAATACCCGGCTGAGCGCACCACCAAAAATCCCCAGCAGCGCGTGAAATACCCCGGCAATCAGGGTCAGCACACCGCCCAACACCAGCAGTTGCACCGCGATGCTCCCGGCCTCGGGCCGGACGAACTGCGGCAAAAACACCAGGAAAAACAGCAGCGCCTTGGGGTTGAGCAGGCTGTTGAGCAGCGCCTGCACAAACACACGGCTCAGGCGCACGCGCTTGACCCGGGCAGTGTCCAGGCGCGCACGGTTCTGCAAGGTTTTAACCACCAGCCACAACAGGTAGACGACTCCGGCGTAGCGAATCACATCAAACGACGGCGGCCAACTGGCAACCAGCGCCGTCACCCCGCTGGCAGTCAACACGGTGAGCAGTACATCGGCCACGCAGATGCCCAGGCTTGAGGCCACACCACCGCGCCAGCCATCACTCATGCCATGGCTGATCACAAACGCCATGTTCGGCCCCGGCGATAGCAGCAACAGCAAGACAGCACCCGAGAACATCAGCAACGTTGTGAAATCGATCATGCCCAAGCCGCCCGCCGAATAAGAGCCAACAGATTAAATGGCCGTCAAAAAACCCACAAAAAATTGTGCTGGATACATTTTCATCTGCCCTTTGAAAATAACGTCTTCCGCCCTTAACGCCCTACTTTCCGGCACTTAGCGTGCTCTTACTGTCACCTTTTCCTACCACCTTTCAAAAAAAGGTTTCCGCAACTAGCAGGAAAATTCTCACATTTGTTCCTACACTCAAAAACACACCCAATCACCGCGTGTCCAGACAAGGAAAGTCAATAAAATGCCACAAAAAAGATTAATTAACGTGTCTAGCACGCCACCTCCGCTCCACGGTCAATTAATTGACAAAGCAACTCAAAGGAACACTCCTTAAGTCACTGCCCCCGCAAACGCCTTCATTTGGATAGTTCCAACTGAAGGGACAGTTGCGTTTTACCCAGAGTAGCCGTCGTTCATCTTGCCAACTACTTAAGCAGGCAGAACAGAAAGTCTGGAGTGCAATGAGGGATGTTTTTATGCGAGAAAAGTCGTCAGTCGACAGCCTGTTTCTGACCCGCGCCGGTTTTGTTGAATTCTTTGTAGTTTTCGTCAAGTTGATCCATGGCCTGACTGCCATTTTGCCGCCTCTGGTCCTGGTGTTGTTCCTCGACCCACTGGCCCCTGAGCTGCGCTCCCATTTTCTCGGCCTGCTGCTGTTTTTCGCGGTGCTGACCATTATTCTGTTCCAGGCCCTGGGCATCTATTCCGAAGAGCTGTTCAGCAACCGCCTGCGCCTGCGTGCCAAGATAGTTGCCTGGTCGGCGGCGTTCTGCATTTTGCTGTTCATGTACCAGATCCTGCAGTTTTTCCCGCAATTGACCCCGCGTAACCTGGTGGCCTGGTATTTCGCCAGTCTCGGCCTGTTGTGCCTTGAGCGCCTGGTGATGCTGCGCCTGTACCGCAACCTGATGCGCAAGGGCAAATACCTGCAACGCACGGTGATCCTGGGCTTCACCGACACCGCCGTGCATGTCGCCGACCACCTGCAACGCAATGGTGATATCCGCTCCGGCCTGATCGGTTTTATCGACGACCGCACCGAGCGCATTCCCAAGGAACTGAGCAACCTGCCCTTGCTTGGCAATACCCGTGACCTGGAAAAGCTGATCCGCGCCGAGCAGGTCAATCAAGTCATGATCTGCCTGCCGTGGGCGGCCGAGCAACGCATCCACGGGCTGGTCAACCGCCTGCGCCAGATGTCGGTGAACGTGATGCTGGTGCCGGACATGGCCGCCCTGCGCTACGGCCACAGCCGCATCACCGACGTGGGCGGCATCCTGATGTTCAACACCTCGCAGTTGCCGCTGCGTGGGTGGTCGCCGGTGATCAAGCGCTGTGAGGATGTCCTGTTGGCCAGCCTGGCGCTGGTGGCGCTGTCCCCGGTGATGCTGGCGACGGCGATTGCGATCAAGCTCGACTCCAAAGGCCCGGTGCTGTTTCGTCAGAACCGTTATGGCTACAACGACAACGAAATCCGCGTGTTCAAGTTCCGCTCGATGTTCACCGATCAGAGCGACTTCACCGCCGAGCAACAAACCACCCGCAAAGACCCACGCATCACGCGCGTGGGCCGCATCATCCGCAAAACCAGCATCGACGAGTTGCCGCAGCTGTTCAACGTGCTGCTGGGCAACATGTCCATGGTCGGCCCGCGCCCTCACGCCACGGCGACCAAGGCGGCGGGCGTCCCGTTTGAAGTGGCGGTGAGCGAATACAGCTCGCGGCATCGGGTCAAGCCGGGCATCACCGGCTGGGCGCAGATCAACGGCTACCGTGGCGAGACCGACACCCTGTTCAAGATCCAGAAGCGCGTCGAGTACGACCTGGAATACATCTCGAAGTGGTCGGTGTGGTTTGACCTGTACATCGTCTTCATGACGGTCCCGGCCGTCCTCTCCACCAAGGAGGTCTATTGATGAATACCCTCAACGGATTGATTCCCTGCATCATTTCCGGCGGTTCGGGCACACGGCTGTGGCCGGTGTCGCGGCAGAACATGCCCAAGCCCTTCATGCGCATGCGTGACGGCCAGAGCCTTCTGCAAAAGACCTTCGAGCGCGCCGCGCGCCTGCCGGGCGTGGAAAGCGTGCTCACGGTGACCAACCGCGACCTGCTGTTTCGCACCCTGGATGACTACCGCGTGGTCAACACGGCGCACCTGCCGCTGGACCTGCTGCTGGAACCGTTCGGGCGCAACACGGCGGCGGCCATCGCGGTCGCGGCGTTGCATGTGCAGGAACATTTCGGCGATCAGGCGCAACTGCTGGTGTTGCCGGCCGACCACTTGATCAGCGACGAAAACGCGTTCGCCGCCGCCGTCACCCAAGCCCGCGACCTCGCCGAAGCCGGCTACCTGGTGACCTTCGGCATCCAGCCCGACCACCCGGAAACCGGCTTCGGCTATATCGAAAAAGGCGAAGCGCTGGGCACCGGCAACCGGGTCAAACGCTTTGTCGAGAAACCCGACCTGGCCACCGCACAGGGTTACCTCGACGGCGGTAAACACCTGTGGAACGCCGGCATGTTCTGCTTCAAGGCCAGCACCCTGGTCGACGAACTCGCCGCCCACGCCCCCGATGTATTGGCCGCCGCAAAAGCCGCCTTGGAGCACAGCCAGGCCCTGCAGAATAAAACCTCACGCCAGCGCGAATTGAGCGCCGAAGGCTTCGGTGCCGCGCCGGATATTTCTATCGACGTGGCGTTGATGGAAAAATCCAAACAAGTCGCCGTGGTGCCCTGCGACATCGGCTGGAGTGACATCGGTTCCTGGGAAGCGCTGCGCCAGCTCACGCCCAGCGACGCGCAGGGCAACCAGGTGAATGGCGAAGCGATTTTGCATGACGTGCACAACTGCTACATCGACTCGCCCAAGCGCGTGCTCGGCGCCGTCGGCGTGCGTGACCTGATCATCGTCGACACCCCCGACGCCCTGCTGATCGCCGACGCCCACCGCAGCCAGGATGTGCGTTACATCGTCGCCGAACTCAAGCGCCAGGACCATCCGGCGTTCAGCCTGCACCGCACCGTTACCCGGCCATGGGGCACCTATACGGTGCTGGAAGAAAGCAGCCGCTTCAAGATCAAGCGCATCGTGGTCAAGCCCCAGGCCTCGCTGTCGTTGCAGATGCACCACCATCGCAGCGAGCACTGGGTGGTGGTCAGCGGCGCGGCGCAGATCACCAATGGCGATCGCGAATTCCTGATCAACGCCAACGAGTCCACTTACATCCCGGCCGGGCACAAACACCGCCTGACCAACCCCGGCATCATCGACCTGGTGATGATCGAGGTGCAGAGCGGCGAGTACCTGGGCGAAGACGACATCGTGCGCTTTGACGACATCTACGGGCGTGCGCCCGCCGCAGAAGTGAAAAAGTGATATGCGTACCTCGTTGATCATCCCGACCCGCAACGCGTCCAGCCACCTGGCGCGGTTGCTGCCCGCACTGAGCATGCAGACCGTGCAACCGGACGAGATGCTGGTGGTCGACAGCGCCTCCAGCGACGACACCGTGGCGCGCTTTCGCGACTTCGGTGCGCGGGTCGAGGTGATTGACGCGCGCGATTTCAACCACGGCGGCACGCGGCGCTGGGCCAGTGAGCAAGTCGGCGGCGACGCGCTGATCGTGATGACCCAGGACGCGATCCCGGCCGACGCCGAGACCTTCGCCAACCTGCTCGACGAGTTGCAGCAAGACCCGCTCAACGGCGTGGCCTACGGCCGCCAACTGCCGCACCCCGGCGCCGGCGTGTTGGGCGCGCAATCGCGGCACTTCAATTACCCCGAACACAGCCGCAGCAAAAGCCTGGCCGATGCGCCAGAGCTGGGGATCAAGACCTGCTTCAGCTCGGACTCGTTCAGCGTATACCGACGCAGCGCGTTGCAGGCGGTCGGCGGTTTCCCCGCCGATGTGATCGGCAGCGAAGACGCCTACGTCGCGGCGCGCATGCTGCTCGACGGCTACAAGGTGCGCTACGCCGCGTCGGCCCGGGTGTACCACTCCCACGATTACCGACTCATGGATGAGTTTCACCGCTACTTCGACATTGGCGTGTTTTACGGTCGCGAGCCGTGGATTCGCCAGGCCTTTGGCGATGCCGGCGGTGAAGGTAAACGCTATGTACTGGCTGAGCTTGCGGCATTGCGCGCAGCCGGTGCATTGCACCGCGTACCCGAAGTACTGGTGCGCAGCGCGTTCAAGTTGCTCGGCTATCGGCTGGGCCATCTGGAACGCCGGCTCCCCATCGCCCTCAAGCGGCGCATCAGCATGTTCCCCGGTTATTGGAGGTGAGCAGCATGACCAACAGGAAATCCCCCCGTATGAAAAAAACCGTGCTCATCCTGGCCATGATGGCCTTGGCCGCCTGCAATACGCCGGCTCGCATCGTGCCCCCGGACGACCAGACCGTGGAAGACGGCAAGCGCGCCCTCGACCAGCTTGCACAGCTGCCGCCGGCGGTGGAACGCATCCGCATCGGCGACCAATTGCGTATTGTGCGCGATGCCGGGGAGATGCCGACGCTGTCGGCGTTCAACGTCAGCACCATCTATGAGCTGACGCTGTACACGGTGCAGACCGACGGCAAGATCAACTACCCGTTCCTGGGGCCCATTCAGGTCGCCGGGCGCCAGCCATCGGAACTGGCCGCTGAGCTGAGCAACAAGCTCGCGCCGGTGTATCGCGAGCCTCGGGTAACGGTGAACATCAACCAGGCGCCGGGTAACTCGGTGATCGTCGGCGGCGCGGTGAATAACCCGACGGCGGTGCAGCTGGGCACGGCCAACACCCTGGAACAAGCGATTGTCGCCGCCGGCGGGGTGAACCCGTCGGGCAATGCCAGCATGGTCGCGCTGCTGCGCGAAGATGCCCAGGGCGCCTACCACGCCTACTTCCTGGATTTCAGCCAGTACCTCAAGCCCGGCCCGAATGGGCGTAAACCGGTGCACCTGCAACGCGGTGACGTGGTGTTCGTGCCCAAATCGAATGTGGGCGAACGCATCCAAGGGGTGGATACCTACTTGAACCAACTGATCCCGTTCACCAAATCCATTGGGGTTGGCTACAACTACACCAAAACCAGCGGCGGCAATAACTAAAGGAGCGACATCCCATGATCGAGATCCGTTCTTTTCGTGATCTTCTGCGCCTGTTTTTCATCTTCCGGCACGAGTTCAAACTGGCGGCCATCGCGGCGCTGGTGATCATTCTGCTGGGCGCGTTTTTGCTGCCGGCCAAGTACGAATCCACCGCACGCCTGCTGGTCAAGCCAGGGCGCGACTCGACCTTGCCGATCGAGATCAGCAACCGTCAGGCGCTGGTAATGCCCAGCACCCAGCGCGACCCGATTGTCGATGAGGAACGCTTGCTCACCGGTCGCCCGATTGTGCGCACGGTGGCCGAGCATTACCTGGAAGTGATCGAAAACGCGCCGCCGCCGGAAGGCTTCTGGAAGCGCACCAAGCACTACATAAAGGCCGGCATAGGCGCGGTGTTCGACGGCATTCGCGTGGTGCTGGAAACCGTTGGCATCGTCGAAAAAACCACGCCGGTGGAGCGTCTCGCCGCCAGCCTGGAGAAGAGCTTCGAGGTCAGCCACGCCGCGGGCTCCACAGTCATGGACATCAGCTTCAAGTGGGGCGACCCGGAAATTGCCCAGGCGGTGGTCAAGGATTGGGTCGAGACCTACATCGCCGAACGCACCCAGGCCTTGGGGCGCAAGAGCCTGTACGCTTTCTACGAAGGCCAGGTCAACACCAGCGCCAACGAGATCAAGAGCTACAAGCAGCAGATCCTCACGCACCTGAATGAGATTGGTGCGGCGAGCATTACCGATCGCCTGGAGGACTTGTCCGAGCGCATCAACGTGCTGCGCGGCGAGACCTTCAATACCACCCGCTTGATCGCCTCCTCCGACAGCGCCATCGACAGCACGCGCACCCAGCTCAAGAGCCAGCCCAAGGAAGTGACCACGGTTCGCCAGATTGCGCTGAACCCGCAGCAGCAGGATTTGCGTCGCCTGCTCAACCAGAAGCTGCTGGAAAAAGCCGACATGATGCGCACCTACACGGACAACGCGCCGCCGGTCAAAGCCCTGGACGCGTCGATTCGGGCGATGCAAGCCCAGGTGGCGAATGAGAGCAATACCGTGCAAGCCTCGGAAAACCGTGCGCCGAACACCCTGGAAATCCACTTGCAGCGCGTGCTGCTGGATGAATCGAGCAACAACCAGGCGCTGCGTACCCAGCTGGTGCAGCAGCAGAAACAGCTGGTCAACCTCGAAGCGCAGCGCAAGCAAGCCTTGGAGATTGAACCGGAGTTGGCACGCCTTTCCCGCGAGCTGAATGCCACCGAGCGCAACTACGCGTTGTATGTCGACAACCTGGAAAAATCGCGCATCGACCGCGAGCTGGATGACAGCCAGATCAGCAACATCGCGGTGATCGAAGAAGCCACCCTGAACCCAGGCCGCATCTTCCCGAAAACCCTGGTGATGCTGGTGTTGGCGATCCCGTTTGCAATCGTCGTCGGCTTGCTGGTGATTTACCTGTGCTACCTGCTCGACCAGCGTATTCACGACGGTGGCCTGGTGGAGCGCAAGTTCGGCCTGCCGCTGTGGACCACCTTGCCGGAGCTGGACACCAGCACCGCGCAAAGTACCAACGCGTTCAATGCGAGCATCTACCGGCTGTACAGCTTGCTGCAGCCCAAGCGCATTGCCGAGCAGGGCCTGACCCTCGGGCTGACCTCGGCGCGCCACGGCGAAGGCGTGACCTTTGTGGTGGAGCAACTGCGCCAGTTGCTGCAGGAGAACGGCATCAATGTGCGCGTGGGCGGAGTGGCCATCGCCGAACCTGGCGAAGTGGTGCTGCTGGACGCCTCGGCGCTGCTGGATAACCGTGATGCGTTCATCACCTTGCGCCGCGCGGACCTGATCGGCCTGGTGGTGGAAGCGCAGAAAAGCACGGTGCCGGTGGTGGAACACGCGCTGTCGATCCTCAACACCGCGTTCGGCAAAGTGGACGGCATCATCATCAACCGCCGCAAATTCGAAGTGCCGGCCAAGGTGCTCAGGACCATCGCCAAGTACCGGGGGGCGTTCTGATGCGCATCGCCCTGCTCGCCCCATTGCCACCGGAAAAAAATGGCATCGCCGACTACGCGAACCATTTCAAGACGGCCTTGGAGCAGCTGGGCGTGACGGTGGCGACACCGTTGAGTGGCGTGGACGGCAGCACCGAAGCGATCCGACAGGCAATCGCCCGATTCGACTGGCAGCGCGTGGACCTGGTCCACGCCGAGCTGGGTGGCGGGCGGCTGGGGGAATTCCTGGCGCTGCGCGAGTTACGCAAAGCTCACCCCACGCTGCCGCTGACGGCCACCGTGCATGACCCCGAACGCATCGTCTGGCGCCGCGAGCACCTGCCCTTTCCGCTGAACCTGCTGGAACGCTTGCCCAGCCCGCTGCCCCAGGCGGCGGTGGTGTTGGCAGACCCACTTACATTGCGCGAAGAACGCCACGTCGCCCAGGGCCTGACGCGGCTGATCACCCTCACCCGCCTGGGTGCCGAATGCCTGAGCCAACGCATGCAATTGCCGGCCGACAAAGTGGCGGTGATCAATCACGCCAACCTGGCCATTGCTCCGGCGCCGTTACCGGCGCTGGACACGTTGCAATTGCTGTATTTCGGATTTATCTACCGCGGCAAAGGCATTGAAGACCTGTTACAGGCCCTGGCCGACGTCTTCAAGCAAGCCCCCGAATTGCGTGACCGCGTGCGCCTGACCCTGGCTGGTGGCACGGCTGCCGAAATGGCCTTTGGCGCGGGCGGCAATTATCTGGAGCAGTTGAACACTCAAATCGCCGAACTCGGCCTGGCGGGCGTGATCGACTGGCGGCTGAACCTGCCGGCCAGCGAGATTGCCCAGACAATCCAGGCACACCATGTGATGGTGCTGCCGTACCGCGAATCGAAAAAACTCGGCCTGCTGGGACGCCAGCGTGGCACCAGCGGCGCGCTGTCCTGGGCCGCTGCATGCGGGCGCGGGGCAATTACTTCGGATGCGCGTGCGTTTGCCGAAGAGGTCGCCAGCGGCAATGGCGCGATCTATCCGCAAGGCGACGTGGCGGCCTTGAGCGCACAACTGCTGCGCCTGGCACGCAGCCCGCTGTTGGCTAGGGATTGGGCCGAACGCGCCGGGGAAATTGGCCGTGAGCGTCTGTGGCCGTTGACCGCGCAGAGGTTCAAGCAGCTCTTTGAACAGGCGATTGCAGGAGCTTCCTATGGCGCGTAAACGGACCTACCTCGCCATGCTTGCGGTGGTGGCTGCGCTCGGCCTGACGGCTTTCATGTGGGGGCGCCAGGCCGACGCCGAGAGCCATGTGCTCAAGGGCAACAAGGTGGTGGTGTGGAAGGATTTCCTCGGTGTGAACGCGCAGTTCATGTGGTTCAGCCCCAGCTTGTATCAACTGCAGATCAACCGCCTCAAGGCCTTGGGCCTGGAATGGGTGCGCCTGGATTTGCATTGGGATCAGCTGGAGCCTGCAGAGAATCAGTACCAGCTCGCCACACTCGATCAGTTAGTCGGCAACCTGCAAACCAACCAGCTCAAATCCGTGTTCTACCTCGTCGGCTCGGCGCCTTTCGCTACCACGGCGCCGGCCGGTGCGCCGTATCAGGACCAGTACCCGCCCAAGGACCCGAACGTGTTCGCCAACCGCATGGCGCTGTTGTCGCAACGCTACCCCAGCGTCAACGCCTGGCAGGTGTGGAACGAACCTAACCTGCTCGGCTTCTGGCGACCGGTGGCCGACCCGGCCGGCTATGCCAACCTGCTGACCGCCACCGCCGGCGCACTGCGCGCGGTGGACCCGAACAAACCGGTGGTGGCGGCCGGCATGGCCTTTTTCAGCGAAATGCCGAATGGCCAGACCATGTTCGACGCCCTGGGCGCCCTCGGCGTGGCCAGCCTGAACACCACCATTTCCTACCATCCTTATACCCAACTGCCCGAGGGCAACGACCCTTCCAACCTGGACTTTATTGCCAAGACCACCGCCCTCAACCAGGCCCTGCGCAACGCCGGCGTGCAAACGCTGTGGAGCACCGAGTGGGGCTGGTCAACCTACCCAGGGCCAAAAGACGCCCAGGACCTCATCACCCTGCAGGGCCAGGCCGATTACGTGGTGCGCCGCGTGGCCCTGATGAGCGCGATGGATTACGACAAAATCTTCCTATTCACCTTGAGCGACCTCGACCAGCGCGCCAGCGTGCGTGACCAGTTCTACGGCTTGCTCGACATCGACGCCAACCCCAAGCCGGTCTACACCGCGCTGAAGAACTTCCTCGACGTCAGTGGGCCGCAACTCACCCCCGGCGACCCGCCCAGCGCCGACCAATTGCCGGACGGCCTGTTCAGCATCGGCTGGACCCGTGCCGACGGCCACAAATTGTGGTTATTCTGGTCGGCCGAAGGCGGCAACGCGCATTTGCCGGGCCTGACCAGCGCCACCCTGTACGATCCGCTGCGCGGTACACAAACCCCGGTCAGCGGCAGCGATGGGTTGACCGTACCCGTCAAGTCGAACTTGCAAATTCTGTTATGGGATTGAAGCCCGCCATGCGCATTTTATGGATCCTGCCCTATTCGCCCTGGCCCGCCACCAGCGGCGGCAAGACGCGCCAGTTCCATCTGCTGCGCAGCCTGGCGGCGCGTGGGCATCGCATCACTTTGCTGCTGCATGATAAAAACCCGGTGTCGCTGACCGATCGCCAAGTGCTGGAAGCCTTTCTTGAGCAGTTGATCATCTTGCCGCGCCGCCCGCTGCGCAGCCTGAAAACCCTGGTGGCCGGGCTGTTTGCGCCCTACCCGCTGCTGGCCAGCGTCAACGGCCTGTCGGGCGCGCTGCAGGACACCTTCAATCAATTGCTCAACGAACATTGGGACGCGGTGCAGATCGAACACAGCTACACGTTCCAGCCGTACGAAGACGCGCTGGCGCGCAAATCCCAGCCGTTCGTGCTGACCGAACACAACGTTGAATCGGCGCTCGGCGCGGCCACCTACGATCGCCTGCCCCGCTGGGCGCTGCCGTTCATTCGCTACGATCAGTGGCGCTACACGCGCTGGGAACACCGCGTGATGCGCCAGGCGGCGCAGGTGGTGGCGGTCACCGACAGTGACGCGCAAGTGCTGGCCAACATCGCCGGTAAACCGGTGCCGGTGGTGGTCAACGGCGTGGATTGCGATCACTTCGCCGCCGCGCATCCGGACCCGTCGACCCGCCGCGTGCTGTTCCTTGGCAACTATGAATACGCGCCCAACGTCGACGCCATCGAGTGGGCCCTGGATGAAATCCTGCCCAAAGTCTGGGAGCACTGCCCCGACGCACGCATGAGCGTGTGCGGCTTCGGCATGCCCGCCAGTTGGCGTGAACGCTGGCAAGACCCGCGCATCGAGTGGCAAGGGTTTGTGCCGAACCTGTTGAATTTGCAATCGAGCTGTTCGGTGTTCCTGGCGCCGTTGCGCCATGGCGGCGGCTCCAAGTTGAAAGTCCTCGAAGCACTGGCCGCCGGGCTGCCACTGGCGAGTACCGAGCAAGGCGTCTCCGGCCTGGACCTGGTGGAAGGCCTGGATTACCTCGGCGGGCAAAGCGCCGCCAGCCTGGCGGATGCCGTGGTGCGCCTGCTGCAATTTCCCGAAGCTGCAGCGCCCATGGGCGAAGCCGGTCGCGCGTACGTGCGCCGCGCCCATGACTGGAGTGTCGCCGCCAGCCAGTTGGAAAAGGTGTATGCGATGCTCGCGCCGCTCAATCAAAAGGAGCCCGCATGCGTGTAGGCCTGGATTACCGCACCGTCGGCACCTCGCCACAATCGGGGATCAGCCGCCAGGTGTACGCGCTGGAAAATGCTCTGCGCACCCTGCCGGATGTAGAGCTGACGCGCTTTACCGTCGCGCCCCTGGGCGACGAAACCCGCTTGCAGGCACAGTGCCCGGCCTGGGGCTGCGCAAAAACCGCGATGCACCAGCCGCAGAATCGCCTGCGTTTTGAAGCGGGCTTTTTGCCGCGTGCCTTGCGCGAACAGCACATCGACCTGTACATCAGCACCTTCAATATGGGCCTGCCCCTGCCGCCCAAACCCAAAGGCTTGCGCACCGTGGTGCTGTTGCATGACCTGTTCCAGATCACCTTGAACAACTACCACGCCAACCGCTTGAAAGCGCTGGTCTACAAGACCAGTGATCGCCTGTCGATTGCGTATGCGGTGCACAGCGCCGACCGCGTGTGGACGCCTTCGCAGTACAGTGCCGATGAAACCGCGCGGTTGTTTCCCAAGGCGGCGGGCAAGATTCGGGTGCTGCCCAATCAGGTGGATGGGTTTGTCGAATTGGCGGCGGACCTCAGCGCGCGCAACCTGCCCACGCACTACTGGCTGCTGGTGGGCACCCGCGAATTGCGCAAGAACGTGCCATTTCTAGTGGATGCCTGGCAGCAGGCGCGCAGCCTGTCAGCCGCCGTACCGGAGTTAGTGCTGGTGGGCAGCCTCGACCACTTGCCCGAGGCCCAGCGCAGCCTGCCGGGCATTCGCGCCTTGAGCGGCGTGTCGGATGCCGAGTTGCACGCGCTGTACCGCCAGGCCGCGCGCCTGTGGCAGCCGTCGTATGCCGAGGGCTTTGGTTTGCCGGTGATTGAAGCCTTGAGCGTCGGCACGCCGGTGGCGGTCGCCAGCGGCACCTCACTGGATGAAATTACCCCGCCGTCGGCCCCGCGTTTTTCGCCCACCGACGGCCCGGCGCTGGTGCAATTGATGCTCGACCTGGTGGCTCGCCCTACCGAAGAGTCACCCGAACAACGCAGGCTTTGGGCGCAACGTTTCAACCATCAAGCCTATCGCCGCCGCCTGGCCGAATTGATCGAGGAATTGACATGAGATTTTCCCTGGCCAGCCTCGTCGCAATCCTCTTCGGCCTGTTGTTTGGCGCACTCGCCTTGCTGCTGTCACCGGCCAAGGCCTTCCTCGCGGTGATCGGCCTGGCGGCTGCGGTGACCATCCTGCGCTTCCCGCTCTGGGGCCTGCTGCTGTTTGCCGGGATCGCGACCTTCATGCCCTACTCCACCGTCAACCTGGGCATTCGCAGTACGGTGAGCGAAGCCATCCTCGCGCTGACCTGGGGCGCCGTGCTGTGGCACAGCTTTCTGGCGCGCGTGCCCGACACCCCGCGCCTGGCACGCCGCCCCACCGACCAGATGCTGCTGTGGCTGATGCTGTTCAGCGTGTTCCCGTTTATTGTCGGCCAGGTCACCATCCACGCCGACACCAGCGGCGTGGCCAACTGGCTGCGCTGGTTGCTGAGCCTGTCGGCGGTGTTCCTGTGCGCCAAGTTGCTCACCGATTACAAGCACCGTGAAGCGCTGGTGATCGCCCTGCTGCTGGGCACGCTGGCGATGCTGGTGCTGTCGATTGCGGTGTTTGTGCGCACGCGTTCCGGGGCCGGCATTGCGCCGATCCTGGCGGTGTTCAATTACGGCAACTTCGACATGTTGAAATTCGGCCTGGAGGCGATGTCGTCGCGCATGGGCTCGCCGTGGATGCACCCGAATGCCATCGGCGGGATCATGGCGCTGCTGCTGCCGCTGGCGTTTTGCTACGGCATGACCGAGCAAGGCTGGAAGCGCGGGCTGGGCCTGGGCGTGGCATGCCTCGGCGCCGCTGCGTTGTTGTTGGCCAGTAGCCGGGGGGCGATGGTCAGCCTGGCGCTGGTGCTGATCTGGATGGCCACGCGGCGCGTGCCCTACACCGGGCGGCTGTTGATGATCGGCGCGGCGTTGACGGTCGCGCTGGTGATGGCCTACCCACCGTTGCAGGACCGCCTGGCGACGATTTTTTCCTCGGACAACGCCAGTACCGAAGTGCGCTTCGATGAATACCGCATGTTCCCCCAGGCCATGGCGGCGTACCCGTTCGGCATCGGCTTCAAGGTCGACCCGCCGGTGCCGGGCACCCATTTCCTGGGGATCTCCAACCTGTGGCTGAACTTCATCTACAAAACCGGCATCGTCGGCATGTTGCTGTTTGTGGCCGTCACCGTGCGCTGGTGGCGTGAAGCACGCCCGGAAAAAGGCCCAATCCGCCTGACCAAGGACAACGCGCTGTGGCTGGGCACCACCGCCGGGATTCTCTCGGCCCTGGTGAGCGGGCTGTTTGACCACTACTTCAGCTTTGCCGTGGTGATGGTGGCGCTGTTCTGGCTGATGGTCGGCCTCAATGTGCTGGAGGCGCGGCGGCTGTTTCCGGCGCGCCTGCCGCAGGTCAAGGCGGTGGCTTTTCGCAAGCCGATGCTTGACGGCGCGAAGCCTTAGCCGTGCTTGGCTCCGCCGTCTGGCTGACGCTCGCAACCCTGCTGGGCCTGTGCCTGGGGTTCGCCCGTGAGTGGTTGCTGGTGGCGGCCTGGGGCGCGGGTGAGCGCAGTGATGCGTTCCTGATCGCGCTGTTTTTGCCCGAAGCGTTGCGTATGTCGTTGGCCGGTGGCGTGTTGAGCGCCGCCGCGCTGCCGCTGTACCTGGCGCGCAAGGACGGCGAGCGTTTGGACTGGCTGGCGGTGTTGTTCCCGGCGTTGCTGCTGATCGCGCTGGTCACCAGCCTGTTGCTGACGCTGCTGGCGCCGTGGCTGGTGCAATTGCTCGGGCCGGGCCTGGCGGCCAGCGCGACGCTGCTTGCCAGCAGCAACCTGCAAATCGTCGCTTGGTGCGTGCCGGGGTTGATGCTGCATGCGCTGTTCAGTATCCCGCTGCAGGCCAGTGAGCGTTTTGTGCTGGCGGGGTTGGGTTCGCTGCTGTTCAATTTGCCGCCGGTGACGTATCTCGCGCTGGCGGGCACAGCGACTCAGCCGCACGCCCTTGCGCTGGCGTGTCTGGCCGGCAGCCTGTTGATGCCGCTGGCACTACTGCCGTCGATCTGGCGTCAGGGCTGGCGGCCGTGGCGCTGGCAGTTGACGTTCACGCCGCTGCGCGAACTCGGCCAGCGCATCGGCCCACTGCTGTTGAGCAATGGCGCCAGCCAGGGCTTGGCGTTGATCGAGCGGTTGGTGGCGTCGCTGCTGGGTGAAGGCGCAGTGACCTGGGTCAACCTCGCGCGCAAGCTGATGAACCTGCCGCTGATTGCATTGATGAGCCTCAACCAAGTGCTGCTGGGCATGATGAGCCGCCGTCAGGGCGACGAGCGCCTGGCCCTGCTCAAGCGCGGCCTGGAAACCGCCAGTGTGCTGACCTTGCCGGCCGGTGTCGGCCTGGTGGCGGCGGCGCCGAGCCTGGTGGCGTTGCTGCTGCCCAAGCAATCGGCGGATTCGCCGCTGCCCTTGCTGCTGGCCTGGTTCGCCGTGCCGCTGGTGTTCGGCGCCTGGAATGCGTTGCTCGCACGCTATGCCTATGCGGCCGGCGACACGCGCCAGCCACTGCGTTGCGAACTGCTCGGCAGCCTGGTCAATGTGCTGTTGCTCGGCGCCCTGCCCTTTGTGTTTGGCCTGGCGGGTATTCCGTTGTCGGCACTGGCGGGCGTGATCTGTACTGGGCTGCTGCTGATGCAGCGCCAACAGTTGCTCGCAGCCCTGCCCTGGGCGCGGCAATGGCTGCTCAGTGCCGTGGTGATGGGCTTGGCGGCGCTGGTGCTGTTTCGGATTCAAGGCGTGTGGCTGCAACTGGGTTTGAGCACCCTGGCAGGCGCCGTGGTGTTGCTGGGCATGGGGCTGTGGCTGAAGCCGTGGCGCAAGGCATGAACGATCGATCGGGAACCGTCAGATGAAACATCGTTGGATACAAATGGACATCGCCAAAGGCATTGGCATCCTGGTGATCGTGTTCGCCCACAGCTGGTTCGTCGCGACCTCGCCGGACCTGCTTTACCCGATCCTCGCCTCATTCATCTTGCCGCTGTTCTTTTTCCTCTCGGGGGTGTTCTTCAAGCCCGAACAGCCGTTTGTGGAGATGGCGATACGCAAGGCCGACGGCCTGCTCAAACCATTTTTCTTCACCATGCTGGTGTATGTGATCGTGCGCGCCGTGTTGCGCGGGCAACCGCTGC
This sequence comes from Pseudomonas sp. MONT-RG-20F-20-E-7-02, assembly GCF_022662395.1. Taxonomy (NCBI): domain Bacteria; kingdom Pseudomonadati; phylum Pseudomonadota; class Gammaproteobacteria; order Pseudomonadales; family Pseudomonadaceae; genus Pseudomonas; species Pseudomonas sp. MONT-RG-20F-20-E-7-02. The sequence goes on from NZ_JAKNQN010000014.1 coordinate 72,670, forward strand.
TGCCGGATATTGGCGGCGTGCTGTATGCCTCGGTGGACACCATTCCGTGGCAGGCCATGTGGTTCCTGCCGCACTTCTGGGTGGCGATTCTGTTCAGTTGGGTGATGCTGCGGCTAATCCAGCGCCTGAAGCTGTCGCTGTGGATGAGCGGCCTGCTGATCGCGGCTCAACTGCTGCTCGGGATTTGGCTGTTGCCGTTGTTCTGGCAATTGCCGGTGACACTCGGCGGCTACAACTGGGTGCTGCCGGGGCTGCCGTTCAGCCTGGATATCACCTTGATCAGCAGCACTTACTTCATTGCCGGCTACCTGCTGCGCGATTGGCTGCGCACGCACGCCGGCTCGTGGCTGACGCTGTTGGTGTCGGTGGTTCTGTTTGCCGTGGTGTTCATACCGACCTGGGCCACCATGGACCTGGCGCAACGTCGTTATGACAGCTGGTTGTGGACCAGCCTGCTGGCGGTGATCGGCGTGTACGCCTGCTGGGCGCTGGCGCAGGTGTTGATGGTGTCGACGTTGCTGACCCGGGTGATGACCTACATCGGCCAGTCGACCCTGATCCTGTTGATCTTTCATGGCGAGATCCAGCACAAGAGCGTCGACCTGATGGAGCGTCTGGGCGTGCATCCCTTCCTGGCGGCGTGTGTGGGGTTGGTGATTGCGGTGGTGGTGCCGTTGTTGATCGGGGAAGTGATCAAGCGGGTGGCGTTTTTGCGGTTTTTCTACTTTCCGTTTCCGGTGCGTAAGGTGGCTAAACCTTCAGCAAACCAATAACCCCCTGTGGGAGCGGGCAAGCCCGCTCCCACAGGGGGTTATGTGTGTTTAATCATCGAGTTGCGCGGGAGCAGGTTTGCTGTTGGCTTTGGCGGGCTTGGCAGCCTTGGCGCCCTTGGCTGGCGCAGCGGCGGCAGGCTCTGGTTCCGCTGGCGCGGCGAGTTCTTTTTCAGCCATGGGCATCTGGTCGATGGCGCTGAAGAATTCCTTCAGGTCGAGGGTATCCGGTGGCACGGTCTTCTCGAGTTTCTTCTCGCCGTCCTTGCCCACCAGAATTACTTTGGTGCCGCTGCCGGCGCCCAGCTTGAGGGCGCGGATCAGCGCGTTGGTTTCAGGTGGCGTGAGCTTTTTGTTGTCTTTGGCGTCCTTGGCGAACTTCTCCCCTTCGGCACCGATGCTGCCGAACTTCACGGTGTAGAACACCATATTGCGCTCTTCAAAGGACTGCTTGTTGGCAGGCTCGTCCAGCTGTTTCTTGAGGGTTGCCAATGTTTCGTTGCCGGAATCAAGTTCCACCACTACCAGCGGGCGGGACTTGTTCAAGTCCTGCTTGAGTGGGTTGATATCATCCACGGCCAACAGCGGCCCCGTAAAAGCCATCAAGGTAGCCAGGGTCAGCGACCGGATGAGCATGCGCACCTCCTTTGAATTCCATGCAGGGTTCTTGAGTTTCATGTCTGCGACAGTCAATTTCAAGGATGATTCCTACACCTCGTTAAGAAGCGTAGGTCAGGAAGTCTGCTACGCAAGGGGTTGGACAGGCACTACGGTGATTGTTTCTTTTGATTGCGGAAACAATTACGCGGCGCCCCACTCCGGCCAATGCCGAGCAAATACAGGCGCCACGACGGGGTCGGCGTCCACCTGCGCCAGCGCCTGAGCAAAGCCTGGCGACAGGTCGTTCAACACCTCCCGCGCCTCATCCCAGCGCGACACCGCCGCGGCCATGATGCCCAGTGCATTCGGCACACCCGTGGGCGCAAACAACTGCTCGGCAAACTGCTGGGCAAACACCACCCAGGCATGGTGCAGATAGCGCCGCGTGCCGGTGGTGAGTTGGGTTTGCAGCGCTTCATCTGCGGGGCCCAGCCAGCGTTGCGGGTAGTCGATGATGCCGATCGCCGAGTAGCAATTGGCGGCGATGTACACCAGCCCACGCAGGATCTGCGCGCGGTTGCCGGCGAGTAGATCGGAGGCGGGAAACTCCAGGCCCAGGTGGATCAGGATCGCGGCGCTTTCAGTCAGCACTTGGCCGTCGGGCGTGACCAGCGTGGGAATCTGTTTGAGTGGGTTGATACGCGCCAAGGCCTCGCTGCCCTCGCCGTCCGCCCACGAGCTGGCGTCGATGCGGCGCCATGGCACGGCGCAACGCTGCAGGGCAATTTCGATCATGCAGGAGCCGGACTCATCAATGCCGTAGAGCGTGTACATGGGCGTTTCCTCCTTATCGCAGCAATTTGGCCTGCAAGTTGGCCTTCACCTGCGGCCATTCCGAATCGATGATGCTGAAGCGCACCGAGTTGCGCTTGCGCCCGTCGGGCATGATGCGCTCGTGGCGCACGATGCCTTCTTGCACGGCACCGAGGCGCAGGATCGCGGCGCGGGATTTTTCGTTGAGTTCGTCGGTGGTGAATTGCACGCGCACGCAGTCGAGGACTTCAAAGGCGTAGGTCAGCAGCAACAGTTTGGCTTCGGTGTTGATTGCGGATTTTTGCGTGGACTGCGCCAACCAGGTGTGGCCGATTTCCAGTTTGCGATTGGCCCGGTCGACCTTCCAGAACCGTGTGCTGCCGACCACCTGGCCGCTGCTTTTGCGCACGATGGTGAACGGAATCACGCTGCCTGCATCGCGCCCGGCCAAGGCGGTGTCGATGTACTTGTCGACAGTGTCCGGGCCGGGCACGTTGGTGACTTTAAGGTTCCACAGCTCGCCGTCGGCGGCGGCCTCGAGCAAGGCGCTCGCGTGCTCGCGCTGCAGGGGTTGAAGTTCGACGTGAGTGCCGGTCAAGGTGATCTGGGTCATGGAAAGCTGCGCCGTCTGCGGGTGGTCATCAGAGGCCAAGAGTGCAGGCTGTGATCGGCGCGAAGCAAGCGTTTTAGAACAGGCCCATTTGCCCACCGACCAGGGTGGCGAAATCATCATTGACGAACGGCAGGATCGCGTCCGCCACCGGCTGCAGTTGCCGCGTCACGTAGTGGTCGTAGTCGATGGGCGCCTGGCGTACTTCCAGCGGTTCCGGGCCGTTGACGCTGATCACGTAGCTGATCCAGCCGCCGCGCTGGTATTGGCGCGGGCGCCCCAGGCGGTCGTTGTAGTCATCCGCTAGGCGCGCGGCGCGCACATGCGGCGGCACGTTGCGCTCGTAGTCGTCGAGTTGGCGGCGCAGGCGTTTGCGGTAGATCAGCAGGTCGTCGAGTTCGCCGCTAAGGGTACGGCGCACGTAGTCGCGCACATAGTCCTGATGGGGCTGGCGATGGAAAATGCGCTGGTAAAGCTCCTGCTGGAACTGCCGGGCCAGGGGCGACCAGTCGCTGCGCACGGTTTCCAGGCCTTTGTAGATCATGTCTTCGCGGCCATCGGCGTGCACGACCAGGCCGGCGTAGCGCTTTTTGCTGCCCTCTTCGGCGCCACGAATGGTTGGCATGAGGAAGCGGCTGAAGTGGGTCTCGTATTGCAGTTCGAGGGCGCTTTGCAGACCGTATTCGCTGTGCAAATGCGCGCGCCACCAATCGTTGACGTGCTGCACCAGTTCCCGGCCGATGCGGCTGGCATCCTGAGCCGCATGCGCGCTGCCGAGCCAGACGAAGGTGGAGTCGGTGTCGCCGTAGATCACCTCGTAACCCTTGGCCTCCACCAGCTCGCGGGTCTGGCGCATGATCTGGTGCCCACGCATCGTGATCGAGGACGCCAGCCGCGTGTCGAAGAAGCGGCAACCGCTGGAGCCGAGTACGCCATAGAAGGCGTTCATGATGATTTTCAAGGCCTGGGACAGTGGCGCGTTGTGGTCGCGCTTGGCGGCTTCGCGGCCCTCGGAAACGCGCGTAACGATGGACGGCAGGCAGTGCCGGGTGCGGGAGAAACGCGCGCCGCGAAAGCCTTCCACCGACTCGCTGTCTTCGGGGTGTTTGAGGCCTTCGATCAGCCCCACCGGGTCGATCAGGAAGCTGCGGATGATCGACGGGTAAAGGCTTTTGTAATCGAGCACCAGCACCGATTCGTAGAGGCCGGGGCGCGAGTCCATGACGAATCCACCGGGGCTGGCCTGGGGCGGTTTGTCGCCCAGGTTCGGCGCGACAAAGCCCTGGCGGTGCATCAGCGGCATGTACAAGTGGGTGAACGCCGCCACGGAGCCGCCGTTGCGATCGGCCGGCAGCCCAGTGACGCTGGCGCGTTCGAGCAGGAACTTGAGCAGCTCGGTCTTCTCGAAAATCCGCGTGACCAGCTCGCAGTCCTTGAGGTTGTAGCGCGCCAGGGCGGGCTTGTCCTCGGCGAACATGCGGTTGATTTCGTCCATGCGCTGGTACGGCGTGGAGATGTCCTTGCCTTCGCCGAGCAGGGTTTGCGCGACGTTTTCCAGGCTGAAGGATTCAAAGCTCCAGGTCGCCGAACGCAGGGCTTCGATGCCATCGATAATCAGGCGCCCCGCCGCCGCTGCGAAGTAGTGATTGCGGCTGCCGTGTTCGCGCCAGGCCATGGCTTCGCCGCCACGCCCAAGCAGCAGCGGCACGTTGAGGCGCTGGGCGTGTTCGTGCAGCACACGCAGGTCGAACTGCACCACGTTCCAACCGATGATTGCATCGGGGTCATGGGTGGCCAGCCACTGGTTGAGGCGTTCGAGCAGTTGGGCGCGGGTGTCGCAATAGTCGAGCTTGAAGTCCACCGCGTCGGTTTTGTTCGGCGGGCCAAGCATGTACACCTGGCGCTCGCCGCAGCCTTCGAGGGCGATGGAATAGAGATCGCCTTGGGCGGTGGTCTCGATGTCCAGGGACACCAGCTTCAGCGGCGGGCGGTAGTCGGGCGCGGGTTTCATCTGCGCGTCGATCAAGGTGCCGCTGGCGTCAGGTGTGCCACCGAACCACACCGGGGCAGTGATGAAGCGCTCCATCATGTAGCGCTCGGGCGGGCGCACGTCGCCTTCGTAGACATCCACACCGGCGGCGCGCAGGCGCTTTTCCAGCTCCATCAATTGACGATGCTGTCGGGTGTAGAGGCCCAGTACCGGGCGGTGATGGAAATCGCACAGTTGCAGCGGGCGCAGTTCGACATCGCGCTCGCCGTTGAGCAGCCAGCCCAGCGGCTTGCGGTAGGCCTCAGGGATAAACATCACCGAAGTTTGTACGGGTAGGCGCACGCACCGGGGGCCTTGGTCGGTCACCAGCCAGAAACTGACCTCCGTGCCCGCTGCCGTGTCGCGCCAATGCCGGGTCAGGACAAAACCCTGCTGTAAATCCACCGTACCGCACCTCAGGAATCGCTTTCAGGGCGTGATTCTACTCGGCATCCGCGTCACGCGGCACGTTAACGCGCACGCAGACCGCAATCTCACAAATTTGTTGCAGAACATTAATAACAATCACTATCATTCGCACCGGAGTCGTATCCGCGCAGCGAGGACGCGCAACGTTGTTGCCCTTTTCCTCACCATTGACGGTTCGCCGTCAGGATCGACCATGCCCTCCCGTACCCGACCTTGCGTGCCGTTTCGCCCTACCCTGCTCGCCCTTTGCTGCTCCGTGAGCCTTGCTGCTCATGCTGAAACCCCAGTCACCCCGCAGGATGCGAATAACCGTCAGGACGGCCACACACTGGAATTGGGTGCCACCAACATCAATGCCGACGCGCCCGCGCCGAACGCCCTGCCCCCGGTGTACGCCGGAGGCCAAGTGGCACGCGGCGGACAACTGGGTGTGCTGGGCAACCAGGACATCATGGACGTGCCGTTCAGCATGTCCTCCTACACCGAGAAATTGATTCGCGACCAGCAGGCGGAAAACGTCGGCGATGTGCTGCTCAATGACTCGTCCGTGCGCCAGGCATCGGGCTATGCGAACCAGGCCCAGGCCTTTGTGATTCGTGGCTTGCCGCTCAATGGCGACGACATTTCCTTCAACGGCCTGTACGGCATCCTGCCACGCCAGATCATGTCCACCGACGCGCTGGAGCGGGTTGAAGTGTTCAAGGGCCCCAACGCCTTTATCAACGGGGTAACGCCGGGCGGTTCAGGGATTGGCGGCGGTGTGAACCTGCAACCCAAGCGCGCCGATGATGTGCCGCTGCGCCGGTTCAGCACAGACATCAGCAACGATGGCCGCGTGGGCGAACACCTCGACATCGGCCAGCGTTTTGGTGAGGACAACCGCTTTGGCGCGCGGGTGAACCTGTCCCAGCGCGAAGGCGATACCGGCATCGATGATGAAAACCAGCGTTCCAAGCTGTTCTCCATCGGCCTGGATTACCGCGGCGATGCGCTGCGCGTGTCGGGCGACTTTGTGTATCAGAAGCAGCAGGTCAACGGCGGGCGCAATACGGTATTGCTCGGCAACGGGTTGACCCATCTTCCGAGCGCGCCGTCGGCCGATACCAACTACGCGCCGAGCTGGGGCACCACCAGCCTTGAAGACACCTTCGGCATGCTGCGTGGCGAGTACGACCTCAACGACAATTGGACCGCCTACATCGCCGGCGGCGCCAAGCACACCAACGAGATCGGGCGTTATTCGTCGGTCACCCTGATCGACTCACTCGGTAACGCCACCGTCAGCGGCTCGAACATCGCGCACCAGGAAGACAACACCAGCCTGATGGCCGGCCTCAACGGTAAGTTCCAGACCGGCGCGGTCAGCCACACATTGAACCTGGGCCTGACCGGCATCTGGACCCAGGCCCGCAACGCCTTTGACTTCGCGTCCGGCAGCCAGCCGACGAATATCTACAACCCGGCGGACGTGAGCGCACCGGCCAAGGGCGGCTTCACCTCCGGCAGCGACCTGAACGACCCAGGCATCACCGCCAAGACTTTCGCCCGCAGCGCGGCGGTGTCGGACACCTTTGGGTTTATGGATGACCGCTTGCTGTTCACGGCCGGCCTGCGTCGCCAGGAACTGGTGGTTCAGGGCTATGCGTACGGAACCGGTGAGCGCACCGCCAACTACGCCAAGGGCATCACCACGCCGGTGTATGGCCTGGTGTTCAAGCCGTGGGAGCATGTGTCGTTCTACGCCAACCACATTGAAGGCCTGGCGTCCGGGCCGACTGCACCGACGACGTTTGGCGGCTCCAAGGTCACCAACGCCAACCAGACCTTCGCACCGGCGCGCTCGAAACAGACCGAGGCTGGGGTGAAACTGGATATGGGCAGCTACGGGGCAACTTTGGGCGTGTACCGAATCGAGCAACCGACTCAGGGCTTCTCCCAACTGAACGCCGATCAAAGTGCGACCTTTGTATTCCAGGGTGAGCAAATCAACAAAGGCGTGGAGCTGAACGTATTCGGTGAGCCGATTGCCGGCCTGCGCCTGTTGGGCGGCGCGACGATTATTCACACCGAAGTCAACGGCACCCAGAACGGCGCCAACGACGGCAACCGCGCCGTGGGCGTGCCGACGTTCCAGCTTAACGCCGGCGTGGACTGGGATGTACCGGGCCTGCAAGGCGTGACCGTCAACGGGCGCATGCTGCGCACTGGCGGCCAGTACGCCGACCCGGCCAACAACCTCAGCCTGCCGACCTGGAACCGCTTCGATGTGGGCGCACGCTACAACTTCAAGGTCGCCCAGCGTGATGTGACCTTGGGCGCGACGGTGGAGAACGTCGCCAATACCAAGTACTGGGAATCGGCATTGGGAGGCTATCTGACCCAAGGCGACCCGCGCGTGGCCAAGCTCTCGGCGACGGTGGATTTCTAAACGCATGACTAAGCAGTGGGTCAGCGGATTTGCGCACCGCTGACTCACGAAGGCTGACAACAATAAGGGCGGGCATCAGCAAGATGCCCGTTCGGCTCAGGCGCGACGGGCCTGGTCCAGATAGGTTTCGATGTTGCTCATTTGTTCATCCCACCCGCGGGAGTTCATCTTGAAGGCTTTCTGGCGTCGGCCTTCGGGCACCGCGTCAAAGCCGGATTCAACTACCCGCAGCAGAATGCCCGGCGCACGGTCTTCAATGGTGAACTCCACCAGGGTCGGTGTTTCGCTGTCGTAGTCGACGCCCTTTTCAACCGCGTAAGGGTGCCACCGGAACGAGAACAGCGTTTGCGGCAGGATGCGTTCGATCTTGGCGTTCCATACCACGTGTTCGTAGCCAGGATAAGTAATCTGAGCCTTGATGGTTTCCCCGGTGGCAAAGTGTTTGCCCTTGAGGGCGATGCCAAACCAGCTGCCGAATTGCTCGGCGTCAGTAAGTGCTTCCCACACCTGTTTACGTGAAGCGTTGAGCAGGACTTTTCGTTCGATGCGATCTAATACGTGCATAAGTCACCTCCTCCATTGACAGTAGGCGACATCGACCGATGCGCAACCTTGGGTTGTGCGCGATGATGAGCCTCTCCTTGATCAGGCAATACGTGTATGACTGACCCGTTGAATGGAAGTTGCTTCTGCAAAGCCGTGCGCTACCAAGTGGACAACCTGGACATGCCTATCAGCCATTGCCACTGCGACAGCTGCCGCAAGGTGCATGCCGCCGCGTTTGTGGCCACGGCCGGGGTGATGCGCGAGCATTTCCGCTGGACCCAGGGCGAAGCGCTGCTGTCCTCGTTTGAATCGTCGCCGGGCAAGCTCCGGCATTTCTGCTCGCGCTGCGGCTCACACCTGATGGCGGAGCGTGGGCATCAGCCCCATGTGATTGTGCGGGTGGCGACGCTGGATGATGATCCGGGCGTACGGCCCACCGCGCACATCTGGACGTCCCACAATGTGCCCTGGCTTGCCTATGAGGGCGTCGAGCAGTGGGACGAGTGGAAGGCCTGATTTAGACGTGCGGGTCACCGGGAGCTTTGGCCGGCGTCGCGTATTGCGGCTTCAGGTGACCTTCCTGGTCGAGTAACCAGGCGTCCATGATTTGCCGCACCACGGGGCCTGCCACACGGCCACCGGCCTCGCCGTTTTCGATCATCACCGAGATCACGATTTTCGGGTGTTCGGCCGGCGCGAACCCGACAAACAAGGCGTTGTCGCGATGGCGTTCCAGGGTCTTGTTACGGTTGTAACGCTCGCCCTGCTTGATCGCCACCACTTGTGCCGTACCACTCTTGCCGGCGATGCGGTATTGCGCGCCCAGCGCCGCTGCCCGGGCGATGCCGCGCGGGTCATGCATCACCAGCTGCATACCGTGGTTAACCTGCTCCCAGTCACGCGGGTCCTTGAGGACCACGTTGGGCATTGGGTTTTCATCCACTGGTGGCACGCCGTTGATGGTCTTGGCCAGGTGCGGCCGGTTCCACACGCCCTTGTTGGCAATCAACGCAGTGGCCTGGGCCAACTGCAACGGGGTAACTTGCATGTAGCCCTGGCCGATACCGAGGATCACGGTTTCGCCCGGGAACCACGGCTGGCGCCGTGTCGCACGCTTCCAGGCCTGGGAAGGCATCAGGCCGGCTGACTCTTCGAACATGTCGAGGGAGACCTTCTGGCCGAGGCCGAACTCGGCCAGGTAGTCGTGCAGCCTGTCGATGCCCAGCTTGTGGGCCAGGTCGTAGAAGTAGGTGTCATTGGAACGCATGATCGCGGCGTCCATGTCCACCCAGCCGTCGCCGCTGTGGTTCCAGTTACGGTATTTGTGGTCAAAATCGGGCAATTGGTAGTAGCCGGGATCGAACACGCGGGTTTGCGCGGTGACCACGCCACTGTCCAGACCGGCGATGGCGACTTCCGGCTTGATGGTCGAACCGGGCGCATAGAGCCCACGCAGCACGCGGTTGAACAGCGGACGGTCGATGGAATCATGCAGCGCCGCGTATTCCTTGAAACTGATGCCGGTGACGAACAGATTCGGGTCAAAGCTGGGCTTGCTGACCATCGCCAGTACTTCGCCGGTTTGCGGGTCGAGGGCGACCACCGAACCACGCCGGTCGCCCAAGGCTTCTTCCGCCGCTTCCTGCAATTTGACGTCGAGGCTCAGGACGATGTTTTTGCCGGGGATCGGGTCGGTGTGCTTGAGCACGCGCAATACGCGCCCCTGGGCGTTGGTCTCGACCTCTTCATAGCCCACGTGGCCGTGCAGCTCGGACTCGTAGAAACGCTCGATGCCGGTCTTGCCGATGGACTGCGTACCGCGGTACTCCACGGAGTCGAGGGCTTTGGATTCTTTTTCGTTGATGCGACCGACATAACCAATCGAGTGGGCGAAGTGCGCGCCCAGCGGGTAATGCCGGACGAATTGCGGCTCGACGTCCACACCGGGCAGACGGAACTCGTTAACCGCCAGTACGGCGATCTGTTCTTCGGTCAACTCGTAGAACAACGTTACAGGCACGAAAGGATGACGCGCCTGCTTCAGCGCCTTGTCAAACACAGCGCGGTCTTCGGCGGGCAAGTGCAACAGGCTGACGATGGCGTCCAGTTCACCCTTGAGGTCGGTGGTGCGTTCGCGGGTGATGGTCAGGTTGTAGCTGGGGCGGTTGTCGGCCAGCACCACGCCGTTGCGGTCATAGATCAGCCCGCGCGTCGGCGTAATAGGCAGTACGTGGACGCGGTTGTTTTCAGAAATCGTGGAGTGGTAGTCGTACTGCACCACTTGCAGGAAATACATGCGGCCCACCAGGGCGCAGGTGATGCCGATGACCAACAGCGCACAGGCGAGCAGGCGCTTGTTGACCAGGCGGTTTTCTTTTTCGTGGTCCTTGATCGGTATCGGTTCAGGCATTTCTACAGCATCTCGTTGAAGAAGGTGGACGCCGCGTCCTGCGGATGAAAGATCAATCCTTGTGAAAATGTGCTGCACCATACCAAAAATGCAGAAACACTTTGCATCGATTTCCCCAACGGCATGCTGTTTTGTCAGACGAGGACTGATTTTGGCTCCAGAAAGGCTTCCAAACCGAACGTGCCGCCCGATTGTTTAAAGCCCCGAAGGCGCGCGGGGTTCGTGGGCCAGCGTGTTGATCAGCACACGACCTGTATCGATGCGTGTGGCGAGTGGGCCGGCTCTGTGTCGATTTGAAGTCAGAATGTAAGCCTGGAGACCGTAAGGCGTATTGGCGATGGTCAGCGCTTCCATTGGCTTTCCGACCGTCCA
>NZ_JAKNQN010000015.1:0-64398 GCF_022662395.1 Pseudomonas sp. MONT-RG-20F-20-E-7-02
AATGCCGCTACGGACGCTCTGCGTCCGGCTCCTAAAGTCGTGACGCGGAGCGTCATAGGGTGCGTTACCACGCGGAGCGTGGGAACGATCACACACATTTCCCTCGCACTCAGCCCCCAGCGACTAAGCTTCAGACAAGTCCGATCAATCTGCGTTAAGGATCAATCGACTATGGGCGCACTGTGGCAAACCGAATCGAGCAAGGCTGCGAAATTACAAGGCAGTTCGGACCCAGCGCCTCTACCCAAAAACAAACCCAGGCCCCGCTATGTGCGGCGCCTGTTCTGGTTGATCGTGCTGATGGCGTTGGTGGCACTGGGGTTTGCTGCCCTTAAAGAGATGCGCACCTCGCGCCTGCAGGCCCAGCAACTCAGCCGCCTGGCACACGACCTCACCTGGCAGGTCGAGCCCGGCCCCAGCCAGGCCATGCGTTATCCCGGCGCCGGCCCCTTCGACCGCCGCCTGGGTTACAGCGACCTCGGCACTTTCCTGCCGCGCCTGCTCAAGCGCGGCTATGTCATTGAGGCCCAGGCGCGCTTTTCGCCGGCGTTGATGGACTACAGCGCCAAAGGCCTGTTTGTGCCCTATGCGGAAAAAATCCAGGCCGGGCTGACCATCACCGACTGCCGCGCCGAACCGCTGTACCAGTACAACTATCCACAACAGCTGTATGCGAGTTTCGCGGCGATTCCACCGGTGGTGGTCAACAGCCTGCTGTTCATCGAAAACCGCGACCTGCTTGACCCCAGCCAGCCCCAGGCCAACCCCGCCGTGGATTGGCCGCGCTTTGCCAAGGCCGCATGGTCGCAAGTCGCCAAAGTGCTGCACCTGCCCGGCCAGAGTGCCGGTGGCAGCACCTTGGCGACGCAGTTGGAAAAATACCGCCACTCCCCGGATGGCCTGACGGTGTCGGGCGAGGAAAAACTGCGGCAGATGTTTTCCGCCGCCGTGCGCGCCTATCGCGACGGGCCGCAAACCTTGCCGGCGCGGCAGAATATCCTGCGTGACTACCTCAACAGCGTGCCGCTGTCGGCGGTGCCCGGCCACGGCGAAGTGCATGGTTTGGCCGAAGGTTTGCGGGTGTGGTACGGCGCCGATTTCAACAGGGTCAACCAGGCGCTGGTCGGCCCGGTCAGCGCCGAACAAGGCCTGGCCCTGCGGCAAGTGCTGTCGCTGATCATCGCCCAGCGCCGCCCTTCTCACTACCTGGCCAAAGGCCGCGAAGAACTGGCCGAGCTGACCGACAGCCATCTGCGCCTGCTGGCGCAGAACGGCGTCATTACCCCTGCGCTGTTGCAGGCGGCGCTGGCGGCCAGCGTCAGCTACCGCGATTGGGTGCAACAACCCACCGTGCAGCCGGTGGAAACCAACAAAGGCATCAGCATGGCCCGTGCGCGCCTGGCCGCCCTGCTCGACCGGCCGCTGTACGACCTGGACCGTCTCGACCTGTCGGCCACCACCACTCTGCAAGCACCGTTGCAGGGCCAGGTCAGCGATTACCTCAAGCACCTCGCCGACCCCGACTTCGCGCGCCAGGTCGGGCTGCTCGGCGAACGCCTGCTGACCCCGGCCAACACCGCGCAAGTGCGCTACAGCTTCACCTTGTTCGAACTGACCCCGGACGGCTCACGGGTGCGCGTGCAAACCGACAACACCGACCAGCCCTTCGACATCAACGAAGGCAGCAAGCTCGAACTGGGCTCCACCGCCAAGCTGCGAGTGCTGACCACTTACCTGCAAATCATCACCGAGCTGCACGACAAATACGCCGCACTCGCCCCCGCCGCGCTGAAAAAAGTCGAGGTGCCCGAACAGGACCCGCTCTCGCGTTGGGCCGTGGATTACCTCACGCAAAACCCCGACCATAACCTCGCGACAATGCTCGACGCCGCGCTCAACCGCACCTACTCGGCCAGCCCCAACGAAGGCTTTTTCACCGGCGGCGGCTTGCATCATTTCCATAATTTTCGCAACGAAGACAACGGCCGCAGCCCGACCCTGCGCGACGCATTGCGCGAGTCGATCAACCTGCCGTTCATTCGCCTGATGCGCGACCTGGTGCGCTTCACCACCTACTCCGGCGCCAACAACAGCGCCGCGCTGCTCAAGGACGACAGCGACCCGCGCCGCCAGGAATATCTCGCCGATTTCGCTGACCGCGAAGGCACCACCTTCCTGCGCAAGTTCTGGAAGAAGTACCAGAAGAAAGACACCCAGGCGCGCCTCGACACCTTCCTCGACGGCCTGCGCCCCACGCCGATTCGCCTGGCCGCCGTGCACCGCTACCTGTTGCCCGAGGCCAGCCAGGCCAGCTTCAACCTGTTCGTGCGCGCGCACCTGACCGGCGTCAAAACCGGCGAAAAACTCAGCGACGAACGCCTGCAAAAGCTCTACAACGATTACCGCCCCGGCACCTACGACCTGCCCGACCAGGGCTACATCGCCAAGGTTCACCCGCTGGACCTGTGGCTGCTGGGTTACTTGCTCAACCATCCCGAAGCGTCCTTCAGCGAGGTGGTCAAAGCCAGCCAGTTCGAGCGCCAGGAGGTCTACAGCTGGCTGTTCAAGAGCCGCCATCAGAGCGCCCGCGACAGCCGCATCCGCACCATGCTTGAAGTGGAAGCGTTTCTTGAGATTCACCAGCGCTGGCAGGCGGTGGGCTATCCGTTCGATCACCTGGTGCCGTCCCTGGCCACGGCCATCGGCAGTTCCGGCGACCGCCCGGCGGCGTTGGCGGAACTGATGGGGATCATCCTCAACGATGGCCTGCGCGCAAAAGTGGTACGCATCGACAGCTTGCACTTTGCAGCCGGCACGCCCTATGACACCCAGGTCATCAACGACCCAGCCGAAGGCAAACGCGTGATGCCGGTAGAAGTCGCGCGGGCGCTGCGTGGTGCGTTGTCGCAAGTGGTGGATGCCGGCACCGCCAAGCGCGTGGCCGGCAGCTTCAAGCTGGACGACGGCACACCACTGGCCATGGGCGGCAAGACCGGCACCGGCGACAACCGCATTGAAGCCATCGGCGCCGGCGGGCGGGTGCTCAGTTCCAAGTCGATCAACCGCACCGCCACCTTTGTGTTTTACATCGGCGACCGGCACTTCGGCACACTCACCGCGTTTGTGCCCGGCAGCTCGGCGCAGGGTTTCCGCTTCACCTCGGCGCTGCCCGTGCAGGTGCTCAAAGGCATGGCGCCGATCCTTATGCCGTACTTGAAGCCGGGTGAGCAGACGCTGTGCGCGCCGATGGCTAGTCGGCAGTGAAAAAAATCGCCGGGCTGACCAGCAGGCCGCTCGGCAGCGCCTGTCGATAGACAATTACCGCCTGGCAGGCCCCTGCGCGGGCCTAGTCTGAGGGCCCTTCCTGCCACAGAAAACACCGTCATGACGACACTTGCCACCGCGTCCCTCGAAGCTCAAAGCCCGCACTACGAACTGATCCGGGACGCCTTGCCCGACTGGATAAAAACAGTCTCAACCGCAAGCATCAATGCCTTGAAAACCAGCCAGAAAAGCCTGCCGGCCTGGTACAAAAGCGCCTCGCCCCAGCAGCACCAGCTGTTGAAAACCGCGATAGCCGAACACTGGAAAACCCAAACGCTGGTCGACCAGAAACTGACCCCGGTCACCGACGTCAAAGGGTTTGCCGAGCCCTTGTTAAAAGCCGCGCTGAAACGGCACTACAACCTCGACGTGGATGTGCAGCGCACCTGCCTGCGGCTGTATGCGCCGGCCAAGCAAGCGTGGTGGGTCAAGAAACTCAGCGGCGGCGTGCAAAGCCGCACGGTGTCGCTGCTGGACGCGGCGTTGCACAACTTCGCCGACAGCGAGGTGTTCACCGCCGACTCGCAGTTCATCACGCGGCCCGATGCTTCGGGCCGTTTCGAGGTGCTGGGGCTCAACAACACACTGTCGGTCCAGCAGTTCAAAAACCTGGTGCGCAGCCTCGATATCGGTGCCCAGTATCAAACGCACCTTGAACGTTACCTGGGCCGCACCGAGCCGGTGGTGGACGGCGTGCTGCGTGCCCGTGTGACCGTCAACCAGCTGGCGGCCCTCAAGGTCGCGGCGCAGATGGCGCTGATGAAAGGCGATATCCAGCCGCAGGACCATCAACTGATCACCCACCTGATCGAAGGCCGCCAGGGGCTGACACTCGACGGCAAGGCCGCGCACTGCCATGACCTGAGCCTGTTGGACGCGACCTTGACCGGCGTCGTGTTGATCGCCGCCGACCTGGAGCAACACCGCCAACCGCTGCCCGTCATCGCCTATGTGCCGGATGACCCGCAGCACCCGCTCAAGCGCTACGCCTCGACAGTGGCGTTCATGCAGGCGCTGACCCGACAACTGCGCCAGCCCGACTACCAGAAATTCTTCAGCCGGTTTGTCGAGCATCAATACCAGGGGCATTTCTTCAGCCAGATGGGCGTGCGCCTGAGCGGGGTGAAGTGGCACGCGCATGTGCCCGGCGACCCACTGCCGAGCTGGCGCGAAACGGCGCTGGACCGCCCCCGGCTGCAGTTTCGCGCGACGCGTATCCGCACGGCACTGTGGGAACATGTGTACAGGCGCAAACTCAATAAAATCCTCAACGATGCGCGTGAACTGGCGGTGCCCACTGCTTACGCCGACCGCATGGCGCGCTGGGCCTGGTGGGACAACCTGGAAAAGATCTTCGCGGACATTCTCAATGCTGCGTTGCTGGTCGTGACCCCTTTCGTGCCGTTTTTGGGCGAGTTGATGCTGGCCTATACCGCTTACCAACTCGCCGACGAAGTGTGTGAAGGCCTGTTGGACTGGGCCGAAGGCTTGGGGCTGGAGGCGATTGAACATGTGGTCGGGGTGACCGAAAACGTGCTGCAACTGATCGCCTTCGGCGCCGCCGGGCAACTGGCGCACGTCCAGTTGTCGGCGTTTGTCGAAGGGCTGAAGCCGGTGACCCTGGCCGATGGCAAACAGCGGTTATGGCATGCGGACTTGAGCCCTTATGAGCAAACCGCCGTGACCTTGCCCCCAGGCGCGAAACCCGACGCCCAGGGCTTTCATCAGCACGACGGCAAAACAATCCTGCGCCTGGGCAACAAGCACTACG
Source organism: Pseudomonas sp. MONT-RG-20F-20-E-7-02 (assembly GCF_022662395.1). Taxonomy (NCBI): domain Bacteria; kingdom Pseudomonadati; phylum Pseudomonadota; class Gammaproteobacteria; order Pseudomonadales; family Pseudomonadaceae; genus Pseudomonas; species Pseudomonas sp. MONT-RG-20F-20-E-7-02. The sequence continues at coordinate 5,096 of NZ_JAKNQN010000015.1, forward strand.
CCGTCAGCCAGGACGCCAACAGCGGCCAGCACCGGGTCATCCATCCACAACGGCCCGACGCCTATCGCCCCGAGGTGGTACTTAACCGTCGCGGCGCGGCGGTGCTCGAAGGTGAGGAACCCAGGGCCTGGGACGCGTCGCAACTGTTGCGCCGCGTGAGCCCGACCACCGCCACCTGGCCCGAAGCACGCCTGCAACAGGTGCGCGACATCAGCGGCACCGAACCGGGCGAGCTGAGGCGAATGTACGTCGAAAACCAGGCACCGCCACCACTGCTGGCCGACACCCTGGATCGCTTCGAACTGCGCCAACACATCGAGACCCTCAGCGAGTCGCCTGCCGGTAACGGTGAGGCCGCCTACTGGTCGGCCGATATGGTCACGCGCATGGACGGCTGGCCCAGCGGCAAAGCCATCGCCGTGTTCGAGGCGCCTGACCTGAGCGGCGAACCGATCCTGCATGGCGCAGCGGCGGATGCGACCCTGTCCATCAGCCGTGAAGACCTGCTGGCAGGCCGGCTGGCCGAGCGCGTGGTGGACTTCCTCGACGAAAGCGAACTCACAGGCTTGCTCGGCAAGCCATTGCCCGTCGACCCCAACACGCGGGCACAGGCACTGCGAGAACACCTGAGCCGCTATGTGGCATCGCGCAAGGACGACATTTTCGAGCATCTGTATAGCTTCAAACGCCAGTCAAAAAGCGCCCATGGTTTACTGCTGCAACGCCAGTTCCCTGACCTGCCCGACCACCTGGCCCAAACGATACTGGCCCAGGCGCGCCCCGCCGAAATGCGGCTCATGGACGAACAACAGCGCCTGTCGGTGCGCCTGAGGCATCAGGCGCGGGAGCTGCAATTCGAAGCGCGAGCCACCCACGCCTATGAAGGCTTTTACCAGGGTGATGCACCGACGCCCGACACCGAACGCCTGCTGCTCAATGCCCTGAGAATCCACAGTGACGCCTTCGGCAATCAACGCCTGAGCATTCATGAGCAACTGCCTGGCGGGCAATTGCGCTGCCGTGTCGGCCCGGATGATCCGGCCACCGAAACCCTGCTGATACGCACCGCGCCAGGGCGGTATGCGCTGCACGGGGCAGACCCAGAGGCCACCTGGGATTTATATGAGGCCGTGCTGCACGCCGTGCCCGCCGACACGCTGGGCTTCGCGCCCGGCCAAGGCGAGGCGTTGCGCCAGTGGCTCAAGCAAACCCTGCAACCACCGAGCGAGCGCCGTACCGTGCTGGCCGAACCGCCGATCTTCGCCGAGCCGCGCCGAGAGACCCTGCGCTTGCTGCAGAAACCCATGTTCAGCGCCCTGCGCCAGCGCATAGGCCGTACCAGCGTCGAGGAACGGCTCAAAGCGCTGTATCCGACACTGACCGAAGAAGACGTGACGGCCTACGCCCATTCCCTGAATACGGCCGATGGGCAACGTCTGTTACTCGAACTCGAAACCCAAAAGAAAACCCTGCTCAAAGAGCTCAAAACCTGGCAGCAACTCCCCGCTGCCGGCAGCCGGTACCTACGGCCATCGCTGCCGGAACAGTTATTCAGAAAACGCATGACCAAGCACATCAGGGAAAGTTGGGAGCAATCGGCCAAGGGGTACGAAACCGACACCGGCATCCGGCAACTGGGCAGCGAGCTGGACCTGCGCGGAGAAATCATCCACGGCTTTTTACAGAACTTCCCGCAGCTCAACACCAAGTTGAGCCACGTCACCAGCATCAATTTGACCGATACCGAATTTAACGACGCCGACAGCCCGTTCCTGCACAACTTTCCCAACCTGCGCAGCCTGGATATCACCGGCAGGCGCCTCAAGAAACTGCCGGACGCCATAGCGGGCATGCCTCGGCTCAGGCACCTGGGGCTGGCGGAAAACCCCATTCACTGGACCTCCCAGCAGTTGGAGAAGCTGCAAGACCTGCAGCATCTGCGGGTGCTGATCCTCTCGCACAACCCACACCTGAGCGTGCCACCCAACCTCAGCCGTATGCGCGCACTGCAAGTGCTGATGCTCAATAACACGCGCATCAGCCAATGGCCGGAAGGCCTCTTCGAGCTGCCCCGCAAGCAGGCTTTCCACCTCAACTTGCTGAACACACCTATCAGCCAGGTGCCCATCGTCGAGCCCGGGTCCGCGTCAGCGGAACTGATCGCCCGCACACGTCTGGACCGCCACAAGCTGGAGCGCGACGCTGAGGACCGCGTCGTGAGTTACCGCCGCGCCGCCGGCCTGGACCCTTACCGCACCTACCCCCAGCGAGGCGCAGAGGACAGCCAGTTCTGGCTCGGCCACTTGGCGCCTGTGCTGCGTCAAGGCTGGCAGGAAGTCTGGGATGAACTGGAGCAGGCGCACGGCTCCCAGGGCTTTTTCGAGGTTATAAAAAGCCAGCAGGCACCGGCCCCCGAGGTCGTCCAGGACCCGGCGGACCTGGTGCGTTATCAACAGAACCTTACCCACTTGCGCCAAAACGTATTGCGCCTGCTGCGCGCTGCCGACAGTGATGAAGAAACCCGTACCGCACTGTTCAACCTCGCCGCCGCACCGGCCCAATGCGCCGATGCCGGCGCCCAACTGTTCAACGCCATGGGCTTTGAGGTGCTGAAACTGGAGGCCTGGGTCAAGCCCACTGTGCAAGCGCGGACCAATGCACTGGTGCTGCTGGCCAAACAAAAGGCGCGGTTGGACAAGGTCAACCATATCGCCAATCGGGATATCCAGAGGCGCCTGGCCACGCCCACGCTCAACGACGACGGCAGTGCAGGCCCACCCTTGCGGCTGACCACCGATGTGGTCAATGGCGAACCGGGCACCCTGGATGAAGTCGAGGTGTACGGCGCCTACCAGACTGGCCTGAAGGCACGCCTGGAGCTGCCCTGGATGGCTGATCACATGCTCTACCGCACCACCGCTCAAGTCGATGCAGGGCAATTGGTCAGTGCCTACAACAAAGTGATCGAGGAAGAACAGGACGAAGGGCTGGTGGACCAAATGCTTGAGCAGTACTTCTGGAGCGACTATTTGCGCAACCTCCATGCCGACGACTACGACCAGATCGAAGACGCGCACAGACAGGTGGGTGAAACGATCGAAAGCTTGCGCCTGGCGCAAAACGCCTGGGCCGCACATGAGCAACTGCCGGCAGAGCAAAAAAACCAGGCCACCGGCGCGCAACTGCGCCAGCGCGTGATCGAGCTGGCCGACGCGCTGGAGATGGCCCCTGCGCCATTCTTGACCGGCGAACCCATGAGCGACGAGCTGTACGGGAGCCTGTTTCTCCAAGGCTTTGAGGATGAGAAGGAACTGGGCCGACGCCTGACTCGCCTGGCCATGGTGATCGCCGGCGTCTAACCCACCGACTTGTAGTGGTTATGTATTCCTGTGGCTTTCCCGGAGGTGATTAGTGTGGGCATTCGCGTGTGGTGCCCGCACTGCACGGTTACCTCTATCGCCACAGGGAATCCAAACCATGCCTTTACCCCCACTGCCCACTGCCGAGGAAATGCTCCGCGCGTTACAGACCTGTATCACCGCCATTGAGTATCTGCTGGATGCACAGCCGGACTTGGTGACGGTGATGGACGCTCAGTTACGCCAGGCATTCAGTGCGCTGAGCCCCGATACGGTGTTTCTCAACGAGTACGTTTACGACAGCACGTCGACACAGGGACACGACAGCCTGAGCCTGTACTTGCAGGCGCTCGCGGCATTCTGGTCAGCGCCCCACGCCAGCACCGGCGCCCTGAGCGTGCTGGAGGCTGTAAGCCAACAGCAGCGGGTGATGTTTGCGCTTGAGGCGGACCTGCAATTGCTGGATGCCCGGCAACAGCTCGCCCTGGCTGAGCAGGCCCAGGAGAACAGGCCTGGCGATGCTGCGGCGCTAACAGCCGTCGCCAGCGTCACCGCGCGCCTGAAGACGCTGACCGAGGGCCGACACTTGATCGAGAATCGGATACTCCATGAAACCTCGAACAACGCCACGCCACCGCAAACCGTCGGCATTAGCCTGTATTCAACAGCGTCGCCTGACGGGTCCACGCCGCTCAACGGCTGCTTCATACTGACCGAGCACCTGCATGGGCCACGGCCGGCAGTGCTTTATACGCCGCAATTCGGGGTTGAGATATTCGAGCACTTCTCTGCCATGGAGAATGTCTTGCGCCGCCGCCTGGTGAGCGGCGACGACAAAACCCTGCTGCTCGCCAACGTTGCTCAACGCCATCGCGCCCAGGCCAGTGAGACGTTACGCGACGGGCAATACCTGCGCTATACGCCGATCACCGGGCCCGTATTCAGTGCCTGCCTGCACGCCCTGCTCGACCAGCAACAGGCGGATATCGAGCAGGCGTTCAGCGCGTCCCACAGCACTTTTGACGCCTTGGCGACGAAAGTGCGCAGTTGCCTCGCGCTGCCACTCAAGGGCAGCCCGGGTGTGCTGGCGCGGTTGCCTGAACCGCTTGTACGCGTGGGGCCGAGGTGTATCGGCACTAAACTTCCGAATCCCAAATCACCGTGATGTTGCCTGAATAAGCCCGCGACTCACCCACCTTGAGCATCTTTTCCACTTCGTCCCGCTCGATCTCGAAATGCAGGGTGCTGGGCTTGCGGTCCACATAAAAAGTCGGCTGGAACAGCTCGGTGCCCACGCCATCGCGGCGCAACGGCCGACGGTTGACCGGGCGCCCGGCCGGGTCGGTAATGCCGTGGGGCAGGCTGACACTGACGTTCACCGGCACCGACTCACCGGATACGCTATCGAGAATCCGACAAGTATTGTCGGCCTCGGCATATTGGCAATCGAGGCTCATCTTGAAGCGCGAGGAGGCGTAGAGGTTGACGGTCTGGTCCTTGAATAAGCGCGTCGGTTTACGGCCCTGGTTCAGCCACGCTTGCCAGCCGCCCTGGGGCACCAGTTCGACAAGGGTGCCACCGGGCGGCACGTCGACCTTGAGGATATGGTCGACGTCCAGGGTGAAATCCAGGGTGAGCGAGCTATCACCGGTGGGGATCATATTATCGCCAAAGTCAAAGTCCGCCCCCGCGCCACCGACGGTGTACGTCATGCTGCCCACGTATTGCCCGGACGCCATGCCCAAGGGGTTGGGGGTGACGAGTTCGTAGGCGTACTCCAGGGTGTAATAGTTGAGCCACGCAAGGTCAGACGACGGTACACGGTTACACGCCCCGGCATCTTTGGGTACGACCCAGAAAAATGACGCATAAGAGGCGGATGCTGCCAGATGCCCGGTGCTGACGCAGGGGCTTGGCGCGCGCCGCCACTGGGTGTCCCAATTGGCCCCCGGCTGCGTCCATGCAGAAACACCAGGCGGCCTGGGCAACGACCAGAGCGCCCCGAGCCCGGCAATTCGCACCTGCACGGTTTCCAGTTCACCGGTTGTGGTATTGCGCACCTCCACGTCCCTGAACGATGAAGGCACCTTGAAATAGGCCCCGGCTCGTGGGTCCGCATGGTTGGCCACGATGGGCGCCTGGGAACTGGCTACGAAGTTGATAAAGCGCAGACTGAAAATACCCAACGCCTTGCATTGGGCCGGGATATGCCCTGCGCAAATCGAGCTTTGGGGTGTGGTGTTCTTGAACTTGTTGGCCGTCACATTCGTGGGGTCCGGCCTGAAACTGGCGGTGATCTGCTGAGTTTCTGCGCTTGCAGGTACAGTCCACAACGCACTCGCCAAACCGGCGGCCATGGCCTTTTGCTTGAATGTCTTGAGGTTCATTTCTATTACTCATCCATCGAGTCGGCGGCATCAAGGCCTGAGCGCATCAAAAATAATCTGCACGCTGCCGTAGTACTGGCCCGGCAGGTAGCCGTCCACGGGCGGCGGCTCGGCGGCAATCACCAGTGGCACGCGCTTGCCCACCCTGGCCTCGTTCTCCGGCACCACGAGGGTGTCGACCACATCCAGGCGGTGGCCATTGAAGGTCACTTGCAGGGCAATCACGTCAGTGCCATTGGACAGTACCGGTGCAAACCCCAGGCGCGCATTGATACCGCCCAGCACGTTCTTCACATCAAAGGGTTCACGCAACGGGCTGAGGTGTCCGGTCACCAGGTTGTAGTGCATGACCTGCTCGCGCTCGAGAAAGCCAGGGTTGAGCGCCAGCACGAAAAAGTCGCTGGTGGGCACCTTGACCGAGACGTGGAACACCGCTTCTTCACGGGCGGCGATGGCGGAAAAACTCAGCAGCACCAACCCACACAACAGCAGCACCGCCGACAACCGCCACTGCGGCATCGAGCGGTTCACTCTTTCACCACATAATCTTTGCGGGCCGCACCTTCTACGAGCTTGAAGCGGTACTCGCGACCGGCTTGCTTGTCGAACGAGAAAACGCGCCCCGGCAACACGTGGTTCTTGGTGGTGGGGTGGCAGTCATTCGGCTTGCCGGCCACGCAGTTTTTGAACTCATCCACCTCGATCACACTGTTGCCGCTATTGCGCAGGGTGTAGTGGGCACCGCCGTTTTCAATACGGGTGTCGAAGCGGGTGTCCTTGGGCCGCACAAAAAACACCGTGCCGTAACCGGCCAGCACGCTGACCCCGGCTTGCAAGGTGGTTTGGTAGGCCGCGCGTTCTTCCTCGGACACCGCGAATGCGTCCTCCTTTTCGGGCATCACCGGGATGTAGCGCACCCGGAAGTAACGCTCGCGGCCGCGCTCGCCCAGGTAGACCAGGCGCGTGCCCTGCATGCCGTTGGCCGGCACGATCAGCCGGGCGGGGCTGGCGATCAAGCCGTCGCGGGCGCTGCTGTCGGGCTGGGACTGGAGGGGTATTTCCCTGGCCGCGCCTTGTGCGTCGTAGACGATTTCCAGAATCTCGACCTTCACAAAAGCGGTGCTGGTGCCGCCATTGAAAATGCGTTTGAGATAGGTGCTTTTGTCGCCATCCAAGTAGTCATACACCACCCCGACGTTAATGCTGGGACCTGCCTGAACCCCGTGGGCCAACAGGCAAAAACCCATGAATGCCAATACTCGTTTCATTGCGTTGAACCTCATCGAATAACAGACGCAGGGGCGCGGGCCACCTGCCCTTTTCAACCCCTTCAACCCGCCGCTGGCGGCACCACCAACGCGTCGGCCAGGGTGTCTTGGGTGCAGCGCAGATCACCGATCATCAGCACATCGTTTTCACTGCGCGCCTTGCTCGGGTCGAGACGGAACCGGCACAGCAACTCGGTGCCACGGCGGACCTCAAGGGTCGGTGAGCCAGCGTTCATTTCCATCGAGAAAAACCCATCCACTTCGCTGACCCCACGGCTGGCGTGGTTGATGAGGTGATGGCCCTTGAGCGGGCGGCCCTGCGGGTCGACCAGGCGACCGAGTACGGTCACGGTTTTCATCACGCTGATCTTGCGGTAGCCGACCCCGCCCTTGTTCAGGTGGTAAGCGGTGCGCGCCGGCTGGATAGTGGCGGCCGGCGGGTGATTGCCCTCGAAGTCGAAGGCCACCGAGCTGCTCTTGTAAGCGGTGATGGGCACGAAGTTACGCCCGGGCCGCAGTGGCATGCTGGAGCCGGTCATGTCGTCGGCACGCAGGGCAATGCCCTCCATATCGGTTTCCACGTCAATGATCATTCCCGAGCCGCTGCCGTGGTACTGGCTGGTCAGGACCATCTTCTGCGCGCCCACCGCGAGGGTGTTGTTGAGGTTGAGGCCGCCGGTCAAATCGCCGTTATAGGACGAGCGCTGGGCAAAGGCATCACCCGCCAGGGTGTCGGTGGCGAAGCTGGTCATGCTCGACAGGCCCACGCCGTAGACATCGGTCAGGGCGGTGACCGAGACGTTTTGCAGGGCGTGATCCTTGAGTTCTTTGCGGTAGGTCAGCGAGGCGTTGTTATCGCGCTGGCCTTCGCGCGCGGTGCGCGAACCGATGCTGCCCGACCAGCTTTCCCCAGGGCCGCCGAGGGCCAGGTTGAGGGTCAGGTCGACGCCGCGATTGCGCTTGTCGCTGAGGCTGCCCGTGGCGGGCCGGTCGAACACCGACAGGCGCCAGTTGGCATCGCTGCCGAACAGGGTGTCGTGCCGGGACCAGCCCAGGTCCAGGCCGACACCTTCGACATTGCCCTTACTGTGGGAGACGCGGGCGTTGACGGAATTCTGGTTGCCCAAACGGTGGTTGACCGACAACGATGACGTGCTGGTCTGGCCGACAAACGTGTTGCGCTGGCGCAGGCGTGTGCCGTCGGGCAAGGTTTCGTAGGTGTTGCGGGTGTCGAGCCAACTGCGGTTATGGCTGGCGATCACGCTGCCCATGCCGTAGCTGAAAAGCCCTTGCACATCCATGCCAGTGCCGTAGTCGCGAGTCTGGTAGACGTTGGCATACACACTGGCGCTCTGGGCCAGGCTCCAGTCGATGGAACTGCCCAACTGCAGGCGGTCCTGCACCTGGCGGCCCGACAGGCCAAGGACCACGCGCGGGTGCGCCAGGTAGTTGATCGAGGCACCGGCGGTCATGTCGCCCTTGTCACGCTGTTCCCAGTTGTTGAGTAAGGTGCTTTCACGCCCGGCGAACAGGTTATAGCGCCAGCGCTCGTCATGGTTGCGCCAGTTATTGGGCTTGTACACCAGCTCCTGGCGGGTGGACGTGACCTGGCCGTCTTCGATCAGGCGCACTTCCACTTCATAGATACCGCCGGGCAAGGGCCGGGTGTCCAGCGTCTGCAAACCGGCCGGTACGGGTTGGGTGTTGATCAACAGGCCATTGCGGTAGATCTCCACCGAACCCTGGCGGTTGGACGTGACGTAGATCGGGTAAACGCTCGGCTTGGGGTTGTTGATCGCCAGGCTGTCGGAGCTGCCGACCATCACCCCGACGGCCACATCCGGCGCCGCGCCGAATGAACGAGGCTGGCGGTTCAAGCCTTCGGCGTTGGGGGTGAAATAGCCCAGGCGCAAGAACTGGCCCTCGAACTCACGCTGGGCGTAAGCCGAATAAAGCGCGTGGTAAAGCTGGGTATCCGGCCCACCGAGGCGCGCCAATTGCATATTCAGGGTCTGGCTCCAGTTGCCCAGGCTGCTGCTGGTTTCAATGCCGAAACGCCCGCCCAGGTCCTGGTTCTGCCCGCCATTGAGGTTCAATTGGTGGTTGATGATCAGCCCGGTGCTGCCGCCGTCGGGCTGGGTGTAAAACTGCTGCGGGGCCGCATCACGCTCGGCATTTTCGGTGAGGATGGAGACCAGGGAGTTTTCCAGGTTGTAGTGCACCGCCAGCAACTGTTCCGGGCAGCCCTGAGTGCACGCCCCCAAGGGAATGCCGGGCTTGAGGTAACTCGCCCAGGTATCACGTTCGGTGCCGCTGATCGGGCTGTCGCTGTGGTCGGTAAACTCCAGCAGGGTAAGCCGGTCATCCCGGCTCAGCACAATCATCGCTTCGCCCACGAACTGTTGATCCCGCTCGACCCGTACCGCCAGCGGCACATCGAAAAAGTGCTCTTCGAAATCGCTCGGCAAACCTTTAGCCTGAGACAACAAACTGCGCGGGGTGTAGTTGTTATCAGGCGCGGCCATAACGACCGAACAGGTGGCGAGCGCAATGGCTGCCACGAGGGGCCTCAAAGGGAACATGAACTCAATACTCTGTTGGCAAACTGCAAACCGGTTGAAAGCCGACCGCAGGAAGCAGCCGGCTGACGTGTTCAATAAGGGCTGGCCTTATTGGCCACCTGCACTCATGGCGTGGTGCGCGGCACGTTATCGAAGATCACGGTGGACACCGTGGCGTATCGGCCGGTTTGTGCGTCGGTCGGCTTGGCCGCCTTGATCACCATGGTTTTTTGCAGGCCCGGATTGGACTCCGCGTCTGCAGCCACTTCTTTAGGCGTGCCATCGAGCGTCACATCGCCCAGGGTGATGGTCAGTGGGATAGCGTCGGAGCCGTTGGTGAGCGCTGCGGGACCATCCTGCAGGTAGGCATCGATCGAGCCACCGGTGTTTTTCAGGGTGAAGACGGTCGACAGCTGGCTCAACTCGCCGCTCACCGTGTTGTAGGTCATGACTTCGTCACGACCGAAGTCAGGGTCCAGCGGCTGGGCGTGGAACTGCTTGGTCGGAATATCGGCGCGGATGTTAATGAGGGTGCTGGCATCGTTGGCGGCCATCGCAGCCGAAGCGCCTAATACCGCGACAGCCAGAGGGAGGCAAACTGCGAGTTTCTTGAACATGGTCAATACCTGTTTTTAACGTTTAGTTGAGGCGCTGCACGGCGAGATCGAGACAAACGCTGGGTCTGAACGCATTAACATCAGTCGCGTTAACCCCGCCCACTCAGTGTTGCAACGCTGCATTAGAATCCGTTAACTCAACCAACAGGTATGCCAGCCACGTCCCTACTCGGTGTGGGTTTAAAGTGTGATCTTTGAAAGAAAAAGGTGGCCTTTTGCCAAAACTTTTGAATTGACCGTAAGAGCAGGACTACACTTTTATAAACAGGAATTATTTAACGGAAGAGATTACTGTAATCCTTTACTCACACATCGCACCCAGGCAGGAGATGGATATATTAAAAGGTACAACAAGTTCCACTGCGCTTACACTTGAGCAATCACTCTAGCTTATAAAGCAGCCCTGTAAAGCACTCTTTAAGGGGATGGATAGCACTGCGTGCTGCTGAACCCGGATGGGCTCAGCAGGCAGAGTGAGGCGTGAGTCACGGCACGCCCATCACCAGTACACCGCTGCCATTGATGGGCCCCGCCGCGGGTAGCGAGCCATTGCGCCGCACCAGGGTGAAGGTCACATCATCGCCGCCCACGCTGTTGGTAATGCGGGTCAGGAACGAACCGCCGACCTGTACCGCAGAGCCGGCACGCACGAGGGCGGTGCCCACGTCCGGGTTGCTCATCACCAGCAGGCGTGTATCGAACGACGACGGCGTGCCTTTGTAGGTGATGGTGATCGGCGTGTTAACCCCACCGTCCGGGCAGGAATAGTTGAGCCTGCGGTCGGTGCGGATGGTGGTGGTCAGCGGATCGGTGCCGATGCCGCGCTGGTGGACGTTGCCGAAGTTGATATCAATCGGGTTGTTGTTATTGATCGTGCACGTTGACGGCGACACGGTGAAGTTGTTGGCGGCGGAGTAAGTCACCGTCAGTTGCGGGCGGGTGGCGTCGTAGTTGTTGGAACTGCTCAGACGTAATAGACCGAGGTTATCCCCGACTCGAATATCGATGGGGTTCGCCGGATAGTTACGCAGCAGAATATAGGGGTCGATATTGATGGGGTAACTGGCCAGGTTGTCCGGCATCGTGGCGGCCAATATCCCGCTCTGGACCGGCGTATTCAGGTACGCGCCGTTTATTCGCAAGCCCGTGCCTTCGCCGCTGAATTTTGGACCCGGTGTCCAAGGTGTCCCCGACAAGTTACCGGTCGCCCAATAGTCCGCCCTCCAGGAGGGGCTCCCCGACCACGGGGAGAACTTACATTCAAGCCGTGCACCTTCCAGCAAAACCCTCGTACGATCCGGGGCCAGGCGGACGGTAACGGGCACATATAAATTGGGGTTGCCCGTCTGCCACGGCCCGCCATTCACGCGACAATCGACAGCCTGTGCCGTCGCACCTATACCCATCAAGACCAGAATCGCCAAGGCTCCATAGAGTCGTTTCAAAGATAAGTAAGTCATGGCACCCCCATCACTAGTACACCGCTGCCACTGATAGGCCCGGCCGCCGGCAGGGAGCCATTTCGCCGCACCAGCGTAAACGTGACGTCGTCGCTGCCTACGCTATTGGTGATGCGGGTGAGGAACGAACCACCAACCTGTACCGCAGAGCCGGCACGCACAAGGGCGGTGCCCACGTCCGGGTTGCTCATCACCAGCAGGCGCGTGTCGAACGACGACGGCGTGCCTTTGTAGGTGATGGTGATCGGTGTGGTAATACCGCCATCCGGGCAGGAGTAATTGAGCCTGCGGTCGCTGCGGATGGTGGTGGTCAGCGGGTCGGTGCCGATGCCTCGCTGATGTACGTTGCCGAAGTTGATGTCAATGGGGTTGTTGTTGTTGATCGTGCACGTTGACGGAGACACGGTGAAGTTGTTGGCAGCGCTGTAAGTCACCGTGAGTTGCGTCGACTGCCCACTCCCCGAGTTGTTGGTCTGGACCATACGCAACAGCCCGAGGTTGTCGCCTACGCGTATATCGAAAGGGTTACCCGGCGTATTGCGCATCACAATATAAGGCGTCACATCAATCGGGTAAGCGACCGCATTATCAGGCATGGTTGCCACCCGGATCCCCACCGGAACCGGAGTGTCTCGGTACGTTCCATTGATGCGCAAGCCGGTTCTTTCCTGGGCGAATTTTGGACCCGGCGTCCAGGCTGCGCCGTTACCCGTGGCCCAGTAGTCCTCTTCCCAAGAGGGCGTTTTATGGCTGATAGTGAATCGGCATTCCAGCCTAGCCCCTTCCATTAAGATTCGGTTTTGGTTGGTGTCCAGCCGTACGGTGACAGGCACCTGCAAGTTGATATTCTGGTTCCCGCCTACCGTTACCCACGCGCCGCCATTTACACGGCAATCAACGGCTCTGGCGGTTGTAGAAACCGCCAGCAGGACTAAAAGCACCATGGCGCCATAAAGTCGTTTCATTTTTCTTGTCTCATTACCTCTCTACCCAGGCACCACCTGCCGAATAACCAGTGCGCATGCCTGGAAGAGAGTTGAAGTATGTCCAAAGCTGTTGCCAGCCGATGAATGACGGCTTACCGCTACGGATAATCGAGGGTGAACGTGGAGCTCACCGTGTACGCACCCGGCCCGATGGTCTGATCCCGGATCGCATCCGGCTCGCCCTGCACATAGGCTTTAAGCTCGATCACATTGCTGCCATCACTGAGCACCTGTTCGTCACTGACCGTGTTCACCGGCAATGGCTTGTTGTTGAGGGTCTCTATACCCACCGCGATACCTGTCGCGGCACTGCCACCGTCGAGGGCGAACAACCCAGGCAACTTGATGCTTTCAGTGCCGCCCAGGGTGATGGTTACCGTCTTGCCAATCGTGGTGTCGCAGTCTTGCAGGTGCAGCTTGAAGCCCTTCCCCTGGGTGCGCGTGTTGATATAGAGGTGCTTGCTGGTCACGTCCCAGAGTTCGAGGACGATGGCCTCGTCGCCAGGCCGGACGGTGCAGGCCTCTTCAACCAGGTTGCCCTTGAAGCGCAGGTTGTCCGCCGCCTGGGCCTTGGGCACCAGGCCGAAGGTCAGCAGTAATGCCAGGCCAGCCCAGGGCCAGGCCTTATGAAGCAGTTCATGTCGCATAGACTTCACTCCTACTCGTATTCAGCCAACAGCGTGGCCACCGCCGCAAACGGTGCGGGGGCCAGGACTGCGCCGAGCTGCTTGACCGGTACGACTTCCAACATCGGCGGTGACGACAGGTTTATGTCCATGGGTGTATTGAGCGGGAATGGCACGTTGTTCTGGAAAATCCGAATGCCCAGCTCCGGCACATTGGTTTGCACCGCTGCGCCGTCAAACCCCGTGGGTGTGCCGTTGACACTCAACTTCAATTCCCAGGGGAGCGTGTCGGCGCCGCAGCTGATGATGTAGCCGACGCTCTTGCGGTATCTCACGCCGTCGACGCGCTTGACCCCGATATCGCCAAAATCCACTTCAATGCTGTTGCCCGCATCAATCGTGCAAGGCGGTGGCTCGTTCAATGTTCCGCTGAACGTCAGGTTGGCCGACGCACCGCTGCACAGGCCGATGGAGCACAAGGCGAGGAACGCTCGCTGCTGCCAACGTGTCATGGATCGCTCCTCTTCATTGATAATCGATCACAAGGGTGGCGGCGGCATCGAATGCGCCCCCCGTCAGCCGGCTGCCCACGCGCTTGACTGGCACCGCCTGCACCGCTGGAAAGGTTGGGTAGGTAAAATTCACCGGCGTATTCAGCGGCCAATCAGCGCCGTTGACGAACAGCTTGACCCCAAGGTCTTGCTTGCGGGTCAGCAGCACTTTGGAATCAAACGCTGCCCCGGTGCCCCTGAGTTCCAGTTTCATTGCGTTGTTGAACGGCGCGTCGCACGCGACGGTATACGGCACATCCCGACGGTAATTGACGCCGTCCACCCGTGACGTCAGCAGGTCGTTGCCAAACGGCACATCCAGGGTACTGCCGCCGTTGATCACACACGGCGGCGGCGCGATGATGACCGCGCGGATGGTCAAACTGGTCTCGGCTTGCACGCCCTGGCTGACAGCCCACAGCAGGCCGCCCGCGATAAGAATGGCCCGCGAGCCGGTTGACTTAGCACTCATGCTGCCCTCACTCATAATTGAGCCTGAAATCCACCACGGCCCGAAATGCCCCGCTGGTCAACGGCGCCGAAGTGCGCGTGGGCCGAACCGTCCAGGTCTGGGTGCTGTCGCCCAAGGGCAACACCAACGGTTCGCCCTTGGAGCCCAGCTGTACATCCCGCCCCAGGGCGTCAGTCATACGCAAACCCATGCCAGTGATGCCCTGTACTTTGATCAGCCGTGTGTCTTCGGCATCGGACGGCGCTAAAAACGATATCGAGAGCACAGGTTGAAAGGCGCTCCATGTCAGGTTCCCGGTGCGTTCATTACGGATGCTGCCGGCGGTGCGCTGGCAGTCCCTGAAACCCAGCTGAAAGGTCACCGGCATGGCCTGATCGCCCGGCCGTTGCAACTGGCCGGCCGTGACGGCGCCCAGGTCAACCGTTTGATGCTGCGATGTCATCTCCACGCTGCACGGGGTTTCATGCATGGACCCACGAATGTTGAGCATCCCGCTCATGCCTTCGATGTCCTCTTCTGCCTGGGCCTGCGCGCTCCCCGCCAAGGCCAGCAGGCCGGCCAGGAGCTTCAGTGTGTGCAACTTCATGTTGTTCTCCGGCAGCAGGCCTTACTGAATCGGCGGTGAGACTTGCGCGTTGACCTGGCACGTGGTGCCGTTGCAGGTGAAGGCCATCAGCGGGCGACCGCCGTAGTCATTCACGTAGGCCAGATAGGGCGTGGTGCCGAGTGCCTTGGCCGTTGGCCCCAGGGTTTGCGAGCCTTTGGGCGCGATCATCACGGGCTCGAAGCCGGGCACGGTCTTGCCCTCCTTGCTTGCGCGCGCATCCACCAGCGTCACGTAGTACGGCGTCGGGTTATGCACCTGGTAAACATCGCCTTCGCGGGTGAGGGTCAGCTTTTCCTGCCAGGGGTTGGAGAGGTCTTGCTGGCTTGGCGTAATGGCCTGTGGGCGGTAGAACAATTTGATCCGGGTTTGCAGCGCAATTTGCAGGGTGTTGGCTTTATCGGTGCGCGGCGGAATTTCCCGCAAGTTGAAGTAGTAGACCGTCTCCCGATCCTGCGGCAATAGCTTGGCTGCCGGCAGCGCCTGGACTTTCACCTGGCTTTGTTTGCCGGGTTCCAGGCGTTGAACCGGTGGCAGCACGGTCAGGGGCGAGGTGATTTTGTTACCCGCCTCGTCCTCGATCCAGCCCTGGGCCAGGTACGGCAGTTGGGTATTGTTGTTGGTGATGTTCACGCTGGTGGCGTCTTTACCGCCCTCGAAAATCACGCGGGTACGGTCCAGGCCGACGGCGGCATTGGCGCTTTGGCTCAAGCCCAGCGCCAGCAGCGCGGCAGCGGGCAGTGTGGTGCGTATATTGAGCATCATGAGGATGTGTTCTCCGTGTCGATTGGCTTGCCGGTCAGCGCCGCTGGCTCGGGCAAGGAGGGGTTGGCGGCCACCATCTGGCAGCGCAGTTGCAGGGCATCGGTCAAACCGTCAGCGGGCAATGTGCCGGGCAGCGTGAGGACGCAGCGCTCGCTGCCGCCCCAACTGACGACCATCTGTTCGCCGGCTTGAATGCCGCTCAGGTAGACGTTGCCGCCGTCATTCACGATGCCGGTGTCCTGCTGTTTGGTGTTCCTCACCGTGGCGCCGAAGGGCGGCGAGCTGCCATCGGGCAGGCGCAGAACCGCCATGGCTTTCTCACCGGAAATCACTTCCAGCGAGCGGTAGCCAATCGCGCCTTCGGTGAGCGTCAGTTGCGTGACCGATTGAGTCGCTTCGACATTGCTCGGCAGATGCTCCAGGTCAACACTGGCTGCCGTGCGCTGATAGCTGCTGATATCGGAAATGACTGCCTTGCCGAAGGCATTGCTGCGGGTCGGTGAGCCGTAACCGCGTACCGGCACATCGGGCACACCAGCGGTGTCGACCATCAACCGCGTGCCGCCGATGCTGTTGGTGCGATGCAGGGCTCCGCCGTAAGGCGTGAGCGTGCCACCGCCGCGCGCCGACATGCTGAGGCTGGTGTAACTGCCTTCCTGCTGGCTGGCGCTGAGGTTGATGTCAGCCTGGTCACCCACATGGCTCAGGTAACCACTGGCACCGTTGTCGCTGGCGGACAACTGGTAGCTGTTGCGCTCATCGATACGGTCGGCGTAACGCGTTGTGTAACGGTTCTGGCCCCCGGCTCTGTTGGCGTCCATCGACAGTGTGCCGGAGCGCCCGAAGGGCAGGCTGACGGTCAGCGCCAGACCATTGTCCTTGTGGTTGAATTCCTGGCTGCGGTACATATTCAACGACAGGCTCATGTTCTTGATGGTGCCCACGTTGAAGTAGCGCGCCACCGACAGGTTCCAGCGCTGGGTGTCCGGCCG
This sequence comes from Pseudomonas sp. MONT-RG-20F-20-E-7-02, assembly GCF_022662395.1. Lineage (NCBI taxonomy): Bacteria > Pseudomonadati > Pseudomonadota > Gammaproteobacteria > Pseudomonadales > Pseudomonadaceae > Pseudomonas > Pseudomonas sp. MONT-RG-20F-20-E-7-02. Next base: position 21,744 of record NZ_JAKNQN010000015.1, read on the forward strand.
CTCCCAATAGGTTTGCTTGCTGTAGCTGGCGTAGACGGTGGCGCCCAGGTCACGAAACTGCTTGTTTACCGTCACCGTATACAGGGCCTTGCTGCCGCCGATAGGCCGCCAGCCCTCGCGGTACACGCCGTTTTCATCGTACTTGCCGCGCCCACCGAGCTCGCCGTTCAACCCGTAATGGCGAGCGTCCAGGTACTCGCTCATGCTCAAGAAGTTTTTCTCGGAAAAGCGGTAACCGGCGAAGGTCACTTGGCTGTCGTATTCCTCAAAGTTCTTGGAGTATTGAAGGCGATAGGATTTGCCCGTGAGCGTCTCGTCCCACACCTCGGCGTGGGAGCGTGAAACGTCCAGCGACACCGCGCCGAACGCCAGCAGGTCGCGGCCCACACCCACGGAAAGCGCGCGGTAGTTGTTATCGCCGATACCGCCGCCAAACAGCGACCAGCCATTGCTGACGCCCCAGGAAAACTCGCCCGTTGCGAAAGCGTCGCCGTCGGCCCCGTATTGAAGATTGGACGGCCGCCCCGTCGCCAGCTTGTAACGCACTTGGCCTGGACGCGTCAGGTACGGAACGCTGGCGGTGTCGACCTGGGAGGTGTGCACCGAGCCGTCCTGCTCTTCGACCCGCACGTCCAGCCTGCCGGTCACGGCGTCATTGAGGTCGCGAATGCGAAAGGGGCCAGCCGCCACCAGGCTTTCATACAGCACACGCCCCTGCTGGCTGATGACGACTTTGGCATTGGTTTTGGCCACGCCGACCACTTCCGGCGCATAACCGCGCAAGTTGGGTGGCAGCTGGCTTTCATCGGACTTGAGCGCCGCACCGGTAAAACGGAAGCTGTCGAACAGGTCCGAATACAGGTAATCCTCGCCCACCACCAGGCGTGCCTTCAGCGCAGGGATGGCGCGGTAAGCGTAGTAACGGCTCCACTCCAGCTTCTGGTGCCGGGCGGCGCCCTCACTGTTTTGCTCGACACGCCCTTGCCAATCCGCGCGCAGCCGCCACGCCCCGGCATTGGCGCCGAGTGTGCCGTTACCACTGAGGTTGGTGCGGTTGCCTTCACTTCTCTGGTGGCTGGATTGCGCGGTCATGTTGTAGTCAACCAACACCCCCGGCACGCCCTCGTCCCAACGCGAAGGCGGGTCCCAGTTGATCGCACTGTACTCAAGGTACGCCTGGGGCAAGTTAATGTTCAGTGTGGACGTTGCCAGGTCGCCACTGACGTCCATGCCAGGCAAACTTTCAATGTCCAGGCACTCCCCGCCTTTCCACCACGCGAGTTTGGCCCCGCCCGACTCTTTCAAGCCCAACTGTTCTACAAGACTGGGCGATAAACAGGCCTGGCTGCCTTTGGGATCATTATCGGGGGGATAAAATGCAACCGACTGTTCACTTATAGACTGGGTATTGATCTGCACGACCATCGAGTAAGTGCCCGGCAGAATAAACCCGCTGCGTGCAAACTGAGACAAGTCAATATTGGTGCGATCATTCAGATCAAGAACGTCGGTATTAAATTCAATATCCCCGGCAGCCAACGCAGTGCCTGCCAGTGATATCAACCCGCCAAAGAGGCTCGGGCCCAGCGCATGTTTGACCTTCGACTTATTCAACATGAAAGCAGTCCATCAATGTTCAAAAGTATTCCAACTTGAAACGCACTGCGGCACTGTGTGGTCCCGCCGCCAGCGGCCATCCGTTGCCCACCAGGCGCAGCGTGTAGTGGAGTGTCATGTCGCCTTCCACCAGTGGGCGCAACGCCATCGGCACACCCGGAACACTCTCTTCGCCCGCGGCATCCTGGATATGCAGCGCCACGCCCTCCGAGCTGCCAAAGAGCGCAAACGTGCGCCCGTCCATGTCGCTTGGGCCATCGAATGTCACCCGCAGATGCTCCCAGTCCGGCAGGCTTGCACCTGGGCGCGACGGGTCGGGGCGGCTCAACGTGCAATTGACCAGGCGCAACTGAAAGGGCTGTGGTCGCCCTATCGTGTGGCGCAACAACCGGCCGATGGGTTCGGGGTCCATCTCGATGGTCTGGTCGGCGCTGACTGCTTCCAGCCCGCAGGCTGAGTCAACGACCTCTCCACCCAGCGTGACCACGCCATCGCCTTGCGAATACGCCTGCGCGAATCCGTAAGGGCTGATGAACAGGGTCAATGAAGAGGCAATAGCGAGACGTATGAATGTGTTCACCTTAATCTCCCGCCAGCATTCCCCCGCCACGCATAGTGGCGGGGGAAAAACTTACTGATAAGCCAAGGTGAAATTGGTTACCGCGCTGAAATCGCCCGGGACAATGTCGCCGGTCGCTGCGCCTTGCACATAAGCTCCGAATTCCAGGGTGTTTCTACCCACGGAAATGGCTTGCGGGGTGGTCGGCGTGCCCAGCACGATGGGTTTGCTGCCATGGGTCATCATGACGCCCACGTTGCCCGCGCCACCGATGGTGCCGATTGCACCTGGAACAGTGCTGGAGGGAGCGCCGGTAAAGGTGGTGGTGACGGTGTTATCGGTGAGGCCGGTCAAATCGCAACCTTCAAGTTCGATCTTCACACTACGGGCTTCGGACTTGCCGCCGGTTTGCAACTGATGCTTGGCGATCGCCCCCAGGTGAATGGACTGGTCTACGGATTCAGGCTTGATGGAGCACGCCCCCGAGTGAACCGAGCCCAAAAACGTAATCGTCCCATCCGACGCCTGAGCCACGGAAATCGAACCCACCAGCAGACCGATGGACAACAGCGCAGTTTTCATCTTGGTTTTCATTTGCAGATACTCACACATTGATAAATGTCATAAAAAACCCTGCCGCAGCGGTGCGTAGGACTTATTAAGCAAGCGAAGAACGGGGTAGCCCCTGAATTGCACTTAACCGGTAGTGGCATCACGTGATAAACGCGACACCTGCTTTCCAATTAGTTTTATTGCAAATCAGGCTCCGTTCGAAGCCAGGCAAGTTTCTACTTCAAGATTGATTATGTAAGCCGTCCGTTTCCCTTAATCGCGTAGCTTGGTGACAGCAACACATATACGAAAATTATGGCAATTTGCCAAAACTTTAGTATGAACTGTAAGAAACAGACTACATCGAGCCCAATGAGAACGGTTTACACCCATAACTGTCCGTAAGAATGGGATGACAGACTTCAAAAAACAATAGCCTTTACTTGGTTTTATAAACTAAGTAACTAAAGAACCCGCGGTCGCTGGCAGACCGTCCGTCGGGGGCGGTTGCGCCGGTCATAAGATATATCTTACGTTATATCTAGACACACACAGAGGCTCCCATCATGCGAGACCATCCTCACCAGCGCGACGGTTTTGACCCCCGCGCCGGCCGCGGTCGCGGCCCCCGGGTATTTGCACCCGGCGATTTGAAACTGCTGCTGCCGGCCTTGATCGCCGAACAGCCGTGCCATGGTTATGACCTGATTCGCCGGATCGAAGGCCTGTTCGACGGCGCCTACACCCCAAGCCCCGGCGTGATCTACCCGACCCTGACCTTTCTGGAAGAAAGCGACTTGATCCAGGGCGACGCCGACGGCGGAAAAAAACGCTACACAATCACCGACGCCGGTCGTCTCTTCTTAAGCGAGCAGGCAGTTGCCCTGGACGGCGTACGCATGCGCATCGACGTCAGCAAACGCTCGCTGCGCGGCCAGGACCGCCCACCGGAGATTCACGAGGCGGTGCATAACCTGCGCCATGCCTTGCATTCGCATCACGGGCGCTGGAGCCCGGAAGAAATCGTTCGTGTCGCGGCGCTGCTCAATCGCACCGCTCAAGCCATTGCCGACGGGAAAGACCAATGAATACTCAAGTTATCCATCGCGTTACCCACGAAATCAAACGTCGCCGCCTGGATGTATTGCGCGTCGTCGACATCACCCCGCGCATGCGCCGCATCACCTTGGGCGGGCCTGAGCTGGCAGGTTTTGTCAGCCTGGGCAGCGACGACCATATCAAGTTGCTGTTCCCGCAGAACGCTGCCGAACTGGCCGCACTGCAAAGCCCGACATTCAGCATCAAGGGCGACGGCCCACAACCGGCCATGCGTGACTACACGCCACGGCGGTTTGATCTAAGCATCGGTGAGTTGGACATCGACTTCGTGCTGCACGGCGATGGCCCCGCGTCCACCTGGGCCGAGCAGGCGCAGGTCGGCCAGCAGCTGTATATCGGCGGGCCACGGGGCTCGATGATCGTGCCGGATATCTTCGACAGCTATTTGCTGATCGGCGATGAAACCGCCCTGCCCGCCATCGCACGGCGCCTTGAAGAACTGCCGGCAGGCCGCACGGTGCTGGCGGTGATTGAAATCGCCAATGCGGCGGAACAGCAAGCGCTGCAAAGTGCTGCGAATGTGCAAGTGATTTGGGTGATACGCGGCCAGGATGACCTGCTCGAAACCGTGCGCAACCTGAGGCTGCCTGGCGGCTCGCTGTACAGCTTTGTGGCGACTGAAACCAAGCTGTCGCGCCAGGTGCGCCGTGTGCTGCTGGACACCCATCAGGTCAATGAAGAATTCCTCAAGGCCGTGGGCTACTGGCGTGCGCAAGGCAGCGAAGAAGAGTAAAGCCGGACTCAAATCAACTGTGGGAGCAGGGCTTGCCCGCGATGCCGGCAACTCGGTTTATCTGTTACACCGAGTTGATGCTATCGCAGGCAAGCCAGCGCCCACACAAGCTTGCTCCCACATTTAATGTCGGGTTGGCTGCAAGATTTTATCCAGCCCCACTACTGCCAATGCAATCACGATGAACCCCGCCAAAATCCCCCCGGCATTCACAAACACTTGTGGATAACCGAGGGCGTCCACGTCAATGAACGGGTACTGATATTGCCCGAGCAAATGCCCGCGCAGCAGCACATAAGCGAAGTACACCAGCGGGTAGATCACCCAGCCGCCAATGTGTTTGAAACGCAAAAAACCCTTGGGCACACAGCGCCACCAATACACCACAAACAGCACCGGCATCACGTCGTGGAGCAATTCGTCGGCGATAAATTGAAAGCCGGTGGGGCTCCACAAATGCCGCAGCAGCAGGTTGTAGGCGAGGCTCACCACGATGATGCTCGCGGCAATGCCACTGCTGATGTGAGGCGCGAGAAAAAACCGCTTCGCGGCGCACTCCCGATTGACCAGCGCATAGCTCAACACCACCACGACGAGGGTGTTGGTCAGCACAGTGAAGAAACTGAAAAAGTTGATCAGCCCGCCCAGCAGGCTGGCGCCCGCTTCCCAGCGCGAATAGAAAATCAGGTATTGCTGAATCGCCAGCCCGACCCAGCCGGCCAGCGCCGCCGTTGCGATAAAACGCTTCACGGGTTCAATCCAGCGGGCGTTTGGTGCGCATCAATTTTACGTACAAGCCTTCGACTTTCTCACGCGCCCAGGGGGTTTTGCGCAGGAACGTGAGGCTCGACTTGATGCTCGGGTCGCTCTTGAAACAGCGCACATCAATACGCTCGGCCAGCCCGCTCCATTCGTAGTGTTCCACCAGGGTGGTGAGGACGTGCTGCAGGGTCACGCCGTGGAGTGGGTCATTGCTTGTCGCGGTCATGCCAGGCCTTTTGCAAAAAGAGGAAACACAGCCGCGCACCTTAGCCGACGGGGCGTACCGGTGGAAGCACTGCATTCACTGTAGACGCATGATCGTTCCTATGCTCCGCGTAGGAATGCTGCCTGGGACGCTCTGCGTCCCGCTTCGAAATAAGCGTCACGGAATGCATGCCCAGGCAGAGCGTGGGAACGACCAGCAGTAGAAAGTTCCCCTTCACGGCGAAAAAGAGATGTTATATTGTAACGATACTTATCAAAAGTAACGTTCTCGATACCGTTTTAAGCCTTCTCTTTTTCTGCCGTTTTGCCAAGGAATGTCCCGATGTCCCTCTCTTCTCTGTGGCGCTTGACCCCGCTCGCCGCCGCCTTGCTGATCTGCTCCGAAGCCCACGCCCTTGAGTTGCAACCCCAAATCATCACCGGCAACCCGCTGGGCAGTGAACAACTCGCCTCGCCGACGACCGTGCTGGAAGGCGATGACCTCACGCTGCAACAAAAAGGCAGCCTCGGCGAAACCCTGAACAAGCAGCCGGGTGTGTCGTCGTCGTATTTCGGCCCGGGTGCCAGCCGGCCCATTATTCGTGGCCAGGATGGCGACCGCATTCGCATCCTGCGCAACGGTGTGGGCGCGCTGGATGCGTCGTCGCTGTCCTACGACCACGCAGTGCCGCTGGACCCGGTCAATGTCGAGCGCGTTGAGATCGTGCGTGGCCCGGCTGCGTTGTTGTATGGCGGCAGCGCCATCGGCGGCGTGGTCAACACGTTTGATAACCGCATCCCCACCGAAGCCATCGAAGGCATCCACGGTGCCGGTGAATTACGCTACGGCGGCGCCGACACCACCCGCAGCAGCGCCGGCAAACTGGAAGCCGGCAACGGCACCTTCGCCTTGCACCTGGACGCGAATGCGCGGGAATTCAATGACCTGAAAATCCCAGGCTTTGCACGCAGCCGCCACGCCCCCGAAACCGAAGACGGCCCCGGCAAGAATGGCCGCCTGGGCAATAGCGACGGGCGCCAGGACGGCGGCGCCGTCGGCGGTTCCTACACCTGGGACGACGGTTACGCCGGGCTGTCCTACAGCAACTACGACGCCAATTACGGTTCACCCGCCGAGCAGGATGTGCGCATCCGCATGAAGCAGGATCACTACGCCTTTGCGTCCGAGATCCGCAACCTGCAAGGCCCGTTTACCTCGGTGAAACTCGACGCGGGCTACACCGACTATGAGCACCGCGAAATTGAAGGCGGCGAAACCGGCACGGTGTTCAAGAACAAGGGTTACGAGGCGCGTGTTGAAGCGCGCCACCAGCCCATCGGCCCGTTCGACGGCGTGGTCGGCGCGCAGGTGACCCGCAACGAGTTTTCGGCCCTGGGTGAAGAAGCCTTCGTGCCGCAGACCGACACCAACGCCGGCGCGCTGTTTATCCTCGAGGAAATGCAGGCCACCGAACGCCTGAAGCTCAGCCTCGGCGGGCGCCTGGAACATACGAGTGTCGACCCGGACGCCAAGGGCAACGCGCGTTTTGCGAATGCCGACAAAACCAACAATTTCACCGCCGGCAGCCTGTCGTCGGGCGCGGTGTACACCCTCACGCCCATCTGGTCGCTGGCCGCAACCCTGGGCTACACCGAGCGCGCACCAACCTTCTACGAGCTGTATGCCAACGGCGCCCACGTGGCCACCGGCACTTACGAGTTGGGCGACGCCAAGCTGAAGAAAGAAAAAGCCGTGTCCAGCGACCTGGCGTTGCGCTTTGACAATGGCACCCACAAGGGCAGCTTCGGCGTGTTCTACAGCCGCTTCTCCAATTACATCGGCTTGTTGGGCACCGGTCGTACGCTCAACGATGAAGGTGAAGAGGACGCAAGTGGCATCCCCGAGTACACCTACTCCGGCGTGCGCGCACGTTTCGCAGGGTTTGAAGCCCAGGATCACTGGAAGCTCGGCGAAGGCGCCTACGGCAAGTTCGCCCTGGAGCTGTCAGGCGACTACACCCGCGCTACCAATCTGGATACCGGCGAAGCCTTGCCACGCATCGCTCCACTGCGTTTGAACAGCGGTTTGCTCTGGGAACTGGACCGCTGGCAGGCGCGTATCGATGTGGAACACGCGGCAGGCCAAGGGCGTGTGCCGGATAACGAAAGCGGCACCGATGGCTACACCACCTTGGGCGCCAGCGCGGGTTACCGTTTCAATGTCGGCGGCAGCCAATGGCTGGCGTTCGTCAATGGCGAAAACCTGACCAACCAAACCGTGCGGTATGCCAGCTCGATCCTGCGCGATATCGCCCCGGCACCGGGGCGCAGTGTGCAATTCGGCGTGCGCACCACCTTCTAACTCTGTACTGATCGTTCCCACGCTCCGCGTGGGAATGCCGCCCTGGACGCTCCGCGTCCGTCCTGTAAACCGTGACGCAGAGCGTCACAAAAGGCGTTCCCACGCAGAGCGTGGGAACGATCTGTCGCGCGACGTTCTGTCACTGTTACCAAAACTGAAATGATGCATCTTGCGATTTGCGCTTTCTCTTGGCGCATCAGCGCTTTATCCTTGCCGCAACAAACTGAAACGTTTCACGCCCGCGGTCGATCCCATCTTGCCAAACGTACCTCTCTTCAAAGACAGCGCTGTCTTACACCGACCTGCGCCTGGGAATAAATCGCCCGCCGGTGGATAACCACGGTTTCCCCAGAAAAACCCAAATAACGCTGAACCAAGCCCGCGCCGAATCGTCATCTACAGTGAAGCACGGGGTTACATAATTCCAACGTCACGGAGAAACACACTATGAGCACTGATGGTGCTTCAAGCCCAAGCCGCCTGCTGCCCAGGCTGCTAGGCGTCTTGCTGCTGATCATGGGGCTGGCCTTGCTGGCCGGCGGCGTCAAGCTGAGCATGCTCGGCGGGTCGCTGTATTACCTGTTGGCCGGTATCGGCATCGCCCTCACCGGCGTTTTGCTGCTGGCCACCCGCCGCGCTGCGCTGGGCCTGTACGCACTGGTGTTGTTCGCCAGCACCGTGTGGGCACTGTGGGAAGTCGGCCTGGATTGGTGGCAGCTGGTGCCGCGCCTGGCCCTGCTGTTCGCCTTGGGCATCGTCCTGTTGCTGCCGTGGTTTCGCCGTCCGTTGCTGCGTGGCCAACCCGCGCCGCTGGGCACTGGCGCCCTGAGCGTGGCTGTGGTGCTCGCCGGTGCTACCGCCCTGGCCAGCCAATTCACCAACCCGGGTGAGATGGTCAAGACCGGCCAATTGGACCGCGACGCCGTACCGGGCATGGCCAGCGCCGCGCCGACCCAGGCCGATGGCGACTGGAATTCCTACGGCCGTTCGGCTTTCGGTGATCGCTACTCGCCACTGGCGCAGATCACCCCGGAAAACGCCCACAAACTGGTGCCGGCGTGGACCTTCCGCACCGGCGACATTCCTGGCCCAGGCGATCCCGGTGAAACCACCGCGGAAAACACCCCGCTGAAAGTCAACGGCATGCTCTACGTGTGCACGCCGCACAGCCAGGTGATTGCCCTGGACCCGGATACCGGCAAGGAAATCTGGCGTTTCGACCCGAAGATCAGCACCGAAGGTGCCGCGAACTTCAAAGGTTGGGCGCACATGACCTGCCGTGGCGTGTCGTATCACGATGACGCCGTGTACGCTTCCGAGCAGAGCCCAACCGGCAGCGCCAGCGCTGCTCCGGTCAGTGCCGTTTGCCCGAAACGCATTTTCGTACCGACTGCCGACACCCGTCTGATCGCCCTGAACGCCGACACCGGCAAGATGTGCGAAGACTTCGGTGACAAAGGCCAGGTCGACCTGCGTGCCAACATCGGCAGCTTCGCCCCAGGCGGTTACTACTCCACCTCGCCACCGGCCGTGACCAAGAACCTGGTCGTGATCGGCGGTCACGTCACCGACAACGTTTCCACCGACGAGCCTAGCGGCGTGATCCGCGCGTTCGACGTGCACACCGGCAAACTGGTGTGGAACTGGGACAGCGGCAACCCGGACGACACGACCCCGTTGGCCGAGGGCAAGACCTACACCCGCAACTCGCCGAACATGTGGTCCATGTTCAGCGTCGATGAAAAACTCGGCATGCTCTACCTGCCGATGGGCAACCAAATGCCCGACCAATACGGCGGCGACCGTACCGAAGACTCGGAAAAATACAGCGCCGGCCTGACCGCCCTGGACATCGACAGCGGCCACGTGAAGTGGACCTTCCAGTTCACTCACCACGACCTGTGGGACATGGACGTGGGCGGCCAGCCTTCGCTGATCGACATCAAGACCGCTGACGGCGTCAAGCAAGCGGTCATGGCATCGACCAAGCAAGGCAGCATCTACGTGCTGGACCGCAGCAACGGCAAGCCGGTGGTGCCGATCAACGAAATCCCTGTACCGCAAGGCGCAGTGGCCGGTGATCACACCTCGCCAACCCAACCGAAGTCCGACCTGAACTTCATGCCGCCGCCGTTGAAAGAACGCGACATGTGGGGCGTGACCCCGTTCGACCAGATGCTGTGCCGGATCGATTTCAAATCCATGCGCTACGACGGTCCGTTCACCCCGCCATCGCTGCAAGGTTCGATCGTTTACCCAGGTAACTTCGGCGTGTTCGACTGGGGTGGCATTTCCGTCGACCCAGTGCGCCAGATTGCTTTCGTGAACCCGAGCTACATGGCGTTCAAATCGAAACTGATCCCGGCCGCCGACATCGCCAAACAAGGCCCACGTGTCAGCGAAACCGAAGGCGTGCAGCCAAACAAAGGCGCGCCGTACGGCGTGATCCTCGAAGCGCTGCTGTCGCCTCTGGGCCTGCCGTGCCAGGCGCCGGCGTGGGGTTATGTGGCCGCGGTCGACCTGACCAACCACCAGACCATCTGGATGCACAAGAACGGCACCGTGCGCGACAGCTCGCCGGTACCAATCCCACTGACCATGGGCGTGCCTAGCCTGGGCGGTACATTCACCACCGCCGGTGGCGTGGCCTTCCTCAGCGGCACCCTCGACCAGTACCTGCGCGCCTATGACGTGAAAAACGGCAAGCAGCTGTGGGAAGGCCGCCTGCCTGCAGGCGCGCAAACCACACCGATGACCTACACCGGCAAGGACGGCAAGCAGTACGTGCTGGTCATGGCCGGCGGTCACGGCTCGCTGGGCACCAAGCAGGGTGACTATGTGATGGCGTTCAAACTGCCGGACTAAGCGTTAACCGGTGGTAAAACAAAGGCGGCTACCTGATGGGTAGCCGCTTTTTTTTGTGCCCATGTTTACTCAATGTGGGAGCTGGCTTGCCTGCGATGGCGGTGCAAGAGAAACAGATTGTTTGACTGCCACACCGCCATCGCGGGCAAGCCCGCTCCCACAGGGTTTAGGGGGTTCAGGCGAGTGGGTTTACAAGGCAACGCGCACGCCGCATCCACCGCTCGAACGCCATGGCATTTAACGGCCGGCTGATCAGGTGACCCTGGGCCGTGTCGCACTTCCACTGTTTGAGCAGCTTCAGGCTGGCCTCGAACTCCACGCCCTCCGCCACCACTTTAAGCCCCAGGTTGTGGCTCATTTCAATGGTCGACCTTACGATCACGCCGTCGCCGCTGGCACTGTCGAGGTTGCGGATAAAGGACTGGTCGATCTTCAACTCCTGCACCGGCAAACGCTGCAGTTGCGCCAGCGATGAATAGCCGGTGCCAAAGTCGTCCACCGACAGGCTGATGCCGCAGGCGCGCAGTTGCTCCAGCACACTCAGCGCCTGTTGCGGGTTGTGCATGATCGCGCTTTCGGTGATTTCGAAAAGCAGCTGCTCGGCCGAGACCTGGTATTGCATGAGCAACGCGGTGACGCGAATGGCCAGGTCATCATCGGCCAAATCGTCCACCGAAATATTCACCGAAAGCTGCATGTGCAAGCCGCGCTGCGCCCAGTCGGCGATCTGGCGGATGGCTTCTTCGATCACCCACAGCGTCAGGCCACTCATGCTGCCGGTGCGCTCGGCCAAGGGGATGAACTCGGCAGGTGACACCTGGCCCAGGGTCGAATGCTGCCAGCGCAGCAAGGCTTCGGCCTGGCGTACATGGCCGTGGTTGAGGTCGAGTTTGGGCTGATAACACAGGAACAATTCGCCCTCGACTACCGCACGGCGCAAGTCGCGGATCAGGGTGATCTGGCGCTGGTGCGCCAGGTCGCGGTCCTGCTGGTAGATCTGCAAATGCCCGGGCAGGCTCGCCGCATCATGCCGGGCAATTGCGGCGCGGCTGATCAGCTCTTCGACCTGCTGGCCATCGGCAGGATAGGCCGCAATGCCGATACTGACTTCATGGCGCACTTCATCGTTGCCGATGCGTTGGGGTTCAGTGAGCAGCCCGTAAAGACGGTCGGCGCGGGCCACGGCGCGGTCGACCTCGGTGTTTTCCAGCAACAGCAGAAACTCACTGCCGGCGATGCGCGCTGCGGTGTCGCTGGCCAACAGGCTCATGGACAAGCATCGACTGGCTTCGCGCAGCATTTGCTCGACGCCCTGGGGCCCAAAGCCTTCGTTGATCACCCGGTAGTTTTCAATCCCCAGGTACAGCAACACCACCGGCCTGCGCGCACTGATCGCACTGCCCAGGCGCTCCATGGCCAGGGCGCGGTTGGGCAAACCGGTGAGCGGGTCATGCAGGGCGTTATGGGCCAATTGCCGCTCGCGCATGGCGATCCCGCTTTGCATGGCGTTGAACGCACGGGCCAACAAGCCGAACTCATCGTGGCTGCGGACTCGCACCGGCGTGTGATAGTCACCGGCACCGATTCGCTCGGCGGCCTCGACCAAGGCATTCAGCGGACGCGAGACGCGCCGCGCCAGGAACAACGCGCCCGCCAGCGACACCAGCAGCACCGCCAGGGCAATCCCGAGAAACTGCCGGTCCAACGGCGCAAAGGATTCCAGCGCATGGTCGAGCGGGCTTTGCAGCAACACGCGCACCTCATCGCCATCGCCGGTGTTGGCCAGGGGCAATACCTGGCTGAGCACGCGTCGCCCGTGGAACAGCGTGATCTGCGCTTCAGGGTTGAGGTGCGCCTGGTGCAGTGTTTCGATAATCGCGGCCTGATACGCCTCGGGCTGGGTGCTGAACAGCTCGCCGACGCGGCCGTCCTGCACGCTGAGAAACGACACCTCGAGGTTGCTCATGGAACGCAGTTCGTTGGCGAACAGTTTGTCCATCGGGAACCCCATGACCACACGGGCGATAGGCTCCGGGTCGAGCACGTCCTTCTGCACCAGCAAATAGGGCTGGCCGTCCAGGGCGACAATGAGCATTTGCTGGCCACTGCGCCGCGCATGGCGCAAGGCAACCTCATAGGGAAATGGCTGGCCGTGTGTCAGCACGGGCAAGGTGCTGACCATCACCTTGCCATCCAGGCCCAGCACAAACACTTCACTGCCTCGCAGGCCGGTGCCATGCCGACGCAGCGCGGTCAGAATCGATTCATCCTTGCCCTCGATCACCGCCTGTTTGAAGGGGCCATCGGCCGTCAGCCAATCCAAGCCGTATTGCAGGCGACGCCCGCGCAGGTCCAATAAGCGTTCGAACACTTGGCTGCCGGTTTTGAGTTGCACCTGAGCCTGGTTTTCCACGGCCCGCGTGGTGGCAGCCTGGACGGCAAAGTAAGTGGCGGCCACGACCACCAGCAGCAACAGCGCCAACACCCCGGCAATACGGGTTTGGAAGGTGTGGCGCCACTTCATGGCCGTGCCCTCTGGCAGCGTTCGCCGTTCTTTGCCGATTCGTCCCTTTTTCATACGCATTCCCGGCGGCTGCTAACCTGACGTCAAAAAAACATCCATTTTTAGTGAGTGTTTGGTTTTAGCAGATTAGCTGGCAGCCAGGATAAGTAAACCTCAGTAAATACTGGGGCCACTTGTCATTTTATTGGCGAAACAGTCTTACAAAGAGCGAGCGCGCATAAAATCGCCCCAACGCCGCACCAGGTAATTGTGCTCGTCCATGACCGAATTCCACACGGCGATGTTGCCCATACGCTGCTCATACGAGCCCCCATCGCGCACGTCACCGATATCAATCAACGGCAACCCGTCACTGCCAGGCAACTCTTCCCGAGCAGGCAACCCCGCATACCAATAATCCCACTCGGCACGGCTCAAATGATCCCGCGTACGCGCCGGGTTGCCGATGTAATAGCCCTGGCGCGCCATCACCGCCCCCGGCCACCCCGACAACCACCAATTAAGATAGGCATACGCCGCATCCAACACCGGCCCCTGGGCATGGCGCGACAATGACAAGCCACCAAACCACGCGCGATAGCCTTCGCGGGGCACCGCCAGCCGGTACTTCACCCCGGCCCGGTGCAAGCGCATCAAGGTCGGCGACCATAAACTCTGGATATCAATGCTCGGGCTGAGCATCAACTGCGCCGCCTCTTCATCATCCGACCAGAACGCCGCGAAGTGCCCTTCCTTTTGCTTGCGTACCAGAATGTCGGCGAGCACGTCGATCTCTTCGATGCTCATATTGCCGACGTCCCCGAACTGCGCCAGCCCCGCGCCCTGCACCGCCAGCGCGGCATCCAGCGCACCAATCGCGGCATCACTTTGTAGCGCGGTGCGCGCGCGCCACGCCGGGTCGAGCAGCCAGCCCCAACTTTCATTGCCGTGGCTGAAGCCTTCGGGCAACCGCTCGGGGCGGTAGGCAAAACTGTCGGCATTGTGGGTCAGCGGCAACATGCTGATGCGTTCGGTCACCGTACTGCCGAGGCTGCCGTCGTGCTGCACAAACAAGCGCTCGCTGGGCACACTGCCGCTGCCCAGCCGGTCGTTGGCCGACAGCCGCCCGCGTTTGGGCAGGTCGTTGATCTCGTGCCACAGCGCAATGCGCCGCGTGTCGATAGGCTGGATCGCCCGCGCCGGCCACACGAAGTCAACGTTGTGGAACCACTGGTCATACAGGTCGTAGCTTTCAGGCTGCATCACGGCGATGCGCTGGGCCTGCGCCACATCGTGCACCTGATACACCAGGCGAATCCCCAACTCGTGCTCAGCGCGCACGCGCAAGCATTCCAGCAAGGTCACGGACGTACCCAGCACGCGCAATGTGATCATGCGGCGAACCGCCGGGAGAACACCTCGAAAGACCGCCGCAGCAGCGCCGGGTCGAGGCCACGCAGGATAAACACCAGCCGCGACTGGCGGTCGGCGCCCGGCCACGCGGGCAAGTGCACCGGGGCATGCAGGCAGTGCTGCACGCCATGAATGACGATGGGGGCCAGGCTTGCGTTCACGTTGAGCAGTCCTTTGACGCGAAGGATTCGTTCGCCGTGGCATCTTAACAGCATCGACAACCACACCCCGAAACCCACCCAGTCCAGCGGCTGGTCGAAGTTCAGGCAGCACACCTGCGCCGCGCCGTGGGTAGCGGTGGTGGTTTGATGCAGTTGCCAGCGGCTGACTTCGACGGCGGGTTCGGCACTGCGCAAACCCTCGCCGAGGAGCAATTGATCGCCACTGTGAATCTCATCGGTATTGAGGATCGGCGTGCCGGCGTTGAGTGCCTGCAGGTGCGCGCGCAGGGCTGCACTGTCGCCCGCCAGGTCAGTCTTGCTCAGCAACAAGCGGTCAGCCGCCGCCACCTGGGCCAGCCATTCCGGGTGCAGGCGCTCCTGCAGCGTGGCGTGGCTGGCGTCGACCAGGGTAATCACCAAGCCAATATGAAAACGCCCGCGCAGTTGCACGTCGTTGTTCAGGGTGGCGAGGATGGGCGCCGGATCCGCCAGGCCGGTGGTCTCCAGGATGACCCGTTTGAACGCCGGGATTTCGCCACGCTCACGCCGCTGCAACAGGCCGAGCAACGCGTCTTTGAGTTCGCCACGAATCGAGCAACAGACACAGCCGCTGGGCAGCAGCACGGTGTCAGGCGCCACTTCTTCCACCAGCAGGTGATCGATACCGACATCGCCGAACTCGTTGATCAGCAACGCGGTGTCGCCGAGGCTTTCGCCTTGCAGCAGGCGCTTGAGCAAGGTGGTTTTGCCGCTGCCGAGGAAGCCGGTGATGACATTGAGGGCAATGCTCATGATGACTCCAAGTGATCGAGCAGTTGCGGATCAAGCGGATCCAACGGGCGGCCGAGCATGCTTTCCGCCTCCAGCCAAAGTTGATCCAAACCGCTCGCCAATGCCTGCTTGCCGGTGGCGCCCAACAGCAGATAAGACGCGCCTTGAAAGTCCTCGACCTTGAGCCGGAACACCGCCAGTACCTGGTTGATCGCCGCGATCCGGCGCAGGCGCTCGCGGCGCCGGGGCAGTTCATCGCCCAAGGGGTCGCTCCAATGCAGGTCTTCGCCGAGTAAACCGCAGAGTCCGCACATGGCTACACCTCACTCATGGCATGACATCGCCGGAGTTCGGGCCCAGGGTCTGGCCGACGAACAAGTTGCCACCCGGTTCACTGGCGAGCAGCACGGCGGTGGGCGCCACCTCATCGGCCAGGCCGAAGCGGCCCAAAGGCAATTCGGCAGCCTTGGCGCGTTTCCAGTCCTCGCTGATGCCGCCCACCAGCGGCGTTTCGATAGGGCCCGGCGCGATGGCGTTGACCAGCACATTGTCCTTGGCCACTTCCAGCGCCAGCGACTTGGTGAAGCCAATCACCCCGGCCTTGGCCGCAGCGTAATGGGTCAGCTCGGCGCCGCCCTTGATGCCCAGTTGCGAGGCGACATTGATGATCCGCCCCCAGCGCTGCGCCAGCATGTGCGGCAAGGCGCGCTGGCTGGCGACGAACACGCTGGTGAGGTCGACACGCAACATGTCGTTCCACATCTCGATGGACAGGTCGACGCAACGCGCCTGGGTGAGCATGCCGGCGTTGTTGACCAGAATATCGATGCCGCCAAAGTGCTCGACGCAGCGGTCGACACTGGCCTGGGCACCTTCGACCGTGCCGACATCCGCCAGGCATTCAAACACCTCGGCACCGAGGTTGCGGCAGGTGATGGCGGTTTCGGCAAGGCTGGCGGCATTGCGGTCGGCCAACAGCAGGCGCGCGCCTTCGGCGGCATAGGCACGGGCGATGGCAGCACCGATGCCGCTGCCGGCGCCGGTGATGACGGCACGGCGGTTACTCAGTTGAGGCATACAAAATCTCCTAAAACAAACACGTTCCCTGTGGGAGCTGGCTTGCCCGCGATAGCGGCGGATCAGTCAGTACATGTGGGGCTGAAACACCGCTATCGCAGGCAAGCCAGCTCCCACATTTTTTTAACCGCGTACAGTCAGTCGGGCCAGCGCACGGTCAAGCCACCATCGATAACGATGCTCTGCCCGGTCAGATAACTCGACGCCTCACTGGTCAAAAACTGCACCAGCGACGCCACTTCATCCGCCCGCCCTACCCGGCCCAACGGAATCGCCCGCGCGGCTTTCGCCAAGCCTTCCGGCCCCAACGAATTCTTCGCATCCAACGACTGCGGCGTCTCGATCAACCCCGGAATCACCGCATTGCAACGAATCCCCAACGGCGCCAACTCAACCGCCAACGACCGGCACAACCCCGGCACGCCGGCCTTGGCCGCCGCGTAGTGGCTGTGCTCCTGCCAGCCGTACACGCCACCGGCAATCGACGAAATCGCCACCAATGCGCCGCCCTCCTGCATATGCCGCGTCGCTGCGCGGAAGGTGCGCATCACCCCCGTGAGGTCGACATTGAGCATCTCGTTCCACAGCTCATCGGTCATTTCCAGCAGCGGTGCGCGGCGCAATAAACCCGCGTTGGCCACCGCATAATCGAGGCGGCCGAAATGCTGCACGGCCTGTTCGGCCAGCGCGTCCACCGAGGCGCTGTTGCCGACGTCCAGCGGCAACATCAGGCACTCGCCGCCCGCCTCTTCCACCAAGGCCACGGTGGTGTGCGGGTCATGCGGGTCGGCCGGGTAGTACCCGCCCACCACCGCCACGCCGCTGCGTGCATACGCCACGGCGAGGGCTTGGCCGATGCCGCTGGCGGCACCGGTAATCAAGGCAACTTTACGGCTCATCACACACTCCTTACTGAACGGTTTCCGGGCGCACATGGCGGGCGGCAAACATCAGCGCGCCGGACAAGAAGCACGGCAGCGCGCCGAACCACAGCGCGGCGGTCTGCCAGTCACTGCCGGCGGACAACACTTGGGTGGCGCCAAAACCTGCCACCACCGCCCCAATCGGGCCCATGGCATGGATGATCGCGCCACCGGTGGCGCGGATGCTGGTGGGGAAACTCTCGCTGATAAAGAACAGCGCCGCCGAGTACGGCCCGATCAGGAAGAACAGGCCCAGGCTGTACAGGCCCACCACCATCGGCATATTGCTCGGGCCAAACAGCATGCCGGCAAACGCCAGGCCGCCGAGCATCCAGCCCAGGCCAATCACGTTGCGACGGCCGATCTTGTCGCCCATCCAACCGTGGGTCAGGTAACCGCAATAGCCCACCAGGTTCGACAGCACGAGGATGATCAACGAGTTCTCGAACGAGATGTGGTGCACGCTGACGATCACCGAAGTGCCCAGCACGCTGAACACCTGGATCGCCGCCCAGTTGAGCAACAGCGCAGCGCCGATCACCAGCGTGGCGCGGCGGGCCGGGCCGCGGAAGGCGGCTTTGAGGCCGGCCTTGCTGTGCTCGTCATAGTCGACGCCGTAGGTCACGGCGACGTTTTGCGCTTCTTTCACTGCGCCGCTTTTGCGCAGCTCGCTGATGCGCTGGTGAATCTGGAACTGCGGGCTCTCCTTGAGCTTGCGCGCCATGATTGCAATCACAATCGCGGGGATCGCCGCGAAGATGAAGCAGCCCTGCCAGCCGATGATCGGCAACAACAGTGCGGTCAACCCGGCGGCGATTAACGCACCGACCGGCCAGCCGCCCTGCACCAGGCTGTAGATAAACCCGCGACGCTTGGTCAGTCGCGGGTCTTCGGAGGCGCCATACAGCTCGCTCAAATAGGTGGCGTTGACGGTTTCCTCGGCATAGCCCAGGCCGCCCAACGAACGGATCAGAATCAACGGCGACTTGCCCCACGCCCCGCCAATCGCGGTGAGTGCCGAACACAGCGCGGAACCGGCCACGGTGAAAATAATGCCTTTGCGCCGCCCCAACTTATCGACGACCGGGCCAATCGCAAAGGCCACCACTGCCGTGCCCACCGCCACCCAGGTCGCGATTTCAGCTTGCTCCACTTCACCCCAGCCGAAGTGCCGGCCGATCTCCGGCAGCAAGGTGCCGAAGAGGATGAAGTCATACACCGCAAACACCCAGGCGAAAAACGCGATCCAGGTGGCGAAGCGCACTTCCTGGGACGTCAGTTGCCGGGGTTTCCAGCCAGTCAGGTCAAGCTTGTTGTAGATGGACATAAATCGCGCCTCGGGGGTGTGGGCTAAGGTTCAGGAACGCGGTTGGCGGCGGATAAAGTCGTCGGCGATTTCGTCGAAGGTGACGAAGCGCACGCCGGCATGGCTCTGGATGTGTTCGATCAAGCGCTCGAGCATCAACAGCACTTGCGGGCGACCGGACACGTCAGGGTGGATGGTCATGGTGAACACCGCGTGTTCGTGCTCGCGGTAGACCCAGTCGAACTGGTCGCGCCACATTTCTTCCAGGTGGCGCGGGTTGACGAAGCCGTGGCTGTTGGGGGCTTTTTTGATGAACATCATCGGCGGCAGGTCATCGAGGTACCAGTTGGCCGGGATCTCCACCAAGTCGGTTTCTTCGCCGCGCACCAGGGGTTTCATCCAGGTGTCGGGGTGCTGGCTGTAGTCGATCTTGGTCCAGCTGTCGCCCTTGCGCACGTAGTACGGGTGGAAGTCGTTGTGCATCAGGCTGTGGTCGTACTTGATGCCTTTTTTCAGCAGCAGCTCGTTGGTGACCTTGCTGAATTCCCACCAGGGCGCGACGTAGCCGGTCGGGCGTTTGCCGGTGACCTGGGTGATCAGTTCGATGGATTTATCCAGGACGATTTCTTCTTGCTCGGCCGTCATCGCAATGGGGTTTTCGTGGCTGTAGCCGTGCACCCCGATTTCATGCCCGGCGTCGGCCACCGCCTTCATCTGCTCGGGGAAGGTTTCCATCGAGTGGCCAGGGATAAACCAGGTGGTGCGCAGGCCGTAACGCTCGAACAATTTGAGCAGGCGTGGCGCGCCGATTTCACCGGCGAACAGGCCACGGGAAATGTCGTCCGGCGAGTCTTCGCCGCCGTAGGAACCGAGCCAGCCGGCAACGGCGTCAACGTCGACGCCAAATGCACAGAGAATGTCTTTAGCCATGGTGTGTCTCCTTAAATAGTCATTACGGATTCGACGGACAACGCCGTGCGCAACAGGCGTGCGTCTTCGCCCGTCGGGACGCTGAGCAGCAGCCCGGTGGGCAGGCCCTGGGCATCGCGGCCGCTGGGCAAACTGACGCCCGGCATGTCGAGCAAACTGCCGGGCATGGTCAGGCGCAGGGTGGCGAGGTTGGTTTTCACAAACAGATCGTCGTCGGCTTCAAGCGGCGCCAACAGCGGGGCGACATGGGCAACGGTCGGGGTAATCAGCACGGCGCCCTCGAGTTCGTCGATCAGTTGCAATTGCAGGCGGCGGCGCGCGTCGATCAGGTGGAGCAATTGGCTGGCGGGCAATGAGCGCGCAGCTTCAAGGCGGCGGCGTACGCGTGGGTCGAGCTGTTCGGCCTCGGGGCTGTCGAGCAGGGCTTCGTGCAGCGCGAAGGCTTCGAATGAACCGAGCCAGCCGTCCTGCTTGATCAGGTTGAGCGTGGCCTGGAAGGTGGCTGACGGGCGCACTTCGATCAGCGCACCTGCGGCCTTAAGTTGGTCCACCGCACGCAGCAGGTTATTGCGTACGCCAGGCTCTATGTCTTCGAGTGCGCCTTGCTCAAGCACAAAGCGCTGGCCCTTGAGGCTGCGTGGGCTATGGGTTTGGCTGCGGCCGTTGAGCAAATCGTCGATGGCCAGCGCATCGCGCACGCTGCGGGTCAGTGGGCCGAGGCTGTCGAGGGTGTGCGCCAGCGGGAATACGCCGTCGCGGCTGTAGCGTCGGCAACTGCTGCGGTAGCCGACCACGCCATTCAGCGCGGCGGGAATACGGATCGAGCCGGCGGTGTCGGTGCCCATGGCGATCGGCACGATCCCGGCCGCCACGGCCACGGCCGACCCCGACGATGAGCCTCCGGGAATCCGCGGTTGATCGCTACTGCCGGGGTTTTGGGGCGTGCCGAAATGTGGGTTCAAGCCCAGGCCGGAATAGGCCAATTCACTGAGGTTGGTCTTGCCTACGCTGACCATCCCGGCGCGGCACAGCAACCCGACGCTCGGAGCGTCGAGCAAGGCGGCGGGCGCCTCGCGACGGTAGGCGGCACCGGCTGTGGTGATGCTGCCGGCCAGGTCGAACAGATCTTTCCAGGCCAAGGGCACGCCATCGAACACGCTCAAGGGCTGGCCGGCACGCCAGCGGGCGGCGGAGGCTTCGGCCTCGCGGCGGGCGCGCTCGGCGGTCAGGGAAATAAATACGCTCGGGGCCATGCTGGCGTGGAGCAGAGCCTGTTCGAGCGCTTGCACCGGGTCGCTGCGACCCCTGGCGAAAGCCTCGGCCATTGATGTGGCATCTGACATCAGGGCGGTCCTCAAAAAACGTACATATTAATAAAATGTACGTTTTATAAAGGCAGCTTTCGTGCCAGTCTCTTTACAGCCGTTTTTCTGCGGATAGGCTTTATCGTCCAGACCTACGGGCTAGATGGTTTTGCAGGAAGCAAAATAATACGGTGCCGGTGTTGGGGGTGACTTCGAATGAAATAATGTATCTTTTATTAATCAGTACATTTTGGTGCATAAAAGTAACACGGTGATGTGCAAGGCCCCAAAAAGGGCCACTGACGTGGCGCAGAGTGACAGGTGCATCTATGAGAGAATCCCCGGCCTACGTCCTACACCACTTAGTACTTTTTACGTCAGAGAATGCGATGAAAGCAGTGTCCGCCTCGGCCTCACGCTACGCGATGATTCACCAGGTGTTGCGTGACGCGATCGTCAACGGCACCGCGCGCCACGGGCTGGTCTTGCTCGAAGCGCCGCTGGCCGAATTGTTCGGCACCAGCCGCGTACCGGTGCGCAAGGCCTTGGACCTGCTGCATGACGAGGGCCTGATCTGCCGTTTCAACGGCCGCGGTTACCTGATCAACCCCGAAGGCCTGGCCATGGAGCCGCTGCGCCTGCCCCTGAGCCACGCGCACCTGGGCCTCAATGGCGACGACGAGCTGGTCGACACGCGGCCGCTGGGCGAACGCATCGTCGAAGAAATCGGTGCGGCGCTGTCCACCTGCATTGCCTTCGGCCATTATCGCCTGGACGAGCAAGCCGCTGCCGACCACTACGGTGTCAGCCGCGCCGTGGTGCGTGAAGCGCTGATGCGTTTGCGCGATCGCGGCCTGGTGGAAAAAGAGCCGTACTCACAATGGCTGGCCGGGCCGCTGACCGCCCGCGAAGTGACCGAAGACTACGAACTGCGCGCCTGCCTGGAGCCCGAAGCCCTACGCCAGAGCGCGCCGAACCTCGACCGCGACATGCTCGAAGCCATGTTGCAACGCGTGCTGGCGGCCCAGGCAAATCCGCAATGCAGCCTGGAAGCCATCGAGCAGATCGAAGAGGATTTGCACCAGCACTGCCTGGCCGGCCTGCAAAACCGCAAGATCGCCGCGCTGATTCGCCAGGGCCAGAGCCCGATGATCATCAGCCGGATTTTCTACCGTTTACTGGGAATCGGCGCCGATCCGACCATGCTCGCCGAACATCGCCTGATTCTTGAGCTGTTGCTGCACGGCGCCTTTGATGCGGCAGCGTTGAATCTGCGTGAGCATTTGCAGCGCGCACGCCAGCGGATGTTGCAGCGGTTGAAAGTGTTGTCGGTGCTACCGGAGCAGCCGCTGCCGGCCTACCTCCACAAAATCAGCTGACTTTATGCAGTACAAAATGTGGGGGTAAAACGGCATTCTTGAAAATATTATGCAATATGTTGCTATCTCTCCCCCACCATTGAAACCACCGTCGACCCGCCCCATCTAACCTGCATACTTCCTTATGCAGGTGCCCCATGAGCGACCAGCAAGAATTCCCGGACATCGACTTGAACGATTACGCTGACCCCGAAAACGCTGAACACGACGCTTCGTCCAACACCGGCCTGGCCCTGCCTGGGCAAAACCTGCCGGACAAGGTCTACATCATTCCGATCCACAATCGGCCGTTCTTCCCGGCGCAAGTGCTGCCGGTGATCGTCAATGAAGAACCGTGGGCCGAGACCCTGGAGCTGGTGAGCAAATCCGACCACCACTCCCTGGCCCTGTTCTTCATGGACACGCCGCCGGAAGACCCGCGCCACTTCGACACTTCCAGCCTGCCGCTGTACGGCACGCTGGTGAAGGTGCACCACGCCAGCCGCGAGAACGGCAAGCTGCAATTCGTCGCCCAGGGCCTGACCCGCGTGCGCATCAAGACCTGGCTCAAGCACCACCGCCCACCGTACCTGGTGGAAGTCGAATACCCGCACCAGCCAACCCAGCCGACCGATGAGGTCAAGGCCTACGGCATGGCGCTGATCAATGCGATCAAGGAACTGCTGCCCCTCAACCCGCTGTACAGCGAAGAGTTGAAGAATTACCTCAACCGCTTCAGCCCCAACGACCCGTCACCGCTCACCGACTTCGCCGCCGCGTTGACCTCGGCCACCGGTAACGAGTTGCAGGAAGTGCTGGACTGCGTGCCCATGCTCAAGCGCATGGAAAAAGTGCTGCCAATGCTGCGCAAGGAAGTCGAAGTTGCGCGCCTGCAAAAAGAACTCTCCGCCGAAGTGAACCGCAAGATCGGCGAGCACCAGCGTGAATTCTTCCTCAAGGAACAGCTCAAGGTCATCCAGCAGGAGCTGGGCTTGACCAAGGACGATCGCAGCGCCGACGTCGAGCAGTTCGAGCAACGCCTGGTGGGCAAAGTGCTGCCCGCCCAGGCGCAAAAGCGCATCGGCGAAGAAATGAACAAGCTGTCGATCCTGGAAACGGGCTCGCCGGAATACGCCGTGACCCGAAACTACCTGGACTGGGCGACCGCCGTGCCGTGGGGCGTGTATGGCGAAGACAAGCTCGACCTGAAACACGCGCGCAAGGTGCTGGATAAACACCATGCGGGCCTGGATGACATCAAGAGCCGGATCCTCGAGTTCCTCGCGGTGGGCGCTTATAAAGGCGAAGTCGCCGGTTCCATCGTGCTGCTGGTCGGCCCGCCGGGCGTGGGCAAGACCAGTGTCGGCAAATCCATCGCCGAGTCGCTGGGCCGGCCGTTCTACCGCTTCAGCGTCGGCGGCATGCGCGACGAGGCCGAGATCAAGGGCCATCGCCGCACCTACATCGGCGCCCTGCCCGGCAAGCTGGTGCAGGCGCTTAAAGATGTGGAAGTGATGAACCCGGTGATCATGCTCGATGAAATCGACAAGATGGGCCAGAGCTTCCAGGGCGACCCGGCTTCGGCTTTGCTGGAAACCCTCGACCCGGAACAGAACGTCGAATTCCTCGACCACTACCTTGACCTGCGCCTGGACCTGTCCAAAGTGCTGTTCGTGTGCACTGCCAACACGTTGGATTCGATCTCCGGTCCGTTGCTGGACCGGATGGAAGTGATTCGCCTGTCGGGCTATATCACCGAGGAAAAAGTCGCCATCGCCAAGCGTCACCTGTGGCCGAAGCAACTGGAAAAAGCCGGTGTATCAAAAAACAGCCTAAGCATCAGCGACGGCGCCCTGCGCGCACTGATCGACGGTTATGCGCGGGAAGCCGGGGTGCGCCAGCTGGAGAAACAGCTGGGCAAACTGGTGCGCAAAGCCGTGGTCAAGCTGCTGGATGAGCCGGACTCGGTGATCAAGATTGGCAACAAAGACCTGGAAAGCTCACTGGGCATGCCGGTGTTCCGCAATGAGCAAGTGCTGTCCGGCACCGGCGTGATCACCGGCCTGGCCTGGACCAGCATGGGCGGCGCGACCTTGCCGATTGAGGCGACACGCATCCACACGCTCAATCGCGGCTTCAAGCTCACTGGGCAGTTGGGTGAAGTGATGAAAGAGTCCGCCGAGATTGCCTACAGCTACATCAGCTCGAATCTGAAGTCGTTTGGCGGCGATCCGAAGTTCTTCGACGAAGCCTTCGTTCACTTGCACGTACCCGAAGGCGCTACGCCCAAAGATGGTCCGAGTGCGGGTGTGACCATGGCCAGTGCGCTGTTGTCGCTGGCGCGCAACCAGCCGCCGAAAAAAGGCGTGGCCATGACCGGCGAGCTGACGCTGACCGGGCATGTGCTGCCGATTGGCGGGGTGCGTGAGAAGGTCATTGCGGCGCGGCGTCAGAAGATTCATGAGTTGATTCTGCCGGAGCCGAACCGCGGCAGTTTTGAAGAGTTGCCGGAGTACCTGAAGGAAGGCATGACGGTGCACTTTGCCAAGCGTTTTGCGGATGTGGCGAAGGTGCTTTTCTGATCTGATTTGATCGTTCCCACGCTCTGCGTGGGAACGCCTCTCTGGACGCTCTGCGTCCGCTGCTGGGACGCAGAGCGTCCCTGGCTGCCTTCCCACGCGGAGCGTGGGAACGATCAGCTGTCTGTCACACCTTGTCTCATCTTCGGTTATGCTCGCCCTTCGTCGCCATACAAAGGAGCCTCCATGACCGCTGCCCGCCTGCTTCTCCCCTTGAGCCTTGCCCTGCTGGGCGCCTGCGCCAGTGCCCCCAAGCAAAACGTCAGCGTGGAAAACCAGAGCGCCTGCCCGCTTCAGCTTAAAACCGGGCAAAACCTGATCCTCACCTTGCCAAGCAACCCCACCACCGGCTACCGCTGGGCCATCCAGGATTCCGCCGGCGGCGTGCTGCGTGCGCTGAGCCCCGAGGTCTACAGCAGCGCAGAATCCGGTGTGATCGGCGGTGGCGGCCAATCCACTTGGCGCTTCCAGGCCTTCGCGGCCGGCCAGGGCCGTTTGCGCCTGACGTCGCAACAACCGTGGGAACCGGAAGCGGAACCTGCCGAAACCTTCGACTGCGCCATTACGGTGAACTGATATGCCTTGGCTGATTCTTGCGTTGATGGGCGCCGGCACCTTTATCTACGGCCTGACCACCCATGCCACCTTGTTGTGCCTGTTGGTCAAGCCGCTGCCGGTGCTGGCATTGCTGGGCTGGCTGCATGATGCGCCGCCCACCGACTATCGACGCTGGATCAGCCTGGGGCTGATTTTTTCCCTGGTCGGCGACGTATTGCTCGCCTGGCCGGGCGACCTGTTTATCTTTGGCCTCGGCGCCTTCCTGTTCGCGCACCTGGCGTACTTGAAAGCCTATTTCAGCGACTGCAGGCGCTTGGCGGTGTTGCCGCTGGTATTGGCACTGGGCGTGGGCGCGATCCTGTTGAGCATCCTGATTTCCCACGGCCTGGGCGACTTGCTGATTCCGGTGGTGGTGTATGCGCTGGTGATCAGCGCCATGCTCTGGCGTGCATTGGCGCGACTGGGCAGTGAGGTGCCGAAACAGTCGGCGCTGTTGGCGGCGGCGGGTGCGGTGTCGTTTGTGTTTTCCGACACCTTGATTGGGATCAACCGGTTTGTGGTGTCATTTGAAGCGGCGCCGTATTTGTTGATCACCACTTACTGGTTGGGCCAGTGGGGGATTACGGCTTCGGCGTTCTCGCAATCGTCTCAATCGCGAGTGTAATAAAGGATTAGGCAATAAGCATCGGGTTTCACTGCCAAATCAGGTCTAAAGAACTGTCAGTTATGACAGTTAAACCGCTCGATTAAAAAACATACAGTGTTTCGCAAGCGATAGCCGGATGGGTTTGTCGCACTATCGAGATACTCGACATGAGCACAACATCTGATACGACCAACGTGTTTAGCATGGGCATCAACGGGGCGAAACCACGCGACTTCGAATACGCCAATGCCTTTACGGAACCCTACGGCTTTAGAATTTCAGGCGGGTATGCAGAGCTTGAGCAGCAGGTAAAAGGTATTGAGTTCCGGCTGGCAGGCAACATCGAAGAGAAGCAGTACAACGTCGAAGTACCCGACGTAAACAAATGGGTAGCCATTGATGCCGGCCTGATCGATACACACTACAGCCCGGGAACCCTGAAGCTGGAGATTATTACCGTAAACCACACCACCCAACAGATTGTCGCCGAGTACGAAATCTATGCCGAAGAGGACCATCCAGAAGGCTCAGGCACTTCCATTACCTTAAAAGGGCACATCGACATTCACTACAAATAGACACCGTACTATGAGTGCGTCCCCTTTAACCCGCGCACACGAGGATCAATTTGGCTAAAATGCCGGGCTTTCCCCCTCGTCGCCGGAACAACCGTGAGCAAAGAACCCGATCGCCTATTCGCCCAGCCCCTGCCCCAGGTGCCGGACTTCGCCTTTAACGAGGACGTGGTGCGGGTGTTCCCGGACATGATCAAGCGCTCGGTGCCCGGTTACCCCACCATCGTCGAGAACCTCGGTGTGCTGGCCGCACAGTTTGCGCAACCCAACAGCGTGCTCTACGACCTGGGCTCGTCCCTCGGCGCGGTGACCCAGGCCTTGCGCCGCCACGTGCGCACCGACGGTTGCCGGGTGATCGCGGTGGATAACTCGGCGGCGATGGTCGAGCGCTGCCGCGAATACCTCAATGGCCAGGACTCGATGTTCCAGGAGTTGCTGCCGGTTGAAGTGATCGAGGGCGATATCCTCGCGCTGCAGTTCAAACCGGCCTCGGTGGTAGCGCTGAACTTCACCCTGCAATTTATCGCCCCTGATGAGCGCCTGGCGTTGCTCCGGCGCATCCGCCAGTCGCTGCTGCCGGGCGGTGCGTTGATCCTCTCGGAAAAGCTGCGGTTCAATGATCCGCAGGAACATGCGCTGCTCACCGACCTGCACATCGCGTTCAAACGCGCCAACGGCTACAGCGAACTGGAAATCGCCCAGAAGCGCAGCGCCATCGAAAACGTCATGAAGCCCGACAGCCTCGAAGAACACCGTGAGCGCCTGCTGGCGGCCGGGTTCTCGAAAGTCGTGCCGTGGTTCCAGTGTCTTAACTTTGCCTCGTTGATTGCCTTGCCATGATTGATCTGTCCCCCCTCGCCCGCCACCTGGTCGGTACTCCTTTGGCTGTGTGGGCCCAGGGCCTGCAAGCGCAACTCGATAGCAAGATGGAAAAGGGTCATGGCGACCTGGAACGCTGGCAGAGCGCGCTGGATGCGCTGCCGAACATTCAGCCCAGCGACGTCGACCTGCTCAACGGCCTGACACTCGACACTGACTGCGACGACGCCACCCGCGCGCAAATGCGCACCGCGCTGATGGGCCTGAGCCCGTGGCGCAAGGGCCCGTTCAACCTGTTCGGCGTGCACGTGGACACCGAATGGCGTTCGGACTGGAAGTGGTCGCGGGTCGCGCCTCATCTGGATTTGAAGGGCAAGCGCATCCTCGATGTGGGCTGCGGCAACGGCTATTACATGTGGCGCATGCTCGGCGCCGGCGCCGACAGCGTGATTGGCGTGGACCCGAACTGGTTGTTCTTCTGCCAGTTCCAGGCGGTGCAGCGCTACTTGTCGGCGCCGAAGGCCTGGCACTTGCCGTTCCCGTTTGAAGATTTGCCGCCGAACATGGAAGGCTTCGACACGGTATTTTCCATGGGTGTGTTCTACCACCGCCGCTCGCCGATTGAGCATCTGCTGGCGCTGAAAGATTGCCTGGTCAAAGGCGGTGAGCTGGTATTGGAAACCCTGGTGGTGGAAGGCGATCAGCAGCAAGTGCTGGTGCCGGAAGACCGCTACGCGCAGATGCGTAACGTGTGGTTCCTGCCCTCGGTGCCGGCGTTGATGCTGTGGCTACGGCGTGCAGGCTTCAGTGAGGTGCGCTGTGTGGATGTGAGCGTGACCACAGTTGAGGAACAGCGCGGCACGGAGTGGATGAAGTATCAGTCGTTGAGTGATTTCCTCGATCCGGACGATCACAGCAAGACGATTGAAGGGCTGCCGGCGCCGATGCGGGCGGTGATTATCGCCAAGAAGTGAGGATGATATCCCTGACTAAATGGAGATCAACATGTGGGAGCGGGCTTGCCCGCGATAGCTATCTGTCAGTCAATTCATCAGTGGCTGATACACCGCTATCGCAGGCAAGCCAGCTCCCACATTGGTTTTCAGTGTTATTTAGAGTGGGGGCTTGGCTCTTCTGGCCTTGAAGAACTCACTCAACACCGTCCCGCATTCCTCCGCCAACACCCCACCTTCAAACAACACCCGATGGTTGAGAAACCCCTGGGTAAAAAACTGCCCCTGGCTTTGCACAATCCCGGCCTTGGGTTCCAACGCGCCATATACCACCCGCGCAATGCGCGAGTGCACGATCAGGCCCGCGCACATGCTGCACGGTTCCAGCGTCACATACAGCGTGCTGCCGACCAGGCGGTAGTTGCTGATCGCCTGAGCGGCAGCGCGGATGGCGACCATTTCGGCATGGGCGCTGGGGTCGTTGCCGCTGATCGGGCAGTTAAAGCCGCGACCGATGATTTCACCGTCCTGCACCAGCACTGCGCCCACGGGTACTTCACCGAGTGCGGCGCCTTGGGCGGCGAGGGCCAGGGCTTCGCGCATGAAATCCTGGTCGCGGCTGCGGTCGATGATCGCGGCGGGGCGAATCTGGCGCATCACGCCACCTCGATGGCGGCCATCAGGCCGGTTTCCATGTGGTCGATCACGTGGCAATGGAACATCCACACCCCCGGGTTATCCGCCACCAACGCCACGCGGGCGCGCTCGTTTTTGCCCAGCAGGTAGGTGTCGGTGAAATACGGGATCACCTTGTGGCGGTTCGAGGCAATCACCTTGAAACTCATGCCGTGCAGGTGGATCGGGTGCTGGTACTGGGTCATGTTCTTCAATTCGAAAATGTAGCTCTTGCCCTTTTCCAGCTTGGCGATCGGGCGGTCGGCGCAGGTCTTGTCGGTGATGTCCCAGGCCTTGCCGTTGATTTGCCACAGGCTCGGCGGCTTGCCGTCATCCACCGACACCGTGCCGACCCACTCGAAATTGAAGTTGAGTTTCTCCGCATTGGCCAGGTCGGGTTCGGCAATCGGGTTGGCGGGCAGCGCCGGTGGCCATTCGTTGGGTGCATCAGTGTTGGCCACCGAACGGAAGGT
This sequence comes from Pseudomonas sp. MONT-RG-20F-20-E-7-02, assembly GCF_022662395.1. Lineage (NCBI taxonomy): Bacteria > Pseudomonadati > Pseudomonadota > Gammaproteobacteria > Pseudomonadales > Pseudomonadaceae > Pseudomonas > Pseudomonas sp. MONT-RG-20F-20-E-7-02. The sequence goes on from NZ_JAKNQN010000015.1 coordinate 51,541, forward strand.
ACCGAGGCGCACCGGGCCGTTGCGGATGGACAGCTCTTCGCCGGCTGGCGGTGCCTTGATCGCCAGGCAAATGCGCATGCCCGGGCCCAGCCAGTATTCCTTGCCCAGCGGGCGCGGCTCGACGGGGTTGCCGTCCAGCGCGTAGATCTGCGCTTCGACGTCAGGGATGTTGATGCGATAGGTCAGGGTGTTGTCGAGGTTGAGCAGGCGCACGCGGGTGATCTGCCCGGCGGGCAAATCGATCACGGCCTGGGACACGCCGTTGATCGTCGACAGGCGCCCGGCCGTGCCGCCACGCGCCGCTTCACGGGGCACGCTGAAGGCGACAAACGCGCCCTCTTCGTCCACGTGCCAGCTTTTCAGGCTGAGGGTGCGCTCGTGTTTGAAACCGGTGGGTTCGCGCTCTTCGATGATCAACGGGCCGACCAGGCCACGGCCGAGTTCTTCGCTGCTGTTCACGTGCGGGTGATACCAGTAGCTGCCGGCGTCGGGCACGCGGAATTTGTAGTCGAAGTATTCACCGGGCAACACCGGCAATTGCGAGACGTAAGGCACGCCGTCCATTTCCAGCGGCAGGCGGATGCCATGCCAGTGAATGGTGGTGGCGACCGGCAGGTTGTTGATAAAGCGCACCCGCAGCCACTCGCCCTGGCGCACACGCAACTCAGTGCCCGGCGCGGACGGGCCGAATGCCCAGGCTTGGGTTTTGTGGCCTGGCACCAACTCTACGTCCAGCGGCGCTGCGATCAATTGGTAATCGTGCCCGGCTTCGGCGTCTGCGACTTTCCCCAGCCAGTAGCGATAGCCGCCACCGGCACCGACGCCCACTACGGCCAGGCCTGCAAGACCACCCAGGATTTGTCGACGGGAAAAGGATCGGGACACAACAACCTCACGTATCTGCCGCAGGCCAGAGGCCCGCAAAGGGCAGATACGATACACCTGACCCGGCTAAACAGTAAGGCTTCGCATTGCCGCACGGCGAAAACCCGGGTGAAGGCTCTGGAGATTTCCTGTGGGAGCTGGCTTGCCTGCGATAGCATCGCTTCGGTCTGTTTGATAGACCGAGTCGCCTGCATCGCAGGCAAGCCAGCTCCCACACAAGCCCGCTCCCACATTGCTCACTCAGTGTTTGGCAGCCGCCAGGATCAGCGCTTTCATATCGGCGACGGCACCTTTGAAACCGACGAACAACGCATGCGCCACCAGCGCGTGGCCGATGTTGAGTTCGTTGATGCCCTTGATCGCAGCCACGGCTTCGACGTTGTGGTAGTGCAAACCATGGCCGGCGTTGACGATCAGCCCTTCGTTCAGGCCGCACTTTACGCCGTCGATGATGCGCTGCAGTTCGTCAGCCACTTCGGTCGGCGTGGTGGCATCGGCGTAGCGGCCGGTGTGCAGTTCGATGGCCGGCGCGCCGATACGGCGTGAGGCTTCGATCTGGCGCTCGTCGGCGTCGATGAACAGCGAGACTTCGCTGCCGATCTTCGACAGGCGCTCAACCGCAGCCTTGATCCGCGCTTCCTGGCCGGCCACGTCGAGGCCGCCTTCGGTGGTGAGTTCCTGACGGGTTTCCGGCACCAAGCAGATATGCGCCGGGCGGATGCGCTCGGCGAACGCCATCATTTCTTCGGTCACGCCCATTTCGAAGTTCATGCGGGTTTGCAGCACGTCCTTGAGCAGCAACACGTCGCGCTCCTGGATGTGGCGGCGGTCTTCGCGCAGGTGCACGGTGATGCCGTCGGCGCCCGCTTCTTCGGCGTCCAGCGCGGCCTTGACCGGGTCGGGGTAACGGGTGCCCCGGGCCTGGCGCAGGGTAGCGACGTGGTCGATGTTGACGCCAAGAAGAATGCGATTGCTGGTGGTCACGGAAGCGCTCCTGAAAAGGGAAAGAAACGCTGCACAGCATACACGGGGTTGTCAGGGCTTTCGAAACAACTCGCGACTGACCAGCGGCCGCCCGCCCAAGTGCACGGCCAGTGCCTGACGCATCAAGCGCTTGGCGGCAGACAAGGCGCCGGGAGCGCTCCAGTCGGCTTCGCTCATGGCCAGCAGCTCAGTGCCCTGGAACAGGCCCGGTTGCAGCAGGTACACGCGCTCAAGGCCGGCGTCGACTTGCAGGCGGTACATGCCGTCTTCAGCAATGGGATCGCCGTGCAAATCGTTGCTCAGTTCGAAGCCGTAACCGAGGTCGTCGAGCAGGCGCCATTCGAAGGCGCGCAGCAGCGGCTCCAGGGGGCGGCCTTCGGCCAGGGCTATGAGTGTGGCGGCGTAGTGGTCGAACACCGCAGGGTGCGGGTCTTCGGCGGGCAGCAGGCGTATCAGCAGTTCATTGAGGTAGAGGCCGCTGAAGAGCGCTTCGCCGTTAAGCCAGGCGGAGGTGCCGACGCTTTCCAGGCGGCCGACGTTTTTCAGCTCGCCCTTGCCACGAAATTCCACGTCCAGGGCCACAAATGGCCGCGCCAACGTGCCTGCCTTGCCCCGCGCGCTGCGCAACACTGCGCGCAGGCGGCCTTGGGGCGTGATGAAGTCCACCAGGGCGCTGGTCTCGCGGTAGGCGCGGCTGTGCAGGACGTAGGCGAGTTGGCTGGTGGGTGGGGTTTGGGACATGAAAGTCTCTTCGCGGAACTTAAGAACAGCGATAAACCAATGTGGGAGCGGGTTTGTGTGGGAGCCGGGCTTGCCCGCGATGCAGGCACCTCGGTTCTTCAGTTGTACCGAGGTGATGCTATCGCAGGCAAGCCAGCTCCCACACAAGCCGGCTCCCACACAAGTCCGCTCCCACAAGCTTGCTCACACAGAATTACTGGCGGTGTTTTATAGGTCGCCATAGCCCAGGGAACGCAGCGCACGCTCATCATCGGACCAGCCACCCTTAACCTTCACCCACAGGTTAAGCATGATCTTGGAATCGAACAGCAATTCCATGTCCTTGCGCGCCTCGGTGCCGATGCGCTTGATGCGCTCGCCCTTGTCGCCAATGATGATTTTCTTCTGGCCGTCACGCTCGACGAGGATCAAGGCGTGGATATGCAGGGTTTTGCCCTGCTGCTTGAACTCTTCGATTTCGACGGTGATCTGGTACGGCAGCTCGGCGCCCATCTGACGCATGATTTTCTCGCGGACCAGTTCGGCGGCAAGAAAACGGCTGCTGCGGTCGGTGATCTGGTCTTCCGGGAAGAAGTGCTCGTTCTCCGGCAGGTAACCGGCGATCACGCGTTCCAGGGCTTCCAGGTTGTGACCGTGCTGGGCCGAGATCGGCATGATCTGGGCATTCGGCAGTTGTTCCTGCAGCCACGTCAGGTGCGGCATCAGTTCGGCTTTGTCTTCGATGCGGTCGGTCTTGTTCAGCGCGACGATCAACGGGCCGGTGACGTACTGCACGCGCTCCAGAACCATCTGGTCTTCGTCGGTCCACTTGGTGCGGTCAACCACGAAGATCACCACGTCGACGTCTTTCAACGCCGCCGAAGCGGTTTTGTTCATGTAGCGGTTCAGCGCTTTTTCGCCGCCTTTGTGCATGCCTGGCGTGTCGACGTACACCGCTTGCACGGCGCCTTCGGTCTTGATGCCCAGCATGTTGTGGCGGGTGGTCTGCGGCTTGCGCGAGGTGATCGCGAGCTTCTGGCCCAGGATGTGGTTCAGCAGCGTGGACTTGCCCACGTTCGGGCGGCCGACGATGGCAACATAGCCACAGCGTGTTGCGGTTGAATCAGTCATGGCCATTCTCCACGCCCAGGGCAATCAGTGCTGCAGCCGCCGCTACCTGTTCGGCAATACGACGGCTCACACCCTGACCTCGGCTTTTTTCATTCAATAAGGTGATTTCACATTCCACGAAGAAGACGCGGCAATGCGGCTCACCCTGGATATCCACCACTTCGTAGCGTGGCAGTTCGCAACCACGCGACTGCAGGTACTCCTGCAGGCGGGTCTTGGGATCTTTGTTGGTGTCGACCAGCGTGAGGCTTTCGATCTCCGACGCGAGCCAGGCAACGACGCGCTCCTTGGCCGTCTCCATGCCTGCATCCAGGTAGATCGCACCAATCAACGCTTCCAGGGCATCGGCCAGGATCGATTCGCGACGGAACCCACCGCTTTTCAATTCACCGGAACCCAGGCGCAGGTACTCGCCCAGGCCGAAACCACGGGCCAGCACGGCCAGGGTCTCGCCTTTCACCAGGCGTGCACGCAGGCGTGACAGCTGGCCTTCGCGCGCTTGCGGGAAGCGCTCGAACAGCGCCTCACCGGCGGCAAAGTTGAGAATGGCGTCACCGAGAAATTCCAGGCGTTCGTTATTACGCCCTGCAAAACTGCGGTGTGTGAGGGCAAGGACCATCAATTCCTGGTCCTTGAAGGTGTAGCCGAGCTGGCGCTCGAGACGACTGAGAGAAACGGTCACGGTTTATCCATATCTAGTTGGTGGCACCGGCGGCCATCGACGATTGACGCAGTGTTCAAATTCAAATCCTGGTTGGTGCCGCATGAGGCCGGACGGTGCATTGTCCAAGCCCCAGAAAAGCATTCGGCGCTGTGTTCACAGCGCCGCCTGTATTACTTGATCAGCCCGACCCGCGAGAAGTTCGGCAGGTGGCTGAGTTTGGGTTCCGGCCAACTCATCCAGACCGCAAAGGCCTTGCCGACAATGTTCTCGTCGGGAACCATGCCCAGCAGGTCCTTGGGAATATTGGGGTCATCCCAGTACCGGCTGTCGTTGGAGTTGTCGCGGTTGTCACCCATCATGAAGTAGTGCCCGGCAGGCACTTTCCATTCGCCATCGGGCATCGCGCGGTAGCGGCTCATTTCCTTGCGGATTTCGTGCTCTACCGCCCCGAGTTTTTCCCGGTACAGCTCGGCGCTGCCCAAGGTGTTCGGCTCAGCGCCGATCAACTGCTCGGCCACCGACTCACCGTTGATGAACAGGCGCTTGTCGCTGGTGTAGCGAATCACGTCACCCGGCAGGCCCACGACGCGCTTGATGTAGTTGACGTTCGGGTCGCTTGGGTAGCGGAACACCATCACATCGCCGCGTTGCGGGTCACCGACCGGGATGACTTTCTTGTCGATCACCGGCAGGCGTATCCCGTAGGAAAACTTGTTCACCAGAATGAAGTCGCCCACGTCCAGGGTAGGTTTCATCGACCCCGAAGGAATCTGAAACGGCTCAACCAGGAACGAACGCAGCACCAGTACGATGAACAACACCGGGAAGAACGACTTGCCGTATTCAACCAGCAAGGGCTCTTTGTTCAGCTTCTCGACCACCACCGCATCGGGCTGGCTGACGCTGCCCTGATAGGAGGCGATAGCCGCCCGCCGACGCGGGGCGAAGAACACCAGATCGAGCAACGCCAGGAGGCCGCAAACGGCGACGGCGATAACCAGCAACAGCGGGAAATTTAGTGACATAGGACCTAACTATCCAACCTGAGCACCGCAAGGAAGGCTTCCTGTGGAATTTCCACGTTGCCCACTTGCTTCATGCGTTTTTTACCGGCCTTTTGCTTCTCAAGCAGCTTGCGCTTACGGCTTACGTCACCGCCGTAGCATTTGGCCAGTACGTTCTTTCTGAGTGCCTTGACGGAGGTCCGTGCAATGATCTGCCCGCCAATGGCGGCCTGGATCGCGACGTCGAACATCTGGCGCGGAATCAGTTCTTTCATCTTTTCGGTCAACTGGCGACCTTTGTAGTGCGCGTTGTCCTTGTGCACGATCAGCGCCAGGGCATCGACCTTGTCGCCGTTGATCAGCACATCCAGTTTCACCAGATTAGCCGATTGATAACGATCGAAATGGTAATCCAGCGAAGCATAGCCGCGACTGGTGGATTTGAGACGGTCGAAGAAGTCCAGGACCACTTCGTTCATCGGCAAATCGTAGGTCACTTGCACTTGGGTACCGAGGAACAACATGTCGTGTTGTACGCCACGTTTTTCGATACACAGGGTAATGACGTTGCCCAGGTGTTCCTGCGGCACCAGGATATTGGCCCGCACGATCGGCTCGCGCATGTCTTCGATGGAGGACAGATCTGGAAGCTTGGACGGGTTGTCGACGTAAATCGTTTCACCGGTTTTCAGCGCCAGCTCAAAAATAACCGTTGGCGCGGTGGTGATCAGGTCCAGGTCGTATTCGCGCTCCAGGCGCTCCTGGATGATCTCCATGTGCAACATGCCCAGGAAGCCGCAGCGGAAGCCGAAGCCCAGGGCGTCGGAGCTTTCCGGGGTGTACTGCAACGACGAGTCGTTGAGGGTCAGCTTTTGCAGGGCTTCGCGGAAGTCTTCGAAGTCGTCGGAGCTGACCGGGAACAGGCCGGCGTAAACCTGCGGCTGGATGCGTTTGAAGCCCGGCAGCACGTCGACGTCAGGGGTGGAGCTCAAGGTCAGGGTGTCACCGACCGGCGCACCGTGAATGTCCTTGATACCGGCAATGATGAAGCCCACTTCACCGGCCTTCAGGTCAGTGGTGGCGGTGTGCTTGGGGTTGAATACGCCGACGCTGTCCACCAGGTGGATCTTGCCGGTGGATTTAACCAGGATCTTGTCGCCCTTCTTCACCCGGCCGTGGCGTACACGCACCAGGGAAACAACGCCCAGGTAGTTGTCGAACCAGGAGTCGATGATCAACGCTTGCAGCGGATCTTCGTAGTTGCCGGTTGGCGCAGGAATGGTCTTGACCAGGCGCTCGAGCACTTCGTCGACGCCCAGGCCGGTCTTGGCGCTGCACTCGACGGCGTCGGTGGCGTCAATGCCGATGATTTTTTCGATTTCTTCTTTGACGCGGTCCGGATCGGCCTGTGGCAGGTCGATCTTGTTCAGTACCGGCATGACCTCAAGGCCCTGCTCGATCGCGGTGTAGCAGTTGGCGACGGACTGGGCTTCTACGCCCTGGCCCGCATCGACCACCAGCAAGGCGCCCTCACAGGCGGCCAACGAGCGGCTGACTTCGTAGGTGAAGTCAACGTGGCCGGGGGTGTCAATGAAGTTCAGCTGGTACTTGATACCGTCTTTGGCGGTGTAGTACAGGGTAACGCTGTGGGCCTTGATGGTGATCCCGCGTTCCCGCTCGAGGTCCATGGAGTCCAGGACCTGGGCTTCCATTTCACGCTCGGCAAGGCCGCCGCACATCTGGATGAATCGATCGGCCAGCGTCGACTTGCCATGGTCAATGTGGGCGATGATGGAGAAATTGCGGATATGACTCAAATCACTCACGGATCAACACTCAAAAAGGCTGCAGGCAGATTGCCCGCTGAAAAATAGCCGGGAATTGTACCTGATGCTCAGGCCAAACGTCATCTTTGCTGACCAGAACAAAAATGCCCCGATCTCTCGACCGGGGCATTTTTTGTTCATAAGCGCGGTATCAACCGGCTCGGCGCAACAGCCAGAACCCGGCCAGGGCGCAGATGCCCGTCGGCACCAGCACCGCAAACAACGGCGAGAAACCGAATACCAGGCTCAAGGGACCGAGCAGGTTCTGGGCGATCTGGAAGGTAAAGCCCACGAGTACGCCGGTAAACACTCGCTGACCGAGCGTCACCGAGCGCAGCGGGCCGAAGACGAACGAGATCGCCATCAGCACCAGCGCAGCGGTCACCACCGGCTGCAGCACCTTGACCCAAAATGCCAGCCAGTAGCGGCCGTTGTTCAGCCCCTGATCCTTCAGGTAATGGATATAGCTCCACAAACCGGAGATCGGCAGGCTTTCGGGGATCATCACCACCGTATTGAGCAATTCCGGCTTGAGCGAGATACCCCACTCTTCGCTCGGCACATTGATCACTTCGGTGCTGGCCTTGTTACCTTGGCCGACATTGCGGAAATAAGTCGTGGTGATGTCAGTCAGTTGCCATTTTTCATTACTGTACTGCGCGCTTTTGGCGAAACTGGACGACAGCATATGACGCTCTTTGTCGAACCTGTAGCGCGTGACACCAATCAACAGTCCGTCGGGCTGGACAGCGTTGATGTGGATGAACTCATCCCCCTGGCGGTGCCACAGGCCGTGCTTGGCGCTTTGCGCATCGCCCGAACCCTGGGCCAGGGCGCGATTGGCCTGGGCCGTGGCTTCGGACGGCGGCGCCACGTATTCGCCGATCAGCACGCTGCACACCATCAGCAACAGCATGGGCTTCATGACCGCCCAGACGATACGGCCAATGGACACACCGGCGGCACGCATGATGGTCAGTTCGCTGTTGCTGGCCAGGCTGCCCAGGCCGATCAGGCAGCCGATCAGTGCGGCCATCGGCATCATTTCGTAAAGGCGTCGCGGGGCGGTGAGGAGCACGTAGCTCAGCACGTTCCATACGGTGTAGGTGGCGTTGACGCTTTTCATTTCATCAACCAAAGCGAACAGCGATGCCAGGCCGATAATGATGCCCAGCACGGCCAGGATCGCGATCAGTACACTGCTGCCAATGTAGCGGTCGAGCTTAACCACGAGCCATCTCCTTCATGCTGCGACGACTCTGCATCTTCAAGCGCAACGGTTCCCAATAAAGTAGAGCCAGGCCAATGGACAGGAATAGCGCGTGAATCCACCATAGGCCGAGCAAACGCGGCGTCTTGCCGTTCTCCAGCCAGCCACGGGCATACGTCAGTAATGTCAGGTAGGCCATATACAGCAGGATGGCCGGCAACAGCTTGAGGAAGCGGCCCTGACGCGGGTTGACCCTGGACAGCGGCACGGCCATCAAGGTCACGATGAATACCAGCAGCGGCAGGGAAATACGCCATTGCAGCTCGGCGATGGAGCGCAGCTCCTGGCTACCGAACAGCGACGCGGTCGGCAGCGCATCGCGGTCCGTCACCTCTTCACTGATATCCGGCCTTGCGAGCATTACGCCATAGGTGTCGTACTTGATCGCCCGATAATTCGCCAGGCCAGGGCTGCCGTCATAGCGATAACCGTTTTCCAGGATCAGGTAACGGCTGCCATCCGGGCGCACTTCCTGGTGCCCGCTGTCGGCCACCAGAATCGAAATGCCCCGATCTTTCTGGTTCTCGCCCTGATTTTTCTGGGAAATAAACACACCGCCGAGGTTGGCACGGTCATCGGTCATGGTTTCCGTGTAGGTCACCCGCGTACCGTCGTTGAGCGCCTGAAAGCGCCCAGGCTCCAGGGTGTCGAACTCAGTCATCGCATCCTGCTTGTTCAGCAGCAGTTGAAACTGCATGGCGCCCTGAGGCGCCAGGCTCATGCTCAGCCAGGCCACCACCAAGGCAACGCCGGCGGCCGGCACCATGGTCATGCCGAGCAGACGCTGCTGGCTCATGCCAGTGGCCGAAAGCACGGTCATTTCACTTTCAAGGTACAACCGGCCATAAGCCAGCAGAATGCCGAGAAACAGGCCAAGCGGCAGGATCAGCTGCAAAAAGCCCGGCAGCCGAAAGCCCATGATCAGGAACAATGAGCCCGGATCCAGGGCGCCGGAAGCGGCCTGAGCCAGGAATTTGACGAAACGACCACTCATGGTGATGACCAACAGCACCGCACTCACGGCACTCAGGGTCAACAGGACTTCGCGGGACAGATAACGGAAGACGATCAAACCAGACACTCCAGGGTTGTCAGGCTAAGGCGGCCAAACAAGCAAGCATACCGTTGTCGACCCGTTTGCACGGGCCGGCTAAAAAGATGGCGCATTATCCTGTGATTGACCGCGCCTGTCACTGCGCAACCTCACGCGCGCGCACAAAGCATGCGCCAAGGGTTGTCAGGCTCCGCTGGCGAGGTTCAAACTGCGGCCTTTGTCGCGGGTGGTTTACAGAGCTGCCACGTGTTAAAGCCTGGGTACAGACTCAGGCTCACAGACCTTTATAAGGGACCCGAAAATGGAATTGGTTGTAAAAAGCGTTAGCCCCGAAACGTTGAAAACCGCCACCCTCGTGGTCGCTGTCGGCGAAGGCCGCAAGCTCGGCGTCGCCGCCAAGCAACTGGATGAACTCAGCGGTGGCGCCATCAGCGCCGTGCTCAAGCGCGGCGACCTGGCCGGCAAAGTCGGTCAGAGCCTGCTGCTGCAAAGCCTGCCTAACCTCAAAGCCGACCGCGTATTGCTGGTGGGCGTGGGCAAGGACGCCGAACTGGGCGACCGTCCGTTCCGCAAGATCATCAGTGGCATCCTCAATACCCTCAAGGGCCTGGGCGGCAGCGATGCAGCACTGGCACTCGATGAAATCGTCGTAAAAGGCCGCGACAGCTACGGCAAGACCCGCCTGCTGGCCGAAAGCCTGGTAGACGGCGGCTACATTTTCGATCAGTTCAAGAGCCAGAAAGCCGAACCGCGCGCTCTGAAAAAAATCACCCTGCTGACCATCAAGGCGGCCCAGGCTGAAGTCGAGCGCGCCGTGACTCACGCCACCGCCATCGCCAACGGCATGTCCTTCACCCGCGACCTGGGCAACCTGCCGCCGAACATCTGCCACCCGACTTACCTGGGCGAGCAAGCCAAGGCATTGGGCAAAGAGTTCAAGGGCCTGAAAGTTGAAGTGCTGGACGAGAAGAAGATCAAGGAACTGGGCATGGGCTCGTTCTATGCCGTGGGCCAGGGCAGCGACCAGCCGCCACGCCTGATCGTGATGCAATACAACGGCGGCAAGAAGTCCGAGAAGCCGTACGCCCTGGTGGGCAAAGGCATCACCTTTGACACCGGCGGCATCAGCCTCAAGCCAGGCCTGGGCATGGATGAGATGAAGTACGACATGGGCGGCGCCGCCAGCGTGTTCGGCACCCTGCGTGCCGTGCTGGAACTCAAGCTGCCGATCAACCTGGTGTGCATCCTGGCGTGTGCCGAGAACATGCCAAGCGGCGGCGCGACCCGTCCGGGCGATATCGTCACCACCTTGAGCGGCCAGACCGTTGAAATCCTCAACACCGACGCCGAAGGCCGCCTGGTGCTGTGCGATGCGCTGACCTACGCCGAACGCTTCAAGCCACAAGCCGTGATCGACATCGCCACCCTGACCGGTGCCTGCGTGGTTGCCCTGGGCGCCCACACTTCGGGCCTGCTGGGCAATAACGATGAATTGATCGAGCAACTGCTCAGCGCCGGCAAGGCGGCCGACGACCGCGCCTGGCAACTGCCGCTGTTCGACGAATACCAGGAACAACTGGACAGCCCGTTCGCGGACATCGCCAACATCGGCGGCCCGAAAGCCGGCACCATCACCGCGGCCTGCTTCCTGTCGCGCTTTGCCAAGAACTTCAACTGGGCGCACCTGGACATCGCCGGCACGGCCTGGACCAGCGGCGGCAAGGACAAGGGCGCCACCGGCCGCCCAGTGCCACTGCTGACCCAGTACCTGCTGGATCGCGCCAAAGCCTGAAACTGAAGATTCCGGGGCGGCCCGCGTGCCGCCCCGGTCTCAGGAACCGCAATGACCCAAGTCGACTTCTATATATTGCCCAGCGCCGATCCCTCTGCGCGCCTGGACTTTGCCTGCAAACTCACCGAAAAAGCCTGGCGCATGGGCCACCGCATCTACCTGCATTGCAGCGATGCCGCCCAGCGTGATGACCTCGACGCCCGCCTGTGGCGCTTCAAGGGCGAGAGCTTCGTGCCTCACGGCCCTGCCGAGTCCGAGCCAGAGAGCCTGGTGGTACTGGGCCTGGGCGACAGTTGCGGCGATCACCACGACCTGCTGGTCAACCTCGACCTGAAAGTACCGGCCTTTGCCAAGGCGTTTGCCCGTGTGGCGGAAGTGGTGGTGGAAGACCCGGCTATTCGTCAGGCCGCGCGGGAGAGTTTCCGTTTCTACCGCGAACAGGGCTATTCTCTGCAAGATCACCGGCTACAACGACTTTGAGTACATGATGGACACGCCAAACCCTATAAAAAAAGACGACCACCTGCTGGACGACCTTGAATCGATCCGCCAGTTGCTCGGTGATGATGGCTTGCAACCGCCGCTGCTGACCGAAACGGTCGATGGCGAGGTGCAGATTCCGCTGTTGTTCGACATGGTCGGTGGCAAGCCTGCTGCACCGGTGCCTGTCGCCCCCGCCCCCGTTGCAGAGGCCGCGCCTGCTCCAGTTACCACCGAAAAAGCGCCCGACGCCCTGCTGCTGCACCTGGACAACGAACTGCGCGCTGCCGCACAGCTGATCATGCAAGACGTGATCGACGACTTTGCCCCGCATATTGAAACCGAGATCAAGCGCCGGCTGGATGCGCGGATGGAGCGGTTACTCAGTCAATACCAGTCCTGAACCCGAAAGCCAACTCAGTGGCGTGAACATGCTGACGACGACTCGCTTGCACTCACGCCGCTGATTACCGTCTGTCGTATCTGTTACTTTTCACAGTAGATGGATGCCCAATCCAGGTCCAACGTGAGCTGACATTTTCCACTTCGGAAATCATGTCATGGACGCTCCAACTCTCTATTCCCCTATTGTTACCCTACCGCCCAAACGCATGCCTATTTTCCTTGGCAAGGCGTCACCGGGCGCACGAATTAAAGTGTGCAAAACCAATGCTCGCAACGAAATTCTGGCGGAGGCGACAGCAGATGCCAATGGCAGTTGGCTAGTTAGAGCCAATAAAGAATTGCCTTTCGGCAATTACTCGATTAGTGCTTATTATGATAAAAGCACAGCATATGCTCCAAACTTGGAGTTTTATATTGAAGGCCCTGAATTGACCCAGGGCGATCAGATACCCTCACCCTCTATTGAACCACCTGCAATCAGCACTGTTATTCCTGTCGACAGTGCTTCCATTCGTCTAAGTACGCAAAGTGTACAGTCGGACAATAGCTGGCTTTACTTCCAAAGCCTCTTTTCCAGCGTCGGCTATGTTTCCCGCAACATTTTATTTAAGGACGAAGATGACACGGGTGACATGACCGCTGA
>NZ_JAKNQN010000016.1:0-54941 GCF_022662395.1 Pseudomonas sp. MONT-RG-20F-20-E-7-02
CGCTCGCCACAACATACCCACTCGCCACAACAGCCCTCCAGCCACTGAACATCAGTCGCCACAGGGTCATTTCCCGCGCATAAAAAAACCGGCCTTCTCAGGCCGGTTTTTTTTGCGTCGAACGTGGCTTACAGCTTGCCGGCGTTCTCGGTCAGGTAAGCCGCAACGCCTTCTGGCGAAGCGTTCATGCCTTTGTCGCCTTTTTTCCAGTTGGCAGGACACACTTCGCCGTGCTCTTCGTGGAATTGCAGGGCGTCGACCAGACGGATCAGCTCTTCCATGTTACGGCCCAGCGGCAGGTCGTTGATGATCTGCGAGCGCACAACGCCCTTGTCGTCGATCAGGAACGCGCCACGGAACGCCACGCCACCTTCGGACTCAACGTCGTAGGCCTTGGCGATGTCGTGCTTCATGTCGGCAGCCATGGTGTATTTGACTTTGCCGATGCCGCCATCATTGATAGCGGTGTTGCGCCAGGCGTTGTGGGTGAAATGGGAGTCGATGGAAACGGCTACCACTTCAACGTTGCGCGCCTTGAAATCGTCCATGCGGTGGTCCAGAGCGATCAGCTCGGACGGGCAGACGAAGGTGAAGTCCAGCGGGTAGAAGAACACCAGGCCGTATTTGCCTTTGATGGCTTCAGACAGTTTGAAGCTGTCTACGATTTCGCCATTGCCGAGGACGGCAGGTACGTCGAAATCCGGGGCTTGTTTGCCGACGAGTACGCTCATTGGGTATCTCCTGATGTAAGGGTGACGATTGAAGTAAAAGGACCGGCCCAAGTCTGGCGCAGCTAAGCGACAGCCCTGTGACGCAGTCACGCTTCGTGAAGACCGACCATCATACACTGAAAAAACCGTTCGTCAGTGAGGGCGCAGTGCCAGCGAATACCCTACGAATCTACTTTGACAATCATTCTCGTTAACATTAAGATCCATCGCACTTAAGCCTTAAACCCGCGATGGTTCTCCCTTATGTATGTCTGCCTCTGCACTGGCGTCACCGACGGACAAATCCGCGAAGCAATCTATGAAGGTTGCTGCAGCTACAAGGAAGTACGTGAAACCACCGGCGTTGCCAGCCAGTGCGGTAAATGTGCCTGCCTCGCCAAGCAAGTGGTACGGGAAACCCTGACGCAGCTGCAAACAGCCCAGGCCGCGCTCCCCTACTCAGCAGAATTTACACACGCTTAATCAGGCGGGTTTTGAAGAACCGGACTTAGTGTCCGGTTTTTTTATGCCCGTAATTCAATTAGTTAGCGCCAAGACGCGGAACACAAACATTCTTATTCCGATTAATTTTCATTTATTATTCAATAACTTAGGTTTGACACTAGGGATTTCGCCGCTCAAACTCCGCCGTATATACAGCTATTACAGGGCAGGACCCCAGTCATGAAAGGCGACATCTCAGTCATCCAGCAACTCAACAAAATCCTTGCCAATGAACTGGTCGCGATCAATCAGTACTTTCTGCATGCGCGCATGTATGACGATTGGGGCCTGGAAAAGCTCGGCAAGCGTGAATACAAAGAGTCCATCAAGGCCATGAAGGACGCAGATGCGCTGATCAAGCGCATCCTGTTCCTGGAAGGCCTGCCGAACGTGCAGGACCTGGGCAAGCTGAACATCGGCGAGCACACCCAGGAAATGATCAGCAGTGACCTCGGCTTTGAACGCAAGAGCCACAGCGACATCAAGGCCGCCATCGCTCACTGCGAAACCAAGGGTGACTTCGGTAGCCGTGAACTGCTGGAAGATATCCTGGAAGACCAGGAAGAACATATCGACTGGCTGGAAACCCAATTGGGCCTGATCGATAAAGTCAGCCTGGAGAACTACCTGCAATCGCAGATGGGTGAATAAGCGCTGAAGATCGTTCCCACGTTCTGCGCAGGGTGACGCAGAGCGCCACAGGATGCGTTCCCACGCGGAGCGTGGGAACGATCAATTAGCCACAAAAAAGCCCCGCTCTCTTTCGAGACGCGGGGCTTTTTATTGCATGCACATTACGCGTCAGTCTTGGCTGCCGCGTTGGCTGCTGCTTCTTTGATCAGAGCCTGCAGCGAACCATCAGCCGCCATCTCGGTGATGATGTCGCTACCGCCGACCAGCTCACCGGCTACCCACAGTTGTGGGAAGGTTGGCCAGTTGGCGTACTTCGGCAGGTTGGCGCGGATTTCAGGGTTTTGCAGGATATCCACGTAGGCGAACTTCTCGCCGCACTGCATGATGGCCTGGGAAGCCTTCGCGGAGAAACCGCACTGAGGAGCGTTCGGGGCGCCCTTCATGTAAAGCAGAATGGTGTTGTTGGCAATCTGCTCTTTGATCGTTTCGATGATATCCATGGAACACCTCGGCTGGAACTTTGCGACTCACAGGTCGGCACGGTGGCGCATTGTAACGCAAAATTCCAGCGCGGTGCTCAGGCCTTATGCGGCGGCCACCTGCACCGGCACGCCGTTGAGTGCGGCGTTTCCAGACAATTCATCCAGTTGCCGCTCGTCGGTCAGGTCGTTGGCGCTCGCCCCCGGCTGGCCGCTGGCGATGCTCATCTGCACACCCGGGCGGCCATGGCCCCAGCCATGGGGCAGACTGACCACACCGGGCATCATGTCCAGGCTGGCCACCACTTCCACTTCGATCATGCCGATGCGCGAACTCACCCGCACCCGCTGGCCGTCGCTCAACTGTCGGCGGCTGAGGTCATCAGGGTGCATATGCAGCTGGTGGCGCGGCTTGCCTTTCACCAGGCGGTGATAGTTATGCATCCACGAATTATTACTGCGCACATGGCGACGGCCGATCAGCAGCAGTTCATCCGCCACCGGCACTGGCTGCGAGGCGAACCGCGCCAAGTCCGCCAGAATCACTGCCGGCGCCGCCTGCACCTGGCCGCTGGCGGTTTTCAAGCGTGCGCCAAGGTTGGGCTTGAGCGGCCCCAAGTCCACGCCATGCGGATGGTCCGCCAGCATGGCCACCGACAATTTGTGCTCGGAGGCATCACCGTAAGCCCCGGCACGCAACCCGAAGTCGATCATCTGCGCCGGTGCCATGGTCGGTTTAAGCGCCACGCCCGTCTGCGCCGCAAAGGCCTCGGCCAAGCCGACAAAAATTTCCCAGTCATGCAACGCGCCGGCAGGCTTGGGCAGGATCGCGCGATTGAAGCGGGTGACGTTACGCACAGCAAACATATTGAACGTGGTGTCGTAATGATCGTTTTCCAGCGCCGATGTCGACGGCAGAATCAGGTCGGCGTAACGCGTGGTCTCGTTGATGTACAGGTCGATGCTGAGCATGAACTCCAAGCCATCCAGCGCCTGCTCCAGCTGGCGACCATTGGGCGTCGACAATACGGGGTTGCCGGCCACGGTCACCAAGGCACGGATTTGCCCTTCGCCCTCGGTGAGCATTTCTTCGGCCAGCGCCGAGACCGGCAACTCGCCGCCATATTCCGGGCGCCCGGACACACGGCTCTGCCAGCGGTTGAAATGCCCGCCGCCGGTCGAGGCCACAAGGTCCACCGCCGGGCTGGTGCACAACGCACCGCCAACCCGGTCGAGGTTGCCAGTCACCAGGTTGATCAGTTGCACCAGCCAGTGACACAAGGTGCCAAACGCCTGGGTCGACACGCCCATGCGGCCATAACACACCGCTTTGTCCGCCGCCGCGAAGTCACGCGCCAATTGGCGGATCTGCTCGGCAGGCACCGCACATTGGCGGCTCATGGCTTCAGCGGTAAACCCGGCAATGGCGTGGCGCACGTCGTCGAGGCCTTCAACCGGCAAATGGCTGTCGCGCGTCAGCTGCTCGGTAAACAGTGTATTGAGTACGCCGAACAGCAGCGACGCGTCGCCGCCAGGCCGCACAAACAGATGCTGGTCGGCAATCGCCGCCGTCTCGCTGCGCCGAGGGTCGACCACCACCACTTTGCCGCCGCGTGCCTGAATGGCCTTGAGGCGTTTTTCCACATCGGGCACGGTCATGATGCTGCCGTTGGAGGCCAGTGGGTTGCCGCCCAATATCAGCATGAAGTCGGTGTGATCAATATCCGGAATCGGCAACAACAGGCCGTGGCCGTACATCAAGTGGCTGGTGAGGTGATGGGGCAGTTGGTCCACCGAGGTCGCGGAAAACCGATTGCGCGTCTTCAACTGGCCGAGGAAGTAGTTGCTGTGAGTCATCAACCCATAGTTGTGCACGCTGGGGTTGCCCTGATACACCGCCACCGCGTTTTGCCCATGCCGGGCCTGGATACCGGCCAGCCGCTCGGCGACCAGCTTGAACGCCTCGTCCCACGCGATCGGCTGCCATTCGCTGCCCACTCGCAACATGGGCTGGTGCAAACGGTCGGGGTCGTTCTGGATGTCCTGCAGCGCCACGGCCTTGGGGCAGATATGCCCACGGCTGAAGGTGTCCAGCGGGTCGCCCTTGATCGAGGTGATCGCCAGGCTGCCGTCGTCGGCTTGGGTGGTTTCCAGGGTCAGGCCACAGATGGCTTCACACAGATGGCAGGCACGGTGATGGAGAGTCTTGGTCATGGCCAGTCTCTTATTAGGGCTTTGGCTTCACTATGGGCCGCGACCGGCGCAGGCACCAGCAACGTCAGTGCTGTGAATCGGCAAGCATTAGGCCAGGCCATGGCTAAACGTGAGCAAATGTTTCAGAACCCTGCCCGCCACGGCTAAAACCGACACAGCCTGGCCCGGAGCCGCCCCCACACATTGCAAAAGGTCTCGGCGCCAGTGTACAAATGGGCCGCTGCTGTCAGGAATCAGTCTTCAAAAGCGTCTCGGCGCCCTTCTTGAACACCCTTAAAAACCGTAGCCCTATTGGTAAGACGCGACATTTAATTATAAGATCGCGCCTTCCCCTATTTCGTCGCCCCGTGCGGCTTTCGCCGCAGGTCTCGCCCGTTGTCACAATAAACAAGGCTTTGAGTATCTGCGGTCTGTTGCAAAAAGGTAGTTAATGATGAGCGCAAGGCACTTTCTCTCCCTGATGGATTGCACGCCCGAAGAGCTGGTCAGCGTGATCCGTCGAGGCATTGAGCTTAAAGACCTGCGTAACCGCGGCGTACTGTTCGAGCCTTTGAAAAACCGTGTGCTCGGGATGATTTTCGAGAAGTCTTCGACCCGCACCCGCGTGTCGTTCGAAGCCGGCATGATTCAGCTGGGTGGCCAGGCCATCTTCCTGTCCTCGCGCGATACCCAACTGGGCCGTGGCGAGACGATTGCCGACAGCGCCATCGTGATGTCGAGCATGCTCGATGCGGTGATGATCCGTACCTTTGCCCACAGCACCGTGACCGAATTTTCCGCCAACTCCCGCGTACCGGTGATCAACGGCCTGTCCGATGACCTGCACCCGTGCCAGTTGCTGGCCGACATGCAAACCTTCCTCGAGCACCGCGGTTCGATCCAGGGCAAAACCGTGGCCTGGATCGGCGACGGTAACAACATGTGCAACAGCTATATAGAAGCGGCGATCCAGTTCGACTTCCACCTGCGCATCGCGTGCCCCGAAGGCTATGAGCCGGATGCGCGCTTCCTGGAGCAGGCCGGCAGTCGCGTGACCCTGGTGCGCGACCCACGTGATGCCGTGCTTGGCGCCCATCTGGTCAGCACCGATGTCTGGACCTCCATGGGCCAGGAAGAAGAAACCGCCAAGCGCCTGGCCCTGTTCGCGCCGTTCCAGGTAACCCGCGCGTTGCTCGACCTGGCCGCGCCGGATGTGCTGTTCATGCACTGCCTGCCAGCCCACCGTGGCGAAGAAATCAGCCTCGACCTGCTCGACGATAAGCGCTCGGTCGCCTGGGACCAGGCCGAAAACCGCTTGCACGCGCAAAAGGCGCTGCTCGAATTCCTCGTCCAGCCTTCGTACCGCCACGCATGAGCCAGCCGTTACTGCTGAACCTGCGCAATCTGGCATGCGGCTATCAAGATCAACGGGTGGTGCAGAACCTCAACCTGCACCTTAACGCCGGTGACATCGGCTGCCTGCTCGGCTCATCCGGCTGCGGCAAAACCACCACCTTGCGTGCGATTGCCGGGTTCGAACCCGTGCACGAGGGTGAAATCAGCCTGGCCGGCGAAGTGATTTCCAGCGCCGGGTTCACCCTCGCGCCGGAGAAACGTCGGATCGGCATGGTGTTCCAGGACTACGCGCTGTTTCCGCATTTGAGCGTGGCCGACAACATCGCCTTTGGCATCCGCAAGCACCCGCAAAAAGACCGCGTGGTCGCCGAGTTGCTGGAACTGGTCAACCTGAAGAACCTCGGCAAGCGGTTCCCCCACGAGCTTTCCGGCGGCCAGCAACAACGCGTCGCCCTCGCCCGCGCCCTGGCGCCGGAGCCACAACTGCTGCTGCTGGATGAACCGTTCTCCAACCTCGACGGCGAACTGCGGCGCAAGCTCAGCCACGAAGTACGTGAGATTCTCAAGGCGCGTGGCACCAGTGCGATTCTGGTGACCCATGATCAGGAAGAAGCCTTCGCAGTAAGCGATCAGGTGGGCGTATTCAAGGAAGGCCGCCTGGAACAATGGGACACGCCTTACAACCTCTATCACGAACCGCAGACGCCGTATGTCGCCAGCTTTATCGGCCAGGGCTACTTTATCCGTGGCCAAATGCGTTCACCGGAATCGGTCAGCACCGAACTGGGTGACCTGCGCGGCAATCGCGCCTACACCTGGCCTGCGGGCGGCGCGGTGGATGTATTACTGCGCCCGGATGACATCGTCTATGCGCCGGACAGTGCATTGAAAGCGCGGATCGTCGGCAAGACCTTCCTCGGTGCCTCGACGTTGTACCGCCTGCAACTGCCGACCGGGGCACAGCTGGAGTCGATTTTCCCCAGCCATGCTGATCATCAGGTCGGTGCGGATGTGGGGATTCGGGTGGCGGCTGAGCATTTGGTGTTGTTTCAGGCGTCTGGCAGCACCGCCGCGCAGATTCCTCAGGTTGAATCTGGTGTGCGCCGCTACAGCCCCGCGCACTAAGCAACTGATGAAACCGGGTAAAAATGTGGGAGCTGGCTTGCCTGCGATGCAAACACCTCGGTCTATCAGACAGACCACAGTGATGCCATCGCAGGCAAGCCAGCTCCCACATTGGATCTTTAGCGCATTCAGAAGTGAGTTTCAGGCCCGGCCAATCGGCGCAAATTTAGCCTGAGTATGCTCAGCCAGCACCGCCGCCGACAGCTCAACCTCCAACCCCCTCCTCCCGGCACTAACAAAAATCGTCTCAAACGGCTGCGCCGTCACATCGATAAAAGTGCGCAGCCGCTTTTTCTGCCCCAACGGGCTGATGCCACCCAGCAAGTAACCGGTAGAGCGCTGCGCCGCCGCCGGGTCGGCCATTTCGACTTTTTTTACCCCGGCCGCCTGCGCCAACGCCTTTAAATCCAGACTTCCGACGACCGGCACCACCGCCACCAACAATTCACCTTTCTCACTGCTGGCCAGCAAGGTCTTGAACACCCGGGCCGGGTCGAGCGCCAATTTCTCCGCGGCCTCCAGGCCATAGGACGCCGCCTTGGGATCATGTTCGTAACTGTGGATGTGATGTTCGGCGCGAACTTTTTTCAACAGGTCCAGTGCGGGGGTCATGACTATTCCGGGCGTGGAAAACAGAGGGTCAATTCTAGGCCAAGGCCATGCAAAACGCTCTAGTGCGCCACTCCTGAAATGAGTATTGGCGGGGGCAAGCGTGATCATTCATCAGACTAATAGTTTGAAAATGACCAATGGTTCACTTTCGACCTTTGACAGCCGTCATTCTTGTCTATATTTTTTCGTTTCCGAATACTGTAGGAATAGAGCTGCAGTACTCCAGCAGTAAGCCATGGTTTGGATGGGGATCCTCGCCACGGTGAAAATCGCGCAACAGCCCGTTGAGGCCGCGCGCCAAACAAGAACAACAATCGAGGTCTTCCATGACAACTGCTCTTCAACAGCCTTCACTTTCGAGCCAATGCATGGCCGAGTTCCTGGGGACTGCGCTTCTGATCTTCTTCGGTACAGGATGTGTCGCTGCGCTCAAGGTCGCGGGTGCCAGCTTTGGGTTGTGGGAAATCAGTATCATCTGGGGGATCGGCGTGAGTATGGCGATCTACCTGAGCGCCGGTATTTCCGGGGCTCACCTCAATCCGGCGGTGAGTATCGCGCTGTGCATATTTGCCGATTTCGAAAAGCGCAAACTGCCCTTCTACATCCTCGCGCAGGTTGCGGGCGCCTTCTGCGCGGCCGCCTTGGTGTACACGCTGTACAGCAATCTTTTTTTCGATTACGAACAAACCCACCACATGGTACGCGGCTCCCAGGCCAGCCTGGAGTTGGCGTCGGTGTTCTCCACTTACCCGCACGCCCTGTTGAGCACGGCCCAGGCGTTTCTGGTGGAAATGGTCATCACCGCCATCTTGATGGGCGTGATCATGGCCCTCACCGATGACAACAATGGCCTGCCACGCGGCCCGTTGGCGCCGCTGCTGATCGGCCTGCTGATCGCGGTGATTGGCAGCGCCATGGGCCCGTTGACCGGCTTTGCGATGAACCCGGCGCGGGATTTCGGGCCCAAGCTGATGACCTTTTTCGCCGGCTGGGGTGAAATAGCCTTTACTGGCGGTCGCGATATTCCCTACTTCCTGATTCCGATTTTCGCGCCGATTGTCGGCGCCTGTCTCGGTGCTGCGGCCTATCGCGGGCTGATTGCCCGTCATCTGCCGAGCGCCGCACCTGCTATAGATGAAACACCTGACACGGCTGTCAACGGCAAGACGCGTATTTCCTGATAGCGCCGGCCTGGTCCGCACTGCCCCTTTGTGGCCCAGGCTGATTCCTTACTTCCTTATTTTCCGTCTAAGGCAATCGACATGACCGACATTCAGAATAAGAACTACATCATTGCCCTTGATCAGGGCACCACCAGTTCGCGGGCGATCATCTTTGATCGTGACGCCAACGTGGTCTGCACCGCCCAGCGCGAATTCACTCAGCACTACCCGCAAGCCGGCTGGGTTGAACATGACCCGATGGAAATCTTCGCCACGCAAAGCGCGGTGATGGTCGAGGCCCTGGCACAAGCCGGCCTGCACCATGACCAAGTCGCCGCCATCGGTATCACCAACCAGCGTGAAACCACCGTGGTCTGGGACAAGGTCACCGGCCGCCCGATCTATAACGCCATCGTCTGGCAGTGCCGCCGCAGCACCGAGATCTGCCAGCAGCTCAAGCGCGACGGCCACGAGCAATACATCAATGACACCACCGGCCTGGTCACCGACCCGTACTTCTCCGGCACCAAGCTCAAGTGGATCCTCGATAACGTCGAAGGCAGCCGCGAGCGTGCGCGCAACGGTGAACTGCTGTTCGGCACCATCGACAGCTGGCTGATCTGGAAATTTACCGGCGGCAAAACCCACGTCACCGACTACACCAACGCCTCGCGCACCATGCTCTTCAACATCCACACCCTGGAGTGGGATGCGAAGATGCTGGAGATTCTCGACGTGCCGCGCGAAATGCTGCCGGAAGTGAAGTCCTCTTCGGAAATCTACGGCCGCACCAAAAGCGGCATCGCCATCGGCGGCATCGCTGGCGACCAACAAGCCGCCCTGTTCGGCCAGATGTGCGTGGAAGCCGGCCAGGCCAAGAACACCTATGGCACCGGTTGCTTCCTGCTGATGAACACCGGCGACAAGGCGGTGAAATCCAAGCACGGCATGCTCACCACCATCGCCTGCGGCCCACGCGGCGAAGTGGCTTACGCCCTGGAAGGCGCGGTGTTCAACGGTGGTTCCACCGTGCAATGGCTGCGTGACGAGTTGAAGATCATCGCCGACGCCACCGACACCGAATACTTCGCCGGCAAGGTCAAGGACAGCAACGGCGTGTACCTGGTGCCGGCCTTCACCGGCCTGGGCGCTCCGTACTGGGACCCGTATGCGCGTGGCGCACTGTTCGGCCTGACCCGTGGCGTACGCGTGGATCACATTATTCGTGCAGCCCTGGAGTCGATTGCCTACCAGACCCGCGACGTTTTGGACGCGATGCAACAGGACTCGGGCGAACGCCTCAAAGCCCTGCGCGTAGACGGCGGTGCGGTGGCCAACAACTTCCTGATGCAGTTCCAGGCCGACATCCTCGGCACCCAGGTCGAACGCCCGCAAATGCGCGAGACCACCGCACTGGGCGCGGCTTATCTGGCAGGCCTGGCCTGTGGCTTCTGGGGCAGCCTGGACGAGTTGCGCGGCAAGGCGGTGATCGAGCGCGAATTCGAACCTGCGCTGGACGAAGCCGCCAAAGAGAAACTCTACGCCGGCTGGCAAAAAGCGGTAAGCCGCACCCGCGACTGGGAACCGCACGAAGGCGCTGAATAAGCCAAGCGCCGGACCGATAGAGGGTTGTAACTGGCAGGGAGCAGATTCCTGCGTCATCATGGGCCACTTTTGTATGGCAGCCCAAAGGACGCCCCATGAATCTGCCTCCCCGCCAACAACAAATCCTCGAACTGGTCCGCGAACGCGGTTATGTCAGTATCGAGGAGATGGCGCAGCTATTCGTTGTTACCCCGCAAACCATCCGCCGCGATATCAACCAACTGGCGGACGCTAATCTGCTGCGCCGCTACCACGGCGGCGCGGCCTATGACTCCAGTGTCGAAAACACCGCGTACGCCATGCGTGCCGACCAGATGCGTGATGAGAAACAACGCATCGGCGAAGCCATCGCCGCACAAATCCCCGATCATGCCTCGCTGTTTATCAACATCGGCACCACCACCGAGTCGATCGCGCGTGCGCTGCTGAATCACAATCACCTGAAAATCATCACCAACAACCTCAACGTCGCGACCATGCTCAGTGCCAAGGACGACTTCGATGTGTTGCTGACCGGCGGTAACGTGCGCCGTGATGGCGGTGTGGTGGGTCAGGCGAGTGTCGATTTCATCAACCAGTTCAAGGTCGACTTTGCTTTGGTGGGCATCAGCGGCATCGATGAAGACGGCAGTTTGCTCGACTTTGACTACCAGGAAGTACGGGTTTCCCAGGCGATTATCGCCAATGCGCGCCAGGTGATATTGGCGGCGGACTCAAGCAAATTCGGGCGTAACGCCATGATTCGCTTGGGGCCGATCAGTCTGGTCGACTGTTTGGTGACTGATCAACAGCCGGTGCCGGCGTTGGTGCAGTTGTTGAATCAGCACAAGGTTCGGCTGGAAGTGGTTTAACTCTCTCTCGTTCCCATGCTCCGCGTGGGAATGCATCAAAGGACGCTCTGCGTCCGCTGTGACGCAGAGCGTCACGGGCTGAATTCCCACGCGGAGCGTGGGAACTATCTGTTCACAAATTTTCCTTTCTGGCCCCTTCGATGAGTTTTTTCAATCGAAGTCGGGTGGCTGTGCGCGCGTTTATCAGCTACCATTTTCGCAAATGAACATTAATGTTCGAATTCCAAGACGAAAAATTCGCGAGGCCAGCCGATGAACCCTTCCACCTTGCCTGCTCCACCGCTTGCCGAAGTCTATGACGTTGCCGTAATCGGCGGCGGGATCAATGGCGTCGGCATTGCAGCAGATGCAGCCGGTCGCGGTTTGTCGGTATTCCTTTGCGAAAAGGATGACTTGGCCAGCCACACCTCCTCCGCCAGCAGCAAGCTGATCCACGGCGGCCTGCGCTACCTCGAACATTACGAATTCCGCCTGGTGCGCGAAGCCCTGGCCGAGCGTGAAGTGCTGTTGGCCAAGGCCCCGCACATCGTCAAACAGATGCGCTTTGTGCTGCCCCATCGCCCGCACCTGCGCCCCGCGTGGATGATCCGCGCCGGCCTGTTCTTGTACGACCACTTGGGCAAGCGCGAAAAGCTCGCCGGCTCGAAAAGCCTCAAGTTCGGCCCTGACAGCCCGCTGAAAAGCGAAATCACCAAAGGCTTCGAATACTCCGATTGCTGGGTCGACGACGCCCGCCTGGTAGTACTGAACGCCATGGCGGCGCGCGAAAAAGGCGCGCATATCCACACCCAGACCCGTTGCGTCAGCGCGCACCGCAGCAACGGCATGTGG
The DNA here is from genome assembly GCF_022662395.1 of Pseudomonas sp. MONT-RG-20F-20-E-7-02. NCBI lineage: Bacteria > Pseudomonadati > Pseudomonadota > Gammaproteobacteria > Pseudomonadales > Pseudomonadaceae > Pseudomonas > Pseudomonas sp. MONT-RG-20F-20-E-7-02. Next base: position 12,063 of record NZ_JAKNQN010000016.1, read on the forward strand.
GAAATGAACATGGAACGCGCCGATGGCAGCCTGTTCTCGATTCGTGCCCGAGCGCTGGTGAATGCGGCAGGCCCATGGGTCGCCAAATTCATCAAGGAAGACCTGAAGCTGGATTCGCCGTACGGCATCCGCCTGATCCAGGGTAGCCACCTGATCGTGCCGAAACTGTACGAAGGCGCCCACGCGCACATTCTGCAGAACGAAGACGGGCGTATCGTCTTCACCATTCCGTACCTGAACCACCTGACCATCATCGGCACCACCGACCGCGAATACACCGGCGACCCGGCCGCCGTTGCGATTACCGAAGGCGAAACCGACTACATGCTGAAAGTGGTGAATGCCCACTTCAAGAAGCAGTTGAGCCGCGACGATATCGTGCACACCTATTCCGGCGTGCGCCCGCTTTGCAATGACGAATCAGATAACCCATCGGCCATCACCCGCGACTACACCCTGTCGCTGTCTGGCGGCACCGGCGAGGCGCCGATCCTGTCGGTGTTCGGCGGCAAGCTGACCACCTACCGCAAACTCGCCGAGTCGGCGATGGCCCAGCTGGCGCCGTACTTCACGCAGATGCGCCCAAGCTGGACGGCCACGGCCAGCCTGCCAGGCGGCGAGAACATGAGCACGCCAGAAGCGTTGGCCGAGGCGATTCGCGCCAAGTTCGACTGGGTGCCGAGCGAGATCGCCCGTCGCTGGTCCACCACCTACGGCAGCCGCACCTGGCGCTTGCTGGAAGGCGTGCAATCGCTGGCCGACCTGGGCGACCACTTGGGTGGCGGCCTGTACACCCGCGAAGTCGATTACCTGTGTGCCGAAGAATGGGTGACGCAACCGCAGGACGTGCTGTGGCGCCGTACCAAACTGGGCCTGTTCACCACGCCGGAAGAGCAGGACAACGTGCAGCGTTACCTGTCCAAGGTTGAACACAACCGCGCAAAAATTGAAGCGGCCTGACAGGCCGTTTTGAAGAGCCCCTGCACCGAAAGGTCCAGGGGCTTTTTTATGCCTCGAGCGCCTGGCGCTGATAACGCAGGCCCATTTCGCGAATCGCGCTGAAAGCCGAGCCCAACAACACCGGGTAAGCCGCCTGCAGAAAACCCGGCGTCGCGGTTGTCAGGGCGCGCTCAAGCCATACGCAGGCTTGGGCCTCATCGCCCGCTTCCACCAGCTCGGCGGCATGGTTGTATTGCCCGCGAAAATCCCCGGCCTCAGCCGAACGCTGATACCACTGCCGCGCCACTTGCACATCCTTGGGCACCACCACGCCCTCGTGGTGAAAGCGCCCCAGCAGGTTCATCGACTTGGCATGCCCTTTTGCGGCAGCCTGACCGAACAGTTCATACGCGGCGAGAAGGTCGCGCTCCACACCGCGCCCGCGCGTCAGCAGTTGGCCGTAGTTGTACAAACCCCAATCCAAACCCAGGTCGGCGGCTTGCCGGTAATGCCGGGCGCACTCGGCCAGATCGATTTCACAGCCCCAGCCATTCTCCAGGCAGCGTCCGATCATGTTGATCGCCATCGGGTGGCGTTGCTGCGCGGCAATGCGGAACCAGCTCAACGCCAGCGGCTGATCCTGCTGGATGCCACGGCCGTCGAGCAACAGCTGGGCCAGCGTCGCTTGCGCGTCGGCATCGCCCAGTTGTGCGGCATGCATGACCCAGCGCGCATAGGCGCGCGGGTTGTCGCCGATTTCAGACGCATCACTGCCTGATTGCCCACCTTGCATGCCTGCCCCACATGGCGATCCAGGACCGCGATAAATTTCATGAATTATTTCGTTACAAACTATTACATTTGAGATCCTTTATCAATTACGATCACATCTCACTTTCACTCACACGAGAATATTCAATGGCTACCGGGATCAGTTCTGCCCCCCTTTCATCGCGGCATATGCTCGCGTCGGCGGTGGGTTTGGCAGTGGCTGCGCAAGGAGGATTCAGTTATGCAGCGCAGACTGCAGACGACGGCACAGGTGTGATTCAACTCGGCGCGACCAGCATTGAAGGTCAGGCGCCCAGCCAGAGCACTTACAACCCTGTGGCGCCTTCGTCCCCTAAATACACCGAAGCCCTGCGCGACACGCCGCAGACGATCACGGTGGTGCCCAAGGAAGTCATTCACGACCAGAACCTGCTGACCCTGCGCGACGTGCTCAGCACCGTGCCAGGCATCACCTTTGGTGCCGGCGAAGGCGGCAGCGGTTATGGCGACAGCATCAACCTGCGCGGTTTCTCCGCCAGTGGCGACATCTACGTCGACGGCGTGCGCGACAGCGCGCAATACAGCCGCACCGACCCGTTCAACCTCGAACAGGTCGAAGTCGTCAGCGGCGCAAGCTCGGTGTATTCGGGCTCCGGCGCGGTCGGCGGCACCATCAACCTGGTGAGCAAGCAGCCAGAACTGCGCGACAAAACCACCATCAGTGCCGGCATCGGCACCGATAACTACAAGCGCACCACCCTGGACACCAACCAGACCCTCAACGACACCACCGCATTCCGCTTGAACCTGATGGCCCATGGTAACGACGTGCCCGGCCGCGATTATGAAGATTACTCGCGCTGGGGCATTGCGCCCTCCATCGCCTTTGGCCTGGGTACGCCGACCCGTGTCACCGTCAGTTATGAACACCAGAAAGACGACAACACGCCGCAATACGGCATCCCCATCTACAACGGCAAGCCGATGCCGGGCGTGGGTTGGAGCGACTACTACGGCTACCACAACGTCAATGACCAGAAAATCACCTCGGACGCGTTCAGCCTGAAGCTCGAACACGACTTCAACGACGCCGTATCCGTGCGCAACTTCACCCGCGTCGAACGCGTGCGCCAGGACCTGCGCGCCTCCGGCCCCGAAGGCGCCCAGGCGGGCTGCCTGGCCACCGGCACCCAGATCACCGGCGCGCCTTGCGCCGCCGGCCTCAAGCCGGGCTATTTCCAGCCAAGCGGCGGCTCGCTGGGTAACGAGCGCAACACCCAGAACAAAATGTTCACCAACCAGACCGACGTGACTAGCCACTTCAGCACAGGCTTTATCGACCACACGCTGGTGACCGGCATCGCCATCAGCCGTGAGGAATACGAGGCGGACACCGGCAAATGGCTGACCAACAGCAACGGCAGCACCATCTTGCCGCCACCGGTCAGTTTCAGCGACCCCAACTCCGAGTGGACAGGCCCCGTCAACTTCACCCGTGCCGCCCACGTCGACGGTGCACTGAACAACCGCGCCGCCTACGCCTTCGACACGCTCAAGCTCAACCCGCAATGGGAAATCAACGGCGGCGTGCGTTACGAGCACAACGCCGGCAGTTCGGTGACCAATGCCTATTCGAGCACCGGCGTCGAAACGCCTGGTGTGCGCTACGGCCAAGCGGATGACTTGACGTCCTACCGCCTCGCGCTGGTGTACAAGCCGGTGGAAAACGGCAGCTTCTACATCGCTTATGGCAACAGCAAGACGCCGTCCCAGGCCAGCGTCAACGGTGGCTGCTTCACCCCGGCGAAATCCTCAGGCACGTCCACCAACAACTGCAACGTTGCCCCGGAAACCGCGGTCAGCTATGAGATCGGCACCAAGTGGGACTTCCTCGACAATGCCCTGTCGGTCACTGGTGCGATCTTCCGCAATGACCGCACCAACTACAAAGTCGCCGACCCTGACCCCACCAACCTGAGCGGCACGCAATCGCTGGACGGTAAAGCCCGTGCGGACGGCGTGGCACTCGGCCTCAGCGGTGCGATCACGGACAAGTGGAAGGTCTTCGCCAACTACACCTACCTGGACACCCGCGTCTTGCGCAGCGCCAGCGATTTCACCCTGGCCAACACCGGGTTTGACGCGCAGAAAGGCGAGCCGCTGCCGTTTACGCCCAAACATGCGGCCAGCCTGTGGACCGTGTACGACCTGCCCTACGATTTCCAGGTGGGCTACGGCATCACCGCGCAATCCAAGCAATACCTGGTCAGCGCCGCCGGGGCACCAACCGCGCCGGGCTATGCGGTGCAGCGCGCGATGCTCGGTTACAAGGTCAACAAGCAGTTGAACCTGCAGTTGAACGTCAACAACCTGTTCGACAAGCAATACCTGACCCGCATCCGTAACAACGGCTGGGCGGTGCCGGGTGATGGGCGTGCGGCGGTTGTGTCGGCTGACTACACGTTCTGATTGGTGGGAGCTGGCTTGCCTGCGCCCACATTGATCGTTCCCCACGCTCCGCGTGGGAATGCATCCAGTGACGCTCCGCGTCACGCCTTTAAGGGCAGGACGCAAAGCGTCCAGGGCGGCATTCCCACGCGGAGCGTGGGAACGATCAATCACATCACAGAGTATTCGGTTTTCCGAACGACATACCCCGGACCATTCGGTTTGCCGGATCCCACCCTTACAAATTCCCCGCAACAAAAACTTAATATCCTTATAAATCAGCTATATATCCATTTATTTCGGGTATGGCACGACTCATGCTCTACACTCCCTGACGATTGCCTGCGACGCTTCAGGAGCCGTCATGGGCATTCGCTGTACAAAAGAGAGCCGTCTAGCCGGCTTCATAAAAAAAACAAATGTCGAGGAAGTATTGATGCGCATCGTTCCCCATATCCTGGGCGCAGCTATCGCTGCTGCTCTGATCAGCACTCCAGTTTTCGCCGCCGAACTCACCGGCACACTGAAGAAAATCAACGACTCCGGCACCATCACTCTCGCTCACCGCGACAGCTCCATTCCGTTTTCCTACATCGCGGATGGCTCGGGCAAACCCGTGGGCTACTCCCACGACGTTCAGTTGGCTGTTGTTGAAGCCCTGAAAAAAGACCTGAACAAACCCGATCTGAAAACCAAGTACAACCTGGTTACCTCGCAAACCCGTATCCCGCTGATCCAGAACGGCACTGCGGACCTCGAGTGCGGTTCGACCACCAACAACGCCGAGCGCGCCCAGCAAGTTGATTTCACCGTCAACATCTTCGAAATCGGCACCCGTCTGCTGGTCAAGAAAGACAAGGATGGCAAGCCGTCCTACGCTGACTTTGCCGACCTGAAAGGCAAAAACGTAGTGACCACCGCCGGCACCACGTCCGAACGCATCATCAAAGCGATGAACGCCGACAAGCAGATGGGCATGAACGTCATCTCCGCCAAGGACCACGGCGAATCCTTCCAGATGCTGGAAAGCGGCCGCGCCGTTGCCTTCATGATGGACGACGCCCTGCTGGCCGGCGAAGAAGCCAAGGCCAAGAAGCCGGACGACTGGGTCATCACCGGCACTCCGCAGTCCTTCGAAGCCTACGCGTGCATGGTGCGTAAAGACGACCCAGCCTTCAAGAAAGCCGTGGATGACGCCATTGTCGCCCTGTACAAATCCGGCGAAATCAACAAGATCTACAGCAAATGGTTCGAGAGCCCGATCCCACCAAAAGGCCTGAACCTGAACTTCCCGATGAGCGAAAAGGTTAAGGAGCTGATCGCTAACCCAAGCGACAAGCCAGCGCCTGACGTAAAAATCTGATACCTGACTAAGCTTATGTCCTGAGGGGGCCAACGTTCCCTCAGGCGTCTGTTACTACCTGCGGGCTTTAATTTGGAACACTCGACCTGGCGGTTTTCGAGCCGATCGCGTGTGCCTGGCGTTCAACGTCAGGCGGGAAAGGATCTTCCCCAAGCGGGTGCTTGTACATCGATCGATCTCGAGGGGAGACCCTAATGAATTACAACTGGGACTGGGGCGTGTTCTTCAAGTCCACCGGCGTTGGCAGCGAGACTTATCTCGACTGGTACATCGCCGGTTTGGGCTGGACCATCGCCATCGCTGTCGTGGCATGGATTATCGCCTTGTTGCTTGGCTCCATTCTGGGGGTCATGCGTACCGTGCCAAACCGCATCGTATCGGGCATCGCGACCTGCTACGTGGAACTGTTTCGTAACGTGCCGCTGCTGGTTCAGCTGTTCATATGGTATTTCCTGATACCCGACCTGCTGCCGCAAAACCTGCAGGACTGGTACAAACAGGACCTCAACCCGACCACCTCGGCTTACCTGAGCGTTGTCGTGTGCCTGGGCCTGTTTACCGCCGCCCGTGTGTGTGAGCAAGTGCGCACCGGCATCCAGGCGCTGCCGCGTGGCCAGGAAGCCGCCGCGCGTGCCATGGGCTTCAAGCTGCCGCAGATCTACTGGAACGTGCTGCTGCCCCAGGCCTACCGCATCATCATTCCGCCGCTCACCTCGGAATTCCTCAACGTGTTCAAGAACTCCTCCGTGGCGTCCTTGATCGGCCTGATGGAATTGCTGGCGCAAACCAAACAGACCGCCGAGTTCTCGGCCAACCTGTTTGAAGCCTTCACCCTGGCCACGCTGATCTACTTCACCCTGAACATGAGCCTGATGTTGCTGATGCGCCTGGTTGAGAAGAAAGTCGCGGTGCCCGGCCTGATCTCCGTGGGGGGTAAATAATGGACTTCGATTTCAGCGGCATCATCCCCGCCATCCCTGGCCTGTGGAACGGCATGGTCATGACCTTGCAGTTGATGGTCATGGGCGTGATCGGCGGCATCGCGTTGGGTACGGTCCTGGCGCTGATGCGCCTGTCGTCCAACAAACTGCTGTCGCGCCTGGCCGGCGCCTATGTGAACTACTTCCGCTCGATCCCACTGCTGCTGGTGATCACCTGGTTCTACCTGGCGGTGCCGTTCGTGCTGCGCTGGATCACCGGTGAAGACACGCCGATCGGTGCGTTCACCTCCTGCGTCGTGGCCTTCATGATGTTCGAAGCCGCGTACTTCTGTGAAATCGTGCGGGCCGGCGTGCAGTCGATTCCCAAGGGCCAGATGGGGGCCGCCCAAGCGATGGGCATGACCTATGGCCAGACCATGCGTCTGATCATCCTGCCCCAGGCGTTCCGCAAGATGACCCCGTTGCTGCTGCAACAGTCGATCATCCTGTTCCAGGACACCTCGCTGGTCTACACCGTGGGCCTGGTGGACTTCCTCAACTCCGCCCGCTCCAACGGCGACATCATTGGCCGCTCCAATGAGTTCCTGATCTTCGCCGGTGTCGTCTACTTCATCATCAGCTTTTCCGCCTCGCTGCTGGTCAAGCGTCTGCAAAAAAGGTTTGCCGTATGATCTCTATCAAGAACATCAACAAGTGGTATGGCGACTTCCAGGTGCTGACCGATTGCAGCACCGAGGTTAAAAAAGGCGAAGTGATCGTGGTGTGCGGGCCGTCCGGCTCGGGTAAATCCACCCTGATCAAGTGCGTCAACGCACTGGAACCGTTCCAGAAAGGCGACATCGTGGTCGACGGCACCTCCATCGCCGACCCGAAGACCAACCTGCCGAAACTGCGTTCGCGCGTGGGCATGGTGTTCCAGCATTTCGAACTGTTCCCGCACCTGACCATCACCGAAAACCTGACCATCGCGCAGATCAAGGTGCTCGGCCGCAGCAAGGAAGAAGCCACCAAAAAAGGCCTGCAGCTGCTTGAACGCGTAGGCCTGTCGGCGCACGCCCACAAGCATCCGGGCCAGCTGTCCGGTGGCCAGCAACAACGTGTGGCGATTGCCCGCGCCCTGGCCATGGACCCGATCGTCATGCTGTTCGACGAACCGACCTCCGCCCTCGACCCGGAAATGGTCAACGAAGTGCTCGACGTGATGGTGCAACTGGCCCACGAAGGCATGACCATGATGTGCGTGACCCACGAAATGGGCTTTGCGCGCAAAGTGGCCGACCGCGTGATCTTCATGGACGCCGGCAAGATCATCGAAGACTGCCCGAAAGAGGAGTTCTTCGGCGACATCAGCGCCCGCTCCGAACGCGCGCAGCACTTCCTTGAGAAAATCCTGCAGCACTAAAAACAGCAGTGTTCTCCCTGCGAGAACCCGGCTAACGCAGGCACTGGCTCATGTGGGAGCTGGCTTGTGTGGGAGCTGGCTTGCCTGCGATGGCATCACCTCGGTGCCCCTGTGATACCGAGGCGTCTGCATCGCGGGCAAGCCCGGCTCCCACAAAAGCCAGGCCCCACACAAACAGGTCCATGCCAGGGCCGGCAAGCTCTGGTTGACCCAAGGCATCTGTGATGAAATGCGACCCCAACCAATTTCGCGCCGCACCGCCATCACTTGCCGTGAAACCACGCCTGATTCGCCAACTGTTCCTGCCGCCGTTGATCATCGCCCTGATGATCGGCTTGGGTTATATCGGCTTCTGGGTCAGTGAGTACTATGGCATCCGCACCCTCAGCGACAACGGCGAACGCCAGTTGGAGCTGCATGCGCGCACTGTCGAAAGCGAGCTGAGCAAATACACCTACCTGCCCAGCCTGCTGGAACTGGAGTCCAGCGTGTCCACGCTGCTGGCCGACCCCAACCAGGAAACCCGGCAGACGGTCAATGATTACCTTGAAGGCCTGAACCGACGCAGTCGCAGTCGGGCCATCTACGTGATGGACACCACCGGCCGCGTGCTGGCCACCAGTAACTGGCGCGATGCCGACAGTTACCAGGGTGAAGACCTGTCTTTCCGCGCCTATTTCCAGAATGCCGTACGTGGCCAGCCCGGGCGTTTCTACGGTATCGGCAGCACCAACGGCGAACCCGGCTACTACCTGGCCCATGGCCTGGAAGAGCACGGCAAAATCATTGGCGTCGCGGTAGTCAAAGTGCGCCTCGAAGCCCTTGAAGAACGCTGGCAGCGTGCACGCCTCGAAGCGTTTGTGAGCGACGAAAACGGCATCATCATCCTCTCCAGCGACCCGGCCCGCCGCCTTAAAGCTGTGCGCCCGCTGAGCGATGACACCAAGGAACGCCTGGCCCACAGCCTGCAATATTACTGGGCAACGCTGAACGAGCTGGAGCCCCTGGCCCGCGAGCGCCTGAACGAAGGCACTGAAAAACTGACCTTCCCGGCCAACAGTGAAGTGGTCAACGACGAGCACGAAGTCAGCTACCTCGCCCAAACCCGCCCGCTCAACGACACACCGTGGAATTTCACCCTGCTCACCCCACTCAACGACCTGCGCCGCGCGGCGATCAACCAAGGCATTCTGGTGGCCGTCGCGTTTGGCCTGGTCGCGTTTTTGCTGATCGCCTGGAACGAGCGGCGCAAGGTCATCGCCACCCGCCTCGCCGCGCGCGAAGCCCTGCAGGAAGCCAACAGCCAGCTGGAGCGTCGGATTGCCGAACGCACCGCCGACCTGCGCGCCAGCAATGAACGGCTCAAGGGCCAGATTCGCGAACGGCGCCAGGCCGAAGAGACCTTGCGCCACGCCCAGGATGAACTGGTGCAGGCCGGCAAGCTCGCCGCCATCGGCCAGATGTCCACCAGCATCGCGCATGAGTTGAACCAGCCGCTGGCAGCATTGCGCACACTGTCGGGCAACACCGTGCGGTTTCTTGAGCGTGGCGCCCTCGACACCGCCAGCGCCAACCTCAAGACCATCAACGAACTGATCGACCGCATGGGCCGCATCACCGCCAGCCTGCGCTCCTTTGCCCGGCGCGGTGATGACCAGGGCGAAGCCAACCTCGGCAAAGCCGTGGACGCGGCGTTCCAGGTGCTGGGCGCGCGCCTCGACGGGCTGCCGTTGACCGTGCACCGCAATTTCGCCAATGCTCAGTTGCAGATCGACCAGACACGCCTGGAGCAGATTCTGGTCAACCTGATCGGCAACGCCCTCGACGCCATGCAAGCACAGCCGGCACCCGAACTGTGGCTGGACGGCCACAGCAGCGAAGGCAAATACCGCCTGCACGTGCGCGATAACGGCCACGGCATCGACCCCGAAACCCGTAAACACCTATTCGAACCGTTCTTCACCACCAAACCCGGCGAACAGGGCCTGGGCCTGGGCCTGACCCTGTCCGCCAGCCTCGCCGCGGCCACCGGCGGCAACCTCGCCGTGGAACACCCGGCCAGTGGTGGTACGGCCTTTGTCTTGTGCCTGCCGTTGGTGGGCACTCAAAAAGCTGAGTCGACATGAATACAGACACTACAGCCGCAACGGACGCCCTGACCGTCCTGATCGTCGAAGACGACCCCCATGTGCTGCTCGGTTGCCAGCAAGCCCTGGCGCTGGAAGACATTCACAGCGTGGGCGTGGCCAGCGCCGAGGAAGCCCTCAAGCGCATCGGCGCGAACTTCGCCGGCATCGTCATCAGCGATATTCGCCTGCCGGGCATCGATGGCCTGGAGCTGTTGACCCGTCTCAAGGCGCTGGATAAAAGCCTGCCGGTGGTGCTGATTACCGGGCATGGCGATATCTCGATGGCCGTGGGTGCCATGCGCAATGGCGCCTACGACTTCATGGAAAAACCCTTTTCCCCCGAGCGCCTGGTCGACGTCGCGCGTCGCGCCCTGGAGCAACGCGGGCTGGCGCGGGAAGTCTGGTCGCTGCGCCGCCAGTTGGCCGAGCGCGACTCCCTGGAAGGCCGCATCATCGGGCGCTCGCCGGCCATGCAGAACCTGCGCGAATTGATCGCCAATGTGGCCGACACCTCGGCCAACGTGCTGATCGAAGGCGAGACCGGCACCGGCAAGGAACTGGTCGCGCGTTGCCTGCATGATTTCAGCCGTCGCCATTCCCATCAGTTCGTCGCCTTGAACTGCGGCGGCCTGCCGGAAAACCTGTTTGAAAGCGAGATCTTCGGCCACGAAGCCAACGCCTTTACCGGCGCCGGCAAGCGCCGTATCGGCAAGATCGAGCACGCCCACGAAGGCACGCTGTTCCTCGATGAAGTGGAAAGCATGCCGATCAACCTGCAGATCAAATTGCTGCGGGTGCTGCAGGAGCGCACCCTGGAACGCCTGGGTTCGAACCAGAGCGTGGCGGTGGATTGCCGGGTGATTGCCGCCACCAAGTCCGACCTCGACGAATTGAGCCGCGCCAGCCAATTTCGCAGCGACCTTTACTACCGCCTCAACGTGGTCACCCTGGAACTGCCGCCCCTGCGCGAACGGCGCGAGGACATCCTGCAGTTGTTCGAACATTTCCTGCTGCAGTCATCGCTACGCTTCGACCGCACCGCGCCGGAGCTGGACAACCAGACCGTGTCGACCCTGATGAGCCACGACTGGCCCGGCAACGTGCGTGAACTGCGCAACGTCGCCGAACGCTTTGCCTTGGGCCTGCCCGCCTTCAAGAAAAGCGGCAGCGGCAACGTCAACCATGGCCTGGCCTTTACCGAAGCGGTGGAAGCCTTCGAGCGCAACCTGCTCAACGACGCACTGCAACGCAGCGGCGGCAACCTGACCCAGGCCAGCCAGGAACTGGGAATGGCCAAAACCACGCTGTTCGACAAGGTCAAAAAATACGGGTTGAGCCACTGATGGATCTGTTCTTGAAGGCCGCCATTGGTGCGGCAGTGGTGTTGATCCTGGCGGCCCTGGCCAAGACCAAAAACTATTACATCGCAGGCTTGGTGCCGCTGTTTCCGACCTTTGCGCTGATTGCCCACTACATCGTCGGCAAGGGCCGTTCGGTGGACGATTTGAAGACCACGATCCTGTTCGGGATGTGGTCGATCATTCCGTATTTTGTGTACTTGGCGACGTTGTATGTGATGGTCGACCGCATGCGCCTGGAGGCATCGCTCGCCGTGGCGGCGGTGGCGTGGTTGATGGCCGCGACGGTATTAGTCAGCGTGTGGGTTCGCCTGCATAGCTGACCCACCAGGATAAAAAATGTGGGAGCTGGCTTGCCTGCGATAGCGGTGTATCAGCCAACTCATTTGGCACAGACAGACCGCTATCGCAGGCAAGCCAGCTCCCACATTTGGTTCAGCAGTGAGCCTGATAGATCAGCGCACGATCTTGTCGACTTGAATCCCCAGCTTCTTCAACCGATACCAAAAGCTCCTCTCGGAAATCCCGATCTTCGCCGCCGCTGCAGCCTGCACGCCGTTGCTCTCGTTCAACGCCGCCAGAATGTAGGTTTTCTCGACTTCCGCCAGCGCCGCGTCCAGGTCCGCCGGCACGCTTGGGTTGTCACCCAGCAGCGCCGTAACGCCCTCTTCGGCCGGCCGGGACGCAAACAGGTACGCCGGCAGGTCGATGTCTTCGATCACCGGTTTGGCCGCAACGATGGTCGCGCGCTCCACACAGTTCTGCAGCTCACGGATATTGCCCGGCCAGTTGTAGGCAGCCATGGCCTGCAACGCCTCGGGGCTGAAACCGGTGATGCGTTTGCCGGCGGTGGCGCTCAGGGTCTGGGCGAAGTGTCGGGCCAGGGGCACGATGTCTTCGGCACGTTCGCGTAGTGCTGGCAACGGGATCGGGAACACATTCAGACGGTAATACAGGTCTTCGCGAAACTCTTTATTGGCCACCGCGTCCAGCAGGTTCTTGTTGGTGGCGGCGATGACCCGCACGTCCACCTTGCGCTCGCGGGGGTCGCCCACCGGCTCGATCACCCGCTCCTGCAATGCGCGCAGAATCTTGGCCTGCAACGCCAGCGGCATATCACCCACTTCATCGAGGAACAGCGTGCCTTTGTCGGCCTGCATAAAGCGCCCGACCCGATCCGCCACGGCGCCGGTGAACGCGCCTTTGCGGTGGCCGAACATCTCGCTTTCCAGCAAGCCTTCCGGGATGGCCGCGCAATTGACCGCCACGAAGGGCTTGTCGGCACGGCTGCCGTGCTTGTGGATAGCGCGGGCGACCATTTCCTTGCCGGTACCGCTTTCGCCGGTCAGCAGAATGGTCGCGTTGCTGTCACGCACTGAGTCAATCGCGTGCAACACCTGGCGAAACGCCGGGCTGTCGCCGACCAGGCTGTCGAACTGCGCATGGTGGTCCAGCTCGGCACGCAGCCGCGCGTTGTCGCGCATGATGTCGCGAAACTGCAGGGCCTTGGCCACGGTGATGTCGAGTTCGTCGATGTCGAACGGCTTGGCGATATAGTCATAGGCGCCATTGCGCATCGACTGCACGGCATTTTTCACCGTGCTGTAGGCGGTCATCACGATCACCGGCAATTCCGGGAACCGCACCTTGATCTCCGCCAGCAACGCCGGGCCATCCATGCCCGGCATGCGCCAGTCGCTGATGACCAGGTCGATGTCTTCCTGTTCCAGCACCTTGAGCGCGTGCAGGCCGTTGCTGGCGGTGAATACCTGGATGCCGTTCTGGCTCAATGCCGACGACAGCAAGTCGCAGAGCTTGGGCTCGTCGTCGACTACCAATACGTTATGCGTCATGACCTTCCTCATCGTCGCCGTCGTCTTCACCTTGGGCCGGAATGTACAGGCTGAAGGTGGCGCCGGCATCTTTCTCACTGGCACATTCGATGCTGCCGTCGTGACTTTCCATGATCGAATAGACTTTGGCCAGGCCCAGGCCCGTGCCGGAGGCCTTGGTGGTGACGAACGGCGTGAAGATCCGCTCGATCATATCCGCCGGAATGCCCTGGCCGGTGTCGGCGATGCTGATCACCGTGTTGCCGTCGACGCTGCGAATGCCCAGGGTCAGGCGGCCACCTTCGGGCATCGCATCAATGGCGTTGAGGATCAGGTTGAGGCACGCCTGCTTGAGCTGTTTGGCATCGGCATAGATCGTCGCGCCCGGCGCCCGGTCGTCGATTTGCGCATCGATGTTATGCGTCGACAGCTCCGGGCTGCAGAATCCGAGGATTTCTTCCACCAGCGGCCGCGCCGCCTGCAACACCCGCAGCGGCGGGTTGGGTTTGGCAAAATCGAGGAACTCGGTGATCAGGTCGTTGATGCGGCTGACCTCGCTGATCACGTATTCCAGGTGGCGCTTGTCGGTGTCCGGCAGGTCGACACGGCGATGCAGCAGCTGCGTGGCCGTCTTGATGATGCCCAACGGGTTGCGGATCTCATGGGCCAGGCCCATGGCTACTTCGCCCAGGGCGTGCAGCCGATCGCGACGCCGCAACTGCGCCTCAAGGTGATGCAACTCGCCCAGGCGCTCGGTCATGTGGTTGAAGGTGCTGCTCAGTTGCGCCAGCTCATCGCCGCCGGTGACCAACACACGGTGTTCGTAATTGCCGGAGATCACCGCATTCACGCCTTGGGACAAGTCCCGCAGCGGCTTGGTCAGGCGCCGTGACACCAGTACGCCGGCGCCCAGCGACAACGCTGAGCTGAGCAGGAAAATCAGCACGAACAGGTTGCTCTGGTTCACCAGCCCGACCAGGCTGGTATGGCGCAGCAGGCCGCTGAAGATCACGCCTTGCAGGTCGCCGGCGTCATTGAAGATCGGCCAATACAAGCCGCTGTAGTTGTTGGTGAACTGCTCACTCGGCTGCTTGGTGCTGCGCATGGCCGTCTCGACATCCTTGGGGATGCGCGACGGGTGATTCTCGAAGCGCTGGGTCGAGAATATCTCGTTGAAGCCCGACGGGTTGGCCAGGTACAGGCGCAGGTCGAGGGAGTGCACATCGGCCACGCTGGTGAGGAAACTGCTGTCCAGGTAAGTGGCCACCAACAGCAGGTAATCAACCCCCTCCTGGTTGGTTTCGAACGTCGAGACCACCAGGCCCGTACTCACGCCAGCCACCTGCACGGTCTGCAGTACCGCATTGCTGGTCAGGTCGATCTGCTTGACGACATCGTCGGCCGCCGTGCTGAACATCACTTTGTGGTCACTGACACGAATTAGCGCGACCACGTCGATGTCGGTGGCGTCGGCGATGTCGGCGGTGAGCCGGTCATGCTTGGCGGCTTGCTTGTTCGACGGCGGGCTGGTGTAGCGCAGGAACAGCTTGGCCATGCGCGCGTTGTCATGAAGGATATCGCCAATCTCGTCCTTGACGATCTTGGTCGACTCTTGCAGCCAGATGCGCACGTTACTGTCGAAAATCTGCGACAACGTAGTTGCCGCCAGCTCGGCGGCGATCATGGTGGGAATAACGCTGACCAGCCAAAACGCCAGCACCAGCTTGCGCTGGACGCTCCAACGCGAAATGGCAAAGGGGCGGGCTTTCTGGCGGGTCTTGGTGATCATCAGGTTTCGCTTATCGCAGCAGCCATGGCAGGGTCGGAACGATCCGGTCTGAGGTACATTTTCACGAGTTTGAGCAGGCCATTGACCAGCCGATTACGGTGACGGAAAAACATGCTGTTGCCCCGGAACTCGCAACCCAGGCGCAGCTTACTGGCGTAACCGTCCTGACCGCACTCGTACACGGGAATATTGTGCTCAATACAATAGTCGACATTGGTCAGCCAATAGCGGAAGTACAAGCTGTACTCGCGGCTGAACGCCATGTCGTGCCCGAAAAACTTGTCGATCATACGGTGCTGGTCCAACAGCACCAGGTTGAACGCCACCAACCGCTCGTCCACCCAATACAGCACACAGACCGCACGCTCTTCAAGCCGTTCGAGGATGCCAGTGAAGTAACTCGCCGGCAGGCGTTCAAACTGCAAGTCGGCGCGACTGAGCGTGGCTTCGTACAAGCGCATCACGTCTGCCAGCACGTCATCAATGTTGTGCCGCCATTCCACCCGCGGGCCCGGCGCGCGCAGTTTGCGCCGCAGGTCTTTGCGGGTCGATTTGCACAACGAGCCCAGGTAGGCGTCTACCGAACCGTAAGGCAAGGCCAGCAAACCGCTGGGCAAGCTCGGCATGCTCTGGAAGCCGGCTGCACGGCAGCTGGCCGCCCAGTGCGGGTCTTTGGTCGGCACATCCTTGACCGCCACCAGGCCGATGCCGAAGGTCGTCGCGTCCTGGCGGGCGGCGTTAATTAAATGCTTGAGCAACAGCGGGCGCTGCTCTTCAGGCACGCTGCTGGCGACTCCCGCGTCGCAGCGCTCGGCGATTGGCGAGCCGATGGCATACAGCTGCAAGCGTAAAACACCCGGCCACAGTCGCTCCAGGCGCTCGGTAAAGCGCTTGCCGGCGCCCGACACCGTGGTGTCGAGACGATAATAGGTGATGAACGCGGCGGCCACGGCCACCAGCGTTTCATCGTCGTAGACAGCCAGGTAGCGCCACTTGAAATCATCGATAGCGGCGTTTTCCACGGCAACGTAAAAATCCCAATCCTCCAGGGCTCCGGGAAAACAGTCGTTCCAGGCACTGCGCGGGATGGCCCGGATGGTTGAAAAGGCTTGGGCGGTGATCACGTCGCGTCCTTAGGCTTAAGCCCGCTGTCGATAGTCTACGGGTGCCTGGATAGCCTCGGCATGTTGCTCGACAAACTCCGCGCTCAACTCGATCACCCGGCGGTATTGCAGGTCGACGGTGATCATGTGGTAGCAGTTGTCCAGCAGGATCTTGGTCACGGGGCCGCCCAAGTGGCGCTCCACGTAGTCGGCGTTCCAACGGCTGGTGATGTCATCCTCGATAGAGTGCAACACCAACGCCGGCGCCTTGACCTCGGGCATGCGTTTCTTGACCACGGCGTTCATGCGGTGCAACTCGCGCACCGTGATGCCCTCCATGGTCAGCAAACCGGCCTCGCTGCTCTCCCCTTCCTTCATCTGGCGCTCGACGATAGCCCGCAGGCGCTCGTTCTTGATGCCGTAAGGCGGCTTCTCTTCGAAGCGGCAGATGTGCACGCCGAACGGAATCTTCATCAGCAACGGCGTCAGGAACGCCAGCTTGTTAATGCTCCAGCCGTCGTACTTCAAGGTGGTGGAATACATCAGCAGCCCGGCCACTTGCCCCGGGTGTTCGGCGGCGACGTACATGGACATCACCGCGCCCATGGACAAGCCCCCGACAAACACCTGCTCGTGGCGTTGCTTGACCTGTACGAAGGTCTTGCGCACGCCTTCGTACCAGTCCAGCCAGCCGGTGGCCTGCAGGTCGCTGTTGTCGCCGCAATGCCCGGCCAGGGTCGGCACATACACGGTGCAGTTACCCGCTTTGGCCAGGCCTTTGGCGACCTGGCGCAATTCCGTCGGGGTGCCGGTCAGGCCGTGGATCAACAGGATCCCGACCGGACCTTCACCGAGAACGAAGCCGGCATCACCTTCACCGAGGTCGATCCCGAAGCTGTTCACCGCTTAGTCGCCCGCACCAGCAGTTGCTCGAGCAGCTTCAGGCCCAGGTCGATTTCCGGGTAGCTGATTTCCAGCGACGGTGCCAGGGTGATCACGTTTTTGTAGTAGCCGCCCACGTCGAGGATCAAGCCGAGTTTCTGGCCATCCACCACCATGTCGCCCTTCATGCCTTCTTCGACCATGTAGTCCAGGGTCGCCTTGTCTGGCGTGAAACCATCCGGGCCGCAGATTTCGCAGCGCAGGGCCAGGCCCAGGCCGTCGACGTCGCCGATGATCGGGAAACGTTTCTGCAGGTCTTGCAGGCCTTCGAGGAAGTATTTGCCCTTGGCCATGACCATCGCGCCGTAGTCGACTTCGCTGGTCATCTTGAACATTTCCAGGCCTACCGCCGTACCCAGTGGGTTGGAGGCGAAGGTGGAGTGGGTCGAACCTGGTGGGAAGATCTTCGGGTTGATCAACTCTTCACGGGCCCAGATGCCGCCCAGTGGGTTCAGGCCGTTGGTCAGTGCCTTGCCGAAGACGATCACGTCCGGCTGCACGTCGAAGTGCTCGATCGACCACAGTTTGCCGGTGCGGTAGAAGCCCATCTGGATCTCGTCCGAGACCATCAGGATGCCGTGCTGGTCCAGCACGTGCTTGAGTTCGCGGTAGAAGTTCATCGGCGGGATCACGTAGCCGCCGGTGCCCTGGATCGGCTCGACGTAGAACGCGGCGTATTCACTCTGGCCGACTTTCGGGTCCCACACGCCGTTGTATTCGGTCTCGAACAGACGGGCGAATTGCTGCACGCAGTGGCTGCCGTACTCTTCCTTGGTCATGCCTTTAGGGCCACGGAAGTGATACGGGAACGGGATGAACTGCGCACGCTCGCCGAAGTGGCCGTAGCGGCGACGGTAGCGGTAGCTCGACGTAATCGACGAAGCGCCGAGGGTACGGCCGTGGTAGCCGCCTTCGAAGGCGAACATCAGGCTCTTGCCGTTGGTGGCGTTACGCACCACTTTCAGGGAGTCTTCGATGGACTGCGAACCGCCGACGTTGAAGTGCACGCGACCGTCGAGGCCGAATTTCTTCTTGGCGTCGACCGCGATCATTTCCGACAGCTCGATCTTGCCTTTGTGCAGGTACTGGCTGGCGATTTGCGGCAGGGTGTCGATCTGCTGTTTCAGCGCGTTGTTCAGGCGCGGGTTGGCGTAGCCGAAGTTAACGGCCGAGTACCACATTTGCAGGTCGAGGTAGGCCTGGTCTTCGGTGTCCCACACGTAGGAGCCTTCGCAACGGCTGAAAATACGCGGTGGCTCGATGTAGTGAACGGTGTCGCCGTAGGAGCAGTATTTGGCTTCTTTATCCAGAAGGATCTGGTCTTCGGGGGTGGCGATACGGATATCAGACATGGTGGAAGAGTTCCTGATTGTCAGCAGCAGTAAAGGTGGTGGCGTTGGCGGCAATGCCTTGCGGCAGCTTGGCCAGCAATGCGGTCACTTCGGCAAACGTGTCGAAGCGCGCGTGGGGGATCTTGTTGGTTTCGCAGTAGTCAGCCAGGCTGCCTTTGGCGAAGACGAAGTCGGCGGTGGAGGCCACGCACATGTCGGACTTGCCGTCGCCGATCACCAGCACGCGCTTGTTGCGCGGGGTGGATTTGCACTTGCAGTTGCCGGAAGCGGCACGGCAGGCGTCGCTGGAATACGGGAAGTCGATGCGCCAGCTGTTCTGGTCGACCTGGCGCAGGCGGTTGGCGAGGATCGGCAGCAAGGTCACGTAGTTGCGCGACAGGATGCGCGCGATGCCTTGCTCAATGCCGTCGCTGACCACTTCGATGGTTGCGCCCAGGCCCATGACGTGGTCGACGAAATCCGGGAAGTCCGGGTCGATCTCAACGCTGTCGAAGTACGCCAGCAGCTCAGCCGGGGTCGCCTTGATCAGCGCCAGTTGGCGGCTCAGGCATTCGCGTGAACCGATATGCCCATCCAGCCATTCCTGTTCGATGGTTTCCCACTCTTCGCCTGCGAAGCGTTGGAGGACGTTGTCGATGACGTCGGTGGGGGTGATGGTCCCGTCGAAGTCGCACACGATATGCCACTGGATCATTGCCTGTCCTTGAGTTGGAGGGCTTGAAGAGGAGCGCGCTAAATGCGCTTGCTTCAGGGGTATAGCAGGGACTGTGCCAACTGGTTAAAACCCAGCAGGGCTGGGGCCTTGGTCGATTTGCAGGGTGATTTGTGTCGCAGCAGCTACAATTTTTGTAGCTTGCTACAAACAAGATGAGTGCTTGCACCAGGGACACGCTTCGCGCGTGAATGCGCGCACGTTCAGATAAGGAAACGCTGCATGTTCAAGGTTACTTCTGCTGTATTCGCTGGTTTGCTTGGGCTGTGGAGCTTTTCCAGCTCGGCATGGGCTGACGGCATTAGCGGTGAAGTCGGCGCGGGCGTCAGCTATCAGCCCCACGACCCGACCGGCAGCCGCTACGAAACCCGGCCGATTCCCTACTTCGACCTGGACTGGGGCAGTGTCAGCCTGGGCACCGACGACGGCCTGACCTGGAGCGCACTGAACACCCACGGCATTACCGCCGGCCCGTACATCAATTACCTGTCGGGGCGCACGGCGAATGGCTCACTGCGCGGCCTGCGCGATGTGTCGGACATGGCCGAAGTCGGCGGCTTTATCCAATACGCCCCGGCCGAGTTCTGGCGGGTGTACGCGCAGGTCGGCCAGGCCGTGGGCGGCGGGCGTGATCAAAGTGGTGTGCTGGGCAAACTCGGCGGCGAGCTGGGCTACCCGCTCGGCGGCGGCATCATTGGCAGCACCGGGCTGATGGCGCACTTTGCCGATGCCCGCCAGACCCAGACCTTTTTTGGAGTCGATGACAAGGAATCTGCGGCTTCGGGTATTCGCGCCTATAACGCCAGCGCGGGCTTCCAGAACCTGACGTTGACCCAGAGTTTCGAATTCCCGCTGGATACGCATTGGTCGTTGCTGACCAGCGCCAGTTGGACGCATCTGGTGGGCTCGGCGGCCAACAGCACCATTGTTAAGGAAAAGGGTGATGTGAATCAGGGGCAGGTGCAGACGGCGATCAGCTACAAGTTTGACTGAGTAGCAACTGTGGGAGCTGGCTTGCCTGCGATGCAGGCACCTCGGTGTATCAGGTACACCGGGTTGATGCCATCGCAGGCAAGCCAGCTCCCACAGAAAAGTGAGCCTGCGCTTAGCCTTTTGCTTCGCTGATGATCTGCCGAATCGCCCCGACGAAGGCTTCAGCCGGCTGCCCACCGCTGACCGCGTATTGGTCATTAAAGACGATGGTCGGTACGGACGTCACCCCGCGAGAAATCCACAACTGTTCCTGCTCACGCACCTCGGCGGCGTATTCATCAGACGCCAGAATTTCAGCCGCACGCTTGATATCCAGCCCCACGCTTTCAGCAATAATCGCCAGGGTCGCATGATCGGAAGGATCCTGCCCATCGGTGAAGTAAGCCTTGAACAACGCTTCCTTGAGGTTGTACTGCAGCCCTTCCAACCCCGCCCAATGCAGCAAGCGATGCGCATCAAAGGTGTTGTAGATGCGGCTCTGGCCGTCCGTGCGAAAAGCAAAGCCCAGCGCCGCGCCCATGTCGCGGATGCGCTCACGGTTAGCCTGGGATTGCTCAGCGGTGGAGCCGTATTTTTCAGTGATGTGTTCGACGATGTTTTGCCCTTCGGCGGGCATGTTCGGGTTCAGCTCGAACGGCTGGAAATGGATCTCGGCCTGCACCTCGGCGCCCAGCTGGTCCAAGGCTTCGGTCAGCCCACGCAGGCCGATAATGCACCAGGGGCAAGACACGTCGCTGACGAAATCGATTTTCAGGGGAGTACTCATGACAGGCAACCTCGCTGGCATTATTAATGCGCCGTAAAGGTTGCACGATACACCAACTTCACAACACCTTCGAAGGCTCACCCAAGTCAATCTGCGCCCAATGTGCGGCGTCTTCGCGATGGGCTTTGAGGTACGGCAGCACAGCCGTCAGCAGCGGCGCCTTGAACGCTTCCTGAAAACGGTGGGCCATGCCAGGAATCAGCTTCAACTGGCTGCCCTGGATATGCGCCGCCAGATGCACACCATGCATCACCGGCAACAACGGGTCGGCCGTGCCATGCACCACCAGCGTCGGCACCCGCAATTGGTTGAGCAAAGGCACGCGGCTCGGCTCGGCGAGGATCGCCATGATCTGGCGCTTCACGCCCTCGGGGTTGAAGGCGCGGTCGTAGGACAGCGCCGCCTGGTGCAGCAAGGCTTGGCGGTCATCCTTCACATACGGGCTGCCCAAGGCTGCGAGCAAATCCGCCTGCTGCTCCAGCGCCACTTCACGATTCGGCGCGCTGCGCCGCGACAGCAACTGCACCAACGCTGCGTTGGGCGCCGGCAGGCCTTCGGCGCCGGAGCTGGTCATCACCAGGGTCAGGCTCTCGACCCGTTGCGGCGCCATGGCCGCCAGGTGCTGGGCGATCATGCCGCCCATGCTCGCGCCCAACACGTGGAATTGCTGGACCTGCAACGCGTCCATCAACCCCAGTGCGTCGTCGGCCATGTCGGTCAGCGTATAGGGTGCCGCCACCGGCAGGCCGAGCTTGTAGCGCAGCACTTCAAAGGTCAGGTTGGCACTGGCCGGCGCCTGGCGCCAGGTGGACAGGCCGACGTCACGGTTGTCGTAGCGAATCACCCGAAAACCCTGTTCGCACAACGCCACCACCACTTCATCCGGCCAGTGGATCAACTGCCCGCCCAGGCCCATCACCAGCAGCAACGCAGGGTCGGACGCACGGCCGATACTCTGGTAGGCGATGCTTACCTGAGCCAGGTCGACCGTTTGGGTCGGGACATTGACATCACATCGAGAAGCCGCAAAAGACGGCAGGCCGAACAATAGAGCGGCCAGTAAAAGCAACACGCGCATGAAAAACACCGAAACGCAGAACCCCAGTAGAGCGCGAGTCTGATGAAGTTTGTTCAAGCGCGCTGCCACAGTTGCGTGACAGTTTGATGAAGAGTGCCCAGCGGTCACGATCGACGCGTTATCGACAGGCTTCGCAACATGAGACAAACTCACGCCATTCAGCTTCTTCTCAAATTGTCTTCATGGAGAGCCCGTGCTCGAAATCCGTCACCTCAAAACCCTGCACGCCCTGCGCGAAGCCGACAGCCTGGTCGATGCCGCCGAGCGCCTGCACCTGACGCAGTCGGCGCTGTCCCACCAGTTCAAGGAACTGGAAGAGCGCCTGGGCATGCCGCTGTTCGTGCGCAAGACCAAACCGCTGCGTTTCACCAGCGCCGGCCTGCGCCTGCTGCAATTGGCCGACGCCACCCTGCCGCTGCTGCGCGGCGCCGAGCGTGATATTGCGCGTTTGGCCGGTGGCACCGCCGGACGTTTGCACATGGCGATCGAATGCCACAGCTGCTTCCAGTGGCTGATGCCGACCATCGACCAGTTCCGCGATGCGTGGCCGGAAGTCGAGCTGGACCTGGCCTCAGGGTTTGCCTTTGCGCCATTGCCGGCGCTGGCGCGCGGCGATTTGGACCTGGTGGTAACCTCCGACCCGCTGGAGCTGCCGGGCATCACCTATGTGCCGCTGTTCACTTACGAAGCCATGCTGGCCGTGGCCAACCAGCACGCGCTGGCGAACAAGTCGTACATCGTGCCCGAAGACCTGCTGACGGAAACCCTGATTACCTACCCGGTGGAGCGCGACCGCCTGGATATCTTCACGCGCTTCCTGGAACCGGCCGATGTGGAACCCGCCCAGGTGCGCACCTCGGAACTCACGGTGATGATGATGCAATTGGTGGCCAGCGGCCGTGGCGTGTGTGGCATGCCGCATTGGGCGCTGCATGAATACAGCTCGCGCGGTTACGTGAAGGCCAAGCGCTTGGGCGAGAAAGGCCTGTTTGCGACGTTGTATGCGGGGATTCGAGCGGACATGCTGGATGCACCGTACATGCGCGACTTTTTGCTGACGGCCAAGGACACGTCGTTTTCCACGTTGGACGGGGTCAGCGTTGTGCGCTAGCCGAAACCGATCAAACAGATGGGATGGCTTGCCTGCGATGCAGACGCCGCGGTCGGGCTGCAGCAGCGAGGTGATGCTATCGCAGGCAAGCCAGCTCCCACAGGGGATTGAGTTCCCGGTTGGGATTTCAGTCGGTCTTGAGTTCACGCCACATGTGGATCTTGTCGAAATAATCCTCGCCCACCCGCACCGCCAGCGGCTCCAGGCCGTACTGGATAAAGCCGCAGCGCTGGTACAACGCAAACGCGGCGTCGTTGCCGGCGGTTACGGTCAGCTGGATCACTTGAAGGCGCGGATGCTTGCGCGCTTCGGCGAGTGCCGCCTCCACCAACTGGCGGCCCAGGCCGTTGCGCTGGTAAGCCTCGTTAACGTACATGCCGAACAACGTCACCTTATGCCGCGCCTTCTCACGCGGTTCGAATGCCAGGCCGACAATGCCCGCCAATACGTCCCCTTCGAAAGCGCCGAGCAGGCTATCCAGCGGGTTGTCCAGGCGCTTTTGCCACCAGCTCAACGGCATCAGCGCGCGCTCGGCCACACTGGAGGTGAACGCTTGGGGATAGGCGCCGTAGGCTTCAAGCATTAACGCCCGATAGCTTTCGGCGTCGCCGGCGCCCAGCGTGCGAATCAGCATACAGAGAGCGATGCGCGATAAAACGGCAGGATCACATCGCGCGTCAACGGCGCCAAGTGCAAGCCGCCATCGCCGGCGGGGTCGATCCAACGCACCTCTTCGATTTCAGCGGCCGGGCTGACCGCCACGTCGATATTCACCTGGAACAGTTCGGCTTCCACGGTAAAGCCCGGCTCGTTCGCGGCAGGCGCCGAGAAGTGGCCCAGATAAATCGCGGTGCTCGGGTCGATGTGTAAGTTCAGCTCTTCATACAGCTCGCGGGCCAGAGCCTCGGCGGGTTGCTCGCCCGCGTCGATCTTGCCGCCCGGCTGCATGAAGGCCTGGGTGCCGCGCTTGCGCACCAATAGGGTTTTGCCGTCGCTGCCGATCAGGAGGGCGGCGGCAATGCGCAGGGTGGATGGCATGGGAGGTCTTCCTTGGCTGCAAAGGCCGCAAGGATCACATGACTTTCAGGCATGCTGCAATCCCACCTTTTAAGCGCTGCTCAACCACAGATGACCACGTCTTGCTTGATGAACACGCTGTACCGGGCGCCCTCCATGGTTTCGAACGCAATCAACTTATCCACCAATGGCAGGTTCAAGACCTTGCCCGCATTGAGCAGCAACATGCCGTTGTCGGCATTGAGGTTGCGCGCCAGCACCATGCCTTCTTCCAGCTCGCGGGTGCCGAGCACTTTGACGTTCGGGTCGCCCAGCGTCACGTCATTAAGGTAGGTGGCACACACCAGCACAAAATCTTCGACCATCACCGGGTCATACAGTCTTCCGGCGTATTTGCGGATGTACAGCAGCGCTTCGTCGCTGTTCATCTGCCGTTCCAGGATCAGGCCTTTTTGCAGCTCGATAAAGTCCACGGCGAGTTTCAGCAAGCGTGAACCGGCAGGAATCGCCTCGCCCTTGAGGTGGTCGGGAAAACCGCTGCCGTCCCAGCGTTCCTGGTGATGGCGGATCAGGCGCGCGGCGTCTTTCATCGGCTCCAGGGTCATCAGCAGCGATTCACTTTGTGTGGCATAGGCGCGATAGCGTTCACGGTCGCTGCTGTGCAACAGGTCCGAGGGCGAGGCCATCATGCTGTCGCTCCAGCTCAGCTTGCCGATGTTATAGAGCGCGGCCGCCATGGTCAGGTCGCGGTTGCTCGCCTCGTCTACGCCGTGGGCCACGCACCAGGTGCGCACCAGCTCGATGATCTGCCGGTTGGTCTGCTTGGCGCGCGGCAGGCGCAGGTTGGCCAGCAACGAGAACACTTCAGTCCCGGTGGCGTAGCTGTGCTTGAGCTCTTCGTAGGCCAGGTCAAGCATGTCGGCGGTTTGCTGCAGTTCGCTGGTGCGCGAGGCCACGCGTTTTTCCAGGGTGGCGTTGAGTTGCTTGAGCTCATCGTTCTGCTGCTGGATCAGTTGCTCCAGGCGCCCACGTTCACGCTCCGAGTGTTGATGCGCCAGGGACTGGCGCAGGGCCAGGAGCAATTCTTCATCGTTCCAGGGTTTGCTCAGGTAGCGGTAGATCTGGCCCTCGTTGATCGCTTTGATGATCAACGTCAGGTCGGTCTCGCCGGTCAGCAGGATGCGCACCGTGTGCGGGTAATGTTGATGGATATGCGCCAGCAAGGACGCGCCGTCCATGTCCGGCAGGCGCGCGGCGCTCATCACCAGGTCGATGGGTCGATTGGCGAGAATGGCCAGAGCATCAGCAGCACAGGTGGCGCTGTGCAGTTCGAAGGGTTCCAGGCTCAGCAATTGCGTGAGGCTGTGCAATACATCCGGGTGCGCATCGATCAACAGCACCACTGGACGGTCGGCATCGGTGAAGGCAACTGACTCTCCCATGGGACACCTCGGATCGTCGATGTGCGTTCCTTACGGTCTGGGGCAATGCCTCCTGGCGATTACAGAGTAGTTTAGTTGGTTTTCGGAAGAAGTGATGGCACTGCGATATCAACGCAAAAAAAAGCCGCTCCAGAAACGCGAGCGGCCTTTGAGGTGAAACATGAAACCCTATGCGGCTTCCTGAAAGTCCATTTCCGGCGGCTGTTGCGAGAAGCCGCGCGTGAGGAACCCCAGGTAAACCAGGCCGATTGCCAACCACACCACCCCCAGGTAAATCGCCAGATGATCGAGGCTGACCATCAGCCACACATCCGCCAGCAACCCAATGGCCGGGAACAGCAGGAACAGAATCAACTCCCGCACGCCGCGTTGTTTCGCGCCAATCCAGTAGTGAAAGATCACCGACAGGTTGACCAGGCTGAACGCCAGGAAGGCGCCGAAGTTGATGAACGAGGTGGAGGTGGTCACGTCCAGTTTCAACGCCAGCAGCGCCACGACTGCACACAACAGGATGCTGTTGACCGGCGTGCCGAAGCGCGCATGCAAGGTGCCAAAGAACGACTTGGGCAACACACCGTCACGCCCCATCGCGAACAACAGGCGCGAACCACTGGCCTGGGCCGACAACCCCGAGGCGAACTGGCCGACGATCAAGCCGATCAGGAAGATCGACACAAACAGGTCACCGCCGATATTGCGCGCGATTTCATAAGCCGCCGAATCCACATCGGCAAACTCGAAGGACGGATGGGCAATCTGCACAAAATACGACACGCCGACGAAGATCAGCCCGCCGATCAAGGTGATCAGCATGATCGCCCGAGGAATGGTGCGGCGTGGGTCGCGGGTTTCTTCCGTCAGCGTACTGACCGCGTCAAAGCCCAGGAACGAATAGCAGGCAATCGCCGCCCCGCTCATGATCAGCGGCATTTGCATCTGGCCGTTGAAGAATGGCGTGATCGTCCACAGCGGTTTGCTCGCATCGCCGCCGATGTAATGGATACACAGCGCGACAAACGCGATCAGCACCAGAAACTGCACCAGCATCAGCAGCGCGTTAATACCGTTGGCCAGTTTCAGGCCGATGATATTGATCGCCGTGGTAATCCCGATAAACGCCAATACCCAGACCCACTGCGGCACCGCCGGGAATGCCGAGTGCAGGTACGCCGCGCCGATCAGCCAGATGGCCATGGGCAGGAACAGGTAATCGAGCAACACCGCCCAGCCGGCGATAAAGCCCAGCTTGGGGCTGATGGCCTTGCGCACGTAGCTGTAGGCGGACCCGGCCACCGGGAAGGCCGACGCCATGCGCCCGTAACTCATGGCGGTGAAGAACATCGCCACCAGGGCGGCCAGGTACGCGGCCGGGACCATGCCGGCGGTGGATTGCGCGAGGATGCCGAAGGTGCCGAGCACAATGATCGGCGTCATATAGGCGATGCCAAACAGCACCACTGACCCTAACGACAGGGTGCGTTGCAAACGAGCCATGAGCGATTCTCCGCTGATTTATTAGATTTATGGCAGAACTGAAGTCGGTGAAGCGGATGTCATTTTTCTTATTCGATCGTTCCCACGCTCCGCGTGGGTATGCAGCTCGGGACGCTCCGCGTCCGCTCTTAACACCGTGACGCGGAGCGTCACAGGAGGCATTCCCACGCAGAGCGTGGGAACGATCAATCCTCAGGGTTTAGGGATCAGCAGTTCGCGCGTCCCATCCGTGCGCTCAATCACCTCACCCGGCAATTTCAAGCGCTGGTCGTCCAGGTAGCGGTAGTCCTTGCGAGCCGCCACCAATTGGTCGAGATCCAGCTCGACGGTAAATTGCCCCTCTTCGCGCCCGGCCTCGAACAGCAGCGTGCCAATCGGGTCGACCAGGGCGCTGCCACCAGCAAACAACAAACCGCCATCGCCCTCTTCCACGCGGTTGACCATCAGCGCAAATGCCTGGTTTTCCTGGGCGCGGGCCATGATCGCGGTGCGGTGCGTGGGGCCGTACGGGTCCATGTTGCCGTTGGTGACGATCAGCAGTTCGGCGCCCAGCTGCGCGTTGGCGCGGGCGGTTTCCGGGAACTCGATGTCGTAGCAGATCAACAGGCCGACGCGCACGCCGTTCCACAGGCACGTGGCGTAGCGATCACCCGGCGTGAACACGCCGCGGTCCGAGGCCCACAAGTGGGTCTTGCGATAACGCAGGGCGATGCCCTCGGGGGTGATCAGCAAGGTGGTGTTATAGAATTGGCCAGCGTCGTGCTCGGCCATGCCGATCACCACGGCGATATGGCGCGCGCGGGCGGCGTCGATAACGGCCTGTACCGTGGGGCCATCCACCGGCTCGGCAATGGCGGCAACGGTCTCGGCCGACGGGAAGCCCATCAAGTGGGTCTCAGGAAAAACGATCAGTTGTGTGTCGGCGGCGCACGCAGCAATTGCCGCCAGGGCGCGCTCAAGGTTGTAAGCTGTGTCGTTATCACGGCCTGCCAACTGGGCAAATTCGACCTTCATGAGTATTCCTTGTTCTTTATCTGTGCCGCAGTATGCGCAGCCACAACCTGCCAGGGAATTACGCGGCGGGGGTAACACGATAGGGGTAGATCAATGACCATGTCGCTGGATGACATCGCCTGGCACCGTTCGGTGGGGCAAATGATAGACGCCCTCGACCAGGCCAATTTCTGGACCCAGCTTGTGCGCTTGCTGGACCCCTACGTGCCGTTCGACAGTTGGGTGGCGTTGCTGTTCAGCAGTGAACACCGGCCCCTGGTATTCGCCGAATGCCCAGGTGCCGACGGCACGCCGGACCAGTTGTTCCAGGACTACCTCAACGGCCTGTACCTGCTCGACCCCTTCTATATCGCCAGCCGCGAGCACTCGCGCACGGGCCTGTTTCGCCTGGCCGAAGTGGCGCCGGAGCACTTTGAACTCACCGAGTACTACCAGCGCTACTTCCGCCTGAACGTGGTGGCCGATGAAATCCAATTTAATTGCCAATTGGCGGATGGGCGTACGCTGTGCCTGTCCCTGGGCTCGAAACAGCGTTTTGACCCGCAGCAGATCGCCCTGCTGTCGCTGATCCAACCCTGGGTGCTGAGCCTGCTGCGCCAGCGCCTGCCCTATGAACTCAAGCAGGTCAGCGCGCCACAGCCGCCGATCCAGAATGATGACTGGGGCGCGCAACTCACGGCCCGTGAGCTGGATGTGGGCCGCTTGATGCTCAGCGGTTGCTCCAGCAAGGAAATCGCTCGTAAGCTGGAAATCTCTGTTGAAACCGTGAAAGTCCATAAGAAACACATGTACAGCAAGCTAGGGATCAAATCCCAGTCGGAGCTGTTCTCGATCTTTCTTCAGGCGCAAAACGCCTAGCCGATGAGTCCGAACCAAGGAAAACCGTATGAGCCTGTCGTTACTAAGCCGTTACGCCTTCTTTGCCGTGTGCGTCATTTTCACCTTCGCAAGCCTGCCCTTTATCGAACATGAATGGCTGTGGCCGATCACCGTGGTCACCGGCATCCTCAGCCTGATCGGCCTGTTCGACCTGCTGCAAAGCCCCCACGCGGTGCGCCGCAATTACCCGATCCTGGGCAATATTCGTTACCTGGTGGAAGCCATCCGCCCGGAAATCCGCCAATACCTGCTGGAGTCCGACAGCGACGCCCTGCCCTTCTCGCGCTCGCAGCGTTCGCTGGTGTATTCGCGCGCCAAGAACGAAAGCGCCGACAAACCCTTCGGCACCTTGATCGATGTTTACCAGTCGGGCTTCGAATTTATCGGCCATTCCATGCGCCCCGCGCCGTTGAGTGACCCGAGCGCCTTCCGTGTGATGGTCGGCGGCCCGCAGTGCACGCAACCGTATTCGGCGTCGGTGTTCAACATCTCGGCGATGAGCTTCGGCTCGTTGAGCGCCAATGCGATTCGCGCGCTCAACCAGGGCGCCAAGCTCGGCAACTTTGCCCACGACACCGGCGAAGGCAGCATCAGCCCTTACCACCGTGAAAACGGCGGCGACCTGACCTGGGAACTCGGCAGCGGCTACTTCGGCTGCCGCACCAGCGACGGCCGTTTCGACCCGGAGCGCTTCGCCGTGCAGGCGCAAAACCCGCAAGTGCGCATGATCGAAATCAAGATGAGCCAGGGCGCCAAGCCCGGCCATGGCGGGATCCTGCCCAAGCACAAGGTCACCAAGGAAATTGCCGAAACCCGCGGCATCATGATGGGCGAAGACTGCATCTCGCCGTCGCGTCACCGTGCGTTTTCCACGCCGATTGAAATGATGCAATTCATCGCCCAACTGCGTGAGCTGTCCGGCGGCAAACCGGTGGGCTTCAAGTTCTGCCTGGGCCACCCGTGGGAGTTCATGGGCATCGCCAAGGCCATGCTCGAAACCGGCATCCTCCCGGACTTTATCGTGGTCGACGGCAAGGAAGGCGGCACCGGCGCCGCGCCGGTGGAGTTCACCGACCACATCGGCGTGCCGCTGCGTGAAGGCTTGCTGTTTGTGCACAACACCCTGGTCGGCCTGAACCTGCGCGACAAGATCAAGCTGGGCGCCAGCGGTAAGATCGTCAGCGCGTTCGATATCGCCAGCGTGCTGGCCATCGGCGCCGACTGGGCCAACTCGGCGCGCGGCTTCATGTTCGCCATCGGCTGCATCCAGTCGCAAAGCTGCCACACCAACAAATGCCCGACCGGCGTCGCCACCCAAGACCCGCTGCGCCAACGCGCGCTGGTGGTGCCGGACAAAGCCCAGCGCGTGTTCAACTTCCACCGCAACACCCTCAAGGCCCTGGCGGAAATGCTCGCGGCGGCCGGCCTGGATCACCCTTCGCAACTGTCGGCCAAGCACTTGGTACGACGCATGTCGGCGACTGAAATCAAGCTGTTCTCGCAATTGCATGTGTTCCTCAAGCCCGGTGAATTGCTCACGGGTGAAGTGAACGGCGAGTTCTATTCGCGCATGTGGCAAATGGCGCGGGCGGACAGTTTTGAGCCGCATGAAGGGGTCGCTGCGTAATCATTTGGAAATTATTGACTGCTGAACCGGACCACCGACGGCATCGTTGAAACAAGGAGATTCACATGCCGTTACTCGACTTCGCCGCCATCGCCCGGCAACTCCCTGATAGCTGGAAATCCACCCGCCTGGGCCAGGTCGGCCCGGCGCGGATCAAGGTGTTGCGCATGGATGAGCAGGCGTACGAAGAAGAAACCCACGACTACAACGAAGGGCTGCTGGTCGTCAGCGGCCTGCTGCGCCTGGGCATCGGCAATGAGGAAATCCGCGTGGAAGCCGGCCAGATGTACCTGATGGAGGCCGGTATCGCCCATGCCGTACTCGCCGGCAGCCATGGCACATTGGTGATCATTGATGTTCAGGTGCCAGATTAACCCGGTGCCAGCGGACGCTAGCCGCCATTGTGTGCACAGTTAGAACTCGTCGAGTTCTGATAGAGGCTCAAATGGACGTAGCCCATCGTCAGGGTGCGAAGCAGCTTCCACTCGGGAGGAAACAGAACCGACGATTCACGTTCTCTCACCCACCAAATCCGGCACGACTCTGTATACACGCCAGCAAAATCATAAAGATAATTTCTACCCTCAGGCGTATAGAGCACAGTTGAACTTCCATAGCCGGAGGGGCGATAGTGCGCACCAGCCTGTATATATACTCGAGGCGCGATAGCCATCCGGCTGTAGTAAATAACACTGAACTGCAAAACACCCGCTTTAACAACCACTTGGTCGCCAGGCATTGCATTATCAAAAATATAATCCGAGATTTTTCCGATCGGAAAATCTATTTCAATCCGGCTACCATCAAAATCCTCGTGCTGCTGATAAAGCCGCGACAAGCCGGAAATTTCTAACAGTAAGACGCCCAAAACGATGCCCCACCTCACAGCACGCAATGGAAACTTCTCAATTATCAATGCGATGACCAAGGGCAGCGCCACCAAAGAAAATATGACGTAACGCTCTACAAATACCGACATAAAAAGTGAAATTAAAAACGTCAGTAGCAGCGGCACAAAAACAAATATAACTAACCCTCCGTACGCTTGAGACGCGCTTTTATCCCTGATCACGTTTCGGACGGCCACATACACTAACACCAGCGGAAGCAACCAATACCCCCCCCAGAACAGCGTTAGCCCCTTGCTGGCGATCAGTGTCCTCCATACCGAAGAAGGCAAGGTATACACGCTGGATTTTTCAATCCACGACACCCCACCCTCGCCATACAAAAGGTCTGTATGCGTGAGTAAATCCAGCAAGGAATACAGCCAGGGACCGTACGCAAGCACAATACAAACGTTCGCCCACCACCAAGTCCTGTAGTGCAATGGAGAGCTTGTTTTTCCTCGTATTGACACAAGCAGCAGGTAGCACCAATGAGCAACCACGCACAGAGCCGTAAAATAATGTGTATAAAAACCGGCGATCATCAACACCACATATACGGCCAGCCAACGTTGATTATTTGGCGCTTTAGCCCAATGAATAAGTGCGATCGTTGCACCCATCAACAACAGCGCCATAAGCGCATACATGCGTGCTTCTTGGCTGTAGCGCACCGCCATGGGCGACAGTGCCAAGAGTAGGCCTGCCATTATCGCCGTGTGCCGGTGACTCACGAGACGGGTCAAAAACACACCCAGCGCCACGGTCGCGATACCCAGCAGTGCACTTAACGACCTGACCGCCTCTACGCCCTCTCCCCACATCGCCATCCAATAGTGCAAAACAATGTAATAAAGTGGCGGGTGGACATCATGCGATGTGTGATACCAGATCAATGGGGGTGATGCGCGGCTTAATAACACACTGAACGCCTCATCCGACCACATATAAGGCGCGTCCAACTTATAAAACCGAATAGCGGTCGCCAGCAGCAAAACAGCAACAAGTAATGTAAAAAACCGAATGCGGCTGATGGCCGACATCCTAGTATGCCCGTGCTTCTTTGGGAGCCCCCGTTTAGCGGGGTGCGCATCCGCGACGCCGCCGCACAACGCGAAGAAAAAACGCCGGTTGGCCTCACTGAAATAAAACACGTAACGCAAGGCAAAAAACAGCTGCCAACGGATCACCGCATGAGCAACCCCCATCACCCTACTGCTGGAAAATCCCTTCCACACTCTACTCATACCGTCATCCTGTTGCGGCTACGCTCAGCAAGCCACGACGTTCAGACTTCGTCTACTGTCAGAGTTGACAGGTACCCCGCCTGCGCAGTTGAGACATTCAGTAATACCCAGCCTTTGCAATTGCTTACAAATACCGCCAACCTGCGCCCGCCCGACGTGTGGCGTACGACAACACGCGCATTCACCTGTCATTAATAAACCTTTTGTTCAAGAGCCCGCTGCCATGCTGAACGGACGCGACCCGCGCATCGATTTTTTTCGGGGCCTGGCGTTGATCTTCATTTTCTGGGATCACGTCCCCCACAATCCTCTCGGCCTGATCACCCTGCGCAACTTCGGTTTCAGCGACGCGGCGGAGGTCTTCGTGTTCCTCGCCGGGTTCGCCTCGGTGCTGGCCTACAGCAAAGTCCTGCAGCGCGAAGGCTATTGGCTGGCCTGTCTGAAAATCCTGCGCCGCACCTGGGTGTTGTACGTGGTGCATATCTTCCTGCTGGCGATGTTGATGGGCATCGTATTCTTCGCCAACAGCCATGTGGAAACCCGCGATCTGGTCGAAGAGATGGGCCTGACGCACTTCGTCACGCACCCGCAACAGGCGCTGACCGATGAACTGTTGTTGCGCTTCAAGCCCAACCTGATGGACCCGTTGCCGCTGTACATCGTCTTGCTCGCCGGCTTGTCCGTGGTGCTGCCGCTGATGGTGCGCGCCACCTGGGCGGTGGTCGGCGTCTCGCTGGCGGTGTACCTGATGGCGCCGTGGATGGGCTGGAACCTGCGGGCCATCGCCGATGGCGTGTGGTATTTCAACCCGGTCACCTGGCAGTTGCTGTTTGTGCTGGGGGGCGCGGCGGCGATTTACAGCCAACGACCCAAGGTGCCCCAGACACGCCCCTTGCACCGGCAACCGCTGTTCGTCGCCGCGGCGCTGTATGTGGTGGTCGCCGGGGTGATCACGCTGTCCTGGCTCTGGCCGCACATCCATGACGCGGTGATGCCGCAGACGCTCGGCAACTGGCTGTACCCCATCAGCAAAACCGACCTATCACCGGTGCGTCTCGTGCATTTCCTGGCCCTGGCCTACGTGACCGCCAAGCTGCTGCCTGGCCGCGAGTGGACGCAAAACCGCATGGCCGAACGGGTTTGCCAGATGGGCCGGTATTCCCTGGAAGTGTTCTGCCTGGGCGTGGTGCTGGCGCCCCTGGCGGACATGCTCAATGCCCTGGCGGGTGACGCCGTGGCCGTGCAATTGCTGACGGCCCTGGCCGGTGTGGTGTTGATGTCCGCCCTTGCCGCCTGGATGGAGTTCAACAAACGCCTCAACCAGGCGCCGCGCGCGCCTGGCGCAGCAGCACTACATAGCTAGCGCCAGCCTGCCCCGGCCGGGTGTTTCCATTGGCCTTCCACTTGACTGTGAAAGGAAACGCCCATGGCTACCCATCTACTGCTCGACGGACTGTCGGGCAACCTGCAGTCCAACGAATCCTGGACCCGCCAACAATCCCTGGAGTTTATTCGCCACACCCTCACGCGCAACTTCGCCGGCCTGACGCCTGGCCAACAACACACCTATGTGCGGCTGCAACGCGAAGCGCTGCTGGCACTGAACGCGGTGGAAACGGCAAACACCGCACTGATCAACACCTTCAAGACCCAAGGCCTGGCGCAACTGCGCAGCAAGCTCGGTGGCCTGGACCCCGAAGCGATATTCCTGCACACCCGCTACCTGGAGGAAGTGAGTGTGCCACTGCCCTGGGAACCGCGTACCAGCATCGCCACGCCCGTTTCAGGCTCACGCTTTCGCCGCACCTATGATGAATGGAAATACCGCCCCCACCTGTCCACGCTGTCACTCTGGGAGGCCGCCTGCCTGAACTTCGATTTTGCCACGCAGACGAAGCAAAGGTCCGGGCACAGTTTTGTCGATTCGACCTACCTCACCGGGGTGCGCAGCGACCAACTGGACGTGCCGCGCTTTGTCGCCATCAGCCGCGAGCTGGACCTGGGCGGCCGCTTGCAAACCCTTCTGAAAGCGGCGCTTGCCCCAGGCGGCACTCTCCAGGCCCTGATCGAAACCAGCGCGCATGCCTGCCTGCGGTTCGAAGCGTTGGAGGCCTACCGTAACCACGCCAGCACCGGCATCACCCTGGCCCTCTACGAAAAACTGGTCCAGGCCATCGACGGCAGCGGCCCGGCCCTGGCCTTCGACACCGTGAGCATGGATGCCTCGCCCTATGACATCGCCACGCCGTTGCCACTGCTGCTGATCCAGGTGGCCAGCCTGGGCGTCGTGTCCTACTTTCCGTTTCGCCCCGGCGGCGCACTGCGCTTTCATACGGATGCCAGGGCTGCCAACGCTCAGTTCCTCGACGATTTGCAGAGCAGCCATCGCAGCGGTGACCTGGGCTGGTTTTCCCGGCAACTGCCGATGACGCAAATGCGCGCGTTCAAGCAACTGCCGAGCGAAGCACCGCGCCCCGTGGGCCTCAGCGATGCGGCGGAGTTCCTCTATGACACCTTCCATCACTGGTTCCCGGAACGCAGCCTGGGCCATCTGCGCTTTAGCATCGACCCGAAAACCGGCCCGGTAAAAAGCCTGGCCAACGCCTTTGCCTTGCGCCAGGTGCAGCGTTACCACGCCAACTTGTCGACCCTGGCGACCACCCGCTCCGAACGCGACCTGCAAGCCGTGATCGACGCCGCCGCCGCGGTCGCCGACGAAATCCTGCAACTGCTGCTCACGCCCGTACCCGGCGGTGTCACCGGGCTGAACCGGATCATGCAAGTGGTGGTGTTCGGCAGCCTCACCTACAGCGTGGTGGTCGGCATCACTGAAGCCGTCCAGGGTGAATCGAGCAATTTTGCTGCGGCCATGACCGACGTTGCCGACCTGGCGGTCAACAGCCTGTTGATCTCCACGGCCGGCCGCGTTCATCGCCAGCGTATCAACGGGTTAATGCAGAGCCTGGGCAACCCACGCAAAGTGCAGCGTGCCGACGGCGAATTCGAGCTGTGGAAACCCGATATCAGCGCCTATGCCACGCTGGACCAGAACCTGCTCAACGGCCAGGTCGCCAACCCTCAAGGCGTCTATCAGGTCAAAGGCAATCAATACGTCTGGCTGATCCATGCCCAGCAGCGTGTGGTGGTGGAGGTGCACCTTGATCCCCAGACCGGGCGCATGGCCCTCAAACCACACAACAGCGGTGCGTACGCGCCGCCGATTATCTTCGACCCGGCGCAGCAAGCCTGGACGCTGGACCTGCAAAACGCTCACACCCTGTCGGACGTAGAGTTGACCGAACGCATGCTGCCCGAAGGCTCAAGCCCGGTGCCCCGCGCTGCCATGGAGCGCATGTTGCGCAGCACCGCCCCCAGCCGCGCCACACTGAATCGCATCTGGGACGGCGAGCCCGCGCCGATTAACCTCACCGAAGGCGTGCGCCGCCTGCAGGTCGATCAACTGATCAAGCAATTGATCCACGACTTCCACCGTCGCGGCCATATGCCGCCGCATGCCGACAGCAGCGTGCTGTGCCTGCTGACACAGCTTGAGACCTGGCCGCAGGACGCGATCATCCGTGTGCATGATGAGGCGGGCAGCCACATTGAGACCTATGCCGGCAACCGTTACACGCCGCCCATCGCCCACACCATCGACCTCACACGACGCGATGACGGCACCTACTTCGCCTTGGGCGACACGACGATTGGCGCCGCGTCCCAGGAGCAGTTGTTCGAGCTGATTATCGCCAGGCAACCCGGCAACTCCACTTTGGGCAAAGAGGGCAGCGCACACCTGAACCTGGCCCAGCGTATCGCCCGCGTGCGGTTGCAGATCAGCGCCTTGGCCAAAACGCGCCAGGTGGACCTGTTCAGCGCCATGAGCCGTTACGCCGGCAAGGCCCGCGACGAAGTCCCGGTGACCGACAGCGCCCGCGACCTGGTGGCGATCAAGGTCGCGCCACCGCTGGTGGAACTGACCCCGGTGCTGCAAAAACTGCGCGACCTGTACCCGCCGCTGACGCCCGTCAACCTGCAACAACTGTTGCTGCAGACGCCCCTGAACCCGCAGCAGCAAACCGAATTTCTCAGCCACGGCAAGCTGCCCGCGCCGGTGAGGCAAAACCTGGAACACCACCGCACCGCTGTACGAATCGACGCGGTCATCGACGGCCTCTACCACCCACGGGCGTTCCATCGCGACACCGACCTATGGGCCCGTGAGTTTGCCGCCAGCCTGGTGCGCACCACGCTCAAGCGGCACTTCGTGGTCACCGAGATGAGCAAAGGCCGGCCGGCCGACAGCTACGTCTCCACCGGGCCGGACGACACCACCGTCGAACTGCTGCATTACGGTGCGGGCCGCTACGAGGCCTACGACATGCTCAACGGCGGGCCTATCCCGGTGACACCGGCCGTGGACAGTTTTTACCTGGCTATCGGCTCGGTGCTGCAACCCCACGAGCGCCTGCAACTGGGCATGCAATCGGCCAGTGATGCCGAAGGTTTGCGCAAGACCCTCGGCGACGTGATGAGTGCCCAACGCAGCCCCGACGGCCACATCAGCC
The DNA here is from genome assembly GCF_022662395.1 of Pseudomonas sp. MONT-RG-20F-20-E-7-02. Taxonomy (NCBI): domain Bacteria; kingdom Pseudomonadati; phylum Pseudomonadota; class Gammaproteobacteria; order Pseudomonadales; family Pseudomonadaceae; genus Pseudomonas; species Pseudomonas sp. MONT-RG-20F-20-E-7-02. The sequence goes on from NZ_JAKNQN010000016.1 coordinate 49,267, forward strand.
TGCTGAACACCTCCCTGGTCCAATACGAACAGCGCCTCGTCTTGCCCTTCAACCTGCAGCCAAGTGCTGACGGCCTTTACAACTACGAGGGCCAGCAATTGGTGCCGCTGTACGGCTCGCTGTACCCGATCACCTTCGATAACACGCTGCTCAAATGGCGCCTCAAGCACCCGGAAAAAGTCGGCGTCGACACCCCGCGCCTTGAGCACAACCGTCGAGGCGCGTGGCGACTGTCCAGCGAGTACCCAATGGCCTGGAGTGACTATTCCCTGTTCTACCGCCTCGGCCCACTGGGCTACGATGTCGACCAGCCAACCGCCGCGCGCATCCTGCGGGTCACCGATACCCCGGCCCGCGCCTTGCGTGAGGTGCACAGCGCTAACCGGCCACCGCCGCCGCTGCTCGCAGACACCAGCAAACGCTTTCGCATCGAACGCGAAATCGAGCATTTTATCCAGGCCATGACCACCTATTCGGCCACCGGCAACGCACGGCCGGCGCTGCAACTACTGCTGGTCTGCGCCCTGCGCGAATGGCCGAAGAGCCACGTGCTGCAAGTGGTCGACACTGACGGCCAAATCATTCGCAGCTTCCCGAGTGCCAACGTGGGCGCCGCACACACCATACAAATGACCGTCAGGCAAAGCCGCGGCTCCGCCCCGCTGACCAACATTGCCAAAGACGACACCGTGACACGCGCCCTGCTGGGTGAGCTACCCGCGAGCCTTGAAGAACGCCTGTTCAAACTGGCCAGGAAGGTCGCCGAACATGCCTATCGCGAGCGCACGCAATTGTTCGACAGCCTCTATGCCCAAAGCGAGAACAACGGCACGGTGCTGCAACGCCGCTTCAAACAGCACTACCCCGACCTGCCCGGCAGCGCCCTCGACGCGATTCTGGAGCAAGCCAGCCCGCGCGAGATCAAGCAACTGCACGAACATGACGAGATCGGCCTGCGCCTGGCCGAGCAGGTGCGCCTGACCCGCAACGATGTGCGCCTGAACCGCGCGTTTGAGGGGTTGTACCTGCAATCCTCGGGCAACCCCGACAGCGAAACCATCATCCTGCACGTGCTGGCCTCGGCTGCGGGCTGGCCGGCCAATACGCGGCTGGATATCCATGAAGGCGACGCCAGCGGCCTGTTGCTCAGCAGCGCGGGGCACCTGAACGGCACTCAACGCAAAGTGCTGGCCAAGGTCGACGGGCGTTACCAAGCCTGCGATGACCAGGGGCAACTGATCAGCGACATGGGCGAAGGCTTGCTGAGCGCCATCCACCAAGTGCTGGGGGATGGCGAGCTATCCACCTTGCAAAACGCTATCGCCGATGCGGCCCTTAACCAACGCATCGCCATCAAGGCCCTGCTGGGCATCCCCCATGTTCCTTTCTGGCTGCAACCGCCCATGCAGGTTGACACCTCGTTCAGCGCCTATCCTTTCTCATTGCAAAACCTGTGGCCGTTCAGCAGCCAGCAGCCGGTTGACCTGCTGAGCAAAGTGCGCGAGCTCCACCCCAGCCTCAGCCGGGCCGGCGCCAATGACCTGATAGCCGAGCTGGGCATGAGCGAACCCGCTGCTTTGCTCGAACTGCAACGGCGCAAGGCCGAATACCAGGCACTGGACTACGGCCTGACCCGCTGGGCCGAAGCGCCCCAGGCCAACGACGCCAACGCCCCCCAGGGCGTAAACCTCGACAGACGGCGCCTCATTGCCCAACAGATCCGCAGCGCCTGGCGCCGAGAAACCCGGCAACTTTTCGACAACGGTCTGTTTGACACGCACCACCTAGTGCTGCAATTGGACGGCAACGACCTGCCCGACGCGGACTTTATCCTGGGTACGCGAGGGTTCGCGCACATCGAATCGCTGATGCTGACGGGTGACGCGTTCCCCGCTACCGGCAACGCGTTCCTGAGCAAGTTCGCCAACCTCAGGTTCCTGCAGGTCGAGTGCGGCCTCACCGAACTGCCGACCAGCATCACCGACATGACCCAGCTCGAACACTTGACCCTTAACGACAACAACATTCGACTGACGCAAGAGTCCCGCCAAAACCTGGCCGGCATGACCCGCTTGCGCGAGTTGCATTTGAACGACAACCCGTTGGAACTGACGCCGGATGTCAGTGCCATGACGCGCCTGCGCACCCTGAGCCTGCAAGGCACCGGTATCAGCCAGTGGCCGATTGGCGCCGAACGACGGCCCGGCATGCAGGCACTGTTGCTGCAGGAAAACCAGATCACCAGCGTGCCTGACGTGTTGTTTACCGACGCTCGCATGCGCCTCACCAACCGCGTTACCGTCTTGCATGGCAACCCGTTGAGCCCGACGACACTGCTGCGGCTGGACGAATACAGGCAACGTGAGGGCATCCGGCTGGGCGGTGTACTCCCCGGAATACAGCACGCACCGGTTGCGCCGAACGAGGTCAGCCAATGGCTGGCCGGCGTCTCCGTCACCGCACAGGCCGAACGCACATTGCTATGGGAGCAACTGCTCGCCAATGAACAGGTCAGTGCAGACGATGTGTTCCAGGTCCTGCGGGACCTGCCCAAGACCCATGCCTACAGGTCGTCGATTGCCTCCCGGGAAGCGCTGACCGCACGCGTCTGGACCTTGCTGCTGGCGATGGGCGAGTCCACGGAGCTGCGCAATAATGTTTGCCTCAAGACCCGAGGCGCCGGCCAGTGCGGTGACAGCGCTTTACTGGCCTTTACCAATATGGAGCTTGAACATCGGATCCACCGGGCCAAGGAACAAAGTCGCACCTACGACGCCGACCGAGCCCTGATTGCGTTGTCCAACGGGTGCTTCTATCTGGACCAACTGGACGAGATTACTGACAGGTTCATTCGCAGTCAGGAAGCGGCCGGCCTGGAAGTCGATCGGGCCGAAGTCATCATTTACTTCCGCGCCCAATTGGCCAATGAGTTCAACCTGCCCTTCGAGCCGCTGGAGTTGCTGTACGCCGCTGAGGACGTCACCCAGGACGTACTCGACACTGCGCGCAGTGAACTGCGCCGGCTGGGCCAAACCGAGGCCTTGCAGGAGTGGTTATTGATGCAAGCGTTCTGGATCGAATACCTGGCCAGGAGTCACCCGGAGCCGTTTTCTACGGTCAAGGACGCTATCAAGCACAAGGAGAGGCAGTTGAATGAGGAAATACCCGACAAACGTTCGGATGAGTATCTGGAGCGGCGCCAGTCACTGGTGGACCTGGAGCAGGAAGAACAGAACCGCCTGGTGCGGCAACTGACCGTCGCCACACAAGCGGCCTTGTTGCACGCGTAAACCTGTGGCGAGGGAGCAAGCTCCCTCGCCACAGGTAAAGGGTTTACTGTTGGCTACAGGTTGCGCCCAGACCGGCTTTGGTCGGCTGCAACTTGAACACGTAAAACAGCACCGTCAACAGCACCAGGAACACCGGGCCCACGTACAGCGCGATGCGGGTGTCCGGGAAGTACGCCATCAGGCCCACCACCAACACCAGGAACGCCAGCGCCAGGTAGGAACTGACCGGGTACAGCCACATGCGGTACTTGAGGCCTTCCGCCTCGGCCGCACTCAGGCTTTTGCGGAATTTCAGCTGAGCCAGCAGGATCATCAGCCAGGTCCAGATCGCGCCGAAGGTGGCGATGGACGTCACCCACACAAAGACCTTTTCCGGAACCATGTAGTTGAGCAGCACGCCCAGCAACAGCACGAAAATCGACAACAGCAGCGCCTTGCGCGGTACGCCGTTGCTCGAGGTGGTGCCGAAGGTGGCCGGCGCCTGGCCATTTTGCGCCAGGCTATAGAGCATGCGCCCGGTGCTGAAGATGCCGCCGTTGCAGGAGGACAGCGCGGCGGTGATCACCACGAAGTTGATAATGCCGGCGGCGGTCTTGATGCCCAAGCGCTCGAAGGTCATCACGAACGGGCTGCCCTGGGTGCCGATTTCGTTCCACGGGTAGATCGACAGAATCACGAACAACGCGCCCACGTAGAACAGCAGGATGCGCCAGAACACCGAGCCGATGGCACTCGGGATGGTCTTCTGCGGGTTCTTCGCTTCACCGGCGGTGAGGCCGATCATCTCCACGCCCAAGTAGGCGAACATCACCATTTGCAGCGACATCAACACGCCCTGCACGCCATTGGGCATAAAGCCGCCGTGGGCCCACAGGTTGGAAATCCCCAGCGCCACGCCGTCATTGCCGAAGCCGAACGCGATGATGCCGACACCGCCGATGACCATCGCAATGATGGTGACGATTTTGATCAGAGCGAACCAGAACTCGAACTCACCGAAGGCCTTGACCGCGATCAGGTTGATGGTGCCCATGCTGACCAGGGCCGCCAGGGCCCAGATCCAGCGCGGCACATCGGGAAACCACACGCCCATGTACACGGCGACGGCGGTGATTTCCGCCACGCAGGTCACCAGCCACAGGAACCAGTAATTCCAGCCGGTGAGAAAGCCCGCCAGCGGGCCGAGGTAATCCTGGGCGTAACGGCTGAACGAGCCGGCGACGGGGTTGTGCACCGCCATTTCGCCGAGGGCGCGCATGATCACCAGGATCGCCAGGCCGCCAATGATGTAGGACAGCATGATGGCCGGGCCGGCCATTTCAATCGCCTTGGCCGAGCCGAGGAACAGGCCGACACCGATACAGGCGCCAAGGGCCATCAGGCGAATATGCCGCTCACCAAGTTCGCGTTTGAGCGGGCCGCCTTGAGCGGTCTCGCCATGGGGCAGTGGGTTGCCGACTGGCATAAGGGTACAACCTCATTTTGTTATTGGAGTGTCCGTCGAGTCTCCAGGGTGCAAACCGATAAGCCTGCGCCCTTGCCGAAACCGGGGCCGCCTCATGGACGGGCCCTTCTTGCCAGGCAAGATCAACGGGCGTGCAGTATAAAAAGCCAGGAGCAGGTTCTTTCACTATAAAAACGGGGCAATTTAGGGGAAGTGCCGGTTAAATTGCAATTTTACAGGAGCATCTAACCTGCATTGAGCGGCAAAACGTCGCACAGCCACTGGGCGATCGTTGCATGATCGTTCCCACGCTCTGCGTGGGAATGCCGCTATGGACGCTCTGCGTCCGGCTCTTGAAGTCGTGACGCGGAGCGTCACAGGGTGTATTCCCACGCGGAGCGTGGGAACGATCAACACCGTCGATCTCCGCGATCGTTCCCACGCTCTGCGTGGGAATGCCGCTATGGACGCTCTGCGTCCGGCTCTTGAAGTCGTGACGCGGAGCGTCACAGGGGGCATTCCCACGCGGAGCGTGGGAACGATCAACACCGTCGATCTCCGCGATCGTTCCTACGCTCTGCGTAGGAATGCCGCTACGGACGCTCTGCGTCCCGCTCTTGAAGTCGTGACGCGGAGCGTCACAGGGTGCGTTCCCACGCGGAGCGTGGGAACGATCAACACCGTCGATCTCCGCGATCGTTCCCATGCTCTGCGTGGGAATGCCGCTATGGACGCTCTGCGTCCGGCTCTTGAAGTCGTGACGCGGAGCGTCACAGGGTGCGTTCCCACGCGGAGCGTGGGAACGATCAACACCGTCGATCTCCGCGATTGTTCCCACGCTCTGCGTGGGAATGCCGCTATGGACGCTCTGCGTCCGGCTCTTGAAGTCGTGACGCGGTGCGTCCCAGGGTGCGTTCCCACGCGGAGCGTGGGAACGATCA
>NZ_JAKNQN010000017.1:0-45815 GCF_022662395.1 Pseudomonas sp. MONT-RG-20F-20-E-7-02
CACCTTTTTTCACATTTCTGTCATATCGGTCAAAAAGCCCCCAGAAACGCAAAAGCCGGCCCCAAGGGGCCGGCTTTCAACTACAACGGCTTACAAACTAGGAAAGGCAAACTGCGACGCTTCATGACTGGCCCGCTGCGGCCAGCGCTGGGTAATCGCCTTGCGACGCGTATAGAAACGCACCCCATCCGGCCCATAGGCATGCAGGTCGCCAAACAGCGAGCGCTTCCAACCGCCAAAGCTGTGATACGCCACCGGTACCGGCAGTGGCACGTTCACACCGACCATGCCCACTTCAATTTCGTCACAGAACAGGCGCGCAGCTTCGCCGTCACGCGTAAAGATGCAGGTGCCGTTGCCATATTCATGGTCGTTGATCAGCTGCATCGCCGCTTCCAGGCTGTTCACCCGAACCACACACAGCACCGGCCCAAAGATCTCTTCTTTATAGATACGCATCTCAGGGGTCACGCGATCAAACAGGCTGCCACCCAGGAAGAAGCCTTCTTCATGGCCCGCAATACTCAACCCGCGACCATCCACTACCAGCTCAGCGCCCGAAGCCACACCGTCTTCTATATAGCCACTGACCTTGTCCCGCGCCTGGCCCGTCACCAACGGCCCCATGTCCAGGCCACACGAAGTGCCTGCGCCGATCTTCAGCGCCTTGACCTGCGGCACCAGCTTGGCAATCAACGCATCCGCCACCTGATCACCCACGCACATCGCTACCGAGATGGCCATGCAACGCTCACCGCAGGAACCATACGCCGCGCCCATCAATGCACTCACGGCATTGTCCAGGTCTGCATCCGGCATCAACACCGCGTGGTTCTTCGCCCCGCCCAGTGCCTGCACACGTTTGCCGCGTTTGGTCGCTTCGGAATAGATGTACTCGGCAATCGGCGTCGAGCCCACAAAGCTCAGCGCCTTGACTTCCGGCGCTTCGATCAGCGCATCCACCGCGCCCTTGTCGCCGTGCACCACGCTCAACACGCCTTTAGGCAGCCCGGCTTCCTGCAGCAATTGCGCGATCAGCAGCGTAGAACTTGGATCACGCTCCGAAGGTTTCAGGATGAAACAGTTACCGCAGACGATCGCCAGCGGGTACATCCACAGCGGCACCATCGCCGGGAAATTGAACGGGGTAATACCCGCCACCACGCCCAGCGGCTGAAAGTCCGACCAGGCATCAATATTCGGCCCCACATTACGGCTGTACTCGCCCTTGAGAATCTCCGGCGCCGAGCACGCGTACTCGACATTCTCGATGCCGCGTTTCAATTCGCCTGCGGCGTCTTCCAAGGTCTTGCCGTGCTCTTCGCTGATCAACTGCGAGATACGTGCTTCGTTCTGCTCCAGCAATTGCTTGAAACGAAACATCACCTGGGCACGCTTGGCCGGTGGGGTATTACGCCAGGCCGGGAACGCCGCCTTGGCCGAGTCGATCGCCTGTTGAATAGTTTCACGGCTGGCCAACGGTACCTGGTGAATCACCTGGCCGGTAGACGGGTTGTACACGTCGGCACTACGGCCGCTGTCGTTGACCAACTCACCGTTGATCAAGTGCTGGATAAGGCTCATGCAGGGCTCCTGAAAAGTTGTTCTATATAGAAGGAGAAATCAGTCGATTTTGTTCAGCACTTCGCCGACCGCGTCGAACAGACGATCCAGGTCCTGCGGCTTGCTGTTGAAGGTTGGCCCGAACTGCAGGGTGTCGCCGCCAAAGCGCACGTAGAAACCGGCTTTCCACAAGGCCATGCCTGCTTCGAATGGACGCACAATGGCATCACCGTCACGCGGGGCAATCTGGATCGCACCGGCCAGGCCGTAGTTACGAATATCGATTACGTTTTTGCTGCCTTTCAAGCCGTGCAGCGCATTCTCAAAGTGCGGGGCGACTTCGGCCACGCTCTGCACCAGGTTTTCTTTCTGCAACAGGTCCAATGCCGCCAGGCCCGCCGCGCAAGCCACCGGATGCGCCGAGTAGGTGTAGCCGTGGGGGAATTCCACCGCGTACTCCGGCGTCGCCTGGTTCATGAAGGTCTGATAGATCTCGCTGCTGGCAATCACCGCGCCCATCGGGATCGCGCCGTTGGTGACTTGCTTGGCGATGCACATCAGGTCCGGGGTCACGCCGAAACTGTCGGCACCGAACATCGAGCCGGTACGGCCAAAGCCGGTGATCACTTCGTCGAACACCAGCAGGATGTTGTGCTGATCGCAGATTTCACGCAGGCGCTTGAGGTAACCCTGTGGCGGCACCAGCACGCCAGCGGAGCCGGCCATCGGCTCGACAAACACCGCAGCGATGTTCGACGCGTCGTGCAGCTCGATCAACTTGAGCAGCTCGTCGGCCAAGGCGATACCGCCCTGCTCCGGCATGCCACGGGAGAATGCATTGCTGGCCAGCAAGGTGTGCGGCAGATGGTCAACATCCATCAAGCCCTGACCAAACAGCTTACGGTTACCGTTCACGCCGCCCAGGCTGGTGCCGGCGATGTTCACGCCATGATAGCCACGGGCGCGGCCGATCATTTTGGTCTTGGTGGCTTGGCCCTTCAGGCGCCAGTAGGCACGCACCATCTTCACCGCAGTGTCGGCGCACTCGGAGCCGGAGTCGGTGAAGAACACGTGATTCAGGTTGCCTGGGGTCAGGTCGGTAATCTTTTCCGCCAGTTGGAACGACAACGGATGACCGTATTGGAAGCCTGGGGAGTAGTCCAAGGTGCCGAGTTGTTTGGACACGGCTTCCTGAATTTCCTTGCGCGTGTGCCCGGCGCCGCAGGTCCACAGGCCCGACAATGAGTCATACACCTTACGGCCCTTGTCATCGGTCAACCAGCTGCCTTCGGCGGCCACGATCAGGCGCGGGTCACGCTGGAAGTTACGGTTGGCGGTGTAGGGCATCCAGTGCGCATCCAACTTCAGTTGGCTGGCCAGGGACGAAGGGGCGTTTTCGGGCATGTTCATCAGCAAAACCTCGCAGGGCATAAGGCAGCGTCGGGATTGAAAAGCGTTGTTGCAGCTAAATTGCCACGGGGATAAAGTCGGTGAAATTCAACTCTTCTAACCTTCAGTCAGGCCTTCACTAAACTATGAGCAGCCGTCGACCCGACCCACTGGCCCAAGTCAGCGACTTCGATATTCGCCTGTTGCGCATCTTTCGCAGCGTGGTGGAATGCGGAGGTTTCTCGGCCGCAGAAACCGTGCTCGGCATCGGCCGCTCGGCCATCAGCCAGCAAATGAGCGACCTGGAGCAGCGCCTCGGATTAAGGCTGTGCCAACGCGGGCGCGCCGGCTTCTCGCTGACCGAAGAAGGCCGCGAGGTCTACCAATCGGCGTTGCAACTATTAAGTGCCCTGGAAAGCTTTCGCACTGAGGTCAACGGCCTGCACCAACATTTGCGCGGCGAGCTGATCATCGGCCTCACCGACAACCTCGTCACCCTGCCGCACATGCGCATTACCCACGCCTTGGCGCAGTTGAAGGAACGCGGGCCGGACGTGCAAATACAAATCCGCATGATCGCCCCCAACGAAGTCGAGCAAGGCGTACTCGACGGACGCCTGCACGTCGGCGTGGTGCCCCAGGCCAGTGCCTTGTCCGGCCTGGAATACCAGCCGTTGTACAGCGAACGCTCGCTGCTCTATTGCGCGGTCGGCCACCCGTTGTTTTATGCCGACGACAAACAACTCGACGACACCCGCGTCGACAGCCAGGACGCCATCGCCCCCACCTTCCGCCTGCCCGCCGAGATCCAGGCGCATTACCAGGCACTCAATTGCACCGCCAGCGCCTCGGACCGCGAAGGCATGGCGTTCCTGATCCTCACCGGTCGCTACATCGGTTACTTGCCCGATCACTACGCCAGCCTGTGGGTGCAACAAGGCCGACTGCGCGCGCTGAAACCGGCTACACGTTTTTACGATTTAAGCCTCGCATCGGTCACGCGCAAGGGCCGCCGCCCTCATTTGGTGCTGGAAAGCTTCCTCGAGAGTTTGGCAACAACGCGTTAACTCGGGCCTCTCGTCAAAAGCTGAGCAACTGGACAGCTTTTTGCAAGGAAGCCAGGACCTTGAACCGTCCGCCCCGAGTTTGCCCACCATGCCACCAGAAAACGCCAGCCCCAGCGACCTGATCTACGGCCTCAACGACCGCCCGAAACCCATTCCCGCACTACTGGCCGCCTTGCAACATGTGCTGGCAGCTTTTGTCGGCATCATCACCCCGCCGCTGATTATCGGCTCCACCCTGGGCCTCAGCGCCCATTTGCCCTACTTGATCAGCATGGCGTTGATGGTTTCCGGCGTCGGTACTTTCATTCAGGCACGCAGGCCGTTTGGCATCGGCGCCGGGATGATCTGCCTGCAAGGCACCAGCTTTGCGTTTCTCGGCGCAGTGTTGTCGGCGGGATTCCTGGTGAAGCAACGCGGCGGCAGCCCGGAAGACATCATGGCGATGGTCTTTGGTGTGTGCTTTTTCGGCGCGGCAGTGCAGATCGTGCTGAGCCGCTTTATCGGCCAGCTACGTCGTGTGATCACGCCATTAGTTACAGGGATTGTCATCACACTGATCGGCATCAGCCTCATCAAAGTCGGTATCACCGACCTCGGCGGCGGGTTCAACGCGCCGGACTTTGGTGCGCCCATCAACCTGGCACTGGGCGTGTTCGTGGTGCTGACCATCATCCTGCTCAACCGCTCCAACACCCCATGGGTACGTCTTTCGGCGATCATCATCGGCCTGGCCCTCGGCAGTTTGGCCGCGTGGTTCAGCGGCAAACTGGTGCCCCAAGCCCTGCCCGACTTGCCGTTGATCAGCGTGCCCATGCCGTTTCGCTTCGGTTTCAACTTCGACTGGAGCGCCTTCCTGCCTATCGCGCTGATTTATCTGATCAGCAGTATCGAAACGGTCGGCGACCTCACCGCCAATTGCATGATCGCGCGCCAGCCCATCAGCGGCCCTTCTTATATAAGCCGACTCAAAGGCGGCGTATTGGGCGATGGCGTGAGTTGCATGATCGCCGCCACCTTCAGCGCCTTCCCCAACACCACCTTTGCACAGAACAACGGCGTGATTCAGCTCACCGGCGTGGCCAGTCGTTACGTCGGGCTGTACATCGGCGTGCTGCTGTTTTGCCTCGGTTTGTTTCCGCTGATCGGCGCCGTGCTGCAGCAAATTCCCAAGCCGGTATTGGGCGGCGCAACGCTGGTGATGTTCGGCAGTGTCGCCGCTGCTGGCGTGCGCATCCTGGCCCAGGCGCCGCTGGACCGACGCAGCATGCTGATCATCGCCACCTCGTTCGGCGTCGGCCTGGGCATTGCCGCCCAGCCGGACCTGCTGCACCTGATGCCCTCGCTGGTGCAAAACCTGTTCGACTCAGCTATCACCAGCGGCGGCCTGACTGCGATTGTGCTGTGTCTTTTGTTACCGGAAGCCAAGGCGGCCTCCACTGCCGCAAACCACGCACCGGAAAGCGACACTCTGGAACCGCTTTGACGCTTTTATTGCATCGGGACTTGTCTGGGGCTTGAGGGTGGGTTATCTGTGCACACGTCGTCTCTCTCGATCAGCACGGAAACCTCCATGAGCCTCGAAGTTCCTGCCCACAGCAACCACGCCGGTAAACCCGCCAGCCGTATTCGGCAAAAAAATGAACAAGCGATTCTGCAGGCTGCTGAAGACGAGTTCGCGCGCCATGGCTACAAAGGCACCAGCATGAACACCATTGCCTCAAGTGCCGGGCTGCCCAAAGCCAACTTGCATTACTACTTCACCAACAAACTTGGCCTGTACATCGCGGTGCTGAGCAACATCCTCGAACTCTGGGACAGCACCTTCAACGCGCTGACCGCCGAGGATGACCCGGCCGTGGCCCTCACCCGCTACATCCGCACCAAGATGGAGTTTTCCCGGCGCCACCCGCAGGCCTCGCGGATCTTCGCCATGGAAATCATCAGTGGCGGCGAATGCCTCACCGAATATTTCAGCCAGGACTACCGCGCCTGGTTCAGCGGCCGCGCCGCCGTGTTCCAGGCCTGGATCGACGCCGGCAAGATGGACCCCATCGACCCCGTGCACCTGATCTTCCTGCTGTGGGGCAGCACCCAGCACTACGCCGACTTTGCCACCCAGATCTGCCGCGTCACCGGTCGCACCAAGCTGACCAAGCAAGACATGGAAGACGCCGGCACCAACCTGATCCACATCATTCTCAAAGGCTGTGGCATCAAGCCAGCCCAATAATCGAAGCGACTTATGCCTTTCACGCTCACCGGCCTTTGCGAATTTCGCGAAGAAATACGCAAAAGCCGCTTCATCACCCTCGCGGCGCCGATCACCAGCGCGCAAGACGCCCAGGCGTTTTTCGAGCAACACAGCGACCTCAACGCCACCCACAACTGCTGGGCCTGGAAACTCGCCGACCAGTACCGCAGCAACGACGACGGTGAACCCGGCGGCACCGCCGGGCGACCGATCCTGGCCGCCATCGAAGCCCAAGGGTTTGATCAAGTCGCGGTGCTGGTGATTCGCTGGTACGGCGGCATCCAACTGGGCACCGGCGGCCTGGCCCGTGCCTACGGCGGCGGCGCGAACAAATGCCTGCAAGCCGCCGAGCGCATCGAGCTGATCAGCCGTGTACCACTGAATTGCGCCTGCGGGTTTTCCGAATTGAACCTGGTCAAACTGCGCGCCGCCGAACTGGGCGGGTTAGTTGTGGAAGAAACCTTCACCGCCAATGGCGTGGAGTTGCAACTGGCTCTGGGCGAAGCGCACATCGACACCCTGCAAACCCAGCTTGCCGACCTGAGCCGTGGGCGCATCCTGCTGCAACGCTGAAATTGCCCACATCTACTGTGCACCTGCCTGTGGATAACCTGAGCACATCCAGCCGTAACCCTTCTGTCATAAGGGCTTGCGGGCGCTGTTTGTTTTTTAACCAGAAACACTGGCCCCTATTTGCCCAAGGCTGGAGTAATGTTGTCAGCCGAATTCACTGAACCGCGACGCTAAAGGAAGCCTTCATGTCTACGCCAAAAACCGCACTGATTATCGGCGCCTCCCGCGGGCTGGGCCTTGGCCTGGTCAAGCAATTGCTCCATGACGGCTGGGATGTGACTGCCACCGTGCGTGACCCGAGCAAGGCCGATGCGCTGAAAGCCGTGGGCCCGGTACACATCGAGAAGCTGGACATGGACGATCAGCAAGCCGTGATCGCCCTGAGCCAGCGCCTCAAGGACCGCACCTTAGACCTGCTGTTCGTCAACGCCGGCGTCAAGGGCCCGGCCAACCAGGAGCCTGGCCACGCCACCCTGGCGGAAGTCGGCCAGCTGTTTTTCACCAATGCGGTGGCGCCGATCAACCTGGCGCAGCGTTTTGTCGGGCAGATCCGCAAAGACAGCGGCGTGCTGGCCTTCATGAGTTCGGTACTCGGCAGTGTGACCATCCCCGACGGTTCCGACCTGGCGCTGTACAAGGCCAGCAAGGCCGCACTCAACTCCATGACCAACAGCTTCATTACGCAACTGGGTGACCACAAACTCACCGTGTTGTCGCTGCACCCAGGCTGGGTGAAAACCGACATGGGCGGCGAGAACGCGCACATCGATGTGGACACCAGCGTGCGTGGCCTGGTGGATCAAGTGAATGCCTATACCGGCAAGGGCGGCCATCACTTTATCGACTACAAAGGCGACACCATCGCCTGGTAATACCACGGATCAAAATGTGGGAGGGCTTGCTCCCTCCCACATTGAGCAATGTAGACCCAACCTCTAACAACACGTAATCTACCGACCTCGCCCTCACCGGCGACCCTGGATCAGCAGACAGGGCAACACTGAGCTGGCAAACCTGAACCCATCATTCAGAGGAGCCGGCCAATGCCTGCGACCCGTATCTGGTTAAAAAACCCCCTCGCGATTTTCACTGCCAATGGCCTCGACGCCCGTGGCGGCCTGGTGCTGCAAGACGGTGTAATCACCGAAGTGCTCGGCTGGGGACGCGAGCCCGCCGTGCCTTGCGGGCAAGTGTTCGATGCTCGCGAACACGTGATCCTGCCCGGGCTGATCAACACCCATCACCACTTCTACCAAACCCTGACCCGCGCCTGGGCGCCAGTGGTTAACCAGCCATTGTTCCCATGGTTGAAAACCCTGTACCCAGTCTGGGCGCGGCTGACCCCGGAAAAACTCGCACTGGCGTCCAAAGTCGCCTTGGCTGAATTGCTGCTCTCGGGCTGCACCACCGCGGCGGACCATCACTACTTGTTCCCCGACGGTCTGGAAAATGCCATCGACGTACAGGTCGAAAGCGTGCGCGAACTGGGCATGCGCGCCATGCTCACTCGCGGTTCCATGAGCCTGGGCGAAGCCGACGGCGGCCTGCCGCCGCAACAGACCGTGCAACAAGGCCAAGTGATTCTCGAAGACAGCCAGCGCCTGATCCGCACCTACCACCAACGCGGCGACGGCGCGCAGATCCAGATTGCCCTGGCGCCCTGCTCGCCGTTTTCGGTCACGCCGCAAATCATGGAAGCCAGCGCCGAACTCGCCAACAGCCTCGACGTGCGCCTGCACACGCACCTGGCGGAAACCCTCGACGAAGAAGACTTCTGCCTGCAGCGTTTCGGCCTGCGCACCGTCGACTACCTCGACAGCGTCGGCTGGCTCGGCCCGCGCACATGGCTGGCCCATGGCATTCACTTCAACCCGGATGAAATCGCGCGCCTCGGCGCTGCCGGCACCGGCATCTGCCATTGCCCAAGCTCGAACATGCGCCTGGCGTCCGGCATCTGTCCGACCCTGGACCTGCTTGCCGCCGGCGCGCCGATTGGTCTTGGCGTGGATGGCTCTGCCTCCAACGATGCATCGAACATGATCCTTGAAGCGCGCCAGGCCTTGTATATCCAGCGCCTGCGTTACGGCGCAGAAAAGATCACCCCCGAAGGCGTGCTGGGCTGGGCCACCAAGGGCTCCGCACAGTTGCTGGGGCGTACGGATATTGGCGAGTTGGCCGTGGGCAAACAGGCTGACCTGGCACTGTTCAAGCTCGATGAGCTGCGCTTCTCCGGCAGCCACGATCCGATTTCGGCGCTGCTGCTGTGCGGTGCGGACCGCGCGGATCGGGTGATGGTTGGCGGTAAGTGGCGGGTGATTGATGGGCAGGTTGAAGGTTTGGATCTCAAAGGCTTGATCGCCGATCACAGCCAGGCAGCGCGGGAACTGATCAACCGGGCGTAACTGAAGAAACACCTTCAAAAATGTGGGTGCGGGCCTCTGTGGGAGCTGGCTTGCCTGCGATAGCATCATCTCGGTGCAACTGAAAAACCGAGGTGTCTGCATCGCAGGCAAGCCAGCTCCCACACAACCCAGTTCCCACATTGGGTTCTGTGGTGTTTACAGGCCCAACAACGACAGCATGATAAACGTCGCAAACAACACAAAATGGGTCATCCCTTCGATGGCGTTGGTTTCGCCATCGTTGAGGTTGATCGCGCTGACCACCAGCGTGATCAACACCATCACGGTTTGCACCGGCGTCATCGCCATCTGGAAAGGCTGGCCCGTGTAAAGCGCCATGGCCTCCATCACCGGCACGGTGAGGATCACCGTCGACAAAGACGCACCCAGTGCGATGTTCACCACCGACTGCATGCGGTTGGCCAAGGCCGCGCGCAACGCCGTCAGAATCTCCGGCGCCGCCGAAATGGCCGCGACCACGATCGCCGTGATCACCGGCGGTGCGCCCGTACCTTCCAGGCCAAGGTCGAGGGTCTTGGACATCACCTCCGCCAGTGCGCCGATCACGATCACGCCAAACACCAAGGTGCCGATGGAGAAAGCCAAACTGATCGGCGGCTCCTGCTGTTCTTCCGGCTGTTTCTTGCGGCGTTTTTCCGGGTAGCTGTAGCTGAAGAAATAACTGTGCGGCCCCACCTGCATGCGCAGGAACAGGGTGTAGAGCAGCATCATCGCGCCGATGGTGAAGGCCGAGTAAATTTTCCAGTCCGCCTCGGGGATAAATTCCGGCACCACCATCGACACGCCCATGGCGGTGAGGATCATCACGCTGTAGCTGCGCGCCGAGTCATCGTTATAGGACTGTTCGCCATGCTTGATGCCGCCCATCAGCGCGGCCAGGCCGAGGATGCCGTTTATATCGAGCATCACCGCCGAGTAAATGGTGTCGCGCACCAGCGTCGGTGAAGGCTCGTTGCTCATCATGATCGCCAGGATCACCACTTCCACCAGCACGGCGGCAAGGGTCAGGATCATGGTGCCGTAAGGGTCGCCGACCTTTTCCGCGAGTTGCTCGGCATGGTGGGCGACACGCATCGAGGCCACGACGATAAACACAATCAGCGCCACCCCGCTGAGCAGCGCCACGATTTGCCCGCTGTGCAGCATCCAGTGCTCCAACGGGTAGGCGGCGATGGCGGCAATCAGCGCCAGTAGCATGTATTTTTCTTGCTTGAGGGATGTGAGCATTCCGGGCCTTTTCGTGCAGCAAATCAGTCATTGATGGGGTACAGACTGCACCGCGCCGCTAACGTTTCGTTACACCTTAGTTCACGCGCTCCTTGCGTGAATAAAAGCAATACTCTCCTGCTGGTCAGGTTTTGCCGATTATTTCAGCCATGGCCTGTAGAATGCCGCCATTGCACCTGATGAGAATTTAGAAAATGTACGATTGGCTCAACGCCCTGCCCAAGGCTGAATTGCACCTGCACCTGGAAGGCTCGCTGGAGCCTGAGCTGCTGTTCGCCCTGGCCGAGCGCAACAAGATTGCACTGCCGTGGAACGACGTCGAAACCCTGCGCAAGGCCTACGCCTTCAACAACCTGCAAGAGTTTCTCGACCTGTACTACAAGGGCGCCGATGTGCTGCGCACCTCCCAGGATTTCTACGACCTGACCTGGGCCTACCTGCTGCGCTGCAAAGCACAGAACGTGATCCACACCGAACCCTTCTTCGACCCGCAAACCCACACCGACCGTGGCGTGCCGTTCGAAGTGGTGCTCAACGGCATCGCCGCTGCGCTCAAAGATGGCGAGCAGCAACTGGGTATCACCAGCGGTTTGATCTTGAGCTTCCTGCGCCACTTGAGCGAAGCCGAAGCCGAGAAAACCCTCGACCAGGCCCTGCCGTTCCGTGACGCGTTTGTGGCCGTCGGCCTGGACAGCTCGGAAATGGGTCATCCGCCAAGCAAGTTCCAGCGCGTGTTCGACCGTGCCCGTCACGAAGGCTTCCTCACCGTGGCCCACGCCGGCGAAGAAGGCCCGCCGGAGTACATCTGGGAAGCCATCGACCTGCTGAAAATCCAGCGCATCGACCACGGTGTGCGCGCCATCGAAGACGAGCGTTTGATGCAGCGCATCATCGACGAGCAGATCCCGCTGACCGTGTGCCCACTGTCCAACACCAAGCTGTGCGTGTTCGATGACATGGCCCAACACAACATTCTCGACATGCTCGAGCGTGGTGTGAAGGTGACGGTCAACTCGGATGACCCGGCGTACTTCGGTGGTTATGTGACCGAGAACTTCCACGCGCTGTACACCAGCCTGGGCATGACCCAGGACCAGGCCAAACGCCTGGCGCAGAACAGCCTGGATGCGCGGCTCGTAAAGCCTTAAGCAACAACGGCTGACACAGCAGAAATCAATGTGGGAGCCGGGCTTGCCCGCGATGGCGGTGTATCAGGCACCCTATGGCGGACTGATATACCGCCATCGCAGGCAAGCCAGCTCCCACATTGACCTCATCTGTCTCAAGCCTGGGTAAGTTCTTCCAACGTCTTACCCTTCGTCTCCATCCCAAATACCCACACCACCAGCGCCGCCACCGCAAAACACAGCGCGCCCAAGGCAAACACCCCGCCCTGCCCGGTTATCGGAAACACCAGCCCGGTCACCAACGGCCCCAACAATGACCCAACCCGGCCAATCGCCGAGGCAAACCCGGAACCCGTGGCCCGCGCCGATGTGGGATACAGCTCCGGCGTGTAGGTGTACAGCACCGCCCACATGCCAAACAGAAAGAACTGCATCAACAGCCCCGACGTAATCAGCAGCCCCACGTTGCCGCCAAACACCGCACTCTGCCCATACAGAAACGCCATCACCCCGCCGCCCAGCAACGTCACCACACACACCGGTTTGCGCCCCCAGCGCTCCACCAGCCAGGCCGCCATCAGGAAGCCGGGAATCCCGCCCAGGGAAATGATCACCGTGTAATACACCGACTGAGTCACGGCAAAACCCGACTGCTGCAACAACGCGCTCAGCCAGGAGGTCAGCCCGTAGAAGCCAAGCAAGGCAAAGAACCACACGCTCCAGATCATCATCGTGCGTTGGCGATACTGCGCCGACCACAGTTGTTGAAACGCCGAAAAAAACGTCCCCGGCACGCTCTCCACCCGTGGCAAGGCGATGGGCTCCGGCAAGTCGGCACGCCCCAACGAGTCGCGCACTTTTTGCTCAATGCCCTGCAACACCTTGTCTGCCGCTTCGTGCCGTCCTGCCTGTTCAAGCCAGCGCGGCGACTCGGGGATAAAAAACCGAATCGCCAGGACAAACACCGCCGGCACGGCCAACACCAAGAAGATGTCGCGCCAGCCAATCACCGGCAGCAGGAAGTAAGACAGCACGCCCGCCGCCACAAAACCGAGCGGCCAGAAGCCATCCATCAAGGCGATATAGCGCCCGCGCCCTTTGGCCGGGATCAGCTCCGAGAGCATCGACTGCGCAATCGGAAACTCCATGCCCATGCCGATCCCCAACAGGATGCGAAACAGCGTCAACGTCTCCACCGTTTGCGCGGTGGAGCACAGGTAGCTGGCGAGGCCCCACAACACGATGCTCCACTGGAACACCGGCTTGCGTCCAAAACGATCCGCCAACATCCCGGACAAAGACGCACCCACCACCATGCCGAAAAAACTCGAACTGGCCAGCAACCCGGCCTGGGCCGTGCTCAGGCCGAACTCGGTTTTGATCGAGCCCAACAGAAACGTCATCATCGCCAGGTCCATGGAATCGAAGAAAAACGCCAGGGCGATGATGATGAAGATGATTCGGTGGTAACCGCTGATGGGCAACCGTTCCAGCCGTTCCGCTGCGCTATAGCCTTGCATACCCATGCCGCACCCCCTGTGTGAAGAACCCCCTCGGCGAGTGTGCGGTAACGTTTGCGCCGCTAATTGCTGGATGCGACCTGACTGAAACTCTGAACGACCATTGCCCTGCTACAACGCGGCCAGCCGGTTGATTTCTGCAAACCCGAGGTCGGTGACCAGCAACGCGTGGGACTCGTTGACCAGGCTGATCCAGCCGGACTGCATAAACAGTTTCAGCAGCCCGGCTCCCAATGCACCGCCCAGGTGCGGTTGCTGCTGGCTCCAGTCAAAACAATCGCACGCCAAGGGCGCGCCCAGTGCCTGGGTAAAAATGCCCATGGCCGCCAGCTGCCGCACGCCCGCCAGGGTGACGTCGGTACGCTGTTCATAACGGTCGATCCAGCCAGCCTCCAACATCCGCCTATACAGCCCCGCCGCCAGCTCTCCGCCCAGGTGGCCGTGGCATAAGCGCGCGCGCCGCAAAGGTGCCGGCGCCAGCAATGCCGGCGGCAATACATCCGGCGTACTGCGCGCGGCACTGGCCATGGTGGTACTGGCCAACGCGTCGATGGCAACGCAGACATCGGCGGCCGCCATACGAAACAGGCGCTTGCCGCGCCGGGCCTCCACCCGCAGCAATCCACCCCCGGTCAGCCGCGATAAATGGGCGATGGCCGAGGCCGATGACAACCCGGCGAGCGTCGCCAACTCTTCTGAAGATTTGGCCGACCCGTCCATCAAGGCCCAGAGCATGGCGGTGCGCTTGGGCTCGCAAAGCAAGCTGGCGATGTGACTGATGCAAGGTGCCGCTTCCATGTATTCACTCCTTGTTAATCATTTGTCTGCTGCGGTTGGAACTGAAGTATAGGGGCGCAAACCGCCCATTCCGCGGCGTCTGACGGCGCGGATAGGGACAGGGTCTGAGTGAAATTTCCTGCTTTGATGGAGGCTATTGCGCGACGCTTAATCGCTCCGGCCATTGCGCCGTCAACGTCGCACAGCGGGCCACGAGCATTTCCCGCAGCAGGTTGATGGGTTTGCTCAATTGCGCACGATGGGCGCATAGCAGGTTGAGCGGCGTGCGCTCACCGCGCAGCTCCGGCAGGATCACGCGCAAGCGCCCGGCCAGCACGTCGCTGCTCACATCCAGCCAGGACTTATAGGCAATGCCGACACCCGCCACGGCCCAGCGGCGCACCACATCGGCGTCGTCACTGAAACGGTCACCGCTCACCGTCAGGCTGACTTCGCGTTTGCCGTCGTGAAAACTCCAGTGGTCGTGAACGCGGCTGCTCAGCATGTACAGCAGGCAATTGTGCTGGGCCAGTTGTTCCAGATGGCGCGGCTCGCCATGCCGTGCGAGGTAGCTGGGCGCGGCGCACAGCACGCGCAGATTGTCCGGGGCGATGGGCAGCGCAATCAGGCTGGAGTCTTCGGGCTCGCCGTAGCGCAGGGCGATGTCCACCGGCTGGCGAAAAAGGTCGGCAATCCGGTCGCCCAGCAGCAGGCGGATGCTCAGTTGCGGGTATTCAAGCTGGAACTCATCCAGCCACGGCAATAACTGATTACGCCCGAAGTCCGACGGCGCCGACAGTTGCAGCACGCCGCTGACATGGTCCTGGCCGCTGGCCAGTAAGCGCCGCCCTTCGTCCAATGAGCCCAGCGCGGCGCGGGCGTATTCCAAAAAACCTTCGCCCTCGGCGGTCAGACGCAAGCTGCGGGTGGAGCGCGCCAGCAACCGCGCGCCCAGTTGCTGCTCGATGCGCTTCAACGCAGCGCTGGCCACCGCGGGCGACAGGTCCATGACCCGTGCGGCAGCAGACAGGCTACCCAAGTCCGCCGCGCGCACAAACAATTGCAAATCATCAAAACGCAGCATGCATTCCCGCCGATTATCAATACTTCATTGAAACAG
Source organism: Pseudomonas sp. MONT-RG-20F-20-E-7-02 (assembly GCF_022662395.1). Lineage (NCBI taxonomy): Bacteria > Pseudomonadati > Pseudomonadota > Gammaproteobacteria > Pseudomonadales > Pseudomonadaceae > Pseudomonas > Pseudomonas sp. MONT-RG-20F-20-E-7-02. The sequence continues at coordinate 15,038 of NZ_JAKNQN010000017.1, forward strand.
ACTGCTCTTTTAGCGGCTTTTATCTTCCTGGGAAATAGCCAATCATCTGCCCATCCCGTTCATCACGTGCCAGGAGTTGAATATGTCCACTGCCTTTAACGTCATCGCCACGCTGATCGCCAAACCCGGCCAACACGCCGCATTGGAAACCTTGTTGCGCGACATCCTGGAGCCGACCCGCCTGGAAGCTGGTTGCGAGCAGTACGACCTGCACCAGGACCTGCAACACCCCGAGACCTTCTACATGCTCGAACGCTGGAGCGACGACGCAGCGCTGGCCGACCACGACCAGAGCGCGCATATCCAGAATTTCCGCGCCAAGGCCGCTGACGTGATCGAGCACTTCGAACTCAAGCGCCTGAAATTTATTGCCTGATCACCGCCCTTTTTCCGGAGCCCACATGAAAGCCATTGCCTACTACGCCTCACTGCCGATCACCGACACACAAGCCCTGCAAGACATCGAACTGCCCGAGCCGGTCGCCGGCCCGCGTGACCTGCTGGTGGAAGTCAAAGCCATCTCTGTCAACCCGGTGGACACCAAAGTGCGCCAGAACGTCGCCCCGGAAAACGGCGCCGCCAAGGTGCTGGGTTGGGACGTGGCTGGCGTGGTCAAGGCGGTCGGCAGCGACGTGACGCTGTTCAAGGCCGGGGACAAGGTGTATTACGCCGGCTCCCTGGTACGCCCGGGCGGCAACAGCGAACTGCACACCGTGGATGAGCGCATCGTCGGCCGCATGCCCAAGAGCCTGGGGTTTGCCGAAGCCGCCGCGCTGCCGCTGACCGCCATCACCGCCTGGGAACTGCTGTTTGAGCGCCTGAAAGTGCGCGAAGGCAACGATGACGAAGGCCAGAGCCTGCTGATCGTCGGCGCCGCCGGCGGTGTGGGTTCGATCCTGACCCAACTGGCCAGCCAGCTCACCGCGCTGAAAGTCATCGGAACCGCCTCGCGCCCGGAAACCCAGGCATGGGCCAAGGCCCTCGGCGCCGACTTGGTGATCGACCACAGCCAGCCGCTGAGCGAAGCGCTGAAAAACGCCGGCCACCCGCAAGTGACCCACGTCGCCAGCCTGACCCAGACAGATCATCATCTGGACCAACTGGTGGAAGCTCTGGAGCCGCAAGGCAAGCTGGCGCTGATTGACGACCCCAAGGCGCTGGATGTGAGCAAGCTCAAGCGCAAGAGCCTGTCGTTGCATTGGGAGTTCATGTACACGCGCTCGATGTTCGAGACGCCGGACATGATCGAACAGCACAACCTGCTCAACCGTGTGGCTGACCTGATCGACGCCGGCACCTTGAAAACCACGGTGGGTGAGCACTTCGGTGTGATCAACGCAGAAAACCTGCGCCGCGCCCACGCGCTGCTGGAAAGCGGCAAAGCCAAAGGCAAGATCGTGCTGGAAGGGTTCTAAAAATCGTCTGTCAGTGTCGTCCTTTATTCCTGTGAGTAATGGACGACACCGCTAGTCAGAGAGTTGACCTTTGTCATATTTGTGAGCGCATTCGGGTTTATATTGGCCGCCTTTGCCACGATTCTTTTACGTGAGGAAGTCAGCAATGAAGATCCTGATAAGAGCGTTAGCAAAATCCCCCGGCAACAAATGGCAGGTCAGCCTCGACGGTGATGCGTTCACCTTCCGCAGTGAGGCCGAGGCCCGTGCCTTTGCCGACACCCTGCAAGCCCGCATTCAAGCGCCCCACCGCATTCCCCTCAGCCAGCAACGCTCCGCCGCTGGCTGATCCGCACTTCAGACCTGCGCTTGCACGGCCCTCGCCCGTTGCAGGCGCTGGGTCGACATGGCAATCGTCACTGCCAATACACCGCACAAGCTGATCACCATCGCCATCGGCATTGCCGTGCCGTCGTGCAACACACCGACCAGCGACGCCGCGCCCGCCGCCACACCAAACTGTATGCAGCCCAGCAACGCCGAGGCGCTCCCGGCGCGCGCGCCCTGCCCGCTCATGGCGCACGCCGAGGTGTTGGGCAAAATGCAGCCCAGGCTGGCGATACAGATAAACAGGGGCACCAACAAAGGCCACAGCGCTTCAGTGCGCAACGCGGCAATGCCCAACAGCGACAACGCCGCCGCGACGTAGACCCAGACCGTGCGCGAGAGCAAAAACGCCGGACCGCGCTTGGCCAGCAACCGTGCATTGAGCTGCGCCACCAGGATAAAGCCGGCGGCGTTGGAGCCGAACAGCCAGCCGTAATGCTCGGCAGGCACGCCGTAGAGTTTGATAAATACGAAGGGGGAACCGGCGATGTAGGCAAACATCCCGGCAATCGAGATACCGCCGGTCAAGGCGTAGCCGAGGTAAACCCGGTCGGACAACAGCGCGCCGTAGCGGCGCAGCGAGCCGGACAACGGCTGGCGCGGCTGATGCGCGGGAAAGGTTTCCGGCAGGCCGACCGCGACTGCGATGGCCGCCATTACGCTGAACATCGACAGCGCCAGGAAAATCGACTGCCAGCCCCACACCCCAACCATCACGCCACCCGCCAACGGCGCGAGGATCGGCGCCAGGCCGGTCACCAGCATCAGTTGCGAATACACCTTGGCGGAGCCCACGGCATCACATTTGTCGCTGACCACCGCACGGGAAATCACCATGCCGGCGCAACCGCCGAGCGCTTGTACAAAGCGCGCGCCGATCAGCCAGTCCAGCGACGGCGCGTAGGCGCAGGCAAAGGATGCGAGGGTAAACAGGGTCACGCCACTGAGCAGCGGCACGCGCCGGCCAAAGCGGTCCGCCAGCGGGCCGTAGATCAATTGGCCGATGGCCAGGCCAGCGAAATACACCGCCAGGGTCAGCTGGATATGTTTTTCGTCAGTCGCAAAGGCCGTGGCCATCGCCGGGAAGCCCGGCAGATAAAAGTCGATCGCCAACGGCGCGAAGGCGCTCAAGGCGCCCAGAATCAGGATTATGCGGAGGTTCATCAGACACCCAAGTGAGTCGGCAGCCCGACAGTCTAGCCGCGCTTGGGTGTGATGAACATTACGTTAGCTCGCTAACTATCGGAAAATTTACGCGAGCTTGGCGCTGTAGCCTTCTTCGGTGATCAGCTCGATGACTTGCTCGGCTGACAAGCGACTTTCCACACCGACTTCCTTGGCCGCCAGGTTGACGTTCACGCTCGCCGCCGGGTCCTGGTTTTTCACCGCCTCGGTCACCGCCCGAACGCAATGGCCGCAGGTCATTCCTTCAACGCTGAATACTTGCATGTCATGACTCCTTTGATGAGGTTGGGGCCAGTCTCGACCTTGCCACGATGGCAAGGTCAAGCGCCTAAAATGTCGGCCGGGCTGGTATTCAGGCGCCGCCTCGGCCAAGCTTGATCCATCTTAGATATGAACCACGGAGCATTCGCCATGCGCTGGTCGTTTTTTGCCGTTGTCGGCCTGTTGAGCCTGTCTGCCGTTGCGCCCATGGCCAGTGCAGATGAAGACTATGCGGTGCTGATTATTTCCCGCGAGCGCCTGGAAGTGCCGACCAACTGCGAGATCGGCCTTTACCTCAATGACCAGCTCGCAGGCCGTCTATTCCAGGAACAAGCGACCTCATTCAACCTGCCGGCCGGCAATGTGTCGTTGCGCCTGAAGCTGCTGCCGGGCCAATCCCCGGGTTGCCTGCCTGGACTGTTGGCGCCACCTGCGCAAAACATGACGCTGAAGGCCGGAGACGTCCGTAAGGTGCGCATCGCTCAAGGCCCGGATGGCATGTACCTCAAGAAAGCTGCTTTAGGCTATTGATCGTTCCCACGCTCCGCGTGGGAATGCAGCCTGTGACGCTCTGCGTCAAACCCTTAAGAGCGGACGCGGAGCGTCCCTAGCAGCATTCCCACGCGGGAGCGTGGGAATGATCGCTTACTGGGTTATTAAAGGCCCTTGACCTTCCCCACAGGTCAAGGTTGATCCTAGGGGCAATGTCTCTTGGAGGGCTGCCCCATGAATGGATCTACCACGTTTGATCTGCCCATCAGCGGCATGACCTGTGCCAGCTGCGCCGGCCGTGTCGAGCGCGCACTGGGCAAAGTGCCGGGGGTGCAAAGTGTCAGCGTCAACCTGGCCAATGAACGCGCACATGTCCAAGTGCAGGGCCAGATGGACCCCGGCATCTTGATCGCCGCCGTCGACAAGGCCGGCTACACCGCCACCCTGCCGCAAAGTGAAACCGTCACCGACGCCAATCAAGCCCAGCGCCTGCACCGCGAGCGCTGGTCATTGCTGCTGGCAATTGCCCTGGCGCTGCCATTGGTGCTGCCGATGTTGGTGGAGCCCTTCGGCCTGCACTGGATGCTGCCGGCCTGGGTGCAGTTCGCCCTGGCCACACCGGTGCAGTTCATCTTTGGTGCGCGCTTCTATATCGCCGCGTGGAAAGCCGTGCGCGCCGGCGCCGGCAACATGGATCTGCTGGTGGCCATCGGCACCAGCGCCGGTTACGGCCTGAGTATTTATGAATGGCTCACTGCCCCTGCGGGCAGCATGCCGCACCTGTATTTCGAAGCCTCGGCCGTGGTGATCGCCCTCGTGCTGCTGGGTAAATACCTGGAAAGCCGCGCCAAACGCCAGACCGCCAGCGCCATCCGCGCCCTCGAAGCCTTGCGCCCGGAGCGGGCGATTCGCGTGCTGGATGGCCGCGAAGAAGACGTCGCCATCAGCGCGCTCAAGCTCGATGACCTGGTGCTGGTCAAACCCGGCGAGCGCTTCCCGGTGGACGGTGAAGTGGTCGACGGCCAAAGCCATGCCGACGAGGCACTTATCAGCGGCGAAAGCCTGCCCGTGCCGAAGCAACCGGGCGACAAGGTCACCGGCGGCGCCATCAACGGTGAAGGCCGCTTGCTGGTGCGCACCCAGGCGCTGGGCGCCGAGAGCGTGCTGGCGCGCATCATCCGCCTGGTCGAAGACGCCCAGGCCGCCAAAGCGCCGATTCAGAAATTGGTGGATAAAGTCAGCCAGGTGTTTGTGCCTGCTGTGTTGGTGATCGCGTTGATCACACTGGTGGGCTGGTGGCTGTACGGCGCGCCGCTGGAAACCGCGATCATCAATGCCGTCGCCGTGCTGGTGATTGCTTGCCCATGTGCCTTGGGCCTGGCCACACCGACCGCAATCATGGCCGGCACCGGCGTCGCCGCGCGCTATGGCATTCTGATCAAGGACGCCGAAGCCCTGGAGCGCGCCCATGAAGTCAGCGCCGTGGTCTTCGACAAGACCGGCACACTGACCTCCGGCGCGCCGAAAATTGCGCACTTGGCGGCGGTGGATGGCAATGAAGCGCAACTGCTGCAACAGGCCGGGGCACTGCAACGCGGCAGCGAACACCCGCTGGCCAAGGCTGTGTTGGACGCCTGCAGCGAACAAGGGCTGAACGTGGCCGATGTGACTGCCAGCCAGTCCCTGACCGGGCGCGGCATTGCCGGCACGCTCGACGGCCGGCCACTCGCCCTCGGCAACCGCCGCATGCTGGAAGAAAACGGCTTGAACGAGGGCGACCTCGCCACTGCCGCCAAGGCCTGGGAGGCCGAAGGCAGGACCTTGTCCTGGCTGATCGAACAAGGTGAACAACCGCGCGTGCTGGGGCTGTTCGCCTTCGGCGACACACTCAAGCCCGGCGCACTGCAAGCCGTGGAACAACTCAAGGCGCAGCACATCAGCAGCCACTTGCTCACCGGCGACAATCGCGGCAGCGCCCACGTGGTTGCTGAAGCGCTGGGCATCGACGATGTCCACGCCGAAGTCCTCCCGGCCGACAAAGCTGCCACCGTCGCCGAGCTGAAGAAAACCGGCGTAGTGGCGATGGTCGGCGACGGCATCAACGACGCCCCGGCCCTGGCGGCTGCCGATATCGGCATTGCCATGGGCGGCGGCACCGACGTGGCCATGCACGCGGCGGGCATCACGTTGATGCGTGGCGACCCGCGCCTGGTGCCGGCCGCGCTGGAGATCAGCCGCAAGACCTACGCCAAAATTCGCCAGAACCTGTTCTGGGCCTTTGTGTATAACTTGATCGGCATTCCACTGGCTGCGTTTGGCCTGCTCAACCCGGTATTGGCGGGCGCGGCGATGGCCTTGTCCAGCGTCAGTGTGGTGAGCAATGCGTTACTGTTGAAAACTTGGAAACCCAAGGATCTGGAGGATCAACGCCCATGAACATCGGCCAAGCCGCCCGCCAGAGCGGGCTGAGCGCAAAGATGATTCGCTACTACGAATCCATCGGCCTGCTCAAAGCCGCGCACCGCACCGACAGCGGCTACCGCGTGTACGGCAGCGACGACTTGCACACTCTGGCGTTTATCAAGCGTTCGCGGGATCTGGGGTTTTCGCTGGAGGAAGTCGGCAAGTTGCTGACGTTGTGGCAAGACCGACAACGGGCCAGCGCCGACGTAAAAGCCTTGGCACGCCAGCATATCGATGAGCTGAATCAGAAGATTCTGGAGCTTGGGCAACTGCGCGATACGTTGCAGGACCTGGTGGAGCACTGCCAGGGCGATCATCGGCCGGACTGTCCGATTCTCAAGGAGTTGGCGTCGGGCAGTTGCTGCGCCTGACGATCGTTCCCACACATTGCGTGGGAACGCAGCCAAGGACGCTCCGCGTCCCAAAGCGTGACGCGGAGCGTCACAAGAAGCATCCCCACGCGGAGCGTGGGAACGATCAGCTACCGCAAGATCACTGCATCCAAGGCGGCGGCGGTTCCTCTGCCGTCTTGGTCGGTGGCGCATCATCCGCCGCCCGAATCGCTTGCTTACGCTCTTCATCCAACCGCGCCGCTTCAATCTCGCGGATCACACCGCCAACATCCGCCAACTCTTCCGGCTCGTCGAACTCGCCGGTCAATACGCTGGCCGGGTGCAAGGTGCCGGCTTCATACAGCGCCCACATTTCCTTGGCGTACTTGGTCTTCTTCAACTCCGGGGCAAAGCGCCCGAAGTAGGAAGCCATGTTGCCCACATCCCGCTCCAGCATGTTGAACGCGTGGTTGTTGCCCGCCGCATCCACCGCCTGGGGCAGGTCGATGATCACCGGGCCCGTCGGCGTGAGCAGTACGTTGAACTCGGACAAGTCGCCGTGCACCAGGCCGGTACACAGCATCAGCACGATCTGGGAAATCAGGAAGGCGTGGTATTCGCGTGCCTGGTCCGGCTCCAGCGTGACGTCATTCAGACGTGGCGCGGCGTCGCCGTATTCGTCGGCCACCAGCTCCATCAACAGCACGCCTTCGAGGAAGTCGTACGGCTTGGGCACGCGAACGCCCGCACCGGCCAGACGGAACAACGCCGCTACTTCGGCGTTCTGCCAGGCATCTTCGGTTTCTTTCTTGCCGAATTTGGAACCCTTGGCCATGGCCCGGGCTTGCCGGCTGTTACGGACCTTACGGCCTTCCTGGTATTCGGACGCCTGACGAAAACTTCGTTTATTCGCCTCCTTGTAAACCTTGGCGCAACGCAATTCGTTGCCGCAGCGCACCACATAAACAGCTGCTTCTTTACCACTCATGAGTGGGCGCAGCACTTCGTCGACCAGACCGTCTTCGATCAGGGGTTCAATGCGTTTAGGAGTCTTCATCAGCTTTTATTGTGGGTCCTTTATTACCAAACACGCGTATGGCACTCGTTATACGGCAATCGGCCCGCCGCGGGGAGAGGCTACCGACCTTTGGCACTCAAGAATGCATCCAATATGCCAATTTAACTGCACAATTCAGCGTTCGATAATCGCCGTTACACCTTGGCCTCCCGCCGCACAGATTGAAATCAGCCCACGGCCCTTCCCGGCGGCGTCCAACAGCTTGGCCAGGTTGGCCACAATCCGCCCACCCGTCGCCGCAAACGGATGCCCGGCCGCCAGTGAACTGCCTTTGACGTTGAGTCGGCTACGGTCGATGGAGCCCAGCGGCGCGTCCAGCCCCAAACGGGTTTTGCAGTATTGCGGGTCTTCCCAAGCCTTCAGCGTGCACAAAACCTGGGCAGCGAAGGCTTCGTGAATCTCGTAGTAATCGAAGTCCTGCAGCGTCAGACCATTCCTGGCCAGTAAACGCGGCACCGCGTACACCGGCGCCATCAGCAGGCCTTCGGCGCCGTTGACGAAATCCACCGCCGCCGCTTCGCCATCGCGCAGGTAAGCGAGGATCGGCAAGCCGCGCTCCCTGGCCCAGGCCTCACTGCCCAGCAATACCAGGGAAGCACCGTCAGTCAGTGGGGTGGAGTTGCCGGCGGTAAGCGTGCCTTTTTCGCTGCGCTCGAACACCGGTTTTAGGCTGGCAAGTTTTTCCAGGGTCAGGTCCGGGCGCAGGTTGTTGTCTCGGGTCAGGCCGAGAAACGGCGTGAGCAAATCGTTGTGCCAGCCTTCGGCGTAGGACGCGGCCATTTTCTGGTGGCTTTCCAGGGCCAACTGGTCCTGTTCCGCGCGGGGAATCTGCCAGGTCTGCGCCATCAACTCACAGTGCTGGCCCATCGACAGGCCTGTGCGCGGCTCGCCGTTGCGCGGCAGCTCCGGCTTGAGGTGGTGGGGACGAAGTTGTAACAGGACTTTAAGTTTGTCCGCCATGGACTTGCTGCGGTTGGCTTGCAGCAGGATCTTGCGCAGGCCTTCATTCACGCCGATGGGCGCGTCGGAGGTGGTGTCGACGCCCCCGGCAATCCCGCTCTCTATCTGGCCCAGGGCGATTTTATTGGCCACCAGCAACGCCGCTTCCAACCCCGTGCCGCAGGCCTGCTGAATATCGTAGGCCGGGGTTTGCGGCGACAGGCGCGAACCCAGCACGCATTCGCGGGTGAGGTTGAAGTCACGGGAATGCTTGAGCACCGCACCGGCGGCTACCTCGCCGATGCGCAGGCCGTGCAGGTTGTAGCGTTCGATCAGGCCTTCCAGGGCCGCAGTCAACATCGCCTGGTTACTCGCCGTGGCATACGGGCCGTTGGATCGGGCGAAGGGGATGCGATTACCGCCAATGATCGCTACACGGCGCAATTGAGTCATGGAAAGCTCCCTGATAGTTGTGGGTGGAATCATCCAGCCTAGCCTAGGCTGATCGAACGACTACCGCACCGGGGTGGTCAACCCTTTGAACCCCAGCCTTCGGAGAGCGTTCCATGTCTGACCGTTATATCGACTTCGCCAACTCAAGCCTCGGCCATCGCTTGGTCGCCGCCATTGGCCTGCCGTCACCGGTACGCCTGGAACGCTGGCAGGCCGGGCGCCTGCGCCCGGTAGAAGGCGCGTTGCTGCTGGGCGGCGGTGCGCTGGCGGCCAAGGTGCTGCCCTTTGCCAACAAGCTCACCGACGCGATTTACAGCTATGGCGCCGAGCCGTTGGGCGCGCCCGCATGGATTCCCGGACATGGCCCCAAACTCAAGGCCGTGGTGTTCGATGCCAGCGACTTGCAGCACACCGACCAACTCAAGCAACTGCGCGAATTCTTTCAACCGCTGCTGAAAAATCTCGATCACAGCGCGCACCTGGTGATTCTGGGGCGCGCGCCGGAAAGCCTCAGCGACCCGTTCGCCGCCAGTGCCCAGCGCGCCCTGGAAGGGTTCAGTCGCTCCCTGGCCAAGGAGCTGCGCAGCGGTGGCGTCCTGCAACTGCTGTATGTCGGTGCAGGCGCCGAAGACCAGTTGGAAGGCGCCTTGCGGTTTTTCCTCTCGCCGAAAAGCGCCTACATCTCCGGCCAGGTGATTCGCCTGCAAGCCTGCGCAACGCCGGTCGAGGATTGGACTCGCCCGCTGGCCGGGCGCAAGGCGCTGGTCACCGGTGCCGCCCGAGGTATTGGCGCCTCCATCGCCGAAACCCTGGCGCGCGATGGCGCCGAGGTCATCGTGCTGGATGTGCCCCAGGCCAAGGCGGATCTCGAAGCCCTGGCTGCACGCCTGGGCGCACGCAGTGTGTTGCTGGATATTTGCGCCGAAGACGCGGCCACGCAGTTGATCGAACACCTGCCGGACGGCATCGATATCGTGGTGCACAACGCTGGCATCACGCGCGACAAGACCCTGGCCAATATGACCCCGGAATACTGGGACGCGGTGCTGGCCGTCAACCTCAATGCCCCACAAGTGCTGACCAAGGCGCTGCTCGACAGCGGCACCTTGCACGACAACGGCCGCGTGGTCTTGCTGGCCTCCATCAGTGGCATCGCCGGTAACCGCGGGCAAACCAACTATGCCGCGAGCAAGGCCGGGCTGATCGGCCTGGCCCAGGCCTGGGCGCCGTTGCTGGGCGAGCGCGGGATCAGCATTAATGCCGTGGCGCCTGGCTTTATTGAAACCCAGATGACCGCGCACATTCCGTTCGCCCTGCGCGAAGCCGGGCGACGCATGAGCTCGCTGGGCCAGGGCGGTTTGCCACAGGACGTCGCCGAAGCGGTGGCCTGGCTCGGCCAGCCGGGTTCCGGCGCAGTCACCGGCCAGGCATTGCGGGTGTGTGGGCAGAGCCTGCTGGGAGCATAAGCATGGAATGGCAGACCTTAGGCAGTACCCCGTTTCTGCCGCCGCTGTATTGGCGCGCGGCCCTCAAGCGCAAGATCACCGGCAGCACGTTGCCCGAGCGAGGATTGCGTTGCCGGGTGAGTGTCAACGCCAAGGCGGTGGCGGCCTATCGCAACGTCTGCGGCTTTGCCGACAGCCCCATCCTGCCGGCTACTTACCCGCATATCCTGGCGTTCGGCCTGCAGATGCAATTGCTCACCGCAAAAGATTTTCCGTTCCCGTTGCTGGGGTTGATTCACCTGAGTAACCGTATCCGCATTCACCGGCCGCTGGGCGCGCTGAACGAGTTGACGGTGGCGGTGCACGCGCAAAACCTTAAGCCGCACGCCAAGGGTGCAACCTTTGAGGTGATCACAACGGTCGAGGATTCCCTCGGCCTGCTGTGGGAAGCCGAAAGCCAGATGCTCTGCCGGGGCGTGAAGCTCGAGGGCGAGCCGACGGATAACGCGTTGCCCAGCCCCACGCAGGTCACTGAACTGACCCGCTGGAAAGCCCCTGCCGATATCGGCCGCCGCTATGCCCGGGTGTCCGGCGATTACAACCCGATCCATTTGAGCGCCCTGACCGCCAAACTATTCGGCTTCCCCCAAGCCATTGCTCATGGGTTGTGGAACAAGGCGCACACCCTCGCCGCACTGGGCGAACACTTGCCCGCCGCCAATATTGAAATCGTGGTCGAGTTTAAAAAACCGGTGCGCCTGCCCAGTGAAGTTATTTTGCTGGCGAGTGCACCCGGCTCCAGCGGCGAGTTGCTGTTAAAGGGCGCCGGCGATATTGAACATATGCGCGGTAAATGGCAGCCCATTGCCTGAAAAGCACTGATTAATTGTATATATACACCCAAAGTTATAGCGGACCTTATCAGGTCCGCTTTTTTTATTTAAACCCTTGATATAAAACATATATATATATCTTGATACATCCTCCCTTTACACCCTTGGTATTAGTCGCTAAGCGCTGCCAGCCCCCCCGTATATAAATCGTTAATACCAAGTTGAGCGTTGCGAGAAAGAGTACCTGGGTCTGTGATAGCCACACGGACAAACGCATCGCTATCCCTAGAAGTAACGAGCGTTTGAAACAACCAAGGTTGTACAGGTGCAAGGGAACTCAATCATGAAAACTCAAACTCAAGTAGTGCTATGGAAAGCAAGTACCGCGCTGGCCCTGATCATGGCGATGAGCCTCGGTGGCTGCAGCAGCGGTGGTGGCGGACATCACAGCAGTGTGGCGGCCTCTTCCCCTGACGCAGGAGCCGGAACCGGTGGTGGTACTGGCGGCGGCACAGGCGGTGGCACCGGTGGCGGTACTGACGGCGGCACGGGCGGTGGCACTGGTGGCGGTACTGACGGCGGCACGGGTGGTGGCACTGGCGGCGGCACGGGTGGTGGAACCGGTGGCGGAACCGGTGGTGGCACTGGCGGCGGCACAGGTGGCGGAACCGGTTCGACCACTACCCCGCTGGTCACCGGCCAAATTGCCGGCACCCTGGGCACAACCGTGGGTAACGTCGGCGCAGCGGTGGGTGATCTTGGCTCGACCTTGACCGGCGTACCTATCGTCGGTGTAACCGCGGGCGGCCTGGTCACTGCGACTGGCAATGCCGTGACCAGCATCGGTACCGGCGTGACTGCGGGCCTGGGCTCGCTGGGCACCAACAGCAATTCACTGGGCATCACCGTCGCAGGTGTAGGTGACGGCGTTGCCGACTTGGGCACCGGCGTATCGAACACCGGCAAATCCCTGGGCACCACCCTCGGCGGTATTCCTGTCGTCGGCGGGCTGACCGGTGGCGTGGGTAATGCAGCAGGCGGCGTCGTCGATAAAGTCGGCCAGGCTGTGACCATGCTCGGCGACACCCTCAGCACCGCGAGCACTACCGGCCCACTGGGTTCCCTGACGAACACCGTGGGCAGCAAAATCTTGGTCCCCGTCGTGTCGCTGGTGGAAAACACTACCGGCAACCTCGGCGACAAGACTGGCCTGGCCAACCCGGTCGGCGGCCTGCTGGATAAAGTCGGCTCCACCCTCAATGGTGCGGGCATCCAAGTCGCCGGCGCCGGCGGTGCGGGCAACCCTCTGGGCACAATCGTGGGCGGCGTGTTGACCGGTGCCGGCTCGGCACTCGATAAGTCGAGCGGCTATATCAATCCGGCTTCGACTGGCCCCACTTCCGGTTTGCCTGAATTGGTCGGCGGCCTGGTCGCCAACGTGGGCAACGGCCTGAATGTCGGCAACACCAACGGCACCATCAGCGCAGCGGGTGTCACCGGTGGGGCACTGGGCAATACGGTTGCCTCCCTCGGCACCCTCATCGGCGGCAACGGCGTGGCCAACACCGCCGCCACTGCACCGGTAGCGGGCCTGGCCACCAACGTCGGCGCAGCACTCAACCCTGTGACCTCCGGTGTCGCCAACCTGACGCAAAACATCGGCACCACCACCGGCATCGGCGCACCGGTCAACGGTTTGGTGACTCAAGTCGGCGGCGCAGTCAGCGGTATCGGCGCCAACCTGACCGCAGCCAACGCCAACCCGATCACTAACGCTGTAGGCACCACCGTCACCGCCGTTGGCAACACCGTGGGCTCGGTGGGTGGTTTGGTCACCGGTGGCACCAGCAGCGGTGGCGGTTTGCTCGGTGGCCTGAGCGTCGGTGCCAACGCGTCGGCCAGTGGCAGTGCAAGCACCGGTACAAGCGGCGGCCTGGGCGGTTTGTTAAACGGCCTGACCGGTAAAAAATAGAATTGCACCTGGCCGATTAGACGGCCTCCCCTACAGCGCCTACGCTTGGTTGAGACGAGAGACCCTATAAGTCTCTCGTCTTTTTTATGGGGCTTGTTTCAAAACCTAATGCTTGGCTCTCCCGAACCGCGTCCCAGAACCCGGCGGGCCAGAAACGCTGCTGCAGTTTGACCATGGAGTGTCCTATGCGCGTGTTGACGCCGTTGTTACTGCTCACCCTCAGTGCCTACGTCCAGGCCGAGACCCTTCCCAGCTTCCTCAACAGCAACGACACCATCCGCAACCTGCCGGTGCCCAACCTGCCCGCCGATGCCTATCGACCGGTCACACCCCAGACCCAGGTCCCCGAGGCGCCGGCCACCCAAGGCCAGCCGTTACTGATGGACACCAAAGTCACCATCCGCAAGCTGCAGATCGATGGCGGCACCATCTACCCGCTGGACGAGACCGCCAAGGCCTACGCGCCGTTGATTGGCCATGAGACCAACCTTGCGCAACTGATCGAAGCCACCCGCAGCATCACGCGCCGCTACCAGGATGACGGCTACCTGTTGTCCTACGCATTCCTGCCGCAACAGACCTTCGAAAACGGCCTGGTGCGTGTGGTACTGGTGGAGGGTTACATCAAGGATTACCAGCAAAGCGGCGACATCGGTTCGGTGTCGGCCTACGTCGACAAACTGGCAAATAAACTGCTCGCCGAACGCCCGCTGACCCGCAAGACCTTCGAGCGCTACACCACGCTGATGGGCCGTATTCCTGGCGTAACCTTGCAGGCCCAAGTGCCACCGCCCGGCACCACCGATGGCGGCACGCACATGACGATCCAGGCCAGCCGCAAGCCCTTCACCACCAGCATGAGCCTGGTCGACGAAAACCGTGGCGGCACGCAGGCGTTGCTCACCGCCACCAGCAATTCGCAGACGTCCATGGGCGAGCAGTTGAATGTCAGCGGCCTGTTCCCACCGGGCGACGACAAAGAACACTATTACCGTTTGGGCTACAGCCAGTTCATCAATGCCGAGGGCACCCAACTGGCGCTGGGCGCCGAGCGTTATCGTGCCGACCCCAGAAGCAACATCCAGCTCGACGGCGGCTTCGAACTCAAGCCGCACCAGTCGATCGACCGCTACACCATCGGCCTCAGCCACCCGCTGATCGCCTCGCCCAACGAATCCTTGACCCTGGGCACGCGCCTGTACGCGGTGGACCAAACCACCCGCTATCAACTGGTCGGCTACCCCAACCGTTTCGACATCGAAACCAACTTGCGCGCGCTGGCGTTCGAGGGCGACTGGCGCAAGTCCGACACGCGCCAATTGCGTATTCTCAGCGCCGGTTTGTATCAAGGCATCAATGGTTTGGGCGCCACGACGCGCAGTGATCTGGAGGGTACAAAACCTGACCTGGACTTCTTCCGCCTGCGCCTGTCCGGCGTGCAGAGCGACAAGTTCTTCGATAACTGGCAGGGCGTGCTCTCGGGTGCGTTCTACTGGAGCGACAACACCTTGCCCGACAGTGAACGCGCGACCTTCGGCGGGCAGAATTTCGGCCGTGGCTACCCGGATGACCAGGGCTCGGGCGACAAGGGTTGGGGCGTGGCGTATGAGGTCAACTACAGCTTCAACCGCGCCGGCGATTGGGTGCGGGTGCTGCAACCCTATGTGGTACTCGACCGCGCCAAGACCTGGTTCAACGAGCTGCCGGTCAAAGGCAATGACATGTCATCGGCGGCGGTAGGCCTGCGCTTTGGCGACAACAAGTACTACAACATTGCCTTGGAAGCCGCCAAGCCGATGTCGGACATAGCGCTGGATAGCTTCAACCGGCGGCCGCGGTATACGCTGAGCTTCAGCTATCAGCTGTGAATGGAGGGAATACCTTTTGTGGCGAGCGGGCTTGCCCCGCGTTGCGCTGCGAAGCAGCGCCAAAACCTGCCGATGAGTTCTAACTGGAGAAATGCGGTGCCTGGGTCAGGGCCGCTTCGCGCCCCAACGCGGGGCAAGCCCGCTCGCCACAACAAGCCCGCTGGCCAGTACAAGCCCGCTTACTACAACAAGCTCGCACCTACAGGTGAGTCTTTCTCAGTGGAAACAGGCTGTTGAGCGTATCAATCAACCGCAACAGATAGATGGGCTTGCGAAACAGGTCCAGCACCTGCAGGCGCAGCATGTCGCTCACATCATCCATCTCGGCATGACCCGACATCACGATCACCGGCAAGTGTTGGCGGTCGGTGTGTTCACGCAGGCGTTTGATCAGGGAGATGCCGCTTTCCTCGGGCATACGCAGGTCGGTGATGACCAGCGCGATGTCGGGGTTCAGGGTCAGCTCCTGCAGCGCGTAGGTGACGGAGGTGGCGGTAAAACAAACGAAGCCCTCGTTCTCCAGCGACTCCGCCAGTTCTACGAGGGCATCTTCTTCGTCGTCCACCAACAGGATTTGTTGGCGAAAAGGTGCGGATGCAGCATTCATGGGTACTACCTGGCCTTGCTAATCAATCATAAAAGTACTCACAGAATGCCGTCTGCACGATCACGTTGGCGTAATAGCCGTGGTGATTTTGGTAAACAACGCACTGATCTGTGGCGACAGCGTAGTCCCTGCAGCCAGTATCACCAGCGCTACAATTGCCACGAGAATAAGGTATTCAATGGCGGTTGCACCGTCTTCGCGACGAAACAGCAACTGCAGTTGAACATGAAGTTTCATCAGTAGATCAAGGATCATGACACTGCTCCTCTGGCGACTGCGCGCCCGATCATCAATTTGTCGGTGTAATGGCGGTGGTGATCTTGGTAAAGAAGGCGGTGATCTGTGGTTTCAGCGTAGTACCAGCTGCCAGTATCACCAACGCTACAATCGCCACGAGAATGAGATATTCAATTGCCGTCGCGCCGTCTTTGCGCTGAAAAAACAACTGAAGTTGGACGTGAAGTCTAATCAGGAAATCAAGAATCATCGTACTGCTCCCTGGGCGGCCAGGCGCCCTAGCTCGGTGCTGCACAGTAATTGCGATGTGCCATCTGAGCATTGTCAACAAACCCCGCACTCACAACTGTAAGAACGGATTAATCACAAAGTAGTGGGTGCTTTGCTGACGCCTTAAAACCGTGATTTCAAAGGCTGAGTCTTGCCCGTCAAAGAAATCTTTCTGTCAGTAATGGCATTTCGTCCTAGCTGAACTACCTTCAAATAGCGAAATAGTTAGTCCACTGTTCATAGCAGCCGGGTTGCGGATTTGACCTGTTCGGATAGACGGGTTGTGGTGCAACAGGAAAAGGAGAGCCGTCATGAACACGCGTCTGAGCATGATACTGGCCGGTGTGCTTTTGGTCGGCGCGCTGTTTGCCGGTTATTGGGGCTTGGTACTCAGCCGTGAGCCCGCTCCGGCACCACCGCCACCGCCACAAACCGCTCCTGCCGAAAAAGCCGTCGCCGTGGTTGAAGACCAGACCCGCCAACCGGTGGTGGTGCTGGCCCATGATGTGCCGCCCTTTGTTGCCCTGAATGCCGCTGACCTTATCGTAGAAAAACTGCGCACCGTGCCCGCCGGCAGCATGACCAGTGTTGACCAGGCCATCGGCCGCACCCCGTGGCGTGCACTGCAGGCCGGCACCTGGCTCAACGAGGAAAGTTTCACCCCCGGCGGCCCGCTGGCACGCATGATTCGCCCGGATGAACGCGCCCTGGCCGTTGCCGTTGATGAAGTGATCGGCGCTGCCGGCCAGTTGAGCCCCGGCGACTATGTGGACGTGCTGCTGTACCTGCGCCAAGACACCGCCAACCTCGAACAATCGGCGCAAGTGGTCGTCCCCGCCATGCGCCTGCTCAGCGTCGGCGACCAACTGGGCCTGACCAACGACGGCACCCCTGCTTCCCCGCCCGCGATGACCGCCGAAGAAAAAGCCCAACGCCGCGCGCCCTCCCGCACCGTGGTGCTGGCGGTGCCCGAGCAACTGCTGAGCCGGTTGATGCTCGCCTCCCAGGCCGGCACCTTGCGCCTGGCCGTGCGCAGCAGCGACGAACGCCTGTTGAGCCACTACTGGGCCGGCGAAAGCGATACGCCGGCCAAGCTGCAAAGCGCCAACCGCGACCTCTACCAATTCACCCAGCTGGCCTTCGCCCAAGCCCCGAAAAAAGTCGCCCAGAGCGCACCGCGCCGCACCGGTGTCGAGGTGATACGCGGCAACCAAGCAACCCAAACAACGCCCGACTGAACAAGGATGCTGTGCATGACCCGACGTTTCGCACCGGTGTTCACGCTGAAAATCGCCTGTGTCCTGCTGCTGTCGAACCTGGCCGTGGGCCTGGCTGTGGCCGCCACGGGCAACTGCGCCAGCCTCGGCCAATTGCCCGCCGCGCTGTCGGTCGGCGAGGGTTTGCAACAAGAACTGCGGTTGCCGGTGGCGATCACGCGCCTGGCGATTGGCGACCCGAAAATCGCCGACGTCCACCTCAATGGCGATCGCGGTTTCCTGCTCACCGGCATCGCTTCCGGCACTACCAGCGTGCTTGTCTGGACCGCCTGCTCGACTACACCGCGCCAGAGTATGGTGTTCGTCAAGGGCAAGGCCACCGCCGCCTTGACCAGCTTGTCACTGGCGCCAGCGGATGACCCTTCTCTACCCAGCCAGGTGCAGACCGATATCCGTTTTGTCGAGGTCAGCCGCACCAAGCTCAAGGAAGCCAGCACCAAGATCCTGGGCATGGGCAAGAACTTTTTCCTCGGCAGCCCCAACCTGTTATTTCCCACTCCCAGCACCTTCAAGCTGCCGGTGAGCGCTGACCAATTCAATATCGGCTTCGGCGGCGGGCGCGTCTCGGCGATGATCAACGCCCTGGAAAGCAGCGGCTTTGCCTACACCCTGGCGCGCCCAAGCCTGGTGGCCATGAGTGGGCAAAGCGCGACCTTTTTGGCCGGTGGCGAGATACCGATCCCGGTGCCCAGCAGTGGCAGCGATACCATTTCCATCGAGTACAAAGAGTTCGGCATTCGCCTGACCCTGACCCCCACCGTGATCGACCGCAACCGGATTTCCCTCAAGGTGGCACCGGAAGTCAGCGAGCTGGATTACACCAACGCCTTGGTGATTCAGAGCATCAAGGTGCCGGCCCTGACCATCCGCCGGACTGACACCACCGTGTCGCTGGCCGATGGCGAAAGTTTCGTGATCAGTGGCCTGATCAGCAGCAATAACACCACCAATATCAGCAAGTTTCCTGGCCTGGGTGACATCCCGATCCTGGGCGCGTTCTTTCGCGATTCCTCCGTCAACCGCCAGGACAAAGAACTGCTGATGATCGTCACTCCGCACCTGGTGCAGCCATTGGCTGCCAACGCGCAGCTACCGTCCTTGCCCGGCGAGAACCTGCGCAACTACGACCCGAATTGGTACCGCCTGTACTTCCTCGAAAACGGCAATTTCGACCGTAACAATGGGTTGTCTCAATGAGCGATAGCCTGAGCCAGACCTTCCTGGCAATCACCCGTAATACCACCGACCTGGAATGGCTGCAGGGCGCGCTGGCGCCGCTTGGCCAAGTGGTCAGCGCCGGCAGTGGCACCCTCGACGAACTGCTGGCCCTGGTCGACGTGACCTTCGCCAATCTGGTGTTTGTCGGCCTCGATCGCGAGCACGTGGTAGCCCAGAGCGCGCTGATCGAAGGCGCGCTGGAAGCCAAGCCGATGCTGGCCATCGTCGCCCTCGGCGACGGCATGGACAACCAGTTGGTGCTCAATGCAATGCGTGCCGGCGCACGGGATTTTGTCGCCTACGGTTCACGCTCCAGCGAAGTCGCCGGGCTGGTGCGCCGCCTGAGTAAACGCCTGCCGCCGGTGACCACCAACACGCAACTGGGCGGCCTCACCGTGCTGTACGGCACCCAAAGCAATGCCGACGGCGCGCTGCTCGCCAGCCACTTGGCGCTGGTCGTCCAAAAGAGCGGCCAGCAAACCCTGCTGCTCGACCTGGGCCTGCCCCGCGGTGACAGCCTGGCGCTGCTGGGCCTGGAAAGCTCGTTCAATTTCGGCGATGCCCTGCGCCACCTGCGGCGGCTGGACGCGACGTTGATCAACAGCGCGTTTACCTCCGCTGAAGACGGCCTGCGCATCCTCGCCTACGCCTCCAACGACGAGCCGCTGGAGCAGACCAGCGCCGCCGAGCTGTACATGTTGCTCAGCGCCTTGCGCCAACACTTCCAGCACATTGTGGTGAACCTTGCCGGCCAGCCGGACAGCGAAGCGCTGCGCACCTTTGTCAGCCACTGCGACAAGCTGCTCTGGTGCACCGACCAAAGCGTGCTGGACTGCCGTCGCAACCTCGCGGTGCTGAACCAGTGGCGCGAAAAAGGCATGAAACTGGAGCACGCCAAGCTGTTGGTGGATCGTTATATCAAAAACTGCGCGCCCGACGCCGAGGCCCTGAGCAAGAGCTATGGGTTGGAGGTGATCGCCGTGTTGCCGCTGAGCCCGGAAGTGCGCCTGAACGCGAAAAACCAGGGGCAAACCTTGTTCGCCCTGGCCCCGCGAGAACCCCTGACCCACGGCCTGAAAACCCTGGGCGACCGCCTGGCAAAACGTTCGGAAGGCATGAAAAAGCCGTCACACAATTGGTTTGAACGCCTGATCGGATCCGGCAAATGAACGGCGAAAAACTCTTCGGCGCACCCGCTCGCGGCGTCGGTGGCAACACCGACCACGACGGGCTGAAACTGGTGCTGCATCGCTACATCATCGACGCCATCGAAGAGTCGGGGAAAAATTTGCTCGAGGGTTCGCGCCCGCTGCTGGCGCAATTTGTCATCGACAAAGTCGCCGAATACATCAACCGCATGCACCTGGCAATCTCCCGCTACGAGATGGAGCGCCTGGCCGAAGAAATCGTTGATGAGCTGACCGGTTTCGGCCCGCTGGAAGTGCTGCTGCGCGACCCGTCGGTGACCGAGATTCTGGTCAACGGCCCGCACCGGGTGTTTATCGAACGTGACGGTTTGCTGCACCAGAGTGACCTGCGATTTATCGACGCCCACCACGTGGAGCGCGTGATGCAACGCATTCTGGCGCCCCTGGGCCGGCGCCTGGATGAGTCGTCGCCGATGGTCGATGCGCGCCTGCCCGATGGCAGCCGGGTCAACGCGATCATCCCGCCGATTGCCCTGGACGGGCCATGCCTGTCGATTCGTAAATTTCGCAAGGACATGCTCAAAAGCAGCGACCTGGTCGCGATGCAGACCATCGACCAGAACATCTTCGATTTCTTCCAGGAAGCGGTGGGCAAGCGCTGCAACATCCTCATCAGCGGCGGCACCGGCACGGGTAAAACCACGCTGCTGAATATCCTCAGTCAGTTGATCAACCCGCATGAACGTCTGGTGACCATCGAAGACGTTGCCGAGCTGCAATTGGGCCACCCACACGTGGTGCGCCTGGAAACCCGCCCGCCGAATGCCGAGGGCCACGGCGAGGTCAAGGCCAGCGACCTGATCCGCAACGCCCTGCGGATGCGCCCCGACCGCATCATCCTCGGTGAGATTCGCGGCGTGGAAGTACTCGACGTACTCACCGCGATGAACACCGGCCACGACGGTTCCATGAGTACCGTGCACGCCAACAACGCCGCCGATGCGCTGCTGCGCCTGGAAACGCTGGTGGGTTTGACCGGCCGCGTGGTGGCGGAGAAAACCCTGCGGCAGATGATCTGCGCGGCGCTGGATGTGGTGATCCAACTGACCCGCCTGCCGGATGGCCGACGTTGCGTCAGCGAAGTGGTCGAGGTGGTGGGCATCCGTGAAGACGTGTACGTGACCAACACCCTGTTCCGCCATGACCGGCGCACCGGCTTCGGCTTCCTGCGCGAGGCGGTCAACCCGGCCGGCGAAAAATTGCGCCGCGAACCGATACTGCCTTGAAGGGGACGCAACCATGACCGGGGCTATCCTGCTGCTCATCTGCCTGATCCTGATCGGCCTGTCGATTCGCTCCTTCCAGAACGGTTTGCGCCGCGCCCAGACCGAACGCGTGCTCGGCCGCCTTGCCGAAGGCCAGCCGCAGCTGGTCGAAGAGAACAGACAGTGGAGCGGCGTAGAACGCATGTTCCTGCGCGCCGGCCTGGGCAAGCCCAGTGACAACCTCGGCCTGTGGCTGGCCGTGTGGCGCCTGGGCGTGGTGTTGGGGTTGCTGGTGGCCGGTTGGCTCGGCCTGCTGGTGATGCTGGTGCTGCCGCCCCTGCTGCTGCGCGTGTACATCGCCTGGCGCTATCAACGGCGCATCAAGCGCATGATCGAACAGCTGCCGCAATTGCTCGACCACACCGTGCGCAGCCTCAAGGCCGGGCGCACCCTGGCCGACGCGGTGCTGGGCGGTATCGAGATCACTGAAGACCCGCTGCAACAAGCCATGGGCCGCATCCGCCGCAATGTGCAGCTGGGCGTGAGCCTGCCGGAATCGGCCCACGACTTTGCCGAATTTTACGAGCGCGATGAGTTTCGCCTGTTCGCGCTGGGTTTGAAGGTCAACCATCGCTACGGGGGCAATGCCAGCGAGCTGTTGGAAAACCTGATCAAGATGATCCGCGAGCGCGAGCAAGCCGCCCGCCAGCTGCGCGCCCTGACCGGCGAAACGCGGGTGACCGCGTATGTGCTCACCGCCCTGCCAATCTCAATGATTGGCTACTTCCTGGCGGTGAACCCCGCGTACCTGATGACCATGTGGGACGACGGCACCGGGCGCATCCTGTTGTTCGTGGCCTTAATCATGCAGCTGCTGGGGTGCTTCACCTTGTGGCGCATGTTGCGGAGCGTATGAGATGGCGATTGCACTGCTGATCAGCGCTGTACTGTTTACCGCCGCCCTGCTGCTGGTGCTGGCCAACCTGCTCAAACACCGGCGCGGCCAGCGTCTGGTCACCCAACGCTTGCAGGGCCAGATGGCGCGTGAACACCGGTTCGGCACGCTGATGCGGCAACTGGGCAGCAGCCCGCTCGCGCAACGCTCGGTGAGCCTGGACAACGAAACCCAGGTGCTGCTCAACCGCGTCGGCTGGCGCAAAGCCAACCAGCGCTCGATGTTCGCTGCCTTCCAGGTCGGCACGCCGTTGCTGCTGTTGGTGATTACCTTGGTGGGCCAGCAATTACTTTTTCCTCACCTCGCCTCGCCATGGCTGGCGCCGCTGTTGGCCCTGGGCATCGGCTACCTGTTGCCCAAACGCATCCTGGCCAGGGCGGCCAAGGCGCGGCAGCTGCGGATCTCCCGCGAGGTGTCGACCTTCATTCCGCTGCTGCGCATCCTGTTCGAATCCGGCATGGCGGTTGAACAAGCGCTGCGCGTATTGAGTACCGAAGCGCAACGCCTGTTGCCCGCGCTGACCTTTGAACTGCGCCTGATCCTCACACGGGTCGACTCCGGCCTGGAGCTGAGCGAGGAGCTGGGCAAAACCGCCCGCCTGCTGGCCGTGGATGAATTCACCGACACCTGCACCATCCTCCAGCAACTGGTTCAGCAAGGCGGTGGCGCGATGAAATCGTTGCTGTCGCTCAAGCAATTGCTCGATGACCGACGCCTTACACGCATCCAGGAATTCGTCTCGAAGATGTCGGCAAAAATGTCGGTGGTGATGATGGTGTTTTTGTTTCCCGCCTTGCTGATCGTGCTCGGGGGGCCGGCCTTTATCGGCATCACCCGAGCCTTGAGTAACTTATGAGGAGCGCCCGATGAAAGCCTTGATAGCCGGTTGTAGCCTGTTGCTGCTGGGCGGTTGTGCCAGCAACGGCCAAGCCCCGTGGGACGCGTTGTTGGCCACCGGCAGTTGCCCCAAGCCCAGCTCCGAGCAGGAACTGTCGTTGAACCTGGCCGATGAAATGGCCGGCGACGGCAAGCTGCACGCCAGCCTCGCCAACTTGCAAAGCCTGCCGGCGAATCTGCCCCAGGTACGCCTGCGCCAGGCCAAGGCTTATCGCCTGCTCGGGCGCAGCGAAGCCGAGCCGTTGTACCGCAGCCTGGTCGGCACCTGCATGGCCGCCGAAGGCGAACACGGCCTGGGGCAAATCGCCTCGGCCAAGGGCGATAACGTGCAAGCCATGGCCCACTTGCAACGCGCGGCCCGGCTGGCGCCCACCGACGAGAAAATCCGCAATGACCTGGGCGTGGTCTACCTCAACCAACTGCGCCTGGAAGACGCGCGCTTTGAATTCATGACCGCCATGGAACTCAAGCAAAGCGACCCATTGGCCGCGGTCAACCTGGTGACCCTGCTGATCTATCAGGACAAGTGGAAACAGGCGGCGCAACTGGTCAGCCAGATGAGCTTGAGCCCCGAACAAGTCACTGAAGCCCAGGCCCGCGCCGAGAAACTCAAGGGCTCAAGCGCATCTGTCGCCAAGGCCAAGGATCAAGTCGCCACCGTCAGTGACGCTGCAAGCAACCCGAGGAATTGATGATGAACCTGCCTTATCTCGCCAGCCTGGCCGTGCTCGCGTTGCCCATGAGCGTCATGGCCATAGAACCCGGCCCGTCGTCACCGCAGCAGGCGCTCACCGAGCAATGGTTGACGTTGCAGTCTACGGGCAGCGCCGCGTCGCAGAAGCCGCAGAAAGCCTCGGCGGCCGAACGCGACAAAGCCAACCAGCGGTTTCTGGACAGCTACAAGTATCCAATTCCGGAGTATTTCGAGCAGAAGGTGGGCGGGAAAACCGAAGGGAGTAATTGAGTAAATTTCTGCCAGGCCACTCTCTAAATGTGGGAGCGGGCTTGCCCGCGATGAGGGAGTGTCAGCCACCCTATCTGTGACTGATCTACCGCTATCGCGGGCAAGCCCGCTCCCACGTTTGTTGCAAAATCAGTGTGCCGTTACCCGCTGACGCAGCGCCGAATTATTCGGCGACAACGCCAACGCCAATTGCGTGCGGTTATGCATGTGCGTCAAGCGCAGCACCTGGGACACATACAACTTCACGGTGTTTTCAGTAATGCCCAATTCACAGGCAATCTGATAGTTGGTCTGCCCTTTCCCCACCAGCCGCGCGACGTCTAATTGGCGCGGCGACAACTGGTTGAAGATTGCCGGAATTTCCACCGCCCCCACGTCCTCGGCCGACAGTTCTTCACTGTCCAGCCCAGGCCGGCTGCTGCGCACTTTGTCGAGGTCCTGGTACAGGTCGTTGATCGACTCGGAAAGGAACTGCAGCTTCTGGTTCAAGTTGCCCAGTTGCAGGTCCTTCTTGCGCTCTTGCAACGCCGCTTCCTGGCGCTGCAAGCCTTCGAGCAATTCATCGAGGTTGATGGGTTTCTGGTAATAGTCCGCGATCCCCGCACGCAGGGCTTTGATCACATCCTGCTTGTCGGCGCGACCGGTCAGCATGATCGCCTCGAAGGCACGCTGCTTACCGGCGACCTTTTGCAGGGCCTGGACCAGCTCGATGCCGTCCATCTCCGGCATGTGCAGGTCGCAGAGCACCAGGCCGATCTCGGCGTCTTCGCTGAAGCGCTTCAAGGCCTGTTGGCTGGATTCACACGGAACACAGCGGAAACCGCGGCTTTCAAGAAATTCACAGAGCTCTTCCACGATCAGCGGTTGATCATCGACAACGAGCACTTTTACCGCAGAGGTAAGCTTGTTCACGCGCTACTCCATGCCTAGCGAGCCAAATGTTTGACTGATCCTTGACGACACATATTCCCGTACATCTATGTATTAAACGTAGACGTACTTTCCGACTATGTACATAGCGTTAATACCCGCTGGCGACTAATGGATCCAAAACCAGGCGGAGGCAAAACCCACCAATAGAAACGGCGCAAAGGGCAGTTTTTTTGACGGCTCCGGCACCAGATAACCCATGCTCTCCTTAAGCCCATGACTCATAAGCGGGATTAGTGTTGGCGCGCTTAAAATCCACAGCCCATTGGCCACCGTAGCCCCTACAAACGACCACAGCAGGTACTCGGCATCCGACACCAGCGCCAATGCCGCGAGCAGCTTCACATCCCCCGCGCCCAGGCGGCCAAGGGCGTAACCCGGCAAGGTCAGCAGCAGCGCCAGAAAAAATGCCAGAAAACCCTGCCCGGCTGGCGCGCCCAGCCAAGTGCTGCCCGTCCACAGCGCATAGATCAACGCCAACAGCGCTGCGCCCAGCGTCAGGCGATTGGCGAGCAATCGCTGCCGAATATCCTGCACCGCACACAGCACCAACCACACCACCACCACTGCGCCGTTGATCACGTAAAAAACATCCCTTTTTGCCGATTGATTCTATGCTGATATCAAGTAGTAGCCGTCAGGGTAGACGCGGTGATGAGAACAAGCCTCCCGAAGAAGCAAAAAGGCGCGGCAGCAATCGAGTTCATTGCTGTGTTCGTGATTTTTTTCGCCGTGTTCTACGGCATGGTCAGCTATAGCCTGCCGCTGCTGCTGTTGCAGTCGTTCAACCAGGCCACCGCCGAAGCCGTGCGCCTGAGCGTGGCGCTGGACCCCACCATGACCGGCTATCAGGCCGCCGTGCAAAGCACCGCCAAAACCGCCGTCATCAATCGCTTGGTGTGGATTCCCTCCACGTACAAATTTAACGCCAACCAAGTCACCACCACCTTCGTCGGCGGCTTGCTGTCTGTGCAAATCAACTACCCCACGGCCAACCTGCAGGCGGTGATGCCCTTTATTGTCCTGCCCGGCATCGGCACCGTGCCGCAGTTGCCGGCGACGCTGCAGGCCACCTCGAGCCTGCAGTTTTGACCTCGGGGGACAAACTTTTCGGGCGCCTGCTCGGCCGCAGCAGCGCGCTGGCCGTCGACACACCGGCACCGGCGTCTGCCGGGTTGCAGGTGCATTTGGACGCGCAAGGCCGTGTGCTCGATATCAGCGGCACGCTGCGCCAGCAGCTGGCGCCGTACGCCGACTCGCCGTACCTGCAAGACCTGCTGTGCCCCCATAGCGCGCTGACGGTTGAAGGCGTGCCCGCCGATTGGCAGCGCCATAGCCTCGACCTGGATTTCCAGGGCGTCGCGGGGCAAATCCTGCAGACCCGCGGCACGATTGAAGCCCACGACAGCGGCTGGTTGCTGCATGCCATGGATATCGGCGACTTGCTCAATGGCCACCACCTGGCCGAGCAGCGTGAACAGAATCAGCAACTGGCCAGCCTGGTCAGTGAGCACCTGCGCGTGTGCAGCCTCAGCCGATTGCCCGAGGTGTTCAACGAACAATTGGCCAGCGTGGCACAGCGCTGGCGCATCCCGTGTGCGGCCCTCGCACTGCTCGATCAGGAAGACCAGGGCTGGATCATCTACAGCCAGTACGCCAACCATGACGCGCCGATGTTCTGGCACAACGGGCAGCGCCTCGGTACGTGCCTGGACAGCCTCAACGGCACCACGCCGCTGAGCTTGCAGGCGCCTTATGGTCGCGGCGAGTACCCGCGCTTGCACAGCGTGTTCGGCAATGCCGATGGCTTTCTGGTGCCGTATCGCGATGGCCAAGGCGTCGCCGCGTGGTTGCTATGCGGGGCCTACAGCGGCCAGCCGCAGATGCGCGACCGCGACTGGCTGAACCTCGCCGCCGCCCTCGCTGCGCCACTGCTCAGCCGCCTGCGCGAACAACGCCATCATCAACAACTGGAGCGCCTGGAAGCCCTGCAAGGTTTGCTGGGCACTGGCTGGTTCGAATTGTTGCCGGCCAGCGGCGAGATCCAACTCGCGCCCCAATTGATGCGCAACCTCGGCCCGGAACAAGCCCCGACCCGCCAGCCCCTGGACGCCTGGCTGGAACTCATCCACCCCGCCGACCGCCAGGAACTGCACAGCCGCCTGCGTGACCTGCAAACCCTTGGCAAGCCCTTGCTCGCCAGCGTGCGCCTCCACCGTGGCAACAGCGCCCAGCCGCCGACCTGGTATCGCGTGCAGGGCCAAGTGCTGGGCCAGGGTGATCAGCGACGCTGGGTCGGGTTCATGCTCGACATCAGCGACATCAAGAACCAGCAGGTGCAAGCCGACGCCGCCCACGCGCGCCTGGACAACCTGATTGCCAGCTCGCCGGCGGTGATCTACGTGCAACGCTACGTAAACGGTGCGCTGCTGCCGGTGTTTTTCAGTGACAGCCTGCTGCCGTTGTTGGGCCGCACCCTCGCCGAGTGCAGCCTAGACAACCTGGTGCAATGGGTGCACCCCGACGACCGCGACCTGTACTTCCAGCGCACCCGCCAACTGCTGCGCGAAGGCAGTGTGCGCAGTCGTTATCGGGTGCAGGATAAACACGGCGATTACCACTGGCTGCTCGACGAAGCCAAGCTGCTGCGCGATGACTTGGGTGTGCCAGTGGAAGCGATTGGCCTGTGGCTGGACGTCACTGACGCGACCTTGGCCGCGCAACAGGTCAAGGACAGCGAAGAGCGTTACCGCATCCTGGTGGAAGATTCCCCGGCGATGATCTGCCGCTATCGCCCGGACCTGACCCTGACCTTCGGCAACACACCGCTGGCCAACTACCTGGAATGCCGACCCGCTCAGTTGCGCGGGCTGAACCTGGGCGACTGGCTGTCGGCCGAACAGCGCGAAGCATTTGTGCAGCGCATTCAGCAACTGACGCCGGAGTTTCCGGTGAGCACCGCCGAAATCAGCCTGCAACTGCCCGGGCGCGAACATGCCTGGTGGGTGTGGTCTGACCGTGGCGTGTTTGACGAGCACGGCGCCTTGGTCGAGGTGCAGGCGGTGGGCCGCGACAACACCGAAGTGCGCCGCTCCCAACAGCAACTCACGCAAAGCGCGAAAATGGCCACCCTTGGCGAAATGGCCACAGGCCTGGCCCACGAGATCAACCAGCCGCTGAACGTGATGCGCATGGCCATCGTCAATGTGCTCAAGCGCCTGAGCAATGGCGATGCGCAGATCGATTACCTGACCGAAAAACTCCAGCGCATCGATGCCCAGGTGCAGCGGGCGGCGCGGGTGGTCGACCATATGCGTGTGTTTGGGCGCCGCTCGGAAGTCGAACAGCAACCCTTCGACCCGGCGCAGGCGGTCGAGGGCACCTTGTCGCTGCTCAGCGAAGGCCTGCGCGGCAAAGGCGTGGACGTGCGCCTGACCCAGGCGGACATTCCCGTGCAGGTCAAAGGCTACGTCGACCAGCTTGAACAGGTGCTGATCAACCTGATGGTCAACGCCCGCGACGCCCTGCTGGGCCAACGCGAGAAAAACCCGGCGTTGCGCCCGTGGATCGCCGTGCACACCGAACACGACAGCCGCCATGTGCGCATCTGGGTCGAGGACAACGGCGGCGGCATCGACCCGCGCTTGCTCGAGCGGATTTTCGAACCGTTCTTCACCACCAAGCCGATTGGCGTGGGCACCGGGCTGGGCCTGTCGGTGAGCTACGGCATTGTGGAAAACATGGGCGGGCGCTTGAGCGTCAGCAACGGCGAATACGGCGCGCGCTTTTGTGTGGAACTGCCCAGGGCCACCGAGGCTTAAATCACCAGGTAGGCTTCGCCGGTCTGGCCACAGGTCAGGTTGGCGCCGACGTTTACGTTCGCCAGGCTGATGCCCAGCATATTCAGCAGGTTGTTGAGGATCGGGTTGAGCAGCGGGCCGAGCAGGTTATCCACCACCGGCGTGACAATGGCGCTGACGCCGCCGATAAGCGAGGCGACGGTCGGCGCCAATATACCCAATGGGTTCCCCCCTGATGGCTGGAAAGCCGTAATGCTCACGCCGTTAAGTGCAGTGGAAACCCCGCTTACCAGATTGGTTGCCGACGCAGCTGCCTGATAGGTCGGCGGGAGCCCCACATTCGGTGGCGTGGCGAACGGCGTGGTGCTGGAATACGTCAAGTCCTGGATGCTGTTGCTCCCAGCGATTTTGCTTTGTACCTGGATCGCAAGACCACCTGCGCCAAACGGTACGCGGGGGTCACAAGAGCCAATACCCAGAATCTTATGGCAGGTCTTGGTGCCAATATCGACCAGTGCCATAGGCGCCACTGACATCGGCTGCGTGGACGAAAAGGTATTGGTAATGTTGCCCACATTCAGCGAAGCGAGCGAGGTGAAGGTGTGGGCTGTCACACTTTTAGTGCCCGCGTTGCCGGTCGGGCAGCTGTAGGCGGTGACATAACTGCTGGCGCCCCCGGCATCCAGCACAATACTGAGCGGCAAGTTGCCTGGTAACACCAGCAGATCCAACTGCTGGCAGCCGGCGCCCAGCAAACACAAGGTCGAGTTGATCGTGGTCACCAGGTTCAAGCTCAACAGGCCGCTGAGTACCGGAGTCAGCGGGCCTACCAAGTCATTCACGGCCGTGGTCAGCCCCGACAAACTGCTCAGCACCGGCAAGCTGACCGTCACCTGGGTGCGCACCTGGGCGGTACGCACGTAAATCGCATTCGGGCCTGTGGGGTTGGCGACGGCAAGCGCCGGATCGCCGATGGCCGACAACTGCGGCGGTTGAATCACTTTCACTTGGGTGGTGATATTCGCCAGCCCCAGCAAGCTGACCGGCAAGGTTGCGGCGGCCGCGCTCTGGCTGTTGGACAGCTGCACCACACCCTGAATCAGTTGGAACACCTGCAAGTTGGCATTCAGCGCCGCAGACGTGGTGCCCGTCTGCAGCTGCAGAATCTTCCCGAGGGTCAGTGGCGCCTGGTTGATCGCGGCGATTTTCAGGCTGCCCAGGGCGGTCAAGACATCTGCAGTCGCACCGTTGGCGGTCAGCACCGTGATCGCCGCCTGGATCAACTGCGAGGCAGTGACATTGGTGTTGAGCAGTTGGGTGTAGTTGCCGGCGGACACGCCCAGGTTGATCGCCAACTGGTCGAGGTAACTGAGCAGGCTGATATTGGTGTTGAGCAGGCCATTCCAGCCGGCGAGTGTCAGGTTGACGTTGCCGCCGAGCAAGCCGCTGAACAGCGGGTTCAGCAGGTTGGAGCTGGTGGTGTCGACACTGGCCAACATGCTGTTGATGGTCAACTGGGCCAAGGTTGGCGTGGGCTTGGCGGCCACCGCCGTAGCGCTCAATACCGTATTGAGGCTGACCGAGTTGCCGGAGAATAGCGACCAGATTCCGCCGGCCACACTGGTCGTTACGGTTTTGCTGGCAACCACCTGGATAGCCGACGACAGCGCCGGGTTGGCGCTGAACGTGCGCTGGCCCGAGGCGCCGGTGGTGACGGAGCCACATTGGGTGACAAGCGTGTTGCCGTTACCCACCACGAAATGATTGCGCGCCACACTTTGCCCGGCATAAGACGCCGCACTGAGGCCCGCCACGCAGGTGCCATTGCGGCTGACGGCTTCCAGCGCCGCGGTGTCTGCCACGCCCTGCAACTTGCGTTTCTCCAGGTACAGGCGGCCGCTGTCGACCACCAGCAAGGTAAAGGCCAATACCACCGCCAATACGCCGACGGCCATTAAGCCGATGGCGCCGCGCTGCTTGCACTGAAATCGGGGAGACATCGAGCACTCCTGTGCCGGCGAGTCGCCGAGCGCTTACTCTCCTGGGGTGTAGTTGAGTGTAGACAAGGCCTGAGGAGTGCGCTGATTCAAGGCTGCTGGAGACCAAAT
>NZ_JAKNQN010000018.1:0-40263 GCF_022662395.1 Pseudomonas sp. MONT-RG-20F-20-E-7-02
CGCCGCCGCGTCCCCGTTTTGGTTTTTACCCGCAGCAGGCACATCATCGACATGTTCCTGCCGCAACAGCACCGTCCGCTGCGTCTTGCTGCGAACCGCAGGCACCGCATTCGCAACCAGGTTCTCCCCAGCCTTCAACGACGCAACCGGCACCGTCTTAATCTGAGTCGCCGCACTACTGGCCAGCAACGGCTTAACCGCCTCGGCATGCGGCTCCAACTTGGGCATGACCAGGGTTCTAGCCAGCAACTCCAGCAGACCCCGCGTCCGCCCAGACTTGATATGCCCAATCACCTGAGTACCCAGGCGCACCGCCACACCCATACCCGCCGTCGCCCAAATCAGCAGCAGGTTGATCAATACCTCGCCAGTGATTTCCCCCATCAATTCGTTCATTTCTTGCGGTGGCAGCATGCGCATCCAGCTGACCATCGCTGACACATAAATGAACAACAGCGGCTCGTCGCTGAGCACCAGCAGGCCGTTGGCAATCGCGTCGTTGCCGAGCTTCAGCAGCTCATCAAGTTCGGTTTGGGAGAGGTATTGCAGCAACTTCTCGCTGTTGGGCTTGATGTCCGCCAACAGGTCGTACAGCTGCGTTATGTTGTCCCACAGGCTGTAAAGCGCTTTGCCCATGCCGCTGAGAAACGCCGCTTCCAGCATCCTGCGTCGGTCCAGCGGGGTCGCGTCCGTATAGTCTTTCCACTGCGCCTGGAACGTGCTTTTCCATTCTTCGCGCAGGCGCGCTTCCAGCGCCCCGATCACCGCCTGATAAGACGCATACAGCGCCTTGACGTGATCCTGGGAAACGTTGGGATAAAAACTGACTCGGTACTGCTGGTTACGATCACACTCGGTGATTTCGAGAATGCCGCTGGGGCCGATGGTCTTGCGGATCGGCTCGCCCAGTGGGCCGCCGTCGGGGTCGACGCGTTGCAGTATCACCGGCGTGTTGCCGATGGGCACAAACCGTGTGCTCTGGAACATGTGCACCACGGTCAACGTGCCGTTGGCCTGGCAGGTGGCGACGGTGCTGCTGGGATAAAGAGAGCGGGTGATGGGCGCGACCAGCGCCACTTCATCGCCCACCTTGAACACCTGCTCGACCTCCAGCGCCGAAAAGCTCCAGAAGCTCGAAGCCCATTGGTCAAAGGTGTTCAGGCATTGCCGAAAGTCACGCAAGACGGTTTCAACATCGACCGTCTTTGCATCCATTGGGGCCAGGGCCAGCCTGCCAATGGCCGGGTTCAAGCGACAGCCCCATCAACAGGGGTTTCAACACAAAAAACCATCTGCAATCCCTCGCACTGTGTGATCAGGCGAAGGACTTTGCAGAGGTTTTCAAGCGATATCTGTAGAGCTTATCCGGCTGTGGCGTGGGATGTTTCAGTAGTCTTCGTCCGCTCCCGCCCAAGCACCAGGCTGCACAGCGCCGGCAGGAATAACAGCGTCAACACCGTGCCTACCAGCACGCCGCCAATCAGCACATAGGCCAACGAAGACCAGAACACCGACAGCGTCAGCGGGATAAACGCCAGCGCCGCCGCCAGCGCGGTCAAAATCACCGGCCGTGCGCGGCGCACGGTGGCTTCGATAATCGCCTCGCGAATCGCCATGCCGTGTTCCTGGTTCTGGCGAATCTGGTCGGTGAAGATCAGCGTGTTGCGCATCAGGATGCCGCCAATGCCGATCAAGCCGAGAATCGCGTTGAACCCGAACGGCTGGTTGAACAGCAGCAAGGTCGGCACGGCGCCGATCAAGCCCAGCGGCGCGGTGGCGAAGACCATGAACATCACGCCGAACGAGCGTACCTGGAACATGATCACTGTGAGCGTCAGCAGAATCATGATCGGGAACAGTGCGGCCAGGGCGACGTTGGCCTTGGCGCTTTCTTCCACCGGGCCGCCGATGTCGATCTGGTAACCGGCAGGCAGTTTGGCGATCAGCGGTTGCAGGTCTTTGTACACGGCCATTTCCACGTCGGGCGGTTGCACGCCGTCGATGATGTCGGCGCGCACTTCCACGGTGCTCGCGCGGTTGCGGCGCTTGAGGATCGGCTCTTCCATCACCGCCTGGAAATGCCCGACCTGGGCCAGCGGCACCGAAGTGCCGGCGCTGTTGGTCAGGGTCATGTTGTTAAGGTTGCCGAGGTTTTCGCGCTGGCTGCCCTGCGCGCGGGCGACCACGGACACGGTGCGGTTGCCTTCGCGCACCTCGGTAATCGGGTTGCCGCTGAGCAAGGCATTGAGCTGCGATTTGACCTCGTTTGGGGTGAAACCCAACAAGCGCAGGCGGTCCTGATCCAGCACCAGGCGATAACCGCTGGTGCGCTCGCCCCAATCGAGGAAGGCGTCCTTGGTCAGCCGGTTGGCGGCCACCACGCGACGCACCTGCTCGGACAGCCCGCGCAGCACATCCACATTCGGCCCCGACACCCGAAACACCACCGGAAACGGCACAGGCGGCCCGAACAACAGCTGCGTGACCCGCACCCGCGCCGCCGGGAATTCACCGGCCGCAATGCGTTCACGCATGCGCAGTTTCAACGCATCGCGGGCCTGCGAGTCCGGGGTTTGCACGATCAGCTTGGCAAACGCCGGGTCAGGCAGTTCGGGGTTCAGCGACAGGAAAAAGCGTGGCGCGCCGCCGCCCACATAGGTGTCGACCATGCGGGTCTGCGGCTCCTGCAGCAGGGCTTTTTCCAGCTGCGCCGCCACCGCCTCGGTGCTTTTGAAGGCGCTGCCGGGCGGCATATACACCTCGAGAATCAACTCGGAACGGTCGGAGTTGGGGAAGAACTGCTTCTTCACCACGCCCATGCCCAAGCCGCACACCACAAAAGCGGCGATGACCAAACCGGTGACCAGCCAACGCCTGCGCACGCAGGCTTCGACTAAACCACGCAGTTTCTGGTAGTAACGCCCGGCGTAAATGGCATCGTGGCCACCCGGCACCGGCTTGATCTGCGGCAGCAGTTTCACGCCCAGATAGGGCGTAAACACCACGGCCACCAGCCACGACGAAATCAGCGCAAAGCCAACGATCCAGAAGATATTGCCGGCATATTCGCCCGCGCCCGAACGCGCAAAACCTACCGGCAGAAAGCCAATGATCGTCACCAGCGTGCCGGTCAGCATCGGCGCGGCGGTGGAACTCCAGGCAAACGTGGCGGCGTGAATCCGATCAAAGCCTTCCTCGAGTTTCACCACCATCATCTCGATGGCGATGATTGCGTCATCCACCAGCAAGCCCAGGGAAATAATCAGCGCGCCGAGGGTAATGCGGTCGAATTCACGCCCGGTCAGCAACATGATCACAAACACTACGGACAAGGTCAGAGGCACCGCTGCGGCCACCACCAAGCCGACGCGAAAGCCCAGCGCCAACAGGCTGATGATCATCACCACGGCCAGGGCGACGAAGAATTTCAGCATGAATTCATTCACCGCCAGGCTGATGTTCTTGGCCTGGTCGGAGACCTTGGCGAAGTTCACGCCCAGCGGCAGGTCGGCCTGGATTTTGGCTTCCTGGGCCTTGAGGCTTTTGTCCAGTTCCAGGCCGTTGAAGTGCTTCTCCATGATCACGCCGAGCATCAACGCCGGGTCGCCCTGGTGGCGGATGCGGTAGCTGGGCGGGTCTTCATAGCCGCGGCTGACCGTGGCCACATCGGCAATGCGCAGCACGCGGCCATTGACTTCCAGCGGCACGTTTTCGATCAGCGCCAGGCTGTCGAATGCGCCGTCGATGCGGATATAGGCGCGCGCCCCGGCGGTTTCGACGAAGCCCGACGGCGCCACGGCGTTCTGCGCGGCGAGGGCGGCGAAGATCTGGTCCGGCTTGATGCCCAGCGTCGCCAGGCGCTCATACGAGAACTCGACGAAGATTCGCTGGGCCTGCTCACCGAGGATGTTGACCTTTTTCACGCCGGGCAGGTTGAGCAAACCCTGGCGCAGCTCTTCGGCCATTTGCACTTGCTGGCGGTGCGGCAAGTGCTCCGCTTCCAGTGCGTAAAGGGCGAAGTAAACGTCGGAATATTCATCGTTGAAGAACGGCCCAATCACGCCTTTGGGCAGTTTCGCGGCTTCATCGCTGAGCTTTTTGCGGGTCTGGTAGAACAGGTCCTGGATTTCACTGGGGCGCGTGGACTCTTTGTAGGTCATGCGCATCGACACAAAACCCGGCTGGGCGATGGTCTCGACGCGGTCGTAATAGTCGAGTTCCTGCAGGCGTTTTTCCAGGCGGTCGGCGACTTGTGCCTGCATTTCCTCGGCGGTGGCGCCGGGCCAGGCGGCGGTAATGGTCATGACCTTGACGGTAAACGACGGGTCTTCAGCGCGCCCCAGCTTGCCGAACGAAAAAATCCCGGCGGCGAGAATCGCAATGATCAGAAACAGCGTAACGGCGCGGTGTTTCACCGCCAGTTCGGAAAGGTTAATGCCGCGCATGCTCAGTGGTCCTGTTTACGGTTGAGGGCCAGGGCTTGGGCGGGCAGCAGGCGCACCGCGTCGCCGCTGTGCAGCAGGTGAGCGCCGAGGGCGACGATGGTCTGGCCGGGTGTGAGGCCGCTGTCGATCAAGGCGTCTTCCTGGCCGAGGCTGGCGACATTGACGGGCGCGAAGCTGACCTTGTCGTCATCACCGATCAGCCACACGCCGGTGCCATCCCCGGCGTCTTGCAAGGCGCCGATGAGCACGCGGGTTTGCTGGGCCTGGCCGTTGCCTTGCAGGCGCACGGTGATGGTCGAGCCGAGGGCGAAGCGGTCGACGGCGCCGTGCAACACGTAGCGCGCACGGTAGGTGCGGGTGGTCGGGTCGGCGCTGGCGGACAGCTCGCGCAGCGTGGCGGTCACCGCCTGGTCCGGCGCGCCGAAGGGAAACGCCAGGGCTTTTTGCGAGGCTTGGTCGCGCTGGTTTTCCGGCAGGTTGACGATGGCTTCGCGGGCGCCGTCATGGGCCAGGCGCGCGACGATTTGCCCTTCGGCGACGACTTGGCCACGGTCCACGCGCACATCGGTGATGATGCCGTCGCCGTCGGCCTTGAGCACCGAATAGGTGCGGCGGTTTTCGATCTGGCTGGCATCCGATTGCGCTGCAGCCAACTCGGCTTCGGCGACGCGCAGGTCTGTCGCCGACTGGTCGAAGATCTGCCGCGACACCGCGCCGGTATTGGCCAGGCGCTGGTAGCGGTTTTCATCATCACGGCGCTGGCGCAGTTGCGCCTGGGCGGCGTTTACGCGGTTCCTGGCCGAGCGCAGGGCCAGTTCGAAGTCGCCGATGTCCAGCACTAAAAGGGTGTCGCCGCGGGACACATGCTGGCCGGGGTCGACCTTGCGTTCGATGACTTTGCCGCTGACCCGAAAGCCCAAATCGCTTTCGGTGCGGGCCGCCACCACGCCGGTATAGGCGCTTTGCTGGGTGCCGGCCGCTTCCACTTTGGCGGCCAGAACCGGGCGCGGCGGGGGCACTTCGGCGGCGGTGTCGGCCTGGCTGTTGCAGCCGCTGAGGATGATCAACAAGGCCAGGGGCGTGAGAAGACGCGGGGCAAGAGGGTTCATGGCGGGCTCCAGGAGGGTGACCATCGGGAAAAAAATTATGGACATAATTTTTTACGCATATTATGGTCGAAATATAAATTAATCCAGCCCCCCGGATATTCTTCATGGCAAACGCCCCGGCCCCCTCGCGAATCGTGTTGTTTTTACTGGTGGCCCTCACGGCACTGGGTGAAGTGTCGACCCAGTTGATCATTCCTGGCCTCGGCGCCATCGAGCAGGCGCTGGCGGCGCCAGCAGGCTCGGCGTTGATGGCGTTGTCGGCGTTTGTCGCTGCATTCGGCCTTGGGCAGTTGCTGTTCGGGCCACTGTCGGACCGTATCGGCCGCCGCCCGGTGCTGATCGGCGGCCTGGTGCTGTATGTGCTGGCGACCTTGGCGATGTTGCTGGTCAATGACATCGGCCAGTTCATCGCCGCCCGCGTGCTGCAAGGCCTCGGCGCCTGCGCTGCGCTGGTGTTGGCACGTACTGTGGTGCGCGATGTGTGGAAGGCTGAAGCGGGGCCGGCACTGGCCCTGACCATGATCGGCATGCTCTACGCCATCGTCGTCGCGCCGATGATTGGCGGTCTGCTGATCAAGCTGCTGGGCTGGCATGCGCCGATCGTGCTGGCGTTGATCATTGGCAGTGTGGTGCTGGTGTTGGCGCTGCTGTTCTTTCGCGAGAGTAACCATTACCTCGACCCCAAGGCCGGCCATTGGCGCACCCTTGGCGGGCAGTACCTGGATCTGCTCAAGGGCCGCCAATACCGTGCATACGCCGTGGCCCTGGCGTGCACTTATGGCGCGATGTTCGCGGTGATTGCCGGGTCATCGGCGATGTTTATTAACCTGCTGGGCTTCAGCAGCCTGGAGTACGGCATCAATTTTGGCGTGATTGTGTCGATGCTGATCGTCGGATCCACCTACACCCGGCGCAACATCTTGCGCCTGGGGCCGCAGCGGATTGTGGCGATGGGCGTGACGCTGGTGGCTATCGGCGGGATCTCGGCGGTGCTGGTGTATGAGCTGTTCGGCCTGTCGGTGCCTGGCGTGGATATTCCGGTGGCGCTGGTCACCCTCGGCGGTGGCCTGGTGCTGCCTGGTTCGGTGACGGGCGGGGTGATGCCCAACGCACACCGCGCCGGTTTGGCGGCGGGGTTGATGGGGTTTTCGCAGATGTTCGGTGCCACGTGCAGCGGCCTGTTGCTGAGCCATTTACGCGATGGCAGCGCCACGCCGATGATCATCATTCAGGCCAGTTTTGCGGTCACGGCGTTTGTCGCGTTCCACCTGTTGCGCCAACGCCCGGTCAAGGGATTGTCCTATACGTAGGACGATCAGGGCCGCTTTTGCCGGCTAGTACTCCAAGGCTGGCGGACTTATGGTGTAGCCAACCTGGAGGAACACCATGAAAAAAATCATCGGCATCTACACCAGCCCCCGCGCCCATTGGGTCGGCGATGGCTTCCCGGTGCGCACGCTGTTTTCCTACGACGCCATGGGCAAGCACATCAGCCCGTTCCTGTTGCTGGACCACGCCGGCCCCGCCGATTTCACACCCACCGAACAACGTCGCGGTGTAGGCCAGCACCCGCACCGTGGCTTTGAAACCGTGACCATCGTGTATGACGGCGAAGTCGAGCACCGTGACTCCACCGGCGCCGGTGGCACCATCGGCCCTGGCGATGTGCAGTGGATGACGGCCGCTAAAGGCATCATCCATGAAGAGTTTCACTCCCAAGCCTTTGCCCGCAGCGGCGGGGCGCTGGAGATGGTGCAACTGTGGGTCAACCTGCCGGCCAAGGACAAAATGGCCGACGCCGGATACCAGACCATTGTCGACGGCGATATTCCAGTGCTGCCGCTGGCCAACGACGCCGGGCAGTTGCGCCTGATTGCCGGTGAATTCGCCGGCAATAAAGGGCCGGCGCGTACCTTCACGCCGATTGACGTGTGGGACGTGCGCCTGAACGCGGGTAAAGCGCTGACGCTGGACCTGCACGCCGGGCGCAATACCGCGCTGGTGATCCTGCGCGGCACGGTACTGGTCAACGGCGAGGAAGTGGTGCGCCAAGGGCAACTGGCGTTGTTCGAACGCGACGGCGAGCACATCACCCTTGAGGCCAACGACGACGCCAAGGTGCTGCTGCTCAGCGGTGAACCGATTGATGAACCTATCGTCGGCCATGGCCCGTTTGTGATGAACACCGAGCAGGAAATTCATCAGGCGTTTGCTGATTACCAGTCCGGCCGTTTCGGACAAATGCAGGCCTGACTGCCCACCGCAAAACCCTGTGGGAGCTGGCTTATTGTGGCGAGCGGGCTTGTTGTGGCGAGCGGGCTTGCCCCGCGTTGGGCGGCGAAGCCGCCCCAAGAAATCACCGCGTTCTTTCAGTGAGAACTGGGTGTCAGGTTCTGGGGCCGCTTCGCGCCCCAACGCGGGGCAAGCCCGCTCACCACGGCAGGCTCGCTGGCCACATAAAACCCTTTCCAATACATTTTGTTTGCTGCATTACCGATTCATGCGATCTTCTCGGCATGTACTGTGGAGTCGCCTGGATGCCCTCATTTATCGCCGATCACCCGATGTTATGCGCCGTGGCGCTGATCTTTATCGACATCGCCGTGTGGCGCCTTATTTCCGTCAACCTCGCCAACTGGAAACTGGCGGCGCGCCTGGCGATTTTTGCCGTGTACAGCGCCGTGCTGTTCAACGACGGCATGAACCCCATGCAGCTCGCGCCGTACGCCGACAACACCGCCTTGCACCTGGCGGCCACGGCGTTGCAGATCGGTTGGTGGCTGTTCGCAGCGCGCACCCTCACGGTGTTGCTCGGCACGCTGATGATGCAGCGCGTCGGCCACGGCGGGCGGCTGTTGCAGGACTTGATGGGCGCGGTGATTTTCCTCATCGCAATCATCGCCGCCATGGCCTACGTGCTCGACCTTCCGGTCAAGGGCGTGCTCGCCACCTCCGGCGCGGTGGCGATCATCGTCGGCCTGGCGTTGCAGAGCACCTTGAGCGACGTGTTTTCCGGCATCGTCCTCAACACCACCAAGCCCTATCAGATCGACGACTGGATCTCCATTGATGGCACCGAAGGCCGCGTCACCGACATCGACTGGCGCGCCACGCGCCTGCAAACCTCCCAGGGCAGCATGGCGGTGATCCCCAATTCCCTGGCCGCCAAGGCCAAGATCATCAACTTTTCGCGCCCGGCGGACATGTTCGGCCTGGCGGTGAGCCTGCAAGTCAGCCCGCATGCGCGCCCGCAAACCGTGATCGAAGCGCTGGAGCGCGCCATGCAAGGTTGTCGGCCGCTGCTGGCCAAGCCTGCGCCGAGCGTGGCGTTCAAGGCGTCCGCCAGCGGCGGCGTCGAATATGAAATCAGCGGCTTTGTGCCAGCCATGACCCTCAAGCGCGAAGTGCGCAACCAGCTTTACGACCTGGCGTTCCGGCATTTGCAGGCGGCGGGTGTGGGCCTGCTGTCCGCTACCGAAGGCAACACGCCAGCAGCGATGTCAGGCGCGCGGGCGCTGCTGGAGCGTTCGTCGATTTTCTCCACGCTGCGCCAGGAAGAGAAAGACACCTTCAGCCAGAACATGACCCTGCACACCTACCGCCCCGGCGACATGATTCTGCCGGCCGGTGAGGTCAGCGATCATTTGTTTATCGTCGAATCCGGCGTGGTCTCGGTGATGTTGATCAAGGGTGGCCACAAGTTCGAAGCGGGGCGCATGGGCCCGGGCGAGGTCATTGGGGAGGCGGGCATTCTGTCCGATCAGGCAACGCTGGCGGACTTTTCCGCCAAGACTTTTTGCACGCTGTACCGCATCGAGAAGGAATACCTGAAGCCCTGCCTGGATGCGCGGCATGACATCAGCGAGGCGATGAAGGCGCTGCTGGATTTCCGCGTGCACGCGGCGCAGGCAATGACCCAGGAAGCGCCCGTGGTGCCGGTCAAAAAAGGCTTTTTACAATGGTTGCGCAGTCGCGGGCTTTAAGCCATTCAATGCGCCATCGCGACGCGGTAGCGCTCATCGAAATCATCC
The DNA here is from genome assembly GCF_022662395.1 of Pseudomonas sp. MONT-RG-20F-20-E-7-02. Lineage (NCBI taxonomy): Bacteria > Pseudomonadati > Pseudomonadota > Gammaproteobacteria > Pseudomonadales > Pseudomonadaceae > Pseudomonas > Pseudomonas sp. MONT-RG-20F-20-E-7-02. The sequence continues at coordinate 9,586 of NZ_JAKNQN010000018.1, forward strand.
GCCAGCTGCGCCAGCGTCACATCCCCCAAACGTGCCATCAATAGCGCCTGCGCCTGGTCGAAGGCGTCCGTCAGTGCCGCGTTTACCGCCTGTTCCACCAGGCATTCGGGGTGGTCGGTGGACAGGCCGATCGCAAATATCGACGGCGTGCCCAGGGCGTTGTGAATATCCAGCAGGGTGATTTCACTCAATGGTTTGCCCAGGCACCAGCCGCCTTGATGGCCCTTTTCCGAGCGCACGTAGCCTTTTTCCTTGAGCAGCCCCAAGGTACGCCGCACCACCACCGGATTGGTGCCGAGCATCTGCGCGATGGTGTCCGACGTGGCGCGCTCTTCGTGGCGGCCCATATGGATCAGCACATGCAACATGCGCGAGAGGCGGGTGTCGTTTCTCATCAAAAAACCTCAAGTCGATTCGGCGCAAAGTATCGTTCGTAACCTGAAAAGTTGCGAGACGCTTGACGTGCTATTTTTACGTAACTTATGGTGTGTCGTGAAAGCGCGCGGACAACCCTGTGCGCACAACACGAGGTTACGTTCATGGTGCATGACGTCATTATTGTGGGCGGCAGCTATGCCGGCCTATCCGCGGGCCTGCAGCTGGCACGGGCGCGGCGCACGGTGTTGATGATCGACGCTGGGCAGCGGCGCAATCGGTTTGCCGCCACCTCCCATGGCTTTCTCGGCCAGGACGGCCAGGCGCCGGACGTTATTGCCGCCGAGGGCCGTAGCCAGTTGATGGAATACCCGACGGTGACCTGGGTGCAAGACAGCGTGGTCCAGGCCGTGGCGGAGCAGGGCGGGTTCAGCGTGCGCACCGACTGCAACGGCGCGTTCAAGGCCAAGCGCCTGATCCTCGCCACCGGAGTGGTCGACGAACTACCCGCCATCGACGGCCTGCAGGAACGCTGGGGCACGCGGGTGTGTCATTGCCCTTACTGCCACGGGTATGAACTCGACCAAGGCCGCATCGGCGTGTTGGCCACCTCACCGCTGGCGATGCACCACGCGCTGATGTTGCCGGACTGGGGCACCACCACCTTGTTCACCAATGGCGTGTTCACGCCGGATGCCGAACAGCAGGCGCAGTTGGAGCGACGCGGAGTCTGCGTGGAAAGCACCACGGTCACGCGCATCAGCGGCGAACGCGCTGACCTGGAATTGGCAGACGGTCGCGTGATTGCGCTGGACGGCGTCTTCACGATGTCGCGCACCCGCATCAGCCCATTGGCCGAGCAGTTGGGCTGTGAGTTGGCCGACGGCCCCACCGGCGCCTATGTGCACACCAATGAAACCCGCCAGACCTCCGTGGCCGGTGTGTTTGCCTGTGGCGACACCGCGCTTGCCGCCGGTTCCGTAGCGCTGGCGGTGGGCGAAGGCGTGCGCGCCGGAGTGGGCGCGCATTTTTCGTTGATCAGCGCGTGTTGAGACAGCCCGCGTGGTTGATCAACACGCTGACGTCAGTGCGCTGCACACAGGCCCGGTTAGACGCGGTTTCCATCCACCAACTGTTGGAACAGCGGCGTCAGCAAGTTGATCAGCACCTGTGGATCAGCCTTGGCCAGCGCCGACAGTTCCAGCATCTGGCGCATCACTTGGAAGCCTGACACCAGCGCCATCACCAGCGCTGCGCGCTCTTGGTGATGCGCGCCCTGGAGCGTGGCGGCCAGGGTAGTCTGGTGACCTGTTTCGATTTGCTCGCGGCCAATCGCCGCCGCGCGCTTGTTCGACGCCGCGTGCAGCATGATCAGGAAACCTTCCAGCGGCGCGCTGCCGGCTTCAGTGATGCTGACCAGTGCGGTGGCGAGCGTGCGGCCGAGGTTTTCCGCGCTGAGGCTGCCTTGCGTCAGGGCCAACGGGCTCGCCAAGGCCTCGGCGACGACTTCGGCAAACAGCTGCTCCTTGGAGGCGAAGTAGCGGTTGACCAGCATGACCGTCACCCCCGCACCGGCGGCGATCTCACCCAGCCCGGTGCCGTCGTAGCCTGATCGGGCAAACACCTTGCGCGCAGACAACACGATGGCGTCGCGGGTGACGGCGGCATCGCGCCGGCGAGGAATGGGGTTGGGCATGGGCGTCCTGACATGGCTGGAAACGGTGGTCGCGCAACCGGTGCGCGCGCACAGGGTACAGGGTCTATTTGCTGTCGAGGAAGTCCAACAGTGCGGCATTGAACAATGCCGGGTCTTGCAGGAAGGCGAAGTGGCTGGTGTTCGGCAAAAGCAGCAGGCCAGCGCCGGGAATGGTCGCGGCGATGTACTCGGTGTGTTCGCGCTTGATCGCTTCGTCATGGTCGCCGTCCACCACCAGGATCGGGGTCTTGATGCTCGCCAGACCTGGCGATTCCTTTTTTGCAGCGAGAAAGCGCTGAACTCCAGCATTCGGGTTCGCCTGGAAAATACGCATTTTTGTCTATCAAGCTGCGCCCCATGAAAGAAAAAAATACAGTTATATCAATGGAATAAAAGCGCCTAAGGGCGCAGGGTGATTTTCTTCAATACCTCGCCCGTTCAGCCCTTTACCGTGATGCCATCTTCGCTTGGCATAACAAAAAGGAACCGCAATGAGCTTGATCATTTCCATGGCCGCCTTCGCCCTGGCCACCTCCATCACACCGGGCCCGGTGAATGTGGTCGCCCTCAGCGCCGGCGCACGCTTCGGGTTTGCCGCCAGCCAGAAACACGTGTTCGGCGCCGCCGTGGGCTTCACCTTGCTGCTGGTGCTGATCGGCCTGGGCCTGCATGAAGTACTGGTGCGCTGGCCGATCCTGACTCAGTTGATCCAGTGGGGCGGCGTGGCGTTTTTGCTGTACATGGCCTGGAAACTGGCGGTGGACGATGGCCGCCTGGATGCCGACGGCACCGCCACCGCGCCGTCGATGCTCTACGGCGCAGTCATGCAATGGCTCAACCCCAAGGCCTGGCTGGCTTGCGTGGCGGGCATGGGGTTGTTTGTGGCCGATGGCGACGCCGGCCAAGTGTGGCTGTTCGCAGCGCTGTACCTGGTGATCTGCTACCTGTCGGTGGCGTGCTGGGCGTACGCCGGGACTTTTTTGCGCCGCTACCTGAGCAACCCGCAAGGCGTACGCCTGTTCAACCGCTCAATGGCCGCGTTGCTGGTGGCCAGTGTGGGTTATTTGCTGATGGCTTGAGCAAGTCGCGGTACTGCCCCGGCGTGGCGGCGAAATGCTGTTTGAACGCGCGCTGGAAATGCGCCTGGTCGGCAAACCCGGCGGCCAGCGCCACATCGGCGATCAACTCACCGTTGCGCAATTGGGTGCGGGCAAACTGGATGCGCCGGTTGACCAGAAAGGCATGCGGCGTGAGCCCGTAGTACTGCTTGAACGCGCGGATCAGGTAAGAAGGCGACAGCTCGGCTGCCAGGCAAATCTCCTCCAGCTTCACCGCCTCGGTGCAGTGCGCGCGGATGTACTCGGCGGCGCGCTCCAGCTTGTGGTTGACCTCGCGCACCGGCGTCAGTGAAGGGTTCAAACGCTGCTGCACTTCGGTGAAATAACTCACCAGCGCGCTTTGCTTTTGCAGCAGCTCGGCGTGCTCATCCAGCAGAATTGCGTACAGCTCGATCAAGCCGTTGTACAACACCGTGTCGCGGGTGTGGGGCGTGTTGAAGGGGCGGTAACCCTGATCGGTGCTGAAGCCCAGCTGGTATTGCAGGTCCGTCAGCCACGGCGTGTCGAGGTAAATCATGTGATACGACCAGGGTTGATCGTAGATAGGGTTGCACGCATGCACATCGCCGGGGTTCATCAACACCACCGTGCCGGCGCTGATCTCAAAAGTCTGCGCGCCGTAGTGGTAATAACTGCGCCCGGTGGTGATCGCGCCGATGGAAAAATGCTCGTGGGCGTGACGCGTGTAGGTGACCTTGCGCCCATCGGCGATGGTCCGCGCCTCGATGAACGGCAGGCGCGCGTCACGCCAGAAGCGCGGTGCAGTAGCGGCGGTCATGGGCAGGCTCCCTTGCGGCGATCAAATACGCAGGAGAGCAGCCTTATACAAAACCCGCCATTGTTCAAGCCTCAACCCAGTATCAACGCCACATCGCGCAGGTACTCCGCCCAAGGGTCGCGGCCGCTGGCGGCGGCTTGCAGGGTGATCGGCAGCCGGGCTTTGGTACGCCATGCCAGGCCGTCGTGCAGCAGATGGTGCTCGATAATTACCCTCGTCAGAGCCTTTGAACGTGCTGAATCGAAGGTGCGCGGTACGCGGCGGCCCAGGGCATCCTGGGCGGGAATGTCAGCTGCTGCAGGCAGGTCGCGGTCGAGCCGGCTGATCAGCAGGTCAGTGCTGGGCGCGGTAGCGGCAACCTTGGCAGGTTTGGCGCCGTGAGCATACGCCGCCCAGTCGAAACGCATCCACGGTTGCGGGGTGGCCGCTTTGACGGCGTGCATGAGCTGCGCGTAATCAATGTCGCGCCGAGGCCGGATCAACAGTTGCCGGGGAAAGAATTCATAGAGGTGTTCATCGCTGTAATAAGTCACATACACCAGGATACCCAGTCGACCAACCTCGGCGGGCGTGTCGGCACGTGAGCTGGGCCGGCTCAAGGTGAAAAACCGCACTTCGCCATATTCCAGGGCTTCGCGCCGTGGCAACGTCAGGTCTGCCAAGCCGCACCGGATGGACTCCCCATAGGCGGCCTGCAACTGCTCGAGCTTCTGACTGAAGGCGTTGGCAAATATGCCGTTGATCTGCCCGAGCAAATAAAAGCGCTTGGCCATTTCCCGGTACTTGATCGCTTTATTTGAGGAGTGCCAGCGGTTTGAAGTGACGTCCAGGCTCGCGGCCATATGCAGGTCGACGAACGAGTATTTGGGGCCGGTATGCACCCCTTCGAATTGGCCCTCTTCGGAAAAGGGCGAATGCTCCGGCAGCCACATCAATACCGGGGTTTCCAGCAAATTGTTGTCGGGATAAACCCTGCGCAGATCCTCCAGTGCGGTCTGGCGCAGCGTCACGATGGGCTTGGCAAAGGCTTGCAGGGTCGACTTCAGGCGGGCACGTTGACCGTTCAGGGCCGTTAATGCGCGGGTAAATTCGCGTGCGTCATGGCGTGTCTTGGGCGCCAGCACGCCGTTGGCCACCGCCCAGTCCAGGATCGGCCCTTTGGCTTCGCTGCTGGCGAGGTAGGCTTTCCAGCTGTTCTCCGGCGTGAAGTTTGCCAAGGTCATGGTGTGCTCGTAGTTCAACAGGCGCGAACTGCCGGGAACGACTTTTTCCATCCAGGCGACGCGGTGACGCAGCAGAACCCAGGCCTGTGAGCTCAAGTAGGGGGTTATTTCAGGTAGGTCGCGCACCAGCAACTGCGGGCTTTTTTCGCAAAGCACCAGATGCGCGGCCAGGGCTGCGACCAGTGGGCTAAGCCCTTGCAGGCTGACCTCGATCTGGTAACGCACAAACGACACCGGCTCGCCCCAGCAGTCAGCATCGTGCCAGTCGAAGTAATTGAGGCGTGTGGGATGGGCTTGCGGCTGGGGATCCAGGCTCAGGATCAGCGCGGCCAGGATCAGCCCGTTGCGGCTGCCGTGCCACTGCAAGGCGGTCGCCAGCGCTTCACCGAGCTGCTGGGCCAAGGGCGATGCCAGCAGGCGCACCATCAAAAAGTCCGCTTCGGCGCGCACATCCGCCACGGACTTACCGGCCAGCCCGGCACGCCCGAGGTACTCGAACAGCGGCACCGCCTGGCCGGCCATAAACGTGGCGTTGACCGTCAGGATCGGCTGGCGATGCAGCGCCAAGAGCTTCCACGCCGAGGGCTGAGCATCGTCCAGCGGTTTGAGCGCCCGCCAGTAATAGTGTTGGCCGGGTGGAAACGGTGGGCTGAGCTCCAGGCGCCGCAGTGTCTGGCGAGCCTCTGGCAGCGTGTCGGGCAGGATGACTTTGTACATCGTCAGTGCCTGGCCGAGGCTGATCAGGCCGTTGGTGCGTAGATCACCACCGGTCTTGGCCGCCAGTTTATTGAGGGGGTGCAGCAGCGTGGCCAAATCGGGCTCGTTCATGACGGCATCGGTGAGGAGTTTCCAATTGCCGTCCAGGTCGATTGCGCCAACGCTACCGGATGCATCCAGCAAAACATGGCTGCTGGGCGCAATGCGCTCGCGCCTGCGAATGGCCAGGAATGCGGGGTCGTCAGTCAGCACACGCAATCTTGCACAGGCTTTGTTTACGAGCGCCTGGAGGGTGTCTGGGTCGCCGCTGACAAACATCCCAAGGCCGTCTGGCCCCTGTAATACTCCACCGCTGATCAGCTTGGCCAGCGCACTGCAGAGGGTGAAGTGGTCATTTAACAGGCCCACATATTGAATAGCGTAATAAAGCTCAGTAAAGGCGCGCGCTGAGCTGAGCACTACCGGCACCGCCGGCGCGGGCCATTGCCGCAGGCGTTGCGCCAGGGCGGTGGTCGCTGGCGCATCCAGCGGGGGGGCGATGGCGTAGGCGTGCAATGCGGCGGCAATGCTGAGGCTATGGTCCGGGTAGATATCAATGTGCAGTTGTTCACTCAGCGCTACCAGCCTGTGCCAGCGCGCATCCCGTGTGCCAGCCACCTCTGGCTCCAGCTCGCCCTTATCGTCACGCCCGGCGACACAGAGCCGTTTTCGTTGGTAGTCAAAGTACATGGAGCCCGATGCTTCTGTTGTCGAACACGGATCGCTTTCAGCGTTAATCGCCTGTAACAGGGCCGCCGCCTCCTTGAGGTGCCTGGCCAGTCGCGAGTCCGACGTTAACTGCAGGCGTCGGCGATAGATATCCAACCCGGAGAGGCTGTCTTGATCCTCAGCCAAAGGGCGCAGAACGTCGGCCAATTGCAGGTAGTCGCGCGCCTGTTCGCGCAATTCGGCGTAGAGACTCGATGTGCTGCGGCCGCTGCTGTCAAACCCGGGGAAGCCCTGCAAGGCACGCAGCTCTTCGACGAGGGTCAGTGCCTGGAGGCGATTGGCGGGCACCGGCAAGCCATGGAAGGCCAGTGTCAGATTCAACGGCAACGTCAGTGCTGTCATGTCTGTTGTCGCGTCAATGTAGGGCCAGCCCAGTGTCATCGGGTCGACCACATGGCAGATGTAGATGATCGGGTTGGCGAGTGCCCACCAGGCCGACGCATCGGCCAGGTTGAGCACCTTGAGCTGGCCGTGTGCACGGACCCGCAACGTGCTGCCCTGTAGGCGCAGCGTGTTCAGATCAAAGCCCTGCGCGCGCGCCCAGGCGATAAAACCCTTGCCGTTGATGGCCTTGATGAACACCTTGCACCACTGGCCCAGCAGTGAGTGCTCGGCAATCGGCACCGGCCGCGAGGGGAGCGACAATGCCTGGCCCGCTGCGGGGGAAAGCCGGTTGATCAATTGCTCAAGCAACGCCTGGTCACCTGCAGCGCGCAGGGCCTGGCGCTCATTCAAGTAAGTGGCCGATGGGTTGTAAGTGACAGGCAGCGCGGTATCGCCGGCCGATGTGTCCGACGTCTGAGCGAGGGCGCGAAAGTCTTCCATGAGGACGGTTCCGGGTTGAGGAAACCCGGATCATCCCACTGCGCCAAAGGGGCTCAGTAGCAGGTGTTTCCGCAATGGCCGTGGCTTGTATCAGCCACGGCCCGACGTACAACCCCGACGCTCAAAGTGGCTTGCACAAAAACACCCGGCAACTGCCCGCAGGCGTGCAAGGTATCTCGCCAAACCGCACCCACCCATGCTTCTCGTAAAACCCCGGCGCCTGGAAGCTGATCGTGTACAGCACCGCATTCAGGCAGCCCCGGCGCCGCGCCTCGTCTTCGAAAGCCTGCAGCAACTGGCTGCCCAGGCCCGCGCCGCGCAGGGTGTCGGGCAAGTGGAACAGGTCGAGAAAGGCCATCCCCAAGGAGGTTTTGCCGGTGATGCCGCCGAGGATTTGCCGGGTGGCGGGGTCTTTGATCAATACCGTGAGCGGCCGGCGATCATTGGCGCCGGTGACGGCTTCATTGAAGGCGGCAAGGCCGCTGCCAAGCAGGTGCTCGGCGTCGGGGTTGGCTTGGTCGCTGATTTCAATCAAGGGTGCGCTCATCCCGGCCTCTCGATAGGTGCTTGTTGGGCGGTAGGCAGCAGCGTTGCTGCGCGCCATACCGCCGGTTGCGTTACGCCTGCGGGCTGGCCTTGGCCGCGTAATCTATGGCTTCGCGGTAAGGATCGCCAAGCGGTTTGTATTGGCCACTGCCGGCGTTTTAGGTGGGTTGCCAGGTTTTTGTGACGGGGTCGTATATTTCGGCTTGATTCTCGGGACCATCATCTTTGGGGTTGGGCCTTGGTATGCCGCTGTCGATACGGACTGGTTCAAACTGGTTGTGAAGGTGTTCATGCCATGCTTTGCGAGCTTGGTAGGCAAAGTCATCGTTGGCGTTCTGGGTGGGTTGCCAGGTTGGGTCGTCAGGGAGGAATAATCCGGCACGATCATCTTTGGGGGTGGGGCTTGGCTCGCCGTTGTCGATGTACTCTACTTTAGGCGGCGTGAAACGTAGTTCACGCAGTGAGCCGTAGTGCAGAAAAATATCATCGTCGTAGACCTGGGTGGGTGTTACATCATTGTAAATCCGATCATGCGGAAATCCACGTGGCTTGTCCGCCTTAACTGTGTCATTACCGCGCCCATCTTCAGCAGGCGTGGGTGTTGGTTTTTCATTGCCGTTCGTGTGGGCTGCGTGGAAAAAATTCGCCAAAGCTGCAGACATACCGACTGAAACCATGATTTCACCTCTCTGATGTTAAAAAAAGATCAGCCAACACCTTTGTCGACTGCTCGAAACCCAAGTTATCGAGCAGTGGAAGGGCGTTCAATGAGGTGATTTGGAGAGGATGTTACGGAGCAAAACCCCACCCGCCACGCTCACAATATGAGCTGCGTGGCTGTAGGCCGAGGCTGAAATCCTCGTTTGACGTTTCACGTTAATCACCAGAGGTTGGCCCGAGCGACAAGGTTCTTACGTGCTGAAATACAGTAGCCCTTTGAGCGCCGTGCTACCGTCACAAATCCCGACACACAAAGGCGCTGAGCACTTGAATCGGTTAAAGCGCCATCACCATCTCATGCCACGCCATCCCGCCATGATCCGACGGCGAAGGCTGCACATAGGTGTAACCCATGCGGGTGTACAACGGCACGTGCTGCTCCTTGCACATCAAATGAATCGTCTGCTTGCCCATGGCCTGCATGCGCTGCACAAACTCCGTCATCAACAGCCTGGAATAACCCTTGCCCTGGTGCGCCGGGTCGACCACCACCGACATGATCACCACATTCGGCGCCTCGGCCGAATGCCCCACCAACTCCTTGAACGCCTCATCCGACATCACCACCTGATGGGCGCAGCCGCAGTTGATAAAGCCCACCACCGCGCCATCCGCTTCCAGAATCAAAAAGCCCTCGGGGTACTGCGCGATACGCGTGGCGATCTTTTCCAGGGTCGCGGCTTCGTCGCCTTCGTAGGCAGTGATCTCGATTTCAAAGCAGCGCGCGGCGTCGGCGGGGAGGGCGTTACGGAAGGTGAGGGCGGGCATGGGCGTTTCCTGGTGCGTTAAACGAAGGGCCACATGATAGGCATCGGTAGAGGGCACCGCCAGCGGCTTCCACAGTCGGAGCGGTACGCTTTATCCATCATGAGTAGGGCTAACGAGTTAGTGAAATCAATTCATTTTCTCTCAAGCAATGTCGCTGCCTACAATACGTCTTAATTATAGTTCTTATAAATATCATCGAGATCAAGGCGTGGCGTCGGGCTTTATCTCAGGAATCAGAGTGTCAGATTAAAATGAATAACGAATTTGCATTTGCGATCAAGCGCATTCGTTTCGATGAGGATTATCACCCCTCCGAAAATACGCGCATTACCACCAACTTTGCCAATTTGGCGCGGGGCCAAAGTCGCCAGCAAAACCTGCGCAATACCTTAAAGATGATCGACAATCGCTTCAATGCCCTGGCGCATTGGGATAACCCCAAAGGCGATCGTTATGCTGTCGAGCTCGAAATTATTTCCGTCGAGATGAAAATTGATGCTGATGAAAAGGGTAATCCCATCCCTTTAATCGAAATACTCAAAACCAATATCGTTGATCAAAAAACCAACGAGCGTATTGACGGTATTGTCGGCAATAACTTCTCTTCCTACGTGCGGGACTATGATTTCAGTGTGCTGTTGTTGGGCCACAACAAAGGCCGCCCCGAATTCAGCACACCCGACAATTTTGGCGAGCTGCACGCAAAGCTGTTCAAGTGTTTTGTGAATTCAAGCACTTACAAAGCCAATTTCAGTAAGCCGCCGGTGATATGCCTGAGCGTGTCGAGCAGCAAGGTCTACCATCGAACCGAAAACCAGCACCCTGTACTGGGCGTTGAATACCAGCAAGATGAATACTCGCTGACGGACGAATACTTCAACAAGATGGGCCTGAAAGTGCGCTACTTCATGCCGCCCAACAGCGTTGCGCCGTTGGCGTTCTATTTTTCCGGTGATTTGCTCGGTGATTACACCAACCTTGAGCTGATCAGCACCATCAGCACCATGGACACTTTCCAGAAGATCTACCGCCCAGAGATCTATAACGCAAACTCCGCAGCCGGTAAATCCTATCAGCCCAGCTTGCAGCACCAGGACTATTCATTAACGCGCATTGTTTATGACCGAGAAGAACGTAACCGCCTGGCGATCGAGCAGGGGCAGTTTGTAGAGCAGAACTTTATCAAACCTTACCAGGCTGTTCTTGAACAGTGGTCCGCTCATTACGCGCTTTGACGCATCAAAAAATACAAGGTCATCTGTTATGAAAAAGTTACTACCCACGTCCACTGCCGGCAGCTTGCCTAAACCCGCCTGGCTTGCGCAGCCCGAAACACTGTGGTCACCGTGGAAACTGCAAGACGAAGAATTGATTGAAGGCAAACAGGATGCGCTGCGTTTAGCCTTGCAAGAACAACAACACGCCGGGATTGATATCGTCAGTGATGGCGAGCAAACGCGTCAGCACTTTGTTACCACCTTTATCGAACACCTCAGCGGCGTTGATTTCGAGAAACGCGAAACCGTCAGAATTCGTGATCGCTACGATGCAAGCGTCCCAACCGTCGTCGGTTCGGTGAGTCGCCAAAAGCCCGTGTTTGTTGAAGACGCCAAGTTTCTGCGTCAGCAAACCGATCAACCGATCAAGTGGGCGTTGCCAGGCCCAATGACCATGATCGACACGCTTTACGACGCCCATTACAAAAGTCGCGAAAAACTCGCCTGGGAATTCGCCAAGATTCTCAACCAGGAAGCCCGCGAACTCGAAGCGGCAGGCGTGGATATCATCCAGTTTGACGAGCCTGCCTTTAACGTCTTCTTTGATGAAGTGAACGAGTGGGGCGTCGCCACCCTGGAAAGGGCCATCGAAGGCCTCAAGTGTGAAACGGCTGTGCACATTTGCTATGGCTACGGCATCAAAGCCAATACCGACTGGAAAAAGACCCTCGGTTCTGAGTGGCGGCAATACGAAGAAGCCTTCCCCAAGCTGCAAAAATCCAGCATCGACATCGTCTCGCTGGAATGCCACAACTCCCATGTGCCGATGGACCTGATTGAACTCATCCGCGGTAAAAAAGTGATGGTCGGCGCCATCGACGTGGCCTCCAACACCATCGAAACCCCCGAGGAAGTCGCCAACACCCTGCGCAAGGCACTGCAGTTTGTAGACGCCGACAAACTCTACCCGTGCACCAACTGCGGCATGGCGCCGTTATCCCGTGGCGTCGCCAGAGGCAAACTGAACGCGTTAAGTGCCGGCGCAGACATCGTCCGCCGCGAACTCTTGAACCAGCGCTGAGCCCACCTCAAAAGAGCTGCGCAGGGAGCGTGAGGCGGTGGATTAAAACCTCACCGCTTCAAGCCCTCAACCTGCACCCCATAGCCAGGACTTACCATGTCACTTCCCAGTACTGCCATCGAGCCCCTGCACTTTCGCGAAGCGCTCGGGCACTACGCCTCCGGCATCACCGTGATCACCTCGCACCTGGAGGGCGAACCGATCGGCTTCACCTGCCAGTCGTTCTACAGCGTGTCCATGAGCCCGCCACTGGTGTCATTCAGCGTCATGTCCACCTCGGCCAGCTACCCCAAAATCCGCCAGGCCGGCCGCTTTGTCGTCAACATCCTCTCCGGTGAACAAGTCAAAATCTCCAACCAATTCGCCCGACGAGGCAGCGACAAATGGCACGGCGTCGACTGGCAACAATCGCCACTCGGCAACCCCATCATCGCCGGCAGCCTGCACTGGCTCGACTGCGAAATCCACGCCGAACATGCCGCAGGTGACCACCTGATCGTCATTGGCGAAGTCAAAGCGCTAAGCCTGCAAGACACGGCGGCTACGCAGCCATTGCTGTACTTCAAAGGGCAATATTGCAACCTCGCCGCCGATGGCGTGGGTTGAGCGGTCCAGCAAGGCCCAGAGACTAGAAAACCCGCCAAAGCGGGTTTCCTCACAGCTCACATCACATCAACTCACAGCAGCCACATCAAACCCCCGCCGCTCCATCACCGTAAACACATCCGCCACATCCTGGACCATGATCCGAGCGGTGTTGGCGACGGTATTGATGTCGTGCTCGGCGTAGTCGGATACGTTGGAACAAGCCATCAAGTGCAGGTAGGCGAGGGCAGCGTTCAGGCGCTCGCTGGCGCAGGCGTGAAGCTCGTGGAGCGGGGCGTCGCTGTCGATGAGGAGGACGGGGTAGTCGGTTGCGGTTTGGGACATGGGGGTGAAGCGGCGGGGTGGGTGTTGAGTTTTCAAGGTGGAAATCCCTAAGAAAGAAAAAGTATTGAGTAGCCGTAGAACAGGCATTACCGGGAATCGGTTCTGTCGGGTTTAACGGGTTTTGGGTAATTCTTTTTTAGGGCTGCGAATCCCATCGCCGGTCAGGCTGGCGACGGGGTGGACTATAGAGGGGGGAATTTGGTGAGGCAATGGAGGGGGTTGTGGTCGTAAGGAAGGGTCGTGGAAGCGATGACTGTTCGGGCGCCCGGTTATAACTACGGTTAAGTGCTCTACACCTTATTTTTAAAGGCGATAGATACGTGCTCGAGGGGTTTCATAGTGGATGCGTCTTTCGAGCATAGGAGACATTTCCGACCGGGTTTTAGGAGCCTTTGGGGAAAATCAAAGGCCTTCTCAGCCATTTACCGTCGATCTAGTTAGTTCTCTGCATCGGTTTTTACCAGCTGGCTTGTGCACATTGCGGGCAGAAAGCTGCCGATTGCTGCCTAGTGTAAGGGCTTTCGATAACCGAGAAGCGTTGAACGTGAGCGTCAGAGAACGGCCAATAAGGGTATCTCGCAATGCTCAGAAAATGAGGGACGATTCACTTATTACGTGTATTGGTTGATATCATTGCCAATCGATACCACAAGGCATAATGGATTATGAGCGGCGACAGCACGTTACTACAGGGACTCTATTATCCTTTCTCACGCTGCATGGACAGCTGTGCGCTGAAACAATTGATGCTGGTGTTCGACGGTGTGACTTTTCTGGAACCCGTCAAAGACGCGGAATGGCGCGCCGGACTGTTCCGGAACCTTGAAACTAATGAGGATCCACGGTTTTCCAAATATCGGGTTTTGGAGCATGACCTCAAAATTCTAGAGCAGGAAGGGGCGCTATCCATCGTTGATCCGCAAAGCCTTGCTGCTTTTAAGAGACCAGAGACGTCCCTTGCGGCTATCAGTGATCTTCAGGATCCGTTGTGGTGCAAAATGGCAAGCAATCCATCTGTGTTCGGCCTGCCGCACCAAAGACAAGCCGACACACAACAGCCGACTTGGCAGATGTTTTCACAGAAAATTCCGATGGAATTTCGCCATTTTTTGGCTACCGACACAGTAGGAGAACATCTTATTAACGAGGCAGACGACCATTACGCGTGGACCTTGTCATACGCAGCGGGCTCTGCGGCAACCTTAAATTTTCATTTGGCGGCGGCGGCGGATCTGGGGCTGTCTCCCATTACTGACAGCGAGTTGCATCACAGACTACTGTTGCGCAAAGCAACCCGCGTTTTGACGCCCGATAGCGAATGGACGGATCCAGTTTCCACCCAATTGTCCCAATCAGCGACCAGCACCGCCGTTAAGCTTCTTGAGTCGCTCATGCCGCGTCAGGCGCTGGAATCCGCGAGTTTTGATAAAATTCTTCGCTTCCGCGAGAACACGCGTGGTGATCGTGCCGCACTCGTCAATGAATTGACCGCCCGCCTTATACAGATATCCCATACGACTTCCTATGCCGAAATATCCCGTAGCCAAACAGCATTGAGTCTGGAGATTTCAAAAGAAGTCAGAGAGTACCAAGCAGCTATCGGCGCTGCTCGGGACAAACTTTGGCCGAACTTGTTTAAAGGACTTAGTCTCACATTTGCAACCGGTACTTCGGCAGCACTTCTTTATGAGTATCTCCTCGGGGGGCCAATGGGCGTGCTTACGGGCGCGTTAAGTGGAGTTGCTCACTCAAGCCTGGCGCACGTGCTGGACTCTCGTGCTGAAAAACGGCAAGCCGTACGGGCCGCCAGCCCTTCTATCGCTTATCTTTCAAGGGTTTCGCAACTAAAATGAGCTCTAGCTCGTAGTAGGCGGATTCAGCACCAAGCGGAACGCGGTCGGTAGATCGAGTAAAAGAGGGGATCGATCTATTTGATTAAATCCGTCCCCTTCTACTGTTGTCCGATTGCTGCCTGTCGCAAAGGGTAGCAATCGGCCACCAGCAGTCACTCGCACAACGCTAATAAACTATCTTACAAAGCATTGCGACTTGTAAGAGCAATACCATAGACTGATCTGACCTGATGATCGTATTTCGTACAGCTAGATCGAGCTAATAAACGTTGGACATAAGCATCATAAAACCCACCCTCAGGACATAATATCTCCAATGTACTAGTCGCTATTTGGTTAGTAGCTTGCCCAAGTTGACCAATAATGTTTTTAGCTTGATTAGCCAATATAGTCAGTTTGGCGGCATTTCGATCATCATTCAAAATCATAAGATCTGCAGATTTCATAAAATTTCTAGCTACAGAAAATTGATGTTGAGATTTTTGGAATGTTCTTAGGAGTTGGTAATCAATAGGGATCGAGCTTAATTCATCTAAAACTTTGTTCCAAGGGTAGTTGATAATTCCTTGGTTTCGATGCTGTGATGTACCAAGCTCTCGCCATCTCGAGCCACTGTCCGTAACCAATACCGAACCAGTTACTTGCGCCACAAACAGTGCCATTTCATAATTAGGCCCCATCCTAAATTGGATAAACTGACCACTTTCACCAGAATTCATCTGCCGCAACATCACTAGTGGAGAGGCTTCTGCATGGTGTTCCAATTCGGAAACGGCTTCTGCTGCATCATTTACAGTTAATCCAAACTGATCAACTAGTGCTTTAATTTTTGCGTCTTTAGGCATCATTGCTATCGTATTTAAAAAGTCCTCGATCGCTAAAGTGTAATGTAAAAGTTGGTCTTGTTCGCAAAGTATATCTTTAGTACGATCCTGAGATCGCTCGATAGCCATTTCCATCATGGCTCTCATTAGATCGAGGTCGAACTCTACTGGGCTAGGGATAAGATTTACCAGGCCGAGCCCTATAAGCGGCTCCAACTCAAGCATGAACAGAAACTCCTTTAATGCCTGATACCTGTATTTTTGTGGCGATTTAGTAGGACTAAGTTCTGGCTTGATATTATTAGGGTTGGTTATTGGTGACTCTATTAGAAGTTCGTCAAATAGAGATGCCACGGGCAGTGCATGCACACTAATAACTCGAACATCTAATGGCCCTGTATAAAGACCTCGGAATTTTCCATCGGATTTTGGAAGCAACGAATAAATATCGGTTTCACGAGGCCATAAGCTAGAGTAAAAATCATAAATTCTGGATATCTGGATATCAGATAGCTCGCGTCGGACGTCCACCCACGTTTTACCACTATTGAAACCAAGAACATCGCGAATGCAGTTGCAAAATGCAAGATTTTTCTCTCGAATACTTGCCACTTCCCAAGTGGTTCGCAGATCAACGGGAACGTTTCGACAGCAATTTTTATACTTTTGTCCACTACCACAGCCACAAAGATCGTTGCGTCCAATTTGAGTCTCATCAATATTCTTGTTCAGAAACTCGTTTTGTGGTGTTGTTCGACCAAACGCATCCTGATAATGAACGGCGCCACTTTCAAATTCGGCATACATTTCCCCGCCAAATTTGTACAGTTTGTCAGCTGGAGGCAAAAGAACGTGCTTTATGTCAGTCCAATCACAAGTCAAACCGTTTTCAGGGTGAAGCCATTCCTCCGCTCCAGCAGCTACAGAGGATTGGGCTCTACTCTTGATTACGTGATTAATCTGGGCAACCTCACCTGCTGTCAGCCTGCGAGAGTTAATAAACTCAATGGTGTTGACCATGCTTTGGCGAGCGCGGGTGGCATTGGTTCGTTGCGCAAGCGGATTGACGTTGCCAGGATCTTTGGCATATTCAACATTCGTTAGAATTAAGCAGCGATTCTTATCCAGTGGAATTATTGTTTGTGAGCCCTTTAAAGAAATATCCGGGTCGTTGGGGTATTCGCATAACTTAGATTCAGGAGGACATCTATGGTTGTAGATCGTGACGGGATGGTCCGATACGATAAACTTAACATCAGAATCTTCAGCAGAAACTAGCTCCCGGACGCCTTCCGCCCATAAAGTGCAGTGTATTGAGCGCAACGATTGCATTTCCATCATTAGTTGCGACTGACTGAGCTCTGGATATTTACTTCTAATCCAGTCCAAACCTTTTGGAGTTCGTAGTTTTTGCGCATCAAGATAAATGAATAAATTCTGAAAATTATGATGCCATTGAGATTGATCGTCAGTCAGGAATGCTCGAACAGCTTTAGAGCCGTTATCATCAATGGGGCCAAATAATTTTTGCTCAATATCGTCATTAACATCGGTGCCGAAAAATGTCGAGTAGAGATCTACTTTGTAGAATTCTTGAGCGGACGTATGCCACTTCTTGGAGTAGACCGTCTTGATCTCACCATTTTTCAGGTCGATGTCACGACGCTTTAGAAAGCAGAGCTGATTATCTCGCGAATGCAAAAAACCTTTTTGATACCATTGTGCGACATAATGATTGTCCCTGGTTTTGTTCATTAAAGTCACCTTTAACTATAAATTAGTTTTATTCTCTCGATTAAGGTATCTAAAAATTTTAGAATCTGAAATGGGATTGATGCTGATGCTGATGCGTAAGAGTAATCAAATTTTTTACGCTTAGGCAATAGCTGATTCCATACTTTATGGAAGGATAGTCAACCATAATCGAAATTATTCACCTCGTAAGCTACCGCGATCTGCCATTAGCTGCCCCTCGTAAATAGCGGCTATGGGCCAACTTTCCATTCTGTGCAATTACGTCAAACCGCGCTAACCTCTGGAATACTAGATTTATATTTCAGCCACTCTGCTCAGCCGGCGAAAAATCGACAACCCCGCAACCGAGTTCGCCGCTAGTAAGTTTGCTAATTTGAATCGTTATTTTTGATAAATATTTACTTTTTGTTGCCATCCATTTCAGTAATTCTACCTTCTCCGCTCCTCCAGGAATATTGTCATCGCCGGTTTTATGGGACTTAAGGAGATCCTGAACGACTCCAGCAGCAAAATCTGGAATGCTCAGCAGGTCATCCAAGTGAGACTTTCCATCGAATGACTTGCCGAATCCAACGAGATCAAATTTATGCTTCGAATACATACTAAGCGTCCGGAGAAATATTTGCTGTGTATCCGCGAAATCTCTGTCCCGAGCGTTTTCGTTGATAGCGTCGTTGTCACAATACCAAAGCAGGCGTTGATTTTCCCTCGTAGTTAGAGCGGTAAACAAGGCAATTGAATGACAAACACGGAGGACTTTTTCTCCTGCCGCCCCTCTCCATTTACCTAGATCCATCGAAAAAAGTTGGTCCTCGATTAGCTCATACGCATGCTTTTTTGAAACACCAAAAACTGTGTCGATTTGCTTGTCGATAGCGATCGTAATAATTGCGCCATGGATAAGGTTGTCTACAAGATGAAGAAACTCGGGTAAAGCTCGGCTCCTTGGTCCATAACCCAAGTCCTTGAATGCAAACTCGCTATAAGGGTTTAATAAGCTATGTTTTTGTCTTAGTTTTTCAAGATTCTCAATAAACGGACCGATTTTGTTATAAGCTAAGATCAGAAACGAATAGGTGTGAAAGTGCGCGCCCGGATGCTCACCACCGAAGTCGGACATCACAGCAATTTTTTCGTCATCAGAAAAATCTGGCAGTTCATTGAGCTGCCCCACAGCCACAGCAAGAAGTTGTGAAAATTGCGGGTATTCCGCTGTAATCACTGACAGGTCGAAGGGTGCATTTTTTCTGATTTTTTGAATGCGTGCGGCGTCCCTAATTTTTCGCCTTGCCATAACCGCAGATTCCAAATGAACATTTTTCTGATAGTACTCATTTGAGCGAGGCAGGTGAACAGCTCACTTCATTGAAATGAAGTGCCCCAGATTTTGTAACTCTCCATCAGAATGGCCTTGTCGGAATCTGCCCCTGAGTTGAATGTCCCCTATTGGCCGTTTTCTGCCTTTCACCAAGGCCAAAAATCAACCCGCAAAAAACGATGGCCATCGCTGGTCGGTGCCCCGAAAAATCTACTAGAAAAGGCTAACGGTTTATTTTTCGTCGGATTGAGACCTCAGTCGCCCACCACCATGTAATTCAAGAACTCCCACATTGCCGGCGTAACCACCTCCCGCGAAGCAATCTGCCAAAACCTTCTCTCCCCCAAAACCGGCTCCAACCGCTTGATGAGTTCCTGAGCTGTATTGTGTTGGCCAGCACGTAGCCAGTGCCTGAACATATCCTCGTTTTCCTGCCTAGGTAGCTGTGCAGCCTGGAGCAGTTTGAGTGTGTACCGGTAGTTCAGTGGCCACAGTTGCTTTAGAAAATCGAGCCTCTCAGTGATGGGAAGCCCCACTAACCAGTGCCTCACATCTTTATCGACCTGAGCACTACCAGATCGCGAGGCCACCTGTTCCGGTGTGAAACGAAAGTCGTCCATGGTGTGCAAGGCCGAATAGTCTGAGGAAGATCTCATTCTGTCCTAGGCTCTGGAATAACGGGCAGTTTTTTACTACAAGTCTGCTCATGGCCAACAGCGCACGAACTCGCGTGCCGCTCGCACGGCACTCAATTTCGCAGCCCATCCAAAAAAGAAAAAACACCCACGCCCCAGCAGTAAAGCCACGATAAAGGGGCAGGCTGCCAATAAGAGGATGGAGATCACCGCGCGGCTTTTGGCGGTGGTTATCCATCGTCCCTTCCCCTAATTTCATCCGCCCGCTCTCTGCCGTTAGCTCCTCATGACTATGCCAATGAAACACCCCGAAACGCCCGGTGCGTAGGCATGCACCTAGACTGAAGTAGTCCATTTCTGAAACGTTAAAACCACCCCTATACGCGTCTTACCTGCGCTGTAGCGCCTTCTTATAGTCGTGCGCCTCAGTCACTTGGAGGTGCACGCGTGCAGGGACCCTACGCATTTATAAATGAACGACCGCAGCCTTACCCCTTGCTCAAACTGAGCCTGGCGCTTGATCCGCATACACAGGCCAAATTCGACACTCTCAACCAGCACATCCGCAATACGCTGGTGTTGCCTGGGCAATTAGTGATTATCGGGGATAGCCGAACCGCCGCTTGCACCGCTGAAGAGGCACAGCTGATGCGCTCGGCGCTGAATATAAAACTCGCCCTCTTGGCGTACTCCGCAACCGACGAGTTCCTGGTCAAAAACTATGATCAGTTGCAGGCCATCTTGACCTATTCGTCCGTTGGCATTGGCAGTGCCAGCAGTGCCTGGAGCAAGCATCTGGCGCAGGTCGAGAAGACCCTTATGGAAATCGAGGATTTGCATAAGCAGTATTTGAGGAAGGGCACCACGGCGGCGAGGGAGGAGTTTCTGGTTAAGCGTAGGGCGTTGTTTGCAAGGTTGGATACTCAAATTTCGGGGATGGCGCGTTTTGGTACGGGGCTGAGAAACGAAGGGTCGATTAAAAAAATGCTGGGGATTTCGAGTAAAAGCTACTGGCACCACGGAGAAATCAGTGGGTATGAGGAGCGGGTCAAGCGATTAGCCAAGGCTTCGCAGATGTTGAAGAAGGGGACTTACATTGGTATTGCGCTTGATGTGGGGGCGACGGCGTTGGAGATAACGGAGGCGTGTACCACAGGGCGAGAGCAAGAGTGTACGCAGGCGAAGTATGTTGAAGGGGGGAAGTTAGTAGCAGGAGTCGGCGTTGCCTCCTTGGGCGGTAGCTTAGGAGCCGGTCTTGGTGTAGGCGCCTGTGCGATTGTTTTTGGCATACCTACAGTGGGCGTCGGAGCATTGGCATGTGCCATCGTTGGCGGTGCCGCAGGCGCGCTCGTTGGAGGAAAAGCCGGAAGCGCTTTCGGAGAAAGTAGTGGGAAACTTCTCTATGAGACTGTGAGGAATTAAAAATGGTCTTCGAATACATCGGCATGTGCGCGTGCGTCATCGCGCTACTCAGCATTCCTCTCACTTTTTGTGTCATGTTCAAAAAGCTAGATGCAGCAGAGCGCTATGTGGAACAAAGCGACTACGTAAACATGCACAGGCGCATTTTTCGAAATGCTCCATTTGAAGGCCGACAGGTGCGTGTATTCGCCATGGCTACCATCATTCTTATGCCCAAAGTACTCCAGTGGAGGCGTTTAGTACGGGTCGAGGACGTTGATAAAATTCCACGGCGTCTCAAGTGCTGGATGGTCATACCGACACTGATTGCTTTCACATCCGTCACCGTCATGTGTATCAGTTGGCTCTTGATAGAAAACTAAACCGCCCGCCCCAAACTGAAAAACCACCCAAACCCCGGCCGCAAAACCAGGATATGGGTGGTTCAAAACATCAGGATCAAATCACTACATTCAGCTACCTCAAACTCCGTTAACCAACTTCCCCCCATCCATCCTGCGCTTATACGCACTGTCCCGACTCGCCAACCAAAAATACAACGGCGACGTCACCACCAACCCCACCACCCAGGACAAGTCCGCGCCGTTAATGTGTTCCGAAATCGGCCCCACATACAGCGGTGTGTTCATAAACGGAATCTGCACCGCAATCCCCACTGCGTACGCCAGCAGCGCCTGTGGGTTGTACTTGCCGTAGATGCCGCCATCGACGCGAAAGATCGAGGCGATGTCGTATTTGCCTTTGTGGATCGCGTAGAAGTCGATCAGGTTGATCGCCGTCCACGGCACCAGCACCACGAGCAACACCAGCACCATGTCGACGAAGTGGCCGATGAAGTCTTTGGAGGCGAAGACGGCTGCGATGGCGCAGGCGGCGAGTACGAGGATGGAGATCACTGCGCGGCTTTTGGCGGTGGGGATCCAGCGGTAGGCGAAGGTCTGTACCAGGGTGATGATCGACAGTACCGCGCCGTAGAGGTTGAGGGCGTTGTGGCTGATCACGCTGAGCAAAAACAGCACGAGCATCAGCGGGCCGATGGCGCCGGTGGCGAGTTTGACGGCGTCCATGGTGTCCATGCCGACTGGGGTGGCGAGCACGGCGACGGCGCCGAAGATGAAGGCCAGGCTGGAGCCGAGGGCGGAGCCCAGGTAGGTGGTCCAGAAGGTGGAGGCGACGGGCACGTCGGCCGGCAGGTAGCGGGAGTAGTCCGACACGTAGGGCGCGAATGCGATTTGCCACAGCGCGGCGAGGGACACGGTGGCGAGCCAACCGGAGATGTTGAAGCTGCCACGGGTAAGAAAGTCGGTGGTTTGCACGTGGGTGAAGATGTAGCCGAAGCCCAGCACGATGCCGGCGCCGAGCACCCAGGTGCCGATGCGGTTGAGCACGTGGATGAAGCGGTAGCCGATGATGCCGATGATGCCGGAACCGATGGCGCCGATGACGATGCCGACGGGCACGGGCACGCTGTCGACCACGCCGTGCAGGGATTTACCCGCCAGCACGATGTTGGAGGCGAAGAAGCCGATGTACATGACGCCGGCGATGACCACCACCAGCAGGGCGCCGAGGGAGCCGAACTGCGCGCGGCTCTGGATCATTTGCGGGATGCCCATTTGCGGGCCTTGGGCCGAGTGCAGCGCCATCAGCACGCCGCCGACCAGGTGGCCGACGAGGATGGCGACGATGCCCCAGACCAGGTTCAAGTGGAACAGTTGCACACCCAGGGCACCGGTGACGATCGGCAGCGGCGCGATGTTGCCGCCGAACCACAGGGTGAACAGGTCTCTTACCTTTCCATGGCGATCTTCCGGGGGCACGTATCCAATCGTGTGTTTTTCGATAAGCGGGGCGGAGGATGTTGCAGTGGTAACCATGACGAGCTCCAAGGCAAGGTGAGTACGTTGACGTACTTCGCTGTGCGACGCGTGTGCGGCGCTTTGTTGTTGGAGTGATCATCTGCAATGGGCGCGGGGAGGTAAATTAGTAAGTTTGTTGCTATAGACCTTAAAAAAAGTATCTCGCCGGATTTTTTGCTCCGGTATGTTGCAGGTGCTTGAATCATTGTGAAAAAGCCGATTTTTACGCACGTGTTTGGGGCGAAGTCCCCCGTTTTCGGAGGTCCCGATGGCCGCGTATAACCTGCGCCAGCTCAGATATTTTGTTACCACGGCCGAGTGCGGCAGCGTCGCCGAGGCGTCGCGCAAGCTGTATATCGCGCAGCCGTCGGTGTCCACGGCGATCAAGCAGCTGGAAGACAGCTTTGGCGTGCAGCTGTTTATCCGCCATCACGCCCAGGGCGTTTCGCTCACGCCCAGCGGCGCGCGGTTTTA
Organism: Pseudomonas sp. MONT-RG-20F-20-E-7-02; assembly: GCF_022662395.1. Classification (NCBI taxonomy): domain Bacteria; kingdom Pseudomonadati; phylum Pseudomonadota; class Gammaproteobacteria; order Pseudomonadales; family Pseudomonadaceae; genus Pseudomonas; species Pseudomonas sp. MONT-RG-20F-20-E-7-02. The sequence goes on from NZ_JAKNQN010000018.1 coordinate 32,488, forward strand.
TCGCAAGGCGCTGGAGTTGTTGCGGGTGGCCCATGAGTTCGAGCAAAACGCCTTGGCTGACAATGACGTGGTGGCGGGGCAGATCGATATCGGCTGCTTTGAGACGGTGGCGCCGTTGTATTTGCCGCGTTTGATTGCCGGCTTCAAGGCGCGCTGGCCGGGGGTGGAAATCCGCATTCGCGATGGCGAGCAGCAAGAGCTGGTGCAGGCGCTGACGGCGGGCAGTATTGATGTGGCGATGCTGTTTGAGCATGACTTGGGCGGCACGATTGAAACCACGCCGTTGATGCCGCCGCAGCAGCCGTATGCGTTGCTGCCGGCGGATCATCGGTTTGCGCAGCAGGCCAAGGTCTCGTTGGCGGACCTGGTGCTGGAGCCGATGATTTTGCTGGATGTGCTGCCGAGCCGGACGTACTTCGTGAGCATCTTTGAAGAGCGTGGGCTGACGCCGAATATTGTGTTCAGCTCGCCGTCGATTGAGATGGTGCGGGGCATGGTCGGGCGCGGGTTTGGGTTTTCGATTTTGGTGACCAAGCCGTTTACCGAGTACACCTATGATGGGCAGAAAGTGGTGTGTGTGCCGTTGGCTGAAACCGTGACCGGGTCGGGGCTTTCGGCGGTGTGGTTGCGGCGGGCGCCGCTGACCAAGCCGGTGCAGTTGTTTGTCGACTACTGCCGGGAAGAGCTGGCCCGTTTGCTGGGCTAGCGCTCGATCGTTCCCACGCTCTGCGTGGGAATGCATCCGCTGACGCTCCGCGTCACGCTTGCGCTGAGGTCAATGGCGGGACGCGGAGCGTCCCTGGCGGCATTCCCACGCAGAGCGTGGGAACGATCATCATAGGCGGCCCAGGTTCGTACTGCATGAGGGCGACTGACTACCGCGCTGCCAGGGTGAGCGCAGCTCTAAATGTGGGAGCTGGCTTGCCTGCGATGGCGGTGGGTCAGTTGCAGAGGTGCTGGCTGATACACCGCCATCGCAGGCAAGCCAGCCCCACAGTCGAAAGGCGTGACGCGGAGCGTCCCTGGCGGCGTTCCCATGCAGAGCGTGGGAACGATCATCAAGCCCGCTCCCACATCTGACCTGTATGGTCAGGGCGCAATGCCGGCGATGAGCTGGAAAAAGGGCTCTTGTTTCAATGCAGCACTTTGGCTTTCGGAGCCCACCCGGTCGCTTCGGTTTTCATTGCGATAAGACACGTATCCCCACGCTGGCGCCGATACATCGGAGGCGGGTTTGTGCTCGCTTTTGCTGATGCCTGCCTCTTGCAGCGCCTGCTCGATGGCCTTAACCAACGCCTGGATTTTCCCCATGTGCTCGGGGCTATAGGTGCCATCCTTGCGGTCGGGTTTGGGATAAAGCGTGAACTGGGCGCCCTGCGATATGCGTGTGTCCCTTGGGTCGGCGCGGCTGACATCGGTGGCTTTCCAGCTATTGATCGGGCTGTCTTCTGAATTAATAAGCGTGCCGACAACTTCAAAGGCCTTGGCCATATCCTTTTGCGCGACGCTGATGTGGAACTTGTCGCCCACTGATCGGCCTTCTTCTTTGGCGGGCGTGCGCGTGAATTTGATGAAGGGGAAGTTTTTATATTTAAGGGCTTTGTTTTGGCTGCTCCATCCCGCAAAGATCTCACCCGTGGACTGCTTGGCGACCTCATAGGTCGGCACGCCATGATTGGGGGTAAAACTCACGTTTGCATGGCGCGCAACCTCGGCGTTGCTCATGCCCTCCAAGCCGCCGGTGTCAAAAGGGTTGCGGCCGTTAAACAGTAAATCTTTGAAGTCCGAGCCGAAAAAGGAGGCCGGAGGGGTGTCTACTCGCATGTGGAATACCTTTTTTTCGAAAAGATGCGGCAGTCACAGGACTGCTTAACGCCTGGGCTTTTCGTACACAGATGAAAGTCGATATCTGTGTGGTTTCACACACGTTGCGAGTTCCAATTCAGCCCCTCGCAACGGGCTTATGCGCTGCGCAAAACTGTCGCGCAGAGGGGCGTGAACGTGGGCTGAACACAGGCCCAAACTGTAGGAGCGGGCTTGCTCGCGAAAGCGATAAATCATCCACCACATCGATCGTTCCCACGCTCTGCGTGGGAATGCATCCGCAGACGCTCCGCGTCACGCTTGCGCTGAGGTTAACGGCGGGACGCGGAGCGCCCCTGGCGGCATTCCCACGCAGAGCGGGGGAACGAACATCATAGGCGGCCCAGGTTCGTACTGCATTAGGGCGACTGACTACCGCGCTGCCAGGGTGAGCGCAGATCTAAATGTGGGAGCTGGCTTGCCTGCGATGGCGGTGGGTCAGTTGGCAGAGGTGCTGGCTGACACACCGCTATCGCAGGCAAGCCAGCTCCCACAGTAGATGTGTATTCGATCGTTCCCACGCTCTGCGTGGGAATGCATCCGCAGACGCTCCGCGTCACGCTTGCGCTGAGGGCAGTGGCGGGACGCGGAGCGTCACTGGCGGCATTCCCACGCAGAGCGTGGGAACGATCATTTTGCAGAGGGCCGCAAGTGGGTACTCGGCTTAAGCGCGAATCGAGTCGAGCATGCGCAGCAACATCGCATCACAGCCCGCCAGCTGCGCCACACTCACAAACTCATCCGGCTTATGCCCCTGGTCCATGCTCCCAGGCCCACACACCACCGTGGGAATGCCCACCGCATCAAACAACCCACCCTCGGTGCCAAACGCCACGGTGCCAAATTCCCGGGAACCGCTGAACGCCGCAATCAGTTCGGCAGCCTGGCTGCGCTCATCGGTGACCAACCCCGGATAGGCCGACAACTCGGTAAACCGAATCGCACTCTGCGCACTCACGGCCTGCATGCGCGGCAGCACCTGTTGCTGTGCGTAGGCTTGCAGTTCTGAAGCCACCTCGGCTGGATTCTGCGACGGCAGCGCGCGAATCTCGAAATCAAACCGGCAATCCGCTGGCACGATGTTCAGCGCCTTGCCTCCCGAAATCACGCCGGTCTGCACCGTGCTGAACGGCGGGTCAAAGCGTGGGTCTTGCGTCTCGCGCAGGCGCTGGCCAATCCGGCCCAGTTCACCGATCAACTCGGCCGCGTGTTCGATGGCATTCACGCCATAGGGCGCATACGCCGAATGACAGGCCTCGCCATGCACATCACAGCGCATCGCGAGCTTGCCTTTATGGCCTAGCACCGGCTTCAGTTCAGTCGGCTCGCCGATGATGCACAACATGGGTTTCACCGGCCGCTGCTCCAGCACCGCCAACAAAGAGCGCACGCCCAGGCAACCGACTTCTTCGTCGTAGGACAGGGCGATATGCACCGGCACGCGCAAGGTGGCCTGGACCAGCGCCGGCACCAGCGCCAGTACACAGGCGATGTAACCCTTCATGTCCGCCGTGCCACGGCCAAACAGCTTGCCGTCGCGCTCGGTCAGCGCGAAGGGCGGCACTGTCCACGGCTGGCCGTCCACCGGCACCACATCGGTGTGCCCCGACAGCACAATGCCCGGCAGTGCCACCGGGCCGATGCTGGCAAACAGGTTGGCTTTGCTGCGTTCTTCGTTGTAGACCAGCTCACTGGCCACGCCGAACCCGGCGAGGTAATCGCGCACGCATTCAATCAACTGCAGGTTGGACTCGCGGCTGGTGGTATCAAACCCCACCAGCGTCTGCAGCAATTCGCGGCTGCTGCTCATCGCTCGTCTCCGGCCACGCCGTAGCCGGGGGAGCGGTCGGGGGCGAGGGCGCGGTCGATGTAGTCCTGCACTTGCGGGCGGTAGGCGTCCCAGAGTTTTTGCAGTTCGGCGATTGGGTTCTCGTCGGCCCAATCCACGCGCAGGTTGATGATCGGCCAGGTCAGTTCGCCCACCACCACCAAGGCGGCAGAATGCACCGGGCCGGCTTCGCCACCGGCGGCAATGGCGGCGTGCATGGCCGCCAGCAGCCGGTCCGCCAGTTGGCCTTCGGCGTGTTCGAAGGCCTTGACCATCGCCTCGATCACCGCGCGGTCGGCGAGCATATTGCCCGCCGCCACACACTGTTCACCCGACACCGCGTTGTGGGTGCCGAGGGTCTCGCTGCCGCTGAAATACACGCTGCGGCCCAGGTGATCAATCGCCGTCAGTTGCCGGTATTGGCTGTAGCCGTTGCGCGTCAGGGCTGTGTCGACGGCGGCGGCGGGTTCAAGGCCTTGTTCGAGCAGGTCGAGCACGTCCGGGCCCAGGGCCGGCAGCGTGATGTTCTGGGTCGAGACCGCGCCCACACCGGGGCGCAGCCACGGGCAGCGGGCGCCCACGGCGATGCTCGATGAGCTGATGGCAATGCCCAGCTGGCCGGTGTCTGCGCAACGCGCGACGATTGAAAAGGTCATGTGCGGCTCCTTATTCGGGGATGACGGCGATCACGTCAATTTCCATCAACCATTGTGGCTGGCCCAGGGCCGACACCACCAACCCGGTGGAGATCGGGAACACGCCTTTGAGCCACTTGCCGACTTCCTGGTACACCGGCTCGCGGTAGCGCGGGTCGATCAGGTAAGTGGTGGTTTTGACGATGTGGCTCAGGTCGGAACCTGCCTCTTCCAGCAGTTGCTTGACGTTTTTCATCGCCTGCTCGGCTTGGGTACGCGGGTCGCCGAGGCCAATCAGGTTGCCGTCGAAATCAGTCCCCACCTGGCCGCGCACATACACGGTATTGCCGGCACGCACGGCCTGGCACAGGTCGTTGTCCAGGCTTTGGTTCGGGTAGGTTTCCTTGGTGTTGAACATGCGGATACGAGTGTGAGTAGGCATCAAAAAACTCCAGAAAATAGGGGTCAGGCACTGACGGGCGATTTATGAACAAGCGGCGCGGCTTCGCGGTATTCGAGGTACTGGCGCTGGATGGCGATGTGGTCGGCGACGTATTTGGCGTCGTGCCACACACCCCAGATAAACGACGAGCCACGGCGCGACTGCCAAGGCAAACCGAGGAAGTAGATGCCCGACTCAGGGGCCACGCCGCGCTGGTGTTGCGGCTTGCCGTTCGCGTCGAAGGCATCGACTTTCAGCCAGCTGTAATCCACGGCAAAACCGGTGGCCCAGATGATCGAGGTGATGCCGGCCTTGGTCAGGTCCAGCTCCAGGATCGGGTGTTTGATGCACTCGGCATCGGGGAATACGCGGCGCGCTTCGGGCTCCACCGGCAGGTCGAGGCCGTTGCGCTCGATGTATGCGTCCGCGGCGTCCAGCAGGGCCAGGTAGTTTTCGTCACCGCGTGCCAGGTTTTCCACCAGGTTCGCCTGGAAGGTGGCGGTGCTGCCGTTGAAGGCTTGGGTCAGGCCGACCAGGATCATGCCTTGCTGGGCCAGCTCGCGAAAATCAATGGTCTTGCCGCCGTGGGCGCCGCTGACTGCGATGGTCACGTGCTCACGGCCGGGTTTCATCGCGGCCTGGTCCCACTCGCCCAACACGCCCAGCCACCAGCAGAAGTCGCGGTTGCGATAGGCGCGGGGCGGGCGGTCGTGTGCGCCGACTGAGAGGTACACCTGGCGCCCGGAGCGCTGCAGTTCATCGGCGATTTGCACGCCCGAAGAACCGGCGCCCACCACCAGCACGGCACCGGCGGGCAGTTGTGCGGGGTTGCGGTAGTCGGCGGAATGGATTTGATGCAGCGCGGTGTCTTTCGGCGCAATCGCCGGAATCACCGGTTTCTGGAATGGTCCGGTGGCGGCGACGACGCGGTTGGCTTCGATCACACCTTCGCTGGTGTGCACGGTAAAGCCTGGGCGGCCGACGTTGCGCACCACTGAGGTTACGTCCACGCCGGTGCGAATCGGCGCATTGAATTTGCGCGCATAGGCTTCGAAATAATCCGCCACGCGCTCTTTCGGCGCGAAGCCATCGGCGGCGACATCATCGAATTCCAGGCCTGGAAAGCGGTCATGCCAGGCGGGGCCGTTGGCCACCAGCGAATCCCAGCGGCCGGTGCGCCAGCGCTCGGCGATGCGGCTGCGTTCCAGCACCAGGTGCGGCACGCCTTGCTTGCTCAGGTGCTCGCTCATGGCCACGCCAGCCTGGCCGGCGCCGACTACCAGCGTGTCTATTGTTGTTATTGCTTGGGTCATGTGTCTGTCCTTGCGTAATGCAGTTGGATTCAGCGTGGGCATGACTTCAAGGCTAGGGGGAGGGCGGTTTTTAATAAAATATTATTAAGCTGGGAACAGAGCATAAATATCGGATGCAGAGCAACGGTGAGAGCGGGCTTGCCCGCGATTGCAATCTGCCGGGCGATAGCGTCATATCTGACCCAACGCCATCGCGGGCAAGCCCGCTCCCACAAGGTTTCTGCCATGCCCGCGCTTCGCGTAATGACCCCAGCCGACTACGACGCCGTCCTCGCCCTCATGCAAAACACCCCCGGCATTTCCCTGCGCGATGCCGACTCCCGCGAGGCCACCGAGCGTTACCTGGCGCGCAACCCCGAGATGAGCTTTGTCGCTGAAGCTGACGGCCGGGTGATCGCCTGCGTGATGTGCGGCCATGATGGGCGTCGCGGTTACTTGCAACACCTGCTGGTGCTGCCGGACTATCGCCGCCAGGGCATCGCGCAGGCGCTGGTCGAGCGTTGCCTGGCTGCGTTGGAGCAACTGGGCATCCATAAATGCCATCTGGATGTATTCAAAACCAACACCCACGCCGCCCAGTATTGGCAAGGCCAGGGCTGGACACTTCGAACGGATATCGACCGTTATTCATTCACCCAAAAGGGTAATGAAAACGCATGAAAGGAGAACGTAATGCTCAGCATCACACGGGCCACACACGCCGACGCCAACGCCGCCTTTGACATCCGCCGCGACGCCATCCGCAGCCAGTGCATCGGTGCCTACACGGCTGAACAAATGGCGCTGTGGACACGCGGCGCTGCCGAAGACGGTTACAGCGCGTTGATGGACAAACCGTTTTACCTGGGCTGGGTGAACGGTGAGCCCGTCGTCACCGGCATGCTCGACCCCGACAACAACGAAGTGGGTGCCTTGTTTGTGCTGCCCGCGTTCACCGGGCGTGGCTATGGCAAGGCGATGCTGGATCACCTGGAAAACATTGCGCGGGAACTGGCGATTGAAACGGTGGTGCTGGACTCGACCCTGAACGCGGCCAGCTTCTACCGGGCCTGCGGCTATGTGGGTGATCAGCAGGCGGTGTATCACTCGCCATCGGGTTTGGAGTTGGCCTGTATCCCGATGATCAAGCAACTAAACGCGATCTGACTCACACAGACGATCCCTGTGGGAGCCGTCGAGCTTTAGCGAGGCCGCGAAAGCGGTGGGTCAGGCAACCACTATGCTGACAGTGCCGCCGCCTTCGCAGCCTCGCTAAAGCTCGACAGCTCCCACATTGGATCTTCACTCGCCGCTGAAGGCCGTGCGCAACCGCTCAAAGCGGCAACCTCCGATCTAATCAACACCGCACATCCCCTGTGGGAGCCGTCGAGCCTTAGCGAGGCCGCGAAAGCGGTGGGTCAGGCAACCACTATGCTGACAGCGCCGCCGCCTTCGCAGCCTCGCTAAAGCTCGACAGCTCCCACACTGGATCTTCACTCGCCGCTGAAGGCCGTGCGCAACCGCTCAAAGCGGCAACCTCCGATCTAATCAACACCGCACATCCCCTGTGGGAGCCGTCGAGCTCCAGCGAGGCCGCGAAAGCGGTGGGTCAGGCAACAACTATGCTGACAGTGCCGCCGCCTTCGCAGCCTCGCCAAGGCTCGACAGCTCCCACACTGAGTCTTCACTCGCCGCTGAAGGCCACGCGCAACCGCT
>NZ_JAKNQN010000019.1:0-35728 GCF_022662395.1 Pseudomonas sp. MONT-RG-20F-20-E-7-02
CCAGCTGATCATGCATGGCCAAGGCGTCTACGATGCCCTTGGCGCGCTCCAGAAGACTCCAAGCGATCAGGTTGTACTTTGGATCTTTGGCGTGGCTCAGAGCTGTGTCGAACATCTCCTGGCACTGGGCGTTCATCACCCGGACCTTGCCGCCGTCTTCATGCGGGAAACGGATCAGATTCTGATCAAGCCATTCCTCTGCCTTCTCGCGTTGCGCTTTCTCGTTCACGGTTTGGATCTCCTGATTACTTGGTAGCGAGCCAGGCGGCCATGCGAGTCATTGCTGAGCGCTGAACATACTGTTCTGGATCTTTGCGCGGGATGCTGTTCGGCAACACGTCGAAGAAGGCGTGCAGCTCCTCCACTTCCTTGTTCAGATCCGTGGCGCGATCTTGCGAATATTTCAGGCTCGACTTAGAAGACTCCAGCTCTTTTGTGAGCTTAGCGATGTCTTCCTGGGCTTTTTTCAGGAGGGTAGAAGCTGCTGGTTTGCGAGTAGCCATTTCAATTTCCTTTTCACGGTTTGCCAGGCGGTGCGCCTTGGCTTGAGACGAATACTGGTACATCCATAAATATTCGTCAAGAGACTTGATAAAATTATTTTCAAGACATAATCTGTTCACACCAACCAAAAGGAGTCACCAATGAAGACCAAAGATGTGATCGATTACTTTGGAGGCGTACGCCAGACAGCAGAAGCCCTAGGCATGACAGCTGCAGCCGTATACCTGTGGAAGGATGAGGTCCCAAAAACTCGCCAGGCTCACGTAGAAGCAGCAACGAAAGGAAAGGTTAAGCGAGACAAGCCTGTATACGGGAGCAAATGAGATGGTTAAGGCAGCCCTAATCCCCGTCTACGCAAAAGACCCGAGCGCTCTTCCGGGCTTTGATGGACCGGTTGGCTACAGAAGGAAAGATGGGATGTTCACGTTCTCTGACATGTTCAAGGACTGGATGTTTCTGTACCAGGAAGGTCGGTGCGGATATTGCGGAACAGAGCTCGGCGAGACCTGGTTTGGAAACCGGAAGGCGCACGTTGAGCACATCGTATGCCGCGCGCATGGTGGAGATGATCTACCGCCAAATGTCATGTACGCATGCAACACCTGCAATAACCAGAAAAGGGATTTGCATTTCAGCGTTTTGGCTGAGCGCATCCAATTCAGAGAGAGTGTTGCCGCAGGAATAATAACCATAAATCAGGCTCACAAATTGATAGAAGCCGGCATAAACCTTGGGTTCAAGCCAGCCAAACCTTTTCATTTCAGCAAGATGAACTGGAAACACGTGTATGCCGCTGTAGCAGTTGACAGGCAGCGAATGGCGGAAGAATTCAATTTGTCTATATCGGAGAAAAGCCATGTCAAGCAATCGTGACTTCAGGGGTATATGGATACCCGCCGAAATATGGTTGACCAAAGAATTGACGGTTGGCGAAAAGCTGATGTACGTCGAGATTGAAAGCCTGTCGAAGCTCCAGCGCGGTTGCTTTGCCAGCAACGCGCACTTCGCTGAAATGTTCAGCATCTCCAATTCCAGGGTTTCAGAGATCATCAGTTCTCTGGCGGTGAAGGGGTTTGTAAGTGTTGAACAGAAACGCCAGGGCGTCAGGACTGTTCAGCGGATTATTCAGATCATTCCTCGCCCTCATACTTCTTCGGAAAACACGAAGAACCCCTTCGGAAAACACGTAGAAGGTTCTTCGGAAAACACGCAAGGGAAGAATACAAGCTTAAGTAATACAGAGAAGGAAGAAACACTTCGTCATCCGCAAGCGGAAGACATCCCGTATGAAGCGATTTTTGATAAGTACAACGAGGTCTGCGGGAAAACATTCAAGGGTGCAATTGCTCTGACTCCGAAGCGCAAGGCAAACATCAAGACTCTGTTCAACCTGAAGATCAAGAACAAGCGCCCATTTAAAGAACACGGCATGGCTTTCTGGGAAGCCTATTTCAACGACTGCCTGGAAAACTCGCACTGGCGCGGCCAGAACGACCGAGGCTGGAAAGCTGACCTTGAGTTCCTTACTCGACCTGAAGTCGCCACAAAGCTGCTGGAAGGGACTTTATCGTGACCGACTACGAAAGCCTGCTACCTCAGCCATTCAGCCAGGAAGCGGAACAGGGCGTACTGGGCGCCATGCTGATCAAGCCTGAGCTGGTCGACATCCTGAGCGCTGACCTCAAGTCGTCGGACTTCTTCTTCCCTGATAACCGTGTGGTGTTCCAGGGAATCATTGATTGCCGGTCGGCTGACATCCCGGTCGACATCATCACCGTGGCCGAGCAGATCGGCGCCGATGCCAACGGCATGTTGATGGTTGGATACCTTGGCGATCTGTACCGCAATACGCCGAGCGCAGCCAACGCCAAGTCATACGCCGGAATCGTTCTGTCACGCAGTGTTGACCGTGAGCTGGCTAAAGTCGCGCACAACATCCACGAAATTGCCTACGGTGAGGGCTCGACAGAAAGCAAGATCGCCCAGGCCCAGGCGGAGGTGATGGGCATTCAGTCGGAGTCATCGGCGCCCGAGACGGTATCGGTGGGCAATATCCTGCAGGGCCACATTGAGGAACTGGAGCGGCGCCAGAGCCTGGACGGGAAAGTCGATGGGCTCAGCACTGGCATCGCATCACTCGACAAGAAGATCCAAGGCCTTAAGGACGGAGCCGTCTACGTGATAGCTGGCAGGCCGAAGATGGGTAAGACCACCTTCGCCATGAACATAGCCGACAACGTGGCTGTAACGCAGCGTGAGAGCGTCCTGGTGTACAGCCTGGAGATGACCAAGGCGCAGATCATGGACAAATCGCTTTCTTCGCTTGGCGGGATACCTATGGATCTGCTGAAGTCCGGTGCCGCGCTTACCAGTCACTCAAAGGAAATACTTGAAACCTCATCCAAGATCGTCGACGCGCCCCTGGAGATCTACGCCCGCAAGAGCGCCACAATCAGTCAGATTCGTTCGGTGGCCAGGCGGTTTGCGCAGAAGCATAAGCAAGCCACGGGCAAGCGGCTGCGCCTGCTGATCGTTGACCACATTGGCCTGGTTGACGACGACGACCCGCGGGCAAACGCTGTTCAGCGGATCAGTAACATCACTCGCGGTCTGAAACTGCTGGCCCAGGAGCTGGAATGCCCAGTCATTGCGCTGTCGCAGCTCAACCGCGAACTGGAGAAGCGCGAGAACAAACGGCCTATCCCGTCTGACCTTCGCGACTCTGGCTCGATCGAGCAGGACGCAGACGCCATCTTCTTCGTGTACCGAGATGAGGTTTATCACGCGAACACAGAGCATCGCGGTGTAGCAGAGATCATCTGTGCTGCTGCCCGTGACTTTCCGCCCTTCACGCAGAAGGTCCGCTACCAAGGCAAGTACAGCTCGTTTAGCGACCTGTCAGCAGATTACGAACCCCCAGAGCCGTTGAGAGCTCGCACATACGCCAGCAGCTCATTGCTGGATTGAGGTGGAAGTGAAATCAGCAGGAGATTTAGCCAAGCAGTACATGGAGTGGGCATCACGCCAAAACGCAAGTAAACGACCAAAACAGGGGAGCCAAGATGAAACCGAGAATAAAGATCAGCAAGTCAATCCAGTACTTCCACTGGTGGACCTGCGAGGGAAAACACTCTGATGGGTTCTTCGTAAGAACCTTTGGCATGACACCTATCGCCGCTTACAAGGAATGGAACAGCTACGCCATACCATTCTGAAATCCATGATCAGGAGAATAACCGTGAACACAAAGACAGAAGAGACCAAGCACACGATGTACCAATATCTGGAAGGCGTGAAGAAGACGATCAAGAAGGGATTCAGCCCACGGGCGAAGATGTCCGACTTTGAGTCGGCGCTTGAAGAACACCTTGAAGCTCTGCGCCAGGAACAGATCTTTTCCCGCGCTCAGTTGATGAACTGCCGACAGGCCAATACTGACCTCCAGTTGCGTATCCATTCGCTGGAACATGCGGCGTTTGTGAATGGACAGGCCAATCTTGCGGCAGGCGATCAACTCCGTGAGGCCCAGGCACTGATCCAGAGCCAACGCCAAGCCATCGCTGACATGTACATGGCCAGCCGGGCGGTACGGCCATGATCCCCGTTATCGTTGTGACCTGGAATGAGAAAGCCAAGAAAGTGAAGGTTTAAGGCAGCTTCAATCAGGTGTTTGCGGTTGCTGTAGGAGATACAGAAAAGGAAGCGTTAGATAACTGGCGAAAAGAGATTGGCTACTTTGGCGAGGTGAAAAAATGAACGATCGCGAACTGCTTGAACTGGCGGCCAAGGCTGCTGGAATTGATGGTGAGTACAAAACATTGAGCCATTCACGCCGCGACCATTTCAAGCAAATACGTAACTTTAGTCGAGAGGCCTTTGTGTCGAAGGGCTTGGTATGGGATCCGCTGACCGACGACGGCGATGCGCTGCGCCTGGCGGTAAAGCTGGGCATGAACATAGAGATCACTGACTCAACTGTTTTTGCCTGCTCTCGAGGTAATTTTTACGAAGATGCAAAGCCCAACCCAGAAGCTGCCACCCGTCGCGCAATCGTCCGAGCCGCCGCCGAAATAGGGAGGGCCATGCCATGAGTGCCAACCACGCAAAACACTTCGACACCCGCAAGGCTTCTGCCGAGGAAACCGCGCGCTGGCTTCTACCGGAAGTTCAGCGGGCAGAAGGCCGTGGCTTCGATGAAGTATCGATAAAGGTCCGCGACATGAAAGAGCTGTTGTCGTATATCGAGGCCGTTTCTTACCGTGAGCGTGTCGAGTTCTCCGGCAAGCGACTTGGCTACGCTAACCCGCAGGCCATGCGCGATCTGCTGAGCCGCAAGGTGGAAAAGATCGAGGTGTTCGCTATTCAGTCAAAGCATGCCTGCACCCTGGCTAGTTACACGGACTTTCCTCCGAAGGGTGTGGGTGATGAGTGATTTTTACTGTATCAAGACTCGGCGGCTCATCAAGTCGCACTGCTACGCCGGACACGAATACACGCCTGAAAACACAGGAGTAGATGCTAGGGGAAATCGGTTCTGCAAATGCTGCGCACGTACAAACGGACGAAACCGTCTACGCAAATTTCGCATGCGCGAAGCTATTGCAAGTTCATCATCGTCGTAGCATTATCACTCCCGCCAAGACCGTCAGACAGTCGAAGCAATAAGACCATGTGCCGGGGACAAGCCCGTTGTAGCAATGCCTTGTTTCCATCTGTGATCAAGCCTCCCCGGCACTGGTCGACCACAGATGGGAGTCTGACCAAGGCATTGACTAGAGCGGGCTTTTTTTTGCATTGAATTAACTAACCGAGAAGGAAAACCAAATGTCTCCAGAACAACGCGCCATTATCGCCGCCGCTGCAAAAGACGGCGTATCACCAATCGAACGGGACGCGCGCCTCATCGTCCATGGGATGGTCAACGCCACCCGCGATCAGATGCGCAAATATCAAGTCGGCTACGACAAGATGGGCGAGCAGCAGCAGGACGCAGTACTTGCCGATTTGACTGCCGCTTACAACGACCTGGCCATGACAATTGCCCGCGCCCTTGCAAGTGCCGGTACGCCGTTCGTGATCGCAACCTGCAAGAAGCTGGAAGTTTCCAATGGCAACTTCACGGCGATCATCAAGAGCGACCAAGACCACTACAACGACCTGATATCCAAGGTTCAGGACAAAGGCGAAGTGGTCATCGCCCTATACGAACGCCAGTTCCGCGACGGCATGGACGACATCCAGTCGGACAAGGATCAGCGCTCTTTGCCACTTGATGGCGAAAAACCTGCCAGTAAGAAAAAGACCGAGCAAAAACCAAAAGCATCTGCCGAAAAGAAAATTGAGCTAACTCCAAAGCTCATCGCCGATGCGCGCGACTTCGTTACCATCCAGCAGAACGCAACATTCGCCGGTCTTCAGAACCAGATGAAAATCGGCTTTGACAAAGCCGAGGCTCTTCTAAAGCTGTTCGAAGGCGAAGGCCTTGTTAAGTTCGTTGGCACTGACCAAAGCGGCCAGTATGAAATCGTGCGGGCTGGAAAGGCCGATGTTGATGTCGAGACCAAAGATGACCCAGACATCTACGGCGAGCTGACCTACAGCGAAGTCCAGCAGGTAGTGGTATTGCATGCCACAGAGTTCGAATTGTCGTGGCTCTCCAAGCGGTTCAAGATCGATGAAGACCGCGCAAGTCACCTGGCCTTGCGCCTGATGGACGATCAAGTTATTGAAGGCTTGGAGGTGACTGATTTTGAGTCGGAGCCGAAATACTCCGTGATCGCCAGGCTTGAAGACCTCACTATCTAATTCAGCCCTGAAACACTGAAGCCCCTGCCAAAAGCTGGGGCTTTTTTGTGCTTGACGGTAGGTTCACTGGTAGGTACATTACCAGAACACAAACAGGAGGCGACATGCGCACACCACTACGCAATATCAGGCTCAGCGATGAGCATTGGAAGATCTTCCGCGAACAGCTCGGTATGGACTGGCTGCGAAAGCAGATCGAGAAGGCCGAGAAGAAAGCGAACAAACCCGATAACGCAGCACAGTGATCAAGGAATAAAACCGTGAGCAATAGCGAAATTATCCAACACGAACCACGAAACGAAATCGCACAGGTATCGCCAGCCCAGTCTTTCATGAACATCGTTGAGCGGGTGGCAACCATGCCAGACATCAACATGGACGCTCTGGAACGCATGCTTGCCATGCAGGAACGAATTATGGCCCGCGATGCTGAGTCTGCATTCAACGCCGCCATGGCCGAGATGCAGTGCGAGATACCGACCATTGCCGAGCGCGCCAAAGGTCACGGAACCATCAAGTACGCGACCCTGGAAGACATCAGCGACATCGTGAAGCCGATCATGAAGACCCATGGTTTCGCTATCTCGTTCAAGGTTGAGCATGCAGCCGCCGGCCTGAGCGTCACCGGTATTCTGATGCATCGAGCCGGGCACCGCGAGCAGACCACTATGCTTCTGCCAATCGACACCAGCGGAAGCAAGAACGCCGTGCAGGCCGTGGGCAGTTCTACCAGCTACGGCAAGCGATACGTGATGTGCGCACTGCTGAACATCACTACGCGCGGCGAAGACGACGACGCCTACTCAGCGGTGCCTTCAAACCAAGAGCCGGTCATTACCGAGATCCAAGTTCGCCAGCTAAAGGCCCTGCTGGTCAAGTGCAGCGAGAAAGCCCAGGTCCAGTTCAACAAGCTGTACCCGGACGTTGGCTCAATCCAGCGCAGCGCCTTCGACACCGTACTAAACCAGCTGACCACTTCAGCACAGAAGAACGCCCAGGCGCAGGAAGGTGATGTATGAGCGGCGAATACTACGTATACAAGCTGGATAATAAAGACTCTTCCAAGAAGCTGTACTGCACTGGAATTCCTGGAGATGAAAATCCTTTGGGTGGCGTCGGGTACCAGTCAATGAGTGATGGCACTATCCCAAATGCTGCTGCCACTGCTCCTTCCGAAAGGGACGCCTTGAAAGTTGTTGCATATTTGGAAATTGCATTTTATGGGCCTTCTGAAAAGCATTATATCGAGCCAGTCCAATGAGCGGCCCTACCTACCTGAACTGCGAGCAGGGTAGCGATGCATGGCAGGCGGCCCGTTGTGGGATTTTGACCGCTTCCAACATGCACTGCTTATTGGTCAAAGGTAAGCACCCTTCTGGATTTGGCGTGGAAGCGTTCACCATGATGCATGAGCTGATCGGCGAGCGTTTCATCGGCGAAAAGCTGGAAGGGTTTAAGGGGAATCGAGCTACTGAAAGGGGCCATGATCTGGAACCAGTAGCGCGCAAGTTCGTCAGCGAGCGACTGGGCATCGATATTGTGGACTGCGGGATCATCCTTAACCACGGTTGCGGTTACAGCCCTGATGGCCTTGTGGGCGACGACGGCCTGGTAGAGATCAAGACCAAGCTTCCAAAGCTGCAGGTCGAAGTGATCCTCGGCGGCGTAATCCCTGCCGAACACATGGTGCAGTGCCAGGTCGGTATCTGGCTGAGCGAGCGCGACCACCTGGAATTCGCCTCGTTCTACCCTGGCATGCCGCTGTTCCACAAGCGTACGTACCGTGATGAAGCCATGATCACCACGCTGCAAACCAAAGTGGCGCGCTTCTATGAAATCATGGAAGAGCGCACCCAACAAATCATCGACCTGACGAGCTGATTATGGATCTTGCCCTTGTACGCACAGCCAACGGACTTATCGGCGCTACGGAAGCGGATCGCGAGCTGGTCAGCAAGATCAAGTTCGGCGCGACGATTCACGGCGACTTCAAGAAGATGCGCAACGCCAAGCTGCACGGGAAGTTCTTCGCACTGCTGGATCTGGCATACCAATACTTCGAACCCACTGGCGGCCTGGTGCCGCGCCAGGAGCTTCGTGGAATCGAGGGCTTGGCCAAGTACTTCGAAGAAATGAACGACCGACCTGGCCAGTTGACGCACGCAGTTATGGCCTACATACGCAAGCTCGAAAAAGAACGCGCAGAACGATTCCCTGCCGTCGACAAAAGCCGTGAAGCATTCCGCGAGTTCATCACGATCGACGCCGGGCACTTCGACCTGGTCATGACGCCTGACGGCGTGAAGAAAGTAGCCAAGTCGATCAGCTGGGGCCGCATGGATGACCTTGCCTTCAGCTCGCTCTACAAGGACGTGTTCAACGCATGCTGGCGCTTAGTGCTTTCCTCGCACTTCAGCAGTGAAGAGGAAGCCATGGGCGCCGCCGAACAGATGGGAGCTTTTTCGTAATGAATATTCTTGCACCGGGGTTCCTGGGCAATTTAATTCTAAAACCGTGGAGTTATTGAAATGAGCATGAAAAAAATCGATAAATTATTGTCCGCTATTGGCCTTGTACGGAAATCAGAACATGAGTCAATCGTAGAATCTCACAAAGACTTCACCAGGTTACTTGGAAATGCGGCAAAGGACGCAGGGGTTCTTGTCTTGCTTGATAATCAGTCTCTGCGTGGCGTCGAAATAGACTCCGACATTTTTGTGCTTGGCTCGAGAAATTATATTCATGACTGCTTTATTGCTGGCGGATCTTTTCGTTGCTCGCCTTCTGCGCAGTTCAATATGTTTCAGAACAACACCTTTATTCCTACATCGAAAGGTTGGTATGTGGAATGAGCAGAATCGAAGAACTCCAAGGCCGCAGATGGGCATGCGACGTATGCAACGAAAGGTCGCGCGATGCAGTTATTGGGAAGGCTGGCTTGATAAGCCTTCTTGAGCGCGGCCTGATCGAGAAGCCAGAAGGCTACAAGAAGGGCGTTCTGGAGATCATTGAGATTGTGCGGAGGGTTGAGCCGTGAGCCGCCAGGACCGACTTACCAGAGCGGCGCGCGGACGAGATTGCCAGGTTCGTTTGCCCGGCTGCATGAACGATACGCAGACCGTGGTTCTGGCGCATTACCGAATGGCAGGTACGTGTGGCGTGGGCATCAAGCCGAACAACCTGCAAGGCGCATGGTGCTGCGCCTATTGCCATGATGCTGTAGACGGCCGAAGGGATATCGGAATCCCGCGTACGGAGCTGCGTCTTTACCACGCTGAGGGAGCATTCCGAACAATTGACTTGCTGATCAAGGAGGGGATTTTATGCCCTTAAAATTTCACGCTCTCATGGGGATCCTGATGGACAAGGACTGGTATGTCTTGAGGGTGAATGACCAGAAGTTTTACTTTGCGAAGATGAGTAACCAACAGTGAAAAAGGGCGCCTAGATGGCGCCCTTCGTTTATGTGGACGTTAGAGGCTGAACCATGGCGCTGCTGATGGTCGCAGCAGTGCCGCTAATCCTCCGTACGCCGTAATACCAGCCAGCAGGTATCGCGGTAGCCATCTGGCCTGTCTGGCCTATCTGAAGGCCCACAGTGATCGCTATGCCAACGATGCTCTTTTTGAATTTGGCCACCGGGTAGCCAGTCGGATTCGTTGCCGCGACTACGTTAACGTCCGGCCCTATTCGCAACTCAAGCTCGTCGGATAATGCGCCAGCAACTGTGACCACGTGGTTTACATCAACGATTATGGAAACGAACGCGGGCTTCGTAGGAACATCGGCTTGGTAGGCCGTGCCAAATGCTAGCGTTTTAGCGAGCGGCGTTCCTGGCACAAACTGACCTGAGCTTAGAACCCTCTGCATCCAGATTGGCAGGATCATGGCGTGTACTCCTGCACGCAAAGACGCCCACGGGAAGTGGTAGCTGGCTCGGCATGTAGAATCCAGCATCCAGCATTGGCTTGGGTCACATATGGATCGCTTCCGATATACAGCAGGAACCCATGCTTGTTGTCGCCGCCATTGATGCCTGGCGGCGATGAGCCCTCCCAAACTAGGGCCGGGCTTGCCGACTTGTTCTGGATAGCAAGTCTTGAAGTGCTTGCTATACCTGTGGTCGCGTAGAGGTCAGTCCAGACCCCGAGCAGCGGGTATTGATCAAATATCATTGGCCCTACTCCTATGTGACAGGGCAGCCATCATGACCACCCTTATTTCACTTCTTTCCCGCTATGGCGTCGTATGCTCGCTCACAGGTGAATCCGGCCCTACGACTTGCATCAAGCTGTCCCGCCAGCTCTCCCGCATAATCGTCAGCCTGCTGGCGCAGCTTGGCGAGCAAATCGGTAAGGTCGTTGATTGTCTTGCCTCTTGCGGCAAGTCTGGAATTGAGGGCGGACTTGTCGGCGAGCAGGCCACCGACTTGTTTGCGCATGCTGTCACCAGTAGCGGCAAGCTGAGCAATGCGAGCATCGTCAAGAACCTTCTGTTTCTGAGCATCATTTCTAGCCTCGTCGATATCGTTTTGGTGCTTTCTCTCGGTCTCCCGCGCCACCTTTTCAGACTTTTCAGACTCGGTTGCAACGGTAGCGACGTACTGCGCATATTCTGCCTTCGATTCGCTTAGCCGGATCGTCTGCACGGTAACTCCAGCGCAAAGCGCGAGGATTAGCACGCCAATCACTAACGCCCATCCTGGGATGGCTTTGAGGGCCAGCATAAGCGCGCTCAAGCTATTACGCTCAAGGCTAGCTTGTATCGATCCTTTCGATCCTCCAGGCCAGTCAGGCCACCATTGATTCGACGCGTAATGCCTTCGAAGTCTTTGGCGTCTGCAAGGCTGTTTAGATTCCGTGTACTCCAGAACCATGCGGCAGATTTGGCAGCCCATTCCGGCTGTTCCAAAAGTTCTGGTTTTTCTGAGAGTCTGAAGTCGCCGAACAAGGCCAGGCTGCACGCTATGTAGTTGGCCCTCCCTGTGATCTGAATCAATCCTCGACCACAGAATTTGCTTGCGTCTCCTGGCTGAGTATTGCCGAGAGTAATTGCAAGTTTCCCTTGTCCATACTTCGCAAAATAGGCGTCGTTGCCCAGCTCCTTCACGTAATAAAGCCCGTTCGATTCGTGTCCAATTTGGGCTAGAAACGCGCATACCCTGAGACGGTTATTTATCAAGGCGCCATCCATCGCTAGCGTCAGCGCTGGAGCCCATTTTTCAGCGCGCTTAAGGGGGATTCCTAAAGCGCTCGCAAGTGTTGTGTTATCCATTTTTTGCCTCCGTTATCCGACTCTGTTCCAGCGCGCCCCGTTGAATCTGTAGCGAGCGAAACCATATGAGCTGGCGATGCTTTGAGATGCAGCAAAATCAATGGTCGAACCATCGCTCGTGGTTATGATCAGTGGGAAAGTGTTAGCAACGCCAAGGCCATCTTTGATGAGTACCGTCATTCCTGCATAGGGAGAGAGCGGAAGAGCTACAGAAGACGTTGCAGATACGGTTTTTGCCCGAATGTAAGTCTGCTGCCCCTGGAGCATCTGGTAGTTGCCAGCTGCTGTATCAGTTATCTGAGATAGGTCTTGATCACCGAAGTTGCCGATCAGGCCGCCACCCGCCAAGCCAAGCCCAACACCGTTTGTTTTTGGATTGGTTGCGAAGCCTGTTGACCCAGCAAGCCAGTACTCGCCCCACTGGCAGTTGTTGCCTCCCATTGGGTTGTTTGTACCGCCACCGTAGGCGTTATTGTCAGTGGTGATTGATAGGGCATTAGCGCCAATAAGAAGCCCTGCTGAGAACCCAGGGTTCCCAACTCCGCCACCACGAGCATTATAGCCCTGGGATCGGTTGTCGCTGACCGTGACTCCCGCTACACCATCAAGCGAAATAGGTGCAGTGAGGTGGTTTTCAAATACGTTCTCGGATATAAGCCCGGTATTGGCGGAGCGAACGCCCCCGGTGTATGTCGAGCTGATGGCTTCAGGGCTAACCAACTGGCCGTTAAAGCCGTTCCGACAAATCTGGAAGTCGAGCAACACGAAGGCCGGGTTAGTGCCGGAAATTAGCCTGATAGTGCCGTCTCGGCCGCCGTCAAAGAAGTTATCCGTGATTTTTAGCTGGGCGGAAATGTTGATGTTGGAGGTTGCAATGCAGTATTGCGACTGGCCGCCAAGGTAGTTGTGGTGGATGTTGAGGCCTTCGGCGGTTTCCGAATAAATACCGAGGCGCGGCCCGATTTGCTCGTTAACCACGTAGGTAGTGGTGCCGATGGTCTTGGTACGGTTCAGGGCAAAATAGCCGCCGCTAATGTGGTTGTAGCTGATATCGATCAGCGCGTTATAGCCAACACCTTGAGCGGAATAAATGGCCGCGATGCCCTCCTGAAGGCCTGGTATTTGGGTGTCCCATATGCCTAAGAAGTTGTTCCGCTGGATTCGCAGTAGCGACGTATCTGCAAAGCAGATGGCATAAGGCATGTTGTGGAAGAAGTTATCCACAATGTCGCAATCCTGGCCGTAATTGACTTGGATGTAGCGAGATGTTGGCGTTACCGGCCACTTGATGGTGGTGGTTGTCCCGGACGTGTAAGGCTGCTCCTTGTAGAACCAGAAACCACTGATTTTGAAGTTGTTAGCGTGGTCAGTATCCGATCCGATAATGAACGTGTGCCCTTGGTTGATGGTTCGGGCCAGAACGGTCTGCTCGCGCCCAGCACCCTCAAGGTATGTGCCGCCCCGTAGGTTTACAGTCGTATCAAGCTGGTAGCGTCCAGCAGGAACGAATATCTGCCTGGATGCATTTGCAGCGGCCTGGAACATCGGGGCGGAGTCGGTTCCTCCGTCGTTGTACGCACCGAACTGAAGAACGTTTACGCGACCATTATTAACCACCAGTTTCCAGCGGCCACCGTCAGCGGCCACGATGATTGTCCCGCCGTTATCCGCGCTCGTGGTGTCGCTTGGGTCAAGGTAATAGAAGCCGTTGCCGCCGTCGTTCGCGCTTCTGTAACCGAGCGTCTGAGCCTTGGTGTACACCAGCTTGCTGAGCAGTCGCACCGCCGCGACGTTCGTAACCTGCACGGCGCTTTTTGAGTAGATATCGTCAATTGCGCCTTGAAGGGTTTCGGCGATATCTGGGATGAAGGCGTCCCAAATTAGTACGCCGCTTGCATCCCTGAGAACCTGACGATATGGGCCAGAGCCATAAATCGATGCCTCGCCACGAGCATCCAAGATTATTGGGTTTGTGTTCAGAACCGTTTGCGCCGAATCCTGCCAGGTGTCTTTGGGGGTGTTTGTTCCTGGGGCGTAGAAGTACACCTTCCCCCCAACCAGCGGCCTGCTATTCACATCCGTGAAAGCCTGCTTCCCGTTTTGCAGTAGAATGGCGCTCATACATTACTCCGGTGATCAAATGTCTATTTTGGCCGAAGCCGTTGCAATCATTGTCGACCCGTCGCGCGGCGCGTTCTGGGTCTGGTGGTGGTCAGTTCTTGTTGCTGTTTTGAGAAGCCCCGGAAACACTGGCAGGCGCCATAAGCCTCTGGAGAAGGCCGTTCGTGGCACCACTCTGAGACCTGGCGAGCTTCGTAGTAGGATCAGTAAGCAAGTCAATTAAGCGAGCTTCAATTTGTGAGTTCTGCGCCGCCATGGACTGTCGCAGGGCGTTACCAGCAGCCGCGCCAACACCCGAGCCAACCGGACCGGCGAGCGCATAACCTAGTCCTCCCCCAACGGCCTCAGGGCCAAGCGGGATCCTGCCTAGCGCGCCGGGCAAGAAAGATTGCATCATGTTTGCCATTGCCAAGTTCTGCACGGTTGCAGAGTTTGGCGGCATGCCTTTGTTCGAATTTGCCTGACGCCGCAAGTCCATCTGCAATGCCTTAAGGCCTTCCAACTGCTGATCAGAAATAGCCTTTGCATCATTTGCACCGGGCGCGGCGCGCTGCTTCTTGATCTGATCAAGCAAGTTATTGACCTTGGCCAGCGTCGGCGCCTGGCCAGTCTGGTCAGTCAATTTTGCGTTTTGCAGGAACGTCTGGGCGTTGATTGGCTTTGACATATCTGCATAGGTTTGACGGTAAGCAGCAAATCCAGGTGCAGCCTTTTCCATCGCCTTATCAAGGCTGTCGCGGACCTGTATAAGCTCTCGTGAAGCTTGCTGAGACGCGGAATTGTCTCGGCCTGCTACCGTCTCAAGCTGGTCGTTAATCGACTTCCTGACGCCGTACAGCTGGGCTACGTCAGACTGTGCACCGTTGGCGCCTAGATCCAGCTTTGACCGCACTTTACCCAGAGCATTCACGACGGCATCCCGCTGCCCGGCAGGGCTACCTAGAATGTCGTCAATTTGCTTGATCACGGGATTAGTATTGGCTGGCCTGGCATTCTGCAAAGAAGCCTGCATCATCGGTAATGCTGCGGCCTCCCTGGCTGCTATTGCGTCAGCAAGTGTTGTCGGCGTCCCGCTAATGCTTTCCAGATGCGCCATGCGCGCGGCATTGTTTGTGTCCCTGAGCGCCGTCAAGGCTTCAGGGTCTTTGTTCATTGCTGCTCGCTCCATGCCAGCGATGCGCGTGTTGTTAGTTGCCTGGGCAAGTGTCGGCGTAGAGCCTGGAACATAGGCCGTCAGGTCTGGCGTTGTATTGCCTTTGCCCGCCAATCGCTCAAGGGTGTTTTGCGCGATGCGCGTCTGCCCCGCCTCTGTGAATGGGTCGATAAGCGCGCGGCCAGCATTGATACCGCCTTTGATGGCCGATGCTGCAATAGGAACCGCGCCACCCAGAACCGCGCCCAACCCTGCCGACTCAGCCAGGGTCGTATCTGGCTGGCCACCAGATAACAGCGCGCCAGCAGCTGCGCCTTGTCCAGCACCGTAGACCGACCTTGATGCCAGGCCACCCTGGCCACGAAGGAAGCCGCCTACAGCCTCCAGAGCGGCTGGATTACCGGCTGCTTTTGCCAATGAAGTGCCACCCTTAACAAGCGCTGCTTCCCCTGCCGCAATAGGGCCGCCAACGCCGAGGATGTTGCCGAGTGTTCTACCGGCAGTTTGCTGAATGCCACCTCCATTTCTGGCTGCGTAATCAGCACGGCTTTGGGCGTTCAATGCAACCTGCTGATCGTATGTAGGCATATTGACGCCAGCTTTCGATAACAAGCCCGTCAGGCCCGATTTTTCAGCCCCGCTTGCCAGCCATTCAGCAGGAGCATCGAGTGCGTCACTGATTCCTCGACCTGCCGCGTTGACGTTGTTTACGCCGATCTCGCCAAGTTTGGCCAGCCCATCCATCGCCATTGAGCCTAAGCCCTGGCTTTGTGGTTGCGGCGCTGCGGCTGCTGCTCCAGGCGCTGGAACCTGCTGAGCAACTTGAGGCGCTTGGGCTTGCACAGCAGGCGCGGCAAAGTCCTGGGCTGCGAAGTTGTCAGCCGCTGTAGATGCGCCCGCTACCGGCGCGGAAAAGTCTTGTGCCGCAAAGTCATTTTCAGCTGGCTTGGCCACTTGTGGCGCTCCGTAGTTAGAAGAGACCTTGCGCAGGTAATCCTGCGTTTTTGGCCCCCATGCCGCCTGATTGGTGCCGCCGTGATAAGCCAGAATCGCCTGCTCTGGATTGCCATATCGGCTCAAGTTCTCATCCAGCAACTTAGCCACGCCCTCAATGGATTGAGCTGGGTCTTTTGGGTCAATGCCAAGCGCTTTTGCAGTCGCTGGGATCTGCTGGCCAAGCCCGGAAGCACCATATTCGGCGTTATAGGCTTTGGGATTTCCGCTGCTCTCTGTCTGCACTATCGAGGCAATGAGCTTTGGGTCGACGTTGTATTTCTGCGCAGCAGACTGAATCAGTGCGTCCCATTGGCTCATTGTCCTATCCTCTGGATCAGCCCCTGTGCCACAGCTTTGTTGTAGGAAGCGTCAAATGCCTTTTGCTCGGTAGGTTTCAGGCTGTTGCGCATGGCAATAGCTTTTTCGCGCGGCATGTCCTGAAGCGAGAACAGACGCGGGTCCACGTCCTTGTTCCACTGGCTTGAGAACTTATTGAACTGCTCCGGTGGCAACCCGCTGTTTTGCCAAGCCTGATTCTTGGCAACAATCGCGCGCTGACCAGACACAAGAACATCTATCAACTGTTCGTTGCCGAGCTTGGACAGGGTTGTGCCTGGGTTGGCGGATGCTGCTGAAGCCAGCTTCGCGTCGGTGCCTTCGCCAAGACCCGCAAGCGTTGCCTGCGTTGCCTGCGTTGCATACTTCTTGAACTCTTCGGCGCTCGCGATCTTCTGCGGATCAATGCCGATAGCAGCGGCAACAGTAGGGCTAAGCGCTTGGGCAAATGCGCTCGCTTGGTTCCTCCAGTCAGTGCCTGGGCCCGTGTTGATGTCCTTCAATGCCTCGCGCATATTCTGGAACTGGTAGATGGTTTGAGGTGCGGCGTTTGCCAGACTTTGAAGGTTCAAGGATTGTTCCGCTGCACCCTTGCCGACAACAGCAGCCGCCTCGGCGGAACCAAGAGATGGAGCAGCCTGTATGCCTGGAGCTTGGGTGATTGGGTTCAACCTGCCACTACCAAGCGAACCATCACCCTGCGGCGCGCCACCCATGCCGATTGGTGAGCCACCTTGGGCCGCTTGAGCTGCCTGAGCCTTTGTGACCATGCGCATAGACTGGCTTACAGGGTCATAGACCTGCACAAGGCTGTTGGCGTCTCCTGGCGCCATGGTGTTGTTCACCACGCCGGTTACGCGAGGCTGGCCTGTAGTAGGGTCAATCGCCATAAGCTGCTGTTGGCCACCAGAGTTAATGACTTGTGTCTGCGGCATAATCGTTTTCAGTCGGTCAGCGTCAGTGCTGAAACCTACGTACTTTTGCTTCGCCCAGTTGGCCAGAGCGGCAGGATCTGTGGGCATATCTGAAGTGAAATTAACCGCCTCTTCTGGTGAGAAAAGACCCTGCTTAATGCCCTGTGTAGCCAGCTGCATCACTGACTGAGGCGTGATATTCCCGGATGCAAGCAGACTCCCGAAACCACCGGAAAGAAGGTCTGTACGCTTCTGGGCAAGCTCCAGCTTGTTTTTGTCGTAATTCAGCTGGCTGTTGCGCGCCTCGTTTATCTGCGCCTGGATCTGGGGCAGGTTGTAGGCAGCCGGACCCTGCGACAGAGCCGCTGTGAGAGCGCCATAGTCGATTGTTCCGTCAGGCCGGGTATTTTCCTTATAGGCCTGAGACGCGGCTACGTTGGCCTGCTGCTGCTGCTGTATACCGCGCAGCTGAGTAGCGCCCATGAGCGTTTGAAGAAGGTTCCCGTTACCCGACGTGGACAGCGGAATGGATGCGTCGATAGCCATAGTCGGGCCTCACTTGTAGAGAGCGTTGTAAAGCATGTAGTTGTTGACGCCGCTGTTAATTGCGTTTGCCGTCCCGGTAATCCCTGCCGCGTTCGCATTGCCTGCCTGCGTCAGGTAGTTGCCCGCTGTATTGGCGGCAGCAAGACCCGCCTGGCCCGTCTGCGCAGCCGAGTTCTGCCCGGTGTTAACGAGGTTCTGCAAGTTGCTGACGTTGTTCGATGCCACCTGATAGTTGGTGTTGTACGTCGACAGCGCGTTGTTGTACTGCTGGTTGTAGGTCTGGTCAGCAAGGCCAGTAGCGAAGGTTGAAAGACCTTTGGCCTGCGCACCAGATAGCCCCAGGCCTTGGGCCGCTAGAGCGTTATTGGTGCCCTTCAAGCCCTGACCAAGCGCAAACTGGTATCCAGGCGTTGACGCCAAATCACTTGGGTTGAACGAGAACTTCTGCTGGAGGGTTGCATTAGGGTTCTGGGTCACGTTCCCCTGTGCGTCGACGTTGTAACCCATAGCCGACCAGAGCGGGTTTATGGCCTGCTGCCCAAGGTTGTTGTACGGGGTGAGGTCAGCGCGTATTTGTGCTGCTGCTTCAGCTGACTGATCAGCAGCCTTGTTAGCAGCTTTGGCCTGCTTGTCTGCTGCCATGTTTGAGGCAACGCCGCCTATTACTGCGCCGCCAACTACTGCTGTTGCGACCATGGTTCAGTCTCCAAGCCAGGTTGAATAGTACGTTTCCACCTTTTCATAGCCCAACCGCTCAAAGAGCCATGAGGCGTCAAGGTGCACCTTTGATCCTACGAACATGCGCTGTACGCCGCGCGCTTTGGCGTCGGCTTCCACAGACTTGAATAGCTTGTAACCGGCAGCGTTCCCTCGGTGGCCTGGATGAATCCAGAAAATATCCAGGATCAGCGTTAGACAGGTCTGGTAATGCAGCCCTGGCGCAACGAACCCGACGAAGTAGCCGATGATCTGGCCTTCTTCACGGACAACATGAAACATCACTTCACCACGGCGCTCGCGCTCAAGGTAGATCTCATACTGCGGGTCAAGAGGAACCTTGTCTTGATTTAGTGCCAGCTCCGCAAAGTGCAACGGGAACATAGGCTTCAGTTCTTCAAGGCGCTCTGCCAACGTTTCAGCCATCACGGTAATCATGCGCGACTCCTTTTTGGTCCGCTAGGAATAGATCCGCTCGGGGTTGTCAAGGCTTTCTCAATATCCCAACCTAGGCGATCTATATGGGCAATGATATTCGCGTATGCAATACCAGTTCTTTGTGCCCACTCGCCAATGCATAGAGAGCAGCCTTGAAAGGTCAATATACGATTTCTTGATATGTTTCTGGCCTGTTCGAGTCTCGTTGCCCATTTGCAATTTTCGGGGCAATAGTCGAGAGATCCGTCTTTTCTTTCGATTGTTAATCCCGGCTCATAACCGTTAGCTAATGCCCAAAGCTTAAATTCTCGAACATCATCCCATTCCTGACAGATAGTGATCCCCTTCGCTGAGTAGCAATGAGCGTCAGCCCTGTTTTTCCGGTTGCATCGGTCACGCATTCCACGCCAAGAATTGTATATACCTGGGCTTCCACGTTTGATTTCTGATTTTGTTTCCATCATGCGCACCTTATGTCGACGACCATTGAGATGCGATCAATACTACTATTGTTAGTGACGGAATGTTCCAGGGCGTTATCGAAGTACCAAGTTTCTCCAGGCGCCATAAACACCTTCTCTTCTTCGCAGCGGAACACAACGCCCGGCGCTGCTTGCAAGCAAATATGGTGGCGAGACCAGTACTCAGCATGCGCAGGAGTGTCACAGTGCGGGAAGATCACGCCGCCTGGCTTGATACGATTGATCATTACGCGGCCAAGACGTGTGCCGCCGACGTACGACATCAAAGCCATGATAAGCGCGCGCGCCTCTGGCAGCTGCGCATAAGCTGGCTGATCTATGCACTCGTGCTGATCGTATGCGCTTAGATGCTCAAGAACTTCGGCCTCTGTTTCCTTAACGGACTTTTCAGGGAATCGAAGGATGATCGAGTCAACCTCTCCGAACGGCCCTTGGGGGTAGTCGCGAAGGTAGGTGTCAGCAGTCCACAGCTCCGGCTTACGCGCTATAGCCGCAAGCAGCGGCATAACGTCTGTACCTTGGCCTATACGTAGAAAATTGCGCATTTCTATTCCTCTGGCGGTTTAGTCTGGAATGTATTCTACGCCTGAAACGTTCAATGTAAGACCGGCCCCAGTTGCAGCAAGCTGCGTGCCTGCTTCCATCTTGTGGTTGATCGCCTCATTCGATGTAACTACGGCACCAGGGGGGACAATCCTTGAGCTAATTTTAGTCGGAGACCCGGCCGTCAGGCCTGCCGTTACCTTGTACAGGTCAAAGGTTATTGGCGAGGCCGTAGGGTTGAAGATGCTTACTGCGTGAATGACAGCCGAAGTAAGCGGCGGGGCCACATAAAGCGAAGACGCCGTACCTGTTAAGGTGGCGCCCGTGATCAGCTCTCTGTACTTGATGCTCATGGAATAATCCTCAGAACCAGCGCCCAAACGCCGTGTAGGTTAGATTGAAGTTAGCCGTGTATGTTTGCTCGTCCTTAACTACGAACGTTGCCGCTGTTAGGCTTGGAGCGCCTGCGAGGGCGCCTAAAGCAAGGTGTGGCGAAGCGTAAGCATCAAGCCGGGCAGCTGGCATGGTCCCTACGAAAGCAACAGGGTATGTCCAGCTAAGCAGCGCGGCTGGCCCGTAAAATACGCCTGCATAAGCGCCTGTGACCGCAATGCTCTGCGAGGAAATGACTAGCTTCTGAATCATTGTCCCATCTGCAAACTTCACATACTCGCCATTAGCGTTGCTGCCTCGCTCAATTACCGATCCTGTAGGAACGCCGCCCGTTTGAGAGACGGTGCCGAGGATTGTCACGGCGGTTGCGTTTTCAGCAACTCCGTCGAGCTTTGTCTTGTCGGCTGACGACATGAACCCATTCTTGGATGGGCTCACAACATCGTGTAGATCCGGGTCGTATTGGAGCCCGTGCGTAGCCACCTGCTGGAACTCGTCGATACTTCTTGGCCGCTGAGGGAATATGAACTCTGGAAAAACCTGATCCAGGCTTGGAAAAACCTGGACCTCTTCTTGGATGGCTTGCTCAGCCGTCTCAATCCGCTTTTCGACCTTGGTTATGCGCGCCGTCTCACTCCCGCTATCTACTCCTACAGTTCCCCCTGTGCGGCGCAGCAGCGTGAAGAAGAACTGGTGCCATACAGGGTTAATGAAGCCGTTCCTGTCGAATATCGGCGTGCCCGCGTCCGGCACTTGGCTCTCTACGCTCATGTGGCGGCCTTCTGCACCTGAATGTAGGCGCCGTTCAGTGCTGTAGGGCAGTCAGCGTTCCAAGACAGCTCAAAGACCCTGCTGCGCGCCATGCCGAGGCGAAGGAAGCGGCAGTCCTTTAGGTAATCACCGCGCTCACCAAGCGTTGTTGAGATTGAAGATCCCCAAGAAGCGCCTTTGGTATCGCTCCAGCGCAGGCGAAGTTCTGCGGCCTGGGTGTAGGTAGCATCGCCCACCTCCATTGCGGCCTTGAATTCCTTGTAAACAATGCGCGTACCGTCGTCTGCCAAGTGTGGGAAGCTCCTGATACGCCGGACTTCATTGCCATTGTCGTTGTAAACGTCAAGGTCTAGCGCGTAGAGGTTGCCGTTCTGGTAATCCCCGACCACATGAACGCCCTTCCAGAACGCAAAGCAGTTGCCACGGTGGCGAGACTCTGTACCGTCTTCGTTCAGGTAGAAACGCTCGTGCCATTCGCTAGTTGCTACGTCATAAACCCAAGTTTTGTTGGCGCTAGGAAAGGTAAGTACGTACCAGATATGTCCGGACATTTGGTGGATGTAGGCAATGGCGTCGTCGATCCTGGCATAGCCCTGAATCTCGTTTTCGATCGAGAACGTGCTTATACGCTCGCGGTCATAGTTCATCGTGCGCAGAACCATGCACTCGCCTTGCGGAGAGCGACTTAGCCAGTAGATGCTGCCGTCCGCCTGAGCCAGGGAAGCAGCAGACGCGCAGCCGAACTGTAGGAACGCGCCAGATAGGCGGCTGAACGTGAAGTCGGTGCCCCCAGTGTTGGTCCATATTTCTGTCGTTTGCTCGCCGAAGAGGAAAAGATTGCGGCGCGTGGCAATGGCGGCTACCAGAAGATCGGGAGAGCCCGACTTGCTTGCGAAGTCCAGCGGGTCAAAGGCCACTTGGTTTAGCAGCGATATGTAGAACTGTTTGGTTCCTGGGCGGTTGAAGATCATGTAGCCATCGATCAAGTCAATGCGATTTGATCCGTAGAAAGCAGGATCAGTTATGCGCGAGGTCTCCATGCTTGCAAGGTCAAGCATGTACCCGGCGCTGGTTCCGTCGACCAGCACCAATGTGTTTCCGTTATCCAGCATGTAGACCTGGCCAGCATTGGAATCGATCTTGCCGACCTCGGTGAGCGAGAAGTCGTCGTTGATCCTCACGAAAGACTGCTCAACAACCCCGAACAGCAGGTTTGTTGTAGTCACATACAGCCCGCGCCAACGGTTATGGGCTGACTGCGAGAGCAGGCGCATACCAGGCGTAGGGTAGAAGGTGACAGGGAACTCTTCACCCTCAGGGTTCCTTTCTGCGTACAGGTTCGCGCACCGTTGTGCAGCCGCAATTACGCTTCTTGACTGATAGGCGCCCGTCGTTAGAGGTACTTTCATGGTCATCTATCCGAATAGACGTTGTAGGTTCCACCTGAAACCAGATTGTCAGGCATGTACATCTTCCCGACCTGAATATTGGCCATGCGAATAGTGCTTAAGGCTGAAGCGGCCAGCTGTACCACGCCTTGCGGAATGGGAATTTGGTAGAAGGAGCAGAGGCGCCCGGCCAGGTTGTACATAATCGCCTCTTCGTACTCAGCAGGCAGGATTATGTCGTCATAAGGGGTCGCAAACTGCCCCAGTGGCACCAAGGCAAGGATGTGCATCTCATACCCTGTAATGGGCACCGGCCAAACGTGCAAAACCCCCAGTGGATACTGAGGGTCGTAGTAGGCGGCTACCGGCATGGAAGCCATCGTCTTGAGGCTTATCCTGCCGTAATCCGACATTGACTGTAGAAGCTCTATCGGGAAATCAACAGGAAGCGATGGGGGGTTTAACTGTCGGCAATAAACGCCAACGAGCTTTGATGGCCTGGCAATGCTGAAATCTCCTCCGATACCAACGCTATACGTCTGCGCGCCAGTGGTTGGCAAGCCAGAATCAATGATCTGGTGCACAACATTTCGCTTAACCGACCATTGGGCCAGCATCATGTTTAGCAGCTTGAAAGCGTCGGAAGTGTCCTCGGCGGTGGCTGTCTGCCCTACGCCAAGAACGCCAGCCTGTTTTAAAGCCAAGTTGATCAGCTCGACTGGCGTTGTCATTGGGCTTACTCCCCGTCTTCGATATCAGTGTCTTTAGGAATGGCGGTGCTTGCTGCCGGGGTAGAGGATTTGACAGCGGTGAATGCATCAATCGCCGCCTGAATCGTCTTGGAGCTGGACGCGTGGTGAACCTTCACGCCTAGATCCTTTGCCTGCTCAAGCAGAGCCTTTCGGGCTACTTCGCTGTCGACCATAACCACTTCATCCTGCGGCCCGACTGGGTGGCCATACTCGACCGCTGGAATGGTGCCGGTGCCCGTAGGAACATGATCGTAAGCGGTGCGGATCATCGCCTGGACCTTAGCCGAAACCTTGTCCATGCCATTAGCGGCCAGGAACTCGTCGAACACGTCATCGCCGGTCACTGTTGCTGGCTGATCATCGACATCAAAGCCAGAGACGGAAGCGTCTACTTCGGTCGTGCCGTTTTTTACCGGCTTGTCATGCCAGCCGCTGCCAAGATCCTTGGCCTCTTCAGAGCTTGCAACGATAACGGCAGGCTGGGTTTTGTGATAACGCCACGCTGGGTATTGATTGCTCATTTTGAAAACCTCTTGATGGGAAAAGGGGCCAACATGGCCCCTATGCACAGCACCAGTTTAGACCCCTGTAATCACAGGATGTCAGCTACAGCAGCGCCCCACTCTGGACGGACGGTAGCCCAGCCGTACAGAACGTCGAAACGGCTAATGAAGTTGTCATTCACAACGTCATAAGCAGTCACGAAGCGCAGGCTTACGCCGTCGTAAGTTTCGCGGTAAGCCTCGTGCACGCCACGTGGCAGCTCAAGGTCAGCGGTTGCCATAGTTACAGCCATCGGGTCCATGACGAAGTTCTTGCGGAAGGTAGTGCTAGCACCACCCACCAGAGTGATCAGCGCGCCGTTTGCAGGCGATGCAGTCACGGTGCCGTAGGCAACCACGCCTGGAATGATCGAAGGGTAGATCGGGATGGTGGTAGCGCCGGAAGCCACGTTCGCAGTTACCACGAACTGGCGCAGTTCGCCGGTCGATTGCTTGGTAACTGGGTTTGTGCCGAAGACGCCAGCGATGCAGATCACATCACCCTTGTTAAACGTGCCCGTGGTTGCGGCAACGGTCAGCGAGGCGCCAGTCTGGCCAGCACCAGCAACAGCGCCAGCAGTGTAGGAGCCGTTGGTGTGCTTGATTACGGTCTGATCCATCCCCCAGTCGAAGCCCAGGGTGTCCATGCCCATCTCGCCTGACTTGTATTGGTCGCCGATCTTCTGCTGGTTGTTGAACAGGCCTGCAAGAGTGGTGACGGTGCGGGCCTGGGTGCGTGGATCGAGGATTGCCTTGCGGTTACCTCGGGCGTTCATGCGTGGAGTACTGGTGTTATCCAACAGCGCGCCAGCATCAAGCCATGCGCCCGCGTCAGGGGTAGCAATGGTGCCGGTGCCGTCAGCGTTACGACCCTTGAAAGTCAGGTTACTGAACGACTCAACCGACTGCATCACGTTGGTGGCGATGGTGCCCGCCAAAGTGTTCATCGCTGGCAGCAGGATGCGATTGCTGTAATCGTCAAGAGACAGCGCGCGTTCGGCAGAGCTGAAGGCGACATCCACACCTTGTTGAGTGGCGACAGTCAGCGGTACAGAGCGCTCTACGGTGTCCTGCGGAGTCGCTACCTTACCAGTACGCGTGACGTACTCGTTCGGCAGGCGGATGCGCAGCGTGTCGCCGATCTTGGCGCCAGATTTGGCGAAGCTGTCATCGTATTGCGTGTCGATGTTGCGCAAGAACAGGTTCGTGTTCTTGAAGATGCGCAATGCTTCGCGGGTGATCATGCTAGGGGTGAGCAGGGCGTTTGCCATGATTTATATCCTTAGAAACGGGTCTTGGCGGTTTTTTCCCGCCATTTTGCCCAGTCAGCCATCGACAGCTTGGAGGGGTCAACCTCGCCGGCTGCCGTGCCATCAATGGGCGCGATTGGTGCAGGTGCTTTTGACACAGCCTTGGGAGGCGCAACGGGAAGAGGCTTCGCCGCCAACCGTTCCAACTCCCGGCCTTGCTGCAATGGAGAGAGCGACAGGATGCGCACTGCTTCGTCAGGGTTCTTCCCTAGCGAATAAATCACCTTGTGTGCGTCGTCCATGCCCAGAAGGGATTGGACTTGCTCATTGGTGATTCCGAGTGCATCCAGTGTCTTCACGGCGCCGTCAAAGTCAGGGAAAGACTCAGCCCCTACCTTAGCCACCGATTGTCCGCGCTCCTGCATTGCTTGTTGCTGAGACAGTTCTGCCGCGCGCTTATTGACTAGAGCGTCGATGTCCTGTGGCTCGCCAGGGACATTAACGGGCGCAGTCTCTTCGCCTCGCTGCATCTGCTCCACCAGCAAACGGTAACGTTCGGCCTCGCCTTTGGCTGCCTGTAGTTCCCGCTCTGTCTGGTGAGTCTTCGCCGTCAGCGCGCCAATTCGCTTCAGTGCCCAGCCGTTGGGATCCTTCCCTTCCTCTGTGTTTCCGGCTTGATCGTCTGCGTTGGTATCGCCTTCGGTGGTGCTGGTGGACTGGTCCAGCTCATCGGTAACGTCCGGCTGCGTCGATTCCGCTTCCTGCGAGGTTGTATGCACCTGAGTCGTTTCTTCGGTCATGGCCTTGGCATCCAAGTAATCAGCATGGGGAACCGCCCCAAGTCGGTTTGTAGCGCGATTCTGTACCAATCAAAGTTGATTGTCACGTTTCAAGCTATTTACCGATTCAGCTGGATCTGGTAAACGCCCGCGAGAGGCGTCAATGCGCCTGCTGTTGGATTGATGAACGTGATAGCCAGGGTGTTGAGTGCGCTCACCCGTGCGCAGGACGGGGTTACGCCTGCGGTGATGCCTGGCGGGGTAACATCCACGAAGTCTCCAAGCTGCAAGCCAGGTACTGTGAATGTTTGCTCAGCTGCCGTGGCTGCCGCGACGGATGCAGGGGTGATGGTCTGCATGATCTTCTCAATCTTCGATAGAGAATCGGATGCAACGTTAGATACGCCGGAAAAGTTAGCCATGGGTGGATCTCCTTACTGGAGGGGCATTTGCCCCATTGGTGGTTGTGGTGGTGCATCAACGGGTAACGGTGGCTGCTGGCCAACTTGATCGGGCTCAGACGAGTCAATAGGTTCAGGATCCTTTAACGCAGCTGCCACGGCCTGAGAGGCAAGGATAGCGGCCTGGATAGGGTCTAGCTTGTCCATGAGCCCATCAAGGCGGTCTGTTACGGCCTTGAATGCGTTGATCTCATTGGCCTTAGCCTTGTCGTCAGCCTTCTTGTCAGCGTCTGCTGCTGCCTGCATAGAGGCCGCGAGCTGAGCCTGAAGTGCCTGAACCTGCTGCTGTGCTTGTTGCAGCTCCTGCTGGGCTTGCTGCATCTCTGGAGACGGGCCCTCGCCGCGAACATTGGCCGGGATGCTGTTCTTGTAGCGCTCAGCGAACTCATCCGAAAGCGGCAGACCAGAAGCCCGGAAGTAAAGGTCGCCTGCAATGCTCATGAACGTAGGGTCTTGCTGTGCCTGCTGCGAAAGCGCTTCGAACAGTTCGGCCTGCTTGGTGGCATAGCTCGGCCCCGACTCGGCAATCACTTCGTACTGGCCCATGGCAGGGTTGAAGGCGCGGTTTACGCCGTCTGTTCCGTCATCCTTCGGCGTCTCGACCATTGGCTGCTGCTGGCTTGGGTCAATCTTCACAGTGTCGTCGCTTCCGTCCTCTGCCAGGATTCGGATTACGCGGGGCGTGTCGTATACCTTTGGGATGAGGTCGATCAGAATCTTGCCGGTATACCGAACGGCCTTGGCCAGGTTGTCGCGGTACTGCATCGTTGCCCGGTCTGCCTGGCGGGTGCGCTTACCGATGGCTACGCCGCTGATCTCTTGCGATGGCGCGCCCATAAGCGCGTCATTCTGCCCGCTAACCATCTTCATTTCTTCGGCTGACATCTGCATGCCCGCCATGTATGCCGAACTCATGACCGGGGCTTCGACGCGCTGAGGCGGCGCAAGAGGCTGGCCTTGGTCATTAACGGAGTTGTATGGGAGGTACGCGACGTTCTCGCTGTTGGCGTTCTCCCATATCGTCTCAAACCCCTCAATCGACTGCGTATCAGCCAGATAAGGCGTCTTCGTCTGGAGGGCGACGTGTTCTGTCGCCGAGGATGTCCAGTAGTTGTACATGCGCTGCGGGTCTTTCAAGTTGCGCACGTGCCCTTTGCGGTCAAGCTTGCCGTCGATGATCATCTCTTCGCCGACGACGCGCACGATAGGGATAGTCACGCCGAGCCATTCGCTGCGGTCAATGATCTTGTCACCAGCGATCAGGCACCACTTAACCTTTGGTTTCTGGATGGTGCGCCGCTGGATTGTCTTGTCCGCCATGGCGACCTTCGCAAGGTCAGGCATTTGCGCGCGCAGCTCAGACAGGAGGATCATCTCCGTTCGCTCGCCGCCCTGGCCATCAGGAAGCGGCAGCGCAACAAGCGTGTCCTTCTCAAACGTCTTGTAGTAGTACTCGGCAACGCGGACGTTGTCTTTTGTGCACCACTCATCGAACTCGCCAAAGCAACCGTCGCTTACCTCGTCTTTGGAGGCCGGATACTTACGCTCAAAATCCTCGCGGCGCATGTCGTCGGATATGAACCCAAAGGATGCATCCGACCCGTCCAGCTCCTTGATGTCAGGGTCAAGGCGAACAGAAAGCGGGTTGCGGATGCGCCGGATGTAGATCTCTTGGTCGAAGCTGTCGTCACCCATGTAGTCAGTGACCACGCGCCAGTAGCCAATGCCCGCCTTCACTTGGAACTCAAGCGCGGTATCGTAAGCATCCGTCGCGTTGGACTGGTACTCAATGTGACGGATGACGCCTTCGTACACCTGGGCGCTTTCGAAGGACGCATCGCCACCGACTGCGCTCACCTTGACAGAGGGCTTATGCTCCTTCGCCTCGTTGATGACCATCAGAGCATGCTGGCGGGTCTTGTTGATGGTCAGGCATGGCTTGGCGTCGTCCTGGCGCTGCATGCGCATTGCGTCAGGCCACTGGTAGCCGTTGTCACTGTCAGCGTTCACGAACTTGAGGTCGTCCGTGAATAGTTTCCTGAAGTCACCTTCGAAATCCTGGCAGCGCTGGAACCTGGCCTTTGCCTCGGCAATGAGTTCTTCGTCTTCTGTTCTATCGGTCATTAGCTTCCCATCCAGCTTTGCCCACCGACACGAGGTCGCAGGCGGGTTTTAGGTTGTACTGGTTCTTTCTTGGCCTTCACCATGCCTGGGAAGAGTTCGGCTAGTGCCCATATCAGGGCGTCCGCGCGGTTGGGAGAGTCTTCTCCTACGTAGCCAAAGGTCGTGAAGGCAACCAGCTCGTCTTCAAGCTCGGGGAAGTTCCCGACGTGGCGTACCTTGCCTTGCTCGTAGAGAGCTGAGAACGGCTCGGCGCGCACGTGCTTGCCCCGGCTTGCTGTCACCTGCTTGTAGGGCGTTCGCGGCCTGGCGGTCATTATCACGTGCTTGACCATGGCGCCACCGTAGTTTGATTCGCCGACGACGGTATCCGCTTGGTGCCGGTCGAAGGCCGAAGTGGCCACCTTGCCCCATGTCGCCGGGCCTGCCTTCACTGTGCAGTCCTCAAGCAGGTAAGCGCAGCCATCCGTTCCAAGGCCTGCGACTATTACGCCGATTGCATCGTTGTCCGCGCTCGCTTCGTCATCCGCCCCAGATGGGTCAACAGACACGACCACGCGCACCATGTCAGGTAGGTTGCTCCCGTCCAGCACGCGGTTCGCCTCAATGTTCTCTTCGCTGAACAGCTGGCTTGGATTGGCGTCGGTGAACTCACCCTTCAGGAATCGCTTCTGTAGGCGTGCAGACAGCGATTTAAGGCTGTCCAGGTACTCCGGGCTTAGGTTGTCCGTGTTGGCGTCTGGATTGATCTGGAACGCCACGTAGTTCTCTGGGTTGGGGAGGCCTTGCTTTGTGTCCGGGTCGCGCTTCTCGATGAATAGCCGATAGGACCAATGCGCTTTGTTGGGCGGGTTGCAATCATAGTAAGCGCGCGGCTTAAGCAGTTTCTGGACGCCCTCAACCACCTGATAGGCCTTCTGCGCCAGTCGAGTCATCACGATGCCCACAGAAGACCATGGGATCTGGCTGCACTCGTTGAGGTATACCGTCACGAACTCCATACCGAGGATCTTCTCGATGCGCTCCTTGTCGTCGAGGCCAGCAAACCAAATCTCTGACCCATTGGCGAAGGTTGCGTACCAGTCAGTCTTTGAGATGTTGTAAGCCACGCCAGGGAAGCAGATGTCCATGACCTTCGGGAACGTGTCAAGGACGATGGAGTTCTTGATGGACTTGAAGCTCAGCCGAAGCATCACATGCCGACTCTTCGGCGCCTTGACAGCGCGCATGATGGTGTTGCGCACGTGCAGGAACGTTTTGCCCGAACGGGAACCGCCGAACAGCATCCCGTGGGTTGAGTTGCCAGCCAGGAGTATCTGTGCCTCCGCCTGCTTCGGGTTGAGCTTCATAGCGACTCATCCAGGTTATCCACCTTGATGATGGAAATACCCCCAGAGTGTTCGAAGTCGTGCTTGTCCCGGAACTCTGCCTTGAGTCTGTTCTTCAGGAAGAACACCAGAGACGTAGGGTTGGGAGGACAATGCCGTGTGACCTCAGTCTTAACAATCTTCCCATCAATCACACGGATATCCTCTTCCGTGTAGCTGTAACCCATCGCGCTTTTGTACAGTGATTCAACGACTTTTTGGTTGGCAACGTCCTTGGAAATGGTTAGGGCGTCCGAAAACTCTTTGTGCTGCACCTTCCATAGGGCGACCGTTGAAACCGCGACACCGAGCGCTAAGGCCAGCTCAGCGTCTGTTGCGCCAAGCTTTGCCATCCCCTTAGCGACCTTTAGATGCTCGGCCTTGTATTTGGTAGGTCTCCCCCCGGCCATCACGCCACCTCATACGCGGCGTAGAACTTATCGGCATCTGCCACGACGACCTTGGTGCCTTCCAGATAGACCACTTGTCCTTCAATGGCTGAATAGGTGTCCTTCCCTACCATGAGGACCACGGACTTCTTGGCCACGTCGACCGACATTGAATTGGCGCCAATCATGTTGGCGACATCTGGCGATTGCTTCAGCACGTCAGTCAGCTCTACGGCACTCACGGTTGGGGCCTTGGCTTTGTAAGTCTTCATTCGTGGAATCTCCGGTTGATTTGTGGATCATCATAGCGTATGGGTGCGCAGATAAACAAAGCCCGGCAACTTGGCCGGGCGAGTGGTGTTCTTGTTATGTCCGATTAGGCGACTTTTGCTTCATGGCTCTGCGAAGGTCGACCGCTAGCCATATGAGCAGTGCACCGTCTATAGAGGCCTGGGCTATCCAGTCCTGAGACTGTAGGCCATCCATCAAGAGTGACGATTCGATGGCCAATGCAAAAGACCAAGCCACTGATACAGCAAGGATGATGCGAATTCGTGGATGGGTTGCCAGGGATAGCGCCAGAAGGTCTACAGCAGCGAAGGCGGCGTACCAACCTGCAAGGAAGTAAGAGTCTGCTGATCCGACGTAAGGGGGCACTGCGCTGTCTACATAGAGGTGGCCCAGGAAGTGGATCAGCAGAGCTATCACGACTTCTTCTTCTCGCTTGCGGGCTTTGGCTTGACCTGATCCGAAGTCTTGGCATACAGCTCTTTGCCTGGCTTCTTGGTCGACTGTACTTGCTTGCGCATGCTCTATTTCCTTATGGGAGTCTATCTAGGAGCTTCTTGGGAAACCATGAAGCCATGTTGCCCCCTGACCATGTGACGAATATCAGGACGCAGACCATTATCCCCGGAAGGTAGGGCTCTACGCTAGCGGTGAATGCGTGGAAGTTGAAGACGATGCGCAAGGCCTCTGCCAGGTTTAGCCCGGCGAACAGAGCGGCTACCGCGCCGACAATCTTTCTGTGATGTGAGCCCTCATGCGATGTGTAAGTCGCAACCCGAAGGAAAATCATCACGTGGCATGCGCACCTGATTGCGAGCAAAGCTATTGGTAATAACGCCTGATCAGTCATTCAGAGCCTCCGCCCTTCTTGATGCTGAAGGGGAAAAGTTTGGTGAGGAACAAAATCCATTTAGGAGTTGGACCACCATCTGCCCATTTGTGCAGACTTCCGAAGATTGAAGAGCCGAGCGCGGATGCAATAAAGCTGGTAATGGCCGCGTAGACACCAAGTTCACCCGTAGACATGAGGATTAATCCGACGAGATACCCAAGAATGAAGCTGCCTACAGCGAAAAAGAAACGCGTTTGAAGGGGGATCGTAACTGACACCGCGAGCATAAATGCCAGCCCTCCCGCTGACGCTAGTGCTAGGTTCTGGTCAAAGACCAAGGCCAACCCGGCTGTTCCAACACCGGCTGCCGTTGCTATGGCTACTTCTGCGCTCATGTCGGCCCCATTATGGTCTTGACCTGAATTTGATTTGATGAATGCATCATAACTGAATTTTCACAAGGCAAGAAAAAGCCCCAGGCTTTTAGGCTGGGGCTAGTCCGAACTCTTAGCTGTCGGCGCTTGATGCAGATTGCCGGTTCTGATCTCCGGCGTGCCAGGTATTTAGCCTGACCAGTACATCTGCATCCAACAGTGCCTTAATTCCGGCACGTCCGGCAACTTGACATCATAAAGCGCACTGTTGGATGAAGACGATTTCCGCACCTGCGGGCACTTGGCGTTGGTTGATAGTTGCCCCGGCCATGCCGGGCATGGTTGTCGCGGGGCGGCAGACCGAGAAGGGAAACCGTGACGAAACCCTTGGCTGCGCTGGCGATGTTACGGCTAGCAAGACTGAAGATCAAGAGAAGTCACGATTGCTATAACGCACGGCTCTTCTGCGAATCGCTTTGTGATGTGGTGGTCAACCACCTGGCAGTCATCTATCCATACGGCGCCTGTGAATCCGTCCTCGATTGCCTTTAGACAGTTTGAGCTGTCGGGCTTCTTCGTCGGGACGATTTGACCTAGGCGCGCGGCCTCCTGCTTCTTCTTGCTCCAGGATACCGGGATTGGGTAGAACAGCTGCAGCTTCAGCTCCACCGGACCTTCAATCAGCGCACGACCCTGCATGCTCGCCTTAGCCTCGTAGTAGCACTTGTCCTCGTACTCGACCGTTTCTTTGGGCATGTACGTGATCACGCGCTTACCGCGAAGTCCGGCGCGTACGGATTGCTTACCGAATGGCGCGCCGGGGATCAGGATGAAAACCTCTGTCATCCCTGATCCCCGTTGCCCATGGTTGTGTCATCCAATGTGTCGCCAAGCGTGTTATCGATTAGCCCCAAGGCAAGCGGTGAAAGGTAATCGCTAGAAATGTTGCGGACATCTCTCAGCGCTTGGCGCAGCGTCTCGTTCTCGGCCTTGAGCCGGTCGACGATTTTAAGATGATCTGAATGCTTGACCATGAGGTGGCCAGTTGCGCCGTAATACTGTGGAATGCTCATGCCAGCACCGCCAAGACCGCAATACCGACGCCCATAATGATCAAGCACACGCACGTAAACATGGCCGTCAGCCGGATCATGTCGCTAGTGTTGGCGATCTTCACTTCTGGCTTTGGCGCCGAATGCTTGGCCGATTTCATAATCCACATCTCCTGTAGTTCGCTGCGCAATTCACGGTTTACCATCGTGTTACTCCTTTGCGTTCAGGCGGGTTACTTCGTCGATGCAGGCGCGCCATCACGACAGCTTGCGCACTGCAATTTCTCTGACAGCCCATACGGATCATCGTCGCCACACTTGGCGTAATCGCCGTGACCAAGGGGGACATTCATTTTGCCGCAGTACTGTGGACCTGACGGCGCGGGCCGCTCGGCGTAGAGCTTCACCTGCTCGCCATGCTTGAGCGATACGGTGCTTGCGTAGATGGCGTGGCTTATTCCGACCGAAGTCATCACGCCTTCAATTATCGCATCCGGTTGACGCTCAACAGGCTCGCCCTGGGGCTGGGCGGCTGGCTCCGCATGTACTGGGCACGGCCAGTGCGGGTTTCCCTTTCCAAATCGCTTGCACCTGCACTCATCAGGCGTATCCAGCAGGGCGCGCAGCTTTGCCAGTTCCGGGAGATGACCTTTTTCCACGACCTCATCTATTGTGTAGCAATTATCCTGCGGGCTTGAGTGACGTTGAAGGCTTTCCCAAAGAACCTCAATCAATTCGCAAGCGGCTTTAATATCTTGGCGCGGCACACCGTCAATCGTTTGGTTGGTGGTCATGGCTTTGGCTCATTGTTGATGGCGGCGATCAATCTATCTCGTAGATCGTAGGCGTCTGATCCGCCGAAGGTATTCTGGTCAATCCATACATGCGCTTCGGCAATAAGGTTTTCCAGGAATGAAATTCGCTGCTCAGCCGTATCCGCGCGCAGGCGTTGGGCTTCGAGGTCTTCGACGGGCTGCCCAGTCACGCGACGCTCGATCATCCTCCAAACCATTTCGTACTCTGGCCAGTCCGCCTCAACCACAACACATTCAGGAGTCTTGAAACACATCTCTTCAATGTAGTTTCTCAACCGCTCCGTGCGAATATCATCTTCGTGATCAGGCTTAACTACTATGTATCGTCCTTCACGTACAAACTCACTCATAAATCACCTCAAAAAATCAGTTGTGCCAGTGCCAGTAGGCACCAGCAGTAGGCGGGGAGTTGGGATTTCAATATGGAATCTCCCACCAGAATTTCCAGTTACTAATCGCAGCTCCTGGGGTTGCCCCGTAACCGGTTACGTTCGTATTTGGGTGGGTGCAGACAAAATGCGACCCGTCCCACTTCACGCATAGCTTTCGCTGGCTAGCTCGCATCGCCACCACCCTCTGCTGGCTTGAGGGCGGAAATTTCGCCAATAGCCCGGGTCGCAATCTCAAAAGGCTCTTCACTCATCCGAGAAATCCTGGCAATTTCGTTAAGCGCTGTGACTGCCTGATCCACCCGCTCATCCTCTGCGGTAAGGCGCTGTTGCAGGGCAGCACGCTCATCAAGAACTTCGCCAAGTCTATGTCGTGCTTTTCCGAGAGACTCACGAAGCGAAACTTCACGATCTCGGAATTCCACGATTGACTCCCGCAACTCAGCCTCACGCCCCAGCGCCGCGTCACGCTCGGCGTTTACGCGGTCGAAGTCCGAAAGAAACACGTATTCAGCGCCGCCAAGACGCGAACGCCCAACCATGTTGCCAATGCACTTAAACTTCATCACTTCACTCATGACCCAACTCCCCAGCTTTGGCGCGGGACTGGGCGCAGGCTTTCCAATATTTCCATCCATCTGCCGCCATCATATAGACGTATTCGCCATCATCTTTGCGGTCAAATTCGGTCTCAAGATCAGTGCCTTCAAGACCACTTTCAATGGCGTGATACGCCTCAAACAACTCCCGCTCCTTCGCCTCGTCGTAGATGGGTTGCGGCGGGGTTTTGGCGGCGGCTAAAACGGCTGCCCACCATTCTTTGTCGTTTAGGATGCTTGCCTCGCGCTTCTTAAAATTGACGCCGATCAGAATTCGATCGTGCATAACAACCAGCATTTCTTCGGTCGGCTCAACCGGCACAAGTTTGTAACCCTTTGGAATAGTCACGGTTTAATCCTCATTCGGTATCGCAGTGCCCCAGGCACCGCACTTTGGGCATTCCCCATGGCGAGCGCGCCATACGGAAGCATCTGTCTTGCATTTGCAGTTGCTGCACTCGACTTGTATGGGCTCGTCGGGCGGATCGAGTGGTGGACCTCCGACGTAAACACGGTTTGCTGGCTTCATCTCACACCGCCATTGTCACGATTATCACCAAGGCCAGAAGGCTGACCATTAGGTCGTACTTCGATGGGCCTTTCACACTGCCACCGTAGCGCGCCACATGCCGTTCACGCGCACCGGCTGACGAATCCACACCACGGAGGCGAAGTCATCGCAGCCGAGGCCAAGAATTTCTTTGATCAATCCAGTGAAGTCTTTTGCGATGATGTTCATGGTCGCCTCCAGGGTGGCGTTATTCGCCTTCGATGCCGTCGGTAGCTTCGATCCCGAAGTACTCGCGGGCATAGTTCTCGCCGATCAGTTCAAGGAAGGCATCACGGTCGTGATGATCAAGAATCTCTTCCGGTGTGAACTCGGAAAGGATGTCGCTTTCTTCAACGCTCGAAAGCGTGGCGTTAACTTTGGTCATGTGGTGACGCTGGCGGTCTTGGAAATAACCGGCTTCGGATGAAATTTGCTGCGCGAAAAAACTGATTTCTTTGGTCATGGCGACCTCCAGTGTTTGGGGTTAGGCGGATAGATCTTCAGTCGGAGTAACGTCGAAATCTTCGATGTGGTTGTGCTTGTCGCAAGAAAAGCCAATCGAGTTTTCGTTTTCGAAATGGACAAAGACCTGAGAAAGATCAGCCCCAGCTCTCTGTGCATCACGCAGGTGGTTGAGCAACTCCTGCGCTGTTTTGTCTCGCCATGTACGCATGACTCTCTCCATTCGTTGGTTCGCCCGGTTAGGCGGATGGTTTCAATTCTGCTGCTGCGACAACCAGTCCAGCTGCTGAGATCTGCGCCCGGCAAGCCCGGTAAGTCTGCCAGT
>NZ_JAKNQN010000002.1:0-896673 GCF_022662395.1 Pseudomonas sp. MONT-RG-20F-20-E-7-02
GGGCACGAGTTGGTTGAGGTCGGCGCGGCAGTTGATCATGCGTTTTTCGTCAACGGCGACGCGGGCGGCGGAGCCTTCCAGTTCGGCGAGGCCTTCGGCGACGTCGAGTTTGTCCAGGGCGGCCTTGGCGCGGATGATCGCGGCGGAGTCATTGGCCGTCACGTTGCGCGCTTCCAGTGCGGCAGCGGCGCCGGCGCCGTCGAGGCGGTCCATGTTGGCTTCGCTGGCATGCCCGGCGTTGGCGCCCTTGATCACCGCTGCACCGGTGTCTTCGTTGTCGACTTCATCCCAACTCAGCATTGAAATACTCCTTCCTGGTCTGTTCTGACGGTGTGTGAACCCGTCCAAAAATATGCGGTTTGCAGGCTACTAGGCATTGAAATATTGCGCGT
Source organism: Pseudomonas sp. MONT-RG-20F-20-E-7-02 (assembly GCF_022662395.1). Classification (NCBI taxonomy): domain Bacteria; kingdom Pseudomonadati; phylum Pseudomonadota; class Gammaproteobacteria; order Pseudomonadales; family Pseudomonadaceae; genus Pseudomonas; species Pseudomonas sp. MONT-RG-20F-20-E-7-02. The sequence continues at coordinate 393 of NZ_JAKNQN010000002.1, forward strand.
AGTGTGGTCGGTAAATACCGATGCTGCACACTATGTAGTGGTCTGTTCTGCTTGTGGGCACACTATATGGTGTGTAACAAAGTAGGTCAACGACACAAAACGGCATCGATCGTCGCAGGGGCCATGAGCAAAACTCACACCCCTATGACTTTTAATGGTTACGGCCGCTGCCAGCGCCAGTGCTAAAAAATCGCCAACAAGCTCCCCTCATAACAACAACGAGCGTTTGCGAAATGAAACCACTTGATCTGTACATCGGCGAGGGCTTCGAAGGCCCAGGCGTCAATGCTGCCCACATCAATATCCTCATCGGCCCACGCAACGGGCCGGCCGGCCAGGCCTTTGCCAACAGCCTTGCGTCGCCAAGCCAGGGCCACATCCCGTTCATGGTGATTGCCCAGCCAAACATCCCGGTCAAGCCCATGACCCTCTACGTCAACAAGGCCGCGATCGGCAGCGACTTGCACGGCAATGCCACCTGGGGCGCGTCCCAGGCCGGTATCGCCAAGGCCGTGCTGCAAGCCTTGCTCGACGGCACCTTGCCGCCGGAAGCCGAAGACGAATGGGCCATCGTCACCGCCAACTGGGTCAACCCGGCCTGCGATGACTTGGACGCCGTCTACCTGAACAACTACAACGCCTGTCGCACCGCGATCCGCGCCGCCCTCAATGGCACGCCCTACACCGCGCAACTGGCCGATGTGGTCAACCACATCAGCAACCCTTTCTATACGCCAAAGGCCTGAGGACATCCCCATGCAATACACCCGTTTGGGCAACTCCGGCCTGCAAGTCTCCCGCCTGTGCCTGGGCACCATGAACATGGGCACCCCGGACTGGAAACCGTGGATTTTCGACGAAAAGCAAAGTGAGCCCATCGTCGCCCACGCGCTGGACAACGGCGTCAATTTCATCGACCTGGCGGACTTCTACTCCGCAGGCGTCGGTGAAGAAGTGGTGGGGCGCATCCTCAAGCGCGTCGCACGGCGCGAAGACATTGTCGTCACCACCAAAGTCGGTTACGGCACCCGCAGTGGCATCAATGCCAGCGGCCATTCGCGCAAGCACATCATGGACAGCATCGACGCCTCGCTGAGCCGTCTGGGCATGGATTACGTTGATGTGTTCATGCTGCATTATTTCGACCTGAACACCCCGGTCGAAGAGACCATGGCGGCGATGAACGACATCGTGCGCTCCGGCAAGGCGCGCTACATCGGCGTGTCGACCATGCTCACCGGCCAGTTGGCCAAGATCCTCATGGCGTGCGAGCGCAATGGCTGGGTCAAGCCGATCAATATGCAGCTGCAACTGAACTGCGCGTACCGTGAAGAAGAGCGCGAGATGATCCCGTTCTGCCGCGACCAGGGCCTGGGTGTCTCGGTGTTCAGCCCGCTGGCGCGCGGGTTGCTCACCGGCGAAGTGCAGTCGACTCGCAACCAGACCGACTTTTTCACCCAGCAGATGTACAGCGACCAGGCCTCGTTCGATATCGCCCATTCGGTGCAGCGCGTGGCGCGTGCCCGTGGCGTGTCGAATGCGCAGATCGCCCAGGCCTGGGTCGCCAACCACCCTGGCGTCGACGTGATGCTGGTGGGGGCCGACACCACTGCCCAATTTGACAGTGCACTGGCGGCCCTCGACACCCAACTGGATGCCGAAGAACTGCACGAGCTGGAGCGTAATTACACGCCGTGCGATGTGATCAACGACTACACCGCCGGCCGGCGCATCCTGCGCGAGGCCCGCCCGGGCCTGGACCGTTTCAACCTGATTGAGGCCGTGGCATGAACCCGCTGATTCGTACTGGCAATTACATCGATGGCCACTGGTCCAGCGGCGGCCCGACTTACCCGGTGCTCAACCCGGCCAACGGCGCGTTGATCGTTGACGTGCAGTGCGCCGCGGGCGAAGCCACTAACCTGGCCATCGACGCCGCCAACCGCGCCTTGCCGGCCTGGCGCAAGCTCACGGCGAAGGAGCGCAGCCAGCGCCTCAAGCGTTGGAGCGAGCTGATGCTCAGCAACCAGAAGGACCTGGCGCAACTGCTTAGCCTGGAGCAAGGCAAACCCCTGGCCGAAGCCATGGGCGAAGTGGTTTACGCCGCGAGCTTCCTGGAGTGGTTCGGCGAAGAGGCTAAACGTGCGTATGGCGACGTAATTCCCAGCCACAAGGCCGACGCACGCATCATCGTCGTCAAGGAAGCCATCGGCGTGGTTGCGGCGATCACGCCGTGGAATTTCCCCCTGGCGATGGTCACCCGTAAGGTCGGCCCGGCACTGGCGGCGGGTTGCACGATGGTTCTCAAACCTTCGGAAGAAACCCCGCTGTCCGCCTTCGCCCTGGCAGTGCTGGCCGAGCAGGCGGGTATTCCGGCCGGTGTGTTCAACATCGTTTCTGGCGATGCGGTGGCCATCGGTGGTGCGCTGCAAGCCTCCAGCGTGGTGCGCAAGCTGTCGTTCACCGGCTCCACCCGCACCGGCAAACTGTTGATGCGCCAGGCGGCCGACACGCTGAAAAAAGTCTCCCTGGAACTCGGCGGCAATGCACCCTTTATCGTGTTCGACGACGCCGACCTGGACGCCGCCGTCAAAGGCGCAATGGCGTCCAAGTTTCGCAACACCGGGCAAACCTGCGTGTGCGTCAACCGCTTCTTTATCCAGGACGGCGTGTACGAGGCCTTTACCCGCAAACTGGCCGAGGCGGTCTCGGCGATGCGCGTCGGCAGCGCCCTGGACGGTGAAACCGAACAAGGCCCACTGATCAATGCGGCCGCGCTGGCCAAGGTCGAAGCCCATGTCGGCGACGCCTTGGAGAAGGGCGCCAAACTGCTGTGCGGTGGCCGTCGTCATGCACTGGGCGGGACGTTCTTCGAACCGACCATTCTCACCGAAGCCCATGGCGACATGCTGATTGCCCAGGAAGAAACCTTCGGCCCGGTGGCGGCATGCTTTCGTTTCCAAGATGAAACCGAAGTACTGCAGCGCGCCAATGACACGCCGTTCGGTTTGTCCGCGTACTTCTACAGCCGCGATATCGGCCGCGTGTGGCGCATGGCCGAAGGCCTGGAAGCGGGCATGGTCGGCATCAACGAAGGGATTATCTCCACCGAAGTCGCGCCGTTTGGCGGCATCAAGGAATCGGGCCTGGGCCGTGAAGGCTCCAAGTACGGGCTGGATGATTATCTGGAGATCAAATATTTGTTGATGGGCGGCCTTTAAACACACACACACCGATCCAGTGTGGGAGCTGGCTTGCCTGCGATGAGGCATGCCAGCTGGCACATTCGGCGACTGACCTACCGCTATCGCAGGCAAGCCAGCTCCCACAAAAAAGCTCACACACCACAATCGGCTTGCCCGCTGTTACTCCGTCAAGAACAACAATATGGAGAACACCATGACTGCTCAACCCGTCAAAATCGACGACCTGCCGATCGGCCGCTTTCATCTGAAGATCGCCGGCCTGACCTTTGGTGCGCACTTCACCGACGGCTATATCCTCGGCTTGATCGGTATCGCCTTCACTCTGCTCAGCCCCCAGATGCAACTCGACGCCTTCTGGCAAGGCTTGATCGGTGCTTCGGCCCTGATTGGTTTGTTCCTGGGCAGCCTGTTTTTCGGCTGGATCTCCGACACCCTCGGTCGGCAGAAGATCTTTCTCGTCAGCTTTGTGCTGATTACCGTGGCGTCGGTCATGCAGTTCTATGCTGAAACCGCCATGGGGCTGTTGCTATGCCGAGTGCTGATCGGCATCGGCTTGGGCGGCGACTTCAGCGTCGGCCATGCCATGCTGGCCGAGTTTTCGCCGAAGAAACATCGGGGCGTGCTGCTCGGCTCCTTCAGCGTGGTGTGGACCGTCGGCTACGTGGCCGCAACCTTTGTCGGCACCGCGATGCTCAGCCTCGGTGACGACGCCTGGCGCTGGATGCTCGCATCGTCGGCGATCCCGGCCGGGCTGATTCTGCTCGCGCGCATCGGCACTCCGGAATCACCGCGCTGGCTGGTCAACCGGGGGCGCATCGCCGAAGCCCGTGCCATCGTCAAAAAGCACCTGGGCGCGCATGTGGTGCTGGATGAGGAACCGTCGACGCAAACCCGTTCCGGCTATGGCGTGTTGTTCAGCCGCGAATACCGCAAGCGCACGGCGTTCAACTGCCTGTTCTTCGTATGCATCGTAATGCCGTATTTCGCGATCTACACCTTCTTGCCCTCGATCCTGCAGAAAATGGGCCTGGCCGAAGGTTTTGGCACAGAATTGATGCTCAACGTGCTGCTGATCATCGGCGCCTTGATCGGCATCTGGTGCACGGTGAAGTTCTCGCGCCGTGGGTTTCTGATCAATTCGTTCATTATCCTTGCTGCGGCGCTGTTCCTGCTGGCGGTGTTGCCGGGGAGCATGGCGTGGCTGATGGTGTTGACCTTCGGTGTGTTTACTTTGGTGTTGTCGGCGGTCAGCAACCTGGTCGGGGTATTCCCGGCAGAAAGCTTCCCCACCGAAGTGCGTGCCAGCGGCATTGGCCTGGCCACGGCGGTGAGTCGCCTGGGCTCGGCGATCAGTACATTCCTGCTGCCGGTGAGTGTCGCCGGGATTGGTTTGAGCCCGACCATGGGCATTCTGGCGGCGATACTGGTATTGGGCGCGATGATCTCCTGGGCCTGGGCCCCGGAAACCAAGGCGCTGACCTTGAGCCAGGCGTGCAAGGCCCAGGCGCCACCGGTGTCAGGGATTGCTGACCTGGCCCAGCCACTGCGTAAACAAACGCACCTTGGATAAACCCTGTTTGTCACTCGCCACATCCAGCCAATAGCCATAAGGGCCGATCACTTCCACGGGCGTGATCGGCAGCAGGCTGCCATTGGCCAACTCGCGCTCGATCATCTGCCGGTCGATCACGGCTAAGCCACCGCCTGCCAGGGCGGTGTGGATCACCTGGTCCAGGGTGCTGAATTCCAGACCCTGGCCCGCATCGATGTCGTCCCGGCCCATGGCCGCCAGCCAGTTTTCCCAGACCTTCAAGCGCTTGCCATCGTGCAGGATATGCAGCAATGGAAAACGCCGCAGGTCGGGCGGTTGGCCGTTGCTGAACAGCTCCGGGCTGGCGACGGCGATGTGCCGTTCCATCACCAGCAATTCGCTGCTGCAATGCGCCGCCGGTTCGAGGCCGAAACGAATCCTGCAGTCGATTTCCGTCAGGCTGTCGTGGCTGTTCTGGTGGGTGACGCTGAGGTTGATATCCGGGTAACGCTCGCAGAAGCGTCGCAGGTGCGCGGACAGCCAGCGTGTGGCCCAGGTCGGCGGCGCGACGATGCGCAGGCGCTGGCGCAGGTTGGGCACACGCACGGCTTGCAGGGCGCGCTCGATATGGTCGAAGGCGTCGCTCAGGTGTGGGGAAAGCGCAAAGCCGGCTTCGGTCAGGGACAGGCCCTGGGGCGTGCGGATGAACAAGGCGATGCCGAGGTAGTCTTCCAGTTGTTTGATCTGGCGGCTGACGGCGCCCTGGGTGACGTTAAGGCCCACGGCGGCCTGGCTGAAGCTGCGGTGGCGAGCGACTTCTTCGAAGATACGCAGCATGTTGAGGGCGGGCAGTTGGCGCATGAAAGGGATTCCACACCGGTTGTTTTTATAGTGTTGGTACTGACGCTATCGCAGGCAAGCCAGCTCCCACATTTTGACCACGGCGCCGATCAAATGTGGGAGCGGGCTTGCCCGCGATGGCGTCAGTGGCCTATTAGAAGTAGTAACCGATGTTCATGTACAGCTGATTCTCCCACTGGTTACTCCCACCCGCGCCCAAACTTTCGGTATAGCTGCTGCCCCCGATATACGGGTCGTTTTTACCGATCAACCACTCCGTTGCCACCCACAACTTGCTCACCGAAAACGAGGTGCCCAGAATCACCCGTTGCGAGGTCTTGAATTGATCCTCGGATTTATCAAACGCACTGTAGTTGGCATACAGCTTCACGCCGCTGACCTGGTCAAACAGGTATTTGCCGCCCACGTCGTAGCTCAAATCCGCCACATACAAATTGCCCCGGCTGGCCACGTTGAACGTGCCATCATAGCCACCCAGCGTCACCACGCTGTCGGTGCCGGGGTTACGTGGCGACATTTGTTGGCGCGCCGCCTGCAATTGCACGCCCCACGGGCCGTTTTTGCCCAGGTAGTGGATCGCCACGGCGTTGCGCCGACCGTCGTTGTTGGTGTCTTTGTTCTCAAGCGTTGAGGTCAAGCCGGACAGCCCGATTTCCGACTTCCAGTTGCCCAGCTCCATGGCTTTGGCCACCCGCACCACCACGGTGTTGCGCTCCTGGTTGTTGCTGCCGTCGCCCACGTAACTGTCGGCTTCGGAAATCACGCTGGAGTAGGTCACGCCCTTGCTGGTGCCTTTGCCTTGCCACGCCGGGCGCAGGTAGTAGCCGGCCTGGATGTTCCAATCGCCGCTTTGCTGGATGTACTTGGCGCCGACCTGCTGCACGTCTTCCAGGCCGATCACGTTGCCCAGGGTTTCGTAGAAGGTGCTGCCAAAATACGGCTGCAAGCCGAACGGCACGGTGTTCAGGCCCACCTGCACTTGCTGGTCGGGGTTGAACTTGTAGCCCACCCACGCAAACTTGGCGAACTGGATATCGCCGTAGTTCTTGGTGTACTGGTACGGGTACGAACGCCCGTAAAAGCGGTACTGGGCCTCACCGATCCAGGTGTCGGAGTTGTACTTGGCGCTGAGGAACGCGGTGTCGAGGCCGAACTTCTGGATGCCGCGATCCGGGTCATAGTCCCAGCGCGCCCGCACGGCGCCGCCGAGGTCGAGGTTGTCGGTGACCTGGTAGGCCATGGCCGGCGCCGCCAGGGCGCCGAGCACTGGGACCAGGGCGATGTAACGTAGGGTTGGTCGCATGGTTTCGCTCTCATTATTGGTTATTTTTTGGCAACAGCAGCCCGTTGCCGCAGCGAACGCTGCGACGCGGGGAAAATTTTGCAACTCAGTGCGCGGCGGGGCGGATCAGCCTCAGTGGCGGCCCGGCAGCCGGTAATTGCGTGGCGCCTGGCGCCGCCGCGAGCAGCGCCTGGGTGTAGCTGTTTTGTGGGCGCAGCAGCACCTGTTCAGCGGTGCCGTACTCGACGACTTCGCCCTGGCGCATCACCGCGATGTGATCGCTGATCTGCGCCGCCACGCGCAGGTCGTGGGTGATAAACAGGATGCTCAGGTTCAATTGCTGTTGCAGCTCGGCGAGCAGTTCGAGTACCTGTTTTTGCACCGACACATCCAGCGCCGAGACGCTCTCATCGGCGATCAACACTTCCGGGCGCATGGCCAGGGCGCGGGCGATGCCGATGCGTTGGCGCTGGCCACCGGAAAACTGCCGGGGCTTGCGCTTGAGGGCGTCGCGCTTGAGGCCGACCTGTTCGAGCAAGTCACCGGCCTCGGCCCAGGCGTCCTTGGCCGACAGCCCGCGCAATTGCGCGGCGCGGGCGATGATGTCGCCGACGCGATGGCGTGGGTTGAGCGAACCGTATGGGTCCTGGAAAATCATCTGGATGCGCCGCCGATTGGCCGCCAGGGCTGAGCCGCGCAAGGCGAGGAAGTCAGTATCGCCGACCCACACATGCCCGCTGTCACTCTCCACCAGACGGATTGCAGCCTTGACCAAGGTACTTTTGCCCGAGCCGGACTCGCCGACAATCGCCAGCGTCTTGCCGCGTGGCAGGTTCAGCGACACGTTGCGCAGCGCCGCGACGGAGCTGCCACCGACGTTGTAGGTTTTGGTCAGGTGTTCGATGCGCAACGCCAACTCACCGTCGGCACTCGGCGTGTGCAGTTCCGGGTGCAGGGCCGGCACTGCGGCGATGAGTTTGCGCGTGTAGGCGTGGGCCGGGGCGTTCAGCACTTGGTCGCGGTCGCCAATCTCCACCAGGCGACCACCTTCCATCACCGCAATGCGGTCGGCAATCTGTGCCACCACACCGAAGTCATGGGTGATAAACAGAATGCCGTGCTGGCCACGCCCGCGCAGGTCGCGCACCAGCTTCAGCACTTGGGCCTGGGTGGTCACGTCCAGCGCCGTGGTGGGTTCGTCGGCGATCAACAAGTCCGGGTTCATCGCCAGGGCCATGGCGATCACCACGCGCTGGCACTGGCCGCCGGACAGTTGATGGGGAAAGCTGTTGGCGATGCGCGGTGGGTCTGGCAGTTGGGTGGATTCGAGCAGCGCGAGCATGCGTTCGCGGCGCTCGCGTTGGGGCATGTGGGCGGCGTGGATGTCGAAGATTTCTTCGACTTGTTTGCCGATCCGAATCGCCGGGTTCAGTGCCGCCATGGGCTCCTGGAAAATCATGGCGATGCGGTTACCGCGCAACTGCCGCAGGCGCGCTTCATCCAGGGTGCAGATATCGTCACCGAGAAAGTCAATCACCCCACCGGCATGCCGCAGGCCTTTGGCGTAGTCGCCCATGATCGCCGCCGACAGCACGGATTTGCCCGAGCCGGACTCGCCGATCACGCAGAGGATTTCACCCTTGCGCACCTCCAGGCTGATGCCGTGCACGGCATGGCTTCGGTCGGTGCCGGCGGGCAGTTCAACCGACAGGTTGTGTACCCGCAATACGGTTTCAGCGTTCATGTTCAATTCCTCGCGCCGTGCTGGGCGTTTTCATCCAGGCCGTCCGCCAGCAGGCTCAGGCCCAGCATCAGGGTGGAGATGGCAATGCAGGGGAAGATCACCAGGTGTGGGAAGGCAATGGCCATGGCGCGGCCATCGTTGATCATGCCGCCCCAGTCCGGCATCGGTGGCGGCAGGCCTAGGCCGAGAAAACCCAGGGCGCCGATCATGATCGCGGTGTAGCCGATGCGCAGGCAGAAATCCACGATCAACGGGCCGCCGCAGTTGGGCAAAATTTCTACCAGCATGATGCGAAGTGAGCCTTCACCTTGGGTGATCGCACTGAGTACGTAGTCGCGCGAGCGGATGTCGATCGTCAGCGCACGCATGATGCGAAAGATCGCCGGGGCACTGGTGAAGGTCACCGCAATCAGGATATTCAACGCCGAAGCACCCAGGGCGATGATGATCACGATGTACAACACCAGCACCGGGAACGACAGCACGGTGTCGGCCACATACGACAGCACGGCATCCACCCAACCGTTGAAGTAACCGGCGCACAAGCCCATGGCGATGCCCACCGCGAACGCGGTGAGTGTGGCCAGAATCGACCAGAACAGCACGGTGCGCGTGCCCCAGATCAGCCGCGAGAGAATGTCGCGACCGATCATGTCGGTGCCCAGCAGGAAGCTCTGGCCGTTGTCGCCGGCGGTCATCGGCGTCAGCAAGGGTGTGAAACTTTCCAGCGGATCATGCGGCGCCAGCCAGGGTGCAAACAGCGCGATCAACACCCAGCCGCCGACCAGCAACAGGCCGAGCAACGCCAGGGGATGTTTGAAGGCGTGCAGACGGTTCATTGGGCACCTCCGCCGAGACTGCGCAGGGTGATGCGCGGGTTGAGCCAGGTGTAGGCCAGGTCCGAAAAGATCTTGGTGATGCCCACCACCACGGCACTGACCATCGCGCAGGCTTCGATCAGGTACACGTCATGGTTCAACGAGGCGGTGTACAACAGCGAGCCGAAGCCCTTGTAGGCGAAGAACACCTCGACCACGATCACGTTGGACAGCAGCCATGGGATGTACAGCATGATCACTGTAATCGGGGCGATCAGCACATTGCGCAGGGCATGCCGTACGACAATGCGCGCAGTGGAAGCGCCTTTGAGCCGCGCCGTGCGGATGTACGGTGACTGCATCACTTCAACCATCGACGCCCGCGTGATCCGCGCCAGGTAGCCGATGCCGAACAGGCACAGCACCATCAACGGCAGCACCAGCTCCACCGCGCTGAAGCCGTCGCTCATGCTGCTGACGCCGGGCAGCCAGTTGAGCCAGAACACAAAGATCGCCGAGACGAATACCGCGCTGGCAAAGTCGGGAATCGACGTGGTGACAATCGACACGAACGACACCAGGCGGTCGAGCAGCGAGCCTTGGCGGATGCCGGCGAGAATGCCCAGGGTCAACGCCACCGGCACCATCACCAGTAAGGCCAGGCCGGCCAGGGTCAGGGTTTGCGCCAGGTTGGGCAGCAACAGCTTGATCACCGACTCGCGAAAGTACACCGAGGTGCCCCAGTCGCCGCTGACAAAGTCCTTGAGCCACAGCAGGTAACGCCAAACAAAAGGTTGGTTATAGCCGTGCTCTACCAGCCACGCCGCACGCTGGTCGGCGGCGGAGTAGGGGCCGAGGACGTTGATCGCCACGTCCTCGATATTCAGTTCCAGGGCCAGGAACACGATCAGTGACACCGACAGCAGGGTCGCCACCAGCGCCAGTAATTTGCGCAATAGAAAATCAGCCATGGGTGCATGCTCCGACTGTTCAAGGGAGGCCTGCCCGCAGTCGGGCAGGAAGGGCGCGCCTTAGCTCAGGCGCTCAGCCACACATTGCCCATGGGGTAGAAGTCGGAAGGGTGCACCTGGAAGCCCTGGACCTTTTTGCTCACGGCGGTGAACTTGTCACCCCAGAACGGCTGCACGATGACGCAGGCGTCTTGCAGGATCTGCTCGACGTTTTGCATCGCGATAGCGCGTTGTTTGGGGTCGATGATGCCCATGGCCTTGTCAAGCGCGGCGTCAAAGGCCGGGTCGCTGTAGTGGCTTTCGTTCCAGGCGCCACCGCCGCGGTAGGCCAGCTCCAGGGACATCACGCCCAGCGGGCGATGGGCCCAGTAAGTGAGGCTGAACGCGGCCTTGTCCCAGATCGGCCAGTATTGGGCGGCGGGCACCACTTTGAGGTTGATGCGAATCCCGGCTTCCAGGCAGTTTTGCTGCAGGATTTGCGCGCAGTCCTGCTCATAGCGGCCCTGGGTGTTGCCGACGATCAAATCGATGTCGAGGCCATTAGCAAAGCCGGCTTCGGCCAGTAGCTTCTTCGCCGCCGCCACATCGCGGTTGCGCTTGGGCAGTGGAAAGTACTCGGGATGGGAGGGCGCCACATGGTGGTCTTCGCCCAGGGTGCCCATGCCGCGATAGGCGATCTTGAGCATCTGCGCGTTATCGGCGCACAGCACCACGGCTTTGCGGATGCGCAGGTCGGTGAACGGCTTCTGATCGCAGGCCATACGCATCACCACGGTTTGCGCGGATTTGCAGGTGAGCAACTGCGCGCCGGGCAGGCGCTTGGCCAAGTCGAGTTCGGCCACGGTCACGCGGTACAACACGTCGACTTGGCCGGCCTGCAGGGCGGCGAGGTGGGTGGACACGTCGGTGCCCATGTCGATGTAACGCAGCTCGTCGAGGTTGGCAGGCTTGCCCCAGTAATCGGCGCGTTTGGCGAACGTCGCCTGTTTGTTCACGGCGAACGAAACCAGCTTGAACGGCCCTGTGGCCAACGGGTTTTTCGCCCAGTCGTCACCGGCCTTGAAGCTGCGGTGGACGATGGCGCAGGTGAACGCGTTGAGCATTTCCGGGATCGCCAGCATCGGCCGCTTGAGCAGCAGGCGGAACTGGTAGTCGCTGACTTTCTCGAAGGCTTTGATGTCCTGGAATGCGGTGCGGTTAACCGACTTGGAGTCCGCCGCGATCCAGCGTTCAATGTTGTGTTGCACGTCCTCGACCGTGAAGTGGTCGCCATTGCTCCACTTCACATCCTGGCGCAGGTTAAAGGTCCAGGTGGTGAGGTCGTCGGACGGGCTCCAGCTTTCAGCGAGGTACGGGTGGGTGATGTTGTCGGCGTCGACCCAGGTCAGGTATTCCAGCGAGTTGCGCAACAGGTTCGAGGCTTCGATCCAGGTGATCAGCATCGGGTCCTGGATTTCCTGGATCGCACAGGCAAAGCGCAGGCTGCCACCCTGGCGGGCGGGTGTGGCGTCGGCGGCCTGGGCGTCGTTGCCGAGCAGGGCCGAGCCGATAAAGCTGCTGGCGCTGGCCACGGTAATCCCCAGCAGGGCAGCGGTGCGCAGGAACTGGCGCCGGTTGATCTCGCCGCTTTGTGCCTGGGCACACAGGTCATTGATGGCTGGATGCGCCTCGGCGCCGTCCAGGGTAGTCAACTCTTTCATAAGCCTCTCCGGTACTTGCGAATATGCGTTTTTGTTGAACCGCAAGGGTCAGTGGCAGGCGCAGTAAAGGCGCAGCACGGACCGCTGTGAAGCCGGCAGAAGAACAAGGCGCAACGAAGTGAGGAGGCGGGCAATGGGACAGGACATAGGGCAGCTCTCATGTTGTTTTTATTAGAGATGCCCGCAGTTTTGTCATTTGCGCAAAGATCGACAAACGACAAATTCTGCGCAGTAACCTTCTATAAATGCATGTTACATGCTGCCCCGCGTCGGCCGATCGTTCCCACGCTCTGCGTGGGAATGCTGGCCAGACGCTCTGCGTCGCCTCTGCGCAACGGTGACGCAGAGCGTCACGGGATACGTTCCCACGCAGAGCGTGGGAACGATCATTACCGCAGCAGGCGCGGGTCGAACGGGTAGTCGGAGAGCAACTCGATGCCGTGTTCGTGGATGTAGATCTGTTCTTCGAGCTTTACGCCTTCGCCGCCGTCGTCGTGGCCGATGTAGCTTTCCACGCAGATGGTCATGCCGGCCTCGAACACACCGTCGTAGCCCAGCGCGTCGATGTCTTCGCGGTGCACCACGTAAGGGTATTCACCGGTCATGCCAACCCCGTGCACCAGGGCGAAGTAGCGGTTGTTTTTGTAATGCTCGGGAATCTTCCAGGCCATCTCGGCGTATTCCTTGAAGCTGCGCCCGGCCTTGAGCATTTCCACGTTGGTTTGCACTTGCTCGTAGGCGAGTTTGTACAGCTCTTGCTGCTTGGCGGTGGCGGCCTGATCGCCACAGAGAAAGGTGCGTGAGAAGTCGGCGTAATAGCCGAAACGCCCGACCACGTCGGTGTCCAGTGCCACCAGGTCGCCGGCCTCGATCGGCCGCGTGCTGCACTCCTGAAACCACGGGTTGGTGCGCGGCCCGGAAGACAGCAGGCGCGTCTCAACATAGTCGCCATCGGTGGCGATCACATGCTGGTGCAGGTGCGACCACAGCTGGTTCTCGGTGATGCCCGGCACCAGCTTGCTTTCCATCAAGCGCACCCCGGCCTCGGTGGCGCGCAGACTGGCGCGGATCATCTTGAGCTCATTGGGCACTTTGATGCAGCGCGCACGCTCCAGTGGTTCCTGGGCGTCAAACACCTGGTAACCGAGCTTTTGCAATTCAAAGGCCGCCGCCGAGGTGGCGCTCTCGATGGCGATACGGTTGCCGCCACCGCACTGGCGCACCAGCTCATCAATCTCGGCTGCCCAGTCGGCGGTGACGTTGCCCAAAAAGCTTTCACAGAAGTAGTAGGAGATGGCTTTGGCCGGGCGTACTTCGTCCACGGTGTTCAGGCTTTCAGCCAGGTGCAGGCAGCCGCCGAACTCGAAGATCACCACCGGGCCTTCCGCCGGAATGAAGGCATAACGCGCCGGGTTGCGCGCCGAGTACACCTGCATGTTGCGCGAGCCAGTGGCGTAGCGCATGTGGGTCGGGTCGAACAGCACACAGGCGGCGTAGTCACGTTTTTTCAGTTCATTGCGCACCCGCTGCAGGCGGTCCAGCTGGATTTGCTGGATCTCGTCATCGGTGGGTTCGCAGTCAGCGGGGTTGCGGTTGGGGCCGGACAGACTCATGGGTGTTCCTCGCAGGGCACATACGGGTTTGGTTTTTTTTGAGGGGGGAATCAGTCGAGCAACTGGTCGCTGCGCACCAGGTTGCGTTCGGCTTGCAGGTGGGCTTCGGACAGGCGTCCGTAAAGCTGTTTGGTGCGCTGGGCGCGGCCGATGATTCCGGGCTTCTCCGAGTAGGCGAAGATCGCTGTGTTGCGTTCGGTGGCACCTTCCACACGGGTGACCCGGTGTACCGAGAAGCGCCCCTTGAAAATCTGCAGATCACCCGGGTTGAGTGCCAGCTCCTGGACCCGCGAGCGGTCTTCACCGCGCACCACTTTGCCGACGGCGCCGAGGTTTTCCTGGCTGCGCGAGCGGATCATCGGCGCGTATTCGAACAGGCCACCGGCCTCGGGTTTCTGGGTCATCATGCTGACGATGAATTCGTTGGTATCGAAGTGCCAAGGCTGCTCGGTGCCTTCGGGCATCACGTTGATCACCAGCCCGGCGAAGGGGTCGGCGTATTCGAAAATCTCCGGTTCGTCGAGGCAGGCACCGATAAAACGTTTCATCATCGGTGACACGTACAGGCGATGGATGATCGCGTCGGGGGCGATCATGTCGCGGGTTACGAAGCCGCTGGTGCGCTCCATGAACGTGCGACGCGGATCATCCTGGGGCAGGCTGGCGTCGTCCTCGGTGAAATAGGCGTTGACCTTGCGCACCGAATAAAATGTTTTGCCCGACAGTGCCTGACCTTCCAGGCGCGCCTGCTCCAACACTTCAGGGCGCAGGAAGTTTTTCAGCAGGCAGCAACCGTCTTCGGCCAACTCGGCCCGCGCATGTTCAATTAATGCCTGTAATTGAACATGGCCCGAATCATGTATGGGGTACAGCTCGGTATTAATGATGTCGCTGATATCGCCGGTTTCGGCATCGGCAAGTTTAAGACTCATACACGGCTCCTGACGTCGGTTGTTGTGTTGAGTCGATAGTTGCGTAAAGCGTTTGGAAGTGGAAATTACAAGTTGTGATCGAATCCATCGGCAGGGGCGATAGTCATGTCAGGCGAACTGGATGGCGGTTTACTTAAAGTATTCGTGGCAATTATTGAGTGCCAGGGGTTTTCGGCCGCCGCCGAGCGCCTGCATAAAACCCAATCCACCGTCAGCCAGAGTTTGCAGCGGCTCGAAGAGATTGTCGGCACGCCGCTGATACGCCGCACCAGTCGCTCCATTGGCCTGACCCCGAGTGGCGAGACCTTTCTGATCTACGCGCGGCAAATCCTCAAGCTGCACTTGGAGGCCGTCAGCGCCGCACAATTGCCCAATGAACAGGTGTGTATCCACTTGGGCATGCCGGAGGATTACGCCGAATATTGCCTGGGCGGGATGCTCAAGGACTTCCAGGCACAGTTTGCCCAGGTCCGCCCTGACATCTGTTGCGAGATGTCGACCGCGCTGGTCGCCCGCTTGCATCGTGGCGAGCTGGACCTGGTGTTGGGCGTTGAACATGCCGGCCTGCAACCCGGCGAATACCTGTGCGACGAACCGTTGGTGTGGGTGGCGGCGCCGAGTTGGAGTTGCGTGGGGCGCCAATCGGTGCCGCTTGCGGTCTACGCCGAGGGCTGCGCCTTCCGCGCCAATGCCGTGCAGGCGTTGGCCGAGGCCGGGCGCTCGTGGCAGGTGGTGTACACCAGCCAGAGCCCGCGCGGGATCGCGATTGCGATTGAGCAGGGCTTGTCGGTCGGGGTGATGGCGCGGCGCCTGGTGCCGGCCGGCTGGCAGATTCTGGATGAGCAGCAAGGCTTTCCACCGATTGCGTCGGCCCGCCTGATGCTCTGGCGCTCAAGCGGCTGCCAGGTGCCGGAGGTGGAGGCATTGGTGGAGATTCTGCAGCGCCAGTTGGGGCGCTCAGGGCACGTGGACAGGCAGCGTCTGCGCGGTTTGTCGATGAGCCATGCGCTTGAGCAGTAACAGGCAGGCGATCACCCAGCCGGCGATCCAGCCGTGCACCACGGCAAACTCACCACTGACTTGCAACAGCCAGCCACAGAGCCCGTTGGCGGTGGCACTGGCCAGGCCATAACTGACCATGCTCAGGCTCACCACTTGCAGGCTGTGCACCGGGTTGAGACGCGCGCTTAGGTAGGCCGCCATCAACCCCCATGAGGGGAAATAGAACAGCGCAAATAACCCGGCGGCCCACCAACTCACGAGCAGGCTGGGGTGCGCCAGCAGGCCCAGCATGGCCAGGCCGAATGCGCCGATGCTCAGCGCCAGCACCCGCAACGCGCCCCAACGATCCGCCAGCGCACCCAGCAGCAGCCCGCCGAGGGCACCGCCGATGCCGATCAACGTCCACATCGAACCGGTGATTGCCGCGCCCGCGTGCAGGCGATCGCTGACAAACACCGACAGGAAATTCAGAAACGGCCCACTGATCGCGCCGATAAACCCGCTGAGCAATACAATGTGCAACGCCACGGGCTGTTCCAGGCACAGGCGCAGCCATTGCCTCAGTACGTGAGTGAAGGCGGGGGGCTGGGCGGCGCGGGGCGCCTGCTCGGCGTACGGGCTCAAGGCCCAGAGGGTCAGCAGCGTGACCAATAGCGTTAATCCGGCACAGATCAACCAGAACTGCCGCAACGTCAGTCCCTGCAACAGCGCGATCAACACGCCGTTCAAGCAGATCGCAAACGCTGCGCCCGACGAGGCCAGCCCCAGCACGCGACTGCGGTGGCTGGCCGGAATGACTTCGCGCGCCAGGGCCGCAATGGCATTCCAGTTTGACACCGCACACGCCGACACCAGCGCCAGGCACAGGGCAAACGGCAGCACCCACGGGGTGGCGACGGCCAGTGCCAGCAGCGCGGGGCTCAGCACGATGGTCAGGCGCACCATCGTGCGCGGGCTCACCCACGCGGCGGCGATGCCGCTGGCAATCGAGGCGCCCATGTAGAACAGCTGCAACAACGCGGCAATCAGGGCGGCCTGGCTGTAGCTCAGTTCAAATGCCTGACGAATCTGCGGTAATAAAGCGGAATACAGAAACACACTGAAACCATGGGTCGTGGCGTTGCACGCGGTAAACACGAATGCCAGCAACCCGATACTTCGCCGCGATGAAACAGGTAGGTTGGACATGGCGAGGCCCCGGTTTAAATAATCGCAAAGTGGGAAGAGTTAGTTGTTCGGCAGACTAACTTTTGTCGCGACTTCGCGACCAATGCTTAATTGTCTTAGTGTGCATGCGTTATACGCGTGCTCTGTATTCATCCACGACGTCATTGATCGAAAAACGACAGCGTTGTTTTAATCCGCGTATTTTTCCGCTGCACAGGGTGCTACCCCTGGCCCAATACAAAAAGGTATGTTGTGTGCAGAGTTTGTTTGCTTGATCTTCCTTAAATGCTGCTGTCGAGTGCCTTCCATGAAACGCAAAATGCCTGGTCTCAACGCCCTTAAAGCCTTCGAAGTGGCCGGCAGCACTGGCAGCTTTACCCGGGCGGCGGAGCTGTTGAACGTGACCCAAAGTGCGGTCAGTCGCCAAGTGCGCCAGCTTGAAGAACAATTGGGTGAGAACCTGCTGGAGCGGCGCCATCACCACCTTGAACTCACCAGCGCCGGGCGCGTGTTGTTGCGGGCGTTGCACCAGTCGTTCGACAAGATCGAGCTGACGGTGCGCAGCATCCAGCAGAAAACCCACTCCAACCGACTGCACATCAACGCGCCGCCAACGTTCACCAGCCGTTGGTTGATGCCACGGTTGGGGCGTTTGCGTGAGGCGCATCCGGAGTTGGAGTTGAGCATCACCACGTGTTTGCAGGACAGCCTGGCGCAGACCAGCACCCTCGATTGCGCCATTCGGTTTGGCAATGGTGAGTGGGACGGGCTGGACAGTTCGTTGCTGATCCAGGAGCGGCACATTGCGGTGTGTGCGCCGTCGCTGTATGCCCGCGAGTGCAGTGATGGGGTGGATTTGAATCGCATGACGTTGCTGCATGTGTTGGCCAGTGAGGATCAGCGTTATCTGACGTGGAAGCACTGGCTGGACGCGGCGCGGATTCATGGGGTGGATACCCAGGGCGGGTATGAGTTTGACCTGCTGGATCTGGCAATCCGGGCGGCGACGGATGGGTTGGGGATTAGCATTGCGGACTGGCACATGGTGGCTGCCGAGTTAGCCTCGGGGCAGTTGACGCAGGTATTGAATGTGCACGTGGAGGGGCATCAGTCGTATTGGCTGGTGACTCGGCCGGAGCAGACCGATATGCCGCAGTTGCAGGTGTTTGGGCGGTGGTTGCAGGAAGAGATCTGGTTGGCGCAGCGCAAGCTTGAGCCTTCTACGGCGGCGGTTTGATTGCGTGCATATCGGTTAATTTGAGGGCGTGAGATCCAAATGTGGGAGCTGGCTTGCCTGCGATGCAGGCACCTCGGTGCATCAGTGACACACAGTCGATGCTATCGCAGGCAAGCCAGCTCCCACATTTGCCTGTGTTTGGGCACGCCGTGCCCCAGTAACCTGCATTTTTCGCACGTTACCCCACCCAATAAGTCGTTTGCACACCCCCCAAGCAAATACAAAACTGCATGTCACTCGCAAAACAACAACGTTGGGCAAACCACATGCAATTCGAGCGCAATTTCTATAATGGGCAGTTCGTCGAACCTGCCAGCGACGCCCTGATCGCCGTCTACAACCCTGCCAATGAAACCCTGGTCGGCCATGTCAGCGCCGCGACGGCCGATGAGGCCACCGCCGCCGTCGACGCCGCCGCCACTGCCCAGAAAACCTGGGGCAAGCTCACCAGCATTCAGCGCGCCGACTACCTTCGCGCCTTGGCCGACGCCCTCGACAACCACGCCGAAGCGATCGGCGCGGCCTTGGCCAACGAGTCCGGCAAAAGCGTCGGTGACGCCAGCAACGAAGCCCGCTACGCCGCACAAATCACCCGCTACCACGCCGAATGGGCACGCCGGATTGAAGGCGAAATCATCCCCAGCGACACACCGGATGAAAACCTGTTCCTGCAACGCGAACCGATTGGCGTGGTCGCCTGCCTGATCCCCTTCAACTACCCGGTCTACACCCTGTTGCGCAAAATTGCCCCGGCGTTGATTGCCGGCAACACCGTGGTGGTACGCCCGAGCAACAACACGCCGCTGTCGGCATTTGAAATTGCCAAGGCCGTGGTCACGGCAGGGCTGCCGGCCGGTGTGATCAATATCCTGACCATGGACCACGCCACCGCCGCCGCCGTTTGCACCCATAAAGCCGTTGGCCTGATCACCCTCACCGGCAGCGTCAACGCCGGGCGTATCGTGCTCGATTACTGCAAGGCCAATATCGCCAAGCCGTCCTTGGAGCTGGGCGGCAAGACCCCGGCGATCATCGAGGCCGATGCCGACCTGGAAAACGCTGCCAGCGCGATTGTTGCCTCCAAGACCACCCACTGCGGCCAGTTATGCACGGCGGTTGAGCGGGTGTACGTGCACGAGAGTGTGTACGAGCCGTTCCTCGCGTTGCTCAAAAGCAAAATCAGCGCCGTGAAATTCGGTGACCGCGCCGTCGACGAAAGCCTGATGGGCCCGCTGGTCAACGCCAGTTCCCGGAAGAATATCCACGCCATGGTCGAGCGCGCCGTCGCCGCCGGCGCTGTACTGGAAACTGGCGGTGTGCTGCCGGTCGGCCCAGGCCATTTCTACCCGCCGACCTTGCTCAGCGGTTGCCGCCAGGACATGGAAATCATCCAGGAAGAAATCTTCGGCCCGGTGCTGCCGGTACTCAAATACCGCGACATCGACGAAGCCCTGGCGATGGCCAACGACCATCAATTCGGCCTGTCGTCGGTGCTGTACACCGAGAACTACCGCACGGCGATGAAAGTGGCAAACGCCATCGAAGCCGGTGAGCTGTACGTCAATCGCACCCCGGCAGACCCGTATCAGGGTTTCCACGCCGGCTGGAAACGCTCAGGGCTGGGCGGCGATGACGGTAAGCACGGGATGCTTGAGTTCACCCAGACTCGCCTGGTGGTGATGAAGTACTGATCCACGCATACCGGTTGTACCTTCAATAAAAACAATTATCAGGGCACCTGCACCGTGGGTGCCCGAGGTCATCAAGATGTCCAAGCCTGCACCCGTTGCCCAGGGTTTCGATGCCGTGTCCGCGGCAAAAAGCGACACTGCCAGTCGCTATTTCCAATTGCTGTTGCTGGTGTTGGCCGCCGGGGCGATCTACCCGATCCTCTATCTGCGCCAGGTCTACCAGACCACCATGCTTGAAGTGTTCCAGATCAACCACAGCCAGCTGGGTTACTTGTACTCGATGCTCGGCACGATCTTTTTGCTCAGTTACTTACCCAGTGGTTGGTTGGCGGATCGCCTGCCGCCGCGCTTCCTGATTTTCTTCTCACTGGTCGCCACTGGCGCGTTGGGCCTGTGGTATTCGACCGTGCCGTCGATGACCGGCCTGATGATCATCTTCGGCTGCTGGGGCCTGACCACCGGCCTGACGTTCTGGGCCTCGGTGCTCAAGCGCGTGAAGATGATCGCCCATCACAGCGAGCAGGGGCGTTTCTTCGGCATCCTGGATGGCGGTCGCGGGCTGGTGGAAGCCTTGCTGGCGACCGTGGCCCTGGGGCTGTTCGCCTATGCCACCGAAACCCGTAGCCAGTCGGCCGCCGAAGGTTTCAAGCACGTGGTCTACTTGTACTCGTTTATCTGCATCGCCATCGGCTGCGGGCTGGTACTGCTCAAGGACCCCAAGTCCATGGCCGAGACGTCGCCGGTGGAGAAGGGCAAGTTCAACCTGATCGCCGACCTTGCCACCCTGGTGAAAATTCCCGAGCTGTGGCTGGTGACTGCCATTGTGTTCTGTGGTTATCACATGTTCTGGGCTACTTACAGCTTCTCCGACTACCTGCAAGGCAGCGGCATGACCGCCGTGATGGCCGGCACCATCACCACCATCAAGCTGTGGATGCGCCCCATCGGCGGCATCGGTGGCGGCTGGCTGGGCGACAAGTTCTCGAATATCTCGGTACTGATCGTCGCGCTGGTGCTGGTGACCCTGGGCATGCTCGGGTTGATTGTGTTCCCCGGTTTTAACAGCCTGGGCCTGCTGATCGGTACGGTGATTTTTATTGGCCTGATGACCTATGCGATTCGCGGCCTGTACTGGGCGATCCTCGACAGCTGCGACATTCCGCTGCGCATCACCGGGTTGGCCATTGGCATTGTCTCGGTGGTGGGTTACTTGCCCGACACGTTTATCCCGCTGATCAATGGCTACCTGACCGATACCTACCCAGGCAAGGCCGGCTACAACCTGTATTTCGGCTACATCGCCTTTGTCGGCGTGCTCGGGACCCTGGCGGCCCTGACATTGCGCGCCCGAATCAACCGAAAGAAATTCAACCAGACAGGTGCCTGAGATGAAAATCGTCGCCCTTGAAACCCACATCGTTGCCGTTCCACCGCCGCATATCGGTGGCATGTACTGGCTGTTCGTCAAACTCAAGACCGACTGCGGCATCGAAGGCGTCGGCGAGATCTACGCCGCCACCTTCGGCCCCAAGGCCATGCTGCCGATTATCGAGGATGTGTTTGAGCGCTACCTGCTCAACCATGACCCGCACCATATCGAGCGCTTCTTCCGCCAGGCCTATTCGAGCGGTTTCACCCAGCGCCCGGACCTGACCATGATGGGCGTGGTCAGTGGCCTGGAAATGGCCTGCTGGGACATCATCGGCAAGGCCGCCAACAAGCCGGTCTACGAATTGCTCGGTGGCAAGGTCAACGAGCGCCTGCGCTCCTACACCTACCTGTACCCGGTCAACAGCAAGGGCGAGTACGACTACGACGACCCGGACCTGGCCGCCGAGTGCGCCATCGAGAACATGAACAAAGGTTTCACCGCGGTGAAGTTCGACCCGGCCGGCCCCTACACGGCGTACTCCGGCCACCAGATTTCGCTGGAGGTGCTGGAACGCTGCGAGACCTTCTGCCGCAAGATCCGCGAGGCGGTGGGCGACAAGTGCGACCTGCTGTTCGGCACCCACGGGCAAATGGTGCCATCGTCGGCGATTCGCCTGGCCAAGCGCCTGGAGAAATATGACCCGCTGTGGTTCGAAGAACCGGTGCCGCCGGGCCAGGAAGAAGCAATGGCCCAGGTTGCCGCCAAGACCAGCATCCCGATTGCCACCGGCGAACGCCTGACCACCAAGTACGAATTCTTCAAGCTGCTGCAAGCCGGTGGCGCGTCGATTTTGCAGATGAATGTGGCGCGCTGCGGCGGGCTGCTGGAGGCGAAGAAAATCGCGAGCATGGCCGAAGCCTACTACGCGCAGATCGCGCCGCACTTGTACAACGGGCCGATTGGCGCGGCGGCGAGTTTCCAGCTGGCGACCTGCACGCCGAACTTCCTGATCCAGGAAAGCATCATGACCTGGGGCGGCTTCCATGCCGAAGTCCTGACCAAGCCGCTGCAATGGGAGGACGGCTACATCATCCCATCCACCGAGCCGGGGCTGGGCGTGGAGCTGAACATGGACGTGGTACGCAGACACACGCCGTATACCGGCGAGCGCCTGCACCTGCAAATGGCTGCCACACCGGCTGACGTCAAAGACACTTCGCCCGCCAAGGGCTAAAAAAAACGACTTACGCGGTAACCGTGAATGACATACGACTACATCATCGCTGGCGCAGGCGCGGCGGGTTGCATCCTCGCCAACAGGCTGTCCGCGTCCGGGCAATATTCGGTATTGCTGCTGGAAGCCGGTGGCAAGGACAGTTCCTGGTGGTTCAAGATCCCCGTCGGTTTCGCCAAGATGTATTACAACCCGACCTTCAACTGGATGTATTACAGCCAGCCGCAAAAACAGCTGGCCGGCCGTGAAATCTACGCGCCGCGCGGCAAAGTGCAGGGCGGTTCGGGCTCGATCAACGCGATGATCTACGTGCGTGGCCAGGCCCATGACTTCAATGACTGGGCTGCCAATGGCAACGACGGCTGGAGCTTTGCGGACGTGCTGCCGTACTTTCGCAAGCTGGAAAACCATCCCCTGGGCGATACCGAGTACCACGGCGCCAGCGGCCCCATCAGCATTACGCCGATGAAGGGCCAGACCCACCCGATCTGCGACGTGTTCCTCAAGGGCTGCGAACAGCTGGGCTACGCGCACAGTGATGACTTCAACGGCCCGCACTTTGAAGGCGCTGGGCTGTATGACGTCAACACGCGTAATGGCGAACGCTGCTCCAGCAGTTTTGCGCATTTGCACCCGGCGCTCGGCCGTCCGAACCTCACCGTGGAACTGCATGCGCTGGTCGACCGCGTGCTGTTTGACGACCGGCAGCGCGCCACCGGCATCGCCGTCACCCAGCACGGTGTGGCGCGAACCTTCACCGCGCGTAAGGAAGTGATCCTCTGCGCCGGTGCGGTGGACACGCCGAAGATCCTGCAATTATCCGGTGTGGCCGACCAGCAATTGCTTGCCGAACACGCTATCCCGTTGGTCAAGCACCTGCCGGCCGTGGGCGAAAACCTGCAGGACCACCTGTGCGCCAGCTACTACTACAAGGCCAATATCCCGACCTTGAATGACGAACTCAGCTCGCTGTTCGGCCAACTCAAACTTGGCCTTAAGTACCTGCTGACCCGCAAGGGCGCGCTGGCCATGAGCGTCAACCAGGCCGGTGGCTTCTTTCGCGGCAACGATCAACAGAAGGATCCGAACCTGCAGCTGTATTTCAACCCGCTGTCGTATCAGATCCCGAAAAACAACAAGGCCAGCCTCAAGCCTGAACCGTATTCCGGCTTCCTGCTGTGCTTCAACCCCTGCCGTCCCACCAGCCGCGGCACCATCCGTATTGCTTCGAAGAACCCACGGGACGCGGCGCTGATCGACCCCAACTACCTGAGCACCGAAAAGGATATCGACGAGGTGATCCAGGGCAGCCGGTTGATGCGCAAGATCATGCAGGCCCCCGCGCTCAAAGGCATCACCGTGGCCGAAGTACTGCCCGGTGCGGCGGTGCAAACCGATGAGCAGATGCTGCAATATTTCCGCGAAAACAGCGGCTCGATCTACCACCTGTGCGGCTCCTGCGCCATGGGCTCGGACCCGCAGGTGTCGGTGGTGGACAAGCGCTTGAAAGTGCACGGGCTGGACGGGCTGCGCATCGTTGATGCGTCGATTTTCCCGAACGTGACCTCGGGGAATACCCATGCGGCGGTGTTGATGGTGGCGGAGAAGGGCGCAGATCTGATCCTGGAAGACGCCTGATAGGTGGGAGCTGGCTGATCGTTCCCACGCTCTGCGTGGGAATGCTGCCCCGGACGCTCTGCGTCCTGCTTTTGATGTCGTGACGCGGAGCGTCACAGGATGCGTGCCCACGCGGAGCGTGGGAACGATCAATCAAATGGCCTTTGAATGGGAATGCCGGCAATTGATGTAATGTCCAGTATTGGATATGTTGTCTTGCATGAAAAAGACCTCTCCCGAAGACACCACCCTGATCAGCCAACTCGAGCAGATTGCCGAAGGCTTGAGCAAAACCTTCAGCCCGTTCTGCGAGGTGGTGCTGCACGATTTGCGCGATCCGCAGCACGCGATCCTGGCGATCCATAACAACCTTTCCGGGCGCCAAATCGGCGACCCGGCGACCGAGCTGGGGCTGGCGCGGATTGCCGACCCGGATTACCCGCAGGTCATTGCCAACTACCAGAACCAGTTCGCCGATGGTCGCCAGGTCAAAAGCACGTCAATCGGCATCAAGGACACCCGCGGCAAGTACGTCGCGGCGTTGTGCATGAACGTCGATTTGTCGTTGTTCCGTGGCTTGCAGGGCATGCTGGAACAGTTCGGTTCGGTCAGTGGCGACAAGCCCCACGAATCCCTGGACCCGTCCGGCGCCGATGTGATTCGCGCGCGTATCGACCAGTTCGCCGCGCGCCTGGCGACCACGCCGCGCGCACTCAAGACGGCGGATCGGCGCGCGCTGATGCAAGAGCTCAAGGACTCAGGCTGCATGGACATCCGCCGCGCTATGGAAACGGTCGCCTCGCACCTTGGGGTGTCACGCGCGGCGGTCTATACCTACGCCAAGTAGCGCGCCAGCCGGCGTGTGGATGAGGTTTATGGCGCCTCGCTGAGCAGGGCGGCGTAGCGCTGGATATCGACGTTGCCGCCGGTGACGATAATGCCCACGCGTTGGCCCTTGAAGCGCTCGCCCAATTGGCGCAAGGCCGCCAGGCCCAGGCAGCCGGTGGGCTCGACGACCAGCTTCATGCGCTGCATGAAGAACCGCATGCTGTCGACCAATTGCCCATCGGTGACGGTGAGAATGTCGTTCACGTGATCGCGGATGATCGGGAAGGTGTAGTTGCCCAAATGCTGGGTTTGCGCGCCGTCGGCAATGGTTTTCGGGGTGTCGATGTGCACGATGCTGCCGGTGCGGAACGAGCGCTGGCCGTCATTGCCGGCTTCGGGTTCGACCCCGAACAGTTGGCAATCCGGCGCCAGCGCGCGGGTCGACAACGCCGTGCCCGAGAGCATGCCGCCGCCGCCGAGGCCAACGAACAAGGCGTCCAGCGGGCCGGTGAATTCCAGCAACTCCTTGGCGGCCGTGCCTTGGCCGGCGAGGATGTGCGGGTGGTCGTAGGGCGGGATCAGTGTCATGCCTTGCTCGTGGGCGAGCGTGCGGCCGATTTGCTCGCGGTCTTCAGTGAAACGGTCGTAAAGCACCACGCTGGCGCCATAGTCACGGGTGGCGGCGACTTTGGCCGCCGGCGCGTCGGTGGGCATCACTATCGCCGCCGGCATGCCCAGCAACCGCGCGGCCAGGGCAATGCCTTGGGCATGGTTGCCGGAGGAAAACGCCACCACGCCGGCCTCGCGCTGCTGCGCATCAAACTGCGACAGGGCATTGAACGCGCCACGAAACTTGAACGAGCCGGCGCGTTGCAGGTTTTCACACTTGATGAACACCTGGGCGCCGGTTTCGGCGTCGAGGGTGCGTGATGTGAGCACCGGCGTGGTGTGCGCGACGCCTTCCAGGCGTTGGGCGGCGGCGATGACGTCTTGGTAGGTAGGCAATTGCATGGGACGGACCTCGTGGGCTCTATCTGGATAAAATATCCATATCAAGATAATTAGTAAAGCTCCGTTCGGGCTTGCGGACATGCTAGCGTTTCACCGCAACGAGCGGGCGGACAAGGACGTATGGGGGCGCATCGAGGAGCGGTTGCAGCGTACCGGTTGCGACAAGTTTGGCGCGTTGCTGGCTGATCAGTGCCGGATTGGCGCCAATGCGGTGTTGGCGCCGGGTGCCTTGCTCAAGCCTGCCAGCGTGGTCGGACGCGGGCAGGTGTTTGATGGCGAGAACGACTAAAAGTCAGCAATGAACTGCACGCCGCCGACCACCGCGCCCGGGGTTTGCGTGAGCCCGCCCGGGTATTTCACGTACTGCAGGTTGGGGCGCACCATCAGCCATTTTGTCGCTTGCACGCCGTAGTTGAGCTCGTAGCTGTATTCGCGGTGTTGTTCGGGCACGTACAGCGGGTCGTCAATCGCAGTGATGCCGTTGGCCGCGTTGAGCATTTGCGTGTTGCGGGTATAGCGGTCGCTGACCTGCAACTTCGATGCGCCAATGCCAAGCGTGTCATCAGGGCGTGAATCGAACGGGCCACGGTAGATCAGGCCGACCTGGATCAGGCTTTTGATCACGCTCTTGTCCGGGTCATTCATCGTCAGGTTGGCGAACACGTTGAGCCCACGCTTGGCGTTGCCATCGACTGTGGTCAATTGTTGCTGGCCGGACAGCCACCAGCCGTCATTGCTGGAGTACATCTTGTAGGGCTTGCCGGTGCTGGCGGCGTAGTTACCGTCGGCATCCTTGAGGTTATCTTTGGTGTCGGCGTTGGTGTAGTAGTAACCGGCGTGGTACTCGGAACTCAGGCCGGCGATCTGGCCTTTCCAGATCGCTTCGACGGGGAAACTGGTGCCTTGGGAGCCGCTGATAAAAGGCTTGAAGCCATTGCTGGCTTCAGCGTTACCGGGGTTCTTGTCGTAGGCGCCGACCTGCACCGCGAACTCATCGGTGAACTGGTACTTGGCGCGCACCGCCCACTGGCTGATGGGGAAGCTGTTCCACACACCGTTCCAGTTGCCTTCCTGGGAACCGCACAAGGTGACGTTCTGGAATTCGCAGGGGAACTGGTCGAAGTCTTCGCCGTGGCCGAAGCGGCCGAGTTTCAGGGCGAATGCGCGATCGAAGAATTTCTGCTCGTACCAGAACTGCGAGAGTCGCCAGGCATTGCCGCCGCCGAACACTTCCATGGTCGAGGTCAAGCCGGTGGCATTTGGCTGGTGCACGCGGTCGTTGGTGATGTCCTTGCCATGGCGCTCGCCGATGCCGATACGCAAGGTTGCGTCTTGCCAGCCGAGGAGTTTTTGCAGGTCCATGTTTACGCCGAGGATCAACTGATCGCTCCAGCGTGCGGTGGTGTGGGAGTTGTAGCCACCACCCAGGTTCGAGCCGACTTCGCCGACGTATTTGAGGGTGAAGTCGTAGCCCTGTTCGGCCAGTTGCGGGCGCAGGCCGTTCCAGTCGCCGAGCATGGCGGGGGCATTGGGGTCGAGCAGGCCGGCGCTGAGGGCGCAGGTCGACATGGCGCTGCAAAGCAGGGCCAGGGGGAGGGTGGGGCGCATGGGATGCTCCTGGTTTCTTGTTGTTATGGGTGATCAAACTCAAATTTCAGGCGTGCGCAGTCCCTGTGGGAGCCGGGCTTGCCCGCGATAGCGGTGGGTCAGCCACCGCATCTGGTGCCTGATACATCGCTATCGCGGGCAAGCTCCCATATTTGAACTGTGTGGTGTTTGGGGCGGCGGTTGTTACTGCAGGTTCACAAACAACCCGCCATCCACCAGTAACGACGCGCCAGTCACATAGCGCGCCATGTCGGAAGCCAGGAACACGATCGGCCCGGCCACATCATCCGGCTCGCCCAGGCGACCCAATGGCGTACGCGAGGTCATGTAGGCGAGCTTCTCCTCATCCGCCAAATCTTCCTTGTTGATGTCGGTGGCGATGGTGCCCGGCAGCACCGAGTTGCAGCGAATCCCATACGGCCCGAGCGCAATCGCACAGGACTGCATCAACGAATGCAGCCCGGCTTTGGTTGGGGTGTAGTGGGTTTGCATGCCACCGCCCACCAGGGCGCTGATGGAACTGACGGCAATGATCGCGCCGCCACGGCCCTGGTTTTTCATTTGATTGGCCGCCGCCTGCACGGCGAAGTAGGCGCCGTTGAGGTTGGTGTTGACGGTTTTCAGGTAGACCTCGCGCGGCATGTCGAGGAAGGAGTGGAACGGGCAGATCCCGGCATTGTTGACGAACACATCGACACTGCCGAAGGCGTTCACGGCGCCAGCCACCAGCTTGTCGCCGGTGTCCGGGTCGGCGGCGTCGCCACCGACTTCGATGGCCTGGCCGCCGAGCGCCTTGATTTCTTCAATCAACGAATACGCCGCTTCGGTGCCCTGGCCGCTGCCGCTGTGGCCGATCACCACGCGGGCGCCCTGGCGCGCGCATTCACGGGCGGCGGCGCGGCCGATACCACGGGAGGCGCCGGTGATGATTACGGTTTTGTCTGCAAGCAACATAAAAACACTCCTGAAAGAATAAGCGGTTTCAACCGAGGTAATTGCCGTAACCGACCATGGCGATGGCGCCGAGGATCACCGCGATACCCGCCACCAATACGCCCTTGTTGGTCGCGCTGGTGCCGTGCCATTCGCGGAAATACAGGCCCCAGCAGTTGGATACGATGATGATGAACGACATGTGCAGCACCCACGAACTGGCGTCGTTCTGCAGGCGGCTTTCACCCATGCCGTAGAAGAAAAACTGCAGGAACCACAGGGTTCCGGCGACGGCTACCAGCAGGTAGTTGCTCAGCAGCGGGGTGCTGCGGTCGGTGTAGTTGGAGAACGTGCGGTTGCGCCAATTCAGCCACAGGCACCAGATACCGTTGGTGGTCAAACCGCCCCACATGATCACCATAAAGGTCACGTTGTTCTGGAACAGGCTGTTGGCACCGTGTTCCACCGCAGCAGCGGCCAGTGGGCGACCGGCGGAAATCCCGTAGCTGAAGCAGGCGCTCAGCACGCCCGAGATCACCGCCACCAGCATGCCCTTGCCGAGCGAAAACTCGCTGACACTGGCGAACTTCACCGCCTGGGATACTTCACGTTCCTTGATCAGCCCGGCCTTGCCACACACCGCGATACCGATCAACGACACGGCCACGCCCCACAGCACCCAATGCCCGCCCTGAGAGGCCAGCATCGAGGTCAGCGTACCCTCGGTTTCAGTGGTGAACAGGTCGCGGTACAGCGCGGGCATCAAGGCGCCGAGGGCGGAGGTCAGGCCCATGATCAGCGACATGCCCAGCGACAAGCCGAGGTAGCGCATGGTCAGGCCGAAGGTCAGCCCGCCGATGCCCCACAGGACACCAAACAGATAAGTCCAAAGCAGGGTGCTGGTGTCGGCCGTGCGCAGGATTTGTACCCAGCCCGGCACGGTCAGTTGCGCGGCAATCAGGGGCACGATCAGCCACGACACCAGGCCGCCCGTGATCCAATAACTTTCCCAGGCCCAGCCGCGGACCTTCTTGTAGGGAATGTAGAAACTGCCGGAAGCAAAGCCGCCGATAAAGTGCAGAATCACACCGAAGAGAATGATTTCCACGTGGTTGAATCCTTTTTATTGTTGTTGTAAGCCAGTTGGTTCAGGGGCGCGTCAGTTCGAACATGGGCAGCAGGTCGAGACTGATCGGCGAGGCATCGGGGTGGCTGGGCATGATGTCCTGCATATAGCGCCACCAGCGTTGCATCAGCGGCGTGCCGGGCAGTTCGTCCAGGCCATGGACGTCTTCGTGGGTCAGTACGGCGAAGAGCGTATTGGCGGGTTCATCGAGGAAGATCTTGTAGTCCACCACGCCGGCATTCAGCAGCGCGTCGGCCAGCTCCGGCCAGATCTCATCGTGGCGTCGACGGTATTCGTCGGCCTGACCCGGGTTGAGGTGCATGCGAAAGGCACGGGTCTGCATCACAGGTCTCCATGGGCGGTGGTGGGCGTATAGATACGCACCGCGTTGTGCACGAAAAATTTGGCCTGGACCGTCTCGGGTTTGTCCGCCATGCAGCGTTTGACCAGGCCCAGCGTGGTGGCGAAATCCGCCAGGTGATCGCTGTTGGGCCAGTCGCTGCCGAAGAAGCAACGGTCTTCGCCAAAGGCTTCCCATAAAACCGCGAGGCGGTCGTTGTAGAAAGCCGTATCGGTGATCAACCCGTCGAGCCCCAGCTGGGGAATTTCCGCCAGTTTGGCAAACACATTGGGCCGTTGGGCCAGGCGCAAGAGGTCGGCGTGGTAGTCCGCTTCTTCGCCGGCCGGCACCTGGGCGTTAGGCAGGTGATCGACGACAATTCGCAGCTGTGGCACGGCATCGCTCAGGTGCAACAGGCCCTTGATCAGGCGCGGGTTCGGGTTGGCGCTGTCCAGGCTACGCCCGCAGGCGGCCAACTGGCGCATACCGTCGATAAACCCTGGGCGTGTCTGGTCCACCAGCAGGTCGCGGTCCCACAGGTTGCCGTAGCGCAGGCCGAGGAACAGCGGCTCCGGCGCCAGCGCGTCGAGGTCGGCGGCGAAACTCGCCTCACGCGGGTCGAGGTTGCCGACAAAACCGAGCATGCGCGGCTCGTTGCGCAGGGTGTCGAGCAGCCAGCGGTTGTCGTCACGCCACGGGCTGGCTTCCACAACGATGGCGCCAATGACATTGTGCTGGCTGGCCAGGGCCCAGTAGTGCGCCGGCAAATGTGCGGCATACAACCGGTTGCCTGGCTCCGGCCACGGTATGCCCTGGGGGCGACGCGGGTCGAACAGGTGCAGATGGCTGTCGATGATCGGGCCGCTGTAAAGGGGCAGGGGCATGGCGCAGTCCTTATCTTTAGCATTCTGGTAAAGGCCCGCACGCTAACGCGCCGGGCCGCATTTCACCACCTCAGCTCTGCAGGTACACCACGTGTGTGTGGGTGTACTCGTACAAGCCGTGCTTACCGTCAGCGCCGCCGATTCCGGATTTGCGCACACCGGCATGGAAACCTTGCATGGCTTCGAAGTTTTCGCGGTTGACGTAGGTCTCGCCAAAATCAATCTCGCGTACTGCGTGCATGGCTTTGCCCAGGTCGCGGGTGTAGATCGATGACGTCAGGCCGTAGTCGCAGTCATTGGCCATGGCGATGGCTTCGTCGAGGTCGTCGACAATCTGGATCGGCAGCACCGGGCCGAAGATCTCCTCGCGCATGATCTCCATGTCGGCGCGGCAGCCGGCCAGTACCGTGGGCTGGAAGTGAAAACCTGCGCCCAGGTCGGCAATCTGCCCACCGCTGACTAGCGTGGCGCCCTGGCTCAGCGCGGTGCGCACTTTGCGGTTGACGCTGTCCAGGCCCTGGCGGTTGATCAGCGGGCCCATCTCCACATCGGCCTGAGCAATCGGGTCGCCGTAGCGGGTGGCCGCCATCGCGGCGCTGATGCGTTCGATAAACTGGTCGGCGACTTTACGTTCCACGTACACGCGCTCGGCGCAGTTGCACACTTGGCCGGTGTTGATGATGCGCGAATCGCGGATGGCTTTGACCGCCAGGTCGAGGTCGGCATCGGCCAGCACGATGGCCGGCGCCTTGCCGCCCAGTTCCAGGTTGAGCTTAGTGATGTTGGGTGCGGCGGCGGTCATGATCCGTGAGCCGGTGGCCACGCTGCCGGTGAAGCTGATCATGTCCACACCCTTGTGCGCGGTGAGTGCGCCGCCGACCTGGCCATCGCCGCAGACCACGTTGAACACGCCGGCCGGCAGGTCGGTCTCGGCCACCAGTTTGGCGAACTCGAAGCAGTTGTTCGGGGTTTCTTCGCTGGGTTTGATCACGATGGTGTTGCCGGTCAGCAGCGCCGGCGCCATCTTGCGTGCGATCAAAAAGAACGGGAAATTCCACGGCAGTATCCCGGCCACCACGCCCAGAGGCTTGCGGAACAGGAAGATGTTTTCATTCTGGCGGTCGCTGGTGATGATCTCGCCTTCGATACGACGCGCCCACTCGGCCATGTAGTCGAGGTAGTCGGCGGTGAAGTTGACTTCGACTTCGGCCAGGCCACTGACCTTGCCCTGCTCAAGGGTAATGGTACGTGCAAGGTGCGCGACGTTTTCGCGCAACTTGGCGGCAATGCGCCGCAGGTGGCCGGCGCGTTCGATGGCGGGTTTGCGCCCCCAGTCTGTTTGCGCATTGCGGGCGGCGCTGAGCGCTTGGTCGACGTCGTCGGCAGTGGACGCCGGTACCTTGGACAGCAGCGCGCCGGTGGCCGGGTTCAGCACGTCTATATGCGCTTGGCTGGCGACGAAGCGGCCGTTGATAAAGTTCTGGTAAACGGGAACGGATGGCATGGGCAGGTTCCTCAGTAAGTGCGCGATGGCGCTTTCGCGTCGGCGGCGGGGCGATAACGGGAGAGGGTGGTCAGTGCACTCTGGCGCAGCAGGCTGATGTCGATGGCGACCGCGATGAAGCGGCAGCCCCAGGCCTGGTAACGGCGCGCGTCGTCTTCGTTGGGCGCGAGGATGCCGCTGACTTTGCCGGCGGCGAGGGTCGCGTTCACGGCGTGCTTGATGCGCTCCTGGACCTCGGGGTGGCCGGGGTTGCCTGCATGACCGAGGCCGATGGACAGGTCGGCCGGGCCGATAAACACCGCATCCACACCGTCCACGGCGGCAATCGCTTCGACGTTTTCAACCCCAAGGCGTGATTCCACCTGCACGATCAAGCACAGCTCTTGATGTGCGGTTTGCAGGTAATCCGCCACGCCGTCCCAGCGTGTGGCGCGGGTCAAACCGCCGCCGACGCCACGAATGCCGTGGGGCGGATAACGCATGGCGCGCACCAGGGCCTGAGCCTGTTCGGCGGTTTCGACCATGGGGATCATCAGTGTCTGAGCGCCGACATCGAGCAATTGCTTGATCAGGTTGGCGTCGCCGCTTACCGCACGCACCACGGGTGCGGTGGTGTAGGGCGCCACGGCCTGCAATTGGTTGAGCACGCTGGGCACGGTGTTGGGGGCGTGTTCGCCATCAACGAGCATCCAGTCATAACCGATGCCGGCGACGATCTCGGCGGCGTAGGCGGTGGCGAAACCGGCCCAGATGCCGTACTGCGTGGCATCCTGGGCGAGGGCGGCCTTGAAGCCGTTGCGGGGCATATTCATGGCAGTCTTCCTCAGCGGTTGTAGGGGCGGTGCAGTTGGCAGTCCGGGTTCAGGTCAACACCGAAACCGGGCTTGTCGAGCGCCGACAGGCGCATGCGGCCATTCACCGGCACCGGTTCGCCAAGCAGTTGCGGGTGGAACATCGGCACCACTTCGTCGGCCTTGGGCGCCATCATCAGGAACTCGGCGAACGGGCTGTTGTGGCGCGTGGCGACGAAGTGGTAGCTGTAGACCGACGAGCCGTGGGGCACCACCATGGCGTTATGCGCGTCGGCGAGCGCGGATATTTTCACCAGTTCGGTGAGGCCGCCGCACCAGCCGACGTCGGGCTGGATGATGTCGCAGCAGCCCATTTCCAGCAGCATGCGAAAACCCCAGCGGGTGGCTTCGTGTTCACCGGTGGTCACCAACATGCCTTTAGGCACGTTATTGCGCAGTGCGGCGTAGCCCCAGTAATCGTCCGGGCTGAGCGCTTCTTCGATCCACTTCAAACCGTATTCATGGGCGCCGATGGCCAGTTTGGTCGCGTAGTTCAGGTCCAGGCTCATCCAGCAGTCGAGCATCAGCCAGAAGTCCGGGCCGACCCGCTCGCGCATGGTTGCCAATGATTCAAGGTTTTTGCGCAGGCCTTCTTCGCCTTCGCTGGGGCCGTGGTGCAGGGGCATCTTGCCGCCGATGAAACCCATCTTCTGCGCGAGGTCCGGGCGCGCGCCGGTGGCGTAGAACTGCAATTCGTCACGCACCGCGCCGCCGAGCAACTGGTGCACCGGTTCCTGGCGGATTTTGCCGAGCAGGTCCCACAGCGCCAGGTCGACCCCGGAAATCGTATTGATCACCAGGCCCTTGCGACCGTAGTAGAGGGTGGACTGGTACATCTGGTCCCAGATCTTTTCGATGTCGGTAACGCGAGCGCCTTCCAGAAAACGCGCCAGGTGTTTCTCGACGATGTAGGCCGCCGGCTCGCCGCCAGTGGTCACGGCAAAACCTGCGGTGCCATCGCTGGCTTCAATCTCCACCACCAACGTGCCGAGCACGTTGATGCCAAAGCTGCGGCGGCTCTGGCGGTATTCGGGGTATTTGCTCATGGGCGTCGAAATATGGTCGTCGATCCAATGACCATCGGCCTGGTCGTGGTAATCCGCGCCGCCGCCGCGCAGTACAAAGGCGCGCACGTGTTTGATAGTGAGGTGACCCATGGTGTGACTCCTGGAATTAAACAGTGGCCGGCGTGTTCGACGCTTTATGGCCGGGTGAATGGATGCCCAGTACCAGCAATGCAGCCAGTACCGTGGTGGCGGACAGCAGGTAGAGACCCGCCGCCGGGGAGTTGAAAGCGCTCTCGGCCCAGTGTTTGATCACCGGCGCAATAAACCCGCCGAGGGCGCCGAAGGAGTTGATCAACGCAATGCCGGCGGCGGCTGCACTGCCGGCCAGGTAGCTGGAAGGGAAGGTCCAGAACACGGGCTGTACGGCGATGAAACCCGAAGCTGCAAAACAAAGCGCGAGCATGCCCAGCAGCGGGTTGGCAAAGGTCACTGAGCAGGCGATGCCGGCGGCGGCCATCAGCAGCGTGAGGCTGGCGGTGCGGCGGCGGTCGCCGGTGCGATCGGAGTAGGCGGGGATCCACCAGGCGGCAAACAGCGCGCAGATCCAGGGAATGGCGGACACCAGCCCGACCATCAGCCCGACCTTGGTGCCCAGCAGCCCGCCGACCTGGGTCGGCAGGTAAAACACCACGCCGTAGACGCTGGCCTGGATCAGCAGATACACCAGGCACAAGTACAGCACCGAAGGCTGGCACAGCACGTTCAGCAGGCTGCGGCCGTGGGAGGTTTTGTGTTGGTCTTCCTGATCCAGCAGGGCCTGGATTTGCTCGCGCTCGTCTACGGTCAGCCACTTGGCATCGGCGGGGCGATTGTCCAGGTACCAATAAGCCCAGACACCCACAGCGGTGGCCATCAAGCCTTCCACCGCGAACAGCCATTGCCAGCCGTGAATACCGCCGAAGCCGTCCATCTCCAACAACAAACCCGACAACGGGCTGCCGAAGATAAACGCCAGCGGCGCGCCGAAGTAGAAGAACCCCATGGCTTTGCCGCGCACGGCCTGGGGGAACCAGTAAGTGAGGTAGAGGATCACGCCGGGGAAAAAGCCTGCCTCGGCCACGCCCAGCAGGAAGCGCAGAATGTAGAAGCTGGTTTCGTTGTGCGCGAACACCATTGCCGCCGACACCAGGCCCCAGCTGACCATGATCCGGCACATCCACAGGCGGGCGCCGACGCGGTGCAGGATCAGGTTGCTCGGCACTTCCAGTAACGCGTAGCCGACAAAAAACACCCCGGCACCGAAGGCGAATGCGGCATCACTCAAGCCGGTATCGGCCTGGAAGGCTTGCTTGGCGAACCCGACATTGGCGCGGTCGAGAAAGGCCATGATGTACATCAATAACAGGAAGGGCAGCAGTCGCCAGGAAATCTTGGCGAGCAGGGGCGCAGGCAGGGTTTTCATAGAGTTGTCCGCTGTTTTGTTCTTATGAAACGGACTGTACGGCGGTCGATCAATGCGCTACAAATCGAATCTCGCTTACAACCGATAACCTGAAGGTATCGATAATAAGGACAGCCCGACCATTTCTCCCAGCCTGTTCAATCGCCTGCGTTACAAGCATTTGCATATGCTGGTGGCGCTGAGTTCCAGCCAGAACCTGCACCGCGCGTCCCAGGCTCTGAACATGTCGCAACCCGCAGCCACGCGTATGTTGCGCGAGATCGAGGACATGTTCGGCTGCGATCTGTTCGAGCGTTTGCCGCGTGGCATGCGCCCCACAGCCCTGGGCCAGGAGCTGATCCGCTTCGCCGAATCAGCCCTGAGCGGCCTGGACCGTTGCGCCGAAGATTTGATGGCGCGCCAACAGGGCGGCTATGGCTACCTGTCGATCGGCACCATCATGGGGGCCGCGCCGGACTTGGTGATGGATTCGATTGCGCAGATCAAATCACTTAACCCGCAACTGCGTATTCGCATCATGGGCGACACCAGCGACCAGGTTATCCAATTGCTGGAACAAGGCCGCATCGACCTGGGCATTACGCGGCGCAACGCTGCCACAGATAACCAGCACTACAGCTTCGAGCCCTTGGGCAACGAACGACTGTTGGTGGTGGTGCACGCTGGCCACCCCTTGGCCCGGCGCGATCAACTGGAGCTGGCCGAGTTGGTGCGCGACTGGCCGTGGATCCTGCAACCGCAAACCAGCCCGGCGCGTATTGGCTTTGATCAGGCCCTGCAAGACCTGGCGTTATCGAGCCCGGCGGACATCATCGAATGCAGCTCGGTGTATTCGATGCAGCAACTTATCCAACTGACCGATGCGGTGATGGTGCTATCGGAAAGCGCCTTGCGCGACTATTTGAAAATGGGCCTGGTCGTGGCCCTGCCGGTGGCTCTGGATGTGCGCCTGGCACCGTTTGGCATGCTGGTGCGCAAGGGTGAACCGGTGAGCCGTGAGCTGGGGCTATTTATTGATTTATTGCGGCAGAAGGCAGCCATGCTCTAAACGCAATATTGAAAAGACCATGGTGTGTCGGCACGTTATTAAATAGAATGAATCTCATTTGAGACTCACTCGCGCCGCGCAGGTCGCTTGCCATGAATGATGCCGTTGTCCCGACCCACGCCGCCGACCACACGCTGTCGAGTTTGTACCGCGACCACCGCAGTTGGCTGGAAAGCTGGCTGCGCCGCCGCCTGGGTAACGCCTGGGATGCTGCGGACCTGAGCCAGGATACCTTCCTGCGCGTGCTGGCCAGCGCCCAGCCGATTGCGCAGTTGCAGGAGCCCCGGGCGTATCTGGTAACGGTCGGCAAGCGCTTGCTGGTCAACTTTCATCAGCGGCGCAGCCTTGAGCAGGCTTACTTGAATGCCCTGGCCAACCTGCCGGACACCTGTGTGCCGTCGCCGGAGCAACGCTGGCTGGTGCTGGAAACCCTGCAAGCGCTGGATGAATTGCTCGACGGCTTGCCGGTGCTGGTGCGCCGTGCGTTTCTGTGGAGCCAGCTGGAAGGCCTGGGTTATCGCGAGATTGCCGAACGGCTCGAGGTGTCCGAGCGCACGGTGAAGCGCTACATGGCGCACGCCTACGAACATTGTTTGCTGGTCGACCTGTGAGCCGCGATGTCGCCCGGGCGGCCGCCCAGTGGCTGGCGTTGCTGGAGTCCGGCGCCGCCACCGAGCGTGATCACGCTGCCTTGC
Source organism: Pseudomonas sp. MONT-RG-20F-20-E-7-02 (assembly GCF_022662395.1). Lineage (NCBI taxonomy): Bacteria > Pseudomonadati > Pseudomonadota > Gammaproteobacteria > Pseudomonadales > Pseudomonadaceae > Pseudomonas > Pseudomonas sp. MONT-RG-20F-20-E-7-02. Next base: position 37,668 of record NZ_JAKNQN010000002.1, read on the forward strand.
AGCAGTGGCGCGACAGCCATCCCCAACACGAGCAGACCTGGCAGAAAGCCCAATCCCTGCGTCAGCGTTTCAGCGACTTGCCCCAGGCCTTGGCGATGGCCAGCCTCGACCGCCCGCAAGCGACGCGGCGTGCAATTCTCAAGCGCGCCCTGGGGGTCGCGGCACTGGTGCCGAGCGCCTGGCTGATCAGCCGCCAGTTGCCCATCGAAGCATGGCGCGCCGACGTGCACACCGCCACCGGCGAGCGCAGGCGCCTGCCGTTGGCCGATGGCAGCAGCCTGCAACTCAACACGGCCACGGCGGTGGATGTCGACCTTGCACAACGGCGCATTACGCTGGTGGAGGGTGAGCTGGCGCTGACTGTTCCAGGGTCGGCGCCGCTGACCGTGCATACCCGCTATGGCGAGGTACTCGTCAGCCAGGCCGAGGTGTGTGTGCGCCAACTGGCTGCCGGTTGCCGGGTGTCGGTGCTCAAGGGCGCGGTGCAGGTGCGCGATGTGAGCGGGCGACGCGCGACCTTGAGCAGCGGCCAGCAAGCGCCGTTGACGCCGCAAGGGCTCGGCGCCTGGGTGCCCTTCGATGTGTTGCAGCTGGGTTGGCGTGACGGCGTATTGACCGCACAGGACCAGGCGCTGGGGGATTTTCTGCGTGAATTGGAGCGTTACCGCCCCGGCGTTTTGCGCTGGGACCCGAGCCTGGAAACGCTGCGCGTCACCGGCAGCTTTCGCCTGGATGACACTGACCGCATCCTTGCCTTGCTATCCCAAACCCTGGGGTTTGAAGTACGGGCGCGGACGCGGTATTGGGTGACGTTGAGCCGCACGCTGGCCTGAGCGGTTTAGCGGGCCTGGCTGTGGCAAACAGGCTGGTTGTGGTGTGGCAAGCCCGCTCGCCACAACAAGCCCGCTCGCCACAGAGAGCCCGAGGCCAGGCTGCATCGCGCCAGGCAGGCACTCTTTATATGTCTTTATCGAATAAATAAAGAGTTATATATTCCTTTTAATGTCCTTTCAGATGGCGCACTTTGAGGGCCTGCGCATTCGTGCGGATTGACCCAACAGCCAAAAGGAAAGCCGACATGACCATTAAAGCGATCAACGTGCGCAACCAGTTCAAAGGCGTGATCAAGGAGATTCTGCTGGGCGAAGTGGTGTCTGAAATCGACGTGCAAACCGCGTCCGGCATCGTCACTTCGGTGATCACCACGCGCTCGGTGCGCGACCTGGAATTGAAAGTGGGCAGCGAAGTGATTGCCTTTGTGAAGTCGACCGAAGTCTCGATTGCCAAGCTGTAAACCCTATCCAGATGTGGGAGGGAGCAAGCTCCCTCCCATCGTTGTCAGTTGATGCGCGGCCCACCACCACCCGGTTGATGCGGTTGCGGTTTGTCCGGCGGGGCATCGCTCGGCAGGTTTGGCGGGGGTGCGTCGGGGTCTTTGTAGTCCTTGTGCAAATCACCATCCAGGCGGTTGCTCGACGAGCCACCTTTACTGGGCGTCTGCTCGAAGTGTTCCCACTCCGACTGCTGGAAGCGAAACAGGCTGTCATCGGTCGGCGTGTCGCGGCCGTGGTAATGGTGGATTTCGTAGTGGGCGTACTCGACTTTTTCCGCCCAGTCGCCTTGCAGTAAACCGTCACCGGCCAAGTCGCGATACCAATCGTTTTCGGCGTTGGTGGCTTTCTGTTTTTTGTTGTGGTCGACGAAGAAACCGATAATCCCGCCCACCACCGCCAACACCGCACCCACCAGAAACAGCGGCCCGGTCAGGGCTGCCGCCGTGCCCACGCCAAACAGTGCGGCCGCGCCCAACACCCCGGCCGAGGCGCCGAAAGCGCCACCCGCCACTTGCAGGCCGCCGGCGGCTTGCGCCAACGGGTCTTTGCTCTGCACGCCACTTTTGATCGCCAGCGCACCCAAGACGATATCGGCAAAGCCGCCGGCGATGTCGGTGGCCGGGCCGAGCACCTTGATCACTGAGCCGGCAATCTTCGCCGATTTGGACGCGCCCAACTTGGCCGCGCCTGCGGCGGCCAGGCCGTCATCCAGGTGGGTCGCCAGGCCTTCGGTGGCCTCGGTAACGGCTTTATCGCCCTCGCCGAACATCTTCGAAATGCCGTCGTATTGGCTGTCCGGCACCGCGTCCAGTGCGGAGCTGATCTTGGTTTTGACATCGGCAGGCAATTCGCTGACGCGAAACTCGAAGTTCGGCTCCTGCAAGCCGGTCTTGCCCCAGATCTCCGGCAAGGTCTTGTCCAGGCCAAGGAAATCCACCAGGCCGCCTTTGCCCAGCGTCTCACCGATCTTGTCGCCCAGGCGCACAAAGTGGCTGGAACCACCGGCAAAGCTCAGGAAATCCTTGGCGATCGACATGCGTTGCGCCGGCGTTTCACCGAGCTTGCCGCCTTTGCCGACCAACTGGTAAATCGCCGAGAACATCGTTACGCCGGCGCCGAGGGAGCCGAGGATGCCCTTGCTGTTCAGCGTGTGGAACACCTCGCCGAGCATGCCGCGGTCGGCCACCGGGATATAAGGTTTGCTCAGCGCGGTTTTCAGGTCGGCTTCGCTGATGGAGCCGTTGTTTTTGTACACCTCGCCCAACTCTTCGAGGGCCTTGGTGACGGCGGCGGATTTTTCCTTGCCCTCCAGGCCTTCGTTGAGGAATTTCTCCAGGGTTTCCTGGGAGCGTCGCGGCAGGTCGAGCAAGGTGCCCTTCAACACGCCTTTGAGCAGGCCGAACAGGTCTTTGGTGGCCAGTTCCTTGTTCTCGTCGGAGATCTTGCTCGGGTCCGACAGAATCGTATTGAGGTCGGTGGTCAAGCCGTCGGCCTGGATGTTTTGTGCCGCTTTGCTGGCCGCTGCGGGGTCGAACAGCGACAGCGAAGTGAGGGTGTCGCTGAGGTCTTTTTGCGCCTCGGAGGTCTTGCCCTGGTCTTGCAGGTCCTTGAGGTACAGCACGTAATCCGGGTTGGACGTCAGGTCGAGCAGCTTTTGCTTGATCTCATCCTTGTTCGGCAGTTTGTTGATCGCATCGTCCATCTTCGACTTGTAGTCGGCTTGCACCGTCGGGTCGTTGAACAGCTCGCCGATCTGCTTTTGCACGGCTTTGCCGTCGATGATGTCGTGCATGTCGGCCGAGGTCAGCTCGGTCTGCTTGCTGTCGGATTCACGCCAGGTGGTGTTGAACGGGCGGCGAGCCTCCTCATAGCCGGTGATGCCGTGCCCGTTCTGGTAGGCGGCTTGTGCTTCCAGCGCGCGCACCAGCTTGGCCCGTGGGTCGTCCTTGGCAATCGAGCCGTCCTTGACGCCGGCGCGGTAGGTGTCGATCAACTGGGTGGTGGCCAGTTCGCTGACGCTGAGGGTCGGCGATTTGTCGTCCTTTTCATCGGCGTGCACGCCGGTGTCCATGTTCAGTACATCGAGGTCGCCGGCCTTGGGCAGGTTGTGCTTGGCGCGGGTGTCATCGACGGCGCCAGCACTGAAGGCGTCCCACTTAGCCTTGACGTCATCGTAGAGCTGCGGGCTGAGCTCCTTGGAGACGATGACCTTGCCTTCGCTGGTTTCATAGCGGATCAGGCCATCGCCCAGTTCGTCCGGTGAGCCGAAGGTGATGTCGGTGTTTTTCAGAAAGTCATTCGGCCCGGCGAGCTTGTAGCCTTCGCTTTCGCTGGTGTGGATCTTGTCCCAGGTGTCGTGTGCGGTGGCAACGCTCTTGAACAACTCGGGGCTGACGTCGGAAGACACCACCACCTTGGTGCCATCGTGCAGTTCGTAGGTGAGGATGCTGTCTTTCTGGTCGTTGTTCCAACTGAAGGTCTTGTAGTCGTTCAGGCCCGGCACCGGCGTATTGGCGTCGGCCAGCGCCGCACCGTTATTCAACTCGCCTTCGACCACGGCCTTCTTGCCCGGGTCGGTATAGACCGCGTGCAGGCCCGCCAGGTAGTCGAACAGCTTGGGGTTGTCATCACGCGCCACGACCATCTTCTGGCCGTTGCTTTCAAAGCGAATCAGCCCCGGGCCGACTTCATCTTCAGGGCCGACCGTGGTGCCGGCGTAGGGCGGCCACACTTCGTTGTCGCTGGCGCGCTTGTAGCCGGCGTCTTCGCTGCTGGAAAGGCCGCTGAAACTTGCATAGTCATCCTTGGCTTTCTGGAAGGCTTCGGGGTTGTCGCGCTGGCTGATAACGACTTTGGTGCCGTCCTGGGTTTCATAGCGGATCACCCCAGGGCCGGTCTCATCCGGCGGGCCAAGGGATTTGTAGTCGGCGAGTTTTTCCGGGGCCTTGCCATCGGCGCCGAGGCTTTGGTAACCGGCGTTCTGGCTGGCGACCACGCCCGTCAGCGATTTGAAGTCGGCGCTGACTTGCTTGAACAGATCCGGGCTGTCCTGTTCGCTGACGATGACTTTCTTGCCGTCCTGGGTCTCGTAGCGGATCAACCCCGGGCCGACTTCATCGGGCGGGCCAATGGCCTTGTAGTCGGACAGGGCCGGCGGTGGCGTGGCGTCCTTGGCGGCGAGTTCGTAGCCGTCTTTCTTGCTGGTTTCGAGCCCCGATAGTGGCTTGTCCTGGGCTTCGACTTTTTTGTTGGCGCTGTTCTTGAGCAGCACGTGAAAAGCGGCGCTCGATTTGGACGGCGTGCTGGGAAGGGCTTTAAGGTCGGACGCGCGATCGAGAGGCTGGGTGGCCATGCCATGGAACTCCTGCTGTTGCCGGTGGGACGGATAGGCAAAAACAGTAACAGCCGAGGCTGGGCCCACGTTGCGAAACGTTGTGAAATAGGGCCAGTCGCGGCCGGGGATTGATTAAGAATAAGTCGTTACGTTAATCGAGGTTTTACCGCCCGTATTAACATTTAATGTCCGAACTAAAACACCTTGTAAAACCCTCACGAAGCGTTGGCGGATAAGTCTGATCGTTTTGCTGTTTTTCTACTTGTACGTTTGCGAGGTGGGACTCTATTCGCCAGGGAGGTCAAACTAGTAAGTTCATATTTCGGAAATAATCATGAACATATCTTCTCCGATAACATCCCTGTTTTCTCCTCTCGCTGTACCTGCTCGCGACACTTTGGCAGCGTCTTCCGTACCACCCGGTACTTCTGAACATCATCGCACCCGCCGGGATACATCGACTGCAACGGCACCTCGGCAGGTTATTCCGGATGAGGAAGTGCCTGCTATTTTTCAAGCAAAAGTCACACAGGCCAAGTACGGTGCTGACGCTGACGTTTACTTGAAAGGCTATAAGGCACCCACGTCTGTGAAATTGCCTGACTACTCTGCATCAATAAGCCAATTGGCGCTTATGAGGATTGCGCTGGATAACAAGCTCGACCCTGACCAAATGGGGGCCTTGCAGTACTGGAGTGAACAGCGCGTCAGGAATGCGGCGGGTAACAACGTAGCGGCCTACAACTCGGTTATGACCAAGGTAGGCGTGACCACGACATCCAATCCCCAAAGTTACTACCTGTCCATTGTCAACCAATTGGCCGGTGGCGAATGCGCAGGGTTCTCACATTTGCATTCGTTGGCGGTGGCAGAGGGTAAGGAGCACATCTTCCTCGGGAACATCTTCCAGGCAACTGTGGATCCGGACACACCCGAGTCCCAAGCGTTTTTCCAAACGCTTGCCAAGGTTCAAGGCAAGCTGAAAAACCGTGGGATTGCGCATGATCCTGCCACGGTGAAGGTTGCCCCGTTTACGAGCATCGCTCCACAACTTAAAGATTCACCCACCACCAAAACACTACTGATCAGCAGCGAAGGCCATCGTTTGACGGCGGGCGTGATCGTGGGGCCGGGGAATACGCGAACGTATTACTATAGCGATCCGAATATCGGTCCTACCAAGTTTGCGTCTGCCGAACTTTTTGAAGAGGGGCTGCAAAAAGTTTTTACCGACAGAAGGCTGCAGCATCTGACTCAGCCGTTGCAGGGCTACTCTGACGGCCCTAAATACTTGGTCAGCGTGTTTAACCGCAACCACATACCTGAAGTGTCCGGCGACACCAATAACATCAAGTTTATGTACGACGCGCCCTTGTACGGGCTCGATAAGGTCAAGGTGATCAATGCCTCACGGCTGCCCACATCGGAAGATTTACGCCAGCAGGCCCCGGCCCCCGATAGCGCTGCCTTGAAACAGTATAATCAGGTGTTGCAAGGGTTGGACGACGTGCAGGCGGGTAAAGGCATGGCTCAGTATCACCAGACATTGGCCGTGTTGGATTCAGTCAAGTACTTTATGGCTGACCATCCAAACTCCATGCTTATGTCAGTCATGAAGACACTTGCGCAAAAGTTGGTCAATGTGATCAATGAGGCTGCGGCGCCCGTCGACTTTCCGTTTATCTTTGAGCGGATGGAGGCAGACCGTGCCAAGTTGGCAGAGCAGGCAATCGGTTCACCTACGCAATTCAGGACCGAGAATATTGAGGGCAAGTCTGTTGATATAAAAAACAATAGCAGCACCCACCCCAGCCGGACTAAGGCGGTGACCGATGCGGTCGACGCAGCACTGAAGAAAATCTCACAGCGTGATCCGGCCGCTGCAGAGGCGGTGGGCGAGAAGATCAGAGTGGTCATTGCCAACCCCGGCGATCAAGCGGAAACACAGTTGCGCTTGGGCGAACCGCCAGTTCTGGTCATAGGTGACGATTTCTTTGCCGCTCCCACCACGGCTGACAGCACCGTTGCCGATCGTATTGGCCGTGAGGCCCAGGCGGATGGCGTTGACCCGTCCACGCAAAAACAAGCGGCGCTAATCGCCGGCAAGCTGGGAATGGTGAGTTATTACAAAAACCACTCCAAAGCGTTCCTCGAGATGCTCAACAACCCCGAACCGTTTCGTGGCGTCGGCAGTCACCTCAGCCCGCGCGCCTCCAGAAGTTCAGCGGACTTCATGGCGCAAGCGTTTACCGTCCGTCTCTACGATGGCGCACTGAACAACCAGATCGAAACGTCAATACGCAAAATTCTTCCGTTACCCGACGTTCCTCAGGTGCCCGTGACCGTCACACCGCCGGCCGCAAGTGGGGTGACCATCGACCCGGATCAAGTGAAGCGCCTGAAATTACTTGATGATACCCAGCCCGCCTTGCGAATCGGTGAGGTGGAAGTCAGTCGTGTCGAGCTTTACAAAATGGGTGCCACGCTCAATGGCAAGCCCATTGAAAGCGCGCTGGCCAATGACCCGCAGGGGCGCACGCTCGCCAACACCCTGCAGATCGACTACGTGCACTTTGCGGCCTATCGCAGAACTGCGTCGGAGGATGTGACTGGGCGTATAACCGATGTTGTCGAGGCGTTGGCCGCTAATCGCAGCTCTGCAGTGGCGCCCTTGATCAGCCGTGCCGATGGCGGCCTGGTGCCTGAGACGTTACAAAAACCTATCCGTGAAATGACTCAACACGCTGATGAGCTGCGCGCGTTGGAGAGCAGCGGCAAGCCGCTACCTGAGGATTTCTTCACCTCAGAAGCGCCTGGCAAGGTCGGCGCGACGACCGCCGCAGGCCTGGGGATGCGAGCCTTCTCGACTTATCATCAATTGCGCAGTGGCATCCAGAACCTGGAGGGTGGAGACACCACGGCAGGGGTTATTAATTTGGGGTCCGTCGTGGCGGATTTCGCCGGTGAGGGCGCGGAATATGCCATGAACCGCGCGGCGCAAAAGATCATCAGCAGCCAAGCACCCAGCATTGCCGGTTTCAAGACCAGCAGCCTCGGCAAAATGATCGGCAAGGCCGGTGGTGGAATCGGCTCGCTGTTGAGCGTGCCTTTTGATATCTACACCGCCATCGATTCATTCACCAACGCCACAAAAACCACGGGCAAAGAGGCTCAGGATCACTATGTGAACGGTACGATGGCCGTCGCGGGTGCGGTCACTTCGATTGCCTTGAGCGCCTCGTCTATGACCCGCGGCGGCGCTTCATCCCGAGTGGGCATGGCGGTGGCGGCAACGTTAATGTCGGCGCAAGCGATCTATACGGCGGTGCGTGGCGTAGAGGACATCGATGGCGTGACGCCGCTGACCGGCCCGCAGAAATTCAGCAGTGGCCTGAAGTTCTTCCTGGGGATTGAACCAGGCTTCGATGTCATGAAACCCTATCTGGAAGCCAACTATTCAAAGGCGCATGACGAAAGTAACCGGACCCGCTTCGAGAATTTTCTGAAGGGGCCAGGCAAAGATTTTTTTGAGCGGGTGGTGATCGGCTCTACCGACGTAGAGGTCAAGCGGGTACCGGGAAGCGTTGCGCTGACACCGTCACTTTGGTATTCGCCCATCACGTGGCTGCTGAACCTTATCCCGGCGCCGGGCCTGGTGCCGCAGGTGAGCGCAAAAGGTGGCAAGGATCATATTTCCAGCGACCTCACGTCCTGGAACCAAAAGCCGGTCAACACGGTAGAAGGCGAGCAAGGGCAAAACAAAGCCACCTACTGGGACTTGGGCGATGGCAATGACTGGGTGGAGGGCATTAAGCAAAAACCCAACTATTTCGTCATGGGCGGCGGCAAAAAAGGGATCAAGGGCGGCGATGCGGACGATAAGTTCGTCTTCAACGCTGATGCACTTCAGACACGGGAGCAAGCCAGGGAGGTGGAGCAGGCACCAAACCAGGACAGCAACGCCCACGCGAGCGTACTCGATGGCGGGCGGGGTCGTAATGCGTTGATCTTTTCGGGGCCTTTAACCACCACGTTCAAAGAGAATGGCCAGGACACAACCACCAAATACCTTGGGCATCACATCAACTTGCAAACCAATACAGTCTCAATCAGAACCCCAGTCCGGTTGAAAGACCGAGACTATAAAGTCGATACGGACGGCTTGAAAAAAATCGCCCACATCCAGGCATTCTCCGATGTGACGACGGTGGCACAAGGGCAAAGCGTTATCCAGGGTGATGATCAGAATAATCTGTTCACACTCAATGGCAAAATCGACAGGGTTTTCACCGGCAAAGGCGCGAACTTTGTCGTGATCAATGGCGGCGCTGAAGTCGTCGGTGAGGGTGGCGCCAATACCTACCTGCTTAACAAGGCCAATCAGGCCAATAGTAGCGTGATCATTGAAGACCCCGCCGACAGTATCATCAGGCTCGACTATAGCGCCGCACAAGTCTCGGACTGGACCCTGTTACCCTCGGGGGATCTGATCGTAACCCTCACGGGCGATACCTCTGATCAATCACGGATTGTGGTGATCAAGAAGGCGCTTCCCAACGACTCGCCAGACGATAAAGCGCGGCCGACATTCATCACCAATGACGGCGTGATGATGACGATCAGTGCACCGCGACAGACCGGTTCATCCAACCGCGTTGTGCAGGTCCATAGCATGAAGGTTGAGGTGACGCCTAAAGCCTAAGCCGTGACGAAGACTGATGGGCACCGCCAAGGTGCCCGTCAGTGTCAACGGTTTTGCAGGCTGCGTTCCATGCGTTGCAAACTCTCTTCCAGCATCGCCCGTGGGCAACCAAAGTTCAGGCGTACGAACTGCTGGCTGTCATCACCGAATTCGATTCCCGCGCTCAAACCGACCTTGGCCTGTTCCAGGAAGAACTGCTGTGGGTCATCCAGGCCCAGTGCGCTGCAATCCAGCCACGCCAGGAAGGTGCCCTGCGGGGCATGCATCACTACGCCGGGCAAGCGGGTTTTTACCGCGTTGAGCAGGTAGTCACGGTTGGCTTGCAGGTACTGCACCAACGCGTCGAGCCAGTCGCTGCACTGGCTGTAGGCGGCGCGGGTGGCTTCCAGGCCCAGCGGGCTGACGCTGTCGACCATGCCGCAGCGCGCATTATTAAAGCGCTCGCGCACGTCGGCGTTCTGCACCACGGCAAAGCAGGTCTTCAAACCGGCGACGTTGTAGGCCTTGCTCGCCGACATCAAGGTGATGGTGCGCTGAGCGATCTCCGGGCTGAGGCTGGCGGTGGGGATGTGGCGGCGGCCGTCAAAGCACAGCTCGGCGTGGATTTCGTCGCTGATGATCAACGTGCCGTTTGCAAGGCAGGCGTTGGCCACGGCGAGCAGCTCTTCGCGTGGGAAGACCTTGCCGATGGGGTTATGCGGGTTGCTCAGCAGCAGCGCGCCGGCGCCGGCGAGCGCCTGGAGCATGGCAGGCATTGGCGTCACGTATTCGCCGTGGCTCAACTCGAACGGCACTTCGATACGCGGCAGGTTCCAGTGGCCCGGCGCCAGGCGAATCGGTCGATAGTTGGGGGTTTGCAGCACCACCGGCTGGCCCGGCTGCACGAAGGCGTGCAAGGCCATGTTAAAGCCAGGCTCGACGCCGGGCAGAAACAGCAGCTCGTCGGGCTGCACGCGCCAGGCATATTTGGCCCACAGGTCGGCGACGATGGCGTCGCGCACATCGGGTCCGGCAACGCTGTAGCCGAGGATCTGCTGGTCGAGGCGCGCGTGCAAGGCTTGCAGTATGGCGGGTGGCGCGGCGATATCCATGTCGGCGATCCACATCGGCAAGACGTCTTGCGGGTAACGGTTCCACTTGGTGCTGCCGGTGCCGAGGCGGGGGTGGATCGTGTCGAAATCAAAGCTCATGGGGGGCTCGTATCAGGGAGGCAGGCGCAAGAATGGCGCTGATTCTAGCGCCATTATTTTTATAGGCCAGCGCTGATTGCGTCGTACCGCTGTGAGGCCGACATTGACGGCGTGCGAGGACAAAAAAGAACCCACAAACCTGGAACTGAATGGGCCATGCGACTGACCGAGGGTGCACGGATAAGTCTGATAGTGATCAACTTTTTATAGTTGTAGGTTGGCCCTCTACGACATGCCTTAACAGGGCTGCGTTTCAACTGACTTATACGTGGAAGCCTTGAGTTTGAACTCACTCGAATAAGATTTACGCATAGCCAAACACCTCAGATTTGGGCGCCATCATAGCGCCCGATTGAAGTGTCCAAAATCATTAGGCCAGTTCAGCTTGCTCGCAAAGACGGTGGTTCAGTCAGCTCATGTGTCACTGGCCCACCGCTTTCGCGAGCAAGCCCGCTCCCACATTTGATTGAGTGCAGTCTTAATGGATATGTACCCGCGATCACAAACCCTGACTCCCCCGAATCAAATCATAAGCCTTGCGCGCAATCGGGTTCGCCGTATTCGGCCGAATCCACAAGTAGTAAGTGACCTCAGGCATGCGCGGCAACCGATCCGTCTCCCCCAGCACGCGCATATCCGGCCCGAGCATTTCCATGCTTCGCGGTGTTACCCCTAACCCCGCGCATGCCGCAGCAGCTGCAAACCCGGATCGGTCAACTGCTGAAGATCGCTCCCACGAGAGGTGGGAGCGATCCACCGGTCAGTGTTTGACCGGCGTCGGCAGGCTCACGAGGTTGACGTAGCCGTCCCAGAATTTCTTCTGATCCACGCCAAACACCACTTTGGCCTTCCGGGTGCCAACCGGTGCGCCCTTCTTGTAGCCCAGTGCGCGGCCGTAGTCGGCGCCGAAGGTGGCGTCCACGTCCACCCACAAATCGCGCGACTCGGTGACGATCTCCGGGCTGACCAGGAACAGCGCCGGCAGGCTGTCCCAGGTGAAGCTGTGGTAGCTCGGGTCTTTGTCGAACAGCGGCCCGAACTCATGCTTGTAAAGGTCGGCAATCGCGCCTTTCTGTGCAATCACGCGCTGGTACACCGACTTGTCGAAGGTGACTTTCTCGCACACATCGTTCGGGAAAATCACGTGCTCGATGGGTGAGCGCAACACGATCTTCGCCGCCTCCGGGTCGAACCACCAGTTGAATTCCGCCGCCGGCGTGGTGTTGCCCGGAATCTCCAGGGCACCGCCCATGTACACGATGCGCTTGATCAGCGGCACGATGTCCGGCGCCGAGCGAATCGCCAGGGCGATGTTGGTGAGTGGGCCGACCGCCAGAATCGTCACTTGGTGCGGGTTGGCGCGTACGCTTTGCACGATGAACTGCGCGGCGGTCTCACTGCGCAATTGGGTGTGGGTGGCCAGGCCGTCCGGTGGCGCGACTAATTGCGCGGGCGAAGTAGGTCGCGGGTTTTTGAACGCGCCCGGCCAGCCCGAACCGAACAGGGCTTTTTCCGCCTCATAGGTGGCGTAGTCATGCAGCAGCGGGTAGGCGGCGCCCGAGTAGACGCCGACCTCTTTTTCCACGCCCATGCGTTCTACGGCCTTGAGGGCGTCGACCTGTTCCTGGTCGACCCAGGCGTTGCCGCTGACCAGGGTCATGCCCAGCAGCTCGATGCGTTTTTGCGCATGCAGTTGGGCGAGCATGATAAAGGCCTGGCCGTCATCGTTGAGGACATTGAAGTCGGTGTCGAAGATGACTTTTTCAGCTGCTTGCGCGGTGCCGGCACACAGGCCGACGGCGACAAGCAGCGCACAGCTTTTAAAGAAGCCTTGCATGGTGGTTCATCCGCAAAAATTGTTGTTGTTAACGGTTCACCAGTTTCGCCGGCAAGGCGATGACCAGGAAGCTGCTGAGGATCAGGCAGCCGGAGAAAAACCACAAGGCGCCCGCGCTGCTGCCGGTGACGTCAATCGCCACGCCCATCAACGAGTTGCTGACCAGGCCGGCGATATTCGCCACTGAGCATGCCAGGGCAAAGCCGGTGGCGGCTGCGGTGCCTTTGAGAAAGGTCGCCGGCAGGCTGAAAAACACCGGCACGGCGCCGATGATCGCCGCCGAAGCTATGGCGAACAGGGCCACGGTGGCCGCCACGTTATGGGTGAAGAAGGTGCTGGTGGCCATCGCCGCCGCGCCGATGAAAAACGGCACGATGATGTGCCAACGGCGTTCACGGTGTTTGTCGGAGCTGGCGCCGATCAGCAGCATGCCCAGCAGGGCGGCAACGCTGGGCAACGCCGTCAGCACGCCGATATGGAAGGTGTCGGTGACCCCGGCGTTACGGATGAACGTCGGCATCCAGAACCCCATGGCGTAGGCGCTGAGCAGGATCGAGAAGTCGATACCGCCGAGCATCCACACTTTGAGGTTGAAGAAGCCGTCACGGAAGCTGTGCTTGCTGCCGGTGGCGTCGGCTTCGTCCTTGCGCAGTTCACTTTCGAGCAGGGCTTTTTCGTCCTGCGACAACCATTTGGCTTGCTGGAAGGTGTTGGGCAGCGCCCAGAACGTCAGCACGCCGAGCAACACGCTGGGCACCGCTTCGATCAGGAACAGCCACTGCCAGCCGCGCAGGCCGCCCACGGTGTCGAAGTGGCCCATGATCCAGCCGGACAGCGGGCCGCCGATCACGCTGGACAGCGGCAGGCCGATCATGAACAGCGCGATGATGCGCCCGCGCCGATGGGTCGGAAACCAGGTGGTCAGGTAATACAACACACCCGGCAAAAAACCGGCTTCGGCGGCGCCGAGCAGAAAGCGCAGGATGTAGAACTGCGTGGTCGAGGTGACCAGCATGGTGCAGGCCGACAGCAGGCCCCAGGTGATCATGATGCGCGCGATCCAGATTTTTGCGCCGACCCGCTCCAGTACCAGGTTGCTCGGCACTTCAAAGATGATGTAGCCGACGAAGAACAAACCGGCGCCGAGGCCGAACGCGGTTTCGCTGAAGTGCAGCTGGTCGAGCATCTGCAGTTTGGCGAAGCCGATGTTGATGCGGTCCAGGTAAGCGGCCAGGTAGCAGAAACACAGGAACGGAATCAGCTTCCAGGTGACCTTGTGGTAGAGCGTGGTGACGGGGTCGGCGACGCTGGTCGCGGGTGCTGCATTCGCAATGGGCATTGGGTGTCTCCTGGCGGTGACTTATGGTTTTTATACAGCCGCTTTGTTCCAGCACTTCGGAGTGCTGTAGAAGCGACGTCCAAAGGCAGTGTCAGAAGACTGAGATTTCCCCTGCTGGAGGTGATCAAGTGTGGGAGCCGGGCTTATGTGGGAGCTGGCTTGCCTGCGATAGCATCGACGCGGTGTAACGGTTACACCGCAGCGCCTGCATCGCGGGCAAGCCCGGCTCCCACAGGGATCGGCTTCTACAGATGATCGCATTCCAAGGCTTTACCTCAGTTTTTTCAAGACCGCGCTCTATGGCGCAGTTCTTAATAACGTCTTATTGCTCCCTGAACTTGCTCATCGCCTCCTGCTTGCTCACCACGTCGCCATACTTGCTGTCGATATCGAACAAGTTGGCCTCATGGGGGGCCGGGTGCCGATCGCCGACGCATTCGCGCACGACGATGGTGCGAAACCCGTGTTGCACAGCATCCACCGCCGTCGCGCGGATGCAGCCACTGGTGGAGCAGCCGGCCAGCACCACGGTGTCGATGCCTTGTGCGTGCAGCATCGGGGCCAGGCTGCTGCCGAAAAACGCACTGGCGTACTGCTTGGTGATCACCACTTCATCGGCCAGGGGCAACACCTCGGCGCAGAACGCCGCGAGGGGGTTGCCTTCGACCATGTCCTTCATCACCGGGGCCTTCTTGACCCAGATGCCACCGTCGGCGAAATGGCCGGGATGGTAGCGGATATTGGTGTGCACCACCGCAATCCCGTGTTCGCGCGCAGTCGCCAGCAGCTCGACACTTTCCGCCACGGCTGTGACCACGCCCGGCGCAAACAGCGGCGCGCCTTCGGTGGTGTAGCCCTGCATGAAGTCGATCATCAGCAGCGCGGCTTTTTTGCCAAAGCCGATGCGGTTGCCCCAGACACCCTGGTAGTTGGCGTCGGCGGATTGTTCGCTCATTCTTCAATACCTCATTCTCTGTGGCGAGCGGGTTGTTGTGGCGAGCCCACTCGCCACGAGTCAATAAGCGCCGGAAAGCAGGGCGCCGGCGCCGGGCACGATGGGCTCCAGGTCCAGGGCCTTGAGCATCGCGTAGGTGGTGGCGATGGCGGCGGTGAGCACCGGTTTACCGGTTTGCGCTTCCACCTTGGCCACCACCGGCAGCGACTGCATCTGCACGCAGGCCGAGAGCACGATTACGTCGACGCCTTCCAGGTTCATGCCGGCGACGATGGCCGGCAGCTTGGCCGGGTCGTGGCGCGCCACTTCGAGGTTGTCGGGGATCTCCAGGGCGCGCCAGTCCACCACCTCAAAGCCTTCTTCACGGATGTAGTTCACCACCAGCTCGGTCAGCGGCTTCATGTACGGCGCGACGATGGCGATGCGTTTGGCGCCCATCACTTTCAAGCCTTCGATCAGCGCGCCGGCGCTGGTGATCACTGGCGCATTTGCATCGTTATCGGCGGTGGCCTTGCGCAAGCGTTGTTCGGAATTGCGGTGATAACCCAGCCCCATCGCCATGATCGCCACCAGGCAGGCGTAACCCAACACATCGACCTTGGCGTCGGACAGCTCGATGGCGCAACGGTCGGACTCGCCGTCCATGGCCGCCAGTTCCTCTTTGCGCACTTGCTTCATGCGCATGCGGCTGGAGTGAAAGGTGAAGCGCTCAGGGCGGATCGCCTGGCGTGCGGTGAGCATCGCCGGGATCTCGGTTTCCATGGTGGTGTTCGAGCTCGGCACGATCTGGCCGATGCGGTAAGGCTTGTGCATGGTGGTCTCCGTTCTTATTGGGTGAGGAAGTCGCCGAGGGCGTGGAAGAAGCCGTCGAAGTCGTCCCACGGAATCATGTGGCCGGCATTCGGCACGCGGGCGACCTGGATGCCCGGTTGCAGGTCCTGGATTTGCGCCACGTCTTCATCGAGGATCACGCCGCCACGCCCGGCCACCATCAACAGGGCAGGGGCCTTGAGGTGGGGCAGGTCCTGGTGGAAATCCACCGTGTGAAAGTCATTGAAGGCGCGCACGATGGCGGGCTCAAAACAGGTGTGCAGCCATTCGGCGCGCAGCTGCAGTTGCTCTGGCGTCCAGGTGGCGCAGAAGGCGCGCATCGCCTGCGCGTCCATGCCGATCAGGGATTGGCGGATCGAGTCGACATACCACGGCAGTTTGCTTGGGTACTCACGGCGGCCAGGGCCGGATACGGGCGGGTCGATCAGCACCACGCGGTTAACGCCCTGCGGATGTTTCACCGCACTGCGCACGGCAAAACGTGCGCCCATGGAGTGGCCGATCAGGTGGTAGCTGTGCAGATTGAGTGCATCGGCGAACGCGCCAATGTCGTCGCTGCACGTCTCGGCGCTGTAATCCAGCTCGGGTCCGGTGGACGACAAACCGCGCCCGCGCACATCCAGCACGTACGTGTCGAACTGCGTGCCCAGGCGCTCAGCGACAAAGCCCCAGGTGATCGCCGGGCTGGTGATGCCCGGGATCAAAATCAGCGCCGGGCCGTTGCCGCCGTAGCGCAAGTAATGTTGGCGAATGCCGTTGGCCTGCAAATTGCCGCCGTAGAGAAAGGTGCTCACGCGGCCACCCCCGATTTCAGTTGCTGGGCATACAGGTCGTAGCCATACACCCAGTCCGGGTCTTCCTGGGTGCGCAGCCAGGTGTTGGCGTTGGACACCGCCTGCACGCGCGAGGCGCGTTCCTTGCGGTTGGCTTCGTAGAGTTGGAACGCGGTGCGGTAGTCGCTGATGCCGGTTTCCTGCAGGCAGCGGGTCAGCATCGCGGCGTCTTCGATGGCCATGCCGGCGCCCTGGGCCATGTGCGGCTTCATCGGGTGGCAGGCGTCGCCCAGCAGCACCAGGCGGCCACGGCTCCACAGCGGCAGCGGGTTGCGGTTGCGCAGCGGCCATTTGGTCACGCTTTCGGTGGACTCGATCAGCGCCTGCACGGTGGGGTGGTAGCCCTTGAAGGCGTCGAACATCTCTTCGCGGCTGCTGTCGACGAACGCGCCCTGGAAGTCCCATTCGGCATGGGGCACGCCGGTCACGTAGTAGTACTCGTCGCGCTTGCCGGTGGTGTAATACACCATCATGTGGCGGTCTTCGGTCCACCATTTGATGCAGTCTTCGAACTTGAGGTCGTACTTGGCCAACTGGTCGCCACGGATCAGCGCACGGTGTGCGACCCAACCGCTGTACAGCGGTTTTTCCACGCCGAGCAGTTCTTCACGAATCTTCGAATTGATGCCGTCGGCGCCGATCACGATATCGGCGTAGGTCACTTCGCCGTCGGCAAAGGTCAGGCGCACTTGTGTGTCGGTCTCTTCGAGGGTTTCCAGGCGCTTGTTGAAGTGCAGGGTGCCGGGCTTGAGGGTCGACATCTGCAAGGCGTGCAGGTCGCCGCGGTGTACGGTGATGTAGGACGCGCCGTAGCCGGTGAGCGGGATGCGCGAGAGGTAGTCGCCGGTTTCACCGCAACGGCTGAACCAGTGCTCGGGGTGCGAGCCCATCAGGTCCAGCTGCTTTTCGATGCCCATGCGGCGGAAGATTTTCATGATGTTGGGGCCCATGTGGATCCCCGCACCCAGCCGGGAGAACTCCGGTGCCTGTTCGTAGATGTCTACGTCAAAACCGGCTTGCTGCAACAGGGTGGCCGCAGCGGCGCCGCCCAGGCCGGCACCGACAATGGCGATTTTTTGCGTGCTTCCCATGGGGCGTAATCCTCTCTCTTTTTGATTTCAGGCGGCGTCTGTCCGCAAGGTTTTTAAAGTGTATACGCTCATTTTTTGAAATGGGAAGCCTGCTTTAACAAATTTATTTTTTGGCGGTATTTATCGCGTGTAACGCTGAGTAGCCAATAAAGGCTGGGATTGTTTCGATAGGTAACGAACTGGCGCGCCGCTTGCAGTCCGCCTGAAATTCAGGTCTTATCGTTATTAATTGGCGTATACGCTATAAAAATGCGCTAGAGTGAAGCGCGATGCATGAACTTGGTGCAGCCCCACAGGAGACAGGAAAATGCCGGTAAGCGATTGCGAACTGACCCAGATGTTTGAGCACGTGCTGAAGCTGTCGAAGGTCGACCCGACCCAGAGCGTCGCCGTGCTCAAGAGCCATTATTCCGACCCGCGCACCGTGCGCGCGGCGATGGATGCAGCGCAGCGCCTGGGGGCCAAGGTGTATGCGGTGGAATTGCCGTCGTTCAACCATCCACGGGCGATGGGCAATGACATGACCGCCTACTGCGGCGACACCGCGCTGACCGGCAATATCGCCGCGCAACGTGCGCTGGAAGCGGCCGACTTGATCGTCGACACGATGATGCTGCTGCATTCGCCGGAACAGGAGCAGATCCTCAAGACCGGCACGCGCATCCTGCTGGCCGTGGAGCCGCCTGAAGTGCTGGCGCGCATGTTGCCCACTGAAGAAGACAAGGTGCGCGTGCTGGCCGCCGAACAGCTACTGAAAAAGGCCCGCTCGATCCACGTCAAATCCCGCGCCGGCAGTGATTTTCGCGCGGCGTTGGGGCAGTACCCGTCGGTGACCGAATACGGGTTTGCCGATGAGCCTGGGCGCTGGGACCATTGGCCCAGTGGTTTCCTGTTCTCCTGGCCCAACGAGGAAACCGCCGAGGGCGTGTTGGTGCTGGATATTGGCGACATCCTGCTGCCGTTCAAGACCTACACCCGCGAGAAGATCACCCTGGAGATCGAGAAGGGCTTTATCACCAGGATCCACGGCGGCTTTGAAGCGCAATACCTGCGCGACTACATGAAGTATTTCAACGACCCCGAGGTGTATGGCATCTCCCACATTGGCTGGGGCCTGCAGCCCCGCGCGCAATGGACGGCCATGGGCTTGCATGACAAGAACGACGGCATGTGCATGGACGCGCGGGCGTTTTATGGCAACTTCCTGTTCTCCACCGGGCCGAATACCGAAGTGGGCGGGACGCGCAAGACGCCGTGCCATATGGATATTCCGCTGCGCAATTGTGATGTGTATCTGGATGATGAAGCGGTGGTTATCGCCGGTGACGTAGTCGCCCCAGCAGCCTCCCTGGCCCGCTGAAAATCCCAATGTGGGAGCTGGCTTGCCTGCGATAGCGATCTATCAGTCAAATCCCGGCTGCCTGATCCGCCGCTATCGCAGGCAAGCCAGCTCCCACATTTTGCTTGTGTTCCTGCAGTGAGAGGCTTGAGTCGATTCACCATCCCCGCCATCATGCCTTCCCAATCTCCACACCCACCGAGCCCGCCGTGCCTGATTCCTACGTTTTCTCTGAACAAGTTGGCCACCTGCTGCGCAAGGCCTACCAGCGCCACTTGGCGATCTTTCAGCAAAATGTCGGCGACTCCCAGCTCACCGCCGTGCAGTTCGTCACCCTGTGTGCACTGCGCGATCACGGTGCAAGTTCCCTCACCGAACTGGTCAAGGCCACCGCCGTCGATCAGGCAACCATTCGCGGCATCGTCGAGCGGCTCAAGGCCAAGGAACTGATTACCCTGGAGCCGGACCCGCAAGACAAGCGCAAGGTGGTGGTGGACCTGTCTGCCACAGGCGCCGAACTGGTCGCGCAAACCGCACCGCGTGCCGCGCAGATCAGCGAGCTGACCATGAGCAACCTCAACCCGGCCGAGCGCGTGGCGGTGTTGTTTCTGTTGCGCAAGATGATTGACGATCCCCAGGAATAATCTCGTCTGGCATCGTTTTTGCTCTGTGTTGATGTAGTAGCCACTTCACCATTCAAGTGTGTCGCGAGGCCCCAGGTCCGCGATGCTTTTTTTTGACTGTTTCGTGTAGTAGCTGCTTCACCAACTGACACAGGCGAAGCGAATGATCAGCCCCTCCATCACGGTAGCCCTTGAGGTCAATGGCCACACCCGCGAAGTCAGCGCCATGGCGGATACACCGCTGTTGCTGGTGCTGCGCAATGACCTGGCGCTCAACGGCCCCAAGTACGGCTGCGGCCTGGGCGAATGCGGTGCGTGCACCGTGATCATCGATGGCTTGGCCGCGCGGTCCTGTGTGTTCCCGCTGGCGGGGGCAGTCGGCCGTGAGATCGTCACCCTCGAAGGCCTCGGCAGCCGTCAGGCACCGCACCCGGTGCAGCAGGCGTTTATCGATGAGCAGGCGGCGCAATGCGGTTACTGCCTCAACGGCATGATCATGACCGCCAAGGCCTTGCTCGACCGCAACCCCAACCCCAGCGAAGCCGAGATCCGCAATGAGCTCTCGGGCAACCTCTGCCGTTGCGGCACCCATATCGAAATCCTGCGCGCCGTGCTGCGTGCCGCTCACCTCCTGACCGTGGATAGCCAACCATGACCGACACCGCACTTTCCCGCGACCAATGGCTGGCCAAGGCCGGCGTCTTGTTGATCGTCGATGAGGTACTGCCGCCATCCGGCCCGGTGGCCAAGGGCGGCACGCCGACCGTGAAGCCCAAGGAGTTGGGGCTGTTTATCGCGGTCAACGATGACGGCTTGGTCTACGCGTTCAACGGCCATGTGGATTTGGGCACCGGCATTCGCACCTCGCTGGCGCAGATCGTTGCCGAGGAACTGGACCTGAACATGGATCAGGTCAAGATGGTCCTGGGCGACACCGAGCGCGCGCCGAACCAGGGCGCGACCATTGCCAGCGCGACCTTGCAGATTTCCGCGATCCCGCTGCGTAACGCGGCCGCCGAGGCGCGGCGCTTTTTGCTCGCGCGGGCGGCAGGGCGCTGGGGTGTGAGCACTGGCAGCCTCAAGGTCGAGGCCGGCATTATCCAGGCGGCAGACGGACGCACCACCACCTACGGCGAGCTGGTCAGCGGCCAACATGATCAGCTGCGCATCAGCGGCGATGCGCCGTTAAAAGCCATCGAGGATTACCGCCTGGTCGGCAAGGGCGCCGCGCGCGTGGACATCCCCGGCAAAGCCACCGGCGAGCTGACTTACGTGCACGACATGCGTGTGCCGGGCATGCTCCACGGCCGCGTGGTGCGCCCGCCGTATGCCGGTTTGGACTGCGGGGATTTTGTCGGCAATAGCCTGTTG
Organism: Pseudomonas sp. MONT-RG-20F-20-E-7-02; assembly: GCF_022662395.1. Lineage (NCBI taxonomy): Bacteria > Pseudomonadati > Pseudomonadota > Gammaproteobacteria > Pseudomonadales > Pseudomonadaceae > Pseudomonas > Pseudomonas sp. MONT-RG-20F-20-E-7-02. Next base: position 58,447 of record NZ_JAKNQN010000002.1, read on the forward strand.
AGTGTGGACGAGGCGTCCATCGCGCATATCCCCGGGATTGTCGCGGTGGTGGTGATCCGCGATTTTGTCGGCGTGGTCGCGCTGCGCGAAGAGCAGGCGATCAAGGCCGCCCATGAGTTGCAGGTGCAGTGGAAACCCTGGAACAACGCCTTGCCGGACATGAGTGACGTCGAGCAGGCCATCCGCGACAACCCTCGCGTGCGCCGCACGGTGCTGGACCAGGGCGATGTCGACGCCGCACTGGCGGCTGCCGCCCAGCGTATGCCGCGCAGTTACCTGTGGCCCTATCAAATGCATGGCTCGATTGGCCCTTCCTGCGGCGTGGCGGATTACTCGCCAGCCGGCAGTCGTGTGTGGTCAGGCAGCCAGAACCCGCACCTGCTGCGTGCTGATCTTGCGTGGCTGCTGGAGTGCGATGAAACCCTGATCGACGTAATCCGCATGGAAGCCGCCGGCTGTTACGGGCGCAATTGCGCGGATGACGTCTGCGCGGATGCCTTGCTGTTATCCCGCGCCGTGGGCAAACCGGTGCGGGTGCAACTGACCCGCGAACAGGAACACCTGTGGGAGCCCAAGGGCACCGCGCAGCTGATGGATGTTGACGGCGGCCTCAACGCCGACGGCAGCATCGCCGCCTACGATTTTGAAACCAGCTACCCGTCCAACGGCGCGCCGACCCTGGCGTTGTTGCTCACCGGCCGCGTCGAGCCGGTGGCAGCGATGTTCGAGATGGGCGACCGCACCTCGATCCCGCCCTACGATATCGACAACATGCGCGTGACCATCAACGACATGGCGCCCATCGTGCGCGCCTCGTGGATGCGCGGCGTGTCAGCGTTGCCCAACACCTTTGCGCATGAATCCTATATCGACGAACTGGCCTTCGCGGCGGGTGTCGACCCGGTGGAATACCGCCTGCGCTACCTCAAGGACGAGCGCGCCATCGACCTGGTGAAATCCACCGCCGAACGGGCGAAATGGTCACCGCGCACGGCGCCGATGCAAACCGCTAACGAAGACCATCTGCTGCGTGGGCGCGGCTTTGCCTACGCGCGCTACATCCACAGCAAGTTCCCTGGCTTCGGCGCGGCGTGGGCGGCCTGGGTGGCGGATGTGGCCATCGACAAACACACCGGCGACGTGTCGGTGACGAGGGTGGTGATCGGCCACGATTCGGGGATGATGATTAACCCGGCCGGCGTGCAGCATCAGATTCATGGCAATGTGATCCAGTCCACCAGCCGCGTGCTGAAGGAGCGCGTGACCTTTGAAGAGTCCACGGTGGCGAGCAAGGAGTGGGGCGGTTATCCGATCCTGACGTTCCCCGAAGTGCCGCAGATCGACGTGCTGATGATGCCTCGCCAGGACCAGCCGCCGATGGGCGCCGGTGAGTCGGCCTCGGTGCCGAGCGCGGCGGCGATTGCCAATGCGATCTACGACGCCACCGGCATTCGCTTTCGCGAGTTGCCGATCACCCCGGAGCGGGTGTTGGCGGCGCTGAATGCCGGCACGCTGGGCGAGCCGGCCAAGTCGCCGCACAAACGCAAGAAGTGGTGGTTCGGTGCGCTATTCGCAACGTTGGGCGCCGTGCTGGCCACGGCCTGGCCGTTCCACAATGAAATCGCGCCAATTGCGCCACCCAGCGCCGGCACCTGGTCCAAGGCCACGCTGGAGCGCGGGCGTTTGCTGGCGGCGGTGGGCGACTGCGCGGTGTGCCATACGGCGCCGGGCGGTGCCACCAATGCCGGTGGCTTGGCTATGCAAACGCCGTTCGGCACGCTGTACAGCAGCAATATCACCCCGGATGTGCAGACCGGCATCGGTGCCTGGTCGTACCCGGCGTTCGAGCGGGCGATGCGCGACGGGATTGGGCGTGACGGGCGTAATTTGTACCCGGCGTTTCCCTATACGGCGTTTCGCAATATCAATGAGGCGGACATGCAGGCGCTGTATGCCTACCTGATGTCGCAGGCGCCGGTGAGCCAGGCGCCGACGCCGAATGCGATGCGCTTCCCGTTTAATATCCGGCCGTTGATGGCGGGGTGGAATGCGCTGAATTTAAGGCGCGGTGAAATCACGCCGCAGCCTGAACGCAGTGAGCAGTGGAATCGCGGTAATTATCTGGTCAATGGCCTGGGGCACTGCGCGGCATGCCATTCGCCACGCAACCTGATGGGCGCGGAGAAGGGCGGTAAAGCCTTCCTGGCCGGCGGCATGGTTGATGGCTGGGAAGCACCGGCATTGACGGGTTTGTCCAAGGCGCCGACGCCCTGGACCGAAGACCAGCTGTTCACCTATTTGAGCACCGGCTACTCCGACGCCCATGGCGTGGCGGCAGGCCCGATGGGGCCGGTGGTGAGTGAACTGGCGAAGTTGCCCAAGGCGGATATCCGCGCGATGGCGGTGTACCTGGCGTCGCTCAACGGCGAGGCGACGGCTGAGGCGCAAACCGTGGCGGCAGCGACGGTGCCCAATCCGAATGGCCGACGCGTATTCGAAGGCTCTTGCAAGGCCTGTCACGCCGACGGCCTGGGGCCGAAACTGTTTGGGGTCAGCCCGTCATTGGCGACCAATACCAATGTGCACAGCGATCAGCCGGATAATTTGATCAAGGTGATTTTGCAAGGCATCAGCAACCCGGCGACCCAGGATCTGGGGTATATGCCAGGGTTCAAGGACAGTTTTTCGAATACGCAGGTGGCGGATTTGGTTGCGTACTTGCGCGGGCAATTTGCGCCGAATGCGCCGCAGTGGAAGGGCTTGGAGCAGAAGGTGGCGCACTTGCGGGCCAACCCGGGCACCCACTGATATTCCAAAACCGGTGAAGATCAAATGTGGGATTAGAGCCGGTTTCTACAGTGAGTTAGGGGAGACCCCCCTCAGCACCAGGTCAGTGATAAACCCCAGCCAATCCTGCTGCTGCCCTTTGTCCGTCAGGTCTTCACCCAGAAACGAACTGAGCGTATGCCGGTTGGAGTTATAGAAGTAGCACAGCGAAGCGATCATCAAGTACACGTGCTTGAGGTCGATGTCCTGGCGAAACACGCCCTGGGCCTGGCCGGCCTCAATAATCGGTTTCAACACGCCGACCGCTTCGCCCGACAATCGGCGCATCTCGCCGGACTGTTGGGCATGTTTACCTTGGTGCAGGTTCTCGATGCTCAGGATCGCCACGAATTCCGGGTGCTTGACGTAGTAATTCCAGATAAACGCGACCAAATCCTGCAACGCCTGCACGGGCGCCTCCAGGTTCAGCTTGAGCTTGCTTTCGGCTTTGTTGAACTGCTCGTAGATGTGTTCCAGCACGCAGATGAACAGGTGTTCCTTGCTGCCGAAATAGTAATAAAGCATGCGGTCGTTGGAGTCGGCTTCCTTGGAGATGCTGTCGACGCGCCCACCGGAATAGCCGTCGCGGGTGAACACCTTGACCGCCGCCTGCAAGATGCGCGCACGCGTCTGGTCGGCCTGTTGAGCCCGAATGCCGGTCTTCTTGATCACCATTTCCACGCGCCTTGCAGCCAGTCTGGGCGCGAAATATAGCATGGACATTTTCTCGGCCGTTCTGTGACCGACAAGTTCTGTAACAAAAACGCCATTGCGCTGGGGGGTGGATCCAAGTCGGGCTATTTTGGTGCGTCTTAATAACTAGAGTAGCCATGGATGAAATACCAACCTTTGAGCCGTACCTTAATCGCGACCGCCCTGGTGTTGACGGTCAGCGGTGTACACGCCGCGTCCCAGGCCCCGGTGGCCGGTGAAAACGGCATGGTCGTTACCGCCCAGCACTTGGCCACTCATGTGGGTGTGGACGTGCTCAAGGCCGGTGGTAACGCGGTGGATGCGGCCGTGGCCGTGGGCTACGCGCTGGCCGTGGTCTACCCGGCAGCCGGTAACCTCGGCGGCGGCGGTTTCATGACCGTGCAGTTGGCGGACGGGCGCAAGACCTTCCTCGATTTCCGCGAAAAAGCCCCACTGGCGGCGACCGCCGATATGTACCTGGACAAAGACGGCAAGGTCATCGACGGCCTCAGTGCCAAGGGCCACCTGGCGGTCGGCGTGCCCGGCACGGTGTCCGGCATGGAAACCGCGCTGAGTAAATACGGCACCCTCAAGCGCGCCCAAGTGATTGCCCCGGCGATCAAGCTGGCGGAAAACGGCTTCGAATTGGAGCAGGGCGATATCGACTTGCTGCACACCGCCACCGGCGAGTTTGAAAAAGACAAAGACCTGCGCGGGATCTTCCTGCACAACGGCCAACCGCTGCAGGTCGGCCAGAAACTGGTGCAGAAAGACCTGGCCAAGACCCTCAAGGAAATCTCCGCCAAGGGCACCGACGGCTTTTATAAAGGTTGGGTCGCCAAGGCATTGGTGGATTCCAGCCAGGCCGGCAAGGGCATCATCACCCAGGCTGACCTCGACAAGTACAAGACCCGTGAACTGGCGCCCATCGAGTGCGACTACCGTGGCTACCACGTGGTCTCGGCACCACCGCCAAGCTCGGGCGGCGTGGTGATCTGCCAGATCATGAACATCCTTGAAGGCTACCCGATGGCCGACCTCGGCTATCACTCGGCGCAAGGCCTGCACTACCAGATCGAAGCGATGCGCCATGCTTATGTGGATCGTAACAGCTACCTCGGCGACCCGGACTTTGTGAAGAACCCGATCGCCCACCTGCTGGACAAGGACTACGCCGCCAAGCTGCGCGCCGCCATCGAACCGCAAAAGGCCGGTGATTCCCAGGCGATCAAACCGGGTGTGTCGCCCCATGAAGGCAACAACACCACGCATTACTCCATCGTCGACAAGTGGGGCAACGCGGTATCGGTCACCTACACCCTCAACGACTGGTTCGGTGCCGGCGTGATGGCGAGCAAGACCGGGGTGATCCTCAACGATGAAATGGACGACTTCACCGTCAAGGTCGGCGTGCCGAACATGTACGGCCTGGTCCAGGGCGAAGCCAACGCCATCGCACCCGGCAAGGCGCCGCTGTCGTCGATGAGCCCGACCATCGTGACCAAGGACGGCAAGGCCGTAATGGTCGTCGGCACGCCAGGTGGCAGCCGGATTATCACCGCCACCTTGCTGACCATCCTGAATGTCATCGACTACAAGATGAACATCCAGGAAGCCGTCGACGCGCCGCGTTTCCACCAGCAGTGGATGCCGGAAACCACTAACCTTGAGACCTTCGCGGTCAGCCCCGACACCCAGAAAATTCTGGAAAGCTGGGGCCACAAGTTTGCCGGTCCGCAGGACGCCAATCACCTGGCTGCGATCCTGGTGGGCGCGCCGTCTTTGGGTGGCAAGCCGGTGGGCAACAACCGTTTCTACGGGGCTAACGACCCGCGTCGCAACACCGGGTTGTCGCTGGGTTACTGAGGCGTGAGGTGGTGATGCAGGTGGGCCAGGGACAGCGCCAGGCTGTCATGGGATAACTGGGTGGCGGCGCCTTCGGCACTGTCCCTGGCTGCCGGCATCACACGTTCGAACATGTGGTTTTCATAGGCCTGTACTGCCGCTGAGCAGTCAGGTGTCTCAAGCAGGTGCCGCGCCAGTTCGGCGGCATCGAGCATCGCCGCATTCACACCTTCGCCGCCAAACGGCGACATCAGGTGCGCGGCATCCCCAATCAACGTCAACCCTTGGCGGTGGTGCCAGCGATGGCCCACCGGCAAGGCGTGGATGTGCCTGGCCTGGACGGTGGTGTTGGCCGCGTCAAATAACGCGAGGATGTCCGGGTGCCAGCCTTGGAACTGAGCTTTGAGCGCAGCCAGGCTGAGGTGGTCAGCTGCCCAATCGGTCGGTACCCGGAAGATCGCATAGCCGCGCAGGTGCGCATTGGCATTGCGCTGCACGGTGATCGCCTTCGCGCCACCTTCTACGTCCAGCTTGCCGCGCCCGACCAATTTGGCGATGTGCGGGTGCTGCCGGTCGACATCATCAATGCCGAATTCGATAAACGTCAGCCCGCTGTACTGCGGCAGGTAGGGCGACAGCAGCGGGCGGACTTTGGACCAGGCGCCATCGGCGCCGACCACGAGGTCGAACGGGCCATGAGTGATGCTGTTTTCATGCAGCGTCCAGCGGGCATTCCCGGCGGGGCGAATGGCGTCGATGCCGACGCCCCAGTGCACGCAGCCTTCGGGCAGCGCATCCAGCAGGATCTGGCGCAGGGCGGTGCGGTCGACTTCCGGGCGATCACCGGTTTCGGGGTTTGGGTCTTCGAACAGCAGGCGCCCGTGTTGATCCATCAGCCGCGAGCCTTGGTCTTCATAGCGGGCGATTTGCTGGAAGGCCTCTTTCAGGCCGGCGTGCTGCAGCGCCAGCTGGCCGGATTCGACATGCAGGTCCAGCGTGCCGCCCTGGGGCCGTTCCAGTGGCCCGCGTTCGCGTTCGAACACGCTGACGGCCAACCCGTGACGCTGGAGGATTCGCGCCAAGGTCAAGCCGCCGGGGCCGGCGCCGACAATGGCGATACGCAGTGAGGTGGGCATGGAGGTTGTCCTTGGCGATATGTATAGGAGCCTATATAGTTAGTGCATAGGCTCCTATGGAAAGTCAACGACAGCATGAATGAACACGTAATCTCACCCAACCCGATGCAACAGATCGGCCTCGCCAATCGCGGTTTTATCCGCCTTTACGAGGGCCAGCTGCGCGCACTCGGCTTTGCCGTGGCACAAATTCCGGTCCTGGTCGCGCTCAAACACAGCGATGGCTTGCCCCAGGCCGAACTGGTGCGCATCGCCCGCGTGGAGCAATCGAGCATGGCGCAACTGCTCGGGCGCATGGAGCGTGATGGCATGATCCAGCGCATGGTCGACCCGACGGACAAGCGCAGCCGCTTGATCACCCTCACCGACGCCGTGCGCGAACGCATGCCTGCGGCCTATGCCGTGATGGTGCAGGGCACAGCGCAGGCGTTGGAGGGGTTCAGTGCCGAGGATGAGGCGACGTTACTGGGGTTGTTGCTACGGGTGAATGCCAACCTGGAGCGCGCCAGCGAAACCGCGTTGGCGTGAGTGTGGGGGCGTCGATAACCCAGCAATGATTGACAAGGCCTCGGCCTGATTACCGGCCCAGCATCAAGCAAGCAGTTGCGTCACCGCTGCAAAGGCCTTGGCGCGGCGCTCTTGCCAGTTACCGCGAATCACCACGGCGGACTGTTGATGCTGTTCGATCCAGTCCAGGCTGCCCTGGAAAAACGCCCGGCGATCCGCCAGTTCGGGTTGGCAACGCTGGCCGTCGGCGGTCCACTCCACATCTTCCGGCGACAAAAGCAGGTGCAGGTCGTAATGCCGGGCCAGCAGTTCATCGTCCAGCCACGCTGGGTAGTCGCCGAACAGGGTCTGGCTCCACAGCTTGTTGGTCAGCAGGTGGGTGTCGAGGACGAGCAAGTCGGGCTGCTCGGCGCGGGCGGCGTCTTCCCAGGCCAATTGGCCACGGGCGATCGCCGGGATATCCGCCAAGGTGGTGTCGCGCTGGTGATGGTCGATGAAATACCGCACGTATTCGCCGACCATCAGCCCGCCGAAGTGCGCGTGCAGTTCGGCTGCCAGCCAGCTTTTGCCGCTGGACTCGGGGCCGGCCAGTACCACGACTTTCATGCGTGCAACGCCGGGTCGGCGCGCCATTCACGCCAGCCTTGCACGGCGATCACGGTGAACAGGGCGTAGAGCGCGGCGGTGAGGTACAGGCCTTTGTAGAGGAACAGCCCGACGAAGATCACATCCACGGCGATCCACAGCGGCCAGCACTGCACGCGTTTTTGCGCCATCCACATTTGCGCCACCAGGCTGAAGCCGGTGAGGGCGGCGTCGAGCCACGGTTGGGCGGCGTCGGTCCAGTGCGCCATGGCGGCGCCGAGCAGCAGGCTGAATACGGCGCCGACGAACAGGCTGGTCATGATCGCAGGCCAGCCGAGGCTGGTGACCTGACGGCCTTGCTTGACGGCACCGGCGCGGGTCCATTGCCACCAGCCGTAGAGTTGCAGCGCGGCGTAGACCACTTGCAGGAGCATGTCGGAGTAGAGTTTTACGTCAAAGAACACCCAGGTGTAGAGCAACACCATGACCAGGCCGATGGGCCAGCACCAGGGGTTTTGTTTGACCGTCAGCCAGACAGCGATCACCCCCAGGGCGGCGGCGAACAATTCAAGCCCGGACATGGCGGTTCCTTGGGAGAGTGGGAGAGGGCGGTGATTGTAACCAAAGGTCGGGAATCTTCAATCGGTGATGGGGTGGGTTTGTTAGGTGGATTGAGTACATATCCATTTCTGCGGTAACGGCCACTTAGGGTTCCGCTTTTACAGCGGCTCACTTTTTGAAGGACCAAAAAGTAAGCAAAAAGTCCTCGCCCCACCACTCGGCACCTCGCCTAGGCTCGGTGTGCCCGAACGAAGGCTTGAATCCGTGGGCCGCCGCAATGGGCCATCCCTGGCCCAGTGCGGCTAACCCGGCGTCCTGCCGGGTTACCCACGGATTCAAGCCTGCGTTCGGCCAGCGTGGTTGATGGGGCGATCCCAGATCAAGATCAAGATCTACAGCACGGCGGCCTAGTAGCCGACCTGAGTGGTAGAAGCAAAAGCACAGCAAGAGCAGGGCAAAAGCCCATCTACCTGATGTACTGAGATCCAAAATGTGGGAGCGGGCTTGCTCGCGAATGCGGTGGGTCAGTGACACATGAGCTGGCTGATACACCGCCTTCGCGAGCAAGCCCGCTCCCACATTTGATTGAGTTTAGCTTCAATGAACAGGTCGGCTGTCAGGCCGCCGTGCTCTTGCTTTTGATCTTGCTTTTGATCTTGATCTTAGGCGCCCCGTTAAACCACGCTGGCCGAACGCAGGCTTTGGAGCGGGGGTAAACCGGCAGGACGCCGGTTTAGCCGCGCTGGGCCAAGGATGGCCCATCGCGGCGGCCCCCGCTCCAAAGCCGGAGTGAGGGCACACCGAGCCTAGGCGAGGTGCCGAGTGGTGGGGCAAGAGCCCTTTTGGTTACTTTTGGGGCTCTTTTCCAAAAGTGACCCGCCGTAAGGGCGGAACCCATATCCGCCATCACCCAAATAACGGATATGTACTCTACCCTCTAAAAAACAGCAGCTAAACCTTGAACTGCCGCAGCAACCCACCCAACTGCTCACTCAACCCACGCAAATGCTCACTCGCCACGCTCGACTGCTCCGCCGCCAACGCAGTGCTGTGGGACAAACCGGCCGCCTGGGTGACGTTCTGGTTGATGTCCTCCACCACATGCGCCTGTTGCAACGTCGCGCTGGCAATCGACGCATTCAGCCCGTTGAGGTTGCGCAGCGCCTGCCCAATGGCAGTGAGGCTAGCACCGGCCTGGCCGGCCTGTTCAATCGTCAGTTGCGAGGCGCTATGGCTGTCGCTGATCACCTTGACCGCCGCTTCCGAGTGCCCTTGCAGACGCTCAATCATCACCTGGATCTCAGCGGTGGATTTCTGCGTACGCTGAGCCAGCAATCGCACCTCATCGGCAACCACAGCAAAACCACGCCCCTGTTCCCCGGCGCGCGCAGCTTCAATCGCGGCGTTAAGCGCCAGCAAGTTAGTCTGGTCGGCAATCGATCGAATCACCTCCAGCACGCCACCAATCTGTGTGCTTTCGCTGGACAGGGTGCGGATCACTTCCACGGCCTGGTTGATGGTGCTGGAGAGCTGGTCGATCTGCTGCAAGCTGCCGTCGATATTCACCTGGCCCTGCTGCGCCTGGGCCTGGGCATCGCGCATTTCGCTGGCGGCGTGTTCGGCGTTTTTCGCCACGTCCTGCACACCGTAGGTCACTTCGTTGATGGCCGTCGCCACCAGCTCCATCTGCTGCGACTGTTGCTGGCTGCGGTCATGGGCCTGGCTGGCGTTGTTGCCCAGCTCCGTCGACGACTGGCCCAAGGCGTTGGCGCACACTTGCAGTTGGCCGACCACCTGGCGCAGCTTGGCGGTAAAGCTGTTGAAGTGCTGGGACAACTGGGTGACTTCGTCACGCCCGTGGGTGTCGAGGCTGCGCGTCAGGTCGCTTTCGCCACTGGCGATATTGGCCATGGCGTTCACCGCCGCCTGCAACGGGTGCACGATGCTGCGGGCGATCAACAGGACCAGCACGGCCATCACCAGCGCAATGCCCAGGCCGATCAGCGAGGCGTTCCACACCTGGCCTTTGAACTCGGCCTGCACGTCATCCACGTACACGCCGGAGCCGATGATCCAGCCCCAGGGTTCGAACAGTTGGATGTAGGAGGTTTTCTCCACCGGCGCTTCGGCACCCGGCTTTGGCCAGCGATAGTTGACGATGCCGGCGCCCTTGGCCTTGGCCAGGATCACGAACTCGTTGAACACCGCAAAACCGTCCGGGTCACGAATCGCCGAGAGGTTCTGGCCATCGAGCTTGGGGTTGGCCGCGTGCATGATCATCACGGGCGTCAGGTCGTTGATCCAGAAATAATCGTCGTGGTCGTAGCGCAAGCCACGCACGGCGCTGAGGGCCTGCTTTTGCGCGACCTCGCGGGTCAGCACGCCGGTTTTCTCGAGGTTCTGGTAATAGGCCAGCACGCCACTGGCAGTCTGCACCACGTGTTGGGTCTGCAAGCGCTTGGCCTGGTAGAGGTCGCCATGGATCTGCTTGAGCATCAACAGCCCCAAGGTCAGCAGCATCAACACGGCGACTATCAGGATCAGCCAAAGACGGCGGCTGATCGACATGTTGCGCAAACTGTTCATCGTCCTGTCACTCCCTGCTTTTTATAATTGTGTGCTGCATCGACAATTCCGGCTTGTCTGATAGGCTTTCGGCCTGTAATCGAAAAACCTGAGTACTCCCTGATTTTTCACGAAATTTTTGCAGGCCGATGTTGAAAATCAGCCGCGCAAAATTGAGTGCGCTTGCGTCAGTGAACATTAAAAAGACAGTCAAGGCATGCCACAGCGCATGACCTTTGGGGGAAGCATGGATTTTTGGACCGCCATACAGGCATTGATTCTAGGCGTTGTGGAGGGGCTGACCGAGTTCCTGCCGATTTCCAGCACCGGCCACCAAATCATCGTCGCCGACTTGATCGGCTTCGGCGGCGAACGTTTTGAAGCGTTTAACATCATCATTCAATTGGGCGCGATCCTGGCCGTGGTCTGGGAGTTTCGGCGCAAGATCCTCGACGTGGTCATCGGCTTGCCGACCCAGCGCAATGCTCAGCGTTTCACCGTCAACCTGATGATCGCGGTGCTGCCGGCTATCGTGCTGGGGGTGATTTTTGCCGACCTGATCAAACATTACCTGTTCAACCCGATCACCGTGGCCACCGCGCTGGTGGTGGGCGGGGTCATCATGTTGTGGGCCGAGCGCCGACAACATGCGGTGCACGCGCAAAGCGTGGACGAGATCACCTGGAAAGACGCGCTGAAGGTCGGCCTGGCCCAATGCCTGGCGATGATCCCAGGCACCTCGCGCTCCGGCGCCACCATCATCGGTGGCCTGTTGTTCGGCCTGTCACGCAAGACTGCCACCGAATTTTCGTTCTTCCTGGCCATGCCCACCATGGTCGGCGCGGCCGTGTACTCGGGCTACAAGTACCGTCACCTGTTCCAGCCGGATGATCTGCCGGTGTTTGCCATCGGCTTTGTCACCTCGTTTATCTTCGCGATGATTGCGGTCAAGGCCTTGCTCAAGTTCATCGCCAGCCACAGCTATGCGGCGTTTGCCTGGTATCGCATCGCCTTCGGCCTGGTGATCCTGGCGACCTGGCAGTTCGGCTGGATCGACTGGTCGGCGGTCAAGCCATGAACATTCAGCACCCGCGCCTGAAGGCGCTGATCTTTGTATTGCTGTGCGCCGCGCCGCTGCTGGGGGCGGCACTGGTGTGGCATCGCGGTGAGACGGTGATTCCGCTGGCGGCCTATGGCGTGGTCAGCGTGATGGCGTTTTTGCTGTACTGGGGCGACAAGCGCAAGGCGCAATCAGACGGCCCGCGCGTGCGCGAAAACATCCTCCACGCCGTCGAGCTGGCGGGCGGCTGGCCGGGGGCGTTGATCGCCCAGCAAGTGTTCCGGCACAAGACGCGCAAAGTGTCGTACCAAGTGCTGTTCTGGGTGATTGTGTTGCTGCACGAGGTGTTCTGGATGGATCAGTTGTTTCTCGGCGGCACGCTCGTTTCAATCCTCTAGCCGCAAGCCGATCTGCGTGCGCTTGGGCAGCTTGCTCACCACCAACTGGTGCGAGCGTTGCAACAGCCCGCGCAGTTCCTCGGCGCCCAGCGGGTAGGGCGTGTTCATGATGACCCACTGCGCGCGCGCCAGGTACGGCGCCGGGTGAATGCCGGGGCGGTCCACATGGCCGAGGAACAACGCCTTGTCGACCTTGAACGCCAACGACTCGCCCCGCAGGTTCTGCAGGGCGAACATCTTGTTGCCGGCAATCGAAAAGACGCGCACGCCGCCCCATTTATAGTCTTCCCGCGCGCCGGGCAGGCTCAGGCAGAAGGCGGCGACTTGGGCTTCAGTCATGTTCATAGCAAGCGGTCTCCGCAGCCCTTGAAGGCTTCTTCCAGGTAGTCGATCCAGGCTCGAATGGCCGGCAGCACGCCGCGCCGGTGCGGGTAGACTGCCTGCAGCCAGCCACCCGGCGATGACCATTGCGGCAGCAGTTGCACCAACTGGCCGCTGGCCAATTCTTCTTCGCAATACATCATCGGCAGCACGGTAAAGCCCAGGCCTTTTATGGCGCAGGCTTTGCGCACGATGAAGTCGTCGATGCCCAGGCGCGCTTCCAGTGCCAGGTCTTCGCTCTTGCCTTGTGGGTCGATCAGGCGCAGGTGCACCAGGCGGTCGGCCTCCAGGGCGCCCAGTACCGGCAATTGCTTGAGGTCGTCGAGGGTGTTGATGTGCCGCTCGCGGATGAATTCCGGGCTGGCCACCAGGAGGGTCTGCGCCTGTCGCAGGCGCTTGGTCACCAGCAGCGGGTCTTCATCGCCCGACTCGCGCACGCGCAGGGCCACGTCGATGCCTTCGGCGACCAGGTCGACGCGGCGGTTGACCAAGGTCATCTCCAGCTGCACCAGTGGGTGAGCGGCGAGAAACCCCGCGACCATGTCCGGCAGCATGTGCTGGGCCATGCCCACCGGGCAGCTGACCCGCAGTCGCCCGCGCGGTTCGCTGGACATGCTGGCTACGGCCTCGTCGGCCATTTCCGCTTCCAGCAGCATGGCCTGGCAATGGCGCAAGTAGCGCTCGCCGACGGCGGTCAGGGTCAATTGGCGTGTGGTGCGTTGCAACAGGCGTGCGCCGAGGCGTTCTTCCAGCTCGGCAATACGCCGTGACAGCCGCGACTTGGGAATCCCCAGCAGCCTGCCCGCCGCCGCAAAGCCGCCGGCTTCGACGACTTTGGCGAAATAGTAGAGGTCATTGAGGTCTTGCATGGGCAACCTATTGTCCTGTCAGTGGGACGAATCATCCGCGTCTGGCGAGGGCAAATCCACTACAAAAAAAGCGAGCACCTTATGGGCACTCGCTTTGGCAGTGGTTAAGCGCTTAGAACTGTGCGCCGGCCATCAGCACATACTTCACATGCACATACTCTTCGATCCCGTAATAGCTGCCTTCGCGGCCATAACCGGACTGCTTGATGCCGCCAAACGGAATCGACGCAGTGCCCACCGAACCCGAGTTGAGAATCACCATGCCAGCTTCCAGCTGGCGCGACAGACGCAACGAACGCCCCAGGGCGCTGGTGTAGGCGTAGGCAACCAGGCCGAACTCGGTCTGGTTGGCGCGGGCAATCACTTCCTGTTCATCCTTGAACGAATAAATGGCGAACACCGGGCCGAAAATTTCTTCGGTGGCCAGCGGTGAGTCGTCCTGCAAACCGGTCAATACGGTCGGCTCGTAGAACAGCCCACCTTTGGCGTGGGGCTTGCCGCCCATCAGCACCTTGGCGCCGGCGGCCCTGGCGTCTTCGACCAGGCGCACGACTTTGTCGAAGCCCAGTTGATTGACCAGCGGCCCGACCACAAAGTCTTCGCGCAGGCCTTGATCCACGTCGATCTTGGCGACGGCGGCCTTCACGCGTTTGATGAAGTCTTCAAGGATGCTGTGCTGCACAAAGATGCGGTTCGGCGAGATGCACACCTGGCCGGAGTTGCGCAGCTTGGCACTGACCAAGCCCTTGACCGCCTCATCGAGGTTGGCGTCCTGAAACACGATAAACGGCGCGTTGCCGCCCAGCTCCAGGGTCATTTTCTTGAGGGTGGCCGCGCATTGCGCCGCGAGCAATTTGCCCACGCCGGTGGAGCCGGTAAAGGTGATTTTGCGAATGCGTGGGTCACCGGTGAAGATCAGGCCGATTTCCTTGGGGTCGCCGACCACCACTTCCAGCACGCCGGGTTCGATACCGGCCTTGCGTGCGTATTCCAGCAGCTTGAAGGCGGTCAGCGGCGTGTCTTCGGCAGGCTTGATCACCATGGTGCAGCCGGCTGCCAGGGCCGTGGCGACTTTGCGCGTGATCATCATGAAAGGGAAGTTCCACGGCGTGATCGCCGCGACCGGGCCGATGGCTTCCTTGGTCACCACCACGTTGGCGTTGCGGTCGTGGGTGGGAATGGTGTCGCCATACACGCGCTTGGCTTCTTCGGCGTACCACTCGATAAAGCCCAGGCCGTAGTCGATTTCGCCACGGGCTTCGGTCAGGCACTTGCCGTTTTCGCGGCACAGCAGCTCGGCGAAGGCTTCCTTGTCGGCCTTCACCGCGTCGTGCCAGCGGCGCAGGATCTCGCTGCGCTCCTTGGCCAGCCTGGAGGACCATTCAGGGAAGGCCGCGCAGGTGCGGTCGACCGCCGCCTTGACCTCGGCTGAGGTGTTCTTGGCAACGCGGCCGATTTCTTCGCCGGTGGCGGGGTTGTAGACGATAAGCATGAGGCAATCTCCGGGGGCTGAATGGGCTGTTTCAGGCTACGGAAACGCGCGCCGGGAGCGAATATCCATTCCAATGTGCTGATTGCCTATTCCTATGAGCGCGTAGCCACGGCGACGTTTGCGCAGTAACGTGCGGTTTTCCCCAGGAGCCTTGCAGCATGGGCCGCACGCAACGAATCATCGAGTTGATGGGCAGCTTGGCGCCTGTCGAAGGCTATAACCTGACCGCGCTGGACGACGTGCGCTTCCTGCGTTCGAATCGGCCTTTGCACCGGGTGCCGGTGCTCTACGACCCAGGCATTGTGATTGTCTGCCAGGGGCGCAAGCGCGGTTACCTGGGCGACGAGATTTACCTGTATGACGCCCAGCACTACCTGGTGGTGTCGGTGCCGGTGCCCTTCACCATGGAGACCGAGGCCACTGAAGAAGAACCCATGCTGGCGGTGTACCTGCGACTGGATTTCACCCTGGCGGCCGAGTTGATGCTGGCATTGGACGACTTCCCCGCGTCTGTCGAGGCCAAGCCCCGAGGCATGTATTCATCGCCCATGGATGACAAGCTCAGTGAGTCGCTGCTGCGTTTTCTGGAGGCCATGAATACGCCGATGGAGGCGCACATCCTCGGCCCGTCGCTGGTGCGCGAGATGTACTACCGGATCATCACGGGCGAGCAGGGCGGTTCGATGCGCGCCGCGCTCAACCGTCAGGGCCAGTTCGGCAAGGTGGCACGGGCGATTCGCAAGATTCACGGCTGCTACCACCAGCACCTGGACGTGGAGGAACTGGCACGGGAGGCGATGATGAGCGTACCGAGTTTTCATGCGCACTTTCGCACGGTCACCGACACCTCGCCGATGCAATACCTCAAGTCCACGCGCCTGCACCAGGCGCGTTTGTTGATGCTGCGCAACGACATCACAGCTGCCACGGCGTGTGCTCAGGTGGGCTATGAAAGCGCCTCGCAGTTCAGCCGAGAGTTCAAGCGCCTGTTCGGGCGCACGCCGCAGCAAGAGATTCAGTGGATGAAACGCACGTACGCGTTGCCTGCGCCTACGGCGGCGTCGATTTATGTGTCGTCGCATTGAACAGGGTCAGCAGCAATGCCAACCCTGCAAACGCCGCACCGGTCAGCGCCTGGCCTTGCCAGCCATGGTGCTCCGAAGCGAATGCACCGGCGGCCGAACCCAAGGCGCCGCCGATAAAGTAGACCACCATGAACACCGTGTTCAGGCGGCTGGTGGCTGACGGTTCCAGCGCCAGTACGCGGGTCTGGTTGGCCAACTGGTTGGTGCGGTTGCCGAGGTCGAGAAAGGTCGCCGCGATCAGGATCGACCACCACCAGCCGCTGAGGCCCAGGGTGTAGATCAGCACAAACGCTACCAGCACCGTGGCGATGCCGGCGCGCTCCAGCAAACGCCCATGGCGCCGGGTTTGTTGGCCGATGGTCGATGCGCAGAGGATGCCGACGATGGCCGACAGGCCCAGCAGCCCCGCCTGGGCGCTGGAAAACCCATACGGCGGCAACGCCAACAAGGCCGCCATCGAGCCCCAGAACACATTCAACGCGCCGAACACCAACGCACCTTTTATGGCCGATTGGCGCAAGGTCGGGTACTGGCGGGCCAGGCCCCACAGGGATTTGAGCAAGGCGCCATACGCCAGTTTGCTGGTCGAGATCGACACCGGCATGCGCGTCAGGATCGCCATAAACAGCAGCACATCCAGCGCCGCCGCCACGGCAAACATGCCGCGCCAGCCCAGCCAGCCGCTGACCACGCCGCTGACGGTCCGGGCCAGCAAACCACCGGCCGACAAGCCGCTGACCATCAAGCCGAGCACCGCGCCTTTCTGTTCAACGGTACTCAGGTCCGAAGCGGCAGGGATGATCACCTGCGCACTGATGCCCGACAGCCCCAGCAGCACGCTCGCCACCAGCAGCCAGGTATACGACGGCGCCGTGGCCGAGGCCAACAGAGCAAAGAAGTTAATGCACAGCACGGCCAGGATCAGCGTGCGCCGGCTGATGCGGTCGCCCAGCGGCACGAACAGCAGCAGGCCGCTGGCGTAGCCCAATTGCGTGAGCATCGCGATTTGCCCGACATGCGCGGTGGATACCTCGAAGGTGTTGGCAATCAGCGGCAGCATGGCTTGGTTGTAGTAAATCGTGGCGACCGAAAACCCGCAGCAGATGGCGAGGATAAGGGTCAGCCCCTTGGTGAGGGCGGGCGTGTGTGGGTGCATGGCGTGGCCGGTGGCTGCAGGAACTGCCGGCGAGAATGAAGTGAAGCGTGGGGGAAATCCAGTGCCGCAGAGGATTGGGCAATACGCATGTTGGATTGGGTTTTCGTCCATAAATAGATTGTCCTGCCGGCAGGACGAACAATCACATCTGAGCTGTCTAGTCGACTATTGGCTTCATGTGTAGGATTAACCTCACTCGGTCGCCTCATCGCGATCCTCACTTGGAGATTCCGCATGAAACTGTTGCATATCGATTCCAGCATCCTCGGCGACAACTCGGCTTCGCGTCAGCTCAGTGCTGGTGTGGTCAAGGCCTGGCAAGCGGCGGAGCCGGGTGTGGAAGTGACTTACCGTGACCTGGCAAGCGAAGGCATCAGCCACTTTTCCGGCTTGACCCTGGGCGCCCTGGGCACCGCTGCCGAATTGCGCGACGCCATGCAACAGCACGAGGCTGAACTGAGTGCTTCGTCGCTGGCCGAATTCATCGCGGCTGACGCCGTAGTCATTGGTGCGCCGATGTACAACTTCTCGGTGCCTTCGCAGCTCAAGGCCTGGATCGACCGCATCGCCGTGGCCGGCCAGACGTTCCGTTACACCGAAGCCGGCCCTGAAGGCCTGTGCGGTGGCAAAAAACTGATCATCGTGTCCACCGCCGGCGGCCTGCACGCCGGCCAGGCAAGCAACGTCGGCCACGAAGACTATTTGAAGCTGGTGTTTGGCTTCCTGGGCATCACCGACATCGAGTTCGTCCGCGCCCAAGGCCTGGCCTACGGTGAAGAAGTGCGCAGCAAGGCCCTGAGCGACGCCAACGTCGTCATCAACGAACAATTGTTCGCCTCCGCGTAAGGCTTGTGTAAATTTCGCCTTTGCCCGGTTCCAATCTGAAACCGGGCGCCTAAACTCTGTATTGTGGTCGCCTGAAAACGACCGGAGTACGGAGTTTTTTCGTTTGCCCGCTGTCACTACCTTGGCCCAGGTTATGCACGTATGGGTTTATCAACCGGTGCGAGCGCCTTGAACCATGGACTTTTCATATAGACATGCCGCTGGTGTTAAACGTGGCCGCGCAGCAAAGGTGGACATCCCCATGATGCGTCTTTGTGCTGTTTTGGTTCTCTCCCTGCTCGGTGGCCTGATTTCAGTGCACGCCGCCCCAGCGCCGCACCCGCATTGGAGTGTGGGCTTCCATCGCATGACCTTTCTCGACCCGCTGGATTCGCAGCCGATGAAGGCCATCGCGTTTTATCCGTCGACCGACGATGAACACACTACCCAGCTGGGCCCCTATCACGTCGCCGCCAGCGAAGACTCCAAGGTCGCCATTGGCCGCTTTCCGATGCTGATGCTGTCCCACGGCAACACCGGCACACCGCTGGCCCTGCACGATTTGGCGACGTCCCTGGCGCGCAAGGGGTTTGTGGTGGTGGCGGTGCTGCACCCTGGCGACAACTACAAGGATCACAGCCGCCTGGGCACCGTGAGCAACCTGTATGGGCGGCCGATCCAGATCTCCGAAGCGATTACCGCCACCCTCGGCGACCCGATGCTGTCGCCGTTCGTCAACGTTGATCAGGTGGGCGTGATCGGCTACTCGGCCGGTGGCGAAACCGCGTTGATCCTGGCCGGCGCCAAGCCGGACTTTGACCGCCTGCGCCGCTATTGCCAGGAGCGTCCGGAAGATCGCGATGCCTGCACCACCAAAGGTGAGCTGGTGGTCGACCGTGACGACCTGCAACCCCAGGCCGACCCGCGTATTCATTCGTTGATGCTGATGGCGCCGTTGAGCTTGATGTTCGGCCGCCACACCCTGGCCGATGTGCATGTGCCGGTGCTGCTGTACAGCGGCGATGGCGACAAATTGGTCGCCGTGGACAAGAACGCCGCCGCCCTGGCACGCAAACTGCCGGAACCACCGGACTTCAAACTGTTGGCGGGGGCAGGGCACTTCGTGTTCATGGCGCCGTGTGACAGCGACCAATTGGTGGCGATGCCCGCTATTTGCACCGACGCCGACGGTGTTGACCGTGAAGGCATCCACCGCGACCTGATTTCAGAGGCGGGACGTTTCTTCTCCCACACCCTGGGCCAATCGACCCGAGCCGGTTTACAGACCGCCGATCAGTAAGCGCGGCGCTTGAGTAGCACGGTCAGGGCCAGCGCCGTGACCGACAGCAGCGCGGCGCAAAAGAAGATCCAGCCGTAGCCCAGGTTCAGGGCCACGGCGCCCATCAATGGCCCGGCGATTGCCAGGGCCAGATCAAAAAACACCGCATACGCACTCAACCCTGCGCCACGGCTGCTATTGGGTACCTGTTTGATGGCCTCGACGCCCAGCGCCGGGTACACCAGCGACAAGCCGAACCCGGTGAGCCCGGCGCCAATCAAGGCCACACCTGTTGAGGGCGCCAGCCACAGCAGCGTCAGGCCCAGGGTTTCGATGGTCATGCAGGCAATCGCCGCCGTGAACCCGCCAAAACGGCTTATGGCCGAGATAAACACCAGGCGCGACAGGATAAAACACAGGCCAAACACCGTGAGGCAGTACGCCGCGCCGGCCCAGCCGCGATTGAGGTAATACAGGGTGATGAAGGTGGTCAGCGTGCCGTAGCCAATCGACGCCAGGCACAGGCTGGTGCCAAACGGCGCGATACGCCCGAACACCGCCCAAAACGGCAGCCGCTCGCCGCGTACCACCGGCACCGAGGGCTTGTTGCGGATCAGCACCAGGCCCAACGTCGCCAACACGGTGAGGGCGATGCCGAGGCTGGTGTAGCCATAGTTGGCGACCATCACCACGCCCAGCGGCGCGCCGATGGCGATGGCGCCGTAGGAGGCGATGCCGTTCCACGAAATCGAGCGCGCCGTGTGCTCGGCGCCGACCGCGCCCATGCACCAGCTGATGGTGCCCACGCCGATCAAGCCTTGGGCCACACCCAGCAGCAGCCGGCCGACGATCAGGATGCCCAGGCTCAAGGCGGGCAGGCTTTCGAACAAGGTGGCGAAAAACGTCAGCACGCCACTGACCAGAATTCCGGCCAGGCCCAGCACGATGGCGCGCTTGGTGCCGACGTTGTCGGACATACGCCCGGCCATCGGGCGGCTGAGCAGGGTGGCCAGGTACTGCGAACCGATGGTGACCCCGGCGACCACGGCGCTGAAGCCCAACTGCTCATGCACATAGCCTGGAATGACCGCAATCGGCAGGCCGATGCAGATGAAAGCGATGAAGGTGTAGAAGACGATGGAGACGATCTGCAGGGTGATCGACAGGGAGCTGGGGGCGGCGGCAGGCATGGTCACTCGTTCGCGGGCGGGCGGTGACGGCATGATGGCAAGGGCGCGGGGGAAAAGGAAGCAGGCTAACTAGTTTGTTTGAGGGCTGGGTTTATTGTGGCGAGCGGGCTTGCCCCGCGTTGGGCTGCGCAGCAGCCCCAATAAAAAACACCGCGTTCTGCCAGGCAAAACGCGGTGTCTGATTTCAGGGCCGCTTCGCAGCCCAACGCAGGGCAAGCCTGCTCGCCACAACAAGCCAGCTCACAGGGCAAGCCTGCTCGCTACAGTGGCGTTACTTAGAACACCACGCCTTGGCTGCGCAGGTAGTCGTCATAGGTGCCGCTGAAGTCAATCACGCCGTTGGCGCTCAACTCGATGATGCGGGTGGCCAGGGACGATACGAACTCGCGGTCGTGGCTGACGAAGATCAGCGTGCCCGGGTAGTTTTCCAGCGCCAGGTTCAGCGCTTCGATGGATTCCATGTCCAAGTGGTTGGTCGGTTCGTCCATGATCAGCACGTTCGGCTTTTGCAGGATCAGCTTGCCGAACAGCATGCGGCCTTGCTCACCGCCGGAAATAACCTTGACCGACTTGAGGATCTCGTCGTTGGAGAACAGCATGCGGCCCAAGGTGCCGCGAATCATTTGTTCGCCCTGAGTCCACTGACCCATCCAGTCGAACAGGGTGACGTCGTCTTCGAAGTCGTGTGCGTGGTCCTGAGCGTAGTAGCCCAGTTCGGCGGCGTCGGTCCACTTGATGCTGCCGGCGTCCGGGGTCAATTCATTGACCAGGGTGCGCAGCAGGGTGGTCTTGCCGATACCGTTCGGGCCGATGATCGCAACACGCTCGCCGGCTTCAACCTGGAAGCTGAAGTCTTTGAACAGTGGCTTGCCGTCGAAACCCTTGGCCATTTTTTCCACCATCACTGCCTGGCGGTGCAGCTTCTTGTTCTGATCGAAACGGATGAACGGGCTCACGCGGCTCGAAGGCTTGACCTCGGCCAGCTGGATCTTGTCGATCGCCTTGGCGCGGGAGGTGGCCTGCTTGGCTTTCGAGGCGTTGGCCGAAAAGCGGCTGACGAACGATTGCAGTTCGGAGATCTGCGCCTTCTTCTTGGCGTTGTCCGACAGCAGTTGCTCGCGGGACTGGGTCGCCACGGTCATGTACTCGTCGTAGTTGCCCGGGAACAGGCGCAGCTCGCCGTAGTCCAGGTCAGCCATGTGGGTGCACACGCTGTTCAGGAAGTGACGGTCGTGAGAGATGATGATCATCAGGCTGGAACGCTGGGTCAGGATGTTTTCCAGCCAGCGAATGGTGTTGATGTCCAAGTGGTTGGTCGGTTCGTCGAGCAACAGCACTTCAGGGTCGGAGAACAGCGCCTGGGCCAGCAACACCCGCAGTTTCCAGCCTGGGGAGACTTCGCTCATCGGGCCGAAGTGCTGTTCCAGCGGAATACCCAGGCCCAGCAGCAGCTCACCGGCACGGGATTCGGCGGTGTAGCCGTCCATTTCGGCGAATTCGGTTTCCAGCTCGGCCACGGCCATGCCGTCGTCTTCGCTCATTTCCGGCAGCGAGTAGATGCGGTCGCGTTCAGCCTTGACCTTCCACAGCTCTTCGTGGCCCATGATCACGGTGTCGAGCACGGTGAATTCTTCGTAGGCGAACTGGTCCTGGCGCAGCTTACCCAGGCGTACGTTCGGCTCCAGCATGACCTGGCCGCCGGACGGATCGAGGTCGCCGCCGAGGATTTTCATGAAGGTCGACTTGCCGCAACCGTTGGCACCGATCAAACCATAACGGTTGCCGGCGCCGAATTTGACCGAGACATTCTCGAAGAGCGGCTTGGCGCCGAACTGCATGGTGATGTTAGCTGTGGAGATCAATTACTTTACCTATCAATGGGTTGCGAGCGTGGCGGCAGGAGCCTTCAGGCATGCGTCAACAGCGACATCAAGGCGCGAAACCCGGTCGCTGAGCAGAAAATTTTGGATGTGTGTTGGAATTTGGCGCGCATTGTCGCATATGTCAGGTGACAGTTGTAATGCGTGCGAACGATGGTTTTGCCAATGTCTCCGGCATGGCCAGCCATAACAGCGCCAAAGCCAGCGCCGCAACGGCGGCCAGGGTCAGGAAGGCCGCGTTGTAACCGGCCTGTTGCACCACGAATCCGGCCAGGCTGGTGCTCAGCGCCGCACCCAGGCCAAACACCGTGGACAGTGCGCCCAGGCTGACATTGAAGCGGCCCGTACCTTGGGTCAGGTCCTTGACGATCACCGGGAACAGCGCGCCGAAAATCCCCGCGCCGATACCGTCAAGCATCTGCACGGCCACCAGCCAATAAGGGTCGCTGGACAAGGTGTACAACACGCCGCGCAGCGGCAAAATCATGAAGCCAGCCAGCAACAGTGGTTTGCGCCCCCATACGTCGGCTTTGCTGCCCACCAGCCAGGCCATCGGCACCATCACCAATTGCGCCGCGACAATGCACGCCGAGGTCAGCGGCGTGGCCATTTGCAGGTTGATCTGCGACAGCTTCTGGCTGACCAGCGGCAGCATCGCGGCATTCGCCAAGTGGAACAGCGCGCAGCAAATGGCGAACAGCAACAGCGGGCGGTTGGCCAGCAACACTTTCATGCCGGAAGGTTGTTCATGCTCGCTGCTGTGGGCCGGGTCGAAGCCGCGCGCGACTTCGTGGTCAATCGCCGAGGCCGACACACAACTGACCGCGACGATACTGGCCAGCGCCATAAACGCCATCAGGTAAAACACCACTACCGGGCCGAACAGGTAGGCCAGGCCGCCCGCCAGCAGCGCGGCCACGGCGTTGCCGGCGTGGTTGAAGGTTTCATTGCGCCCGGTGCGGCGGGTGAAGGCGCGCGGCCCGGTGATCCCAAGGGAGATGGCCGAAATCGCCGGGGCAAACACCGACGCGGCGACCGCACTGGCCGCCTGGGTCACTGCCACCCAACTGAATGAGCTGACAAACGGCAGCACCAGGCAACTGACGGTCACCAGGATGGCGGCTACCGCGATCACTGCACGCTTGCTGCGCGTGCGGTCGATCAATGCGCCCGCTGGGCCTTGGGTGAGCAACGCGGCGATGCCGGCCAGGGTCATGACCACGCCGATGCTGGCCGGGTCCCATTTATGCACAGCCAGCAGGTAGATCGCCAAGTAGGGGCCGAGGCCGTCACGCACATCCGCCAGGAAGAAATTCAGGCTGTCCAGGGACAAGGTATTGCGCAGGTCGGAGTGATTGGCCACGGCGATATCTTCGGCAAGGGTATTCAGGGGCTGAACACTCATTGGCTTAGTGACCTGCGGGCCTGGCTGGAAGTTTCGCGCCCCGGAAGGTTTCATCCGAGCGGTACTTGGATTATTTTCCATAGCCCGCTGTACTGACTCTCTGGAGACGCAATGGACATGCCCTCAGCCCAACAGGCTATCGCCAGCAACAAAGACGCCTGGGATGCATCCGCCAAACTGCACAAAGACACCGCTAACTGGAAAGCACTGCTGGAATCGGTGGCGCTTGCCGACTTTTCACGCCTGGACCCCACCATTACCGCACTGCTGCAAGAGGTCGGCGTGGCCGGCAAGGACGTGGTGCAACTGGGCTGCAACAACGGGCGTGAAAGCCTGTCGCTGTTCAGCCTGGGCGCGCGCTCCGTGGTGGGCGTGGATCAATCCCGCGCCTTCCTTCAGCAAGCACAGGAACTGGCTGAAGTTTCGCCCCACAACCCCGAATTTATTGAGGCCGACATTTATCAACTGCCCGAGCGTGTGCACGGGCGCTTTGATATTGCCTTGGTGACCATTGGCGTATTGGGCTGGATGCCGGATGTGGCGGCGTTTATGCACCATGTGGCAAGCACGCTCAAGCCCGGTGGCACCTTGGTGATTTACGAAACCCACCCGTTCCTGGAGGTGTTCGACCCGCTGGCCGCCAACCCGCTTTTGCCCGCCACGTCGTACTTCCAGCGCGACCCCTTGGTGTTGCAGGAGTCAATTGTCTACGAGGGGCTGGATGAAATTCCCGGACCTACGTCCTATTGGTATGTGCATACCCTGGGCAGTGTGGTGAGTGGGGCGATTGCGGCGCACTTGCAGATTGAACATCTGCAGGAATACCCGCATTGCAACCGTGAGGAACTGTACGAGCAGTATGAGCACCAGCCGGCCCAGCTACCGCTATGTTTCACCCTGACCGCGACCAAGCGCCACACCTGAGCAGGGTTTGCGCGCGCAAAAAAAGGCCCGCCAGGAGAGGCGGGCCAAGTGATTCACTGGAGTAGGTAGGCCTCACCCTATAGGCCAGAAAGTGAAGGCCGTGTGAAAACCGTGTCGCACATTCGGATGCTCCCGAATCAACCCCTGCGTACAAACGTGCGCATGGTTTGCCCAGGCCCGGTGCTGAACACTGTCGGGCGGGGCATGCCTTCATCGGCGGCAATAAACACAAAATCATCGCCTTCAAGGCGGTAGCTGGCGGGCAAGGGCTTGCCGGCGTCTTCGCCTATCGCGTCAACCCAGGTAATGCTCTTGGGCGTGGTGGTGCTGTCGAGGGTAAATCGGCCGGCCAGCAGCAACTCGTCGTCTGTCGTGCGCACTTCAAAGCAGTCGCCGGTGATGGTGGTCAGGGCACCTGGAGCTGTGTGGGCATCAACCGGGTTGAGTACGCCGCTGTCTTCGAGCGCGGTTTGCTCCCAACTGCCTTGAAGTGCCTGGTAATCGCTGTTTGAAAGGGATGACATACAAAATCCATTTTGCTGAAGGAAAGTTCTTGCAGTGCAGCATGGCGCGCCTGGCAAGACAAGTGCGGGTGTTGATCCAGCACAATGAGTGGACAGCTTTTCACAATTCTTAATTAACCTTTGGTTACAAACTGTGGCTAAATAACTGCCAATGGTCATGAACCGGTGCTCCCATCGCCGGTCGTGCCGCGTATTTGTGAATTGTGATTTCAGGCGCTGCTTATTCAATCCTCGGCCGTTGTGGGCACGCAGGAGCAGCCTGTTCTCTCTACTGACGTGTGACGAATCCCTTGAAACTCATCATTGTTGCTCTCTACGTTGCCTCCATCGCGTATGTTCACCTGCGTGGTCGGGTGCGACACAAGCTGGGTCGCCAGCTTAGTGACCACTCGACGTTCCTGGCGCCGATCAACTGTTTCCTCTACTTATTCTCCAAGCAGCCAAGCCGCCCGTTCCTGTCGCCTGCCGACTTTCCTGACCTGAGCCCATTGCAGGAGCACTGGGAGGAAATCCGCCAGGAAGGCCAGAACCTGATGCGCATGGGCGAGATCAAGCGCTCGGAGCAGTACAACGATGTGGGTTTCAACTCGTTCTTCAAGTCTGGCTGGAAGCGCTTTTACCTCAAGTGGTACGGCGACAGCCACCCGTCGGCGATGAAGCTCTGCCCGCGCACTACCGAGTTGGTGCAAAGCATCGGCTCGATCAAGGCGGCGATGTTCGCCGAGTTGCCACCGGGCTCCAAGCTGGTGCGCCACCGCGACCCGTACGCGGGTTCCTACCGTTATCACTTGGGCCTGGACACGCCTAACGATCCTGGCTGCTATATCAATGTGGATGGCGAAAGTTACTACTGGCGCGACGGCGAGCCGGTGATGTTTGATGAGACATACATTCACTACGCGGAAAACACCACGCAGCAGAACCGCATCATCCTGTTCTGCGATATCGAACGGCCGATGAAGTACAGCTGGGCGGCGGCGTTCAACCGCTGGTTCAGCCGTAACGTGATGGCCGCGGCGGGGTCGCCGAACGATGATGGCGACAAGACCGGCGGCCTGAACCGTGCGTTTACCCGCCTGTACAAGATTCGCTTGCGTGGCAAGGAGCTGAAAAAGCGCAATCGTGCACGTTACTACCTGGAAAAGTGGGCGATTTTTGCAGGTTTGGCGCTGATCTTCATCCTCATCTAAAGCCCTCTTGGGCGCGATTTACTGCGGTGGTGTCGCGCCCAGCTTGTCCCACATCTTCTTGCTGATCTTCTGCCGGTTGGCATAACCGGCCCACGGGTCGTCTTTCAACGTGTCCAAACGCTCGTGCAGGTTGGCGACTGTCCACTGCTGCGCGCCGCGCAAGCCTTTTAATTCGTCCCGACTGACCGGCACTGACACCGGCAGGCCAGGTCGCGCCCGTACCGAGTAGGCCGCCACCGTGCTGGCGCCTCGGGCGTTACGCAGGTAGTCGATAAAGATCTTGCCCACGCGGTTCTTGCGGCCGGAAGTGGCGGTAAAACGTTCGGGCAACTGCACGGCCATGAATTGCGCGATGGCTTTGGCGAACGCCTTCACCGTGTCCCAGCCATCCCGGCGCCCCAATGGCACGACCAGGTGCAGACCTTTGCCGCCGCTGGTTTTTACGAACGCCTCCAGACCCAACTCGTCGAGCACCGACAATGTCAGTTGCGCCGCCTCCAGCATGGCTTTCCACGGCAGCGCCGGGTCCGGGTCGAGGTCGAGCACAAACAGGTCGGGCGTTTCGATTTTGTCCGAGGTCGCGCCCCAGGTGTGCAGCTCGACGGTGCCCATCTGCACGGCGCCGATCAACGCTTTGCTGGTGTCAATCTCCAGCAGGCGCGCATGACCCGGGTCCAGTGCCTGGTCCAACTGCTTGATATGGGGAATGGCCAGGTGCTCGGAATGTTTTTGGAAGAACTGTTCGCCTTCAATGCCTTCCGGCGCGCGCAGCAACGACACAGGCCGATGGCGCAGAAACGGCAGAAGCCACGCGCTGATGCTGGCGTAGAAGTCGGCCAGTTGCTGTTTTTGCGTGCCGCTTTGTGCGTCGATCACGCGGTCCGGGTGGGTGATGGTCACGCCGCTGCCAGCCTTTTTCGCGGGCGCCGGCTGTGTGAAAGATTTGGCTTTGCGCGGCAGCTCATGAATGATCTGCGCCACCGGTTTGTCGCTGCGCAGCGCAATAAATGAGGCCTGGCGTACCACGCCTTCACGGGTCCATTCGGCGAAATTCACTTCACCCACCAGCTTCGGTTCAACCCAGTGCACGCCGCGCGCCTGGGTGCTGGTCAGTGGTTTTTGCAGCGGCGAGGTCTTGCGTTCCAGGGGCGCGAGTTGCGCGTAGATGTTCTTCAGCGCCGCCTGATCAAAGCCGGTGCCGACGCGCCCGGCATACACCAGCCCGGAATCGTCATTGACCGCCAGAAGCAGCGCGCCAAAACCACTGCGCGAACCTTGCGGACGTGTGTAGCCGACAATCACGAACTCCTGGCGCAAGCGACATTTGAGCTTGATCCAGTCGGCATTGCGACTGGACACATAGTGGCTGCCGACGCGCTTGCCGATCACGCCTTCCAGCGCCAGGTCGCAGGCACTTTCGAAGATGTCACGCTGGTTGGCAGCGAAGGCTTCGGAGAAACGCAGCAATTTACTGCGGCTACCCGACAACGCCGCCTTGAGCGCGGCGCGGCGTTCTTCCACGGGGGTTTTGCGTTGATCCTGGCCGTCGAGAAACGGCGCATCGAACAGGTAATACACGATGTCCAGGCTGCGGCCGATATCGAAGGCATTTTGCAGCGCCTGGAAGTCCGGCAAGCCATCGCCGTTAAGGCTGACCACTTCGCCGTCCAGCCAGCTGTCTTTGAGCTTGAGCGCTTGCAGGGCCTTGACCTGGCGCGGCAGGCGGTCGGTCCAGTCATGGCCGTTGCGCGTGAACAGGCGCACTTCACCGTCGCGAATACGCGCGAGCATGCGGTAGCCGTCGAATTTGATTTC
This sequence comes from Pseudomonas sp. MONT-RG-20F-20-E-7-02, assembly GCF_022662395.1. Classification (NCBI taxonomy): domain Bacteria; kingdom Pseudomonadati; phylum Pseudomonadota; class Gammaproteobacteria; order Pseudomonadales; family Pseudomonadaceae; genus Pseudomonas; species Pseudomonas sp. MONT-RG-20F-20-E-7-02. The sequence continues at coordinate 86,638 of NZ_JAKNQN010000002.1, forward strand.
GTACTGCCAGTCGCCGTCGGGGGCGCGGTCGACCAGGGTCGCCAGTTGCGGGGTGAGCTGGTCGGGGAGGGCGGTTGCGGTTTTCTGGCGTTTCGCGGGCTTTTTCGGTTTGCCGACCGAAGCGTCGCTGAGCACGCTTTTGGGCTGGTCCTGGACAATGTCGTAATCGCTGGCGGGCCGGGCTTGCTGATCCTTTTCCTTGATCAGTAACCACTGCTCCTTATCGCCGCTGCCCTTCAGGCGCGTGCGGACCAAGGCCCAGTCGCCGGAAAGTTTTTCGCCGACCAAGGTGAATTTGAGTTTACCGGCCGCATAGGCCTTGTGCGGGTCGTCATGGGGTTGCCAGACGCCACGGTCCCACACGATTACATCGCCGGCGCCGTATTGCCCGGCAGGAATACTGCCCTCGAAGTTGCCATAACTGAGCGGATGGTCTTCCACGTGCACGGCCAGGCGTTTCTGGGCCGGGTCCAGGCTCGGGCCTTTGGGCACGGCCCAGCTTTTGAGTACGCCGTCGAGTTCCAGGCGGAAGTCATAGTGCAGGTTGCGCGCGTCGTGCTTTTGAATCACGAAGGACAATGCCGAGGCTTTGCGCTTGCCGGCAGGCGCGCTGCCGGCGGGCTCGGCGGTGATCTCGAAGTCGCGTTTGCGGTTGTATTCGCTCAGGGGCTTTGCCATGTCGATCTCCAGCAAATGGCAGGCTCAAGAGGCCTTTTTGGTGGACTTTTTCGCCGCAGGCTTTTTCGTCGTGCTTTTGGTCGCGGGCTTGCCGGCCAGGCTGCGTTTGAGCAGCTCGGTGAGGTCGATAACGTCCGCCGATTTGCGCTCCTCGCTGCCTTCCTGGCTTTCCACATCTTCGATTTTGCCGGCCTTGGCCTTTTTCGCCACCAGCGCCATGATCTTCTCCTGGAAGCTGTCGCGGTACTCGTCGGGCTGCCAGTCGGCGCTCATGTCTTCGACCAGGCGCTTGGCCATGTCCAGCTCGCCTTTGGCCAGGCTGGGTTTGGTCACGTCAGCGCCTAGTTCAAGCTCGTCGAGGCTGCGCACTTCGGCGGGCCAGCGCAGCATCACCAGCACCAGCGCCGAGTCCAGCGGCATCAATGCGGCCAAGTGCTGCTTGGTGTGCAGCACCACATTGGCCAGCGCGACCTTGGCGGTTTTTTTCAGGGTTTCGCGCAGCAGCGCGTAGACCTTGCCGCCGCGTTTGTCGGGCGCCAGGAAGTAGGGCGTATCGATATTTTGCAGCGGGATCTGGTCGGCGGCGACAAAGGCGATGATTTCGATGGTCTGGGTCGATTTGGGGTGGGCAGAGCGAATTTCGTCTTCGCTCAGCACCACGTAGCGGCCTTTCTCGAAGGCCACGCCTTTGACGATGTTCTCTTTGGTGACTTCCTTGCCGGTGGTCTTATTGATGCGCTTGTAGCCTACGGGGTCCATGCTGCGTTTGTCCAGCCAGTCGAAATCAACGCCTTGAGAGGACGTGGCCGACACCAGCGATACCGGGATATGGACCAAGCCGAAACTGATGGCGCCTTTCCAGATTGCCCTTGGCATAGCTGCGATTCCTTGAAAAGAGACTGTGTGCTGGTGACTCGCAGGCGTGCGCAAAAGTTTCGATGGGCAGATGCGCGGACAGATCGTGTTACACCTGATGAGAAAGTATTTAGTGTCGAAAGCCGAACCCAAGGCGTAGCGTGTTATCGAAAGCTCGTACAACTCGCCCCAGAGAGGCTTTGTGATGAACAGCTGTGTGCGTTATCTCACCGTACTCGCGTTGGGCCTGGCACTCGCGCCATTGGCCCAGGCGCAGAACCTGCCCGGCACCTACGACACCAATAACAGCCCTATTCATCGGGCCAACCCCAACAGCATGCAGGGCACACAGCCCAATGCGCCGGCTGTTCGCGGTATTCAAACCGGGCCGACCAGCCCCGCGCCGACCGTCGAAAACGGCGGCATAGGCAATCGCTATCCCACGCGCAACGCCGCGCCGAGCGTTCCTGCGACCGACACTAAAGCCCCCACTTACGATGCCAACGGCAATCGCCGGTAAGGATTCTGTCTTATGTTTCTACGCAAAACCCTGCTAGCCGCTATTTGCGCAACCACGCTACTGCCACTCGTTGCGGCGCACGCCGCCGATGCCCAGCAATTCCCCAGTGAACAAGGCAGCATCACCGCCACCCCGATCGCCAAAGGCCTGGATCACCCTTGGGCGGTGGCGTTTCTGCCGGACAAACAAGGCTTCCTGGTGACCGAACGCCCAGGCCACCTGCGTTTTGTCAGCCCGGACGGCAAGCTCTCCGCTCCACTGACCGGCGTGCCGCAGGTGTGGGCCAAAGGGCAGGGCGGTTTGCTCGATGTGGTGCTGTCGCCAGATTTCAAAGAGGACCGCATGGTCTACCTGTCGTACGCCGAAGGCGGCGGCGAGGGTGGCAAAGCCGGCACCGCCGTCGGGCGTGGGCGCTTGGCCGATGACTTGAGCGGCTTGAAGGACTTCAAGGTGATCCTGCGCCAGGAACCCAAGCTCTCCACCGGCAATCACTTTGGCTCGCGCCTGGCCTTCGACCGTGACGGCTACCTGTTCGTGACCCTGGGTGAAAACAACGACCGCCCGACGGCCCAGGACCTGGACAAGCTGCAAGGTAAAGTGGTGCGCATTTTCCCGGACGGCCGTGTGCCGGATGACAACCCCTTCGTCGGCCAGCAGGGCGTACGCCCCGAGATCTGGTCCTACGGCCAACGCAACCCGCAGGGGCTGGCGCTGAACCCGTGGAGCGGCACGATTTGGGAGAACGAACATGGGCCGCGTGGCGGCGATGAAATCAATATCATCGAGCGCGGCAAGAACTACGGCTGGCCGCTGGCGACCCATGGCATCAATTATTCGCTGACGCCGATTCCCGAGGCCAAGGGCAAGACGGTGGAAGGCACCGTACCGCCGCATCACGTGTGGGAGAAATCCCCGGGCATCAGCGGCATGGCATTTTATGACGCCGACCGCTTCAAGGCGTGGCAGCACAACCTGTTTATCGGCGCGCTGGCCAGCCAGGAGTTGATTCGCTTGCAGTTCGATGGCGACAAGGTGATTCATGAAGAGCGCTTGCTGGGAGGTTTGAAAGCGCGGATTCGCGATGTGCGGCAGGGGCCGGATGGCTTTTTGTACGTGCTGACCGATGAGGATAACGGCGTGTTGTATCGGGTGGGGTTGAATCAGGACTAAAGGTAGCTATGACCTGCTGGTGTGGGAGCTGGCTTGCCTGCGATGCAGACGACTCGGTCCATCAGGTTCACCGAGGCGATGCTATCGCAGGCAAGCCAGCTCCCACAGAGGTCTTAGAGACCCAGCTCGGAAAGCCCCGGATGATCATCCGGGCGCCGCCCCAGCGGCCAGTGGAACTTGCGCTCGCTTTCCTGGATCGGCAGGTCGTTGATGCAGGCAAAGCGGTTGGCCATCAGGCCATTCTCGTCGAACTCCCAGTTCTCATTGCCGTAGGAACGGAACCAGTTGCCGGAGTCGTCATGCCATTCATAGGCATAACGCACGGCGATGCGGTTACCGGTGAATGCCCACAACTCCTTGATCAACCGATAGTCCAGCTCCTTGGCCCATTTACGGGTCAGAAACCCCTTGGCCTCTTCCCGGTTATGCGCGAACTCGGCGCGGTTTCGCCACTGCGTGTCCAGCGTATACGCCAGGGACACGCGTTGCGGGTCGCGGGAGTTCCAGCCGTCTTCGGCCAGGCGAACTTTCTCGATGGCCGACTCGCGAGTAAACGGTGGCAGGGGCGGGCGTACTTCTGCGTTAGATGACATGGAGCAACTCCTGAAAGAATCAAGGCTTATCTAAGGTCGCGTGGCCTGTGCGTTCAAAGCGCCAATAACGTTCGCGCCATGCATTGCGCATTATCCGCAGCGGTTGAATCGCCCATCACCAGGGCAACGGTAATGGCGCCATCGATCAGGATCAGCAGGTGCGCGGCCTGCTGTTCGGGGTCGGGGGTGCCATGTGCTTTACACAGTTCGAGCGCGTACTCGAACAGTTTCTGTTTATGCGCCTTGGCCAACAGGCGCACCGGGTTGTGCGGGTCGCCGGTTTCGCCGCTGGTGTTGATAAACGCGCAGCCGCGAAAGTCGGCCGAGCCAAACCAGGCCTTGAGGGCGCTGAACAGCGCGAGCAGGCGCTCACCACTGCCTTCGCTGCGTTCCACTTCGCTGCGCAGCCACTGCATCCATCGCGCGTCGCGACGTTGCAGGGCGGCAATCACCAACTCATCTTTATTGGCGAAGTAGCGGTAAATACTTTTGCGCGACACCCCGGCGGTTTTCACCAGTAAGTCCATGCCGGTGGCGGCGATGCCATGGCGGTAGATCAACTTTTCGGTGACGTCGAGGATAATGTCGCGGGTGTCATTGCTGGTGATTTCGTTCATGTTGCGTACAGTAGAATGATCGTTCTCCTTGGTCAATTAACTTTTTTCCATCCAGGGCGACGAGACCTGAGCAGCCCCATGGTGTAAGCTCGGGGCCTCTTCGGATTCGACCCATTGCGAGCCTTATGCCGTCGTTCTTCAAACGCTCCCTGCTACCCAAACTGCGCGGTTTTCCACTGTCTCCCGAGGCCATCGAGGTGCTCTCCGGCGCCGCTGAGTTTCGTCGTTGCCTGCTGGAAAAGATCCCCCAGGCGACGCGGCGTATCTACATTGTGGCGCTGTACCTGCAGGAGGACGAAGCCGGCCAGGAGATCTACGACGCTTTGCACGCCGCCAAGGCGGCGCGGCCTGAACTGGATATCGTGGTGGTGGTTGACTCGTTGCGCGCGCAGCGCGGCTTGATCGGTGCCGGCAAGCAGCCGGGTAACAGCGCCTGGTATCAGGCCATGACCCAAGCCCACGCCAGCGAAGTGCCGGTGTACGGCGTGCCGGTGCAAACCCGCGAGCTGTTCGGCGTGCTGCACCTCAAGGGCTTTGTGATCGACGACAGCGTGCTGTACAGCGGCGCCAGCCTGAATAACGTGTACCTGCACAAGTTCGACAAGTACCGCTACGACCGTTATCACCTGATCCATAGCCAAGCGCTGGCGGATTCAATGCAGCACCTGGTGGAGCACGGCCTGATCACCTCCAAGGCGGTGCATCGCCTGGACCTGCCGAACCCGCCCACCACGCGCAGCTTGCGCAATGACATCGGCGACCTGCGCAGCCGCCTCAAGCACGCCGCCTACGACACCACCACCGGGCTGTTGCCCAATGGGCATATGTCGGTGAGCCCATTGCTCGGCGTCGGCAAGAACAACCCGCTGAACCGGGTGATCCTGGAGCTGATTGCCAGTGCCCAGCATCAACTGACCATCTGCACGCCGTACTTCAACCTGCCGCTGCCGGTGACCCGGGAAATCAACCGCGCCCTGGCACGCGGCGTGAAGGTCGACATCGTCGTCGGCGACAAGACCGCCAACGACTTCTACATCCCGCCCAGCGAGCCGTTCAAGGTGATCGCGGCGTTGCCCTATTTGTATGAAATCAGCCTGCGCCGCTTCGCCAAGCGCCATCAGCCGATGATCGAAAGCGGCCAGCTGAACCTGCACCTGTGGCGCGACGGCGACAACACCTATCACCTCAAAGGCATGTGGGTCGACCAGCGCTACACCTTGCTCACCGGCAACAACCTCAACCCGCGTGCGTTCCGACTCGACCTGGAAAACGCCTTGCTGATCGATGACCCGCAAGGCCAGTGGCTGGCACCACGGCGCACCGAGCTGGCGCAGATTTTCGAGCACACCACGCGCATCGAGCGTTACCAGCAATTGCAGACGTTGGTGGATTACCCGGCGGCAGTCGGCAAGTTTCTGCGACGGGTCAGCCGGGTGCGCATTGAGCGGTTGCTTTACCGAATTCTGTAAAAAGTACAGATTTCGTACGAATAACCGTCCGACAACCTTCACAGATTAGCGAGTTTGCCGGGTTTCATGGCGGGCTCAGGTTCGTACAGTTCCTCTCGACAGTTCTTAGGGACAAGAACTCTTACCACTCATTGGTACAGAGGAACTAGAAATGTCGAATATCTCGCCAAGCCATCAGGCCCCTAGGTTCACGCCAGCGTTACTGGCGTTCTCACCCATCCCCGTCGCCAATCCTGCACCCGATACGGTTGTTCGCAGCAAGCGCAGCCTTGCAGCTCAGGCATCCGACGGGCAGACCTTTAACTGGACGCTCCAACCCTTGGCCACGCCCACGGCTGAGGCGTCGTCAAGCGCCGACCGCTGGCTGCAGACTGCACTGGGTGGCTCGCCTTTGCGCAGCGCGGCAGACAGAAAAGTGCAGGTCCCACCCGACGCCACTGTTTTCCCGGTTTACGACGCCTACCGGAGCGCGATCAATACGCCTGAAATTCAAGCCTGGTTGCGCAGCAAAGGCATTGCGCCGTCGACGCTGGTGGTCAAGCACGGCTCGGTCAGTGGCAGCGTAACCCGTGACGGTGTGTCCAGCGTTCACACATTTACCACCGGCGATGCATCCGGTTGGTGGCAAGTCAGTGCAAGGCTACGTGCCGCTGCGCAGGCGCTTGACCCTGACGACCAGGGCTTGCCGTACGTCAACGATGACAGCGATAGTTTTTCGCGCGACACACTCCTGCGCTGGTATGGCGTGAAACCACCTGCCGGCGCGGGTGACCTGAGCCGGGCCCAGCATGAGTTATCGACGCTCGACTGGTCCACGCTGGCGCCCCTCAAAAAGGCTGAACTTGAGGGCCGGGCGCAAACGGCCCGGCGCGCCATCGGGGCTTTGGATGAGCGTGCTTACCTGGCTGATATCCTGAAACAACATCTCGCAGGCAAGCCAGACGACGAGCCGGTGGCGCTTGACGGCCTGGAAGTGCAGGTCAGCAGTACCTCGACGTTGGCCCGCAACGTCAACGGCAAGGTTGCACTCGACGCCGCCCTGCAGTCCCATGGGCAGCCGCTGCCCAAGACCGCAGGTGAGTTGCGTAACGCCATCCGTTGGCTCACGGCCGCATTGCCGCCGCCGCCGGCCCAGGGCAACTATTCCCATCTGTTAGCGTACACATGGGCACCCGGCAAACTGTCTGCCGCCGATAAGGCTGCTGTGGCCCATCTGAGCCATGACGACGATGACAATGATGAAGGCGAGTCGAGCGGGCTCAACCTCCTGCGTTTGCTCGAGGTTGACGGCATCCTGGGTGCAAACACCCCTGAAGCATTGCGTACTCAAGCGGATGATTTTCTCGAGCGGATACTTCGAAACCCCGAGGCGTTGTTTTGGGGCGATCTTCTCGCCCAGGATCGCGATTTTCTTGGCGAGAACGGTACGTCACACTTGTCGGACGCTGAGCGTGCGCAATGGATAATCGCCGCCATCAAGCTGCAATTTGATCCTGATGCCCCTGGGCGCAAGGGTTCTATCGCCGGCTATGACCTTTATCAGCCTGGCAACAGCGGGCGAACCCTGGCCGAGGTGCGTACGGATGTCGAAAACCACCTCAAGCAAAAAAATCCACTGCTCGATCCCAGGGCCGCGCCATTGGTGGCCCATCTATTTCTGGCGAGCGCGGCGCCTGAGTTTCTGCTGCCCGGCACGCCAGCGACCCTGCGCATAGGCTCCACCGAGTGGGCGGATTTGCGCCTTGCCGTCACCTTGGCCGAGCGCCAGGGCGGCGCGGGCTGTTCGCGCTCCATGAGTTATCAGGAAATCATCGCCCTCAGTCGGTTGGATCCGCGCACCCCGGAAGAAGCGGCGGTGCTGGACAACTACGGGGTCGACGTCTTGCTTGATTGGGGCCTGATGCGCGGGCTCTACGCCAAGCCGGCGGACGACCGCTACACACCCGAGCACTATCAGCAAGCCACTGCAGCCTTCAACGCCGAACGCGCGCAAATGCTGCAAGCCCTCGAGCTATTGAGCGCAGCGATGCCGACCCGAGAAGACCTGGCGATCGCGAACCTGCAAAAAGAAATGCCAGGCCTTAGCGCTCAGCAGATAAAAGCCTCGAGGGTGTTCATCGCCGACCCGGAAACACGTCGCAAAATGAGTCATCTGGAGCCGAAGATGCGTTCTTTGGTCGAGACGTACATGACCGGCGACCTGACCAAGGATCGCTGGATGCTGTTGGGCCCCGGGGAGGACGCGCCGCAACCTGCACGCAAGAAAACCCCGTATGCGCCTGAGCCCGTACTGAGCCCGGCCCAACAAGCGGCTGTTGATGCAAACGTGCAGGCCTTGAATGCCAAGATCGCCAACTTGCCGGATGTGCAGGCCCAGGTACCCGTTGAAGTCGACCGCTACCTGGCCAATCTCATGCAGGGGTTGAGCAGCACCACGGCACGAATGATTGCGAACCTGTCATTGCCTGTTCGTCAGGCCCTGCAGTATGGCGAGGTCAAACTGTTCGCCCTGCGCGAGCAAACCGATGAAGTCCTCGTACTCGACGAAACGCCCGGTCACGTCGAAGCGCGACGAGGACGCAAAGGTACCTTGGTAGAGTGCACATTCCAGGGCGTGACGCGTTTTCTTGAAGTGTTTGCGGACAAGTTTCTGATCGTTGAACGTGACGACTTGGTCGCGCCGTTAACGCTGGGGGGCACGCTTGAGGATCATAGGAAAACCTATGGCCGTTGGGCGCCATCAGACGTACAAAAACTGATTGGCAGGGAACAGCCCTATGATTTCAACGCCTACAGTTCCGACGCCAAGCCTGCGCCGGGGGTGAAATCCAAGGGCATCATTATCGACCCATTGGGCGACGCACTGCCTGCCGATCCATCTGCGGCGCAAGGTGACAGCGCTGTTCCGGTCCCCAACAGTTTTTCCTCGGAGCGAACGCAGGCGATCGTCAGACGCATCATGTACGGCAACTTCGTCCATCACCGTGACACGGTAGTAAAGCTCGCCCAGGGCGAGTTGCCGCTGGAGCAACAGCGCGAAATGTTGCGGCAAAACGACCGGATATTGCTCGGCATGATCCCCTTTGTCGGGGCAATCATGGAGCTGGCCAAGGGCAACATCGTTGAGGGTACGCGAGGGCTGATCCTCGATACGGTCGGCGCTTTTGTAGGCGGCGCAGGGTCAGCCACGGGGGCTTTGATCAAATCCACAAAAGTCGTTGCGCCTTTCGGTGCCAAGGCTTTTCGTGTTCTGGAAAAGGGCATCGTCGTCGTCAGTGGTTTTTTGAATCCGCTGGATGGCGCGGCGGACCTGCTGCACGGCGCTGCCAAAGGTGTCATCGCGTTGCCCAAACTGCTGAACAAGGCACCGAGGCCCTTGTTGTTGAGCACGCTGGGAGCCGTGGAGGAAAAGTTGCGCCTGTGCCTTGGCGTGCACAGCGGATTGTTGAATCGTTCGCCCGCCGCTCATGGCGGTAGCAGGCAGCCCGCGACTCAGGCGGTGAACAACCATTCGGTAACGGTTGACGCAGTGCCGGTCGATGACAAGTTGTATGCGGCCAACCCCCGCAACGGCTTGCCCATCGGTACGCCCCTGGACGGGGTTCAACCGCTGGGCGCAAAGGCAGCGTAGCAACACCACCCGCGCCCCCTTGGGGCGCGGGTGTGCCGGCTGCCTTAGCTTGGATAATTTCCCTCGATACATTGAGAAACCCCCTACGCCTTAACCTGGAGTTTCTTAATACTTTCGTAATTGACTGTTTTTACGGACAAAAACTCTCATCACTCCAACCGGTAGAGAGACATTTGCAATGTTGCCAATCCCTGCAAACGGTAATGTCACGTTTTTTGGTCAGCCTTTAAGTCCTCGAGTACCGCAACCGCCCCTGCACCGCCCTGATGAAGCTGCCGCGTCTACGGCTCCCGCTGTCAACCCGCGTCCCGATCGCTCCCAACCTTTCAATCCCCCATCTTTGCGCCAGTTGCGGCTCCAGGAGCAGGCCGGCCGGCCCAAACGTGATACCGCCGCTCAAGGCACAGACGTGCCCGCCACCGGTCCAAAAGAAAGGCGTCGATACCCCGCCAGGGCCGACGCTGAAAAGGCCGATACCAAGCTGCAGAAAAACCTGGCCCAGTGGCTGAAAACCGGCAAGCCGAACGAAAACGTCATTCCTGAAAAGTCATCCGTGGCGCCTTTCATCGCTATGTACAACCAGGCGCTGAATGAGCCCTCTGTACAAGCCTGGTTCAGCGCTCAAGGGTTGATACCCGCAACCATACGGGTGTTCAGTGATTGCGTGGTGGGCACGGTGATGCGCGAGGGTAAAGCAATCACCCAGCGTTTTTCTACCACCGATGGCTCAGGCTGGGGGCAAGTCAGCCACACGATCAATGCGTTGCAAAAAGTGCTGTCGCCGAGTGATCTGGGGCTTCCCGGCACCCCGGATTTCGTTTCAAGCGGGCGCGATGTGTTATTGGATTTTTACGGCGTAAAACCCCCCCTGAATGAAAAGGCCGCGCCGAAATTGGCCAGGCATCTTAGACAGGAGGGCTGGCCCACGATTGCCCAAACGGCGCGCGATGGCTGGGAGGGCCAGTTCAACGCGCTGCTCCAGCATCGTCACGACAGCGCCGTACGCACGCGTCTGGTCGAACAGTTTCAATCGCAGTTCACGACGGAACCCAATGAGAACGTGATTGAGCTGGATAATCAGGCCGTCGCCGTCGAGCCTGGGTCCAGCCTTGATCGGCGCAGTCATAAAGCACGCCAGTTGTTTCTCGAATTCCTGGCATCTGCGACATTCCAGGCCTTTGTGAAGAAAGCCGGTTTTGAGCTTCCCGGCAGCGAGTTCAGGATGAGTGAATTCAGGCTGTCGGAGGGCGAACTGCAGATGCGCAATCTCGCCGGTGAATGGGTTTCCCTGCAGGACAAGTTCGACGATGAGGTCGAGCGCGCGTCCAGAGTCGACGACCCCCAGGGGCATGCCGCCCGCAAGATGAATGCGGATTTCGACCAGTTAGTGAAAATGAGCGAAAAAACCGGCAATGCGCTGTACAACACGCGCACTTATGACGCGCGTCAGACTCTGGCGTTTTACACACCTGACACGCCGAAAACCGTCGGCCAGCTACGCGCAACCCTGGGATGGCTCGGCAATCAATTGCCAGCCCCTGCGCCGGCAGGTGACTACGCCAGCATGACGCCTTACGGGGAAGATCAGGGAGGCTTGTCCGAGCAGGCCCTTCAAGCGCTGAAAGGTCAGTCGGCGCAGGTCATGACTGCCTTCAAGGACTTTTCCAGGGCGCCCTCAGGGTTCCAGTCCTACCCGGACCCCGACCGTCAGCTCGCTGAATTTTTTGATTCGCCGCAGGCCGTCGCGCTCGCCGACCGCATCGCCAAGTCCCTCAAGCTGTTTGCCGTGGCCGATGGTCAGGCGCTGCCAAGGGCCGAGCGCCATCAACTCTTAGCGACAGCACTCAAGCTCAATGTGGATGCGCCTGTGCCAGGCCTTCGAGGGAGCGTGGCCGGTTACTCGCTGTATCAGCCGGACAATATGGGCCGTACGCTTAAAGAAGTGCGACAGAGTGTCGAGCAGCATTTGGAGGGCAAGGGCGTCGACGCTAAGGTCTCGGCCCTGATGGCCCACCTGTTCATGGCTCAGTCGGCACCCGAGATGCTGGTCAAGAGAGACCCGGCCATCGCCGCCGATGCTGCGCAGGCGTTCAATCAGGACCCGGAAAACATCAAGGTCGGTTCCACCGGCTGGATGAACCTGCGCCTGGGGTGTGCAATCGCGGGCGATTCGCGCGTGAACTTCACGCAAGCGCTGGCACTGGCACGCCAGGACATTACCGGGCCTGAACAGGAAGCGTTGCTCAAAGAGCTGGGCGTGCAATCACTGTTGGACTGGGGGGTGATGTCGGGGGTTTTTCCCGCGAGTTCAGATGGCAAATACTCGCCGGGTGACTACGAGGCCGCGGCCACAGCCTTTACCACGCGCGAAAACCAGACGCGTGAGGCCTTTGCCACGTTATTGAGCGAGCCGCCCACCCAGGCAAGCCTGCTGGTCGAACAGCTGGCGATACTGTTCCCGGAAATGACCAAGGAGGAAATTCGCAACATCACGCTGGATGGGTACCCCCCGACAAGCATTGCTGCGGCTGCTTTCGAGAAAAGGTCATATAACCTCAAATCGAAAATGTTGATCGACGTGATTCTGATGAATCAAAGCGAAAATAAGCCGGCGCTGGGCACACTTGAGAAATGGACGGACGGCGCGTTTATACACCCCAAAGTGTCTCTTGCCGAGTTCAGAGAGCGCATCAAGCAATTACCCAGAATCGAGCCGTTGGTGGCGCCAGCTGTCGACACGTACATCGCGGCCACCCGAGTAGCCCAGGCCAGCGCATTGAAGCTGATGTTCACGCAATTGACCCTGGCGCAGCGCATGGCGTTGGAGAGGTCGCCGCAAATCGAGTGCTTTACCTTAAGGGCGCCGACTGGCGACGATTTGAAGCAGGATAACGGGCCAGAATCGAACGTTGCAAAAAGCGAAGGCAGGCATGGCGTCTTGATACGTTACGAAACCGGTGAGGCCAAGCCTAAATATGGTTACTGGGGGATTTACCCCAACTCAATGACGATGGGCGAGATAAAAGGCTTGCCCGACGATTTGAAACTGGGTGGCGAGATACGCGATGGCACTAAACCCCATGTCAAAATTCCTGGAATAAACCTGATCATTAATGAGGTCGCTACCCACTTCCACCGAGGCAGCGTACTGCCCATTGATTTCGAGGCCTTTCACAAGGGAGTGGCCCCGCGGCCCGGCGTATCGTCGGAGGTGATCGTTGAAAAGCTCGGGGAACCGTTGAAGCGGCCCGCGGCGCATACTCACCATCGCATCCCCAACACCTTTACATCTTCCATAACATCCCAGTTAGTGGACCGGTTGCTGGAGCATAGTTTTGATGACAATCGCGCGGGTCGGATTGCATTCGCCAACGAGCCGTCAGACCTGCACAAGCGGACTTATCCCTTTAAGCCGGGCAAATATTTTACCGCCGAAAATGCCCGCATGTTGCTCAACCTTATCCCGTTCGTGGGGGCGATTGCCGACTTGGTGGAGGGCAATACATGGGCGGGCGTCAAGGGCTTGCTGATAGATATTGGATCTTTTCTCATCACCGGTGGGCTGGCTGGCGCAAAGACGTTTGCCAAGGGCCTGACAATGCTGGTGCCTTTCAGCAGCAAGCCATTCACCCTGGCTGGGCTCAAAGGTGGGGCATCCTTTATTCGCGGGCTGTTCAATCCATTGGAAAACATCCCTGACTTGCTGCGGGCAGGGCCCCGTGGCATTAAGGCGCTGGGTAAGGTCACTAACGGCGTACCGGTTCACCTCGGGTCCAATGTCTACGTGACGACCAAGCTTTTCGAGCAGTGGCGCTGGACTGCGGGCGCGTGGGATACATCGTTTTCAGGAGGCGCACGCACAATTAACCAGTTCCCGGGCGCCCGCAAAGGTTTCAGCGGGACCAAGGAGGTCGTGGCGGTGCAGAAAAATGGCTCGTGGTACGCGATCAACCCGGCAAGCCAACAACCGGATCGCACGCCGTTGGAGCACTTCAAACCCCAACCGGCTGCTTGAACCCCGGCATTCGGCCGCTTAGTGCGGCCGAATGCCGGGGCGTTGCCTCAGTTCAAGCCCAACTTGCCACGCAGGGTCGACAGGTCTTCAGCCAAGGTATTAACCGGGCCTACCAGGGCCTTACGGTCGTTTTCCTTCACTTTGTCGTAAGTCTCAAAGCCGCCATCCTTGGTTTTGTACTTGGCCAGGATTTTGTCCACGGCGGCGAAGTTCTTGTCGACTTTAGCCAGGAAGGCCTTGTCTTGTTTCTCGATCTGGCCACGGAACAGGTCGACGATTTTCTTCGCGCCGTCGATGTTGCCCTGGAAGTCATACAGGTCAGTGTGGCTGTAGCGGTCTTCTTCACCGGAGATCTTGGTGGCGGCAACTTCTTCCAGCAGTGCGGCGGCACCGCCGACGACTTTTTCTGGCGGGAAGGTCAGGCCGTCAACCCGGGTTTTCAGGTCGTTGACGTCGGTGTTGAGCTTGGCGGTCAGGGTTTCCAGGCCTTTGGTGGTGTTCTGCGAGAACAGCACGTACTCGATGCGGTGGAAGCCGGTGAAGTCTTCGGCGGTCACGCCTTTTTCGTGGTCGTCGACGCGCGAGTCGATGGAGGCGTCGAGGTCGCTGAACAGCTCGGCGATCGGCTCGATGGACTCATAGTGCACGCGGGTCGGCGCGTAGAGCTTTTTGGCGGTGGCCAGGTCGCCTTTGTTGATCGCATCGGTAAACGCCTGGGTCTGGGTGACCAGCTCACCGATTTCTTCGGTGACGTAGATCTTGTAGTCCGACACCGGGCCTACCAGGTCCAGCGGCGCGGTAGCGGCGAACGCTGCCAGCGGCGAAAGGGTCATTAACAACGACAACGCGATAGTCGACTTCTTCATGGGACGTTTTCCGCTCTGGTTTATTTTAAGTGTTGGCAGTGGTTTGAGGGTGCGTTGCGGCGAGCAGCGTGCGCCCAATGAAATCCTTGGGCCCGGTGACCCCCGGCAAGGTGAAGAAGTACCCGCCGCCGACCGGCTTGAGGTATTCCTCCAGGGGCTCGCCGTTGAGCCGGGTTTGCACGCTGATAAAGCCTTTCTCCAGGTCAGCCTGGTAGCAGATGAACAACAGCCCCATGTCCAGCTGACCGTTTTTGTTGACGCCGTTGGAGTAGTTGAACGGCCGACGCAGGATCAGGTTGGCCTGAGTCTGCGGGGTGCGCGGGTTGGCCAGGCGGATGTGCGCGTCGAGCTTGGTCAACTTGCCTTCCGGGTCCTTGCTGTAATCGGGCACCTGGGTTTCTTTGTCGCCATCCATCGGTGCGCCAGTGGGTTTGACGCGCCCGATGATGCTTTCCTGCTCTTGCAGCGGCGTACGGTCCCAACGCTCGACGAAGTTGCGAATGATGCGCACGGCCTGGTAGCTGCCATTGGCGGCCCACGCCGGTTCGTCGCTGCCCGGTTGTACCCACACAATCTGGTCCATGGCCTTGTCGTCGTTGGAGTTCGGGTTGGCCGAACCGTCACGAAAACCGAGGAAGTTACGCGCGCTCTGCGCCGGCTCGCCAGGTTTGGCGGGTGCTTGCGGCGGTACGCTGCCTTCCTGTTTCCAACGCACCAGCAACAGGTCCGGCAGGTTTTTCACGATGTCGCGCAGGGCATGGATATTGGTGTCCGGGGTGTTCGAGCTGAACTGCAGGCTCAGGTCGCCGTGGCACTGCGCCGGTTCCAGCGCGTCGTTGGGGAAGCCGACCATGCGGCTCAGGCGCTTGGGCTTGACGGCGGCGAGGCCGAAGCGCTCATCGAACAGCGACTCGCCGACGGAGACGGTGATGGTCAGGTTATCCGGGGTGACCACCGGGCCGAGAATCCCGGAATCGGTGGGCGGCAGTTTCGGGTCGACTTGCGGCACGGTGCCGCCGGTCATCAGGAACGCGATACGCTCGTTCAGGGTGCGGAACAGGCGCTCCAGGTCTTCACGGTCGCTGGCGAGTACGTCAAATGCGACGACCATGCCGCAGGCCGGGCGCGGGGTGACGATGCCGGTCTGGTGTTTGCCGAAAAAGTCGTGGTGGTCCTGGGTCTTGTCACTGCGCGGTGCGGTAGTGACTTGCTCGGCCGCAGCGGCCATCGCCGGGCAGGTCAGGGTACTGCCGGCAATCGCGGCGCCGGTGGCCGCCATGCCCAGCAGGACACGGCGGCGGGTAGCGGAAAAATGTTCTGAATCACTCATGTAGTAGGTCGTCTTCACTGCAGGCCGGAAAGGCCAAGGGCGGGGTCGATTCCATCGAGTGCAACGGCCAGAGCCTTGGCCTTGTCGGCGATCTGCTTGCGCTGATCGGCCGTGACGCTGTCGTAGCGGCTGTACTGGCCGTCGACTTTCAAACCATTGAGCTGGGTATCGAAGGCGGCGAGGGCGCTGTCGATTTTCGGCAGCAGGTCTGCTGCGGATTTGGTCAGCAGCGGACGCATCAGCTCGACGACTTTGTGGGCGGCTTCCAGGTTGGCGGCAAAGCCATTCAAGTCGATATGGCTGTAGCGTTCCTCTTCACCGCTGGCGGCGCGTACATCCGCCAGGCTGTTGAGGTTGCGTACCACAATGCTCACCAGTTGCTCCGGTGGCAGCGACTGCGCGAGCAACTGTTGCTTGAGCGTGGTCACATCGCTGACCAGGCGCTGGGCAATCGGGTTCAGGCCCTCCAGGCTGTGTTGCTGGAACAGGCTGTATTCGAGGCGGTGGAAGCCGCTGAAGGCCGGGTCCTGCTCGCGTTTTTCGAAGTAATCGGCGCGGGCGTTAATCGCGTTATCCAGCTCGGCCAGGCGTTGCGACGCCGGCGCCAGACGCTGGTAGGCCTCACGGGCCGGCACATACAGCGCCTGCGCCTGGGCCAGGTCGCCCGCTTCAATGGCTTGCTGCAGGGCCGTCACGGCCTTGACCAGTGCGCTGCCTTGGCCGCTCAGGTACACGCGAAATTCCGACAGCGGGCCGATAAACGCCACCATCGACGGCTTGGCCTTGGCCTGGGCGTCGGACTCAGCCGTCGGCGTGACATGCAACGTGCCGCGCGGGTTGCTCAGCAGCCCGCAGGTGATTGCATAGTCGCCGGGCAACAGGTTGGCGTTGATCACCTGGCTCAAACCCGGCGCGATGTTTTCGCGTTCTTCGATCACCAGCACGCCGTCGAGGATTTCCCACTCCACCGCGCGGTCGGAGCGGTTGATGATGCGAAAACTCGCGCGCCCGGCAGGTACCGTAATTTCGTTGGGCTCACAGGCGTGACCATGGATCGTCACGGCGATTTCATTGTGGTTGGTCTGGCGCTTGGCAGCGGCCAATTGCGAGGCGTAATAGAACAGCGCACCGGCGCCGATCATCACGACCACCGAGCCCGCCACCGCCCAGCGCAAGGCGCGGGAAGGCGGAGCCGGTTGAAGGGTTGGGTTGGACAAGGGACGGTCCTTACTGGCTGGAAACGGAAGAGGTGTTGGCGACAGGCTTGGGTGGGGCCGACGGCAGGAAGAACATCACCAGCGCCACCACCAGGTAAATCAGGTAAGCGCCGAGGGTGCTGACGGTCGGCGCATCCTGATAGCCGAACATCCCGGCCAGCACCGAGCCCAACGGGCCATCCATCGGCAGCGTCGCGCTGAAATCGAACAACACGGTTTGCAGGTGGTTCCACACCCCGGCTTCGTGCAGGGCTTGCACCGAGTTGGCGAGAATGCCGGCGGCCACCACCAGGATGAACAGGCCGGTCCAGCGGAAGAACGCACCCAGGTTCAGGCGCATGCTGCCGGTGTAGATCAGGAAACCGACAATGATCGCCAGGATCAGGCCGAGCAGGGCGCCAATCGGCGCGCCGGGGCCTTCGCTCTGCTGGAACACCGCGAGCAGGAAGAACACGGTTTCCAGGCCTTCGCGGGCGACGGCGAAAAACACCATGGCGATCAGCGCGATCACCTGGTGCCTGGAGCCGGCCAACGCGTGGTCGAGGGATTCGTGCAGGGCATGCTTGATGGAACGCGCGACTTTGCGCATCCAGAACACCATGGAACTGAGAATGCCGACGGCCACCAGGCCGACCACACCTTCGAACAGCTCTTGTTGTTTTTGCGGGAATTCGGCGCTGACCAGCTCCAGGCCGCCGCCCACCAGCAAGGCCAGGGCAGCGGCGAGGAACACGCCGATCCAGACGGCGGGCATCCATTGGCCGCGGCCGGTCTGTTGCAGGTAACTGGCGATGATGCCAACGATCAATGCTGCTTCAATGCCTTCGCGCAGCATGATTAGAAAGGGAACGAGCATTCGGCACCGCATCAAGACTGGATAGGATGCTAATTTGTAACATAATGATACTCATTACTAAACAGGCAATGTTGACCTTTGCTGAACTGCGGCTGAACGGTGGTGGCGAATCGCAACCGCCCTTATGATGCACCCCATCTTTTGCAGCATTGAATAGCCCGATTCCCATGGCGGAAAAAGACACCATCTCTATCCATCTTGTGCGCGAAGCCTTGCTGCAAAGCTGCGCGCCCGGCGCGGCCACGGTGGAGGCGTTGAGCAAGGTCGGGATAGACCCGGCGTTGCTCGAGCAGCCCGACGCCCGCGTGCCCGCCACGGCCTACGCACGCCTGTGGCGCTTGCTGGCGCGGCGCATGGACGACGAGTTTTTTGGCATGGACCCGCGCGCACTCAAGTCCGGCAGCCTGGCGTTCCTGTGTCGCACCGCGATGGCACAACCGAGCCTGGGCGCCAGCCTGGAAACCGGCCTGGGGTTTTTATCGCTGATGCTTGAGCAGATGCCCGCTCAACTGGTGCGCCAACAGAGCCTGGCGGAAATCGTCTTGCTCGAACCCGAATCTAAACGCGCGTTTACCTATTTCACCTATTGGATGATCGTCCACGGCGTTGCCTGCTGGCTGGCGGGGCGGCGTATCCCGATCCTGGCGATTGAGCTGCGCTGCGCGCAGCCGGATTTCTGCGATGACTACCGGGTGATGTTTTCCGACAACCTGCGCTTTGACCGGCCGCGCACCCGCATGATTTTTTCCGCCGACTGCCTGGACCTGCCGATCAAACGCAGCCCGGAAGAACTCAAGCGCTTTCTCGCGCATGCGCCGGCCAACATCCTGGTCAAATACCGCGACCCTGACAGCCTCGCCACGCGCATCAAACACGACCTGCGCCAGATGTCGCCCGACCTGTGGCCCGAAACCGACGGCCTGGCGGCCAGCCTGTGTATTTCCGCCTCGACCCTGCGCCGCCGCCTGGCAGATGAGGGGCAGACTTATCAAGGGCTCAAGGACAGTGTGCGCAAGGAACTGGCAATTGTCTGGCTGGCTGAGCCACAGGTCAGTTTTGCCGAAATCGCCGGGCGGTTGGGGTTTGCCGACACCAGTTCATTTTACAAGGCGTTTCGCAAGTGGTCGGGGTCCAATCCCGGGCATTACCGTAGTTTGATCCTGAATGAGGCGAGTTGAAGCGTAGGTTTCTGTGGGAGCAGGCTTGCCTGCGATGGCATCGGCGGAGTGCCTGATAGTGCAAGGTGCGTACATCGCAGGCCCGCCAGCGCCCCCATCAACCCGTGGCGGGCAGCACACACAATGCGCAGTGCCGGTCATCGGGTGTACACGCCGGGTCGGCCATAGCTTGCTTGTAAGCCGACGGATCAAGCAGCGCGGTGTAGCAAATCAGATGGTGATTACACAGCGGGTTGTCCTGTACCGCAAAACTTGAACAATCGGCGGGGATTGTCTTGGCCTGCTGCAGCGCGTAGTAGACAGAGAAATGCAGCACGTCACACTTCGGTACGGTCGGTACAACGTCGCGTGCGTCGTTGAAGAGGTCGTAGTTGCTGACCTGAGTTTCGAAGAACTCCACAAATGTTTTGTTGCCGGTCTTGGGTGAGGCGAACAGGCAGGCGCTCGCCTTGCAGCCTTGCAGGTTGAGGTCGAGGGTCAGGTAGGTTGCCAGCGCCGATCCCAGGCTATGACCCAACACCATCGGCGGATTGGCCGCCGTCAGCTGGCGGATGCCGAGCGCCAGCGGCACCGGCGGTGCACCGTCCAGGCCATGGAACTGCATCGTGCTATAGATTTCCCAAAAGCCCTGATCCACCAGGCCTGCTTTCGGGTTGGGGTGGTTCATCATCAGGAAGTCGAGGTCGTCGCCCCATTCCTGCGCACCGTCCGTGCCGCGTATCGCCACCACACACTGGTCCTGGCCCTCGACGGTACGCTGGGCCACATAGCCGTAGCAGACTTGACTGCGCTGGTCGTCAGAGGCGCCGATCATCGTCGAGCGCAATCCAAGGCCAGACACCCAAATGTCATCTGAACCTGAAATAAACCCAACCACATCCCATCCCGTTGCCTTTATTCGTGGGTCGATCTGCGGCGGGATCTGACGCGGGTTGATGTCGCACATGTCCCATGCATACATCACCAGTAATGCGTAGGGTGCAGCAGTCATTCGATCCATCGGGTGCTCCTTGTGAAGTCATCACTGCGAATGATTGAAGCATAGCCACGGTATTAAGCTTGGCGCACGCGGCATAAAAAAGGTTCGCCAGCGGCTGTGGCTTTATCGCGTGTCCCAGAGCCTCTTCATATTAACTCTCCAGAAGGGCGTAGCTTTTATATGTGCCATTCGCCACTACCGAAGGTACTTCGTATACAGAAGTGGCGATGCGGCAGGACAAACTACAGCCACCACGTGGCATGCCTGTGCTTGGGTCCGAGTTTAATTTTTCGAGGCCCCTGGAGGGGGGGGTATCGCAACTCCGCTGCAACAACCAGCGTGTCGGGGCGGTTGGTGTAAACATAACTATTGTTAATGCTATTGCAGCAATATTTGCAGCTATGCCCAGAGAGTCGGAATATTGTCCATTCCAGGGATCAGGGCTTCGAATTGAGGTGATAGTGCATTACGTTGGTTTTTAGTTCCATTACTCTCTAAAAAATCCAGCGAAATTCAAAATAAATATATAAACCTGTCAATATTCACAGGTTACATACAAAAATCAATTGATACACTCAAGTCGCAACAATCAATACATCCATCATTCAAGGAGATTGACATGTCACATCCAATAAATGGAGATTACATCAATGGTGGCCTCAATACTGCGACTATAACCCTTCGCATTTCCAGGCATGATGAAGCCAGTGGTAGATTCAGCGGGACATTATTTGAAAACCAGTTCACCCCCCATCCAACCACCCACTCTATAAATGGAGGGTTCCGCTTCAATAGAGACACACGTTCTACAGAGTTTAGCTTCGAAACGCCTACAGATACCTGGGTTTTGCTATCACCTAATTTAGAGAGTGCGGATCAATTCTCGAAAATGAATGCAACCCGTACTCCAAAAAACCAATCGAAACCCCCTCAAAACGTTTTCCTATATAAAGCAGATGACGGGTCCAATTTTTAGGTTCTTGACGGATTACCGGGAAGCATAGAAACAAGAACGCCGATTTGATTGATGATGTTCGTGCG
Source organism: Pseudomonas sp. MONT-RG-20F-20-E-7-02 (assembly GCF_022662395.1). NCBI lineage: Bacteria > Pseudomonadati > Pseudomonadota > Gammaproteobacteria > Pseudomonadales > Pseudomonadaceae > Pseudomonas > Pseudomonas sp. MONT-RG-20F-20-E-7-02. Next base: position 107,653 of record NZ_JAKNQN010000002.1, read on the forward strand.
AGCAAACACATCTAAAAAACCGGCGTTCTTATGCACGATATTAATACGCTCCTTCCCTTTTGGTAGGGCTTTTCTATTGTTACGATTAAACCTGACGGTGATGCCGCGACCAAATGAGGCGCGGGGCTAAAAATTGGCTGGATGCGACCAATCCCAAGGAGCGCTTTACATCACAAGTAGGCTTTGAGCTGTAAGTGTTGAAAGAAATAGGCTTGTACTGAGTAGTCTGTTTCCCAAAGTAAGAAATGCCGCCAAATCTACCTGGCGGCAGCAGGACATATAAAAGATAGCTCTCTATATTCCGACGCCATCTTCGTTCGATCAGGAATGCATGGATGGCACGGTATCGCTACGCAACGTTGTTTAAATTGCTGAGGGGCTTCTGATGCCTCAGCCTTATGCGTTTATCAACGACCGGCAACAGACGTCGGTAGAACTCAAGGCCAGCTTGCGCTTGAGTAAACACGCCGAAGCCAAGTTCGATGTCCTTAATGCCCATATACGCAATGTTGTGGTATTGCCAGGGCAACTGGTGATCATGGGTGATGATTCCACTGCCGCCTGTACGCTGGAAGAATCCCGCCTGATGCAAGCCGCCTGGACAATACGGCATGAGGTAATGGCCGAAGGTGGGGATGCCTTTGTACTGCACAACTATGACCTGCTACAAAAAATACTCGGTTATGCGTCACTTGGGGTCGGCTCAGCCGGTGATGCCTGGAGCCGACATCTGCAAGACATTGGTAAAACGCTTGAAGAGATTGATGCCTTGCACAAACAATCCCTGCGACAAGGCGGTGGGGTAACGCGGGACGACTTCCTGGCTCGCCGCCAAACCCTGTTCGCCAAACTGGAGGCACAGATGCGCGGGTTCGCCCGTTATGGCACGGGTTTGCGCCAGGAAGGTTCGATCAAGAAAATGCTGGGTATTTCCACTCGCAGTTATCTGCATACAGGGGAAATCAGTCGCTATGCCGAGAGGATTTCGCACATTGTCAGGACGGCAAAAGTGCTTAAGGCGGGAACGCCGTTAGGGATTGCGTTGAGCACGACGTCCACTGCGCTTGAGATCAAGGAAGCTTGCTCGACGGGGAGGGAAGAACAGTGCAAGAAGGCGAAGTATGTGGAGGTGAGCAAGCTGGGGGGCGGCGTTTTTGGCGGTCTAGGAGGTGGTGCGATCGGGTCAAGTTTGTGTCTTGCCATACTGTTGCCTGCTACCGGTCCGGGTTCACTGGCTTGTCTATTAATCGGTGGCGCTGCGGGGGGCTTAGCAGGAGGACAGCTTGGCGGCCTTGGAGGGCAAATAGTGGGTGAAATACTCTATGAATATTGAAGACTTCCTGAGCCCACTTATCATTTTATGGTCTGGGTTGGCTTTGTTTTTTTCGCTCATTGTTGTCCTGATGGTCTATGTTTTTTTGGCCTATCGCCGACTGGAATACATGGAGCGTCTTCTAGATAAGTGCAGTTTCATAACGTTTCATTCCCAGTTTTGGGACAACTCACCGCGAGGAAGAATGATGCGGCTCAATGCGGTTGCAGTTGCTGTGTTATTGCCGAAGCGGTGCCTGAAGCGCGGTCTCATTGACTGGCAGCAAGTTCAGGAATTTCCTCGCATTTTTAAAAGACTTTTCCAAGGTATGTTCTTCGTCGGCCTGTTTTTCTTCGTTTGCGGCGCCTTTATCTGGCTACGTAAATGAAGTACTGCTCGGCAACAAGCCGTTCCTCAACCGCCAAACAAAAAAAGCCCCGCGACCGAATGGGGCGCGGGGCTAAAAATTGGCTGGATGCGACCAACCAAAGGAGCTCTTTACATCACTTGCTGCTGGCGACGACCGTGTCCGGCTGCCAGCCGCCACCGAGGGCCTTGTAGATCGCGACAATCCCGCGATACAGGTCCACTTCGGCCTGGGCCTGGGAGTCTTCAGCGGCCAGACGCTCACGTTGCGCGTCGAGCAGCACGAGGAAATCCACCGTGCCTTCGCGATAACGGATCGCCGCCAGGTCGGCAGCCGCGCGACTGGACTCACTTTGACGGATCAGCGAGACCAGGCGCTGCTGGCGTTTGCCGTAATCACTGAAAGCATTTTCCGATTCTTCCAGCGCCAGCAGCACTTGCTGCTCGTAGGTTGCCAGGGCGCCATCGGCCTCGGCATTTGCCCCGCGCAAGCGTGCACGCACGCTGCCCAGGTCGAATGCAGCCCAGGTAATGCTTGGGCCCAGGGACCAGGCATTGGCTGCAGCCGAACCGATTTGCGAGCCGCGCCCGGCGGTAAAGCCGAGGAAGCCGCTGAGGCTGACCCGCGGGAACAGGTCGGCCTTGGCCACGCCGATCCGCGCGGTGGCGGCGGCCAGCTTGCGTTCGGCGCTGAGGATGTCCGGGCGACGTTGCAGCAGTTGCCCTGGGTCGCCGATTGGCAACGCCTTGGCAATCGCCGGCAGGTCTTTGGGGCTCAGGTCCACGCTCAGCTTGTCGGGGCGCTGGCCGAGGAGGGTGGCGATGCGGTTGCGCTCGCGCACTTGCTCGGCTTGCAGTTGCGGCACGCTGGCTTCAACGGCGGCCAGGCGCGCATCGGCGCGTTCCACATCGAGCTGGTCGCCGACGCCGGCATCGCGCAGGCTGACGGTGATGGTGCGCGACTCCTGTTGGTTCTTCAGGTTGTCCAGGGCGATACGTTCACGCAATTGCGCACCGCGCAGTTGACCGTAGGCATCCACCAGTTCGGCAATCATAGTGACTTGCAGTTGGTACAGGTCGGCTTCGGCGACCTGTTGGTCAGCGTCGCTGGCCTCCAGGTTGCGGCGGATACGCCCGAACAAATCCACTTCCCAGGCCATGTCCAGGCCCAGGTCGTAGCGTTCGCTGTTGACGCGCTTGGTGGTCTGGCCGGGAATCTGGCCTTTGCCCACGTCGCTGCTGGCCCGGCTGGTCACCACCGGCATGATGTCGTTGGCGGCGTCATCGCGAATCGCACGTGCCGCGCGCAGGCGGGCAAAAGCGACGCGCAAGTCACGGTTACCGTTCAACGACTGGGTCACCAGTTGGTTGAGGGTCGGGTCCTCGAACTGCTGCCACCAGATGCCTTCGTATTTGGCATGGTCATAACTTTTGGTGTCGGCGGCGGCCGTGATATTAGCCGCCTCAAGCTTCTCGGTTTTATAGTCCGGGCCCACGGCACAGGCGCTCAGCGCCAGTACCAGCAAGCTCGGCAGAAATACTTTCACGCTCATTGCTGTGTCTCCAGCTTCAAGGCCTTGGCCGCTTTGCGCGCTTCGCCGCGCTCCACATGGCGACGGATCAGTACGTAGAACACTGGCGTCAGCAACAGACCGAAGAAGGTCACGCCGATCATCCCGGAGAACACCGCCACGCCCATTGCATGGCGCATCTCGGCACCGGCACCGCTGGACAACACCAGTGGCACCACACCCATGATGAAGGCGAACGAGGTCATCAGGATCGGCCGCAGACGCAGACGGCAGGCTTCCAGTACCGCAGCCAGCGGATCGAGGCCTTCCTGCTGTTTGTCCTTGGCGAACTCGACAATCAGAATAGCGTTCTTGCACGCCAGGCCCACCAGTACGATCAAGCCAATCTGAGTGAAGATGTTGTTGTCGCCGCCCGAAATAATCACCCCGGTAATGGCCGACAGCAGCGTCATCGGTACGATCAGAATCACCGCCAGCGGCAGGCTCCAGCTTTCGTATTGGGCGGCCAGTACCAGGAACGCCAGCAGTACGCAGAGCGGGAACACGAACAGTGCGGTGTTACCCGAGAGGATTTGCTGATAGGTCAGGTCGGTCCACTCGTAGGTCATGCCGTTGGGCAGTTCTTCTTTCAACAGTTTTTCAATCGCCGCCTGCGCCTGGCCGGAGCTGTAGCCCGGTGCAGCGTTGCCGTTGATTTCAGCGGTGATAAAGCCGTTGTAGTGCATCACGCGGTCCGGGCCCGAGGTGTCGCTGACCTTGATGAAGGTCGCCAACGGGATCATCTCGCCTTTGTTGTTACGCACTTTCAGCTGGCCGATCTGGTCTTCATCCTGGCGGAACTGTTGCTCAGCTTGCACGTTGACCTGGTAAGTACGCCCGAAGCGGTTGAAGTCGTTGGCATACAACGAACCCAGGTAGATCTGCAGGGTGTCGAAGATGTCGCTGACAGCCACGCCGTGGGTCTTGGCTTTTTCGCGGTCGATGGCAGCATCAACCTGCGGCACGTTGACCGTGTAGCTGGTGAACAGGCCAAACAGCTCCGGCGTGGTGCGGCTCTTGGTGATGATGTTCTGCACTTCTTTGTACAGCTCGTCATAGCCCAGGTTGCCACGGTCTTCGATCTGCAGGCGGAACCCGCCAATTGTGCCCAGGCCCTGTACCGGCGGCGGTGGGAAGATCGCCATGTAGGCTTCTTCGATGCTGCTGTACTTGCCGTTCAGTGCACCGGCAATCGCACCGGCGGACATGCTCGGGTCTTTACGCTCGTCGAACGGTTTCAAGGTCACGAACACGATGCCGCTGTTCGGGCTGTTGGTGAAACCGTTGATCGACAGGCCCGGGAACGCTACGGCGCTTTCCACGCCTGGCTGTTTCAGCGCGATGTCGGACATGCGTTTGATCACGTCTTCGGTGCGGTCCAGGCTCGCGGCGTCGGGCAATTGCGCGAAGGCCACCAGGTATTGCTTGTCCTGGGCCGGTACGAAACCGGTCGGCGTGTGGGCAAAGCCCAGCCAGGTCAGGACCATCAGGCCGGCGTACAGGAACAGCGCGATACCGCTGCCGCGAATCACCCGGCGTACGGTGCCGACATAGCCATGGCTGGCTTTCTCGAAGAAGCGGTTGAATGGACGGAACAACCAGCCACCCAAGAGTTTGTCGAGCACCTTGGAGAAGCGATCCTTCGGCGCGTCATGGCTGCGCAGCAACACGGCGGCCAGGGCAGGCGACAAGGTCAGCGAGTTGAAGGCCGAGATCACCGTGGAAATCGCAATGGTCAAGGCGAACTGCTTATAGAACTGCCCGGTCAAGCCACTGATAAAGGCCGCTGGGATGAACACCGCACACAGTACCAACGCGGTGGCGATGATCGGGCCGGTCACTTCGCTCATGGCCTTTTCAGTGGCCGGGAACGGTTCCAGTCCCAACTCGATGTTGCGCTCGACGTTCTCCACCACCACGATGGCGTCGTCCACCACGATACCGATGGCCAGTACCAGACCGAACAGCGACAAGGCGTTGAGCGAGAAGCCAAACAGGTGCATCACCGCAAACGTACCGATCAACGATACCGGCACCGCCACCAACGGAATGATCGAGGCGCGCCAGGTTTGCAGGAACAGGATCACCACCAGCACCACGAGGATCAGTGCTTCGAACAGGGTGTGAACCACCGCTTCGATGGAGCCACGCACGAAGATAGTCGGGTCATAGACGATGCTGTAGTCCATGCCTTGCGGGAAGCTCTGTTTCAGCTCTTCCATCTTGGCGCGCACTTCGTTGGAAATCTCGATGGCATTGGAGCCTGGGCGCTGGAAGATCGGGATCGCCACGGCCGGCTGGTTGTTCAGCAACGAGCGCAGGGCGTATTGGCTGGAACCCAGCTCAACCCGTGCGATGTCTTTAAGGCGCGTGATTTCACCGTTTTCGCCGGAGCGAATGATGATGTTCTCGAACTCTTCTTCAGTGACCAGACGGCCCTGAGTGTTCACCGACAGCTGGAAGCTGGTGGCATTCGGTGCAGGTTGCGCACCCAAGGCACCGGCGGCCACTTGTCGGTTCTGCTCACGGATCGCATTGACCACATCGGTGGCGGTCAGGTTGCGCGAAGCGGTTTTGTTCGGGTCCAGCCACACACGCAGGGAGTAGTCGCCCATGCCGAACAGCTGCACGTCACCCACACCGCCCAAACGTGCCAGCTCATCCTTCACATTGAGCAAGGCGTAGTTGGACAGGTAGAGCATGTCGTAACGCTGATCCGGGGAGGTCAAGTGCACCACCATGGTCAGGTCGGGGGAGGCCTTGTCCACGGTGATACCGATGCGCGTCACTTCCTCAGGCAGTTTTGGCTGAGTCCGGGTCACACGGTTTTGCACCTGCACCTGCGCGTTGTCCAGGTCGGTGCCCAGGGCGAAGGTGATGGTCAGGGTCAGCTTGCCGTCGGCGGTCGACTGCGAGGACATGTACAGCATGTTCTCGACGCCGGTGATCGCTTGCTCCAGCGGCGCGGCTACGGTTTCACCGATGACTTTAGGGTTGGCGCCCGGGAAGTTGGCGCGTACCACCACGGTGGGTGGCACGACTTCCGGGTATTCGCTGATCGGCAACTGGAACAGCGAGATCGCGCCGGCGATCAGGATCAACAGCGACAGCACCGCTGCGAAGATCGGCCGCGAAATGAAGAACTTGGAAAAATTCATCTTGAGTTGTATCCCTTAACCGCGTGGAGTCGCGACGCTGGCAACTTTGGGCGCGGCTTTATCCGGCGCCACTTGTTCCAGGTTGCTGGCTTCAAGCGCTTGTCGTTGTTGTGCCAAGGCGGCGAGGGTTTCCTTGCTGGCCATCGGGATGGTTTCCGGCGCAACCGGCGAGCCTGGGCGAATACGCTGCAAGCCCTTCACGACGATGGTGTCGTCCTTGTTCAAACCGCTGCGCACGATGCGCAAGCCTTCGATCTTTGGCCCAAGCTCCACTGAGCGATACGCCGGCTTGTCGCCGTCCATCACCAGCACGAACTTCTTGCCCAGGTCAGTGCCGACCGCTTCGTCGTTGATCAACACGGCGGAGTAGGTACCGCTGCCGACCAGCTTCAAGCGCGCATACAGGCCAGGCGTGTATTCGCCCTTGCTGTTATCGAACACGGCGCGACCACGGATGGTGCCGGTGGCCGGGTTGACCTGGTTGTCGACAAAGTTCATCTGGCCCAGGTGCGGGTTGCCGGTTTCGTTGGACAGGCCCAGGTACACCGGGGTGGTTGCGCCGCGACGGCCTTCGCGCGCCAGTTGGGTGTACTTGAGGTACACGCGCTCATCGGCGTCGAAGTAGGCGTAGACCTTGTCGGTGGAGACCACGCTGGTCAGCGCGGTGACGTCGGCGGTGACCAGATTGCCGGCGGTGATTTCCGCACGGCTGACGCGGCCGCTGATCGGCGAGGTCACGCGGGTAAAGCTCAGGTTCAACTTGGCCAGGTCCAGCTGCGCTTGAATGCCGGCAACAGCGGCGCGGGCTTCCTGGGCGGCGGTGGTGCGCGAGTCGGCCAGTTCGGCGGAGATCGCATTGCTTTGACGCAGGCGGTCGCCACGTTGCGCTTCGTTATCGCTACGGGTGGCGGCGGCTTTGGTTTGAGCCAGCTGGGCTTCGAGGCGGCGCACTTCAGCCTGGAACGGGCGGGGGTCGATCTGGAACAGCACGTCGCCTTTCTTCACCAAGGCGCCTTCGGTGAAGGCCACCTGGTCGATCTGGCCGGACACGCGCGGACGAATCTGCACGGTTTCCGGGGCTTCCAGGCGGCCGGTGAATTCATCCCACTCGTTGACCGGTTGTTCAAGCACCTTGGCCACGCTGATTTTCGCAGGAGGCATGGCGGCCGCTTGTTCCGGGGTCTTGCCGCATGCGCTCATCACCACCACGGCCAAAATCGCCAAGGGGAAGCGCAAATGTTTGAGTGACTGTTCCATGAGGTGCATCCGCCAATGTATTTGAGATGGGCGGATCATGCGCGGCGAGGTGCTATGTCACGAATCGAATGAAACAAAGGTAACTATCATTCGGAATGATATAAGCGCGGGATTAGCCCTCTAGGATGCGGGTTTCGTTAGGGAGCTATCAATAGGAGTGATGACAAAAGACTGTTGCGCGGGCTGTAAGGAACGCCCGCGCGGTTTTTCAGTCCAGCAGGCGGCTGACCTCACGCAAGCGCACGTCATTCAAGTTGCCGGTGGAGGCCAGCAGGTTAAGTTGCGCCATCAGGATCGCATAACGCTGCTGCGCCACACGCTGCTGAGTGTCGGTGACTTTCTGCTGGGCATCCAGCACATCATTATTAATCCGCGAGCCGGCTTCAAACCCGTGCGTCACCGACGTCAGGTTGACCTGGCTGGATTTGAGCGCCTGCTTGAGCGCCTGGTATTGGCTCATGCCACTGGTGACTTGCAGGTACGCCTGGCGCGCCATCAGCCCGGCGTTGCGGCGTGCGTCTTCGACCTCATCCTGAGCCTTGCTCTGCAGCGCGTGGGCTTCACGCACGCGGCTGCTGGTGCGGCCACCGCCATACAGCGGCACGCTGAGTTTGACCCCGACCACCGTCTGGTTATAGCGGTTCTCCGGCAGCGTGACGTCGTACACATCGCCGCCCACCGAGGCGAAGCGGCCGTGGGCGGCGATCAGGTCGAGGGTCGGCAAGTGCCCGGCCTGTTCCTTGTCGATGTCCATTTCGGCCAGGCGCTGGGCGATCTGCGCGCGCTGCACGGCGAGGTTGCCTTGCTGCGCGGTATTGGCCCAATCGCCGATGGCGGCGGGCACCGGGGCGCTGAACTGCGGCTCCTTGCCCGACCACGGGCGTGCCTGGGCGGCGGTCAATTGGGTGAGGGCTTCGGTGGCGATATCCAGCGCGCCGCGTGCGGCAATCTGCTCGGCAAACGCCTGGTCGTACTTGGCTTGCACCTGTTCGAGCGCGTTGGCAGTGGTGGCGCCGTCGGCCAGCAAGCGCCGGCTGCGGTCCTGGCTTTCCCGCAGGGTTTGCAGTTGCTGGGTGCGGGTGTTCAACAGCTCCTGGTTGAGCAACACATCAAAGTAGGCGCGGGCCACGCGCAGCATCAAGTCCTGGCGCGCTTGTTCGGTCTGCACCTCGCTGGCACTGATCAGCAGTTTGCTCTGGTCATGGGCGATCACGTTCTGCCAGCGCAACAGCGGCTGAGTGAGCACCACGGCGTAGGCGTTGGTGTTGTTGCGGTTGCGGTGGTAATCGTTGGAATCCTCGGCATCGACCCAGGCCGCGCCGCCGGTGACGGACAGGTCCGGCAACAGGTTGGCGCGGCTTTGCGGTTCTTTCTCCGCCGTGGCCAACTGCTGGGCCTGGGCGGCGGCGAACTTCATGTCGTGGCTCAGTGCTTTCTGGTACAGCTGGTACAAGTCCTCTGCCGACGCGAGGGCCGGGCAGCAGGCGAGGGCGAGCCCACACAGTGAGGTGAGCAAGGGGGTGTGTGTCAGATGCAGCCCTGGAATACGCAAGGGTAGGTCTCCACAAAAAAATTATCGGCTGAGGGTGCTTCTGCGCATCATCAGCACCATGGGTATGCCGATGGCCATGACCGCGCCCAAGGTGCCGAACAGCATGCTGAAGGCGAGCATTTGCGCCTGTTCGCGCGCTTGCAGATAAGGCATCAAGGCCAACGCTTGTTGATGGCTGGCCAGGCCCAGGGACAGGAACAGCGGGTTGGATTCCACGCCGCCCCAGCCATTGGCGATCAGGCTGGATTCGGTCACGTGCTCGGAGAGCAAGCGATAGCGTTCCCACGAGAACCGCGTGAGCAAGGTGGCAGCGATGGCGATGCCGACGCTGCCGCCCAGCTGGCGCATCAGGTTGAGCACGCCCGAGGCGCCGGAGATCAGCGTCAGCGGCAGCCGGCGCATGGCCAGGTTGGTCAGCGGCACGAAGATCATGCCCAGGCCCAGGCCACGAATCACCAGCGGCCAGTACAGCGTGTCCGGGTTGCTGTCGAGGGTGAACTGGGTGTGCAGGAACATCGCGTAGCAGTACATGACGATGCCCAAGGTCACGAACACGCGCTCGTCGATCTTGTTTTCCTGGGACAGCTTGCCGATCACCAAGGTGCTGATGGCGCTGGCCACCGCGCCGGGGAAAATCACCAGCCCGCTCTGGTAGGCGCTTTGCGCCAACAACGTCTGCAAGAACAGCGGCACCATGAATAAGGTGCTGTACAGCCCGAAACCCACGCAAAACGCGCAGATGCAGCCCATCAGGAACTCGCGGTTGTGAAACAGCGCAACGTTGACGATTGGGTTGGCCGCACGCCGTTCCCACCAGAAAAACCCCACCAGGCTGAAGCTGCTGAGCAACAGGCAGGCCACCGTCCAGTTGGACTCCATCCAGTCCCAATGCTCGCCGCGTTCCAGCAGGATCTGCAGGCTGCCAACCCCCAGGGCCAACAGGCAGAAACCGCTGTAGTCGACGCTGCTGGGTTTTTGCTCGTTGACCGAATCGCCGATGCACAACCAGCACAGCAACAGCGCCACGGCCCCGATGGGCACGTTGATCAAAAAGATCCAATGCCATGACAAGGTGTCGATCAGGTAGCCACCGACCGTCGGCCCCAAGGTCGGCCCCATCATCACGCCGACGCCGTACAGCGCCATGCCGCTGCTGACCTTTTCCTTGGGGAACACGTCGTAGATGATCGCCTGGGAGATCCCCAGCAACCCGCCGCCCGCCAGGCCTTGCAGCACGCGAAAGGCCACCAGTTGCCACAGCTCGGCGGAAAACGCGCAGCCCACCGACGCCAGCACAAACACCGCGGTGGACACCAGGTAGTAGCGGCGCCGCCCAAACCAGGCGGACAACCAGCCGCTGACCGGCAGGATCACCACGTTGGCCACCACGTAACCGGTGGAGACCCACGAGATCTCATCCACCGACGCCCCATAGGTGCCCATCAGGCTGGGAATGGCGACGTTGACGATGGTCACGTCGAGCAACTCCATCATCGATACCAGCGTCACCGTGAACGCAATCAGGTACGGCGACCTCATAACGTCTGGCTGCCGCTGCGTGGCGTGGCGACTTCGACGAAGGCGCTCATGCCGGGGCTCAACAAGGGCTTGTAGTCAGCCGGCACGTCGGTGAGGGCGATCCGCACCTGGACGCGCTGCACCACCTTGGTGAAGTTGCCCGTGGCGTTTTCCTGCGGCAGCAACGAGAACTTGGCCCCGGTGGCCGGGGCCAGGCTTTCGACCACGCCGTCGAAGGCCTGGCCAGGGAACGCGTCCACGGTGACCTTGGCGTGCTGGCCGACGCGCACGCGGCCGACTTGGGTTTCCTTGAAGTTGGCGGTAATCCACAGCGGCTCGGTGGCGATCAGGCTCAAGAGCTTCTGGCCGGCGACCACGAACTGGCCGGGCTCCACCTCTTTTTTCGACACGATGCTGCGCACCGGCGCGGTCTGGCGGGCGTCGTGCAGCTTGATCCGGGCCTGCTCCAACTCGGCTTGCGCCGCCGCGATGCGGTAGTCCTGCACCTTGAGTTCGGCCTTGTTGGCCAAGGTGCTTTGCGCCGCCGCCTGGGCGTTACTGCGCGCGGCTTCCTGGGCATGGCTCAGCGCGTCGAAACGCGCCTTGGCCAGTTCCAGGTCCTGGGTGCTCAACACACCTTGGGCGCCGAGGCGACGGGCGCGCTGGTAGTCATTGCGCGCCTGCTCAAGGTTAGCGCTCGATTGCGCCAGGGCCGCCTGCGCAGCTTGGCGCATGGCGACCGCGCCGAGGATCTGGCTGTCCAGCGCCCCCGGGCTGCCGCTGCGCCCGGCGGCGGCGAGCAGGGCTTGCCATTGTGCTTCGCGCTGCTGCACCTGGTATTGGTATTCGCTGTCGCGTATCTGAAACAGCAAGTCGCCGCTTTCCACGGTGACGTTGTCCATCACCGGCACGCTCATCACCACGCCTGACAGCTTGGCCCGCACCGGAATAATCACCCCATCCAGCTCCGCGTTGTCGGTGCTGACGTAGGCGCTGGAGTACTGCCAGCGCTGCCAGCCGAGCAGCAGCAACCCCCCGACCACGACAGTGCACAGAGTGAGTTTGATTAGCTTGCCTTTGGTCATGTCTTGCTCCCTGTGTTCATGCGCGGCTCAGAAACTGTGTGCAACCCGGCGCACAGGGCGTTCCGTGGTGTGTTGGGCTTTCTCCTGGAGGAAATGGTGCACGCCGTCCCACAGGTCGATGCGGGAGTTGATCGCGGTCCTGGCGCTGTCGATCATGTGTTGGTGTTGCTCGGGCGTGGTGACGATTTCGCCGATGATGCGTTTGGCGGCCGGGCCATGCTCGTCGCCGTCCATTTCGATGTGGCGCTTGAGGTAATAGGTGAGCATCGGCACTTCGGTCTCACTCACCGACCATTGCGAGAGCAGGCGCCCGAACATGTCGGGAATGATGTCTTCACGGCCAAAAAAGAAGTACGCCAGCACCGCTTCGGTAGAGCCGTGTTGGGCGACATCGAGGGTCTGGCACATGAACACCTTGGCCGCCAGCGGGATCTCGCGATCGTTGAGCGCCTTGGCCAGCGGCACCTTGGCCTGGATCGCGGCGAGGAAGCGCCGGAACACCGAGCTGTCGGCGCCGATTTCATCCATGGCGGTGAGGTACAGGTCCAGGTGGCTGATAAACCCGCCGCCCGGGTGTTCGTCGGTTTCTTCACCCACCACGATTTCATTGATCAAGCGCGCAGCGGTGATGTGCACCGGCGGCACCCACGGCAGCTCGACGCAGGTGAGGTCGCGCTGGATGCGCTTGAGCAAGGTCATGAAATCCCACACGGCGAACACGTGGAATTCCATCAAGGTGCGTACGTCTTCAACGGTGCGGATGTTGGCAAACAGCGGGTGGCCGAATAACTGCGCGCGTTCGGCTTCAATGTGGCTATCAATTTCAAACGGCATACATGCTCCTGCAGCCTGTAGTTTCAGGCGGTCAATCCATTGGGAAATTTAGGGTGTGTGTTCAGTCGTTCACCGTGTCTCCACGGTAAGGGTGGCGGCGGGTGGCGTACTTGAAGGACGCAACGAAGTTTTTTTCCAGCAGGTGCTGCCGGTCGGCGTACCAGCCGGCGTCGAGCAGTTGCCGGTGCACCTTGGGCAGGCGCCAGCACGGCACGGCAGGGTAAAAGTGATGCTCCAGGTGAAAGTTCGCGCCGGCATGCATGAAGGTGCACAGGCGCGACGTGCGCGAACGCGCGGGCGGCTGTTCATCGTCTGCGCTGAAGGCATGTTCCTGGTAAGCATTAAAGGCCGACACCAGAAACGCCACCGCTAGGCTCAGGCCAAACCCCAGCAGCAACCCGTCGACCTGCCACAAGGCCAGCGCGTACACACCGAGCCAACCCAGCTGGCAGGCGATATTGCAGCGCGCCAAGTGTTGAACCTGCGCCGCGCTCAAAGGCAGCGGCGAGGGGCTGATCAGCGGGCCGAACGCCAGGCGCAAGGTGGCTTGCAGGTAGTTCGAGGTGGCGAGCAAACGTGACAGCGCGATGCGGCTCAGCAAGGTGCGATAGCGCGAGAAGTGCCGGTAATCCGGGTCGTTTGCGCTGTTGCTGAAGCGGTGGTGCTGCCAGTGGTCGACGAAGTAACCGGTCACGCAAAACCCCGGCAGCATCGAACTGGTGAAGATGCCCAGGTAACAGCTGTGCATCGGGTTACGGCTCAGGTTGAAGTGAAAGCCTTCATGCCCAAGGATCGCTTGCAGAAACATCCCGTATCCGGCCATCACCCAGAGTGGCGCGCACAGCAGCACCACCCACAGGCTGGACGTTGTGTTCGCCACCCACACAAACAGCGCGAGTGGCAGCAGGTACAGGCACAGGGCGTAACCGATGATCAACAAAGACTCGCCCGTGTGCGCCTTGAACAACGCGCGGTCGAGGCGAACCTGGGGCTTGGCGTGCAGTTGTCTGGCCATTGGCTGCGCGTTACTCGATCAGTTCAGGTTTGAGCGCCAGGTGCCCACCGCGTGTCAGCGTGCGCAGGCGCAAGGCGATAAAGGCGTCGACCACACTCGGCGCAATGCGCGCGGTGTACATGGCCAGGGTGCCCATGAAGGTCAGGCCACGGTTGCGCAGGCCGTCTTTGCGGCAGGCGCGCACCAGGCCGTCGGCGGCGGCATCGAGCTTTTCTTCCAGCGACAGCAAGGTCTTGTCGCCCCACATGAAGGTCACCAGGCGCTTGACCGACAGGCCCACGCGCTGGGCGGGCAAATGGATCGCGGTGTCGATGAACCCCGGGTACACCGTGACCACATCGAGCTGCCCGCGATACTGCATGCGCAGCACGTCGGAATACGCACTCAGCGCGCGTTTGCTGGCGGCATACGCGGCCACATACGGCGCATTGACCAGGGCGAACAGCGACGACACATTCACCACCTTGCCGCGTTTGCGCAGCAGTCCCGGCAAGAAGCCGGCGACCAGTTGCCACGGCGCGAACAGGTTTACGTCCACCGCGCGGGTGACTTCGTCCGTCACGCCGGTTTCGCCACGCTCCAGGGTCAGGGTGCCGGCGTTATTGACCAGAATGTCGATGTCACCGAAGTCAGTGCTGATGGCAGTGATCACCTGGGCCAACGCCCTGCGGTCACACAGGTCGACTTGATAAAACCCGTCGAGCAGCCCCAGTTCCTGCGGTTCCAGGATGTCCAGGCCGATCACCGTGGCGCCTTGCCCCTTGAGCTTGTGCGCGGCGGCATGGCCCAGGCCACGTGCACAGCCGCTGATGACAATGGTTTTTCCGAGCAGGTTCATGGTTTCACTCCGGCGATGCTGAAGGTGGATTGGGACAAGTAGCAGTCGAGGTTGGTCGCCATCGAGATCTTCGCCGGCGGGTGAAATTGCAGGCCACGGCAGGCCATCAACCAATTCGAACTCTGGTTGCTGGTGATAAACGCCATGCCCCCGAGCATCGCGTGGGCTTCGTCCGACAGCTGGTTGAGCAGTTGTTCGATGCCATAGCGCACCAGCAACAGGCGGGCGAGCACGGTGTGCAGGTCGTGCGGGTTGCGTTCCACATCCAGCGCCGCGCCTTCCAAGGCGGTGATCGCCAATTGCAGGTGGGCGGCCAGGTCGACGCGGTGATGGGCAGTCCAGCGCGCGGCGTCGGTCACGGTTTCGATCAGACCGGCACAGGTACCCACGTAGGATGCGCAAATCAACAGCTCGAACCAGATGAAACCCACGGTTTGCACATCGCCCAGCAGGTGCTTGTAACCGGCGGAAAACACCATGCGCTCCGGCACGAACACTTCGTTGAGGCGCACTTCGATGCTTTCGGCAGCGGCCAGCGCGCTGTTTTGCCAGAACGGTGCCCGGCTGATGCCCGGCGCGTTCGCGGGAATCAGCGCCACCATCAACTCTTCGCCGTCCACGCCCTGGCGGGAGTAGCTGGCGGTGAGCAAGTCCATCGACTGGCCGAGGCAGCAAGGCTTTTTGCTGCCGCTGAGCAGCACGCCTTCCGGGGTCTGTACTGCCTGCATGTTCGAGTCGAGGATGCCGGCGCCCGCGTTGCCCTCGGCAAAGCCCGAGGACAGCAACAAGCGGTTCTGCGCGACGGCGGCCAGCAACAGGCCTTCGGCGCCGCCGCCGTTTTGGGTCAGCGCCAACAGGCTGGCCACCGAGAATTGATGCATGGTGCTGGCCACGGCCAGCGACGGCGAGCGCGCGCCCAGGGCGATCTGCACATGCACCGCATCGAGGATGCCCGCGCCCAGGCCGCCGCCGGCGCGGTTGACCAACAGCCCGACCGGGCCGTGTTGCTTGAACAGGGCGACGACGTCGCTGTGCGGTGCTTCACGTTCGGCGAAGGCAATGTCCGCCAGACGCGCGTCAAAACCTGGGGCGTAGTTGTGCAGCACTGCACGTGAGCGGTTCAACAGAGACAGGGTCATGGCTGGGGCCTCACATAGCTTGTGGGAAACAACCCGGTGATGATCGAGTTAATGTTGTCGCGAATGGCGGTCTTGGCCACGGGGTCGAGCATGTCGGCGAGCATCGGCAGGCCCAGGTCAAAGCGTGACTTGAAGGTGATGATCGAGTCCTTGCCGTCCGGCAGCACTTGCCAGGTGCCCGAGAAATGGTCGACATCGCCGGCCAGTTGTTCGAAATGGATCTCTCGGGTCTCGGCGTTGAACGTATCGCGCTCTTGCCACTTGAGAATGCCGCTGTGGAAGTTGACTTCCCAGGAGGTGAACGACACCTGGTCGCTGACCTTTTTGATGGTGATATTGCGCACCGATTCGCACAGCTCGACGTAGTTGCTGAAGTCGCTGATCACGGCAAAGACTTCATCAGCGCAGGCGTGTGGAATGTGCGCCTGGATATTGACTTCCTGCATGGGGTAACTCCAAAAATCAAAGGGTGGAAACTGAAGTGGTGAGCGCCTGGGCGAACCCCTCGATCAACCAGTTGCAGTCCTGGGCGTTCAGCAGCGGCGACGGCGTCAGCCGCACGACCCGGTGATCATTGAGCGAGTGGCAAACGATGATTTGCTGCTCGATCAGCGCCATGACCATGTTTGCGGCAATCGAGGCGTCGCTGAACTCGAAGCCCAGCAGCAAGCCCGCGCTGCGCAGCTTCACGCACTCGGTCAGGCCCATCTGTTGCAGCAAGGCGCTGAAACGCGCATGCAGGTCCTGGCCCATCAGCCGGGCGCGCTGCACCAGGTCTTCCTGCACCATCACTTGCAACGTGGCCTGCACGGCCGCCATGGCCAGCGGGTTGGCACCAAAGGTCGAGGTGTGCACCGTGGGGTTGCGGTTGAACGGCGCATAGACCGCCGCGCTGGCAACCATGGCACTCACCGGTACGCAGCCGCCGGACAGGCTTTTGCCCACCAGCATGATGTCGGGCACCACCTGCTCCTGGTCGCAGGCCCACCAATGGCCGGTGCGGCCCAGGCCGGACTGGATTTCATCGATGATCAGCAGCGCGCCGTATTGGTCGCACAGCTCGCGGACACGCGTCAGGTAACCGGGCGGTGGCAGGATCACGCCGGCTTCGGCCTGGATCGGCTCGAGAATCACACAGGCTTTGTCCGGCGACGCCAGCAGTTGCTGTTCCAGCGCATCACTGTCGCCGAAGGGCACGAACGCGCTTTCACTGAGCAGGCCACTGAACGGCTCGCGGTAGCTTTCGCGGCCGGTCACGGCCAAGGCGCCGAGGGTCTTGCCGTGGAAACCGCCAAGCGTCGACAGCGTGCGACGGCAGCCATTAAGGCGCGCCAGTTTCAACCCGGCTTCAGTGGCTTCGGCGCCCGAGTTGCAAAAGAACACATAGTCCAGGTTGCCGGGGCAGCGGGAGGCCAGGGCCTGAGCGGCCAAGGCCTGTTGCGGGTTGAGCAACAATTTGCTGGCCAGTGCGTTCTGCTGCAGCTGCCGGGTCACGGCTTCCACCACGACCGGGTGGCCGTGGCCGAGGAAGAACACCCCATAGCCGCCGGCATCCAGGTACTGGCGCCCTCTGTTGTCATAGATGTAGACGCCCTGGCTGGACTGCTCGATGGGCAGGTTCATCAGCGAGGCCAGGCGGGCGTAGCCCGAATTCACATGCTGGCGGAAATACTGGTCAATCTGTTCGGCGTCGCTTGCGGGGTCGATAAGAAGCGGGTTCATGCCACGGAGGCCTCAGCAAAGGGCGGCGCCGGCTGTTTGAGCATCCGCGTCAGGGCACCCAGCTTGGGCGCCAGGTGATTGAGCGACAGCAGCAATTCGCGGCTGACATCCCGTGCGTTGAACGCCGCTTCGCCGAGCAACTCGGGCAACGAGGTAGGCAGCGGTGTGCGCAGGCAGGCATAGCGGCACAGTTGATTGGCGCGGCCCAGGGCGGCCTGGATATTGCCGGTCAGCGCCGGCAGAAACACCGGGCGGATCAGGCGTTCATAAATATCCGGCGCCATGCAGCGTGGCCGCGTGAACGCTTTGCCCTGGGCTTCCATGGATTGGCACATCAGGTCCAGCAGGCCGGTCAGGTCCAGGGCTTGCGGGCCGCTGGTGAGGAAGTAGTCCTTGCCGATCAAACGCTGGCGCAAGGCATTGGCTATCGCCCGTGCGGCGACGTCGCGAGCGATCAGGTCGATATAGCCGGCAGGCGGGCAGGGCACGATCGGCAGCACGCCGGACATCATCAGGCCCATGGTCATGTGAAAACCCTGGAAGTTGGGCATATGCCCACTGCCCGAATCGCCGATGATGATCGAGGGGCGAAAGATCGACACGTCAATGCCGGCCGAGCGCACCAGGGTTTCGGCCTGACGCTTGGCCACTTCGTACGGGGTTTGTGCCTGCACGCCTTCGTAGTAATCGCATGGGTGAGTGAAGGCGGTGCTGATGTGGTAAAGCGGCACTTTGGCCTGCTGGACAAAGTTCACGACGTTCTCGGTGCCGAGGTAATTCACCGAGAAAATCTGGTCGACATCGCCATCCATACGGGTGACGGCCGCAGCGTGAATCACCCAGTCGACGCGCTTGAGCAGCGCTTCATAATCGGCGGCGTCCAAGCCTAGCCGAGGGCGGCAGATATCGCCTTTGAGGACTTCGACCTGCGGGTGGCGAATGCGACTTTTACGCGCCAGGCAGACCAGGTGAAAATCCTGCGCCAGGCACTCGATCAGGGACTCACCGAGCACACCTGATCCTCCCGTGAGAAGGACGGTTAATTTTTGCGGTTCTGACATGTAGGACGCTTCCTGCGGACTCATCGAAAGAATTAACGTTGCGTTTCGCCGAATCCCAGGCACGGATGCCCCTGGCGAACACTCTGTATTCACGTGCGGTGGCGTTGAAGTGCTTTGGGGGAAGGCAATCAGCGCTTAACGTTTCAGCGAATAAGATCCAATCGATATTGGCGTTTTGACATCACTGCGTCTTGAACGAAACGCTTGTCTTGCGCAAAACCTTGGCAGCGGTGCGGGGCGTCATGCCAAACATGCGGCGCATCATGCGCGCCAGGTGGGCCTGGTCGGAGAAGCCGCCATCGGCGGCGGCGTCCGACAAGCTGGCGCCAGCCGCCAGGGACTTGGAGGCGCGCTCGAGTTTGTTCCAGATGATCCATTGCGACAGCGAAACGCCCATCTGGTGCGTGGCCACGCAGCGCAAGCGCGGGCTCGACAGGCCGACCGCGTTGGCGGCGCGGCTGACGGAACCAGGACCGTCGCGGTCCTGGCGCAGGAGGTTCAAGGCCTTGTACAGGCGCTGATCGATGGGCGGCGTCATTGCCAGCAACCGCGCGAGCGCCTCGACAAACTGCGCCAGGGAGCTGGTGCGGCGGAAACACTCGAGCATCTCCTCACTGGCCAGGGCGATGCCATTGTGATGAAGCAAGGCTTTGAGGTCGCGGCCCAGTGGCGTGTCGGGGTTGATGTAGACAAAGGCCACCGGGTGAATGTCGGCCACCGCGCGGTGCTCGACATTGGGGCCGATGATCACCCCGGCCGCGCGGATCAGCTGGCCGGGCAATTCCAGCTTCACGGGTTGGTGCACGCCGATGCACAGCTGAATGGCGACATGGGAGTGGGCAGTATTTTGATCCGCGCGGCCAATGTAGCCCGCCCATGAATCACCAAAGGTAACGCTGCCGTCCCACATGTAAGGTCTTCCTGACTCAGAGGGTGAGTGTTGCGTGTGCAGGGTAGGCCTGCACAGGTCTGGATTCAAGCACCGGGCGTGCCGTCACCGCTGTAGCGCCGCGCGCATCCCCGCCAGCTTGATGCAGGTTTCGTCGTATTCGCTGGCAGGGTCGGAGTGTTCGACGATGCCGCAGCCGGCGAACAGCCGGGCCTGGTTAGCGTTTAATAGCGCACTGCGCAGGCCGACGATAAATTCGCCATTGCCGTGGGCGTCCAGCCAACCCAGCGGCGCCGCGTACCAGCCACGATCAAAGCCTTCGAACTGGCGAATATGCGCCAATGCCTGCTGGCGTTCGTGGCCGCCCACGGCGGGCGTGGGGTGCAGAATCGAGACCATCTTGAGCAAACTGCAGCCTGGCTGCAGCGGGCCTTCGATCAGCGTCGCCAGGTGCTGCACGCGGCTCAGGCGCTTGATATGCGGCGTGGGCGGCATATGCAACGCCTGCACCCAGGGCGCGAGGTCGCGTTGAATGATCTGCACCACCACCGCGTGTTCGTGCCGGTTCTTTTCGCAGTCGAGCAGGGCTTGCGCCAGTTGCGCATCCTGTTCAGGGTTGGGGTCGCGCCGCGCAGTGCCGGCCAGCGCCAGGGTTTGCAGGCGACCGTTGTGCAGCTTGGCCAGGCGTTCCGGCGAGGCACCGATAAAGCACGCCTGATCACGCCGGAAGGCAAACAGATAGGCGCTGGGGTCGTTGCTCGCGAGCGCGCTCAACGTGCGCCCGGCACTTACGGGCTGGGTGTATTCGCTGAGCACTTCGCGCGCCAGCACCACCTTTTTCAACGGGGTGTCGCGCAGCACGTCCAGGGCGTGGGCGATTTTGCTTTCCCAGCAGGCACGCGGCAGGCCTTGGTCACGAATGTGTTGCAGTGCCACGCTCGGGTGCGGGCCGGACACGTAACGGTCCATCAGCGCGTTCCATTGATTCAACACCTGCTCGCAGCATTGTTGCGCCTTATCGCCGGGCGCGATCCGTTGCTGGCACAGTAGCCAGCAACTCTCGGCATCGCGCACCAGCAGCAGCGTCATCAACAGCAGTGACGCATCGCCAAAACCTTGCCAGGCGCCGCTGGCCTTGACCTCAGGATCAAACCGGAAGCCGCCGCAGACCGTCGGCGCCAATGGGCCGTGGCTGACCGCGTGTTCCAGCCAACGCTGCCATTGCGCGTCCACCGCGGCAAAACGCTGCGCGCCAACGCCGCTGAGTTCGGCGGCCACGCCCCAGCCGAACAGGCTCTTGTGGTCTTCCGGCGCGCGCCAGAACAGGCACTCGGCGCCGGGTCTGTCGACGCTGCAAAACAGCTCCAGCAGGTCCAGCGGGGCGAGTTTGATCGAGTAGCTGGCCAGCACCGCTTCGCCGTGTTCGACGGCCCGCTCGCGCGCCTGTTCAAACACCGCCGCCAGGCCTTGGGCATGGGCCTCCAACGAAGGAAAGGCCCTCATGCTGGCGTTCTCGTTGCGCGCCAATGCAGCACTTGCTGGCCGATGTACCAATGGATGATCTGGGCGAACAGGGTTTCCATAAAGTGCGGGTCCAGGCCGGCGTGTTCGGCCCATTCGCGGCGTTGCGGCAGCATCTGCGCCACGCGCTCGGGCGCGGCGATGCTGCTTTCGGTCGGTTTGAAGCGCGCAGCGGCTTTGACGTAAGCCATGCGTTGACGCATGAGTTCGATGATCTGGTGGTCCAGTGAATCGATGGCGTGACGGATGTCCGGCAGGCCATCACAGGCGTCGGGTGCTTTCATCAACAGGTTTCCTTGGGGGCAGGCGTGAGGGTCAGCAGCGTGGTGGCGATGGCGGCGAGCAGCGCCTGGCGCTGCTCGATCAGGTAAAAGTGTTCGCCGGGCCAGCGCTGCAGGTGCAGTGGCTGGTGGCTGGCGGCTTGCCAGGCCTGGGCTTCATCCAGTTCGATTTCCGGGTCGTGTTCGGGGTAGAACACCTCGATGCGGCTGTTCAGGGGCCGCGGTTGTGGGCAGGCGTAGGTTTCAACGATGCGGTAGTCATTGCGCAGGCCAGGCAGGAACAGGTCGCACAGCGCCGGGTCGTCCAGCAGCGGGTTGGGCCGGTCGGACAAACGTCGCACGTCGTCGAGCAAGGCCGCGTCCGGCCCCAGGTGCAGCTGCCCGCCGCGCTGGCGATGCGGCGCCGGGTGGGCGGACACGAACAGATGGTCGACGGCGATAGCGCGCTGCTCCAGGCGCGCGGCCACTTCATAGCCCACCACCGCGCCGAGGCTATGGCCGAACAGCGCCAGTGGCCGGTCGGCGAAATCCGCCAGCGCGTGGGCGGCGCCGTCGGCGAGGCGCTGCATGTCGGTCAGGCAGGGCTCGCTGAAGCGGTCTTCGCGGCCCGGGTACTGGATGGCCAACAGGTCGATGTCGGCGGGCAGGGCATTGACCCAGTCGCGAAAGAAACTCGCACTGCCGCCGGCATGCGCGAAACACACCAGGCGCCAGCGCGGCATGGGCGTCAGCCGGTAAGCGCGTACCCAGCGGTTCACGAGGCGGCTCGCTGCAGCCAGGCCTGGCGCAGGCGTTCACGCAAGTCCTTGCGGCTGACTTTGCCCACCCCGGTGTGCGGGAAGTGCGCAACAAACTCGATGCGGTCCGGCACCTTGAACGCGGCCAAACCCTGGCCACGCAAATGCTGCTTGAGCGCAAACGCCGACGGCGCTGGCTCGCGGGCGACGATAAACGCGCAGGTCGATTCGCCAAGCACCGCATCCGGCATCGCCACCAGCGCCGCGTCGTGCACTTGGGGATGGCTGATCAGCAGATTTTCCACTTCTTCAGCGGCGACCTTTTCACCGCCACGGTTGATCTGGTCCTTGTCGCGGCCTTCAACCACCAGGTAACCGTCGCTGGTACGTCGCACCCGGTCACCGCTGCAATAAAAGCCGTCGGCAGTGAACGCCTTGGCATTGTGTTCGGGCAGGCGGTAGTAGCCGCGAATGGTGTACGGCCCGCGCACTTGCAGCTCGCCGACTTCGCCGTCAGGCACCGGCTGGCCGTGTTCATCGACAATTCGAATCTCATCGTCGGCACTCAGCGGGCGGCCCTGGGTATGCAGCAGCAGATCCGCGTGGTCATCCAGGCGGGTAAAACACAGCAAACCCTCGGCCATGCCCAGCACTTGTTGCAAGGTGCAGCCCAGTGTCGGCGTAACGCGCGCGGCTGCGGTGCTGAGCAGTTTTGCGCCGCCCACCTGCAGCAGGCGCAGGCTCGACAGGTCGGCCTGGCGCTGGGCCTGGGCGTCCAGCCACAGCATCGCCAGCGGCGGCACCAGCGCGGTGACGGTGACGCGTTGTTCGTTGATCAGTGCAAAGCAGGTTTCAGGGTCAGAGCGGCGTGTACACACCACGCGCCCACCGGCCAACAAGGTGCCGATAACACCTGGGCAGCACAGCGTGAAGTTATGCGCCATGGGCAGCGCGGTGAGGTACACCGTGTGTGCATCCAGGCCGCAGACCGCGCTGCTGGCGCGCACGTTATAGAGGTATTCGGCATGGCGCCGCGGGATCAGCTTGGGCGTGCCGGTGGTGCCGCCCGAAAGCTGGAAACACGCCACTGCGTCAGCGTGACCGGCGTCCTGCTCCAATGGCTCACTGTTGTACAACGCCTTCAGCGCGGTGAATTCCTCGGCATCGCCGTCGATCACCACCTGGCGCAGGTGTGGATTGGCTTCGGCCAACTGGCGCGCCATCTGACGGCAATCGAAACCGTCGAGCTGGTCGCAGCCGATGTAGGTCGAGGCCTGGGCAAAGCTGCAAAAGCCGCCGATCTCGTGTTGACGGTGGGCGGGCAGGGCGAGGATCGGCCGCGCACCGAGCCGGAACAACGCAAAGCACACTTCGATAAACGCGCTGCCGTTGGGCAAATGCACCACCACGTTATCGCCCGCCGCAACACCCAGGGCACGCAAGCCGCCGGCCAGGCGCCGGCAACGCTGCGTCAGGTTGCGGTAGTTGAGGTGCAACTCGCCGTCGGTGATGGCGATTGCCGATGGGCTGCGTGCGGCCACCGCATCCAGCGCTTGGGCGAAAGTCTGGTCTTGCCAGTAACCGGCTTGGCGGTAGCGTTCGGCGAACGCGGCGGGCCAGTCGGGCTCGTCGCCACAGGTGTCTGAATCGCGTGCGCAGGTGTGAGATGACATGGAATCCCCTATTTGTAGAAATAATTGGCTACAAATGCCCAAATGAGATCTATTATCATTGTCTTTCGTCGAGCGCTTCTCAACGCCAAGGCTTTCGGACCTGTGACTTTTTCATTAGATGAAATACACAGCGGCTTTAAACAGGGAGGTTTACGGTTTAAAAGCCTCCTCCTCATTCAGGTCAGGCCCCGCGTAATGGCCTTAAGGATCAAGGGAAAACCCAATGACTATTACGATCATCGCCCCCAGCCACCAAGAGACGCAGGCCGAACCCAAGGGCAATCAACCCGGCACGGTTTACCTGGAACCGCACATGACACTGGTCACCGGCACGTTGTGGTCAGAGAGTGAGAATTGGGTCGAAGACCCGCTGGAGCGCGGCCTCAAGCTGATCCTGGTGCAGAGTGGCGAGCTTTCGTGCCGCATCCCCGGGCACAGCGAGCAATCGATCAAGGGCCCCAGCCTGTGCACCATCGTCAATGACGGCGATTTCACCTCGTCGCAGATCTACGGCACCTCCACGCCGCTGCGTTACACCATCGTGCAATTGGACCTCGAATCCCTCGACCGCCACCTGGGCATGGCCCCGCGCAAACTGTTGGCCAGCAGCGGCGGCGACCCGTACATGATGGTGCGCCCGGCGCCGCGCGCGATGCAGGCGCTGGCCACACAGATTGCGACCTGCCCGATGCAGGGCCCGAGCCGCTCGTTGTACCTGGGCGGCAAGGCGTTGGAATTGACCGCGTTGAGCGCGCAGTTCCTGCTCGGTGAGCGCGGGCAGCCGGAGCAGAAGCTGCGCATCACCTCTTCGGATGTGGAGCGTGTACACGCCGCGCGCGACCGCCTGGTGCGTTCGCTGCTGGAGCCGCCAAGCCTGAACGCGCTGGCCAGCCACGTCGGCATGAGCCCGCGCAAACTCACCGCGGGGTTTCGCAAGGTCTTCGGCACCAGCGTGTTCGGCTATTTGCACGAGCATCGCCTCAACGAAGCCCACCGCATGCTCAGCGACGAGGAAAGCAACGTCTCCACCGTCGCTTATGGCGTGGGCTTCAGCCCGGCGCATTTCTCCATCGCCTTCCGTAAACGCTACGGCGTATCGCCCAGCGAAATCCGCTGAGGGCAGGGGTGTGTCTCTGAATCGAATGAAAAGGCCCGTGCATCTAAAGCCCTGAGCGCTTTCTGAAAACCTGCTTGCGATAGAGTTCCAATTGAGAATGGCTTCCATCTTGGTGAGCCAGGGACTTTATCTAGACGGGTCACAGGAAGCTTTTCATGAGCGAGCTGACAACAGCAGACACCTCCTTATTGCGCACATGGCTGATCGAACACCTTGCCCAGTTGCTGGGCGCTACCGTGGCGGAAATCGACAGCCTGGGCGATGAGGAAAACCTCCTCGGTTGCGGGTTGGATTCCATCCGCCTGATGTACCTGCAGGAGCGTTTGCGCAGCCACGGCTTGCACCTCGACTTTGCTCAACTCAGTGCGCAACCGTGCCTGGCAGCCTGGCTTGGCTTACTGCACGGCCAGGTCCCGCAGAGCGTGGTCAGCGAGGCAGCGCCGTTGCTGGCGCCGGATGACAGCTTCGAACTCAGCGCCGTGCAGCAAGCGTACTGGCTGGGGCGCGGGCCGGCGGAAGTGCTGGGCAATATCAGTTGCCATGCGTGGCTGGAATTCGACTGCCAGGGCATCGACCCGCAACGCCTGGAAGCGGCGGTGAAGTGTGTGCAGGCGCGCCACCCGATGTTGCGTGCCAGTTTCAACGAAGGCCGCCAGCGGATTCTTACGGCCACCGACCTGCCGGTGTTCGATCATCAGGATTGGCGCCAGCACTCGCAAGCCGCCGCGCAAGAGGCCTGGCGCGCATTGCGTGACTGGCGCTCGCATGAATGCCTGGCGGTCGAAGCCGGGCAGGTGATGCTGGTCGGCCTGGTGCAGTTGCCCGGTGGCCGTGACCGCGTGTGGCTGAGTGTCGACCTGCTGGCGGTTGATGTGGAAAGCCTGCGCCTGTTGATGGCGCAACTCGGCCAGGCGTATCAGGCACCGGCCACGCTTGCGCCGCCACCTGCTGTGCATTTTGCCGACTACCTGAGCCGCCGTCGCCAGCGCCGTGCCGATGCGTATGAGCGTGACCGTCAGCACTGGTGCCAGCGCCTGGCGCAGTTACCGGACGGCCCCGCGTTGCCGCTGGCCTGCGCGCCCGAGTCGATTAGCACGCCACGCTTCAGCCGCCAGGCCTTCGTGCTCAGCACGGCGGAAGCCGAACGCCTGCAACGCCAGGCGACCGCCCACGGGCTGACCTTGCCCAGCGTGTTCGCCACGGCCTTCAACGCGGTCTTGGCGCGTTGGAGCGAGCAGGTGAATTTCCTCCTTAACGTGCCGTTGTTCGACCGCCACGATGACCAGCAGGCCATTGACCAGGTGATCGCCGACTTCACCACCTTGCTGCTGGTGGCCTGCGAAGACGCGCCGCATTTGCCCTTTGCCGAAGGCGCCCGGCGCTTCCAGCGCGACCTGCACGCGACCATCGACCACGCCGCGTTTCCCGCGCTGGAAGTGCTGCGCGAGGCCCGTCGCCAGGGCCATCCGCGCTCGGCGCCGGTGGTGTTTTCCTGCAACCTGAGTGACGCAAGTTTTGTACCCGCGAGCTTTCGCGAGGTGTTCGGCGACCTGCACGACATGCTCTCGCAAACCCCGCAAGTGTGGCTCGATCACCAGCTGTACCGGGTCGAAGACGGCGTGCTGCTGGCCTGGGACAGCATCGCCGAGCTGTTCCCGCACGGTGTGCTGGAGGCCATGTTCAGCGCCTATATCGAACTGGTGCAACGCCTCGCCGACAGTGACTGGAACCAGCCACAGCCGGTGCTGCTGCCGCTGGCCCAGCAAGCGCTGCGCGACCGCCAGAACAGCGTGCCGTCGCTGGCTGCGGGGCGTGGTTTGCTCGACGACTTTTTCCGCCAAAGCACCCAACAGCCCGACGCGGTGGCGTTGATCTGTGGCACCCAACAGTGGACGTATGAGGCACTCGCAAACCAAGCCCTGCGCGTGGCTGCTGGCTTGCTGGACGCGGGAATGCGCCCCGGCGAAGCCGTGGAAGTCTGTCTGCCGCGCGGGCCTGGGCAGGTTGCCGCGGTGTTCGGCGTACTCGCGGCCGGTGGCTGCTACGTGCCGGTGGACACCGCCCAACCGCACGCACGGCGCAGCCTGATCGAGTCGGCGGCGGGCATCAGCCGCGTGATCGCCGAGCAGCCGCCGGCGGATCCTGCATTGCAATGGCTTGATCCGACTCAACTGGAACACTGCGCGCCATTGGCGGCAGCGAAAAAAAGCTCGCCACACACCAGTGCGTACGTGATCTACACCTCCGGCTCAACCGCCATTCCCAAAGGCGTTGAGGTCAGCCACGCGGCGGCGATCAATACCATCGACGCGCTGCAAGCCGAGCTGCACGTCACGCCGGACGATTGCCTGCTGGCGGTCTCGGCGCTGGATTTCGACTTGTCGGTCTATGACCTGTTCGGCGTGCTGGGGCAGGGCGCGCGCCTGGTGTTGTTGCAGCCTGAAGAGACCCGCGACGCCATGCGCTGGGCGCAACTGATCCGCCAGCACCGCGTGAGCCTGTGGAATTCGGCCCCGGCATTGCTGGAAATGGCCTTGGGCATCGGCGCTGAACAGTGTCAGTACCAGAGCCTGCGGGCGGTGTTGCTGTCGGGCGACTGGATCGCCCTGGACCTCGCCGCGCGCCTGCGTCGCCACGCCACGTCAGCCTGCCGGGTCTATGGCCTGGGCGGCGCGACTGAGGCGGGTATCTGGTCGAACCTGCAACTTATCGATGAGGTGCCCGAGCATTGGCCTTCGATTCCCTATGGCAAGCCGTTGGCCGGCCAGGCCTATCGCGTAGTCGACGCCTGCGGGCGGGATGTACCGGACCAGGTGATCGGCCAACTGCTGATCGGCGGCGCGAGCCTGGCCCGCGGTTATCGCAATGATCCTGTGCTCACCGCCCAGCGTTTTCGCAGTGATGAGCGCGGGCGCTGGTATCACACCGGCGATCGCGGGCGCTTCTGGCAGGACGGCACGCTGGAGTTCCTCGGGCGTATGGACCAGCAGGTCAAGGTGCGCGGGCAGCGTATCGAACTCGGCGAAATCGAGGCGGCGCTGACGGCACATCCGCTGATCGAAAGCGCCTGTGCAGCCGTACTGAATGGCAGCCTGGGCGCCGCCGTGGTGTTCAAGTCGTTGGAGGCTCCGGTGCCGGTTTTGCCAGCCGCGGCGATGCTCGATGACAGCCTGGCAGCCGAAAGCCGCGTCACCGCCGAGCTGCTGCAACGCCTGCTGCAAGACCCGCCGCCCACGCCGTTGCTTAGCACCTGGCGCGAGTGGCTGGCCAACTATGTCGAGTCCATCAGCCTTCATGATGCATTGGCGCAATTGGGCTGGCGCGAAGCCGATCTGCACAGCATGGTCGGTGCCTTGCAGGTGCTGCTGCGCACGGAGGGCGGCACCTCTCAAGTGTTGTTTGACCCGTTGCTGGCGCCACAGGCCATGGCGCTCAATCTGCCCGCAGGCCGCCAAGTGCTGGACGCCATGAACCGCGCGCTGCAACACAGCGGTACAGCGCTGAACGTCGCCGTGCTGGATGTGCGCGGCGGGCAGTTGCTCGACCAGTGGCTCAACCACCTGGGCTCACGCGACCTGCAGCTGACCCTGTTCGAGACCAGCCCCGGCCTGCTCGCCGCCAGCGTGGGCAAGCGCCAGCGCGTGGCGGGCCAACTGCTGGTGGACGGCGTGCTGCCCGCTGAGCATTGGTCCCGGTACGACGTAGTGATCAGCTTCGCGGCCCTGCACAGCTATGCGCAGCCGTCCGACGGCCTGAGCCTGGCCCAGGCGCTGCTCAAACCCCAGGGCCGTTTGATAGTGGCTGACGTGCTGCGTGACTCGCCGTTGCGGCTGGTCAGTGCGGCGCTGCTGGACGGGCGCACACCGCTGCTGCCAGGTGCCGACGCAGTCGTGCGCTTGCTCGGTGAAAGCGGCTTCAGCCACCTGGAATGCCTGTGGCAAAACCCTGCGATGCTGTTGATGAGTGCCCAGGCTGCCGACCAAGCCTTGAGCAGTGAACGCCTCAACCACTGGCTGCAACAACGCCTGCCGCAGGCGATGCGCCCCGAACATCTGTGGTGCGTGCCGCGCTTTGCCTTGAACGCCAACGGCAAGATCGACCGCACGCGCCTGCAAGCCAGCCTCGGCGACGCGTTGCAACGCAGCCAACCCTGCTGCGACGAAGACGCGGAACTGAGCCCCGAACTGCAGGCGCTGGCGACCTGTTGGGAAACCATACTGGGCCGCTCGGTGCACAGCGCCCAAGCGAGTTTCTTCAGCCTCGGCGGCGACAGCCTGTTGGCCACGCGCTTGCTGGCCACTGTACGTGAACAGCTGGGCGTGAGCCTGCGCATGGGCGACTTTTACCTGCAACCGACCCTCGCCGGCATGGCCGCGCTGCTGGTGCGTAACACCGATGTGGCGGTCGAGGAGGGCGTGTTATGAGCCTGGATGATTTGCTGCACATCTGCCGTGAACGCCAGATTGAACTCTGGGCCACCGAAGGCAAGCTGCATTTTCGTGCCCCCGAAGGCGCGTTGGACTCAGCCCTGGCCGAACGCATTCGTGCCCAGCGCGAAGCACTGATGGTGCACCTCTCGCCCCAGGATTGGCGCGCGCAGCCGGAACAGGCGCTGCAGCCCTTCGCCCTCAGCGCGGTGCAGGGCGCCTACGTGCTGGGGCGTAACCCGGCGTTCGACTATGGCGGCAACGCCTGTCACTTGTATGTCGAATACCCGTGGCCGGCGAATGTCGACACCGCGCAACTGACCCAGGCCTGGAACGCCTTGGTGCAACGCCACCCGATGCTGCGCGCGGTGGTGCAGGACAACAGCCGCCAATGCGTGCAAGCCCAGGTGCCCTGGCAATCGCTGCCGGTGCATGACCTGCGCGAGGCCACGCCCGAGGCATTCGACGCTCACCTGCAGGCGCTGCGCACACGCCTGGACCATGCCTGCCATGCCCTTGATCAATGGCCGATTCTGCTGCCCGAAGTGAGCCTGGGCCGCGAGCAAGCGATTTTGCATTGCTCGGTGGATTTCACCTTGCTCGACTACGCCAGCCTGCAACTGTTGCTGGTCGAACTGACCCAGCGTTACCTCGAACCGACGCGCCATTGGCCCGCGCTCGAAGCGACTTTCCGCGACTACCTTGAGCACGAACGCAGCGCGCGCAACAGCGCCGCCTGGCACAGCGACAAAGCCTGGTGGCTGGCCCGCCTGGACAGCCTGCCGGGGCGCCCGGACCTGCCGCTGAGTGAGCATGCCGGTTTGGGCTCCACGCGCTTCCAGCACCACCATGGCGTGTTGAGCAGTGCGCGATGGAACGCGCTGTGTTCCCTCGCCAGTGCCCAGGGCCTGAGCGCAGCGGGCGTGACCCTGGCCGCCTTTGCCGAGGTCATCGGGCGTTGGAGCCAAAGCCCGGACTTTTGCCTGAACCTCACCGTGCTCAACCGGCCAAACCTGCACCCGCAGCTGGGCCAGGTGATCGGTGACTTCACCGCCTTGAGCCTGCTTGCCGTGCACGGCGCCGACGGTGCGAGTTTTGTCCAGCGCGCGCGGCGTATCGGTGCGCAGCTGTTCGATGACCTCGACCACAGCCGCTTTACCGGCGTTGAGGTGTTGCGTGAACTGGCCCGCCTGCAAGGGCGTGGCGCCGACCTGATGCCGGTGGTGTTCACCAGTGGCATCGGCAGCGTCGAACGCTTGCTCGGCGATGCCGGGCGCCTGTTGCAACCGCCCAGCTACATGATCAGCCAGACGCCGCAGGTGTGGATCGACTGCCAGGTCAGCGACCAGTACGGCGGTTTGCAGATTGGCTGGGACGTACGCGTCGGCGTGCTGCCCGACGGCATGGCCGCGCAGATGTTCGACGCCTATGTCGACCTGCTGCAACGCCTGGCCGCCGACCCGCAGGTGTGGCAGGCGCGTGGCGATATCGTGTTGCCGGCGCAACGGGCCAATCCGCAGGTCGAGGCCATTGCCCCGGCGCGCAATATCGCTGCCGGTTTCGCCCAACGGGCACTGCGCACGCCCGACGCTGCGGTGATCAGCGACCGCGATGGCCGCTACAGTTATCGCCAGGTCGCCCAACACGCCGCTGCCGTGCGCGCAGCCCTTGAAGCGCTCGGCGTTGCACGCGGCGAGCGGGTGGCGGTGATGCTGCCCAAGAGCGCCTGGCAACTGATGGCGGTGCTGGGTATTACCCAAATGGGCGCGGCCTATGTACCGGTGGACATTCGCCAGCCGGCCCTGCGCCGTGAAGCGATCCTGCGTGACGCCGGGATTGCAGCAGTGATCACCCTGCAAGCGCAGGCATTGCCGGATACGCTTGAGCTGCCGCGCGTTGCCATCAACAGCCTCTACGCCGACCCGCATTGGCCAACCCGCGAGCCGCTGGCGGTGGCCGCCGAGGAACTGGCCTACATCATCTACACCTCCGGTTCCACCGGCACGCCCAAGGGCGTAATGCTCAGCCACGGCGCGGTGGTCAATACCCTCGATGACATCAACCAGCGTTACGCAGTCAACGCCGACGACTGTGTACTGGGCCTGGCGGAATTGAGTTTCGACCTGTCGGTGTACGACTTTTTCGGCGCCACTGCTGTCGGCGCGCAGGTGGTGCTGCCTGATCCGGAGCGCGGCGCCGACCCTTCGCACTGGGCGCAATTGATGCTGGAACACAGCATCACGTTGTGGAACTCGGTGCCGGCCCAAGGGCAGATGCTGGTGGATTACCTGGAGACCGAACCGGCGGCGATTCCGGGGCCGCGTTGCGTGATGTGGTCGGGCGACTGGATTCCCACCACGTTGCCCACGCGCTGGTGGCAACGCTGGCCCGACAGCCAGTTGTTCAGCCTGGGCGGCGCCACTGAAGCGGCGATCTGGTCGGTGGAGCATCCGATTCGCCCGCCGGATACGGCGTTGCCGAGCATTCCCTATGGCCGCGCCCTCAAGCACCAGACCCTGGAAGTGCTCGACAGCCTAGGCCGCCAATGCCCGGTGGGCGTGCGCGGCGAGATTCATATCGGCGGCCTTGGCCTGGCCCTGGGCTACGCCGAAGACCCGCAACGCAGCGCCGAGCGGTTTATCACCCATGCCAGCGGGCGTCGCCTGTACCGCACCGGCGACCAGGGGCGCTACCTGAGCGAAGACGGTTTGATCGAGTTTCTGGGGCGCCAGGATGATCAGGTGAAGATTCGCGGTCACCGTATCGAACTTGCGGAAATCGACGCCGCCTGGCTGGCCCATCCGCAGCTGGCCGCAAGCACCACGGTATTGCTTGGCGAGCGTCACGAGCGCTCGCTGTGCAGCTTCGTGACGTTGCAAACCCACGCGCCGGACCCGCAGCGTGTGCGCGACGAACTACGTGAGGTGACGGCCCAGGCGCGCCACAGCCTTGCGCAAGCAGATTTTGGCGAGCGTGCCGACATCGAAGCGGCACTGGCCGCGTTGGACCACGCGGCAGATGCCTCGCTGCTGCACTGGCTGGCGGGCAGCGGTTTGCTGAACCCGGGGCAAGCCATCGCATTCGCGCCGTTGTGCGCCGCGTTGAACCTCGCACCCGGCCAGCATCGCCTGTTGCGACACTGGCTGGCGTTGCTGGTCGACAGTGGCCACCTGCAAGCCGACGGTGACGGCTGGCGCTGCCTGGCAACAGACTTCGATCAAGATCATGCCTGGTCACAGTTTGCCCGGTTGGCGCCGCCAGGCCTGTGGCCGGTGGAACTGGTGGATTACCTGCGCGACAGTGCGACCCGTTTGCCCGAACAACTCGACGGGCGCCTGAGCCCGGCGAGCCTGATGTTCCCGCAAGGTTCGGCGCATATCGCCGAAGCCATGTACAGCCGTGGCCTGCACGCCCAGGTGCTGCACCGGGCGATGGCTGAGGCGGTGAGCGCGATTGTGTCGCGCCAGGGCCAACGCCGCTGGCGCATCCTCGAAGTGGGCGCGGGCACTGGCGCGGCGAGTGCGTTGATCATCCCGGCGCTGGCGCCATTGGTGGCCGCCGGGGTGCAGATCGACTATGTGTTTTCCGACGTGTCGAGTTACTTCCTCAATGCGGCGCGCGAGCGTTTTGCGGCGTACCCGTGGGTACGCTTCATGCCGTTCGACATGAACAAACCGGCCTGCGAACAAGGCTTGGCGGCCGCTTCACTGGACCTGCTGCTGAGTTCCGGCGCCTTGAACAATGCGTTGGATACGCCGCGCCTGCTCGCCGGTTTGCGCCAATTGCTGCAGGCCGATGCCTGGCTGGTGGTGCAGGAACTGACGCGTGAACACCGCGAAATCAGTATCAGCCAAAGCCTGATGATGGAAACGCCCGAGGATGTGCGTGCCAGCAACCACCAGCTGTTTGTGCACACCGATCAATGGCTGGCGTGGCTGAACAGTGAGGCGGGCGATCAGGCTGAATCGTTGGCGGGTGCCGACAGCGTGTTGAACCTGCTGGGTTATGACGTGCTGGTCGCACGCCTGAAAACCGATCGGCCATTGCTGAGTGCTGAGGCCTTGCTGGCCTTTATTGCCGAGCGGTTGCCGCGTTATATGGTGCCGGCGCAGGTGCGGGTACTCGACCGCTTGCCGGTTACGGCCAATGGCAAGATCGACCGGCGCGCGCTCACCACGCAGGCGGAGCAACGCCCACTGCAACCGGTACACCGCGCAAACACCGAGGTGGCGGATGAGTTGGTGCAGCGCTTGATCGCGCAGTGGGAGCGCGTGCTCGATTGCAGCGGGTTGTCGGCGGATCAGGACTTCTTTGCCGCCGGTGGCGACTCGCTGTTGATCGCGCAGTTGATCGCCGGCCTGCGCGAGCACGAACCCTTGGCCCAGGCGCAACCTTTCGACCGCTTGCTGCGCTGGGCCCTCAGCCAACCGACGCCCCATGGCCTGGCCCAGCGCTTGCGCAGCGAGTCGAGCAGCGAGTCGAGCCATGCAACACCGGTGGCCGCGCCCCCGCTGGATACGCGCCGCGCGCCACTGGGCGGGCGCGGGCGCGTGGATGCGTTGACGCAACTGAACGGCGGCGCAGGCACCGCGCGCGTGCTGGTACACGAAGGGCTCGGCACGCTGTTGCCGTATCGCGGGCTGATCGCTGAATTGGCCGGCAGTGGTCCTTTGCTGGGACTGGCGGTGCACAACAGCGACGACTACCTGAGCCTGCCAGCGGAGCATGTCAACGCAACCCTCGGCAAACGCTACGCGCAAGCCCTGTGGGACAGCGGCCGACGCAGCTTCGACTTGCTCGGTTATTGCTCCGGCGGGCTGGTGGCCCTGGAATTGGCCAAGGCCCTGCTGCAATTGGGCGCCGAGGTGCGTCAGCTGGACATCGTCTCCAGCTACCGCATTCCGTATGTCGTCGACGATGAAGTGCTGATGCTCTACAGCTTTGCCGCCACGTTGGGGCTCGACGGCGAAGCACTCGGCCTGCCGACGGCTGAGCAACTGCAAGCGCCAACGGCCCTCAACCTGGATGTGGCGTTACTCAAATCTCGTGTACTGGCGGCGGCCCAGGGCATTGCCGATGAACAGCTGTATCGGGTGTTCGCCCATTCCGTGCACGCCAGTCACTACAGCGATGGCGCGCCGTATGTGGGGGCCATCCGCCTGTTTGTGCCGAGTGTCGCCAACCCAATGATCCCCGATCACCAGGCCAGTTTGCAGGCGTGGTGGCAGGCCGCATCGCTGGCGCCACTGACTGTGCACACCCTGCGTGGCAATCACTTCGACTGCTTGAACGCCGGGCTGAGTGATTATTTGCTGGAGAAACGCTCATGACATTGCCATTGAAAACCTTGGTGGTCGGCTCGCGCTTTGGCCAGTTCTATGCGGCCGGTGTGGCCGCCGCCGAGCAGCTGGAATTGGTCGGCGTGCTGGGGCAGGGCAGTCGTCGTTCCCAGGCCTTGGCGCGCTACCTGGAAGTGCCGAGTTTGCAAGCGCTGGAACAGGTGCCTGCCGATACGCGCCTGGCGTGCGTCGCGGTGGGCGGTGCGGCACGCGGCGAACAAGGCCCGGCCTTGGCGCAGGCGCTGATGGAACGCGGCATGGACGTGCTGATCGAACACCCGCTGCTGCCCCAGGAGCTGCATGAACTGCTGCGCACCGCGAACCGCCTGCAACGGCGTTGCCTGCTCAATAGCTTCTACCCGCAACTGCCCTGCGTGGCGCGGTTTATCGCGCTGGCGCGGCAACTGCATCGCCAACAGGGCATTCGCCATGTCGACGCCCAGTGCGCGGTGCAAGTCAGCTACGCAACGCTGGACGTGCTGGCGGCGCTGTTGGAAGCGGTGGGGCCGTGGTCGCTGGATTGTGTCGCGCCGGCGCTGTCGGCCTGGCGCGATATCAGCCTGGTGATGGCGCAGGTGCCGGTGTCGCTGCGTGTGCTCAACGAACTGGCGGCCAATGATGACGGGCGCATGCAGATGCTGCTGCGCATCAGCATCGCCACCGACAGCGGCACACTGCTGTTGGCATCGCCCCACGGCCCGCTGTTGTGGCTGCCCGCTGTGCGCGCGCCGGTGGAGGATGCCGACGGCGTGTTTGACCTGTTCGGGCCGCTGGCGAGTGAGCCCTTGCCGTGCGCCGAAGTGCTGGAAGCTGCCGCGTCGGATTGGGCCCAGGTGTACCGCAAGGTCTGGCCGACTGCAGCGGCGAATGCCTTGCAACCGTTGATCACTGGTGTGGGGCTGGCGCGACTGCAGCAGCGCAGCGTGGAGGTCGTCGGGCTGTGGCAACAGGTCACGGCCGCGCTCGGGTTCCCGCAGCAGCCACCCGTGACATTGCCTGCGGCCAGCCTGGCCCAAGCTTTGGAGGCCGCTCAATGAGCCAGTTGAGTGAAATGCTGCGCCCGTTTCGTCGGCGCCTGGGGTTGGCGATTGGGTTGCAGGCGGTTGCCGGGATCTGTTCGTTGCTGCCGCTGATTGCCCTCGCGCAATTGGCCGACAGCCTGCGCCAGGCACCGCCGCTGGCGCCTTCGGCCATGGCCTGGGTGGCGCTGGCGGTGGGCGCGTCGGCGCTGTGGTTGTGTGGCCAAACCTTGGCGCTGCACCTCACCCATCAGGTGGATGCCGACCTGTGCGACCGCTTGCGCGTGCGCCTGGCCGAGCATCTGCAACGCCTGCCGTTGGGTTGGTTTGCACGGTTGGGGCCAGACGGCGTGACCCGTTATGCCGAGCAGGATGTACGGGCGCTGCACCAGTTGGTCGGGCATGCGCCGACGGATCTGGTCAACCTGCTGCTGATTCCCCTGGCCACCTTCGCGTACCTGCTGTGGAGCCACAGCGGCCTGGCGCTGTGGTGCCTGTTGCCATTGGCCTTAGGAGTGCTCGGCTATTGGCGTTTGGGCTCGGCGCATTATCGCGACGATGTCGAGCAGCGCAACGGCGCGATCCAGCGCCTGTTCAGCGACTACAGCGAATTCGCCGGCAACCTTGGCCTGGTGCGGCAATTCCCGGACGCGGGTATTCATCGCAACGTGCAGGAGGCGGTACAGCAGTTTGATCAGCGCTTCAGCCATTGGGTAAGCCGCGCCGGGCACCTGGCCGCCTTGATCCAGGTGCTGCTGAGTGCCCCGTGGCTGTTGGCCTGGGTGGTTGTCGGCGCGTTGTGGGTCGGTGACGTCGGGGCTGCGCAGATCTGCGCGTTTTTGCTGCTGGTGCGCGCCATGGCGGCGCCTGTTCTGGCCATGGGGCACGGCTTCGATGCGTTGAACAACGCGCGTGAAAGTGCCCGGCGTTTGCAGGCGGTACTGAACACGCCGCCGCTGGCCGAACCCGACGCGCCGCACGTACCTCGGGACGCCAGCGTGGAGATGCTCGAGGTGAATTTCTCCCACGCTGACGTGCCGATACTCAGGTCAATCAACCTGCGCCTGGAGCCCGGCACCACGACTGCGCTGGTAGGGCCGTCGGGTGCGGGCAAAAGTACCCTGGCCGGGTTGATTGCACGCTTTATGGACGTGGACAGCGGGCAAGTTCGCGTGGGCGGGGTGGATGTGCGCCAGATCGCCAGCCGTGAGTTGCAGCAGCAGTTGGCGCTGGTGTTCCAGCAGGCCGGCGCGTTGCGCCTGTCGTTGGCGCAGAACATCGCGCTGTATCAACCCGAGGCCAGCGAAGCGCAGATTCGCGCCGCCGCCAAGGCGGCCTGCCTGGACAGCTGGATCATGGGCTTGCCCAAGGGCTACGCCAGCGTGGTCGACGAGGATGTGCGGCTGTCCGGCGGTGAAGTGCAGCGCCTGGCGATTGCCCGCGCGCTGCTGTCGCGTGCGCCGATCATGCTGCTCGACGAGCCGACGTCCGCCACCGACCCGCAAACCGAACGCGCACTGCGTGCCGCCTTGCAGGACGACGCGGCCGGGCGCACGCGGCTGATCGTCGCCCATCGCCTGCACAGCATCCGCCATGCCGAGCAAATCCTGGTGCTGTGTGAAGGGCGCATCGTGCAGCGCGGGCGGCATGCCGAGTTGTTGGCCGTGGACGGCGTGTACCGGCAGCTGTGGAACGAGCAAACCTCGAACGCTGAACAACTGGAGCCTGTGTCATGAGTTTTTTTTCGCCGTTACGGCATTTGCCCGAGCTGGCCCGGCGCGCACTGCGCGGGGCGTTGCTGTGGATGCTGCTGGCCGCTGTACTCGATGGTTTGGCGGGCCTGGCCCTGGTGCCGTTGATTCTGGCCTGGTTCGAAGGCTCGCCATTGCAGCCGAGCGTGCTGCTGTTGCTGGGGCTGACGCTGCTGCAGGTGCTGGTCAGTTACGTCGCGCAGCGCCGCGGTTACCTGGCCGGCGCGGGGTTGGCGGCGGGCCTGGTCGCGCAGTTGGTGCAGCACCTGCCGCGCTTGCCGTTGACCCGCCGTGGCCAGCTTGAAGGGTTGGTGCGCGGGCCGGTGTTCAACAGCATGGGCATTCCCGCGCATTTGCTCGCGCCGCTGACGACGGCGCTGGTGACGCCGACGGTGGTGGTGCTCGGGCTGTTCTTCATTGAACCGCGCCTGGCGCTGGTGTTGGCGTTGGCGTATCTGCCGCTGTTCGGCCTGTTGCGTTGGGCCGGGCGGCGCAGCCTGGGCCTGGAGCAACAGCGCCAGGCCGTGGATCGCCACGCCGCGCAGTTGTTGCAAACCTTCGCGCAACAGCAGGCGTTGATTCGCAGCGCCGGCGACGCCAGCCAGGGCCAGTTGGCACTGCGGGATGCCTTGCATGAGCAACACCAGGCCACGCGCCGTCTCAATCGCCGCGCCTTGCCCGCAGGCCTGGGGTTTGCCACGGCGGTGCAGATGGTGTTTTCGCTGGTGCTGGCCGGTGGCGTGTTCGCAGTGGCGGCGGGGCATTTGCCCGGTGCGCTGCTGGTGGCGGTGCTGGTGTTGCTGGTGCGCTTTATCGAGCCGCTGTCGCAACTGGCTTACCTGGATCAGGCCTTGCGCATGGCGTGGCAGGCGCTGTCGCAAGTGCTGGCGGTGTTGGCGGCGCCGACCTTGCACAGCCCACAGCCCGGAGAACAGCCGCAGGATGCGAGCCTGCAAGGGAACGGCTTGAACAGCTTCGGCGAGGGTGGCGAACACCTGCTCAAGGACCTGGACGTGCAATGCGCGCCCGGCACGTTTACCGCGATTGTCGGCCCCTCGGGCGCGGGCAAAAGCACCTTGCTGGCGCTGCTCGGCCGGGGCATGGACCCGCAGACCGGCGAAGTACACCTGGGCCATGTCGACATTCGCCAGTTAAGCGAACACACCCTGGCCCAGCACATGACCCAGGTGTTCCAGGACAGCGGCCTGTTTGCCGGCAGCCTGTTGTGGAACGTGAGCATGGCGCGGCCACACGCCACGCCCGCGCAATTGCAGCACGCGGCGCGGGAGACCGCCTTGGATGATGTGCTCACCAGCCTGCCGGACGGCTGGCACAGTGAAGTGGGGCCGGGCGGCGCCTTGCTCTCCGGCGGCCAGCGCCAGCGCGTCGGCCTGGCGCGTGCGCTGTTGTCGCCGGCACCGATTCTGCTGCTCGACGAACCCACCGCCAGCCTTGATGCGCACAGTGAAGCACGGGTCAATCGCAGCCTGCAGGCACTGCACGGCAAGCGCACGTTGGTGTTGGTGTCGCACAACCCGACACTGGTGCGCGACGCCGATCAGATCCTCGTGCTGGAACACGGCAGTCTGAGCGGCTGCGGCAGTCATGAGCATTTGCTGGCGACACATCCGTGGTATGCGCGGTTTGCTGAGCAACACCACGGGTGATTGAGTGCCGGGCATCAATTGAAAAAGTCCCTAAATCGAAAAGTCGGCTGCTTCGTTTAAACGATACTAATGCGAATTATTATCGATAAATGGGGCGGGGCAATGTCACACCGGGGAGCAACACAGGCGGGGCGGGGGTTCACACGTAACGGCGCACAGTGGGGGATTGTGCTGGTATTGGGCTTGAGCCCATTGGCACAGGCGCTGGCCGCCGTGCAGTTGGGCAATGTCGAGATTGCCGGCGAGGACACTTCCGGCGATGTGACGTCGCCGGGCGTGACCACCCTCGGCAAGCTGCCGCTCAAGCTGCGGGAAACCCCGCAGTCGGTGAGCGTGATCGATCACGAGCGTATCGAGCAGCAAAACCTGTTCAGCCTCGATGAAGTCATGCAGCAGGCCACCGGCGTGACGGTGCAACCCTTCCAACTGCTGACCACCGCGTATTACGTGCGTGGCTTCAAGATCAACTCCTTTGAACTCGACGGCGTGCCGGCGATGCTCGGTGAGACGGCCGGCTCGCCGCAAGACATGGCGGTGTACGAGCGCGTCGAGATCCTGCGCGGTTCCAACGGTTTGTTGCACGGCAGCGGCAACCCGGCGGCCACGGTCAACCTGGTGCGCAAGCGCCCGCAAAAGGAATTTACCGCCAGCACCACCCTCAGCGGCGGCAGTTGGGACCGCTACCGGGGCGAAGTCGATGTGGGCGGGCCGCTGACGCCCACCGGCAATGTGCGCGGGCGAATGGTGGCGGCGTATGAAGACCGCGACTATTTCTTTGACGTCGGCAAGCAAGACACGCAGTTGCTTTATGGCGTCACCGAGTTCGACCTCAGCCCCGACACGCTGCTGACCTTGGGCGCGCAGTACCAGACCATCGACCAAATCACCAACATGGCCGGCGTGCCGATGGCCAAGGACGGTTCGAGCCTGAACCTGCCGCGCTCCACCTACCTGGATGTGGATTGGGACCGCTTCAAGTGGACCACACGCCGGGTGTTCGGCTCCCTGGAGCAGCAACTCGATCACGACTGGAAAGCCAAGGTTGCCGCCGAGTATCAAGACGCCGACTCCAGCCTGCGCTATGCCGGGGCCTACGGCGCCATCGACCCGCTGACCGGCGACGGTGGGCATTTGATGGGCGCGGCGTATAAATTCAACAGCACCCAGAAGAGCGTGGATGCGTCGGTCAATGGGCCGTATTCGCTGTTCGGCCGCAGCCATGAATTACTCCTGGGCACCAACTACAGCCAGGGCGAAACCGAGCAGCACACGGCGCAATTCACCACGCCACTGAATGTGCCGGTGAATGTGTACCGCTGGGACCCGAGCAGCGTGCCCAAGCCCGGCATCGGCGCCTACACCTCGCCGGGCTCGACCACCACCACGTCCAAGGGCGTCTACGCGCTGACCCGCTACAAACTGCTCGACCCGTTGACCCTGGTGATCGGCGGCCGCGCCAGTTGGTGGGACCAGGACGCACCGACTAGCCATTTCACCCCCGGCCGGGAAATTACGCCGTATGGCGGCCTGATCTGGGACTTCGCGCAGAACTGGTCGTGGTACGCCAGCTACGCCGAGGTGTATCAGCCGCAGACCGGGCAAACCTGGAGTGGTGACCTGCTCAAGCCGGTTGAGGGCAAAACCTACGAAACCGGGATCAAGGGCGAGCTGGTCGACGGCCGCTTGAATGTGTCGCTGGCAGTGTTCCGCATTGACCTGGAAAACAACCCGCAGGTCGACCCCGAACACCCGAGCGCGGGGCCAAATACCTATTACATCAGCGGCGGCAAGGTGCGCAGCCAGGGCTTCGAGCTGGAAAGCACCGGCTACATCACGCCGCAGTGGAACGTCTCTGCGGGCTACACCTACACCACCACCGAATACCTCAAGGACACCAACAACGCCTCCGGCGAGCGCTATGCCGAATTTACCCCACGGCACATGGCGCGGGTCTGGACCCAATACGAACTGCCGTGGCAGGAACATCGCTGGAGCGTCGGCGCCGGTGTACAGGCGCAAAGTGATTACTCCACGCAATCCGGCGCGGTGACCCTGGAGCAGGGCGGTTATGCTTTGCTCAATGCGCGGGTCGCCTACCGCATCGACGACCATTGGACGGCCTCGGTCAACGGCAATAACCTGGCGGACCGCAAGTACTACCAGAGCCTGTCCAACGTTAACTGGAACAACCGCTACGGCGAGCCGCGCAGCCTCAACATGACCTTGCGAGGCACGTTCTGATGGCCACGCCGGCCCTCGGCCCCTGGCCGCTGCGCATCGGCCTGGCGCTGGCGGGCAGCCTGCTCAGCAGCCTGCAACTGGCGGTGCTGCTCGCGCGGCATTATCCGTGGGGCGGCGGGCTGGAGCGGCTGTATGCCGGGGTGTTCCTTGGCCTTGGGTTTCTGGTGACGGTGCTGCTGTGGTCGTTGCTGGCGCCGGACCGCAAGCGCGTGGTGTACCGCTCCAGCGCCTGGCTGCTGCTGTTTACACCGTGGTTGTTATGGGATGGGCAGTGGTCATGATGGGCGCACCGAGGGCGCTGGTGCAGCGCGTGCATGCCGGGGTCGGCGGCGTGTTTGGCGTGGTGCTGTTTGTGATCCTGCTGAGCGGCGCGTGGAGCATGGCCCATGAAGATTTGCGCGCCTGGTTTCGCGGCCCGTCGGCGCTGGCGCAAGGGCCGGCATTGCCGCTGTCGCAGTGGCTGGCAATCGCCCGTGAACAGGGCTTGGCCCTGGGTGAATTGCGTATCCGCCTGGCGGATAGCGGCCACTCGGTGGTTGAGCTGTGCGGGTCGCCCACCGACTGCAGCGGCGCACTGGACCCGGCCAATGGTCGTGAACTGGCGTCGGGCGATGCGGCCGACATCCTCTTCAACCTGCACAAAAGTTTGTTTATCGGCTTCCCCGGACGGGTGCTGATCAGCCTGCTCGGCGTGGTGCTGTTGCTGATGATTTGGGCCGGTAGCGCGTTGCACAGCGGGCGCCTGCAAGACCTCAAGCGTTTGCGCCGGGACCGTGGCGCGCGGGTGTTTGCCCATGACCTGCACACCTTGATCGGCCGCTGGTGCGGGCCCT
Organism: Pseudomonas sp. MONT-RG-20F-20-E-7-02; assembly: GCF_022662395.1. Taxonomy (NCBI): domain Bacteria; kingdom Pseudomonadati; phylum Pseudomonadota; class Gammaproteobacteria; order Pseudomonadales; family Pseudomonadaceae; genus Pseudomonas; species Pseudomonas sp. MONT-RG-20F-20-E-7-02. The sequence continues at coordinate 149,576 of NZ_JAKNQN010000002.1, forward strand.
GGCTGCTGTTGTTCGGCGTGACCGGCGCGTTGTCGGGTTTGGGGGCGCTGGGCTCGCTGGGCCTGGCTGGGCAAGCGTTTCCCGGTGCGCCGCAACAGGCCTTTATGCAGTTGCTGGGTACGCCGCCGCCCATCAGCCCACAGGCAGGTACGACGCAGGTTGATCTCGATCAACTGCTGCGCCGGGACGCCGTGGCGCATCCGGGTTTTGCCGCGCAAAACGTCGCCTTGCACCACTGGGGCGAGCCGGGCGCCTGGGTTGAAGTCAGCGGCATCCAGCAAGGCTTGCCCAGCACCGCCGTATTTGAACGCCACGCTTATCGCGCCAGTGACGGCGAAGCCGTGGGCACCCGCAGCGCCAGTGGGCGCGGCGTGTGGTTGCAGGCATTTATTGCGGTGCAGCCGCTGCACTTTGCCGACTACCGCTGGGTGCCTTATGCCGGGCCGTTATTGCGCGCGGTGCATTTCGCCATGGCCTTGGCGGCGGCGGTGTTGGTGCTCAGCGGTTTGTACCTGTGGCTGGAGCGCCGCCGCCTCAAGGCTGGCGCCGGTTGGCAGGTGTTGTTGCGCCTGGTGGTGGGTGGGGGCGGCGGCTTGCTGGCGGCCACGGCTGTGTTGCTGTGCGCCGGGGCGCTGGGTTTCGGCAACCTGGCGTGGTGGTTCTGGGGCAGTTGGCTCGCCAGCCTGCTGCTTGTGTGTGCCATGCCGCCGCGCCGTCAACCGTTGCACCTGTTGTTGGCGGTGGCCGGCCTGGCCTTCGTCGCGGCGGCTGTGTTGCACCTGGCGGGGAGCTTCAGGCACGGCAGCTTAGCGCTATGGCCTGTCGATCTTGTGTTGCTGCTGTGCGGCGCCAGTGCCTTGAGGGCGCTACGCCAATTGATTTCTTTTACGCGTGCGGCACGAGGTGCCGCCGCCAATGTTGCCTGAGGGGATATTCGTATGTTGGAGCTGCTGAAACATTGGCGCATGGTGCTGACCTTCGCGCTGTTGTACCTGTCCCAGGGCATTTGCTTCGGCATCGCCATGGACGCCTTGCCGACCCTGCTGCGCCATGACGGCGCCGCGCTCCACGCACTGGCGTTCCTGCCCTTGGTGGGGCTGCCGTGGGTGATCAAATTCATTTGGGCGCCGCAGGTCGATAACCATTGGAGCCCACGGCTGGGACGGCGGCGCAGTTGGATCATTCCGATGCAGATGCTGGTGCTGCTGTGCATCGCCACCCTGGCAACCATCGGCCTGAGCGTGGACACCGCCGGCGTGGCAGTCGGCCTCCTGATTGTGGCGTCGCTGGCCAGTGCCACGCAGGACATCGCCACCGACGGCATGGCCGCCGAGTACTTCGCCGACAGCATGCTCGCGCGGATCAATGCGATTCAGGTGGGTGGCACCATGGTCGGCTTTTTTGTCGGCGGCGCCGGCACCTTGCTGCTCAGCGGCTACCTGGGGCAAACCACAGCATTCACGCTGCTGGCGCTGGTGCCGTTGCTGAGCCTGGTGTGCGTGGGCTGGTTGCACGTGGCACCGGCCAAACCTAAACAGCCGGATGTGGCGCATGCCTCGTTGTGGCGGTTTATCAAACGGCCGAAGGCGCTGTCGCTGGTGCTGCTGGCGTTGCTGTCGGCGATGACCTCGGTCTCGGGGTTCGGCTTGTCCAAACTGTTCCTCAATGACGCCGGCTGGTCCCTGCAAGCGATTGGGCAGTTGGGAATAAGCGGCGGCGTGGTCACCATCGTGTTCGGCTGCGGCGGCGGCGCGTGGTTGATCCGTGTACTGGGCCTGTGGCCGACCTTCATGCTGGCGGTCGGCATGGCCGGCGTGGCCGCAATGACCTGGTTGATGCAAGCCAGCGGCCTGCTGGCCACGCAAACCGCGCTGATCTGGCTGGCCGTGGGCCTGGGCTCATTCGCGACCGGCGCAACTTCGGTGGTGATCATGACGGCGTCCATGGCCTTCGCCGCTCAAAGTGATCAGGCCGGTACGGATATGACTGCGGTGCAGAGCACGCGTGATCTGGGCGAGATGCTGTCCTCGACTTTGCTGGTTGGGTTGACGGCACAGGCGGGGTATAGCGGTGGGTTTGTGGCCGGGATCGTCATGGCGGCGTTGGCGTTGTGGATGGCGTTGAACTTGTCGCGGCAGAGGACGGCAGAAAGCCTGGCGAGCTGAATTTTATTAACTAATTGATATATATGGAGATAGTGCAGCCTGCCTGAAAACCGTGTGTATTGGGTTCGATACAAAGCCGTACATTTAATTGACGCCATCAAAACGCCACCCTAAGATCGCCCAAAAACTAATGGCACAAAGCCATGTAGAGGGATCTGGAAATGTGGCGTTTTTTTTGTCGGGCCAGTCTGGGCCTGCTCTCCGCTTTTCTTTGCCTGAGCCCTGCCGGGCTCGCGCCTTGTACCTCCTTTGAAACGACCGGGCGCCCTTACGGAACGTGAAGCGCCGATCAAATTCCGCCTGGCTTTCTTTCTTTAAATTTTTGACCGCCCTTGGGCATCGAGACACGACATGGATGTTCGTCAGTTCGCCTTCCTCGCGCGCCAGCCTTCTGCTGCCGTAAAAAGCCGTTCCCACTTCCAGGGGCTGCCTAAACGTGGGTTAGCGTTGATCCTGGCCAACGCCATGTTCTGGCAGCCGCTGCTGGCCCAGGCCGACGGCATCGTGGTGAGTGCGCCGGGCACGGGCCTGGCGCAAGCGGGCAATGGCGTGCCGATCGTCAACATCGCCGCGCCGAACGCCAACGGGCTGTCGCACAACCAATTCCATGACTACAACGTCGGTGCCAACGGCGTCATTCTCAACAACGCCACCGGGCGTACTCAGTCGACTCAGCTGGGCGGGATCATCGTCGGCAACCCGAATTTCCAAGGCACCGCCGCGAACATCATCCTCAATGAAGTCAATGGCGGCAGCCCGAGCCAATTGCGCGGTTATACGGAAGTGGCGGGGCAGTCGGCGCATGTGATCGTGGCCAACCCGTATGGCATCAGCTGCAACGGCTGCGGCTTTATCAATACCCCGCAGGCCACGCTCACCACCGGTAAAGCGGTGATCGAAAACGGCCAGATCAGCCGTTATCAAGTCGATAAAGGCACTGTCGCCATCGAAGGCGCCGGTCTGAACGCGAGCAACGTCGACAAGTTCGAAATCATCACCCGCGCGACCACCATCAACGCGCAGATCCAGGCAAAAAAACTCACCATCGTCGCCGGTCGCAACGACGTCGACGCCCGCACCTTGAACGCCACGGCACGTGCAGCGGACGGCAGCCAGGCGCCGGATTTGGCGATTGATTCCTCGGCGCTGGGCGGCATGTATGTGGGCGCGGTAAAGCTGGTGGGCACCGAAGCGGGTGTGGGTGTGCGGCTGTCGGGGGACATGGTCGCTGGCGGCGATATTCAGATTGATGCCGCTGGCAACGTAGTCATGGGCCAGACCTCGGCCGGTAGGGCGGTTAACGTCAAGGCGCAGAGTGTCGAGGCTAAAGGCGCAGTCTACGCGGGCACTGATTTGGCGATCAAAACCCAGGGCGCATTGACCAACCAGCAAACCCTCGCCGCAAAAGACAGCATCACCCTGGACGCCGGTGGCCGGCTGACCAACAACGGCATCATCGAAGCCGGCGTCAACGCCGACAACACCCGCAACACCCAAGGCGACGTACGCCTGACTGCGCAGTCCCTCGACAACACCGGCAAGACCGTGATCGCCAGCCGCGACCTCATCGTCACCACCGGCGAACTCGCCAACCAGGGCGGCACGTTGAGCGCCCAACGCGATGCGCAATTCAAAGCCACATCCCTGGACAACCAGAACCAAGGCCGCATCCTCAGCGCTGGCAGCCTCGGCATCAACGCCGACCAACTGCTCAACAGCCAAGGCGGCCTGGTCACCAGCACCGCCAACCTCACGGCAGGTATCGGCCAACTGATCAACCGTAACGGCGAGCTGTCGAGCCAGGCGCAGGTCACGCTGCAACTGGCGGCCCTGGATAACGTCGCCGGGCTGGTGTCGGCGGGGCAGTCGTTGAGCCTGAATGCCACGGGGTTAGTGAATAACCAGAGCGGCCGGATTGCCGCGCGTCAGGCGCTGCAGGTGGTTTCCGACAGCCTGGATAATCGCAGTGGCGAGCTTGTGGCTACCGATATCGGCTTGGCAACCGGCACGCTGGACAATGGCGGCGGCAGGCTGCAAGGCGACCGTACGCTGGCGATCTCCAGCGGCGCACTGAGCAACAGGGGCGGTACGTTGGCTGCCGGCATCCGGTTGGACGCCACCACAGCCAGTTTGGATAACACCGATGGCAAGCTGACCAGCGACGGCGCCTTGACCGCCGTTATCGCCGGACAGTTGCTCAACCAGACCGGCCTGTTTGCCGCCAAAGGCGATGCACGCCTCACCCTCGGCAGCCTCGATAACCGCCAGGGCAATCTCGCCGCCAACACCCTCAACCTGCAAGTGAATGGCCCGCTCAACAACAGCCACGGCACCCTGCGCGGTGAAGCCCGGCTGGATTTGACGGCCGGCCAGGTCGATAACAGCGCGGGCGGGCGCATCAGCGCCGGCACAACGCTGAATGCCAGCGTAGCAAGCCTTGATCAGCACGAGGATGGCCGGCTCTTTGGCCAAGGCGATGTCAGCCTCGACCTCAATGGCGGGCACCTCAACAACCGCGGCGGCGTGATCAATGCGCCGGGCCAATTGCTGTTGAGCAACCTCAACAGCGTCGATAACAGAGGCGGCGAAGTCTCCAGCAGCCAGGCCTTTACCCTGGCCGCCGACACCCTGAACAACGGCAACGCCAAGCTGTTGAGCGAACAGGCATTGACCGTGCGCATCGCCCAGGCGCTCGACAATACTCAGGGCCTGGTCTCGGCCAAAGCCCTGGATATCCATGCCGGCAGCCTGAACAACAATGGCGGCACACTCAGCGCTGGTGACGGCCTGCTCGCGCAAATCGACGCGGCGCTGGATAACCGCAACGGCAAAGTGTTGGCGCGCTCGGCGTCGGTCAGCAGCGGTTCATTGGACAATCGCCAAGGCCTGCTGCAAGGCGACGCCACCCTCAACCTCAACAGCCTCGGCCTGCTCGATAACCGCCAGGGCACGCTGTTCGCCGGCCAAGCGTTTGATCTGACCGCCGGCAGCCTGGACAACAGCGGCGGCAAGTTGACCAGCGACGGCCGCCTGACTGCACTGATCAGTGCGCAATTGCTCAACCAAACCGGCCTGTTAAGTGCAGTGGGCCAACTGCAAATCAGCGCCGCCAGCCTCGATAACAGCGCCAAGGGCAACCTCTACAGCCAGGCGGGCGTGAGCCTCGACCTGAACCATGGCCACTTGAATAACCAGGGCGGCTTGATCCACGCGCCGGGTGCGTTGCTGCTGAGCAACCTCAACAGCGTTGATAACAGCGGTGGGGAAATCTCCAGCGCCCAGGCGCTGGATTTCAGCGCTGCGAGCCTCGACAACCGCGGCGGCAAATTGCTCAGTGAGCAAGGGTTATTGGTGCGTATTGATCAGGTGTTGGAAAACACCAAGGGCCTGGTTTCGGCCGCCGCAGTGGATGTCAAAGCCAACAGCCTCACCAACGTTCAAGGCCGGCTCAGTGCGCGCGATGCTGTAGCGGTGCAAGTCGCTACGTTGCTGGACAATCATCAAGGTGAAATCCTCGGTACCCTAACGTCGCTGACCCAGGCTTCGCTGGATAACGACAACGGCTTGATCCTCGGCGATAAACAGTTGCTCCTGAGTAGCACAGGTGCAACAAGCAACCGCAATGGCCGCGTTGTCAGTGGGCAAGCCTTGAGCGTGAACACGACCAGCTTCGACAACAGCGGGGGCACCTTGACCAGCGTCGACACGTTGAACGCGCTGATCAGTGGGCAGTTGCTCAACCAGGCCGGACTGATTGCGGGCGGCGGCCAATTGCAGCTGGCGGCTGCCGGCCTGGAGAACCGGAGCAAGGGACGTATCACCGGTAAAGGCGACCTGCTGCTGACTATCGGGCAGTTCGATAACCGTGGTGGCAGCGTCGCGGCGGTAGGGCAGTTGCAGGTCAAAGGCACGTCACTGGACAACAGCGGCACGGGCCTGCTCAATTCCGGCAAGTCGATGACCCTGGCGGTCGACAGCCTGGATAACCGCGACGGTGAAGTCTCCAGCGTCTCTGATCTGGTGTTCAACGGCGGCCAGTTTGATAACAGCGCGGGCGGCCGCTTGCTGGCCAATGGTGATATTCAGCTGACCCTTGAGCGCCTGAATAACCAGCTCAAAGGCATTATTTCCGGGCAGCAGTCGATTACGTTTAACGCCGGGCAATTGGATAACAGCAGCGAAGGCAGTGTTTACGCCAAGCGGGACGTGAGCATGGTGCTTGGCGATCAACTGAATAATCAGCAAGGCACACTGCGCAGCGATGGCGGCTTGAGCCTGGCGTCTGCCGGCGTAAACAACGATGGCGGGCGGATCAGCAGCGCGGCCGCCCTGGCACTGACTTCTCAAGGCGTCGTCAGCAATCAAAACGGTCAACTGCTCAGTGCCACTACGCTGACCCTGGACATGAAGGGGGCAGCGCTGAACAACGCGCGCGGCCTGATTAACACGCCGGGCACGCTGGTGCTGAAGAATCTCTCATCCGTTGGCAACCAGAAAGGCGAAATCTCCAGCGCACACGCCTTCACCCTGGCCGCACAAAGTCTGGATAACAGCGACGGCAAGCTGCTTAGCGACCAAGCCTTAGCGGTTAACGTTGAACAGGCGCTGGTCAACGCCAAAGGCGAAATCACCGCAGCAGGCCTCGATGCTCAAGCAGGCAGGCTGGATAACAGTGGCGGGGTACTCGGCAGTTCCAAGGACTTGAGCCTGGCCGTGGTGGGGGCGTTGCTCAACACCGATGGCGAGGTATCCAGTGCCGGTGTCAGTGTGATTGATGCGATGACCCTGAGTAACCGCAATGGTCAGGTCATGAGCGATGTCAGTCTCGACCTGACCACGCGCGGCGCATTGGTCAATCAGGGCGGTACGCTCGGTGCCGGCAAGCGCCTGCAACTGGCAGCTGCAAGCCTTGATAACAGTCAGTCCGGCAGCGTGCTCAGCGATGGCAGCCTGACGGTAAACGTCGAGGGTCGGCTGGACAACCAGGCCAAAGGTAGCCTGCTATCCAAAGGTGCCATGGCTGTTCAAGCGGGTAGTCTGGACAACCGTGGCGGTGTATTCAGCAGCAAACAGGCGCAGACCCTCGTCGCGCAATCGCTGGATAACCAGGCTGGACTGGTGAGTGCCGTGGGTCCGTTGCACCTGACACTGGACACCGCGAATAACAGCAAAGGCCGTATTGCCAGCCAGGCCGATCTGGACGCCGCCATCGGCGTCTTGAACCAGCAAGGTGGCGAGCTGGCTGCCCAGGGCAACCTGACACTCAGCGCCAACACGCTGGATAACCGTGAGGGTGGCCTGGTAGGCGCTTTAAAAACGCTGAAGCTGACGGTAGAACAGGTCGATAACCGTGCCGGGGAAATTTCCGGCCAGCTCGACACCCAGCTCAGCGGCCAGCGCCTGGACAACAGTGGCGGTAAAGTGCTGGGCGGCACGGCGTTGCAACTGGCGATCGTCGATGTCATCAACCAGGCCAAGGGCTTGGTGTTCGCCAAGGACCTGCGCCTCAAGGGTTCGAGCCTGGACAACACCGAAGGGACATTGGCAGGTCAACAGTCGTTGGCGGTGCAATTGGCCGCCGGTCTGGACAACACGCGCGGCAAGATGAGCAGCGAAGGCCGCTTGCAACTGCAGGGCCAGTCCATCGATAACACGGGCGGGCGTGTTTCCAGCGCTGGCGACCTGACAATCAGCAGCGCCGGCAAACTGCTCAATACCGGTGGTGTGATCGAGTCTGCGCAGGCATTCAACCTGAACAGTGCCAACCTGGACAACTCACAGCAAGGTCTGCTCAAGAGCCAGGACGCCGCGATGCTAAGTACCGGCCAATTCAACAACGGCTCGGGTGGTCGCGTGATCAGCGCTGGCAGCCTCGACCTCAAGGCGACTGCGCTCAACAACGGCGGGCGGATTGCCAGCGGCACGACCCTGAATGCGAACCTCACAGGGCTGACACAGGAAAGCGGCAGCGAGTTGTTCAGCAGCACCGAACTGAACCTTGATATGAATCAGGGAGAGTTGAACAACGCAGGTCTGATTAATGCGCCGGTCCTTGTGTTGAAAAACCTCGGCGATGTGAACAATCGTCACGGTGAAATTTCCAGCCGTAACGCCTTCATACTGGCTGCGCGCAGCCTGGACAACAGCCAGGGCAAGCTGCTCAGTAATCAGGCGTTGGAGCTGCGCATCGATCAGGCCTTGGCCAACGTAAAAGGCAGTATCAGCGCCGGCAAGCTCACCACCCGCAGCGCAACACTCGACAACACGGATGGCTTGATCAGCAGCCGTGACAGCTTGTCGATCAAGGCCGATGGCCTGCTCGACAACCAGCGCGGCAGCCTGATCGGTGACGGTGCGGTGTTGCTGACAGCTGCAACGCTGGACAACCGCAAAGGCGATATGGCCGGCAAGGCCGAGGTCACCGTCAGCACTAACCGTATCGACAACAGCCAAGGCAAGCTGGTCAGCACAGGCGCCCTGCAGGTCACGGGCGCCAACCTCGATAACCGCGGTGGTTTGGTCGGTGCGACAAAAGCGCTGAAACTGGAGGTGACGGACATTGATAACCGCACGGGTGAGCTGACCAGCAATGCCGACCTGGTGATCAATGGGCAGCGTCTGGATAACAGCGACGGCGGGCAGGTGTTTGCAGTCAACCATCTGAATCTGACGGTCGACCAAGTGATCAACCGTGTACGTGGCCAATTGAACGCTTCGGGTCTGACGCTGACAGGCTCTGCGCTGGACAACAGCGGCGGCAAGCTCCTCAGCCAACAAGCCTTGGCGCTGGACTTGACGGGCGATTTGACTAACCGTCTGGGGCTGTTGAGCAGTGAAGGCTCGCTCAACGTGAAGGCCAACAGTCTCGACAACACTCAGGGCAGCCTCTCCAGCGCGCAGGGGCTGGACGTTGCTGTGACGGGCAACGTGAACAATCAGAGCGGCGAGGTGGTTACCGACGGCGGCCTGGTGTTGCGCAGTGCGAGTTTGGGCAACCAGCAAGGTAGCATCAGCGGCAAACAAGCGGTGTCAGTGACGACCGGTGCGCTGAATAACCAAGGCGGGCGCTTGAACAGCGCTGACACCTTGACCCTCGCCACCGGGCAACTGACTAACGGCGGCAGCATTGGCAGCGTCAAGGCGCTATCCGCCAGTGTGACGGGCCTGGACCAGCAGGGCGGCAAACTGTTCAGCCAGGCCGGGTTGAGCCTTGATCTGAAGCAGGGCGTACTGGACAACAACGCCGGGCTGATCAACGCCGTCGGGCCTCTGGCGTTGAACAACCTTTCTCGCGTCGACAATCAGGCTGGGGAAATTTCCAGCGAGCAAGCCTTCACGCTGGCAGCGCAAAGCCTGGAGAACAGTAATGGCAAGCTGCTGAGTAACCAGACGTTGACGCTGCGTATCAACCAGGCTCTGGCTAACGTCAAGGGCTTGATCGGCGCAGCCGGTCTGGACCTGCACGCAGGCTCCGTGGATACCCGTGGCGGTACGCTCACCAGCCGCGGGGACCTGCTGCTGACCAGTGATGGCCTGTTGAATAACCAGGGCCAGGGCCTGATCAGTGCGGCGCGTGAACTGAATCTGCACAGCACTGACATCAACAATCAGAACGGCAGCCTCCTGGGCGGCGCCCGCGTAGTGCTCAACACCGGCTTCATGGATAACTCGAACAAAGGCTTGATCAATAGCCAAGGCGCGCTCGATCTCACCGCCGGCAACCTGCTAACCGGCAGCGGCGGTGAAGTATCGGCTAAGGGCAGCATGGGCTTGAAGCTCAACGGACTGTCGCTGGCGGGTGGCCAAATCGTGGGCGCGCAGGACCTGACGCTTGACTTGAACAACGCCGATCTTGATAACCGTAACGGCCTGATCGCGGCTAAAGGGCCATTAGCGCTCAACCGCGTGCGCGCAATCAATAACCAGAACGGCGAGCTTTCCACTCAGCAGAACCTTTCTCTGAACCTGAACAGCCTGGATAACACCGGCGGTAAATTGATCAGCAGTCAGGTGCTGTCAGTCAGTGCGGCCACGCTGCTTAACCAGAATGGCTTGATTTCCGGCTGGCAGGGCTTGAACGTCAGTGGCAACAGCCTCGATAACCGTAACAACGGCACGCTGTCGAGCCGCAACGGCACGTTGGATGTGCGCCTCGACGGCGCGCTGCTGAACACAGGCGCCGGTGCACTGGTAAGCCATGGGCAGTTGGGCCTTAACGTTGCCAGCCTCGACAACCGGGGCGGAATCCTCTCCAGCGCAGCGGGACAAAACCTGACGGTCACCAGCCAGTTGAACAATGGCAGCGCAGGACTGATTGACAGTGGGGCTGAACTGGAGGTACGGGCGGCGAGCCTGGACAACCAAGGCGGCACGATCAACGCGCAACAAGCCATGACGATCAGCGCCTCAGACCTCAACAACAGCGGCGGCAGCGTAGCCGGTAACGGTCGATTGACCCTTGACCTGCTGGGTTCGCTCAACAACGCTAACGGCAAACTCGCCAGCGCGGGCGCGTTGTTGTTACAGCGCGCAGCGCATGTGAATAATCAGGGCGGACAGATTGCCAGCCAACGTCTGCTAACCCTGCTGGCAGGCGGTATCGACAATAGCCAGCACGGCACCATCGCCGGCCAGGAGCAGGTGGCGGTCACCACCACCGGTGTGTTGCAAAACAACGCCGACGGGTTGATTTACAGCCAGGGTTCCGACGTTTACGTCAAGGCTGCGGGCTTGCTCAATAATCAAGGCGCGGTGCAAGGCCAGAGTGGCCTGAACCTCGACATCAATGCACAGATTGATAACCAGGACGGCAAGCTCCTGGCGCAAACCGGCGACACGGTTATCAAAGCCAACGCGCTCGACAACCAGGGTGGCACGCTTGCCAGCCTGACCGGCTTGGTGGACGCCACAGTGAGCGATCGTTTGCTCAACGGCGACGCGCAGGGCAAGGGTGGGGTCGTGCAAGGCCAGCGAGTGAACCTCAGCGCCGGCACCCTCGACAATCAGCGCGGCCATATCGCCGCTCAGGCTGGCGACGCCGCCATCAATGCGAACCACGTTCTCAATGCTTATGGCGGCGTGTACGCCAAAGAGGGACTGATGGTACGTGGCAACGGGTTGGATAACAGCTCCGGGCAAATCGCGGCCAAACGCATTGACCTTGGCCTCAGTGGGCAATTGAGCAACCAGTCCGGGATTATTGAAAGTGACGGTCCATTAGCGGTTCAAGCCAGTGACCTGATCAACCAGGGTGGCAAGTTGCGGGCGTTGGGGCGTGAGGGCAAGACCCAGTTCCAGATCGGCAACCAGTTCGATAACCGCAGTGGCGTCATAGAAACGGCCAACACCGATCTCTCACTGATAGCCAATACCTTCCAGAACTCCGGTGGCCAACTGCTGCATACCGGCGAGGGCGACTTTGATATCTCCCTGCCCAATGTGACGGGTGCCGGCGGCAGCATTGTCACCCGTGGCGGCCTGACCTTGAATGCAGATACCTGGACTAACAGCAGCGTTATCCAGGCCGGGCGCCTCAAGGTGAACGTCAACACCTTTACCCAGACAGAAAGCGGCCAACTACTGGCCTCATCACGACTGGAAGGCAACGGCAGTCACTGGATCAATAACGGTTTGATTGCCAGTGACGGTAGCTTGTCGTTGCAGTTAAACGGCGGCTACGAGGGCAATGGCCGGCTCAGCAGTGTGGGGCAGATGGACCTCACGGCTGCGCAATGGTCAGTGGCTCAATCGGCGAGCATCGCCGGTGGCGGTAGCACGCGCATGGCTGTTGCAGGAGCCCTGGCGAACGCGGGCAGGATCACGTCTTCTGCGGACATGACCCTCACCGCAGGGTCGATCAATAACGCCGGCACCTTGGGCAGTACCGGCAACCTGCGCCTGACTACCGCAAACCTTTTGAACCAAAATGGATTGATCTTCAGCGGCAGCGACATGGCGTTGCGCACGGATGTGTTCACCAACCGTTTTGCAGATGTATATGGTTTGGGGAATGTGAGCATTGCCAAGGATGACAATAATGGCCAGGCCACCTCGATCAACAATATTTCGGCGACGATAGAAAGCGGCGGTGACTTGAGCCTGGCTGCCGGGCTTATCGAAAACCGCAAGGATGTGTTCCGCACCTCGGGCGGCCTTGTTTCGAGTTACATCGGCGTGCAGTGCTACAGCTGCGCATCGACCACCCAAACGGGCGATAGCTACCTGGTGTGGGCGCAGAATTTCAAGTCGCAGGTGCTCGAGGACTCAGCGTCCGCCAGCATGACCGCCGGGCGCAATTTCCTGGTGACAGGCGGTGACCTGGTCAACAAGGCTTCAACCTTGAGCGCCGGTAACAACCTCTCCTTTGCCTTGCAGAATTTCACCAACGAGGGCGCGTCGGTGGGTGATTACACCCTTAGGCGTTCTTATGACTTCGGCACGCTGAACCCGCACAGCGTGCCCAAATTCATGCAAACGGTGATGAACTACAACCGTACGCATGACCCTCTTTACAACGCCAAAGCGCCTTCCGTTCATACGTGGAACAAAGACGGTGTTGAAGATTACAAACGCATCGGTTTTGAGGGCGGACGGGACGCTCAGCGTTTTTTTACCACCTACGGAACATTACGCATCCAGACCAAAGGTGACGCTGTTGATCCAAGTATCGGCGCGGTGGATGGCCCTTGGGAAATGCTCGGTGCGCGCCCGTTCAACAGCACCACCACGGGCTCTTCCAGTTCGATTAACGCCGTGGTTCAGGCGGGCGGTGCCGTCAGCATCAATGCCGCGCAAAACCTCACCAACAGCGTCGTTCGCCAGAACGTCGCCGTGACCGGCAATGGCCCGCGTGGAGCGGCCAACGCGGTCACTGGCAACACCGCCGTCATGGTCACGATCAATCGCGAGTTGCCCCCAGGTCTTGCGCAGCAGCAGGTCAACCCCGTTGCATTACCAGGATTCAGCCTGCCGAACGGGAAAAACGGCTTGTTCCGCCTCAGCGGCCAGGCCGCCAATGAGGGGCTTGTGAGCCAGGGCAACAGCGGCGCGCCAGGCTGGACCTTGAGCGGCGCAAGCATCGGCTTGGCCGAGCGCCAACAAACACTGCCAACGACCGAGGGTCGCACGCTGCAGCTGGCTGATGCGGTGCAAACGGCCGTGGGTGTGCATCAGGTCACCCTGGCCGCTCGTGAAGCAAGCGGTATCAATGGCAATGCCAGCACGATCAACGTGGCAGGGAATACTGCCGGTGGTACTTGGCAGCCCGGCCGCACCACGGGTTCCGACATGACGCATATTGACGACATCAATGGTCAAACCCCGACGGTCAACATTCAGCGCCCGAACCTCGACTTGTCTGGGCTGACGCCTGGCGAACGGGATACCACGACACCCGTTTCGGGCACGGCCCGACCTGGACCGAACGTCCCAGGCCTGGCGACCGGAAACCGAAATACGTCAGTTGGGCTCAACACTGCAGGAGCGCTCAATATCCCAGGCCTGATGCCCTTGGCCCAGGATGTGGTAACGGCGCCTGGCCGCCAGACGGTCAATCGTGTTCAGGGTTTACCCGACCGCAGCGTTGTTTCGCAGCCGCATAAATACCTGATCGAGACCAACCCGGCACTCACTGACCTTAAGCAATTCATGAGTTCGGATTACCTGCTTTCCGGTCTCGGCTACAACCCCGATGAGAGCGCCAAGCGCCTTGGCGATGGCCTCTACGAGCAGCGTCTGATCCAGCAAGCGGTGGTCGCGCGCACGGGCCAACGCTTTATCGATGGCCAGACCTCGGACGAAGGCGTGTTTCGCTACTTGATGGACAACGCCATCCGCAGCAAGCAGACCTTGGACCTGTCCGTGGGTGTATCGCTGACAGGTGCACAAGTGGCGGCGCTGACGCACGACATCGTGTGGCTGGAAGAGCATGAGGTGGCCGGTGAGAAAGTCCTGGTGCCTGTGCTTTATCTGGCCAATGCCGACCAGCGCCTGGCATCGAACGGCGCGTTGATTGCAGGGCAGGACGTCACGTTAATCGCAGGCAAGGACCTGACCAATGCCGGTACGTTGCGGGCCAGCAATAACCTTTCTGCGACGGCAGGCAATGACCTGACCAACAGTGGCCGGATCGAGGCCGGCAATCGGCTTGACCTGTTGGCGGGTAACAACATCGTCAACCAATCGGGTGGGGTAATCGCCGGGCGTGACGTCACGCTGACCGCGACCAAGGGCGATGTCATCAATGAACGCAGCCTGACAGGGCTGGGCATGGGCGAGGCTAATCGTAGCTACTATGGGGACTCGGCCCGGGTTGAAGCGGCCAATGATCTCACCATTAAGGCCGCGCGTGATGTGATCAACAGCGGCAGCGTGCTCAAGAGCGGCGCGGACACGGTTATCAACGCCGGGCGCGATATCAACATCGTCGCGACCGAAGCGCGTGATTCCGGCAACGGCGGTATGTACGCGCACTCCTCATCGGTTACGCAGAGCAGTTCGAGCGTCGGTGCCGGGCGCGATATACAAATGACGGCAGGGCGAGACCTTAATGCTATCGCCAGTGCAATCGATGCCAAGCGTGATGTCACCATGGCGGCCAGGGAAGACATGAATATCGCCTCTGCGGCGAATGAGGATCACCTGCTGGCGAAGAGCAAGAAAAAGACGGTTCAGGAAGATCATGTCAGCCAAGTTGGCACGACGATCAGCGCCGGGGGTGATGTCATCCTGAGTGCAGGGCAGAATATGGCGCTGATTTCCAGCCGTGTCAGTGCAGGTGATGAGGCGTATCTGGTAGCGGGCGAGCGGCTTGATGTATTAGCCGCCCAAAACAGTGATTATTCGTTGTACGACTATAAGAAAAAGGGTAGCTGGGGCAGTAAGAAGACTCAGCATGATGAAGTGACCAAGGTCGTCAATGTGGGGAGTGAGGTCAAGGCGGGAGGTGACGTTATATTGATGAGTGGCAGCGACCAGTACTATCAGGCTGCCAAGCTGGCGAGTGGTGAAGACCTGACGCTGGAAAGCGGCGGTTCGATTACTTTTGACGGGGTGAAAGACCTGCACCAGGAAAGCCATTCCAAAAGCAAGTCGAGCCTTTCCTGGAATAGCATGAGCGGAAAAGGCAATACCGACGAAACCTTCAAGCAGACGCAGATGGCTGCCAAGGGTGACATCGTGATCAAAGCCGTGGATGGCCTGCACATAGATGTCAAGCAGGTGAACCAACAAACGGTCAGCCAGGCCATTGATGCAATGGTACATGCAGACCCGCAAATGGCTTGGCTCAAAGACGCTGAAAAACGTGGGGATGTGGATTGGAAGCTGATTCAGGAGACGCACGAGTCCTATAAGTACAGCAGCTCCAGCCTTGGTCAGGGGGCGATGCTGGCGATCATTATTATTGTAACGGCACTCACCGCCGGGGCTGCGAGCGGGGCAATAGGCACGACCTTTGCGGGCGCGGGTTCAGCCGGGTCCGGTACAGCCATGGCCGCAGCCACTACGACCTCTCAAGCCTTGGCCACTGGCGCCTATACCGCCGCAGGATGGGGCAACGCCATGGCCACCGCGGCTGTTACCTCGGTAGCCAGCAGCGGTGCGGTCAGTGTGATCAATAACAAGGGTGACTTGGGGGCTACGTTTAAAGACATCACTTCTTCGAATGCCCTCAAAGGCTATGTGACGGGAGCATTGACTGCGGGTCTTACACGTGGGGTTCTGGACGACGCCTTTGGCATAACCGGCAAGAACGTCATTTCCCCTACCCACGGCTTCAATTTGAGTACATTGGAGGGAATGGCCGGGTTTACCAAATACTCGCTCGCCGAGGGCTTGCTGCAGGGAAGTGTCAACTCTCTGGTTAATGGGGGCAGTATCAAAGACAGCCTCGCGTCTGCGCTGCTCAGCCAGGCAGGCAATACCGCAATGGCGGCGGGTTTCAACTGGGTCGGTGACACGGTCAAGTACGATGATGGCAGTCCTCAAAAGGTACTCGCTCATGCGTTGATGGGCGGCTTGCTTTCACGGGCTACGGGAAGTGATTTCAAGACAGGGGCTGTGGCTGCTGCACTCAATGAAGCATTAATCGAGGACTTGTCGAATAGCCTGGGCGCGGATAAAGGTGCTGAGAAAGTGATCTCACAACTGCTCGGCATCGTGGCTGCCAGTGCGGTTAAAGGCGACGTGAGTAAAGGCGCACAGATTGCCGGCAGTGCAACGACATTCAATCGGCAATTGCACCCCACCGAACGCCAGCTGGCAAAAAGTCTTGCAGCGAAAAGTGGCGGTAAGTACACCGTAGAGCAGATTGAAGAGCAGCTCAGAATTTCCACTGTGAAGGACACTTCTATCACGCCAACCCATGATTACATTGCCGGGAAAGAGGGAATGTATGACACCGGAGGCAACTGGAAGCTCCTGGGGGACGGGCTGTATGTGCAGAACTTCGCGCCCGCCGACCGGGACGTTATCGCGTTTATCAAGGCGAACACGGATATCTATTCTTGGACCATGACGGCAGAAACGGGTTTTGACTCGTATGCGAAGCTGGGCGAGGGCACGACGCAAACTCGATCAGGTGTGAGGGATCGGCTCACGGGTTATGCACTCGATGAAAAGGGTGGCTACAGGGTGCCGGTCAGTGTCGATGGTGAATACTTTGCACCTCGGTACTTCTCCTGTGGCACTGCAGAATGCTTGGCCAGTGGGGCCAATCTTGACTATTCCGATTTGAATACACTGCGCTGGATCAAGGCGGTGGATCAAAAGTCACTTGATACCTTGAGCTGGTCGTTGGGCGTAGCGTCAGTACCCGCAGGAGGCAGTGTTCAGGTAGGTTTGGCGACCGCCTCTATGGTGACTTCGTTATTGCATTCTTACCTGAAGGATGATCTTTTGTCGGGGCTTGAAAGTAATGCGCTAAGTACCGGTTTTGAGAAGTTCGCCGAGAAGGCGGGTATGCCGGCAGCTGTGGCGTCCAGGGTGTCAAATGTTTTAGGCGCCATGAAAGTTTGGGATCAGATAGTCGAGCATGGGAATGAATTTTTTCAAGGAAAAAAATGATGTTGCCGCTCCTGAGTAAATACCGGCATCTTTTGTTGCTTGTGCTTGTATTGATAGCCTTTGCGAATGGTTTTTGGCGGTTTAATGGTAATGTCGAACGCTTTTTCGCGATGGTCGTCGGGCAGTTGTGGTTTGTACAAGGGATGTACTGCTATGTGAGTGGTAGAACAATCAGTATCGCCCCAGCGAGTGTGGGCAGAAATGCCAGTCCGCTATCAAGAGCGGCGGTCGCAACGGTTGCACTGGTGTGCTACGTGGTTATCCTGTTTTTGCCTTTTAATTACCGCGTGTGAGACCTCCGAAAAAGTTTCAGGTTTTCGTGCAGTCTTGGCGCTGATTTCCCGCACATCGGCGGGAATGTCGAGCAGCAGCCAACGGTAAAATCCTACCGAAGCGCTCAATGTGTGCTCACCCCGCCTCTTGAGCCGTTTCCTTGCCTGAAAGAGCAACCCCCAACCCGTAAAGCAACCCACCGGCGATGATAAACAGCGCCAACATGTAGAAAATGTAGTGAGCCGGCTGCGTCGCCAGCACGATTCCACACAGCACTGGCCCTAACGCAGCGCCGACATTGCTCAAGTTCTGCGCCGCGTAATACATCCCTCTCAGATGACTCGGTGCAATGTTGTCGATGAACATGTATTCGGCCGGGAAGACGATGATTTCGCCCAGGGTAAAAATCGCCATGGAAACCATCCACAGCACCAACGTGGTCGACAGGGCGAAGCCGCCGAGCCCGACGATAAACAGGCTGAGCCCACCGGCCAGCCACAGGTTCAGGTGTCGACGGGAAATGCGTTTGCCAATGCTGTATTGCAGGCTGATGACCATCAGGGCATTGGTCGCCACTACGCTGCTGATAATTCGATAGGCCGCGTGGGGCGTGGTGGTCACAATCAAATACTGCGAGAGGTACGCGGTGAATTGGCCGAATACCACCGCACTCAACACCCCGCCGAGGGTGAAGCACACCAGGCGGTAATCGCGCAGCAGCAGTGTGCCGACGGCCAGGAATGGCGCGGGTTTATGCTTTGCTTCGCCAGCCACCAAGCCTCGGTCGCCCCACACGAAGTAGACAAAAAAGAACCCGGCACCCAGACCCGCCGAGAGTAAAAACGGCAGGCTGATGTCGAGGGCGGCTACGCCTTCGCCGAGAAACGGGCCGATGGCATAGCCGATATTGGTCAGCGTGTATTTGATCGAAAACACTTCGCTGCGCTGGTCCACAGGCAGCAGGCTGCCAAACCCGGCTTTCACGGTGATATCGATGACCGCATACGCCAGGTTGATCGACACCAGGCACAGGTAGAACAGCCACAGCGCGGATGCGCCATACGCGCCGAGAAACCCCAGCGCGAACACGCCGCAGCAGGTGAGGATCAGCCGGTAACTGGAGATTCGGTCGACCAGAAAGCCGCCATACAGGCTCAACAGCGAGCCGATGATCAGCGTGCTGCCGATCACCAGGCCGATATCGGCGATGCTCAAGCCAAAGTTGCCCGACAAGTAAATCACCAAATAGGGCAGGGTGATTGCGCGCGCGAGGGTTAATACCAGTGACGCAGACAGCAGCAGGTTAAGGGTGGCGGGGTAGGTTTTCAGCGTGGCGAGCATTCGGGCCTCATCGTCCATTCATAAGGTGCAAGTCACACAGCTTACTGGTGAGGTGAATTCTGATTTAGGATGCTTTCTATCGAATGAAAGGAACTGAATTCATGAATAAGGAACGTCAATGTTTGCCTCCGAACGCTTGAAGGGTATCGATGTGTTTGTTTGCGTCGCGGAGAGCGGCAGCTTCGCGGCGGCGGCCGAGAAGATGCACCTGACGGCCTCTGCCATCAGTAAAAGCATCGCCAGGCTGGAAAAACGCCTGGGCGCGCGACTGTTTCAACGTACGACGCGCAGATTGGCGCTGACCGACGCCGGCACGGCGTTCCTGCGCACCTGCAGCGGGGTGTTGGCCGACCTTGAAGAAGCCGAGTTGTCACTGCACAGCGAAAGCACTGAGCCGCGTGGGCGAGTGCGCATTGATTTACCGGGCGCATTCGGACGCGTGCAGGTATTGCCGATCCTGCTGCAATGGATGAAGGACTATCCGTTGGTGATACCGCACATCACGTTCTCTGACGGCCTTATCGAGCCGTTTCAGGCTGGCGTCGACATCGTGGTGCGTATCGGCGGTGCGGATGCCTGGCCGGAGACGGTTGGGCACAGGCTGCTCACGCGCGAGCGGCATGTGTTTTGCGCATCGCCAGCGTACCTGGCTCGCCATGGCACACCGTTGTCGGAGGGCGACCTTGAACAGCATCAGTGCATTGCCTATGGCTGGGTTGATGGGCGCATCAGCCCCTGGCGCTACACCGGTGAGCAGGGCGAGACGCTGCGCAGGCCAGTCGCGCCGCAGCTGGTGGTGGGCAATGGTGAAGGGCTGGTGATGGCCGCGCTGGCAGACTGCGGAATCGTCCAATTGCCCTCGTGGCTGATCGAGCAGCAACTGCAACAAGGGACATTGGTGGAAGTGCTGCCGCACCTGGCGACTGAAGGGTTTGAGATCACCTTGGCCTGGGTTAAAAGTCGCCAGGTGTTGCCCAAGCTACGCGTGGTGCTTGAGGCATTGGTGGCGCGACTCGGCGCGTTTGAATGATTCGGGGGACGTGCTATCGCCTGGCGAGCGCCGGAACAACCGGGCAAATGGAGAATTGCGGGGCGCAAAAAGATAAGGGCCTGCATGAGGTTAATCATGCAAGCCCTTGATATCTATGGTGCCCGAAGCCGGAATCGAACCGGCACGCCCTTACGAGCGGGGGATTTTAAGTCCCATGCGTCTACCAGTTTCGCCATTCGGGCGGCAGCGCGGTGCAGCAGGGTTGGGAATATATAGACCCAGGCGCTTGGATGCAAGGTGAAAGCATGAGTTTGTCGCATTCAATAAAATCCGAAAAATCTTGCAGGATCAGTGATCTACATGGGGAACCTGCCGCTGTGGCGAGGTTTTTGATACGGGGTGAAACGCTCCTGCCAGGAACTGACGCGGGTGTGAAATAGAGTGCGGTTTCACTTTCAAGCCAGGCCCCGTTATGAAATTTGCCTCTGTCCGTCTCGTCACCCAGCAGTTTGAGCAACTCGTCCAGTTCTATCAAAACCTCTCGGACATCGCGCCCCGGCATTTGGCGGAAGGCTTCGCCGAGGTGCACTTCGAGGGTGTCGTTCTGGCGATCAGCGATGAGCGTTTGATCCGCCTGCATAACCACGGGCTGGCAGTCGCGGCGAGCAATCGGTCGGCGATCCTGGAGTTTCAAGTGTTGGATGTGGCGGCTGTTGCCAGCCGGGTCAGCAGCACGAACGTGGTGATGCCCGCGACGAAGATGCCGTGGGGTAATACGTCCGCGCTGCTCCAGGATCCCGATGAGAACCTGGTGAATATCTTTTCAAAAGCCGAATAGCTCAGACAAACGCCTGCCCGCTGAACCCGCGTGGCAAACGCTGCAACCCAGGCAGGTCGGTGAGGCGTTGTGTCCACGCACTGCGCCAGTCGATGGAGGTGTGGGTCTTGGTTTTGCGCGCGGAGCGGCGAGCGGCATTGCGCTGGGTGCGGCGCGCTTCTTTATAGGCTTCGGTATTGCGGCAGGTACGGCATTTGACTCGGTTCAGCTCGGTGCTGGAGGTGAGGTTGGTGCCGTGGTGGCCGCAGGCCAAATGGCCGGCGACCTTGAAGTGAGTGACCATGTAAGCGTCTCCTTCTTATGGGGGTACGCGCCTCCAACAGCAGCGGTGGCGCGAGCAGGGCGGGGCAATTAACCCCGGCGCCTTATGGTTACGACCCCAGGCGCGGCGCAGCGTTCGGTTTTGCCCCCGCGCGGGTTCACGCTACCCTGTGCGGTCACAAGTATAAAAAAGGAATCTATGATGAGCCTCGAAACCCTGCCGCTGGAAGGCAGTTGCCGCTGTAACCGGGTGCGTTTCAGTGTCAGCCTGCCGCCGGTGATCACCATGGCGTGCCATTGCAGCGGCTGCCAGAAAATGACCTCCAGCGCGTTCTCCCTCAGCGTCCTGATTCCCGCCAGTGGCTTCACCGTCACCCAGGGCTGCCCGGTGATTGGCGGTTTGCACGGCGTGGACCGGCATTATTGCTGCCCGCACTGCATGAGCTGGCTGTTTACGCGCCCCCATGGCATCGACGAGTTCGTCAATGTGCGCGCAACCTTGCTGGATAACGCCCACGACTACGTGCCGTTCATGGAAACCTGGACCAGCGAAAAGCTGCCGTGGGCCTCCACGCCCGCCGTCGAAAGTTTCGCGCAATTACCCGAACCGCAAGACTTCCCGCGCTTGATGCAGGCCTACGCCGCGTTCAACGCGCGCTGAACTCAGTCGATCAGCGCCAGCAGGTCGGTATCGCCCACATCCACGCCCGCCTGGGTCAGCAACGTGGTTGCCTGGCCCCGGTGGTGGGTCTGGTGGTTGAAGAAATGCACCAGCAGGCCGAAGAACGGCTTGTTGTGCGCGACACCGCGCATGTTTTGGTAGCTGAGGTGATGATCCAGGTCGGGCTCGCGCAGGCTCTGGGCCCAGTCGATGATGAGTTGATCCAGCCAGGCGCGATGGGTCGACAGCTCGCGGATGTCGGCAAACGCCAGCTGCTTGAGGTCGACGGGTGTGGTGATAGCGCTTAAGGGCGCCAGCGCCGAAAAGCCTGCCGGGTGCTGGGCAAAGCGCTTGAGCCAGACGGTATCACCGAGCGCCAGGTGATTGAGGGTGCCGAGAATCGAGCCGAAGAACGCCTGGCGGTCCGCCGCCAGTTCGGCGTCTGTCAGTTTGCCGGCGGCGGCGTAGACCTTGCGGTTCATCCACTGGTTGTAGTTGGCCATCAACGCGATGTGTTCGATGCGGTTCACGTGGTTTCTCTCTCAATGGCGCGATGTCGCCATCATAAAGCGTGCCCGCCCGGCGGTCATGGTGTTCCCACGGCAGCGGGCTATGGTTGTTGAACGCCATTATTGCGCCCTGGGAGGGTGAAACCATGAATACCAGCGATCTACTCGAACAGCTGTTGCGCGCCGGGCAGAAAGGCGGCGCGGCCTCAGGCGGTGGCCTGGGCGGGCTGCTCGGCGGCTTATTGAAAGGCACCGGCAGCGGCAACGCCTCGGCGGGCGGCGGTTTGGGTGGGTTACTCGGCGGCCTCGGCGGTTTGTTGGGCGGCGCACCCAGCGGTGGTACGACGCAGGCGCGCTCCGGTGGGATGAACTACGCGGCGCTGGCCTCGTTGGGGATGGCGGCGTTTCAGGCGTATCAGGCCTGGCAACGCCAGCAGGCAACTGCGCCGCAGCAAGCCATCCAGACGGTGGATCAGTTGGACGGCGCCGAAGCGCAAGCCCATAGCCATGCGTTGTTGCGTGCGCTGATCGCTGCGGCCAAGGCAGATGGCAACATCGATGCGCAGGAGCAACAGATGATTTCCGCCGAGATGGCTCGCCACACCGATGACCCGCAGTTGCAGCAGTGGATCGCTGCCGAGGCCGTCAAGCCTCTGTATGCGGCGGATTTTGCCGAGTATGCAAGTGACCCGGCGCTGGCGTCGGAGATCTACCTGGCCAGCGTGCTACTGGTGAACGACCAACAGGATGCGGAGCGCAAATACCTGGATGAACTGGCAGGGCAGTTGCAGATTGACCCGCAGTTGCAACTGAACCTGGAGCAGCAGGCTAAAGCCTAGAGGGGCGAAGCACCACAACAGCGACCTGATGTAATGAGATCCAAATGTGGGAGCGGGCTTGCTCGCGAATGCGTTGGGCCAGTAACAAATGAGCTGACTGACCCAACGCATTCGCGAGCAAGCCCGCTCCCACAGGTTGTCCGAGGCGTTCTTTTGATCCACACCACTCAAACTAGAAACGCACCGTAGCACCGGTGGTCAGCCACTGATTCCGGTCGCCGCTCAGGCTTTGCCCAACCACCACATCCACATCGACCAGTTTGCCCACATGAAAGCGCGGCCCGGCCTGCCAGGCCTGGTCGCCGCCTTCCTGGCCGTAGCGCTCACCGATCAGCGTCAACGCGTCCGCCAGTTGATACTCGAACCCGGTCCCCCACGTCAGCCGATGATTCTGCTCACCGCCGTTATAGGCATGTGTCCAGCCACCATTGACGTTCAGGCGCAACGCTTCGACGGGTTGCCAGGTTAACGGCACATTCAGATCCGCGCCGTCGAACGCATGTTGGCGGTCCAACGCAAAATGCGACGTGGCCGACACCGCCATTTGCAGCCCCAGGTCATCCCGAGACCACACTTGGGCCTTTACCTGCGGGCTGACCTGGGTTTCAGCGTCGCCTGCCTGGCTGGCACGCGACAGTGCAGCGCTCCACTGCACCGACGGCAATGCACTGAAGGTGCAGGCCGGGTTCAATGTCTCGTTATGGACGTTGCCCTGATGCCGATCGGCCGTGTACCAGGCGTCCACATTGCATTCGCCGGGTGCGTTGACCGCGCCGTCGTCCACCACGTAGGCACCACCGGCCGCGTGGGCCTTGGATAACAGCGCGATGAGCAAAATAAGGCCCAGGGTCACGCCGATAAACGTCAGGTTACGTTGCAGTGCGCGACGCTTGGCCGGTGGCAGCAGCAACAGGGTATGGCGAGCGCCGCGATAGTGACGGGCACGGTATTTGGCAAACCCGTCCTGACGCAGAGGAGTGTGTTTTTTGTGCATGATGCACCTCGCTTGAATTCAGCTTTCTACGGTCAGCACCGAAATGCCGCTGGCTTTGGCCTGGCAGACCAACTCCGAGGTGTCGTCACCGCCCGGCAGGGCGATGACCACGTCGGGGCGGCTGTCAAACAGCATGAAATGGTTGCGCTGGCGTTCCGCCTGCTTGCCGTGGCGTTGCCAATTGGGCGGGTAGCGCACCACGTCGATGCCGATTTCCCGCGCCCATTCCTCAATGTCACTGCCGAGGAACTGGTTGCCGCCGTGAATCAATACCTGCACCGGGCGCAGGCGGTGGTAAGCGTCCAGCACTTGGCGGGACTTTTTGGTGTCGGCGTAATGACGACCTGCACAGATCAACACGCGCATAGTCAGAGTCCTTGTGTTGCACGGTGGCCGCCGGGCGACGACCACCGTTTTCAGAGGCGGGTGATCAGTACCACTGCTTGAAGCGGCGGATGTAGATCGTTTTCATCAGTTGTGCCACGCAGCAGTAGGCGAGCAGGGTGCCGACCAGCCAAGGGAAGTACGCCAGTGGCAACGGCTCCAGACCCACCAGGGTGCCCAGCGGCGAGAAGGGCACATAGATCCCCAGCCCGATGACGATGGCGGTCATCATCAACACCGGCCAGGCAGCCGTGCTCTGGAAGAACGGGATCTTGCGGGTGCGCAACATGTGCACCACCAGGGTTTGCGAGAGCAGCCCTTCGATAAACCAGCCGGACTGGAACAGGGTCTGCATTTCCACACTGTTGGCGGAAAACACGTACCACATCAGCGCAAAGGTGGTGATGTCGAAGATCGACGAGGTCGGCCCGATCCAGATCATGAAGCGGCCGATGTTTTTCGCATCCCACTTACGCGGCTTGGCCAGGTATTCCTTGTCCATCTTGTCCCACGGCAAGGCCAGCTGGGAGATGTCGTACATCAGGTTTTGCAGCAGCAGGTGGATCGCAAGCATCGGCATGAACGGGATGAACGCACTGGCCACCAGCACCGAGAACACGTTGCCGAAGTTGGAGCTGGCAGTCATGTTCAGGTACTTCATGATATTGCCGAAGGTTTCGCGACCCTTGAGCACGCCTTCTTCCAGCACCATCAGGCTCTTTTCCAGCAGGATGATGTCGGCCGACTCCTTGGCGATATCGGTGCCGCTGTCCACCGAGATGCCCACGTCGGCATCGCGCAGCGCCGGCGCATCGTTGATGCCGTCGCCGAGAAAGCCGACCGTGTGACCGTTGGCTTGCAGCGCCTTGAGCACACGGGATTTCTGCAGCGGCGTCAGCTTGGCAAACACTGTGCGCTCTTCCACGCGGCGCAGCAGGGTTGCGTCGTCCATGGCTTCGATTTCTACGCCGAGCAGCGGCTGGCCGGGTTCGAGGCCAACCTGACGGCAGATTTTGCTGGTGACCACGGCGTTGTCGCCGGTCAGCACTTTCACGGCCACGCCGATTTGTTGCAGCGCAGCAATCGCCGGGCCTGCGGTTTCCTTCGGCGGATCCAGGAAGGTCAGGAAGCCCTGGATCACCAGGTTGCGCTCATCGGCGGTGGTGTATTGCTGGCGTGCCAGTGCTTTAGGAATGTTGCGGGTGGCGACCACCAGCACACGGAAACCGTCCTCGTTGTAGTCGTTGGCCAGCGCCAGCAACTCATCACGGCGACGATCATCCAGCGGCACCGCTGCGCCATCTTCCATCACATGGGTGGAAATGCTCAGCATCTCTTCCACGGCACCTTTGCACACCAGCAACTGGTCGCCGGCGGCGTCCTTGACCACGATCGACAGGCGACGGCGCACGAAGTCGAAGGGCAACTCATCGACCTTGCTGTAGGCAAATGGCAGCTGGAACTTGGGGTTGTGTTCCGAGAACTGCACCACGGCCTGGTCCATCAGGTTTTTCATGCCGCTCTGGTGGTAGCTGTTGAGCCAGGCCAGGGACAGCACCGCATCATCACGTTGGCCGAAGGCGTTGACGTGGTGTTCGAGGATGATCTTGTCCTGGGTCAGGGTGCCGGTCTTGTCGGTGCACAGCACGTCCATCGAACCGAAGTTCTGGATCGCGTTCAGGCGCTTGACCACCACTTTGCGCTTGGCCATGGCAGTTGCGCCCTTGGCCAGGTTGGCACTGACGATCATTGGCAGCATTTCCGGGGTCAGGCCCACGGCCACGGCCAGGGCAAACAGGAACGCATCGCCCCAATCGCCTTTGGAGAAGCCATTGAGCAGGAACACGATGGGCACCATCACCAGCATGAAGCGAATCAACAGCCAGCTGACGCTGTTCACCCCACGGTCGAACGCGGTCTGCACCCGCGAACCGACAATCGCCTTGGCCAGCGAGCCAAAGTAGGTGCGTGGCCCGGTAGCGACCACCACCGCTCTGGCGCGGCCGCTGACCACGTTGGTGCCCATGAAGCAGATGTTTGGCAGATCCAGCAAGTTGCCTTGGTCGGCGGCCAGCGAGGACGCGGATTTCTGCGTGACGTCACCCAGCGTGTCGTACTTTTCCACCGGCAAGGCTTCGCCGGTCAGTACGGCCTGGCTGATAAACAGGTCGCGGGATTCGATCAAGCGGATATCGGCCGGGATCATGTCGCCGGCCGACAACTGCACAATATCGCCGGCCACCAGGTCGCGCATCGGCACTTCGCGCAGCGTCGGCTGTGCACCGACTTGCTCGCGGCGCAATACGGTGGCGGTGGTGCGCACCATGGCCTTGAGGGCTTCGGCGGATTTGGCCGAACGGTGTTCCTGCCAGAAGCGCAGCAAGCTGCTGAGCAGAACCATGGTCATGATGATGATGACTTTGGTCAGGTCAACTTCTTCACCGGCCTGCAACGGCAGCCAATAGTCGGTGACAAAGCTGATGCCGCCCAGGGTCAGCAATACGTAGATGAAGGGGTTGTTCAGCGCTTGCAGGAACTGAATGATGGCGTGAGGCGGCTTGTCATGGGCCACTTCGTTGTAGCCTTCACGTTGCAGGCGCGCCGAGGCGTCCAGTTCGGTCAGGCCGTCCTGGGTCGCTCGCACATTGGCAAGGGTGGCTTGCAGGCCGTTCTGGGCTTCACGGGCGGCACGCATCGACAGTTTGGTGTCGGTGGTGGTGCCATTTTTCTTGTGCAGAGGCGTGTTTTTTACGGCGCTCATTGTCTGTACTCCTGTCGCCAATTCTCGACAAAACATACCCGGTACTTACCTGAATACAGGCGAGCGAAAGCATGCCGAGCCGCGGACTTCGCGATCGGTTTAAATAAGGTGTTCACATAACTTCTACAGCGCCCGCCAGACGCGCGTTAGTTAACTAACGCGCAGCGGGCTACTACTGGACGTGTTCATAAAGAACTCCAGACTGTTAATCAGAAAGTTGCTGTTTCCAGCCGGTTTAAGCGGCGCGCAGGCTCAGGTAAACACCGAGCAGCACGCTGGCTTGAGCCAGGGTGGAAACCTGAGGTCTCTGCGGGTCTTGAGGGTCGGCGTGGTCCCAGTGCTGCAGCAGTTGACCGCTGTCAGGGCAGACACGCCAGTGCGCCAGCGGGGGCGCCGGACGCAGTTGGGAAGAGGGTGCAGCAAAGGCGGTGCGAGTAGGCGAAAAGCCCACAGGCTCGCGGCACAGCTTGGCACGCAGGGCTGCGGCTAGCGTACGTACATCGGGCAAAACAAGGAGTTGGAAGGTCATAACACACCTCGGGACCGGACGGGCGACCGGTGAGGCAGTTACGGTGGAGCATCAAGCTCTAGCGCAGCTTACCGGACCTGGAAGGCGAGTCCTGTCATATTCTGGGTTTGGCGCCCGATGCCCGCTAATGCGGTGCTCGGACAGCGACTAGATACTGTGTCCATTGGCTTCTTTTGTGAGGTTTAAAAAAGGCCCCAGTTGCGGGCACGGGCAATCTACTCAGACGGTTACAAAATGTCAACGCATGATTAATTAAATTAACCCGTGTTCAGAGTTCATTCAGATAAGCGCGCAGCAACTTGCGAGGTATATAACTTCATATACCCTGTGCCGCCAGAACAGCCAGATAGATCAACACTACGCCACACGCACCGTAACTGATGCGCTGCCACAGCGGCGATGCGTTCTTGCGTAACAGATTGACCAACGCTGCGATCAGAAAACACGAGAGCACCGACGCCAACATGAACCCGGCAAAAAACATCAGGGTTTGCCCATGGCTCGGCGTTGCGCCAACGATGCCGGACAAGGCGCTGCCCAGCGCGCCCCAGTAGACAATGTTCTTCGGGTTAGCCAGGGAAATCGCCGCACCCACTGCCAGCGCGTTCTGCCCGGAGCTGGCCGGTGCGGTGTCCGTTGCGGGCAAGTGCCAGGCATCGAGCAAACTGCGCACGCCCAGCCAGGCCAGGTAAAGCGCGCATACGACAGTCAGCGGCACACGCACGGCATCATGCTGAATCAGCAGGGCGATACCGGTGAGGCCAATGACTGCCCACACGGCGTCGCCCACCAGCGAGCCGACCTGTACCAGCAGCGCCGGGGTGAAGCCATGGAGCAAACCACGGCGCAGGGTCTCCGCCAGTACCGCGCCGGGGGAGAGGCAAAACACGAAACCGAATACCAGTGCGTAGAAAAAAATCGTCAGCATGCCCGCGTCCTTTCAGGAAAGTGCGCAAGCATACGCTGGCATCCGGACGCGAATCCACACCGTTCCATGGCGGCGGCGATTAAACAGAAACACTGTAAATGAGGTTTACTGATAGCCCGCAATACGGACGAGTTCCGCTTTGAGTTCAGCCGGGCTGAGTTCGGCAAAAGGCACGGCAAAAAACGCCCGGCAACGCGTGGCAATGATCGCCAGGGTGGTGTCGAATGCCGCTTGCACACTCGCCTCGTCACCCTGGGCATCCGACGGGTCTTCCAACCCCCAGTGCACTTTAACCGCCGGCCCGAAATACACCGGGCAGGCTTCCCCGGCCGCCTTGTCGCACACGGTGATGACCACGTCCGGCGGGCTGCCTTCAAAGGCATCATTGCCCTTGCTGTACAGCCCTTCGGTGCTGATACCCGCCGCCTGCAGCGTACTCAGGCTGCGCGGCAGCACCTGGCCCTTGGGGAAGCTGCCGGAGCTGATCGCTTCGAAGCCCTGCGGCGCCAAATGGTTGAATACCGCTTCGGACAAGATGCTGCGGCAGCTATTGGCGGTACACATGAACAGGACCTTCATGGCTATTTCCTTCAAATGCTCAGGCGCAAAGCGAGTGCGGCCAGGGTGATCAACAGCACGGGCAAGGTCAGTACAATCCCGACCTTGAAGTAGTAACCCCAGGTGATGGTGATGCCTTTGCGCGCGAGGATATGCAGCCACAACAAGGTGGCCAGGCTGCCGATCGGGGTGATTTTCGGGCCCAGGTCGCTGCCGATGACGTTGGCGTAGATCATCGCGTCCTTGACCACGCCCACGGCATGGCTGGATTCGATGGACAGCGCGCCGATCAGCACCGTCGGCAAGTTGTTCATCGCCGACGACAGCAGCGCGGTCAGCACGCCGGTGCCCATGGCTGCGCCCCACACGCCGTAGGTGGCGAAGGTGTCGAGCCAGGTCGCCAGGTAGGTGGTCAACCCGGCGTTACGCAGGCCGTAGACCACCAGGTACATGCCCAGAGAAAAAATCACGATTTGCCACGGGGCGTCTTTCAGCACTTTGCGCGTGGAGATTTTGTGGCCCTTGGCGGCGATCACCAGCAGGAGCACAGCGCACACGGCGGAAATCGCACTGATGGGAATGCCCAGCGGCTCCAGGGCGAAACAGCCGACCAACAAAATACCCAGCACCCACCAACCGGCGCGAAAGGTCGCACGGTCATGGATGGCGCTGGTCGGGTCTTCCAGGTCGGCCGGGTCATAGGCCTGTGGAATGTCGCGGCGGAAGAACCACAGCAGCACTGCCAGGGTTGCTGCAACGCTGACGACGTTCACCGGCACCATCACCGCCGCGTACTCATTGAAGCCGATCTTGAAATAATCCGCCGAGACGATGTTCACCAGGTTCGACACCACCAGCGGCAAGCTCGCCGTGTCGGCGATAAACCCCGCGCCCATCACGAAGGCCAGGGTAGCCGCCGGGGAAAAGCGCAGGGCCAGCAGCATCGACATCACGATGGGCGTGAGGATCAACGCTGCGCCGTCGTTGGCAAACAGTGCCGACACCAACGCACCGAGCAGCACCATATAGGCGAACAGGCGCCGGCCACGCCCTCGGCCCCAACGCGCCACATGCAACGCGGTCCAGGCGAAGAACCCGGCCTCATCGAGCAACAGGCTGATGATGATCAGCGCAACAAAGGTGCCGGTGGCGTTCCAGATGATGTGCCACACCACCGGGATATCCGCCAGGCTGATCACCCCGCACGCCAGGGCCAGGATCGCGCCCATGGTTGCGCTCCAGCCAACGCCCAAGCCTTTGGGCTGCCAGATGACCAAAACGATGGTGAAGATAAAAATCGCAATTGCGACAAGCATGAATAAACGCTCCGATGGCTCAGCAGCAGGTGCTGGCCCGTTGTGGTCTGTCGCCCATTGCATCAAGACGCTGCGCGTCGTTGTGCAACCATGGCTGGTTGGCTTGCAAGGTAGTTTCCAGCACGTGTGTCACCCAAGTGGGCAGTGCCGGGTTGATGCGGTAATAGACCCATTGGCCCTGACGACGGTCCAGCAAAAGCCCGCAACTGCGCAGTTGCGCCAGGTGACGGGAGATTTTTGGCTGGCTGTCGTCCAGAGCATGGATCAGTTCGCACACGCAAAGTTCGCCTTCACGCAGGATCAATAACGTCAATCGCGCGCGGGTGGCATCGGCCAGGCATTTGAACAGGGTGGGCGGGGAGATAAGGTCCGGCATGTCGAGGTCTTGGCATATATGGCTGGCCGAATATACGTATAGCCATATATATAGGTCAAATCCTGAATTCGATTGACGTGGATCAAATGCCATCAAATCAGCCACAAGTGACTGAAATTAAAATGAAACACGAATGTCCTAAAGTGCCTGCCCATTGCTGATGAAGGAAGAACCCGCGTGACCCGTGCCACTCGCAACCTGCGCAAGACCCTCGATTCCGTCGCGGACAATAACGAAACTGCGGCGTTTGACCTGATGCGCGCCGTGGAAAAACTCGGAGACGAAGTGTTGCGCCAACGCCTGCTTAATACGATTCACCGGCTCAACCAGGATGCCTACGAGCTGCGCGAAGCGCGTGACTCGGTGGAGCAGGTCTCGGTCAAGCTCGCCTGAGCACGATCGTTCAAGACAACACCCTTATCGCGCTGGCATGCTTGTCGACTGTCTGTCGATGAGCCATCTCCATGCCTACAGCCTTACCTCATTACGCCTTCGGGCGCGGCGCGATTGCCGTCATTCCGTTATCGCTCGCTTGTGCGCCTTGGGGGCTGCTGGCCGGTTCCATGGCCATCGATGCGCAATTTACGCCGCTGCAGGCCCAAGGTTTGTCCGCCATCGTGTTTGCCGGTGCCGCGCAGTTAGTCGCAATCGGCATGGTCAAAAGTGGCGCCAGCCTGATTTCAATCGTGCTGACCACCTTGCTGCTGACTTCCCAGCATCTGCTTTATGGTATGCACATGCGCCCTACATTGTCGTCGCTCAACGCGCGGTGGCGCATGAGCCTGGGGTTTTTGCTGACCGACGAATTCTTTGCGCTGGTCAATCACTATGACCGTGAGACGTTCAACCGCTGGTACGCCCTGGGCGTCGGCCTGACGTTCTATATCATCTGGAACCTGTTTACCCTGGCCGGCATCGTGCTGGGCAAAAGCATTCCCGGCCTCGACCAGTTGGGGCTGGAGTTTTCGATTGCCGCGACCTTTATCGCCTTGATCACCCCGGTGGTACGCGACGTGCCCACGGTGGTGTGTGTGGCAGTGTCGCTGTTGTGCTCGGTGTGGTTGAGTTACTTGCACTGGGAGTCGGCGGTGGTGGTGTCGGGTGTGTTGGGGATGAGCGCGGGGTTTGCCTGCAAGCGGCTGGGAGTGGGGCAGCGATGATTTACGTGATGATTGTGGCCATGGGCCTGGTGGTATTTTTCAACCGTTACGTGTTCATTGAGCCGCGGTTGCCGGTGCGGCTCAATCGCGGCGCGCGGGAGTTTCTCGGGTTCGCAGTGCCGGGGATGCTGACGGCGATTTGTGGGCCGATTATTTTTCTCGCCGACCACAGGCTCAACCTGAGCCCGGCCAATCCTTACTTGCTGGCGGGTATCTGCGCGGTGGCGTTGATGTTCTGGACGCGCAGTGTGTTGATCACGGTGCTGCTGAGCATGGGGTTGTTCTATCTGTTTCGCTGGTGGCTCTGAGGCTGCTTTCTGTGGGAGCTGGCTTGCCTGCGATGGCGTCCACGGGTGACCACTGGTACACCGCGGCGCCCGCATCGCAGGCAAGCCAGCTCCCACATTGCGCACCGCGCAGGCAAAAAAAAGCCCGCGGGAGGGCGGGCAGAAGGGAGACTTCTTAAAAATGAGCCTGGCAACTATAGGCAGCGCCACCTCCCTTCACAGTGAAACAAAATTCATTCGGCGGCCGGTAACGCCTTCTTCCTTGCTTCAGCCTTGATGTAATAATCCTTGAATGCCGCCTGCAAATGATAGAGTCGCGGTTTTTCCAAGGAGGCGATGGCATGCGGAAGGTGGTAATTGGCGCACTGATAGTGGCAGCACTGTCCGGTTGCGCGGGCTCGAAGATGAAGGAGGCGCGCACTGGTACGCCTTACAAGACCCTGGCGTCGGAAAAGGCCCCATTGGTGGTTGCTCAATGCATCCAGTTTGGCTGGCAGGACGAAGCGGTATTCGGCGTTGACGCCGGTGGCTTCAAGGAACCGCTCGAAACCGGCGGCTTCACGGTGTACACCACCGGCGGCGACTATTTTGTCGATGTGCGCAGCGCAGGCGCCGGTTCCAGCGTCAACTACTTCGCGGGCGAGGACACGATGCCGGCCAAACGCCGCCTCGCCGCACTCGCGACTTGCCTGTAAGCCGTTGCCTTAGTGGTTTTCGGAAATGCCCGGCGGGACAGCCGCCGGACATTCGCTTATCATTCCACCCGCTCGCTCGACGTGATGGCTCTTTACCAGTACACGGACGTCGAGGCCGAAACGTCGGGCGGGCCTCTTTTTATCCTTAGCGCGGCATGTAACCCAAGTGCCAGCGCCGGGGAATCTTCAGCGACACCACCCCCAACACCGCCGCCAATGCGCCACTGACCAGCAGCGCCTTGAGGCCCAGTTGCTGCTCCAGCAGTGCGCCGATCACCGCGCCGATGAACATTCCGGCCCACGGGATCAACTGCACCCGCCAACCATTGCGCCGCTCTCCCAGCATCCAGCGCCCCAGCCCGCGACCAAAGCGTGACAGCGCGCCCGTCACATACGTCAGGCCCACCGGCAACCCGTTGACCTCTTCCACGGCCGCATTGAGCATGCCCATGGCGATAATCGCTGCGAGCAACGCCGGCAAGGTATCGACAAAAGGCCACAAGGCCGCGCCGCACAACAACGCCGCAATGCACAACAGCAAAGGCAGCGCATGCCGTTTGGCCAGGCGGCTGACCACCACGCCCAGGGCGTTGCCGACCACGAACATCGCCACCAGCAACAGCAAGCGCCCCGACAGGCCCACATCACCCGCGCCAATCGCCACCGCCAGGCGCGTGGTATTGCCGCTCATGAACGAGACAAAATCGCCGCTGGCCATAAAGCCGATGGCATCGGTCATGCCGGCCAGCACGGAAAGACTCGCCACCAACATTAAACCGACCCGCCCGCGCCAACGCTGCCGATGGGCGAGGGCGGCATTGGCGTAGGGTGTACGCGCTGCAGGCAGCATGGTGCTGGACTCCTGGGTGAGATTATTCGGCCACTACCGTAGGACGCTTTGAGCGCGCGTGCAATGACCTCACACACCTTGCAGTCGCCAGCCTTCGGGTTGCCAGGTCAAATGCTGCGTCGGCCGGATGGCCTGCACAAACGCCTCGTCATGGGACACCACCATCATCGCCCCGTTAAAACCCTGCAATGCCTGCTCAAAGGCGAGTACCGACTCCAGGTCCAAGTGGTTGGTCGGCTCATCCAACAGCAGCAACTGCGCCGGCACCTCGCGCCACAAGGCAATCGCCATGGCGGCTTTCAGGCGCTCACCGCCACTCAAACGGCTTGCCGGCTTGCGTCCAGATGCAGTAACGCCAGGCGCGTGCGCAGTTCGGCTTCGGCCAAGGGCGTATCGAGCAGGTTGAGCTGTTCGACGATGGAACGATGGTCGTCCAGCACTGCCAGGTGCTGATCGATATACGCGCTGGGCACCTGCACCCTGCATTCGCCGCTGACCGCCTGCCAGTGCCCCGCCAGCAGCTTGAGCAGCGTGGATTTACCGCAGCCATTCGGCCCGCGCACGGCAATGCGTAGCGGGCCCATGAGGTTGAGCGTGAGGTAAGTGGAAGGCGCTTGCGGGGCCAGCCACGGCAGTTGCGCGTTATGCAGCGTCAGTACGTGACGGCCGTTGGGCACTGCCGAGCCGGGCAGGGCCAGCAACGTCGGCGGTTCATCGACGACGCGTTCATAGGCCTGGCGCACCTGCCCATCCAGTTCATGTTTATACGCGCGATGTTCACTGCGCACAGTGCTGACAATTTCCTTCGCGGCGCCTTTCCAGCGCGCTTTGGTAAACCCGGTGACGTTGGCGGTCTCTGCGTGCTTACGCGCGCGGGCGGCATTGCGCTGCAGGCTGTCATGATCTTTTTGCAGGCGACGGCGCTCGCGGCTACGCGCCAGGCGTGCGTGTTCCAGGGCGGCGAGGGCGGCGTGTTGCTGCGCGTCGCGCTGCAAGCGGTAGGCATCGTAGTTGCCGCCGTACACCTGCACGCCCAGTGGCGAGAGTTCAATGATGCGGCCCATGGCGTTGAGCAACTGCCGATCATGACTGACCACCATCAGGCCGCCGCGCCACGTGCCGAGCACGCTCAGCAGCCAGTCACGGCCGACGCTGTCGAGGTGGTTGGTGGGCTCATCAAGAATCAGCAGCTGCGGCGTTGCCAACAGCGCACCGATCACCGCGATTCTGGCCAGTTGGCCGCCGCTGAGTCGCTCGGCTGGCGTGTGCGCATCGAGGTGGGGCAAGCCTGCGGCGTCCAGCGCCGTGCGCAGCTGCTGCGCAAGGTCCCAGCGGTCGTCGATCAGCGCCAGGTCGTGCGCCTGGGGTTCGCCCCGGGCCATGCGTTCAAGGGCGGCCAATACCTCGGCGGTGCCCGTCACATCGGCGAGGGTTGCACCGGGTTGAACGGCCAGTGTCTGCGCGACGTAGGCCGCGCTGGCCGAGCCTTTCAGGGTGCCGGAAGAGGGCGCCAGCAGCCCGGCGATCAGTTTGGCGAGGATGCTTTTGCCACGGCCATTACGGCCGACAATCCCGGTGGGCGTGTGATCGATCGACAGGGTGAGGTCTTCCAGCAAGGTCTCGCCATCGGCGAACTGGAATGTCAGGTGTTGCAGGGAAACGAGTACGGGCAGCCGGTTGACGTCAGTCATCAGCACCTCCAAAAAAATGTCGAACAGGCCAACAAGCGCGCCAGGCGGCTTGTTGCAGATACATTTTGGAAGGCTTAGTTGTTCACGTCGGCGGTCATCCCGGGCGTCAGAAGGGGCTCAGAGGCTAACCCACCTTGGCTTTCTTCGGCAAGTCCGCCGCCAGTTGCTCGAGGAACATCGCCAGTGCGACTTCTTCGGCTTTCAAGCCCTTGCGCACCCGCGGCTTGGGCAGTTTGGACAGCTCGCCGAGGCTGAAATGCTCCAGCACGGCCGGGTGGATATAGCACTTGCGGCACACCGCCGGGGTGTTGCCCAGCTGCTTGGCGACGTCCTTGACCATTGCCACCACATGGCGCTTGGCATCCGACTCGGGCTGCCACTGCAATTCGCGCAACACCGCCAGCGCCATGGCGGTGCCGGCCCAGGTGCGATAGTCCTTGGCGGTGAAGTCGGCGCCGGTGAGGCTGTGCAGGTAAGCGTTAACGTCGTGGGAGCTGACGGTATGGCGTTCGCCGTCCTCATCCAGGTACTGAAACAGGTTTTGCCCCGGTAATTCGAGGCAACGCTTGACCACCGAGGCCAGGCGCCGGTCCTTGACGCTGATCTGATGCTCGACGCCGCTTTTGCCGCGAAACTGGAACTTGATCTCGCTACCCTTGATGTCCACATGGCGGGTGCGCAAGGTGGTCAGCCCGTAGGATTTGTTATCGCGGGCGTATTGCGTATTGCCGACGCGGATCAGCGTCGCGTCCAGCAGCATCACCACCGTGGCCAGGACTTTTTCCCGGGTGAAGCCGCGCTCGGCAATTTGCGCCTCCAATTGTTTACGCAGTTTCGGCAAGGCGTTGCCGAACTCTTGCAGGCGCGAATACTTGTCGGTGTCGCGCACTTCACGCCAGCGCGCGTGATAGCGGTACTGTTTGCGCCCGCGCGCATCGCGGCCGGTGGCTTGCAGATGGCCACGCGGGTCGGCGCAGATCCATACATCGGTGTAGGCCGGCGGCACGGCCAGGGCATTCAGGCGTTTGATTTCGTCGGCATCGGTGATGGTCTGGCCTTTGGCGTCGACATACTGGAACTTGCCGCGCACCTTCTTGCGGCGGATCCCGGGTTGGGTGTCGTCAACGTAATGCAGGTCGCGGGGCAGGTCGGCAGGCAGCGCGGCGTCGGGCATGGTGCAAATTCCTTATCGGTAATCAGGCCGGTATGTCTGATTGACCGCAGGGTTTTGCGCGGGTGCCAAATACTTACGCGAGCACCGCAACCGCCTTGATTTGCGCCCACAACGCCTGGCCGGGATGCAGCTGCAACTGGTCGCGGGAGAAGCGTGTAATCCGCGCCAGCAACGGCGTGCCGCCGGCATCCAGGCGCACCAGCACATGGGCGTTGTTGTCCGCCGAAATCTCTTCGGCCACCGTCACCGGCAATCGGTTAAGGATGCTGCTGGCTTCCTGCGCCTGCAGGCTCAGGCTGACATCGCGCGCTTGCACCTTGATGCGCAGCTGTTTGCCCAACGCCAGCGGCGCATGGGCGACGCGTATTGATAAGGCGCTGTCGGGCAACTGCAACGTGAGCAATTGGTAGTGCTCGTCGTAGGCACTGACGCTGCCATTGATCACCACGCCGGCGTCGTCGCCCAAGGCCAGGGGCAAATCCAGCCGCGCCAGGGTTTCGCCAATCGGGCCGCTGGCCAGGGCCTTGCCGTCGCTGAGCAAAACGATGTGATCGGCCAGCCGCGCCACTTCGTCCTGGGCATGGCTGACGTACAGCAGTGGAATATCCAGCTCATCGTGCAGACGTTCGAGGTACGGCAGGATCTCGCTTTTGCGTTTACTGTCGAGGGCCGCCAGCGGTTCATCCATGAGTAATAGTTGCGGGCTGGTGAGCAACGCGCGGGCGATGCCGATGCGCTGGCGCTCGCCGCCGGACAAGTGCTGCGGATGGCGCTCGAGCAGGTGGCCGATGCCCAGCAGTTCAGTGGCGTGAGCCATGTCCACGCGGCGAAGCGTGCGTGGAATGCGCTTGAGGCCGAACTCCAGGTTGGCCCGCACGGACAGATGGGGAAACAGGCTCGCTTCCTGGAACACATAACCCAACGCACGCTTGTGCGGCGGCACGAACACGCCGTTGCGGCTGTCTTGCCAGACGTCATCGTTGATCTGCACAAAGCCGTTCTCGGCCCGCTCCAGCCCGGCGATGCAGCGCAAGCAGGTGGTTTTGCCCGAGCCGGAATGCCCGTACAACGCGGTCACGCCACGGCCTGGCAACTTCAAGTCCACATCCAGCGCAAAGCCCGAGTATTGCATTTGCAGGCGTACATCAATCATGGCGATCAGCTCCAGCCCATCTTGGTTTTACGGCTGGAGTAGAGCGCCAGCAATACGAGGAAGGCGAACACCACCATGGAGCCGGCCAACCAGTGGGCCTGGGCATATTCCATGGCTTCGACGTGGTCGTAGATCTGCACCGAGACCACGCGGGTCTTGTTGGGGATATTGCCGCCGATCATCAGCACCACGCCAAACTCGCCGACGGTGTGGGCAAAGCCCAGAATCGACGCAGTGATAAAGCCTGGGCGGGCCAGGGGCAGGATCACCGTGAAAAACGTGTCCCAAGGATTGGCGCGCAGCGTGGCGGCCACTTCCAGCGGGCGCGTCCCGATGGCGGAGAAGGCGTTTTGCAACGGCTGCACCACAAACGGCATGGAATAGATCACCGAGCCAATCACCAGCCCGGCAAAGCTGAACGTCAGGGTGCCCAGGCCCAGCCATTGCGTGAACTGGCCGAAATAGCCGTTGGGGCCCATGGTCAGCAGCAGGTAGAAACCGATCACCGTGGGGGGCAACACCAACGGCAGCGCGACAATCGCCCCGATGGGGCCGCGCCACCAGGAACGGGTGCGCGACAGCCACAGGGCTATCGGAGTGCCGATGACCAACAGGATCACAGTGGTCAGTGACGCCAGTTTGACGGTCAGCCAAATCGCGGAAAAATCGGCACTCGACAGCGGCATTTACTGGGCCAGCTCGTAACCGTAGGACTTGATCACCGCAGCGGCTTTCGGGCCTTTGAGGTACTCGACCAGGGCTTTGGCGGCGGCGCTGTCTTTACCCTTGGCGAGGATCACCGCGTCCTGCTTGATTGGGTCATGCAGGGCGGCCGGCACGATCCACGCCGAACCGCTGGTGACTTTGCCGTCTTTATAAATCTGCGACAGAGCGACGAAGCCCAACTCAGCGTTGCCGGTGGAGACGAACTGGAAGGCTTGGGTGATGTTCTGCCCGGTGACCAGCTTAGGCGCGACCTTTTCGGTCAGCCCTTCCTTGGCCAGCACTTGGGTGGCGGCGAGGCCATAAGGTGCGGTTTTTGGATCGGCGATGGACAAGTGCTGGTATGCGTTGTTCTTCAGCACATCGCCTTTGGCATCGACGTAACCTTCCTTGGCCGACCACAGCGCCAGGGTGCCGACCGCGTAGGTAAAGCGCGAACCTTTGACGGTGGCGCCTTCGTCATCGAGCTTTTTCGGCGTGGTGTCATCCGCGCTGAGGAACACTTCGAACGGCGCGCCGTTCTTGATCTGCGTGTAGAACTGGCCGGTAGCGCCGTAGGCCGCGACGAGTGTGTGGCCGGTGTCTTTTTCGAAGTCGGCGGCAATCGCCTGGATCGGCGCGGTGAAGTTGGCGGCAACGGCAACTTGCACTTCATCGGCGTGGGCCGAGCCCAGGGCAAAGGCGGCAATCAGGGCAGGGGCGAGGCGTGAGGCGCGGATCATCATGAAGCAGCTCCTTTGAAGGTGTACGGCTTGTTATAGGTAGAAGGCTTTACCGCTATGTATGGGAATATATAGCGGTTGGCCATTGCCGGTACAGTGCAAAGTTGCCTCAGGCGCGAGTTCTATTTGAACCTGGCCAGCGCCTGCTCGGCCAATTCGCAGGTCAGCGCATAAGTGGAGATGTCTTTGCCCAGGCGCAACGCCTGGCCGGACCACAGGTTGCTGAAACCGGCTTCATCCTTGGCTTTAAGTGGCATCAACGCACCACCGGACGTCGGAAACGCGGGAGCAACCGGGTTGATCGCACCGAGTTCTCGCATCACACGATTGACGATGCCACGCGCCGGGCGGCCGGTGAACAGGTTGGTCAGCGCGGTTTCGCTGGCCTGGGCGTGGCGCAACGCAGAGTGGTGGGACGCGCTGACGTTGGCTTCGGGGGTAAACAGGTAAGCCGTGCCGATTTGCACCGCGCTGGCGCCCAGGGCGAATGCCGCGACAATGCCGCGCGCATCCGCAATACCGCCAGCGGCAATCACCGGCACGCTGACCGCATCGACGATTTGCGGCACCAGCGCCATCAGGCCGATCTGGGTATTCAGGTCGTCGCTGAGGAACAAACCCCGATGCCCACCTGCCTCAATCCCCATCGCAATGATGGCGTCGCAGCCATGCTGTTCCAGCCAGATCGCTTCTTCCACGGTGGTGGCCGATGACAGCACCTTGGCGCCGGTGGCTTTTACGCGGTCGAGCAAGGCTTTTTCCGGCAGACCAAAGTGAAAGCTCACCACTTCGGGGCGAAATTCCTCGACCACTTGGCAGGCGGCGTCATTGAACGGTGCGCGGTTGGACACGGGGGTTGGTGCGTCAAAATCGGCACCGAGTTCGCGGTAGTAGGGCTCAAGCAAATCCTTCCAGCGGCGGTCGCGTGCAGCATCGGCTGCGGGCGGTTGATGGCAGAAGAAATTCACGTTGATAGGGCGCGAGCTGGTCTGGCGAATCGTAGCCAAGGCCTCGCGCAATTGCTCGATCGTCAGCGCGGCGGCGGGCATCGAGCCCAGCGCGCCGGCTTCATTGGTGGCAATCACCATGGCCGTTGTGGTTGCCCCGGCCATGGGGGCCTGAATGATCGGCACTTCAATGCCAAGCAGGTCGAGAATTCGCGTGTCTGGCCAGGTGCTCATGGGATGCGTCTCCAGCGTGAGTAAGACTTTGCGCTGTTTTAGCAGGGCCATTGGCACCCGGCCAGTCTGTTTTATTCACTGGACGATGGCGCAGTTTCGTGGGCCATCGTTAGCTGATGGAATGCCCCAACACGGCGTGTCACCGACTTCGAGGTGTACCAGGCGGATGACGTAGCGCTGATCTACATTGGCATCCGCCAGCGGTTCAGCGGGTTTCGCGCTCCAGCAACTGGCGCTTGCGCTCAACCCCCCAGCGATAGCCCGACAACTCGCCATTGCTGCGCACCACGCGATGGCAGGGGATCGCCACGGCCAAGTTGTTAGCGCCGCACGCCTGAGCCACGGCGCGAAAGGACTTCGGTGCGCCGATTCGCTGGGCAATCTGCGCGTAGCTGGCGGTGCTGCCCACCGGGATTTCGCGCAGTACTTGCCACACCCGTTCCTGAAACGCGGTGCCGCGTAGATCCAGGGGCAAATCCAGGCCCAGTGCGGGCGCCTCTATAAAGCCCACGACCTGGGCGATCAGCTTTTCGAAGTCGCGGTCCGCGCCGACCAGTTCGGCCTTGGGGAATTGGTCTTGCAGGTCACGCACCAGCTTGTCCGGGTCATCCCCCAGCAAAATCGCGCACACACCGCGTTGGCTCTGGGCCACCAGAATCGCCCCCAGTGAGCACTGGCCCACGGCAAAACGAATTTCACTGTTGGTGCCGCCGGCCTTGTAATCGCTGGGCTTCATGCCGAGTAGCTGGTCGGCGGATTCATAAAAGCGGCTGTTGGAATTGAAGCCTGCGTCATACAGCGCATCGGTCACTGAATGCTGGCCCTTCAGGCCATCGCGTACTTTGCGCGAACGCAGGGCGCTGGCGTAAGCCTTTGGGGTCAGGCCAGTGATGGCTTTGAACACGCGATGGAAGTGGAACGCGCTCAACCCGGCGCGGCGCGCGAGTGCGTCCAAACTGGGCGGGGTTTCAGCCTTTTCGATTTGCCGGCAGGCTTCGGCGACCAGTTGCGCGTGGTGCGCAGCCAATTGCGTCTGGTCACCGGAGGCGCGCTTGCTGGGACGATAGCCTGCGGCTTCGGCTTGCTGCGGCGTGTCGAAGAATTCGATGTTTTCCGGGCGTGGCAAACGCGAGGCGCTACTGGGGCGGCAATACACGCCGGTGGTTTTAACGCCGTAGACGAACAGCGTGTCCGCCTTGGCGTCGCGGGCGACGATGGCGGCCCAGCGGGGGTCTTGTTGGTTGTTCATGGCCTGCACTCTTGACGGGGCACGGGCAGATTAACCGCGCGGGTAGCTCTCGACACTCTGAAGCTTGCGGTCAAATTAACCGGCGGTGCGAAAGGTCAGGTTGATGCGTTGTGGGCCCATGATCGGGTGCACGCCGTCTTTGATTGGCATCACCCCATGAAAACGCAAGCGATCAACGCCGCCCCAGACCACCACATCGCCGTGAAACAGCGAGATCTTTTGCGTGCGGTCGCCGCGTTCATGGCCGCCGAACAGGAAAATCGCCGGCAGGCCCAGGGACACGGAGACCACCGGGGCATTGTAGCGACGTTCATTCTTGTCCTGGTGCAGGGACATTTTGGCACCCGGCACGTAGCGGTTGATCAGGCAGGCGTCCGGGTCGAAGTCGCTGAAGCCGGCCTCGTGTGCGGCCTGCGCGGCTAGTTGGCGCAAGGTGTCGGGCATCGCCGGCCAGGGTTGCTGGCTGCGCGGGTCCAGCGGGCTGTAACGGTAACCGCTGCTGTCGGTGGTCCAGCCCAGCTCGCCGCAGCTGCTCAGCGCCGCCGACATGGTAAAGCCACCGGGTGTGACCATCTGCCGAAACGGTGACTGGGCCAGTATCCGCCGCAACTCAGGTAAGAGGCGCTCGATCCAGGGCAGGGCATAGCCCCGTAATACGTAGGACTCTTCGCCGATCTGTTCGCGCCCTGCGGGTTGTTGCAGGGCGTCATCGCCGAA
Organism: Pseudomonas sp. MONT-RG-20F-20-E-7-02; assembly: GCF_022662395.1. NCBI lineage: Bacteria > Pseudomonadati > Pseudomonadota > Gammaproteobacteria > Pseudomonadales > Pseudomonadaceae > Pseudomonas > Pseudomonas sp. MONT-RG-20F-20-E-7-02. The sequence continues at coordinate 191,965 of NZ_JAKNQN010000002.1, forward strand.
AAGATCGCCAGTAGGACCTGGCATGGCTTACAGCGCCTTGCTCACGTTGATGTCGGTGATTTTGTCTTCGGCGTCGTGAATTTTCGCCAGGGCTTGTTTGGCTTCTTCGACGTCGTTGCTGTGCAACTGCGCGAATTCGAAGCGACGCTCGCCGTTGAGCTTGTACTTGATGACGTATTTGGTCGTGGTAGTCACAGCGGTTTTCCTGTCGAGTGTGCGGGTCAGCTCAGCTCAGCTCAGCTTGGTGCTGGTGCGCCGAACGATGCGAATTTTATGGGACAACGCCGGTTTGCGCGTAACGCTGATGGCGCGGCGCGTCACCACGTCCAGGGTAATGTTCCAGAAGCCGGTGCTGGGTGCGGTGATCTTCGCCGGGAATTTATCGAATGCGCCGCCATGGTAGGTGTGGCGGCCACCGTTCTTGAAGCTGCGAAAGTTGGCATCGCTCATCAGGCGAATGTTGCAGGTCTGCGAGCATTCGATGACAACGATGTCGCCCTCGTTGAGGTGCTCGCGCTGGTGGATGAATTTCATGCGGGTGTCTCCAGAAGGGCTTTTTCTGAAAAATCAGAATGATACGTAGGTTAAGATGGAGTTTATCAGCCCCAGCGAGTTTATTATCGGGTCGTCGTCGACGACTTCGACAATTTAAAACAGTTATTCACCGTGTTTTCAGAGATAAATCCTACATTGGCGGGAGAAAATACCTCTCTGCGCTGTCGTAGGGTCTTTATCGGAGGTTTTAGTATGAAGTGGAGTGTGTTGGTTCTGGCCTTGGCGTTAGGTGGATGTGCTTCGGTTGCAGATATCAAGCAGACCCCGCCAACATTGGTGGTCATTTCAGGGAAGAAGCCGCAGGAATATGCCGCGTGCGTTGTACACAAATTGGCGGAAACCCGTCGTCCGCCGCAGATCGAACCGCATAAGGACGGTGTGCAGGTGATTGTGCCGCAGAAATTCTCGGCTGACCCTTCGGCAATCTTCGAAATTGAGGAGCGCTCCAGCGGCAGCAGCATCAAGCTGTATGAAAGCATGTCCAATGTACCCATTCGCCCCGGCGACGTGAAGAAAGCCGCAGAGGAATGTATCTCCGGCTGAGCCTTGCCGGTTCATCCCGCGCACTGAATCCGATAAAAAAGCCTGGCGCTGCAGCTGCAGCGCCGGGCTTTTTTTTGTGCTGATTTTGGGTGTTGTGGGAAGCAGGTCATTACCCTACCATTTGTAGGCTTATGCGATTGTGAGCTAAGCATATAACTATAAAAATGGAGCTGTGATGATGTCTCTGGAACGAGTGTTAATCGGCAGCGCGTTGTTGCTGTTGCTAGGCAACGCCTACGCGCTGGATGGGAAAAAGATATTCACCGAAGGCGGTTCACAGCCGGGCGCGATGCCCTGCGTGGCCTGCCACGGCGCCGATGGGTTGGGACTTGCCGCAGCGGGCTTTCCGCGCCTGGCGGGTTTGCCGGCAGCGTATGTGCGTAAACAACTGACGGACTTCAGCAGCGGCGCACGTAGCAACCCGGTGATGCAGCCGCTGGCCAAGGCGTTGACTGAAGCCGAAATTGCTGCAGTCAGCCAGGCCGTGGCGGCGATGCCATTTCCGGCGCCTGCCACGGTGCCGCGCAGCGAAATGCCCGGCAACGCGGCGCAAAAGCTCGCCTTGCAAGGCGCCTGGGAGCGGCAGATTCCCGCCTGCGTCAGCTGCCATGGGCCTGCGGGAGTGGGCGTTGGCGATGCGTTCCCAGCGTTGGCCGGCCAGCCTGCCGCCTACCTGGCCGCGCAATTGACTGCCTGGCAGAACGGCACTCGACGCAATGACCCCAATGACTTGATGGGCCACATCGCCAAATCCCTGACTCCCGAGGAAGTGCAGGGCGTCGCGCACTACTTCGCGTCGCTGCCCGTGGAGGCCAAGCCATGAAGCCCTGCCTGTTTGCACCCGCGCTGAGCCTGCTGCTGGCACTGCCGGCCCATGCCGCCACGATTGCCATGGAAGACCAGTCGCAATTGCCGCCCGCTGCCGCGCACCCGGCGGCTAATCAATTCCAGCCGCCTCAAGAAAGCGAATTGCCTGACAACGCCTACGGCAAATTGGTCCGGCAGGGTTACGCGTTGTTCGTCGACACCCAGCGCCTGGCGCCGCAATTTGTCGGCAACGGGCTCAACTGCAGCAACTGCCACCTGGACCAGGGCCGGCTCGCCAACTCGGCACCGCTGTGGGGCGCGTACCCGATGTACCCGGCCTATCGGAAGAAAAATGACAAGGTCAACACCTTCGCCGAGCGTCTACAGGGCTGCTTCCAGTTCAGCATGAACGGCGGCACACCCCCGGCGGCGGACAGCCCGGAAATTACCGCGCTGTCGGTGTATGCCTACTGGCTGGCCAGCAAGGCGCCTTTGGGTGTGGAACTGCCGGGGCGCGGTTACCCCGATGTTGCGCAACCGGCCAATGGCTACAACTTGGCTCAGGGCGCCGAGGTCTACAAGGGGCAATGTGCGGTGTGCCATGGCGGCGAAGGGCAGGGGCAGAAGGTCGGCGACAGCTTTGTCATGCCGCCACTTTGGGGTAAAGACTCCTACAACTGGGGCGCCGGCATGCACCGAATCAACACGGCGGCCTCTTTCATCAAGCACAACATGCCATTGGGCAAGGGCGGCAGCTTGAGCGACCAACAGGCCTGGGATGTCGCCGCTTACGTCAACAGCCATGAGCGGCCGCAGGACCCGCGCCTGGTGGAGGGCTCGGTGGAGAAAACCCGCGTGAAGTTTCACGCCAACGACGGCGTCAATCTGTATGGGCAAACCGTTGATGGCGTGTTGATTGGCCAGGGCATCCGTTAAACTGTCGGCTATTCAATGCCAAACATGCCGCGCAAGCCTTGAGGTTGCGCGGCATGTGTCTTTTTCGGGAAACCGCCATGAAACGTGAACACGTCAAAGCCCGCTATGCCGAGGGCCAGATATCGGCCACCCATGTCATTCAGAACCCTGCCGACCTGGGCGAGTGGATCGTGTTTTTCAAGAAAAGCGGCGGGCGCAGTTACTTCCTGGTGGATGAACAGGATGAGGTCGAGTCGTTCCCGCGCCTGGATGACTTGATCGCGCTGTTGCGCGAACTGGGGATCAAGTTCGCTGAAATTCACCTGTAGCCCGTCGGCTTACTTGCAGACCACAACCACGCTGCGGCTCTTGTAGTTGCCAACGTCTTTGCCCAGGGTTTTGTCACTTTCTTTCAGCGAGGGTGTGCCGTCGGTGCCGACAATGCGATAGCCGGTGCCCGCGCAGGAGGCGTCGGCTTTTTCATAGCAACTGGCCCACGAGTTGGCCTCGCCTGAACAGTCAATGGTCAGGCCTTGCTCGCCGTTTTTGAGGTAAGTGTCGGAGGTGGTGGTGCAGCCGGTCATCAGCGCGAGGGCCGCGGTAAGTGCCAGAATCTTGTTCATGTGTGGGTCGTCGTCGAGGGTGTTGAAGGGGCGCTGACACTGTCGTGGGGCGTTCGCAGCAGATTATAGCGAACGGCCATCAAGGTACAGACAAACACAAAAAAGCCCCGCTTAACGGGGCTTTGTGCGCGGGGCGAATGTGCTTACTTGCCCTTCGGTCGCTTGCTCGATGCGTGACCGGCTTCATCCACAAACACTTCGGCGACGGCTATCGCCATGGCTTCGGTCTCGAATACCCCGGCGACGCTGTCACCGTGGAAGTTGATCAAGTGCCAGCCGTCTGGGCGCTTCGTGATCAAGTAGCCGTTTACACCTTTTGGTTCTGACATCTATTAACAATCTCGTGGTCTGGTTCAAGGGCGTAATGATAGCGCCAAATAGCCTGTGCCCGCCGAAGTTATTCCACATCAGTGCCCTCGGCCTGAAAGCATGCTAAAAAGGATGTAGCCCTCAGAAACACTGGCTTGTAGGTTGTTTGCCTGTCGAGGGTGAAGGTACTTGTCGGAAGATAAGTGGAACTTACGCCGACATTTTTTCTCTATGTTGACATCGCAACGCCAGCAGGACCCATTGTAAGGTGACTGCGGCCTGATTAGACTGCGCCGAATTCCGTACGCACAGCCCTTTGTAAGGACTCATATGATCAAGAAATGCTTGTTCCCAGCAGCCGGTTACGGCACTCGCTTCTTGCCAGCGACCAAAGCCATGCCCAAAGAGATGCTGCCGGTGGTGAACAAGCCACTGATTCAGTACGGCGTCGAAGAGGCACTGGATGCCGGCCTGAACGAAATTTCCATCGTCACCGGCCGTGGTAAGCGCGCGCTGGAAGACCACTTCGATATCAGCTACGAGCTGGAAAACCAGATCAAGGGCACCGACAAGGAAAAATACCTGGTCGGCATCCGTAAACTGCTCGACGAGTGCTCGTTCTCCTACACCCGTCAAACCCAGATGAAAGGCCTTGGCCACGCGATCCTGACCGGCCGCCCGCTGATCGGTGACGAACCGTTCGCCGTGGTACTGGCGGACGACCTGTGCGTCAACCTGGAAGGCGACGGCGTGCTGACCCAGATGGTCAAGCTGTACCAGAAATACCGCTGCACCATCGTTGCGGTCATGGAAGTGAACCCGACCGAAACCAACAAGTATGGCGTGATCGCCGGTGACGACATTGGTGATGGCCTGATCCGCGTCCGTGACATGGTCGAGAAGCCTGCACCGGAAGATGCACCGTCGAACCTGGCGATCATCGGCCGTTACATCCTGACGCCGGACATCTTCAAGCTGATCGAAGAAACCGAGCCAGGCAAGGGTGGCGAGATCCAGATCACCGACGCCCTGTTGAAGCAGGCTAAAGACGGCTGCGTGATTGCCTACAAGTTCAAAGGTCAGCGTTTCGACTGCGGTGGCGCCGAAGGCTACATCGAGGCGACCAACTTCTGCTACGAGCACTTCTACAAAACTGGCAAGGCGTACTGATTCACGCTTGCTCAGTGTTTTAAGAGAAAGCCACCTTAGGGTGGCTTTTTCGTTTTTCAGCCCCATCTAAATCGGTATGCTGATGTCCTGCCGAGGAGAGTGAAATGGCCTACGATTTTGACCTGTATGTAATTGGCGCCGGTTCCGGCGGTGTTCGCGCAGCGCGGTTTGCTGCCGGTTTTGGTGCCAGGGTGGCCGTGGCGGAAAGCCGCTACCTGGGCGGCACCTGCGTTAACGTCGGCTGCGTGCCGAAAAAACTCTTGGTGTACGGGGCGCATTTCGCCGAGGACTTCGAACAGGCCAGCGGTTTTGGTTGGTCGTTGAGCGAGGCGAATTTCGATTGGGCCACGCTGATCGCCAACAAGGACCGCGAGATTAACCGCCTCAATGGCATCTACCGCAACTTGTTGGTCAACAGCGGCGTGACCTTGCATGAAGGCCATGCGCGCCTGGTGGATCCGCACCAGGTAGAGATCAACGGTGAGCGCTTTACCGCCAAGCACATCCTGATCGCGACGGGCGGCTGGCCGCAGATTCCAGAGATTCCAGGGCGCGAACACGCGATCGGCTCCAATGAGGCGTTCTTCCTTAAAGAGTTGCCCAAGCGTGTGCTTGTAGTCGGCGGCGGTTACATCGCCGTTGAGTTTGCGGGCATTTTCCATGGCTTGGGCGCACAGACCTCGCTGCTGTATCGCGGCGACCTGTTCCTGCGCGGCTTTGATGGTTCGGTGCGTACGCACCTGAAGGAAGAGCTGACCAAGCGCGGCCTGGACCTGCAATTCAATGCCGATATCGAGCGCATCGACAAGCAAGCCGATGGCAGCCTCAAGGCCACGTTGAAAGACGGTCGCGTACTCGAAGCGGACTGCGTGTTCTACGCCACTGGCCGCCGCCCGATGCTGGACAACCTGGGCCTGGAAAATACCGGCGTCAAACTGGATGAGCGCGGTTTCGTCGCAGTGGATGACCTGTACCAGACCGCCGAGTCGTCGATCCTGGCAATCGGTGACGTGATTGGTCGCGTGCAATTGACGCCGGTGGCCCTGGCTGAAGGCATGGCAGTGGCGCGTCGCCTGTTCAAGCCTGAGCAATACCGCCCGGTGGATTACGCGATGATCCCGACGGCGGTATTCAGCCTGCCGAATATCGGCACCGTCGGCCTCACTGAAGAAGAGGCGAAGAAGAACGGCCACAAGGTGCAGATTTTCGAAAGCCGCTTCCGGCCAATGAAGCTGACGTTGACCGACTGCCAGGAAAAAACCTTGATGAAGCTGGTGGTCGACGCCGACACCGACAAGGTGCTGGGTTGCCACATGGTCGGGCCGGACGCCGGTGAAATCGTGCAAGGCCTGGCGATCGCGCTCAAGGCGGGCGCGACCAAGCAGCATTTCGACGAAACCATCGGCGTGCATCCTACGGCGGCGGAAGAGTTCGTCACCATGCGCACGCCTGTGGCGAACTGATCAGCCTTGCGGGGTTGCCTCTGGCGCTGCTGCAACGGCAGCCGCCAGGCGCAACGCCTCGATGCTGGCCTGGGCCTTGATAAGGTCCAGCTCCAGGCTCTTGTTGCTCTGCTGCTGTTCGGTCAGTGCCTCCTGGCGTGACTGACTCTCCAGTAGAGCAACTCGCAGGCGTTCCTGAAGCAGGGTGCGTTCGCTTTCTATCAGGTTGACCTGCTCGCTGAGTTTTTGCTGCGCGGCCTGATCTTTGCGGATCTGCTCCTGCAGCGCGGCCAATTCCTTCGCGGTCACGCGGTGCTCGATCAGCAACCGCTCGTTGTCGCGATGCAATTGCGTGATCTCGTCCTGACGCACCATGGCGCTTTGCTGGGCCTGGCGCAGTTCCGCCTGCACCTGCTGCAACTGGCCTTCGTGGCGTCGCTGTTCCTGCTCACGCTGCTCCTTGATCGCATTGCGGTAATGCTCCAGAGCATCCCGGGCGTGCAGGTGTTTTTCTTCCAGCGAACGAATCTGTTCGTCCTTATCCGTAATCCTCAGCTCGTAATCGCTGCACGCCTGGCTGAGCCCGGCGTTGCGGGTTTGCTCGGTTTGCAGGCTGGTGCTCGCGGTTTGCAGGGCGGCGCTTTCTTCTGCCAGTGCTGAAGACTGGATTTCAAATTGCTGCTTAAGGTCGGCGTGAGCGGCCTCCAGCGTTTCTATCTGGGCGAGCAGGGCGGCTTTCTGTTGTTCGAAGTGCGCCAGCGCCAAGTCGATGGGCTCTTGGGCTTTGTCTTTCAGGCGTTGAGCCAGGCGCGCAACCAGTTCCCCCAGCTCGTCGTCAATCGGCGCTTCGGTGATGGTCACCCGGCTTTCGCTGTCGTCCAGCTCCTTCAAATAGCGATGAATCGTGGTTTTCGAGCCGGTATTGCCCATCTCGATGCGTACGGCATCGATGCTCGGGTTTTCGCCGCGGGCCAGGATCGCCAAGCGTGCTGTTTGAACTACTGCTTTGTTTATGCCGCCACGAGCCATGGGGTCTCCGTCGATTTAGTACTGTGGTACGTAGTATGTAGATACATACTGTAACACGGATAAAAAGACGTTTAAATTCATGATTTAACAGATGGGATATTGGCGTATTATCCCGTGTCATAGCTGTTTTCAGCGCGGATTCACCCTGTAGCAGTACGAATAGGCCCTTCATGAGCGATCTGGATCGGTATCTCAACGCCGCCACCCGCGATAACACCCGCCGCAGTTACCGGGCGGCCATCGAGCACTTCGAAGTGAGTTGGGGCGGGTTCCTGCCTGCCACCAGTGACAGCGTGGCGCGCTACCTGGTGGCGCACGCCGGCGTATTGGCAGTCAACACCCTGAAGCTGCGGCTCTCGGCGCTGGCGCAATGGCACACCAGCCAGGGTTTCCCCGACCCGACCAAGGCACCGGTGGTGCGCAAGGTGCTCAAGGGCATTCGCGCCGTGCACCCAGCGCAGGAGAAGCAGGCCGAACCGCTGCAGCTCAAGCACCTGGAACAAGTGGTCGCTTCACTGGCCGCCGAGGCCCAGCAGGCGAGCAACGACCAGGACTTGCCACGCTTGCTGCGTGCCAAGCGCGACAGCGCTTTAATTTTGCTGGGGTTCTGGCGCGGTTTTCGCAGTGATGAGTTGTGCCGCCTGATCATCGAGCACGTGCAGGCGGTGCCCGGCGCCGGCATCAGCCTGTACCTGCCGCGCAGCAAAAGTGACCGCGACAACCTCGGCAAGACCTACCAGACGCCAGCCTTGCTACGCCTGTGCCCGGTGCAGGCGTACAGCGACTGGCTGAGCGTCTCGGGGCTGGTGCGCGGCCCGGTGTTCCGTGGGATTGATCGCTGGGGCAACCTGGGCGAGGAGGGCTTGCACGCTAACAGCGTGATCCCGCTGTTGCGCCAGGCCCTGGAGCGTGCGGGCATCCCGGCCGACCTGTACACCAGTCACTCATTGCGCCGGGGCTTTGCCACCTGGGCTCATCGCAGCGGTTGGGACCTTAAGTCGTTGATGAGTTACGTCGGCTGGAACGACATGAAATCGGCTATGCGCTATGTTGAAGCGACGCCCTTTCTCGGGATGACCTTGGCGACCCAGCCGCTGATTTGAGATTTCTTCTATTAATACTGTCACCTGATAGGGAAAACCAATCGTCAGCATCAGGTTTGCCAATGAGCCATCGACGGAAAGAGTCGGTAGGATTCATCTCATCAACTTCTTAACCCTGACGGAGAGTCAACGATGCCTATCATCAACAGCCAAGTAAAACCGTTCAAAGCTACCGCGTACAAAAACGGCAACTTCGTAGACGTGTCGGACGCTGACCTGAAAGGCAAATGGTCCGTCGTGTTCTTCTACCCGGCCGACTTCACCTTCGTTTGCCCAACCGAGCTGGAAGACCTGGCTGACAACTACGCCGAATTCCAGAAACTGGGCGTCGAAATCTACAGCGTTTCCACCGACACCCACTTTGCTCACGCTGCCTGGCACAACACTTCGCCAGCCATCGGCAAAATCCAGTACACCATGATCGGCGACCCAACCCTGACCATCTCGCGCAACTTCGACGTACTGATCGAAGAAGCTGGCCTGGCAGACCGTGGCACCTTCGTGATCGACCCAGAAGGCAAGATCAAGATCGTTGAACTGAACGACGGCGGTGTTGGCCGTGACGCTTCCGAGCTGCTGCGCAAAATCAAGGCTGCTCAGTACGTTGCTGCCCACCCAGGCGAAGTGTGCCCAGCCAAGTGGAAAGAAGGCGAGGCCACGCTGGCTCCGTCCCTGGACCTGGTCGGCAAGATCTAAGTCTGTGAAATATCAAGGGCGGGACTCCGCACTTAAGTAAGCTGCATCCGCCCCCCAAAACGCCCGGGCGAGTTTCGCTCGGGCGTTTTTTTGTCTGCAATAAACCGAATTAATAGGAAATCGCCCGTATGTTGGACGCCAATCTTAAAGCTCAGTTGAAGTCATACCTGGAACGGGTCACCCAGCCGATCGAGATCGTCGCCTCCCTCGACGACGGTGCGAAATCCCAGGAAATGCTTGCCCTTTTGCAGGATGTTGTCAGCCTCACCACGCTGATTACCCTGAAAACCGATGGCGATGATGCGCGCAAGCCCTCGTTCTCCATCAACCGCCCGGGTGCCGATATCAGCCTGCGTTTCGCCGGCATCCCCATGGGCCATGAATTCACCTCCCTGGTGTTGGCATTGCTGCAAGTCGGCGGCCACCCCTCGAAGGCCAGTGTCGAAGTGATTGAACAGATCCGCGCACTCAAAGGCGAGTTCAGCTTCGAGACGTACTTCTCGCTGTCCTGCCAGAACTGCCCGGACGTGGTCCAGGCGTTGAACCTGATGGCCGTGCTCAACCCGAACATCCGCCACGTCGCCATCGACGGCGCATTGTTCCAGGCTGAAGTCGATGAGCGTCAGATCATGGCGGTGCCCAGCGTCTACCTCAACGGCGTGAACTTCGGCCAGGGCCGCATGGGCCTCGAAGAAATCCTCGCCAAGCTCGACACCAGCGGCATTGAAAAAGCCGCCGAGAAAATCAGCGCCAAAGACGCCTTTGATGTACTGGTCGTCGGCGGTGGCCCAGCCGGTTCGGCAGCCGCCATCTACGCCGCACGTAAAGGCATTCGCACCGGTGTGGCGGCTGAGCGCTTCGGCGGGCAAGTGCTGGACACCATGTCCATCGAGAACTTTATCTCGGTGCAAGAAACCGAAGGCCCGAAACTCGCCAGTGCCCTTGAAGCCCATGTGCGTCAGTACGACGTGGACATCATGAACCTGCAGCGCGCCAGCAGCTTGATTCCGGCAAAAAACGCCGGTGACCTGCACGAGATTCGTTTTGAAAGCGGTGCAACGCTCAAGTCCAAGACCGTGATTTTGGCCACCGGTGCCCGCTGGCGCGAAATGGGTGTGCCAGGCGAGCAGGAATACAAAGCCAAAGGCGTGTGCTTCTGCCCGCACTGCGATGGCCCGCTGTTCAAAGGCAAGCGCGTGGCGGTGATCGGCGGCGGCAACTCCGGCGTTGAAGCGGCCATCGACCTGGCGGGTATCGTCAGTCACGTGACCTTGCTGGAGTTCGACAGCAAATTGCGCGCCGACGCCGTGTTGCAGCGCAAGCTCTACAGCCTGCCGAACGTTGACGTGATCACCAGCGCGCTGACCAGCGAAGTCAAAGGCGATGGCCAGAAAGTCACCGGTCTTGCTTACAAGGACCGCGACAGTGGTGAATTCAAGACCATCGACCTGGAAGGCATCTTTGTACAGATCGGCTTGTTGCCCAACACCGACTGGCTCAAAGGCACTGTGGAACTGACCCCGCGTGGCGAGATCATTGTCGATGCGCGTGGCGAGACTTCACTGCCAGGCGTATTCGCTGCCGGTGACGTGACAACTGTGCCGTACAAGCAAATCGTGATCGCGGTAGGCGAGGGCGCCAAAGCGTCGCTGAGTGCTTTCGATCACCTGATCCGCACTTCCGCACCGGCGTAAATCCAGCCCCGCAAACGAAAAACCCCATGAGTAATCATGGGGTTTTTGCTTGATCGTTCCCACGCTCCGCGGGGGAATGCCTCCGATGACGCTCCGCGTCACATGGAACGCTTACATCGGCGCCGGCTGAATAATTTCAACCCAGTACGCATCCGGGTCCTTGATAAAGGCCAGGCTTTTCATGCGGCCATCGCTCAAGCGCTTCTGGAAATCACAGCCCAGCGCTTCGAAGCGCTCACACGCAGCGACGATATCCGGCACCGAGATGCAGATGTGGCCAAAGCCACGCGGGTCGGTATTGCCGTTGTGATAGGCAAAGTCGGCATCGTTTTCAGTGCCGTGGTTGTGGGTCAGTTCCAGAATGCCTGGGATCGACTTCATCCACTGGGTCCGCTCGGCGGCGTCGGCCGGGATTTGGGCTTTATCTACCAGGGCCAGGAAGTACAGGCTGAATTCAGCTTCCGGGAAGTCGCGCTTTTCGACCAGGGAAAAACCCAGGACGCGGGTGTAGAAATCCAGCGACTTGGTAATGTCCTTGACCCGCAGCATGGTGTGGTTGAACACGAAGTTCGTGGTGGCGGTGTCAGGTTGGGCGGTGACGCCCGGGAAAGTGTTCAGATCGTGCAGGCTCATGGGCCCTCCAGAAAAAATGGGGCAAACGCGACTTGAAAGAATAGGCGCGGTCCGTTGGCTTGCGGCAAGCATCCCTGCAGCGCAGCCATGATACGCAAGGGCTGGCTACTGCGCCAAATGAAAAAGGTCACGCAGCGCTTGCGACCAGCGGGTGCCGAGGCTCAAACTTTGTCGCTTGAACCTTGGGTGTTTTTCGTAATGATTGAATTCCGTAAATCGCTGTTGAGCTCCATGTGTTTCCTGTTGGTCAGCCCATTCGTGCAGGCGGCCGACCCGGAAATTCACTGGCCCAGCGGCTGGCAAGTCGAAGAAGTGGAGCCGGACGGCGAGGCGCCGGTAAAACCCCAAGCCGTGTCGCGGCAGCGCGCTATCAAGAATGATGAAAATGGCAACACCTTGATGGTCATGGAGTTGACGGGCACACCCATAGAGGCGGGGCATAAAGTTAATCTTCAAGGTGTTTTGCTGGAAATGCGTAAATCCATCCAGAAGGATTTTGCCCAGGGTGGTTATCAAAGCGTGTGCAGCAAGATGCACCCCAGCACATTGAGCCGTCTTGAAGCACTGGAAACTACTTGCGTGATTACCGAGAACGGCCGACACGTGTTGTCGCAAACATTGGTAGGCGCGGTTGATACCGATAAAGCCTATGTTTTTTCATACGCCGGCCAAGCTGATGCTTATGAGGCCAGCAAGGCAGAAGTCGGTTCGGTGCGCGACAGTCTGAAACTTTGAATGCACTAGGTTGATCGATTTTGAACCCAATGAACTCTTAGTTAAGTTCGTTTCCGAACCCTTAAACAGAAAGCCCCGCTTATGCGGGGCTTTTTGTTAATGCGTTGCGATCAGCCGCGAAGCCAGGAATCAACAGTGGCAGCGCCATACTGTTCTTTCCAGGCTTTCAGGCCGCGGTGGTTGCCGCCTTTGGTCTCGATCAGCTCACCGGTGTGCGGGTTGCTATACACCTTGACCACGCGTGCGCGGCGCTGTTTTGGTGCTGCGACCGTGGCGCTGGCCTTGCCAGGGTTTGGATCAAGGATCGAGATGATGTCGCGCAGGCCTTTGCCATACTGCTTCATCAAGCCTTGCAGCTTTTCTTCGAATTCGATTTCTTTCTTCAGGCCGGCGTCGTTCTTCAAGGATTCGAGCTGGGCAAGCTGCTCTTGAAGGGCTTTTTCTGCTGCGCGAAATTCGGCGAGTCTGGACAAAATCTGTACTCCAATAATGGTGTTTGCTGACATCAACTGCAGATAAAGCTGTAGGCCAAGAGCTTTAAAATAACTCAAAGAAAGAGGCCTTTCTGCGAGTTCAGCACAGGCAGGAAAAATTGTAGTAGTTAATGCGCCGGGAGTAAATCACGTCTGTTCACTAAATAAGATTATTTCATCAAGCGCGGTGTATGGATACTCAATGGCTGGTCAGCGACTTAATGAACTCTTCACAGGGTAATGGCCGACCAAACAGGTAACCCTGCAGGAAATCCACACCGTGTGCAGCAAGATAGTCACGCTGCTCGGCTGTTTCCACACCTTCGGCAACGATGCCCAAATCCAGCTTGCCGGACAGTTCAATGATACTGTCGAGAATATGCCGCGAGAGGGCGTCCGCACCTATCATGGCGACGAAGCTTTGATCGATCTTCAAGTAGTCGACATTGAAGTTGCGCAAGTAACCCAAGCTGGAATGGCCGGTGCCGAAGTCATCAATCGCAATCATCACGCCCAGTTGATGCAGGGCCTCGAACAGGCGACGGGTGATATCCGTTGGCTTGATCAGTTCGCGTTCGGTCAACTCCAGTACCAGCGTGACCTGGCCAGGCGTGAAGGCGGCGAGAAATGCCCGGCAGTCCTCCACCAGGTCCAGATCCAGGCAGTGGCGTGCGGTGATATTCACGCCAATATGAAAGCCCGGACTGAAACGCCCGGCATGCGGGGCAAGTTGTTCAGCTGTCTGGCGCAGCAATGCGCGGGTCATCGGCACGATCAAGCCGGAATGCTCCGCCAGCGGGATAAACAAGTCAGGGCGCACCAAGCCTTCCTTCGGATGTTGCCAGCGCATCAGCACTTCGCAACCCGCCCATTCATGCGTATCACCGCGCACTACGGGCTGGAAATACGCGATGAACTCGTTGGCGCCCAAGGCGCGCTGCAACTCATGGGTGGGTGCAGAGGAGCGTTTTTGCAGCCAGTGCGCAAGCACGCCGGCCAGTGCCCCAAAGAACACCAGCAGGCTGAACAGCGCCGGGTAGCGTGCTTCCATATAACGCCACACTTCCCCGGACGGCATGCCCGCCTCGACGCTGTAGTGATAGCGCTCTGAAGCCAGATGCTGGTGGGCCACGGCGAAGGCCGGCACTGCGGTGTTGTGCACCTTGCCATCGGCGTCCAGCCAGTTAGGCCCCACTTGCAGCACAAGGTCTGTATAGCGGCTGATCAGGCGCAGTGCGTTGGTCAGGTGGTAGCCATCAATCGAGGCAAAGGCCGCCTTGTCACCGTCGACCAAGCGGTACACCAGCAGCGCCGTGTCCGGCGTCACCGGGTTGCCGTTCATTAACCACAGTTTGCCGTCGACATAATCGTCCGGGTTGACTGGCGACTGGTAATTGCCGCCGAACAGTGAGCTGCAATAGATGTTCTTCTGCCAGGACAACGTGGTGGCCCGCACAAAGGGCCGCCGGGTGACTTGTTCGCGTAGCGCCAGTTGCGCACCGTTGTCGCAAGGTTGGCCAGCCAACGGCAGCAACGCCTGAGCGGCGAGCTCGGTGTTGCTGAGCATCAAGTCAAACTGGCGCACCGCTTCGCGGGCAGTTTGTGCGGTGCTTTGTTGCAGCGTCCGTTCGGCTTGCCAGTAGAGGATGACGACGCCCAAGGCGATCGGCAGCAGGCCGCTGAGTGCTGTGATCAAATACCGGGTGGCGCGTTTTCGCGGGCCGTTGACGGTCAGGGGCATGAAGGGAACGGCCTGTCGCAGGATGGGAAAAGCACCAGAGGCGCTGATCAGATTAACCCCATGATAGATGGCGCAGGCCAAATAAGCTCGCCGGACCTGGCCGTTCGGCCAGGGGCATCGCTAGAAATCCAGGCCTTGCGCCAAGTGAATAAACGCGAGCGTCGCCGGCGTCGACTGGCGCTGGTCCAGCACCGCCAGGCCGATGTCACGGCTGATGCGTGGCGTCAGCGGCCGCACGTGGTAACGCGCGTCCGGCGTCTCGGGCAATGACGCCTGCGCCACCACACTCACGCCGTCGCCGCGGCTGACTGCCTCCAGGGTACTGAGCAGTTGCGAGCAGCGGTAACGTACATTCGGCGTTAGCCGCGCAGCCGTGAACAACCGCGAGACCAGCTCCTGGGAACCCGCGTCGGTGAGAATGAACGGATCGTCGCACAGCGCCTTCAATTCCACGCAAGGCTGCACGGCCAGCGGAAGCGCTGCGGGCAGCAGGGCGACCATCTGGTCCTGGAACAGCGCAAACGTATCGAAACGCTCCTGTTCCAGCACCACAAATCCGACGTCGATACGGCGCTCATCCAGCCACTGGATCACTTGGCGGTCCGGGCCTTCATCCACATGCACTTCAATACCCGGATGCTCACGCCTGAACCGCTCAAGAATACGCGGCAACAGGCGATTGGATGAAGTGGGGCCAAACGAACCGATGCGCAGCGTGCCGCGCTTCATGCCCCGGGCATCCGAGGCTTCCTGTTGCAGGGTGTCGGCCACGCCGAGCAGCGTGCGGGCGCGCATCAGCAGTTGCCGGCCGATGTCACTGAGTTCGACGTGAGGCTGATGGCGTCGAAACAGTTCGACACCCAGTTCCTGTTCAAGGGCTTTGATCGCATGGGAAACGGCCGACTGGCCGATACCCAGTCGGTGCGCGGCGAGGGTGAAACTGTGCAGTTCGGCCACCCGCGAGAAGATTTCCAGTTGCGTGAGCGTCATGAGTATTTACTCATTTTACGATGATCGGTCATTAGTCGCAGGATAACCCAACCCTGACACGCAAAGAGCACCACGATGACGTTTTCACCTGACCGCCTGACTTACCTCAAACTTGCCGCTGTCACCATGATCTGGGGCGCGACCTTTGTGGCTGGCCGCTACCTGGCCGCTGACGTCGACCCGCTGCTGGCTGCAACCTTGCGTTTTGTGCTGGCAAGCGCAGCGCTGCTGGGGTTCATGGCCCTTGCGCGCGTGCGCCTGGCGCGGCCCAGCTGTACGCAGCTCATGCAGTTGGCGACGCTGGGGTTCTTCGGGATTTATTTCTACAACCTGTGTTTTTTTTACGGCCTGCACTACATCAACGCGTCGCGAGCGTCGTTGATCGTCGCACTCAACCCAGCAGTGATCGGCCTGGCTGCGTGGCTTTTGCACAAGGAGCGCCTGGGCGCGGCCAAATGCCTGGGCATCGCCTTTTGCCTGGGTGGAGCGGGTGTGGTCATTGTCAGCCGCCACCCGCAACTGTTGCAGGGCGCCGACAATGCCTGGCGCGGCGACGTGCTGATTTTCGGCTGCGTGGTGGGGTGGGGCGTGTACTCGTTGTTTTCCCGTGGCCTCAACAAAAGCCTGGGGCCACTGCAAACCGTGACCTGGTCGATCCTGCTGGGCACGGCGATGTTGACGCTCACCGCGTTGGTCGGCGGCAAGCTGACATTGACAGCCCTGAGCGCCATCCATTTGCCGCAACTGCTCAGCCTGCTCTACCTGGGCGTACTCGGCTCCGCGCTGGCCTACATCGCCTGGTATGACGGAATCCGCCAGATCGGCGCGACCCGCGCGGGTGTGTTCATTGCGCTTAACCCGCTGACAGCCGTCATCTGCGGCGCCGTGCTGTTGGGTGAGCAATTGACCGCACCGATGCTGCTGGGTGGGGCAGTCATCCTGCTGGGCATCTATCTGTGCAACAAACCCCTTGCACCGGCCCGGCCATTGGGGATTTGATAAGAGTGCGGACAAACCCTGTTACGCTGTGTAGAATCGATTTACGCATACAAGAATATGGACTTGCGCTCACGCAAGCCTCGGCCGTCAGAGACTGATGTAACCATGAAGCTACTCGGCTCCCCCCTCATCTTTGGTGACTTCCTCGCCCGCAGCGTGCGAGGCCTCTCCTGCGCGCCACCCGCCAACCTCATCCTTGCTCGCAAATAACTATTTGTTAACTACAAGAATGATGAGGTGCCTCCATGGCAGACCAATACGAAAACCCAATGGGCCTGATGGGCTTTGAATTCATCGAATTCGCATCGCCAACCCCGGGCACCCTTGAGCCGATCTTCGAGATCATGGGCTTCACCAAAGTCGCGACCCACCGTTCCAAGAACGTGCACCTGTATCGCCAGGGCGAGATCAACCTGATCCTCAACAATGAGCCTGACAGCCTCGCCTCGTACTTCGCCGCCGAACATGGCCCGTCGGTGTGCGGCATGGCGTTCCGCGTCAAAGACTCGCAACAGGCTTACAACCGCGCTCTGGAACTCGGCGCCCAGCCGATCCATATCCAAACCGGCCCGATGGAACTCAATCTGCCGGCAATCAAGGGCATCGGCGGCGCGCCGCTGTACCTGATCGACCGTTTCGGCGAAGGCAGCTCGATCTACGACATCGACTTCGTGTTCCTCGAAGGTGTGGACCGCAACCCGGTGGGTGCCGGACTCAAGGTCATCGACCACCTGACTCACAACGTGTATCGCGGGCGCATGGTCTACTGGGCCAACTTCTACGAGAAGTTGTTCAACTTCCGTGAAGCGCGCTACTTCGACATCAAGGGCGAATACACCGGCCTGACCTCCAAGGCCATGAGCGCCCCGGACGGCATGATCCGCATCCCGCTGAACGAAGAGTCGTCCAAGGGCGCCGGCCAGATCGAAGAGTTCCTGATGCAGTTCAACGGCGAGGGCATCCAGCACGTGGCATTCCTCACCGACGACCTGGTCAAGACCTGGGACGCGCTGAAGAAGATCGGCATGCGCTTCATGACCCCGCCGCCAGACACCTACTACGAAATGCTCGAAGGCCGCCTGCCGAACCACGGCGAGCCGGTGGACCAACTGCAAGCTCGCGGCATTCTGCTCGACGGCTCGTCGATTGCCGGCGACAAGCGCCTGCTGCTGCAGATCTTCTCGGAAACCCTGATGGGCCCGGTGTTCTTCGAATTCATCCAGCGCAAAGGCGATGATGGCTTCGGCGAGGGCAACTTCAAGGCGCTGTTCGAGTCGATCGAACGTGACCAGGTGCGTCGTGGTGTTTTGACCGCCGACTAAGGGTAAAAAAGCCCGGCCGAGTTAACCTCGGCCGGGCTTTTTATTGGCTGCGAATCACGCTTTGCGCTGGCGCACCAAGTGCTTGAAGCCTTCGTACACCAGCACCATCACCGCCAGCCAGATCGGGATATAGGTCAGCCACTGGCCGCCCTTGATGCCTTCGCCCAATATCAACGCCACCGCCAGCAGCAGCACCGGTTCCACATAGCTGAGCAGCCCGAACAGGCTGAAGGGCAGCAAGCGGCTGGCAACGATATAGCTCACCAGTGCCGAGGCACTGATGACGCCCAGCATCGGAATCAACGCATACAGCTTCGGGTGAATATCCATTACGGCAAAGCCTTGTTCGCCGTGCTGCACAAACCACCAGGCCACCGGCAGCATCAATGCCATGTCCAGCCACAGGCCGCCCAAGTGGTCGGTGGTCAGGTATTTGCGCACCACAAAATAGATTGGGTAGCCGATGATCACCACCAGCGTCGCCCAGGAAAAACCACCGGCCTGATACAGCTCGTTCAGCACGCCGAGGGCGGCAAAAAACACCGCGATCTGCTGCAGGCGCGACAAGCGTTCGCCGTACACCAGGCGCCCGGTCAGCACCATGGTCAGCGGCAACAGAAAATAGCCCACCGACACATCCAGGCTGCGCCCATTCAGCGGTGCCCACATAAACAGCCAGAGCTGCACACCGAGCAAGGCCGACGACAGCAACACGCCGCCGATCAGTCGCGGTTTACTCGCCAGCATGCGCAGCAGCTCCCAGACCCGCCGCCATTCGCCGCTGACGATCATGAACACGGTCATGCACGGCACGGTCAGCAACATGCGCCAACCGAAAATTTCCAGGCCACTCAATGGCGTGAGCAGCGACGTGAAGTAATACATCACGGCAAACAACACCGAGGCCAATACCGATAACACAACACCTTTAGACACACTGTCCTCGCGAAAGCCGTTGACTCATAAGAAGGGGAACTTGGGCGGGGAATATAGGGTTCGCGACATTCTTTGTCACGCTGATTAAGTCATTTTAATGGAACAGTTTCCCACGCAGACGTCACATAAGGATGACGACGCTTGCTCACATGCCCTGCGTTGTTTAGACGCAAAGTTTCGTATGACTGATTAGTGTCACCTGCGAGCTTCAACTAACGAGCGAACAGATTTAACACCGATTAATGGACGGCATCGCCGTGTGGTAACGGCCCTCACGCAATGGGCAGTCCACCCCTATTTGCTGACTCAGACAGAAGACAAGAGGATAACTCAATGCGAACTCAACTAGACAATCTTGCCTCGCAGACTGCACTGATACCTGCCAGTGAACCTCATGCGCTCAACACATCCAACGATAGTTCTACGCCATCCCCCGAAACTGTCCCTGCCTGGAAAACGTCGAGCACCTACAAGACCTTCTCCAAGGCATTGAGGCGAGATTCCGCGCATCACGCCTTGAGTCCGCAAGGCAAAGAATTGATTCGTCCGCTTGTTTATCCGGACGCGTCACACGACACCAAAGTACAGACGCAGTATTTTGGCGTCGGCGATGTGCGAGCCAACGATATATTTATGATCAGGCGTGAACCTGTCGTTCCGGGAAAAACTAATTTTGTACTTTATATACCGGAGAAACATACCGACTCTCTCCGCGAGTTTAAAACCACACAGGAGGTGCACCAGTATTTGAAGGAGCTCGCACAGAGTCCTGTTGCACTGGAGGCATTTCTCAAACATTTCGACAGTGATCCCAACTCCGATACCGTCAAAAAAGTGAAGCAATTAATGCTGGCGTGGGCGTCCTCCCCGGACGATAGCGTGCCCGAAGGAACATTGGGAGAGGCGGGCAACATTCTAGGCAATGTGTTCGAACAACTGCACCGGTTCAGTCAAGAACCGAAAACGCCAATTGACGTCAACGGCCTTTCGGACTTAAAGCGTATTGGGGTCAGTCATCTGGGGTTTGCCATTTACTCCGGCGTGCGCCCTGATGGTGAGGTGGTCACCTATAAATACGATGCCAGCGGCAGCCTCACCGGGTTGGGCAGTAAAGGTAATTTGTATTATTTGAAAGATGCGTTGACCAGTAACAAGCCCATTGTCGCATTGCAATCCGAGAATAGTCTGGGGGGGCGCATCAGCGGTGCCTTTGATTTGTTAGTCAACGGGTTCGGGGACTTTTTAAAGAACCCGTTTTTCTGGACATCGGAGTTTCTCGAATTACTCGGTGTCAGCCGAGAGACCGCAGCGTCTGTCGAGGTCACGCTGGATAATCCAGTGACCGCGTTACTGAAGTTCCTGAATAAGCATAACGATATCGGCAAGCAGCTCGGAAAGTCCAAGGCTGAAATGGACGACTTGCTTGCAACGGCTGGCGATTATATCCAAGGGCTCGTGCCTAAATATGGCTGGGGCAGGGCGATTGGTGAGGTGGCAGGCGATGCGATAAAGAATAGGCAGCCAACCGATAGGACCGTAAAAGAGCTCGAAGACCTATTCCAAGACCGACTGTAAGCACAGGGCGAGCAAGCCCGCCCATACTGGAAAGTTGGGCGGGGTTTTTACCGAGTCACACGACCCGACACAAAATGACCCACATCATTAAACCCTGGCGTAGATGAATGCCCTGGCGTCACCAGTGAGTCAATAAACGCTTCATCTTGCGCCGTGATGGTCACATCCAACGCCCCGGTATACGCATCCCACTGCGCTTCGGTACGCGGCCCGACAATCGCCGAGCTCACCGCCGCGTTATTCAGCACCCAGGCAATCGCAAACTCGACAATGCCCACGCCACGTCCTTGGGTGTACTGCTGAATCTGCTGGGCGATGCGCAGCGATTCCACCCGCCATTCAGTTTCCAGAATGCGTTTGTCCTGGCGCGCCGCGCGGCTGCCGGCTTCAGGTGTGACGTCCGGTGCGTATTTGCCGCTGAGCACACCACGGGCCAGCGGGCTGTAAGGCACCACGCCCAAACCGTAGGCGGCTGCGGCGGTGATCTGCTCGACCTCGGCCTGGCGATTGACGATGTTGTACAGCGGCTGGCTGATGATCGGCCGATCCACGCCCAGACGCTCGGCCACACGTATCACTTCAGCGATGCGCCAGCCGCGGTAGTTGGACAGCCCCCAATAGCGGATCTTGCCTTGGCGGATCAGGTCGCCGATGGCCGACACGGTTACTTCCAGCGGGGTATCGTGGTCTTCCCGGTGCAGGTAGTAGATGTCCAGGTAGTCCGTGTCCAGGCGTGTGAGGCTGGCCTCCAGGGCATTGAAAATGCGCTTGCGGCTCAAGCCGCTGCGGTTGGGCAAACCATCCGCCGGGCCGATGCCGACCTTGGAGGCCAGCACCCAATCCGAACGGTGGCGGGCGATGGCCTCGCCGACGATTTCCTCGGAGCGCCCGCCGGTGTAGACGTCGGCGGTGTCGATAAAATTGATGCCCTGGTCCCAGGCCTTGTCGATGATGCGCAGCGAGTCCTCGGTGTTGGTCTGCTCGCCAAACATCATGGTGCCCAGGGTCAGTGCGCTGACCTTCAACCCGGACTGGCCCAATGTGCGGTAAATCATGCAAAGCTCCTCATGGCAGGGAAACGTGCCCCATGCAATACCAGACTCGAGGGCTCTGGAACAAGCCCTGTGCGCGTTTCTTCATGCACTCAGCAAGGCCTCACAGCGCGCCTGTAAAAATCGGTGCAGCACTTTCACCCGCTCCGACACTTGCAGGCGGTGCGGGCACATCAGGTTGAACGGTGTGGGTTCGCCTTGCCAGTCGGGCAACAGCGGCACCAGGCGCCCGGCGCGAATATCGCTGGCAATGTCCAGGTTGGCTTTATAGGCAATGCCATGACCGGCCAAGGCCCAGCGCCGCACAATTTCACCGTCGTCGCTCAGGTAATCGCCGCTCACCTCGACCTCCTGCAACACGCCGGCCTGGCGAAAATACCAGGTGTTGTTGGCTTGCCCTCGGCGCATGTAGCGCAGCGTACTGTGCTGCGCTAAATCCGCCGGCGTGCGCGGTGTGCCGTGACGCGCCAGGTAGTCGGGGCTGGCGCAGGGAATGCGATGGTGGCCGGGCACCACCGGCAGCGCCACCAGGCTTGAATCCCGTGGCACACCAAAGCGCAGGGCGATGTCGACGGTGTCGCGGAACAAATCGGCATTGCTGTCGTTGAGCAATAACTGCAGGCGGATGTTCGGGTGTTCGAGTTTGAATTCATCCAGCCAGCCCAGCAGCACATTGCGGCCAAAATCCGAAGGCGCCGCCAACTGCAATAAACCGCTGAGGCTCTGGCCCTGTTGCTTGATCGCCTGCTCGCCTTCCGCCAAGGCCTCCAGGGCGACCCGCACGCTGTCCAGGTAGCGCCGACCTTCTTCGGTCAGGCGCATGCTGCGCGTGGAGCGGGCGAGCAGGCGGATGCCCAGCCGGGTTTCCAGGCGCTTGAGCGCAATACTCGCCGCCGCCGGCGTCAGGTTGAGGCTGCGCGCCGCCGCCGACAGGCTGCCCGTATCAGCGGTGCGCACGAACACTTCCAGGTCCAGAGTTGAGCTCATTTGTAAAAATCCTTTAAAGATCTTGTCGTTTTACCGGGATTTTTCCGTGATTGCCAAGCTGGGAAGATGAACACTCACTTTCTCAGTCAGGTATTAACCCCATGGCCTCTTCTCTCAGCGGTAAAACCATCATCGTGATTGGCGGCAGCAGCGGTATCGGCGGCGCCGTGGCCAAGGCCGCCGTGGCACGTGGCGCACTGGTGGTGCTGGCCGGGCGCCGGTTGACCTCCAGTGTCGACAACGGTGTGCGCAGCGAGCCGGTCGACGTCACTGACAGCGCGTCCTTGCAGCACTTGTTCGAGACGGTCGGGCGCTTTGACCATCTGGTCTATACCTCGGGGCCGTCGGTGCGCGTCAAACCCTTGATCGAAACCGACCTGGCCGAAGCCCAGGACAATTTCAATGTGAAGCTGTGGGGCTCGCTGCGCGCGATTCAACTGGCGCTGCCCTTTCTCGACGCACACGGCAGCATCAGCCTGACCTCGGGCCAACTCGGCCGCAAATTGGCGCCAGGCCAGTTCATCAAGACCGGCATCAACGCCGCGACCGAGGCACTCGGCAAGCAGTTGGCGAAAGAACTGGCACCGCGCCGGGTCAATGTGATCAGCCCAGGGGTAATTGATACGCCAGCCTATGCCGGGTTGGGGGAGGAGCAGCGCGTGGCGATGTTCGCCAAGGCCGGTGGAGCGCTGCCGGTAGGGCGAGTTGGGCAGGCTGAAGAAGTGGCGGCGGGGTATGTGCTGGCCATGGAAAATGGCTTTATGACCGGCGCCGTCATCGACATCGACGGCGGCGGCCTTTTGTAAACACAGGGCAAAAATGTGGGAGCTGGCTTGCCTGCTCCCACATTGTCCTCATTGCTGCTGAGAAAAGGTTAAGCCTTCAACGTCCGCGTCATGCGCAGCGCCAACACACTACCCGTCACAATCACCGCCGCCAGCAAGTACAACGCCACATCCGTCGACCCGGTGGCGTCCTTCACAAACCCGACGATGTAAGGGCTGAGGAAGCCGGCCATCTGGCCCATGGAGTTGATCAGCGCCAGGCCGCCTGCCGCTGCGCCCGCACTGAGCATCGCGGTCGGCACCGGCCAGAACATCGGCAGGCCGGTGAGGGCGCCCATGGTGGCGATGGTCAGGCCAAGAATTGCGATTGCCGGCGTGGTGGCGAAATTCACGGCAATCACCAAGCCGATAGCGCCCATCAACATCGGCACCACCAAGTGCCAGCGTCGCTCCTTGCGCAAGTCGGCGGAGCGGCCCACCAACAACATGAACACAGCGGCCAGCAAGTACGGAATCGCGCTGAGCCAGCCAATCACCAGGTTATCGCTGAAGCCCAGGTTCTTGATGATCGACGGCAACCAGAAGTTGATGGCGTAGACGCCGCTCTGGATGCAGAAGTAGATCAGGCCGAACGCCCAGATCGCCGGGTTCTTGAACACTTCGCCCAGCGAGTCGGTGGTGGTTTTGGGTTTGTTGGCCAAGTCCGTCGCCTGGTCGCCTTCCAGCACCGCGCGTTCATGGGGCGTGAGCCACTTGGCGTTGGCAAAACTGTCGCTGAGCAGGAAGTAGGCGAGGGCGCCGAGGATTACGGTGGGAATGCCTTGCAGCAGGAACATCCACTGCCAGCCCGCCAGGCCACCTTGGCCAGCCGCGAAATGGTTGAGAATCCAGCCGGAAAACGGGCTGCCGAGCAAACCGGACACCGGGATCGCCGACATGAACAGCGCCATGATTCGCCCACGGCGAAAGGTCGGGAACCACTGCGAGAGGTACAGCACCACGCCCGGAAAGAAGCCGGCTTCGGCGGCGCCGGTCAGCAAGCGCAAGCCATAGAAATGCGTCGGTGTCGTCACGAACAGCAAGCAGGTGGAGAGCGTGCCCCACACGATCATCATCAGCGCAATCCAGCGCCGTGGGCCGAATTTGGTCAACGCCAGGTTGCTCGGCACGCCACACAGCACGTAGCCGATAAAGAAAATCCCGGCACCCAGGCCGTATACGGTTTCACTGAATTTCAAGGCATCGAGCATCTGCAACTTGGCAAAGCCAACGTTTACCCGGTCAAGGTAGTTGAACAGGTAGCAGATGAAAATGAAGGGGATCAGGCGCAGGGTAATGCGCTTGTAGATGGCGTTTTTATCGTCATCGGTGGCCAGTGTGGCAGCGGCGCTCTGTGACATGGCAGTCTCTCTTTATTATGATTTTTCGCGATGCGAAGGTAACGTTGATCGCCCAATGAGTCTCGGCCACCTGGCGGGCTGCTGTCTTTGTGCTCGCGCACAGTCAAGCAGGCTTTGCGCTGTGCCGATGACCAAGTCGTTTTTTTCAGGAATTTAGCCCCATGTTCGAGCTGGATCATGACCTGGCGCAGGATATCGTCAATCGCACCATGGCGATCTTGCCCTATAACGTCAATGTCATGGACAGCCAGGGCCTGATACTCGGCAGCGGCGAACCGGAGCGAATCAATACCCGGCATGAGGGCGCGCAACTGGTGCTGGCCAACGGCCGGGTGGTGGAAATCGACGGCCAGACCGCCAAGCACCTCAAAGGCGTGCAGCCCGGCATCAACCTGCCCTTGATGCACGACCAACGCTTGATCGGCGTACTCGGCATCACCGGCGAACCTGAATTGTTGCGCACCTATGCCGAACTGGTGCGCATGACCGCCGAGATGCTGGTCAGTCATCGCCATCAGCAGGCCGAGCAGCAATGGCGGCGCCAGCGTTGCGATGACTTGCTGGCCTTGTTGCTGGCTGAAAGTGGCGATTCACCGCGCCTGGTCGATGAGGCCCAGCAACTGGGACTCAAGCCGCAGATGGCGCGCACCCCGTATCTGTTTGAACTGGGCGTGGGCCAATCGGCGGAGGCATTAAGCGCCTGGCTGACCAGCCGTTACCCGGACAGTTGGTGCGTCAGCTCCGCGCAGTTTTCGCTGTTGTGGTGCCGGCCGGCAGCGGTGCAGGTGGACAACCCACGGCTACTGGAAAAACTCCAAAGCCTGGGCTGGAACGTGCTGCGCGTTGCCGTGGGCGGGCAGGCCGAGGGTTTGGCCGGTTTACGCCGTTGCTATCGACGGGTCGGCGATTTGTTGGCCTATGGTCGGGATATTTTGCCCCACTCACGGCTGTTGACCCTCAACCGCTATCGCCTGCCGGTGATGCTCTGGCGCCATCGCAACGACGATGCACTGGATGAGTTGCTCAACCCGTTGCGCAAAGTACTGGCCAAGGACACCAACGGCCAACTCCTGGCCACTTTGCGCAGTTGGTGCGAGCACGACGGCCAAAGCCAGGCCTGCGCAGACGCATTGGGCATCCACCGCAACAGCCTGCGCTATCGCATGGAGCGCATTGCCGAGCTCAGCGGTGTCGACCCGCTGACCCTGGATGGCATGCTCGCCCTGTACCTCGGCGTACAGCTGTTGCCCCAGGCTTTGTCGGAATGAACAACAAACCTCACCTACACTTGTGCATCGGACCGGCGTCATTGCCGCGGCCAACTGGCAGCATGGGCGTTATAAAAACCGGAGAAAGCCCATGAAAATCATCATCGCCCCCGACTCGTTCAAGGACAGCCTGAGTGCCGAAGGCGTCGCCCAGGCGATTGCCGACGGGTTGGCCCAGGTGTGGCCGGACGCGCAATTGGTCCAGTGCCCGATGGCGGATGGCGGTGAAGGGACGGTGGATGCGGTACTCGCTGCGTGCAATGGCGAACTGCGCCGCCAAACCGTGCAAAGCCCCTTGGGCGGCGCCGTCGAGGCGCGCTGGGGGTGGTTGGCCGACAGCCACACCGCGCTGATCGAAATGGCCGAGGCCAGTGGTTTGCAATTGGTGCCGCCGGGGCAGCGCGACGCTTGCTCCAGCAGCACCTACGGCACCGGCGAACTGATTCGCGCCGCCCTGGAGGCGGGCGCGCAGCGCATCATCCTGGCCATTGGCGGCAGCGCGACCAACGACGGCGGCGCAGGTGCGATGCAGGCGCTTGGCGTGCAATTGTTTGATGCCCAAGACCACGTACTCGCACCCGGCGGCCTGGCCTTGGCACGCCTGGCGCGCATCAGCCTGGAGCACCTGGACCCGCGCCTGGCCCGGGTACGTTTTGAAATCGCCGCCGACGTGAACAACCCGTTGTGCGGCCCGCACGGCGCCTCGGCGATCTTCGGCCCGCAAAAAGGCGCCAACCCGCAGCAGGTCGAACAGCTGGACGCGGCGCTCGGGCACTTTGCCGATCACTGCGCCAAGGTGTTGCCCAAAGACGTACGCGACGAACCCGGAAGCGGTGCAGCCGGCGGCTTGGGCTTTGCCGCGAAGGCCTTCCTCGGCGCGCAGTTTCGCGCGGGTGTAGAGGTGGTCGCGGAACTGGTCGGGCTTGACGAAGCGGTGCAGGGCGCTGACTTGGTGATCACTGGCGAAGGGCGTTTCGACGCCCAGACGTTGCGCGGCAAAACCCCATTTGGCGTGGCGCGCATTGCCCGGCAGCACGGTGTTCCCGTCATCGTGATCGCCGGCACTTTGGGCGACGGCTACGAGCACATGTACGCCCACGGCGTGAACGCGGCGTTTGCCTTGCCCTCGGGGCCGATGAGCCTGGAACAGGCCTGCAACGAAGCGCCACGCCTATTGCGCGAACGCGCGGCTGATATTGCGCGGGTGTGGCGCACTGCTGTTGGGTGCTGATCTGCTTTTCTGTGGGAGCTGGCTGCCTACGGTGGCGGCCTGATAGCCGACCAGGGTGCTGGATCAGACCGAGTACATATCCATTTCTGCGGTAACGGCTACTTAGGGTTCCGCCCTTACGGCGGGTCACTTTTTGAGGGACCAAAAAGGTAACCAAAAAGTCCTCGCCCCACCACTCGGCACCTCGCCTAGGCTCGGTGTGCCCTCACTCCGGCTTGAATCCGTGGGCCGCCGCAATGGGCCATCCCTGGCCCAGTGCGGCTAACCCGGCGTCCTGCCGGGTTACCCACGGATTCAAGCCTTCGTTCGGCCAGCGTGGTTGATGGGGCGATCCCAAATCAAGATCAAGATCAAGATCAAGATCAAAAGCACGGCGGCCTAGTAGCCGACCTGAGTGGTTGAAGCAGAAGCAGGGCAAAAGCAGGGCAAAAGCACATCTACCTGATGTACTGAGATCCAAAATGTGGGAGCGGGCTTGCTCGCGAAGGCGGTGGGTCAGTGACACATGAGGTGGCTGAT
Organism: Pseudomonas sp. MONT-RG-20F-20-E-7-02; assembly: GCF_022662395.1. NCBI lineage: Bacteria > Pseudomonadati > Pseudomonadota > Gammaproteobacteria > Pseudomonadales > Pseudomonadaceae > Pseudomonas > Pseudomonas sp. MONT-RG-20F-20-E-7-02. The sequence goes on from NZ_JAKNQN010000002.1 coordinate 219,497, forward strand.
ACACCGCCTTCGCGAGCAAGCCCGCTCCCACAATTAGACCGAGTTCGGCCGCCAGTCTTTTGTGCTCTGCTTTTCTGTGGGAGCTGGCTTGCCTGCGATGCAGGCAACTCGGTGTATCAGGCAGAACTAGTTGATGCAATCGCAGGCAAGCCAGCTCCCACATTTGATTGAGTTCAGCTTCAATGAACAGGCCGGCTGTCAGGCCGCCTAGGCCTTGCTTTTGATCTAACCACTCAGGTCGGCTACCAGGCCGCCGTGCTCTGCTTTTGATCTTGATCTGCTTTTGATCTTGATCTTAGGCGCCCCGTTAAACCACGCTGGCCGAACGCAGGCTTTGGAGCGGGGGTAAACCGGCAGGACGCCGGTTTAGCCGCGCTGGGCCAAGGATGGCCCATCGCGGCGGCCCCCGCTCCAAAGCCGGAGTGAGGGCACACCGAGCCTAGGCGAGGTGCCGAGTGGTGGGGCAAGAGCCCTTTTGGTTACTTTTGGGGCTCTTTTCCAAAAGTGACCCGCCGTAAGGGCGGAACCCATATCCGCCACCCCCCAAATAACGGATATACACACCGTTAGCCCTAGCCACCACGCCAACACCCCCTCTAAACTGACCCGCCACGTGTTTTTCAAAGGATGAAACACAATGCACACACCTGAACCCCATATCGTCATCCAGCGCTTCACCGAGGCCCACGTTGAAGGCGTCGCTGCGCTCTATAACGAACCGGCCGTATGCCGTCAGGTGCTGCAAATGCCTTTCCAGTCCGTGCAGGCCTGGCGCAACAAGCTGGAGCTGGATAACGAGCGGCGCCTACAGCTGGTGGCCGTGCACGCCGGTGAGGTGATCGGCCAGCTTGGCCTTGAGCAAACCCTGCGTGTACGCCGCAGCCATGTCGGCTCGTTCGGCATGGGCGTGGCCACCGCCTGGCAAGGCAAAGGCGTGGGTTCCAAACTGTTGACCGCCGCGCTGGACGTGGCCGACAACTGGATGAACCTGCGCCGCGTCGAACTCACGGTGTACGCCGACAATGAAGCCGCGCACAACCTCTACCGCAAGTTCGGCTTCGAAGTCGAAGGCCGGATGCGCGATTACGCCCTGCGTGACGGCGTATTCGTCGACACCCTGAGCATGGCCCGCCTGCGCCAGTCGGCTTAAGCCCCCAGCGCAAACGCCACCGCAGCCTGCGCATGCAGCTCGGTGGTGTCCAGCAACGGCAAGTCGCTGTGCTCCGGCTTGATCAGCAGGCCAATTTCCGTGCAGCCCAAGATGATGGCCTGGGCGCCACGCGCGGCCAGCGACGCGATCACCCGCTGATAAACCTCGCGTGATGCATCGCTGATCACACCGACACACAACTCCTCATAGATAATCCGGTGCACGGCCTGGCGCTCGTCTGCGTCGGGTACCAGCACGTTCAAGCCCTGCGCGGCCAGGCGCGACTTGAGAAAGTCCTGTTCCATGGTAAATGCCGTGCCCAGCAAACCAACCGTCAGCGTGCCGGCTTTTACGGCAGCAGCACCCGCCGCATCGGCGATATGCAGAAAGGGTATCGACACCGCCGCCTCGATACGCGGTGCCACCAAATGCATGGTGTTGGTACACAGCACTACACACTCGGCCCCGCCAGCCTGCAAGCGGCGTGCGGCATCCTCGAGAATCAGCGCGGCGTCATCCCAGCGCCCGGCATGTTGGGCCTGTTCCACCGGGCCGAAGTCCACGCTGTACATCAACAGCTGCGCCGAGCGCAGTGGGCCCAACTGGTCGCGCACGCGCTGGTTGATGATGCGGTAATACTCGGCGCTGGACTCCCAGCTCATACCGCCGATAAGGCCGATGGTGCGCATGCGATGCTCCTGACAAGGAATGTCGCCTCACCTTACCCATCGGCCGCCGTTTAGTCATACGCAGTTGCCTGCAGAATCACCGGTGCAGTTTCATCTCTGAGCGCGCGCTGTTGCGCAGGCGTTAATCATACGGCCAACCGCCGCATCTGCCATGATCACTGTTCGCAACCTGGCTCACCCAAGGAATTTTGCAATGGACGATGTACAGCAACTGGGCGAGATGCTTCGTCATTACGCCGACAGCGAAGCGCACAAAAAACAGCAATTCGACCTGCAATCGGCGCGCTGGGCGCAAAAGCTTGGTGAGCTGTTCGGGCAGATCGAGCAATGGCTGGAACCGGTGAAGACCGTTGGTTTGCTGGAAGTCCAGCGTGAAGCCTATGTGGCCAGCGGCCCGAGCCTGCCGGTTGAGGCGTCGAGCTTCAAGACCGAGAAATTGACGGTGCAGATCACCGGCAAGACCGTGGAATTCGTACCTGAAGTCATGGGCGTCGGCGGCGCGATTGCGGTGTCGGTGATGGGCCTGACCGCCGCGCGGCACGGCAGTGTGTCGCTGGTGCTGCCGGCGGATAAAAACGACTGGCTGTGGAAGAAAACCAACGGCCTGAAAGACCCGGACACCTTCGCCTTCGACGCCAACTTCCTGGCCATGCAGTTACAGAGCCTGATTCCGCGCGAACGCGGTTGAAGCGCTACTTCAGCGCCGGGTCGCCGGGGCTGTCCAACGACTCGCAGGTGATGAAGGCCGATGACGTCAAAGGCGTCATCGATGGCTGGGCCTCGGACCTGCATCAGTCCTACGTGAAGCTGAAAAAACACTAACGGCTAAAACGCATTCCTTGCCGGCCGGTTGTAGTAGCTGAGCAGGGCGTCGTAGCGGCGGGTGACGAGGTAGTAGTCGTCACTCAGCTGTTGCGGCGGCGCGTGCTCGAGCCAGTCTTGAAGCATGTTTTGCAAGGCCTTGAGGTAATCATCGGCGGGAGCTCTGAGGGTGTACCAGAGGTGCAGGGTTTCGTCGGTGAGATCTTTATCCGGGATGCGTTGCACGAACGCGGCACTGCGCTCATTGGCGCGCTGTACCGCAGCGGTCAATGCCGCCAGGGCCTTGGGGGTGAGGCTGGCGTCGCGTACGCCGCTGTCAATTTGCTCGACTGCCCGGCGCGCGGTAATCATGTAATCGAGCAACTGCCAGGGCAGGTCCTGCCCCAGGCGCGCCTCCAGCAAGTCCCGCTGTGCAGGGCGCAGGCGTTGCTCTTCCAGTGCCAGCGCGTTACGCAACTGGGTGGAGAGGGCGATGTAGGCTGCGCCATTTCTGCTCAGGTCTTCCTCGTAGCGTTGCCGCATTACCTCGCCGAACAGCTGCAGTCGAGACGAAGCGCCCAACGTCGAGGTGATTTTTTTCAGGCTCGACAGGTACTCGGCGGTCATGCCGATCAAGGGGCTGTCAGGTTGTTGATGCTCAAGTTTGGCGGTGATGGTTGGCGCACATACGTCTTTCTGGATCTGCCGTGCCTGCGGCTCGTTATTGTCGCCAAACTCTTCGCGTGAGCGCGCGTAGCTGCCCACCGGCAACGACATTTGCACTTCAGGTTCGGCATCGGCCTGTGGCGGGTGAGCGGCGCGCTGGTAAGTCAGCCGTGTGTCACGGTCGACGCGGTTCATGCAATCGATGATCGGCGCCAACGCACTGGCGGTAGCCGTTTGCGGGCTGTCGAGCTGATCCACCCATAACTCGATCAGCTGGATGTGTTTGCCGGCGCCGGCCAGGCCGAACACCATCAACATAAAAACCACGCCAATCGGCAATAACAGTCCGGGATTCATTGTGTGGCCTCCTGGCCGTACCATTGCGAGTGTGTGGCCGGGGCCTGGCAGGCCTCGGCGTTTCGCGGCATGCGGCTGCACACGCGCTCGGTCCATTGCTGCAAGCCCTGGTTGCGACTGACCTGATGACGGCTGTCGAGGTATTTGAACGCGCCGAACACCAGCGCAAAGGCAATCGCGCCCAGGCCGATGGCACCCATGGCCTTGCGTGGGAATATCGCCGCCCATTCCTTCACGCTCAGGCGTGCACGGCGTTTGCCCGCGCCGACGGCCGCCAATACCGCCACCAGCGTCAGGCCAGCGACGGGGCCGAACTGCAGGCTGATGGCGATGCCCATGGCGGCACCCGGGATCAGGTCGCGCACTGGCAGCAGCGGCAGACGGGTTGGGCTCAACCAACGCGGCAGTTTTGCCGCCAGGCGTTCATCCAGCACGCGCAGCCGATGTGCCAGCGGGCGCCACACCTGCCAGGCCAGCGCGCCACCGGCCATATAGGCAATTGACCACGCGAACGCGTCAGCGGCGGTACTCACCAATACGCCCGCCTGCCAGGGCGCCTGGAACAAGGCACCGGCCAGGCAGCCCACTACAATCGCCAACAGCAGCGGCAGGGTGTCGAAGGCGGTTTCCCAGTCTTGCCAAAAATACGGCGTGCCACCCGGCATGGCGAATGCCACCTCGGGATGGTCAGCTTTCAGGGTTGCGGCCAAGGTTCGGCACGCGTCCCAGTCTTGCTCACTCAAGCGCTGGGCAAAGGCGCGGCGTTGGCCCAGGGACATCGGCGCCAGTAATAACCGCGCGGCGCGCTGTTGTGGGGTGTCCGGCGCCGTGGCCGCCAACGCACGCTGATGGGCCATGAACACCGGGCCTTGCTGGCGCCGTAACAAATGCTGCCATTCGTCTTCAGGGCACCCGTGCTCGCTGCCATGCCAGCCCTGGCCGGCGCGCACCGCTTCAAACACCGCAGGCGACCAGAAATGGCTTTCGGTCAGCATCGTCGCCAACATCTGGCTAAACCACTGGGTATGTGCCGGCTGCTTGAGCCACGGTTGATCAAAGCGCGCCGCATAGGCCGCGAGAAACCCCGCTTCGTCACGCTGGGCCATGGCCAGCGCCAATGAATATTGGAGTGCTTTCTTGCAGCGGTTGGCCAGGGCGTCGATCAAGTCTTGCGGCAATTCCAGGCGTTGCCAAGCGCTGAGCCACTGGAACGTCTCGAACGCCCAGCGGCGATCTTGTTCGCTGACCTCGTCGTCAGCGATACAGCGCTTGAGCAGCGCCACTTCGAATTCCAGACCAAGCCCTGCGGCCATCGCCTGCTGGTAGTGCGCCTGCAAGGTATCGGCGACTGGCGCCATAACCTCGGCCACGGTGGCGGTGTCCTGCTCTTGCGCCCATTGCTGCCAATTCAACGCTTCTTCGTAGGCTTCACGCAGCCGCTGAAACCCCTCGGGGTCATCATCCGGCCGGGTTTTCTTCAACAACGTCGCGTATTGGCGCTTGATCGTACGGCCATCGGCATCCGAGGGCAGGCCGAGGACATCCCAGCAAGTCATGTGCGGTACAACTCCATTAAATCACCGCGCGCACCTTACTCGTTTTATTGGCCGATAAACCAGCATAAGTCAGCGAAGGCAGTGCCCGACCGAATCCTGTTGCGGCCGGGCGCCTGTATTACTTGAGAGGCGTCAACGGCGGCAGTTTCCATTGGCCCACTTCAGGTTTGGGCAGGTAGATCCGCAATACGGCGTAAAACGGACCGGGCGGGGCTGGCAGCCAGTTGCTCTGTTCGGCTTTCGGCGGCTCATGGTGCTGCAATGCCAGCGTCAGGCCGCCGTCGGCGTCCAGCTTGAGATTGGGCAGCATCTGCGAATTGATCTGGTAGCGTTTTTTCAGGTTGGGTGCCAGAAGTTTGGTCTTGGCGTCGTACATGGTCAGCGACCAGAACGCCTCGGCAGGCGGCAACTGGTCCTTGGCAAAGTGCACGGTATAGCTGTGGCGCGCACCATTGGCGGGTTTGCCTTCACTGTCGACGCGGTAGCTCAGGTAGACGGCTTCATCGGGGGAGTTGCCGAAAATGCCCAGGTCAGCACCCGCGTAACGGTAAAGGTAGTTGTTTTTGAGGCGGTCACGGCTGCCAAACAGATCGCCGCTGGACACTTGGTGAGTGTCGATCTTGTCTTTCTTGAAGGCGGCAAACTCAGCCCTGGCGTCGGCAATCCCGTCTTCCAGGGCTTTGCGTTGTTCGGCGGTCAACGCTTTGAGCTTGAACGGCGCTCCCGGGGCGATGCCGATCTTGGCAAAGCGCGAGAGCAGGTCTTTTTCGCTGTCTTGCGGCGCGGCGAAGGACAGCATGAAGTTCAAGTAACGAAACAGCTGCGGGCCTTCAGTCATGGTGGCCATCGGCTTGGGCCAGACGATTTTCGGCACCGGGGGCGGAGCGGGCTGTTTTACATAGCTGCTCAGCGGCTGGACTTTGTAACCGGCCTGGATCTGCTTGACCTTGTTCAGGTCCTTTTCATCAAACAGCTGCGTGCGGTACAGGGCGTAGGCGATATTGCTTTCGCTGTAGACCACGCGGTCGATGTCGACCGGCTGCTGACCTTTCCAGTCGGGGCCGGCGATCATGTAATGGCCGCCGTTGTTGCCGGTGCTGCGCGTGCCCAAATACGCCATGTTCTGCGTGTAGAGGTCGATCAACTGCACCGAGTAGTAACGGTTGTCTTCGATTTTGGGCAGGGTCAGCACCAGCGGCTCTTTGCGCAGGTCCATCCACACGAAGGAGTAGGGCGTGTCCGAGTTCGGGGTGACGAACGCTGTGTCCTTGGGGGTGAACACCTGGGCGGTATTGCCGATATGGTTGAACGGAGCCTTGAAGTTGGCACCGCCCTTGTCGACGGCCTGGGTGTAGAGCGTCTTGTACATCGCCACAACCGGGTAGCCGTACAGGTAGGCCTCCTTGGCAATGGCCCGGGCTTCGGCAGGGGTTGCCGTGAAGTCGGCCAAGGCGCCGGTACTCATGAATATCGAGAGGCTCGCCAACAGCAGGCGCGTCGGTTTTCCAATCATGTTGTTGCGTCCTTCCAGAGTTCTTTTAGAGGGCGGGGAGATCAAAGCGCCGAGTTTCCAGTTTTATTTGCCGAACGTCACGTTAATCCCTGCAAACAACCTGAACTGCGGCAGACCGCCACCGTCCACTGCGGTTCGAGGCAAGCGGATGGGGATGTAATGGGGGCGGGGCGGTTGCACAAAGGTTATGGGGTATGCCGTTTGAAACTAGCAGCTATATTCATCCGCGCCAGCCATTCGACTCAAGAGCGTTCAGCCGCGGGAGTAACGACTCCATGTTGCACCCAACGGAGCGGCAGCAAAGGCGGGGAAACGATCAGGCTGCAAGCATGGCTTTGACTTTGTCGCGCAATTGATCGATGGAGAACGGCTTGCCGATCACCTGCATGCCAGCTGGCACATCGATGTTTTCAGCATAGCCGCTGGCAAACAGGATCGGCAGGGAAGGGCGCAACTCACGCACCTTGGTTGCCAGCTGTTTACCGTCCATATCGGGCAGGCCCACGTCGGTCATCATCAGGTCGATGATCAGGCCGGTATTTTCGACGATCTTCAGCGCCTCTTCAGCATCTGCAGCTTCAACCACCGTGAACTCCAGTTCTTCGAGTACATCGACGATCAGCATGCGCACGATGGCGTCGTCTTCGACTACAAGGATGGTGGAGGGAGTGGCAGGCATAATGAAAATTCCCGAGAAATGGAGGGGCAGGTCTTTAGCGGTTGAAAGACTGTTCTCTAATGAGTCGTGTCAATCTCGGCAAGTTCCGTTGGATGCGGCATTGTGAAGCGATTGGCCGCAAAAGTCGCGTGCAAGAACATGCGTAGCGTCGGCGCGCCGGCGCGTCAATGGCTGACGATCTCTGACAGCCATTGACGCACGCGACTCGAACGAGGGCTAGAGCGTGGTGTTGAAGAGGGCGTATGGATTGTTATAAGGCACCGTCATTATAAAATCGCCGTCGCTGAAGGTGCTTATATCGTAATGGGGGACACCGCCGGTCAAGGCCATCGGGTCAAGCGTACCGGCGGACCTTCCACTGTTCAGAGTGGCCTCCAGGCCTCGGCGCATTGAAGCGGCGTCCGGAAAGGTCGCGAACCCAAAGTTCGGATCAAAGAAAAAAAACTCCCTGGGACTTTTGCGCAAGTCGACACCCGCGAGCAGCCCATGATTTTGGGTACTGATCTTTATCATTGTGGTATTCGTTGCAGTCTCCAGGCGGTTGATAATGCTGGTGTAGGGGACTTGGGAAACCTGTTGTATGCCGTGAAACTGAGCGCGTAGAACCTGATGCATGCTATTCAGTTCTTTGCGAAATGCCTTGATGGCAGGGGTGTCAGCATCCGAGGTAGCCTTGATAAAGTTACTGATGAACTCATCCCTTCGGCTATGTTGAATCGCCAGCGCCATCGTGTTCACCATCGCGGCGCATTCGCCATTTGAAGCAAGGTCGGCCTGGCTAAGGTAGAAATTTTGCGGCACGGGCGTGGCTTTACCCCCCGCGGCAACGACTTCTGCCTGGAAAACCTTGAAGCTCTCAAGACTGTTCCTCACCATGCGTTTTTCAATTTCCCTGGCCAAGGTGCCCACCGCTTCGGGATTGCCAACCTTGGTGACGGCCAGGTTTTTTATTTCCGACACCTTCATCGTCGGGTGGTAGCCAGGGATATCCTCGACATTTCCAAATTTAACCCCGCGGTCGTAAGCAACAATATTGCTTTTCTTTGCAGTGTCCAAGGCGTCTCTAAACGCATCGGCGGAGGCCTTGGGGCTTGGCGCGACATACTTGCCCAACCAGTCAAGAAGATTACTGTTTATTTGCCCGTTGGCGGCCACAACGTCCGGCTTGAAATCTGCCCCCACGGCGCCAAAGCGCTCTTGCCTGATCGGGTCATAGCCACACCATTTGCCTTCGTGGAACACGGCACTGCCTTGAACGGTCTGCTCGCCGACTTTGAAGGTACCTACGGCTACAACCTCATGGGTTTTACTGGCTGCCTTCAAGCCGTCGTAGCTAGCGTTGAGACCCTTGAGCGCATTGACGGCGTCGGTACCTTTGGACAATAGAAACCGGCCGCCGCTGCCTAAAAGCCTGATGCCGCCTGTGGCCAAGTCGCCCAAACCGCTCACAGGGTTGAGTGCGCCGATCGTGGCGGCACCGATAACTTTTGCCGCCTTGAGTGCTTTGGCACTGCTCGAAAGCGCAGAACTGCCGATCTTGATCAGCTTTCCTGCGGTGGCGGCGCCAGCGGTGAGAAAACCGAATATATCCAGGGTGAGATCAAATGCGGCCTCGCCGTAGTTGCCCTTCTGAAAATTGACAATGGCCGATCTGAACGGAACCAGATTGAGCAGGAAGTCGCTCAGTGGTTTAGGCCCGCCTTGTAATTTGTCCAGGGTGGTCTGCCCGCGTGCTTGTTCCTTGATACTCGGGTCATCAAGGTCAAGGTGCTGAACAAATGCATCGGCAATCGCCCGGGAGCGGTCGCTGGTGAAACTATTGAAGGGGGCGTCATTCACCGGCCGTTCACGTGCCAGTTCGGCCGCGTTACTGGGCTTGAACGGGGTGATCGTTGAAACATATTTGCCGGCCCGGGTCTTCTTGGCTTCCACGCTGTAGGGAGACATCGGTTCAATTGTTTCTTTGTTCATGTCCATTTTGTAAGCATGGGACTCGCCATTCAGTTCAATGCTGAACAACAGCCACGGCTTGTTCGCGTCATAGGTATTGTGAAAAAACCCTGTCAGTTCGTATGAGCCTTCTTGCAATAGGCTGATTTTGCCGTACTCGAATATTTGTTGGTCCTCGGGTGAAAGCTGCGAAAGCATGTGCCGGACCGTTGTGTTCACTGCGGCCTTTTTCTCGTCCATGACGCTTTTAAACTGCTGGTCGAACGCCTCCGTTACGCCAAACCTGGGGTTGGCGTTCAATGCCTCGATCGGGAAGCTCGGGTCAGTCGACTTAAAGGGTCTGGGGTTCGGCAAATCCATCATGGCCACATCCAGCAGCGAATGCAGGCCACCCAGCCCTAGTTGTTCCGCCGTCCCCCGGTATTGATCAGTCCCCAGCACTTTTTCTTCTAGAAAGTTGCCGAAGATTGCCCCCTTTTCGGCGATTTTGCCCCGTGCGACGCCTTCTCGCGTCGGTATCTCCTTGTCCAGGGCTTTGGAGGCAGTGAGCCGCTCGCTAAGTTGTTCGTTGAAGGCGGTTCTGACTTTATCGAGCTGCTCGGGGGTGTAGGTGTCACTGGGACTTTTTACGATTTCACCGTTGATCACGCCCCAGTCCACCAGTGCGGTGATTTGTGCGTATTCGGTGGCCTGTGACCGGCCCTCAAGGGTGCTTGCATGGGCCATGACTTCGGCGAACGTCATGGTGGCGACTGCCCCTGGCCGCTCAGCCTCTACAGCCGCTGCTGCAATCGACAGATTCACCCATGCCACGCTGCCAATCGTCACACTCTTGGGAATGTCTTTGATCAGGTACTGCGGGGCTAACCTGCTCAGGAGGAGGTGAGTGGCCAGTTTAGCGGTGCCTGCTGTGGCTCGGCCGGTTTCGACAAGGTAAACGCTGAGGCACTTGGCAACTGTCGAGGGGGATTGCTTTGCATGCGTAGGATCGTTCAGCGGCCAGCCTGCAATGTGGTCGCGTTGAGGAAACCAGGCCGACTCCCGATCCAGCCCTAGCTGAAGGGCGCTCAATACATAATCGTAAACGCTGGTACTTGAAGACACGCCATTGAGGTGCGCTTGCAGGGCTTGCCCCAACGCCTGAGCCTTGGGTGAGTCGAGCAGTTTTTGCAGTGCCAGGGCTGGGTCTTGCAGGTCGGCAGGCGTTACCGAACTGCCACTCAACAAGTAATTGAGTACGCCATTTTCATATTTCGGCAACGGTAAGCCAGGCAGAGCGTTGGGAGTTTTGAACAGAAATTCGAGAATGCCCTGCTGGTCGGCCAGTGACATCGGAATCGGCCAGGAAAGCCCGCCGCCCATATTCCCCAGGGGAGACACTGCGGCTTTATGCTCCAACTTGTGTGCCAGGGCCGTGACTTCAGCGGCCGTACGCGGCAGTTCAAAGCCCAGGTCAGTGATGACGGTGGCCAGGGCCTGCGGTGTGGATCGCGTTGCGGCGTAGGATGAATTCGGACGAGGCGCCAGGGTGGCGGTGCTCAGTTGGGCAGACATCTGGTCCGGGGTGACGGGTTTGCCATCCACTTCGGTGGCGATGTTTCTAAGCGTTGCGGCCAGATCGCGCAGATTGTTCTGGTCTGCCAACAGTTGCCGCAGGGGCAGGGTCGGCGTGGTCTGAGGCGTACCGACACTGTTTGGCGCGAGTGGAGTTGTTACTGTGCCTGGGCTGCCTTGGGCACTTGGCACAGCGGGTTCATGGGCTTGGAGGGTATGCAGGGGGCGGACGCTGACGGTGGGCTGTACTGCGGTGGCAATGCTCATCTAATGTACCTTTTGATGGGTCAAAAAAGACGCCTTCCCAAAAGATCTTCCGTGTTCCCGAGGCGCAATTCTGAGTGCCACAATTCTGCGGGCGCGTTCCGGCCTACGCCCAGGCATCTGTATTCAGGTGTGTTAACACGTGAGGAAGTCGGCCTGAATCGGCGCGAGATACCTGCGCAGCGCGTAGGCATACGCCCTGAATTGACGCACAAACATAGCCTTGGGCCGTGTTCTTCGGGCAAACTCCCTGTTTTTCCGTACCTGGCCAAGGCATGCCCATGACTCCCGCGTCGACTGTCGATGAACAGAGCTTTCGTAAACTCCTGAGCCGTAACGTGGCCCTGCCGTTAGGCGTGGGTGTGCTCAGTGCAGCATTTTTCGTCGTGCTGATCACGTACCTGTTGTCGGTGATCCAGTGGGTGGAGCACACCGACCGGGTCATCAATAACCTCAACGAGTCGTCCAAGCTGACGGTGGACCTGGAAACCGGGCTGCGTGGCTTCCTGATCACCGGCGACGAGCATTTCCTCGACCCGTATGAAGTCGCAAAGCCCCGGATCATTGGCGATTTGCATAATTTGCAGGAGCTGGTGGCGGATAACCCGCAACAGGTGGACCGTCTTAAACGCCTGGAAGCGATGCAGGCCGAGTGGAACAAGTACGCGCAATCGATGATCGACCTGCAGCGCAGCAGCGGTGACTACCGTGCAGCGGTGAAGGCGGGCCGGGGCAAGAGCCTGACCGACGCGATTCGCCAGGAATATGTGAACGCGGTCGATATGGAGCAGCAGTTCCGGGTAGCCCGTAACGCGGAGGTCACTCGCACCACCGTGGTCAGCGTCACCCTGTATCTGGTCTTTGTGCTCGGGTTGAGCGGCTTCCTGGCGTACAGCGGAAGAAGGAATCTCGTTTCCTTATCAGATAGTTACAGCGCAACCCTCGCGTCACAACAGAAGATTGCGCGGCGTCTTGAGCAGCAAGCCTGGCTGCGTAATGGCCAGACCGAACTGGCCGAACAAGTGCTGGGGCAACTCACCTTGAACATGCTGGGTCGCAACATCCTGCAGTTCTTTGCCCAGTACATGGGCTCCGTGGTTGCGGCGCTGTATGTGCGAGAAGAACATGGCGGCCTGAAGCGCGTCGCCACTTATGGTTTCTCCCGCGAACAGGAGCAGCAGGAACAGTCGATCTACAGTGACGAAGGCATCGTCGGGCAGGCCGCCCAGCTTGATCGCCTGATTCGCCTGGACGATGTGCCAGTAGATTACTTCAAGGTCAGTTCGGGCCTGGGCGAGGGTTCGCCCCGCAGTGTGCTGGTAATGCCCACCAGCGACGACGACCGCGTCAACGGGGTGATCGAGCTGGGTTTCCTGCGCCCGCTGGAAGAGCGTGACGTCGAACTGCTGGAGCTGATTGCCGGTAATATCGGCACCTCCATCGAGGCCGCGCGTTACCGCCAGCGCCTGCAGGAAGTGCTGGCCGAGACCCAGCAGCTCAACGAAGAACTGCAAGTGCAGCAGGAAGAGCTCAAGACCGCCAACGAAGAACTCGAAGAGCAGTCGCGCATCCTCAAGGAATCCCAGGCCCATCTGGAAACCCAGCAGGCCGAACTTGAGCAGACCAACGAGCAGTTGGCCGAGCAGACGCAAACCCTGGCCGAGCAGCGCGACGCCATGGACCGCAAAAACGTCGAACTCAACCAGGCCCAACTCGCGCTGGAAGACCGCGCCGACGAATTGCAGCGTTCCAGCAAATACAAGTCCGAATTCCTCGCCAACATGTCCCACGAACTGCGCACGCCGCTGAACAGCTCGTTGATCCTGGCCAAGTTGCTGGCGGAAAACCCCCAGGAAAACCTCAGCGCCGAGCAAGTCAAGTTTGCCGAGTCGATTTACTCGGCCGGCAATGACTTGCTCAATTTGATCAACGACATCCTGGATATTTCCAAGGTGGAAGCCGGCAAGCTCGAAGTGCGGCCGGAGAACTCCAGTGTCGTGCGCCTGGTGGACGGCCTGCGCGGCATGTTCGAACCGCTGGCCGCCGACCGCAAGCTGGGCTTCCAGGTCGAGGTGCAGGAAGGTGCACCGACCTTGCTGTTTACCGACCGCCAGCGCCTGGAGCAGATCCTCAAGAACCTGCTGTCCAACGCCATCAAGTTCACTGAGCAGGGTGAGGTCAGCCTGTCGGTGTCCCGCGCGCCGGGCGAGGGCATCGCTTTCACCGTGCGTGACTCCGGCATCGGTATCGCCCCGGACCAGCAGGAAAGTATCTTTGAGGCCTTCCGCCAGGCCGACGGCACCACCAACCGCCGTTACGGCGGCACGGGCCTTGGCCTGTCGATTTCGCGCGACCTGGCGACGTTGCTCGGCGGCTCTATCAGCGTGACCAGCGAACCGGGTAAAGGCAGTGTGTTTACCTTGGTCCTGCCCGAGCAGTACGTAGAACGCGAGGAGGGCGCCGCTCCGGTTGAGCCGCCGCGCCAAGTAGTGGCCGCGCCAGCACCCAAACCCGTTGCGATCTCGCCGCTGCCGGTGGTGGATGTGCTGCAGATCCCGCGCTTCGCCGATGACCGCGACAAGGCGCCGTTCACCACCCGTTGCATCCTGGTAGTGGAAGACGAGCCGAACTTTGCGCGTATCCTCTTCGATCTGGCCCATGAACTGGGCTACAACTGCCTGGTCGCCCATGGCGCGGACGAAGGTTACAGCCTGGCGGAGGAATTCGTCCCGGACGCGATCCTGCTGGACATGCGCCTGCCGGACCATTCCGGGCTGACCGTACTGCAACGCCTGAAAGAACACGCCAGCACCCGCCACATTCCCGTGCACGTGATTTCCGTGGAAGACCGCGTCGAAGCCGCCATGCACATGGGCGCCATCGGGTATGCCGTGAAGCCGACCACCCGCGAAGAGCTCAAGGACGTGTTTGCACGCCTGGAAGCCAAGCTGACCCAGAAGGTCAAGCGCGTACTGCTGGTGGAAGACGATGACTTGCAGCGCGACAGCATTGCCCGCCTGATCGGCGACGATGACATTGAAATCACCGATGTCGGCTACGCCCAGGCTGCCCTGGACCTGCTGCGCACCAATATCTACGACTGCATGATCATCGACCTCAAGCTGCCGGACATGCTCGGCAATGAGCTGCTCAAGCGCATGGCCACCGAGGACATCTGCTCGTTCCCGCCGGTCATCGTCTACACCGGGCGCAACCTGACCCGTGATGAAGAGGCCGAACTGCGCAAGTATTCGCGTTCGATCATCATCAAGGGCGCGCGCTCACCTGAACGCTTGCTGGACGAAGTGACACTCTTTCTGCACAAAGTCGAATCCCAGCTGTCCCATGACCGCCAGAAGATGCTCAAGACTGCGCGCAGCCGCGACAAGGTCTTCGAGGGGCGCAAAATCCTGCTGGTGGACGACGATGTGCGTAACATCTTCGCCCTGACCAGCGCCCTGGAGCACAAAGGGGCGGTGGTGGTGATCGGCCGTAATGGCCGTGAAGCCATCGACAAACTCAATGAAGTCGACGATATCGATCTGGTGCTGATGGACGTGATGATGCCGGAGATGGACGGTTACGAGGCCACCGCCTTGATTCGCCAGGACCCGCGCTGGAAGAAGCTGCCGATTATTGCGGTGACGGCCAAGGCCATGAAGGACGACCAGGAACGCTGCCTTGCGGCGGGCTCCAACGATTACCTGGCCAAGCCGATTGACCTGGACCGCCTGTTCTCGCTGATTCGCGTATGGCTGCCGAAGATGGAACGCATTTAAGTGGAGCGAAGTTTCTTGGATAAAAGCAGCGACATTGAGCTGCGCCTGCTGATCGAGGCGATTTACCTCAAGTACAGCTATGACTTTCGCGACTATTCCGGTGCGTCGGTCAAACGCCGCGTGGCCCATGCGCTGCGCCAGTTTGACTGCGCGACCATTTCCGCGTTGCAGGAGCGGGTGTTGCAC
This sequence comes from Pseudomonas sp. MONT-RG-20F-20-E-7-02, assembly GCF_022662395.1. Classification (NCBI taxonomy): domain Bacteria; kingdom Pseudomonadati; phylum Pseudomonadota; class Gammaproteobacteria; order Pseudomonadales; family Pseudomonadaceae; genus Pseudomonas; species Pseudomonas sp. MONT-RG-20F-20-E-7-02. The sequence goes on from NZ_JAKNQN010000002.1 coordinate 234,641, forward strand.
GACCCTGCTGCGTTCATGCAGTTACTGCAGTTTCTGACGATCCCGGTCAGCGAGATGTTTCGCGACCCCTCGCACTTCCTGGCGATCCGCCAGGAAGTGGTGCCGTTGCTCAAGACCTACCCGTCGATCAAGATCTGGATCGCCGGCTGCAGCACGGGCGAGGAGGTGTACTCCATGGCCATCCTGCTGCGTGAAGAGGGCTTGCTCGAGCGCACGATCATCTACGCGACGGACATCAACCCCGCGTCTCTGGACAAAGCCAAGCAGGGGATTTTTTCCCTGGAGAATGTGCGCGCCTACACGGCCAACTATCAGCAGGCCGGCGGCCAGCGTTCATTTGCCGACTACTACACGGCGGCCTACGATTACGCGATTTTCGACAAGAGCCTGCGCGAAAACGTGACCTTCGCCGACCACAGCCTGGCGACCGACAGCGTATTCTCAGAAACTCAATTAATTTCATGTCGTAATGTATTGATTTACTTCAATAAAAAATTGCAGGATCGAGCGTTCGGATTGTTTCATGAGTCGCTGTGTCATCGCGGCTTCCTGGTGCTGGGCAGTAAGGAAACCCTGGATTTCTCTGCCTACAGCAAGCAATTCGAGCCCTTGGTCAAGCAGGAACGGATCTACCGAAAATCATGAGCGAGGCGCAAGCGCAACCTATCCGCGCAATTGAGGCCATCGTCGTCGGCGCGTCCGCCGGCGGCGTGGAGGCGTTGCTGAAGATTTTTGGCGAGTTGCCGGAAGGGTACGGTTTGCCGATCATTGCCGTGCTGCACCTGCCGGATGAGCGTCGCAGCCAGTTGGCGGAAGTGTTTGCACGGCGTCTGCGGGTTCCGGTGAAGGAAGCGCAGGACAAGCAAGTGATCGAGGCGGGCACGGTGTACTTCGCCGGGCCCGGTTATCACCTGTCGGTCGAGCATGACCGCAGCCTGTCCCTGAGCCAGGAAGACCGCGTGCATCATTCCCGGCCCGCTATCGATTACCTGTTTGCGTCCGCCGCCGATACTTACGGCAAAGGGCTGCTCGCCATTCTTCTGACCGGCGCCAACCAGGATGGCGCCCGTGGCCTGGTCCACGTCCAACAATCGGGCGGTACCACCGTCGTACAAGACCCCACGGAAGCACGAATTGCCGTGATGCCGCTGGCGGCCCTGGCGCTGCATACACCCGACCATATTCTGACCTTGAGCCGCATTGCCTCATTGCTGGCTTCCCTGGAATCCTCCCCATGTTAAGTACTGTCCAGGCCAAACTGCTGATCGTCGACGATCTGCCGGAAAACCTGTTGGCCCTCGAAGCGCTGATCAAGCGCGAGGATCGCCAGGTCTTCAAGGCCTTGAGCGCCGACGAGGCCTTGTCGCTGTTGCTGGAGCACGAGTTCGCCATGGCGATTCTCGACGTGCAGATGCCCGGCATGAACGGCTTCGAGCTGGCCGAACTGATGCGCGGCACCGAAAAAACCAAAAACATCCCGATTGTGTTCGTCAGCGCCGCCGGCCGCGAACTCAACTACGCCTTCAAGGGCTATGAAAGCGGCGCCGTTGACTTCCTGCACAAGCCGCTGGATATCCACGCGGTGAAGAGCAAGGTCAATGTGTTCGTCGACCTGTACCGCCAGAGCAAGGCCATGAAGCTGCAAGTGGAAGCCCTGGAGCGCAGCCGTCGCGAGCAGGAGCTGCTGCTGACGCGCTTGCAGGCCACCCAGGCCGAGCTGGAGCAAGCGGTGCGCATGCGTGATGACTTCATGTCGATCGTCGCCCACGAAGTGCGTACGCCGCTGAACGGCCTGATCCTCGAAACCCAGCTGCGCAAGATGCACCTGGCACGGGATAACGCTGCGGCGTTCACCCTGGACAAAATGCACGCCATGGTCGACCGCGATGAGCGCCAGATCAAAAGCCTGATTCGCCTGATCGAAGACATGCTCGACGTGTCGCGCATCCGCACCGGCAAACTGTCGATTCGCCCGGCGCGTTTTGACCTCAGCCAGTTGGTGCACAACCTGGTGGAAAACTTTGCGCCACAAGTGGCCGCTGCCGAGTCATCGATGCACTTGGAGACCCAAGGCCCGGTGGAGGGCAATTGGGACGAGTTTCGCATCGAACAAGTGGTGTCCAACCTGCTGACCAACGCCTTGCGCTACGGGGCCAAGAGCCCGGTGGAAGTGCGGGTGTACACCGAGCATGGCGAAGCGCGCGTGGAAGTACGTGACCATGGCATCGGCATCAGCGAAGACAACCAGAAGCGTATTTTCCAACAGTTCGAACGCGTGTCCGCCAGCCATGTGGCGGCGGGCCTGGGCCTGGGATTGTTCATCTCCGAGCAGATCGTGGCAGCCCACGGCGGCTCAATCGAAGTGCAAAGCCAGATAGGCGAGGGCGCGCTGTTCCGGGTGTGCCTGCCGCTTGAGGCGTCGACATGAAATCAATCGTCACTTCGACGCAACCTCTGCGTGACCCCATGGTCGTAATTGCAGCTATTGACCGGACAAAGGCTTCCCATGAGTGAAGATGCACAAGATGTCGTTCTGATCGTCGAGGACGACGAATCCATTATGTTTGTGTTGGGTGAATACCTGGCAGGCTTGGGCTACCGGGTCTTGAAGGCTATCGATGGGGAGCAGGCTTTCGAGATCCTCGCGACCAAGCCGCACCTGGACCTGATGGTCACCGACTATCGCCTGCCGGGCGGAATTTCCGGGGTGCAGATCGCTGAGCCGGCGATCAAGCTGCGTCCGGAATTGAAAGTAATCTTTATCAGCGGTTACCCGCAGGAAATTCTCGACTGCAACAGCCCGATCACGCGCAACGCGCCGATCCTGGCCAAGCCGTTTGACCTGGATACGCTGCAAGAGCATATCCAGCGCTTGCTGGCCTGAAGCGCAAGGGGGCTGCGTCCCTGCAGCCCTATTTTTTAATCATCTCACGCACTTTTGCCGTCAACAGATCAAACGTGAACGGCTTGGTGATCAGTTGCATCCCCGGGTCGAGAAAACCACCGCGCACTGCCGCGTGTTCGGCGTAACCGGTAATAAACAACACCTTGAGGTCCGGCCGCAGCTGCCGGCCGATTTCCGCCATTTGCCGGCCATTCATGCCGGGCAGGCCCACGTCGCTGATCAGCAGGTCGATACGCTGTTCGGACTCGATAATGGGCAGCGCCGTATTGGCATCACCCGCCTCGACGGAGGCATATCCCAGCTCTTTGAGCACTGCACACACCAACACCCGCACTGCTGGGTCATCCTCGACAATCAACACGGTTTCACCGGCATTGGCGAATGGCAGCAAGGTCGGGTTAATGGGCACCTGCGTCTGCATTTCGCCCAGGAAGCGCGGCAGGAACAGGCTAACGGTGGTGCCGGTGCCGACTTCGCTGTGGATCGTCACATGGCCGTGGGACTGGCGGGCAAAACCATAAATCATCGACAAGCCAAGGCCGGTGCCCTGGCCGATGGGTTTGGTGGTGAAAAACGGATCAAACACACGGCCCATCAAGTGTTCCGGGATACCGCAACCGGTGTCACTGACGCTCAGCTCGACGTAATCGCCGGGCTTCAACGTGCCGTAGGCAGCGGTGAACACGCTGTCCAGGTGGCGATTGGTGGTCTCAACCACCAGTTTGCCGCCGCCAGGCATGGCGTCGCGCGCGTTGATCACCAGGTTGAGCAGGGCGCTTTCCAGCTGGTTGGGGTCGGCTTCAGCGGTCCACAGTTGCTCGGTCAGGCGCATGTCGAGGGCGATGCTTTCGTTGATGCTGCGTTGCAGCAACTCGCCCATGGACGTCACCAACTGGTTGATTTCCACCGGTTTAGAGTCCAGCGACTGGCGCCGCGAAAACGCCAGCAACCGGTGGGTCAGGCTTGCGGCGCGGTTCGCCGACGTCACGCCGAGGTCGATCAGGCTGTCGAGATCATCGAGTTTTCCGCGCGACACGCGTCTGCGCAATAGCTCAAGGCTGCCGATAATGCCGGTGAGCATGTTGTTGAAGTCATGGGCGATGCCGCCGGTCAATTGGCCCACGGCTTCCATTTTCTGTGACTGGCGCAGCGCCTCTTCGTTGTTGCGCAGTTGCGCCGTGCGCTCTTGGACTTGCTGCTCCAGGGTCTCCAGCGTGCGTTGCAGACGCAGCTCGCTTTCGCTCAAGTCGATCAAGCGGTCGCGGGCTTCATATTGCCGGCGTCGACCGCGCAGGGCGGCGCTGACCAGGCTGATCAGCGTCACCGGATGGAAAGGGCGCTCCAGGAACGTCACGTTGCCCAGCAGACCGCTCAAATGCGAAGAACCGTTATGGTCGCTGCCGCCATGGTGGGTCATCAGCACGATCGGCAGATCCGACCAGGCCGGCTGTTGATGCTGGTACTCCAGCAGCGGCTCGATATCCACGCCGCGCAGGGCTTCGGCGGCAATCACCAGCAAGCCGGCCCCTTGCTCCAGGGCTTCGCATAAATTCGCCAGGCTGGTGGCAACAATACCGCTGTAACCGGCTTCGTTAAGCATCATCAGCGCCAAAGAGCCGTCACGGCCCATCGGTGCCAGGATGATTGCACGCTCGGATTCGGGAGAAATGCGCGCCACTAGCCCTCATCCTTGAGCAGGGGCGAGCCGGCGCCCATGTAGGTCGGAATGCCGCGCAATACACCCTGGAAGTTATCGAGGGGTTCGCCGACGGTCATGCCACGGTTGCCGATGCGGTATTCGCGAATCGTCGACTCGTGAGCACCGGTGCGTTTCTTGATGATCGAAATGGCCCGGCGTACCTTGCCCAAGGCTTCGAAATAACGCAGCAGAATCACGGTGTCAGCCAGGTAAGTGATGTCGACTGGCGCCTGCATGTCACCGACCAGCCCGTGTTGGGCGACGGTCATGAACGTCGCGGCGCCGCGACGGTTCAGGTACAGCAGCAATTCATGCATGTGCAGGATCAGCGCGTTTTCTTCCGGCATCGCGGCCTGGTAGCCGTTGATGCTGTCGATCACCACGGTTTTGATCCCGCGCTCGTCGACGCAACGGCGTACCCGGTGCGAAAACTCGCCGGGGGACAGCTCGGCGGCGTCGACCTGTTCGATCAGCAGGTTGCCGGTGGCTTGCAGCGCGGCGAGGTCGATGCCCATGTTGCCCATGCGCTCGAACAGCAAACCGAGTTCTTCATCGAAGATAAACAACGCGGCTTTTTCGCCACGGGCGACCGCAGCGGCGGCAAAGATCATCGAGATCAGCGATTTGCCCGTACCGGCCGGGCCGAGGATCAAGCTGCTGGAACCGGTCTCAACGCCGCCACCCATCAGGGCGTCCAGCTCGGCGATGCCGCTGCTCAGGGTCTGGCGCACGTAACCGCCGCGATGCTCGGCGGCGACCAGGCGCGGGAACACATGGATACCGTCGCCCATGATGGTGAAGTCGTGGAAACCACCGCGGTATTTCTGCCCACGGTATTTCACCACCCGCACGCGGCGGCGTTCGGCGCCGTAGTTGGGGGTCAGCTCTTCCAGGCGAATCACGCCGTGGGCCACGCTGTGCACGGTTTTATCCAGGGATTCGGTGGTCAGGTCGTCGAGCAGCAGCACCGTGGCGTCGTAGCGCACGAAGTAGTGCTTGATCGCCAGGATCTGGCGGCGATAACGCAGCGAGCTTTGCGCCAGCAGGCGGATTTCCGAAAGGCTGTCGATGACCACGCGGGTCGGCTTGACCCGTTCAACCACTTCAAAGATCTGGCGGGTGGCTTCGCCCAGTTCCAGGTCGGAGGAGTAGAGCAGGCTCTGCTGGTGGTCGGCGTTGAGCAAGCTCTCTGGCGGGGTGAGCTCAAAGATATGGATATTGTCATCCAGGTCCCAGCCGTGGGATTTGGCACCCTGGCGCAGTTCGCGCTCGGTCTCGGACAGGGTGATGTACAGGGATCGCTCACCGTTTTTCGCGCCAGCCTGCAAAAAGTGCAGCGCTACGGTGGTTTTACCGGTGCCAGGTTCGCCTTCCAGCAAGAACAGGTGGCTGCGTGATAGCCCGCCGGAAAGAATGTCATCAAGACCTTCGATGCCGGTGGCTGCCTTTTCACTGAACAGCTCTTTGGATGTAGACAAGAAGTGCCCTCGGGTCACGTACAAGTAGAGGAGCGCGCCGCCCGGGGCGCGCCATATTTACTTGACCGTAGTGGCCCGTGGCGGTTCAACATTTGCTGACATATGTACAAGGCCGCATGGGTTTTACAGGTTTTCTAGCGCGATTACAGGCCTTGCTGCAGGGCCGGGTCATCGGGGTTCTGCTGCTCAAGCTGGGCCAGCAAGACTTGCACGTTCTGCAATTGGCCGGTTTCTTTCCAGTAGTTCACGAGCAACACGCGGGCTTTGCGGTTGGCGGGATGGCGCTGAATGATGTCTTCCAACTGGCGCTGGGCCGCTTCCAATTCTTCCTGGGCGTGCAGGGTAGTGGCCAGGTCGTAACGGTAGTCTTGATTGTCCGGCTCCAGCTCCACCGCCTTGGACAGGCCGAGCAAGGCGTAAGGGCGTTCGCCATGGTGCAGCAGCCACATGCCCAGCGCGTGCTGCAAGTAGGCGGATTCCGGGTGCGCCGCCAGTTGCCGCGCCAGCAGTTGGCGGGATTCATCGGTCTTGCCCTGCTTATCCAGCAGCTCGATCTGCGCGACGACCGCTTGCAGGTTGTCCGGCTGCAAACGCATGGCCTGTTCCAACGCATTTTGCGCGTCCGGCAACAGGGCGCTGTGGATATACAGGCGCGCCAGTTGAATCCAGCTTTCAGCGGTTTCGGGCTGCCCCTTGAGCTGTTTCACGAATTCATCGAGTACTTGCTGCAACGGCCCGAAGTACAAGCCGAGGGTGTCCGGCGACAGGCCGAGCAAGGCGTTGGCGGCGGCAAAGCGCACTTCTTGTTCGGGATCATCCAGCACCGGCCCCAGCAACAGCACGCGTTGGCCGTTGGGCACCAGGCCGACAATGCTGTGAATCGCCGCCTCGCGCACCAGTGGCGAATCATTGGCCAAGTCTTTATCGGCGAGTTTCAGCGCCTGGGGGCTTGGGTAATTGGGCAATTCGGCGTGCAAAGCAGCGCGCCGTTCAGGCGAGAGGTCCGGGCGCCCGAGCTGTTGATACAGCACACGGGCCGCACCCGGTTCACCGTTATGCGCCTGCTTCAAGGCTTTGGCGTAACCATGGGCAATCGCCGGCGGCACATTCACCGGGGTAGAGCGTGAGAAAAACCAGGTGAGCAACACAATTAACAACAGGGCGCACAGGCCGATGATGGAGTAACGGCGTGACTTTGACATGCAGGCGTCCAAAAGCTGGGGCAGCTATTGCAAAGCCATCAGCTTCGGTCAGACCACGGCGAGTGTCAAACCCGCATCAGGTCAACACGAATTCAATCGGCTCCAACGCAGGCGGCAAGTCGACTTCGCCGAGCGCCGCAAGAATCTCGCGCTCCAGGGTGCGCACGAGGGCATTGCACGGCAGGTCGTTTTCATCGAAACCAAACGGGTCTTCGAGGTCGTCGCCGATTTCATCCAGGCCAAAGAAGGTGTAGCTGACAATGGCGGTGAACACCGGCGTCAGCCAGCCCAAGGGCTCGGCCATGGCGAACGGCAATAGAATGCAGAACAGGTAGATGGTGCGGTGCAGCAGCAGCGTGTAAGGGAAGGGCAGTGGCGTGTGCTTGATCCGCTCACACGAAGCCTGCACCTGGCTCAGGCTGACCAGTCGGGTTTCCAACTGGGTGTAGCGCCATTCACTGATCACGCCCTGTTCGGCCAACTGGGAAAAGCGCGCGCCCAACTGCTGCAATACCTGGTCGGGGAGGTTGGGGTGCGCTTGATCGACTCCGATCCAGGGTGTTATCGCACCCGCCTCATCCTCATGGCGCAGTCGCGCAATCAAACCGTGGGCAAAGCCGCAAAGGCCACGCAGCAACCCCGCACGCTCAACCGGGTCACCCAGCACCTGGGTTTCGCGAATCAGCGAGCGCACCTCAATGATCATTTGCCCCAGTTGCTTGCGGCCTTCCCACCAGCGGTCGTAGCAGGCGTTGTTGCGAAAGCTCATGAAGATCGACAGCGACAACCCCAGCAAGGTGAAGGGCGTAGCGTTGACCTTGGAGAAATAGGCCGGGTGCAGGGTTTCGACCAGCACGATCACCGAGGCCAGCAAGGTCACCAGCAGGCTGCGCAAGGCAATGCGCTTGGCAATCGAACCCTTGAGGGAAAACAGGATACCCAGGAGGTTGGGTTTGGGACGGACGATCATCGCGGGGAAACTTCTTCGCTGGCGCAGGCCATCAGGTTAGAAGGCCCGGCCCAAGGCGTCCAATCACTTGAGCTGACCAACTGATCAGCGCGATCAATGATTGGCCAAACCAGTCAGCCAAGTTGAAGGCTTTGACCATTGCCGCTGCAGCGCTCTAGAGCGACTATTTCCACGATTTACATGCTGAAAAACGTCCTGAAAATAAAAACCACAAGGATTTGAAGCGATGCGTGAGTATTTGGCTGCCACCACCGAGTTTGATTACCAGCACACCGTCGATGCCGCACTGGCCGGTAACCTGCAGGCGCTGAACGCCTGCGTGGAATGCTGCGACCGGCACGCGTTGCCGGGGCGCATCGCGTTGTTTTGGGAGGGCAAGGACGGGCAAAGCGCGACGTCGACCTTTACTCAATTGCAGGACCAGGCGGCCCGCTTCGCTAATTTCCTCTTGGCCCGGGGCGTCAAGCGCGGCGACAAGGTCGCGGGCCTGCTGCCACGCACGGCGGAACTGCTGGTGGTGGTGTTCGCCACCTGGCGCATTGGTGCGGTTTACCAGCCGCTGTTCACTGCGTTCGGCCCAAAAGCCATCGAGCACCGGCTGAGCAGTTCCGGCGCGGCGCTGGTGGTCACCGATGCGGTGAACCGGCCCAAGCTGGCCGAAGTCGAGGGCTGCCCGACCATCGTCACGGTCGCCGGCGCCAAGGGCGAAGGCATCGTGCGCGGCGATTACAGCTTCTGGGCCGAGTTGCCCAACTATTCAAATGCCTGCGAGCCGGTGTTGCTGGGCGCAGACGACCCCTTCCTGTTGATGTTCACCTCGGGCACCACCGGCCCGTCGAAAGCGCTGTCGGTGCCGCTCAAGGCGATTGTCGCGTTCCAGAGCTACACCCGCGACGCTGTGGACCTGCGCCCCGAAGACGCGTTCTGGAACGTGGCCGATCCAGGCTGGGCCTACGGCATTTATTTCGGCGTCACCGGCCCGTTGTCCATGGGCCACCCGATCACCTTTTACGATGGGCCGTTCACCCTGGAAAGCACCTGCCGGGTGATCAACAAATATGCAATTACCAACCTCACCGGTTCGCCGACCGCTTACCGCCTGCTGATTGCCGGTGGCGAGCAGTTCGCGCGGTCGATCAAGGGCAAGCTGCGCATTGTCAGCAGCGCCGGCGAGCCATTGAACCCCGAGGTTATCCGCTGGTTTGCCGATAACCTCGGCGTGACCATCCACGACCACTACGGCCAGACCGAATTGGGCATGGTGCTGTGCAACCATCACGGCCTTGAGCATCCGGTGCATGTGGGCTCGGCCGGCTTTGCCTCGCCGGGGCACCGCATTGTGGTGCTGGATGACGATTATCAGGAGCTGCCTGCCGGCCAGCCGGGCATCCTCGCCATCGACCGTGAACAGTCGCCGATGTGCTGGTTCGCCGGCTACGACGGCGTGAAGACCAAGGCGTTTGTCGGCAAGTACTACCTCAGCGGTGACACCGTGGAGTTGAACCCGGACGGCAGCATCAGTTTTGTCGGGCGCAGTGACGATGTGATCACCACCTCCGGCTACCGCGTCGGCCCGTTCGACGTGGAGAGCGCGCTGGTCGAACACCCGGCCGTGATCGAGGCCGCCGTGGTCGGCAAGCCCGACCCGGAGCGCACCGAACTGGTCAAGGCCTTCGTGGTGATCAACGCGCAATACCGCGCCACCCCGGAACTCGCCGAAGAACTGCGCCTGCACGTGCGCAAGCGTCTCGCCGCGCATGCTTACCCGCGAGAAATCGAATTTGTCAGCGACTTGCCCAAGACCCCAAGCGGCAAGTTGCAGCGTTTTATTTTGCGTAATCAGGAAATCGCCAAAGCTCAAGCGACAACGGCGTGATCCCCTTCAAAGGAAATCATGATGCAGATTGAAAACAAGGTATTCCTGGTCAGCGGCGGCGCGTCGGGCCTCGGCGCGGCCACCGCTGAAATGCTGGTAGCCGCCGGTGCCAAAGTGATGCTGGTGGACCTGAATGCCGAGGCTGTCGAGGCCAAGGCCAGGCAGCTCGGCGCTAACGCCCGCAGCGCCGTCGCGGATATCAGCCAGGAAGCCGCTGCCGAAGCGGCAGTGCACGCTGCCGTTGATGCCTTTGGCGCACTGCATGGGCTGGTGAACTGCGCCGGCGTGGTGCGCGGCGAGAAGATACTCGGCAAAAACGGCCCGCACGCCCTGGCCAGCTTTGCCCAGGTGATCAACGTCAACCTGATCGGCAGCTTCAACCTGCTGCGCCTGGCCGCTGCGGCCATCGCTGAAACCGAAGCGAATGCCGATGGCGAGCGCGGCGTGATCATCAACACCGCCTCGGTGGCCGCCTTTGACGGGCAGATCGGCCAGGCGGCGTATGCGGCGTCCAAGGGCGCCATCGCCAGCCTGACGCTGCCGGCCGCCCGTGAACTGGCGCGCTTCGGCATTCGGGTCATGACCATCGCCCCGGGCATTTTCGAAACGCCAATGATGGCCGGCATGACCGCCGAAGTGCGCGACTCCCTGGCCGCCGGCGTGCCATTCCCGCCGCGCCTGGGCAAGCCCGCCGAGTACGCCGCGCTGGTACGCCACATCATTGAAAACAGCATGCTCAACGGCGAGGTCATCCGTCTCGACGGTGCCTTGCGCATGGCCGCCAAGTAAGGAGGATTTTTTATGAACGACCCCATCGTTATTGTCAGTGCCGTACGTACGCCCATGGGCGGTTTCCAGGGCGACCTCAAAGGGCTGACCGCGCCGCAACTGGGCGCTGCCGCGATCCGCGCCGCCGTCGAACGCGCCGGTATTGCCAGCGATGCCGTGGATGAAGTGCTGTTCGGCTGCGTGTTGCCCGCAGGCTTGGGCCAGGCGCCGGCGCGTCAGGCGGCCTTGGGCGCCGGGTTGGACAAGGGCACCCGCTGCACCACGCTCAACAAGATGTGCGGCTCGGGCATGGAAGCCACGATTCTTGCCCACGACTCGCTGCTGGCCGGCAGTGTCGACGTGGTGATCGCCGGTGGAATGGAAAGCATGTCCAACGCGCCGTATTTGCTTGACCGCGCGCGCAGCGGCTACCGCATGGGCCACGGCAAGGTGCTTGACCACATGTTCCTCGACGGCCTCGAAGACGCCTACGACAAGGGCCGCCTGATGGGCACCTTTGCCGAAGACTGCGCCGAGCACAACGGCTTCAGCCGTGAGGCCCAGGACGCCTTCGCCATCGCCTCGCTGACCCGTGCCCAAGAGGCAATCACCCACGGCAGCTTCGCCGCCGAGATCGTGCCGGTGCAGGTCACCGTGGGCAAAGAGCAAAAAACCATCCTGCATGACGAGCAACCCCCCAAGGCCAAGCTCGACAAGATCGCCAGCCTGAAACCGGCGTTCCGCGAAGGCGGCACGGTGACGGCGGCCAACTCCAGTTCGATTTCCGACGGCGCGGCGGCATTGCTGCTGATGCGCCAGTCCGAAGCGGATAAGCGCGGCCTCAAACCGCTGGCGGTGATCCATGGCCACGCGGCGTTTGCCGATGAGCCGGAGTTGTTCCCGGTGGCGCCGGTCGGCGCGATTCGCAAGCTGATGAACAAGACCGGCTGGCACCTCGGCGACGTCGACCTGTTCGAGATCAACGAAGCCTTTGCGGTGGTCAGCCTCGTCACCATGAGCAAGCTGGAAATCCCTCACAGCAAGGTCAATGTCCACGGTGGCGCCTGCGCCCTCGGCCATCCGATTGGCGCATCGGGCGCGCGAATTCTGGTGACCTTGCTCTCGGCCCTGCGACAGAAAGGCCTCAAGCGCGGCGTTGCTGCAATCTGTATCGGCGGTGGTGAAGCCACGGCCATGGCCGTTGAATGCGTGTATTAAGGACCGTTTATGCTGCCCAATGACGAACAACTGCAAATCAGCGACGCGGCCCGGCAATTCGCCCAGGAGCGCTTGAAGCCCTTCGCCGCCGAATGGGACCGCGAGCATCGCTTTCCCAAGGAAGCCATCGGCGAAATGGCCGAGCTGGGCTTTTTCGGCATGCTCGTGCCGGAACAGTGGGGCGGTTGCGACACCGGCTACCTCGCCTACGCGATGGCCCTGGAGGAGATCGCCGCCGGTGACGGCGCCTGCTCGACCATCATGAGCGTGCACAACTCGGTGGGCTGCGTGCCGATTCTTAAATTCGGCAACGATCAGCAGAAAGAACAGTTCCTCAAGCCCCTGGCCAGCGGCGCCATGCTCGGCGCCTTTGCACTGACCGAACCGCAAGCCGGTTCCGACGCCAGCAGCCTGAAAACCCGCGCACGCCTGGACGGCGATCACTATGTATTGAACGGCTGCAAACAGTTCATCACCTCCGGGCAGAACGCCGGAATTGTGATTGTGTTCGCGGTCACCGATCCGGCCGCCGGCAAACGTGGGATCAGCGCGTTTATCGTGCCCACCGACTCACCGGGCTATACCGTCGCGCGAGTCGAAGACAAACTTGGCCAGCATGCGTCCGACACCTGCCAGATTTTGTTTGAAGACGTGAAGGTGCCGGTGGCGAACAGGCTTGGGGAGGAGGGTGAAGGCTACAAGATCGCCCTGGCCAACCTCGAAGGTGGGCGCGTGGGCATCGCCTCGCAGTCGGTGGGCATGGCCCGCGCCGCGTTTGAAGCCGCCCGCGACTATGCGCGTGAGCGCGAAAGTTTTGGCAAAGCCTTGATCGAACACCAGGCCGTGGCGTTCCGCCTGGCCGACATGGCCACGCAAATCGCGGTCGCCCGGCAGATGGTGCACTACGCCGCCGCCCTGCGCGACAGCGGCAAGCCGGCCCTGGTCGAAGCCTCGATGGCCAAGCTGTTCGCCTCGGAAATGGCCGAAAAAGTCTGCTCGGCTGCCTTGCAAACCTTGGGCGGTTACGGTTACCTGAGCGACTTCCCCTTGGAGCGGATCTACCGCGATGTGCGGGTCTGCCAGATTTACGAAGGCACCAGCGATATCCAGCGCATGGTCATCTCACGCAATCTTTAAGGAGCCGATACATGAGTTACGAAACCATTTTGCTTGAAGTGCAGGGCCGCGTCGGGCTGATTACCCTTAATCGCCCGCAAGCCCTGAACGCCTTGAATGCGCAACTGGTCAGCGAGTTGAACCAGGCGCTGGACGGCCTGGAAGCGAACCCGGAAATCGGCTGTATCGTGCTGACCGGCTCGAAAAAAGCCTTCGCCGCCGGTGCCGACATCAAGGAAATGGCCGAGCTGACCTACCCGCAGATCTACCTCGACGACCTGTTCAGCGACAGCGACCGCGTGGCCAACCGCCGCAAGCCGATCATTGCCGCCGTCAACGGCTTCGCCCTGGGTGGCGGCTGCGAACTGGCGTTGATGTGCGACTTCATCCTGGCGGGCGATGGCGCCAAGTTCGGCCAGCCGGAAATCAACCTCGGCGTGCTGCCGGGCATGGGCGGCACCCAACGCCTTACGCGTGCAGTGGGCAAGGCCAAAGCCATGGAAATGTGCCTGACCGGGCGCTTTATCGATGCGGTGGAAGCTGAACGCTGCGGGATCGTGGCGCGCATCGTGCCGGCAGATGAGCTGCTGGAAGAAGCGTTGAAAGTCGCGACGCTGATCGCCGGCAAATCGGTGCCGATCAGCATGATGGTCAAGGAAAGCGTGAACCGCGCGTTTGAAGTGAGCCTGTCCGAAGGCGTGCGCTTTGAACGCCGGGTGTTCCATGCCGCGTTTGCGACACAGGATCAGAAAGAAGGCATGGCCGCATTCGTGGCCAAGCGTGCGCCTGAGTTCAAGGACAAGTAACCCAGTCTTAAAACCACTGAAGTTCAAAATGTGGGAGCGGCGGTGCGACGATTCGACTTGCTCGCGAAGGCGCAGTGTCAGTCAATACATTCGGCGACTGACACACCGCATTCGCAGGCAAGCCCCGGTCTGTCAGATTAACCGAGGTGTCCGCATCGGCGAGCCAGCTCCTACAGGGAACCCGTATGGGTTTTAGAGTTGATAGTTCTTCAATTCCCGCGCAATCACCATCCGCTGAATCTCGCTGGTGCCCTCGTAAATCTGCGTGATCCGCGCATCCCGGTAGTAACGCTCCACCGGGTAATCCTCCAGATACCCATACCCACCATGAATCTGCATCGCTGAAGAGCAGACCTTTTCGGCCATTTCCGAGGCGAACAGCTTGGCCTGGGACGCTTCCGACAGGCAGGGCTTGCCGGCGCTGCGCAGGCGCGCCGCATGCAGGATCAGCAACCGCGCCGCATTCAAGCGGGTTTGCATGTCGGCCAGCAGGTTGGCAACGCTTTGGTGCTCGATAATCGCCTGTTTGAACTGCACTCGGTCGCGGGCATACACCAGCGCCGCCTCAAACGCCGCACGGGCGATGCCCAGGGCCTGGGCGGCAATGCCGATGCGCCCGCCTTCAAGGTTGGACAGCGCAATGGCCAGGCCTTTGCCGCGTTCACCCAGCAGGTTGGCTTCGGGCACCGAGCACCCGTTGAGGGTGACCGCGCAGGTGTCCGAGGCGCGTATGCCCATCTTGTGTTCCGTGCGATCGACCACAAACCCCGGCGTGGCGGTGGGCACCAGAAAGGCGGAAATACCTTTCTTGCCCAAGTCCGGGTCGGTCACCGCAAACACAATCGCCAGCTTGGCGCGCTTGCCGTTGCTCACGAACTGCTTGGCACCGTTAATCACCCACTGGCCATCGCGCAGCTCGGCACGCGTACGCAGGTTGTGCGCCTCGGAACCGGCCTGGGGTTCGGTCAGGCAGAAACAGCCGATGGCCTGGCCACTGGCGAGGTCAGGCAGCCAGGTTTGCTTCTGTTCGTGTGTGCCGTAGTTGAGGATTGGCCCGCAACCGACTGAATTATGGATACTCATCAGTGCGCCGGTGGCGCCATCGCCGGCGGAAATCTCTTCGACCGCCAGGGCATAGGCGACGTAATCGACATAGGTGCCGCCCCATTCCTCGGGCACTACCATGCCCAGCAGGCCCAGTTCACCCATCTTGGCGACCAGGGCATCATCGATCCAGCCGGCTTTTTCCCAGGCTTGGGCGTGAGGGGCGATTTCGCCACGGGCGAAGTCACGCGCCATGTCGCGAATCATTACTTGTTCTTCAGTGTATTCAATATCTTGCATGGCTTATCTCCCAATCTGCTTGAAGTTGTGGAAGAAACTCTCGACATGGCTGGCGTCCAGCCCGTGGATCGCGGGCGGGTTCCAGCGCGGGGTTTTGTCCTTGTCGATGATCAACGCGCGCACGCCTTCGATCAGATCGCCGCGCTCGAACCATTGGCGGTCCAGATGCAGTTCCAGCGCGAAGCACTGCTCCAACGGCAGGCGGCGGCCACGGCGCAGCATTTGGAGGGTGACGGCCATCGCCAGTGGCGAGCGGGTCTGCATCAGGTTCGCGGTCGTCAAGGCCCACTCATGGGTGTCGACCACGGTGACTTGCTGCAACTGCTCAACGATGCTCGGCACGTCCGGCAGGGCGAAGAAATGGTCAATGGCTGGGCGCAAAGCCGCCAGCGGCGGGTCGGGCAATTGCTGCACGGCCAATTTGGCCAGTACGCCTTGCAGATCCTTGAGCGGCGAGTCGTTCCATTGCAGTCGGTCGAGCTTCTGGTCCAGGTCAGCAAGCTTGGAGCTGTCGATGTGCCAGTCCGCCAACCCGCAATACAGGGCGTCGGCGGCGCGAATCTGCACGCCGGTCACGCCGAGGTAAATTCCCAGCTCACCGGGAATGCGCGGCAGGAAGTAGCTGCCGCCCACATCCGGAAAATAACCAATCGCCACTTCCGGCATCGCCAGCCGGCTGCGCTCGGTGACTACGCGCAGGTCGGCGCCTTGTACCAGGCCCATGCCGCCGCCCAGGACGAACCCGTCCATCAGCGCCAGTACGGGCTTGCGGTAATGATGGATGGCCAGGTCGAGGGCGTATTCCTCGACGAAGAAGTCTTCATGCAGGCGATCGCCGTTCTTGAAGCTGTCGTAGAGGGAGCGAATGTCGCCACCGGCGCAGAAGGCTTTTTCGCCCGCGCCGCGCAATACCACGGCATAGACCTGCGGATCGTCCGCCCAGGCCTGCAATTGCGCGGTCAGGCTGCGGACCATGTCCAGGGTAATGGCGTTCAAGCCGGCGGGGCGATTGAGGGTGAGGTGGCCGATGTGGTTGCGGACGTCGGCCAACACTTCTTCCTGAAGAATCTCGGCGCGGCTTGTTTCGGATGAAACCTGAGCAGTCATCTGTAACTCCCTGCTTTTATTGTTCTTTATCAAGATGTTCGTGGACGAACCCTCTCGCGATCGTACCAGTGCAAATTTGCCCCGTACAACCCGGAATCATGCAGGTCGTTTTTGCATTTATGCAGCAGGGCGGCTGGCCAGTACTTCGCCGATGCTGCGGCGTCGCGCATGGCCTTCTGCCGCGTGGATCAGTTGTTCAAGCTCCGTCGGCGCCACGTCGTAGAACTGCTCCATTTCAGCCAGCGCCCGCTTCAAGTCGGCCGCGGTGATCGACGGGTCCGTAAGCGGCGCAGCCTGGCCCATGACGACGCTCTGCGCCTCAAGCGTGCCCTTGGGGTAACGCGTGCGGGTGGCGTTGTTATAGGCCAGCGCGCACGCCAGCAGTGCCCCTGCGCCGAGCATGACCGGCGCGAGTTCCTGCCAGCCGAGGGCAATCGAGGCCGGGTCGGCGAGCACCAGGGTCATGGCCAGGCCGCCTGCGGGCGGGTGCAGGCAACGTAGCCAGCAGATCAGGATAACCGTCATGCCGGCCGCCAGGCAGGCGCTGCCCAACGTACGGCCCAGCACCCGGGCGACCAGCAGCGCCACAACCCCGGCGCACAAGTAACTGCCGATAATCGACCAAGGCTGGGCCAGCGCACCGGACGACACCGCAAACAGCAGCACGGCCGAAGCACCGAGCGGGCCGAGCAGGTGCAAGGCCACCTCCATGCCAAACACTTGGGCACACACCCACACGCTGAGCAGCGTGCCCAAGGCCATGCCGATGGCGGCGCGGCTCCATTCGGCGGGGCGGGTATTGATGGCGGAGGGTAACCAGCGAGCGAGCATCGAGCGGATCCATAACAAAGCGGCAAAAAAAAGGCTCGTCTGGTTGCCCGGATAAGCCCTTTGAAAGTTCCAACATTTGAGGGAAGGAACCCACGCAGTCTGCCGACCTTGGCGGTTAAGCGCCAGTGCATATTAATGAGGGTTGAATGCAAGAATAGTGCAGTTAATTCGCCGCACTGATAGGCGCAGGGCGGTGCTAGTGTGCCGGCGCGGTGCTCAAATGACCCAGCACACGTATATCCGCTTCTTCGCTGAATAGTTGCCTTTGCAGGCTTTCCTGTAGCGCAGGGTCGTTGGATAGCGGCCCTTTCAACGCCACCAGGGCGTCACGCAGTGCCATCAACCGATCCAGCCTCGGCGGAGGAATAAACAACAGATCTTCCTGCACGGCATTGCCCTCATAAGAAGTAGGTCACGGTATGTGCGTGGCCCACAGCGTCCTTGTCGTTATGCAGCATGTACTTACCCCAGACGGTTGAGATCGTGGTGGTAGATAGTTAATGCGCTGGGCAACGAGTCTACATTTGGGTTCCAGGCGCAGGAAGACAAAGCGCGCCAGCCGTTACGCATAGCGATGTAGGTGTTTTCTTGGTGGTTATGACGAAAAACGCCCACTCTTCACAGAGTGGGCGTTGTTTATTAAACGGCTGCTGTAAACGCGATCAGGGCGAGGAGGGCTTGGCCAGATGCAGCAACACATAAGGGTCTTTATCGAACTCGCCGGTCAGCGTCGGTGTGAGCGAGCGCAAGCGCGGGTCCTGCAACCGATTGAAGTCCTGTGCACTCATCACCAGCCAGGCAGGTGCTTGCAGCGGCGCCAGGTCAGCGGATGACTGGGTAAACAGTGGCACCTTATCGCAGTCGAAGTTGACCATGAACTTGATGGCCTTGGCGTCTTTACCCAAGCCATGCAGGACCACCGGTGCCGGTTGCTGCATGATCTGCGCTTTAACCGCGAGGCTGAATGTGCGGGTGTCGTAGAGCGAGCGTTCCAACGGTTCGACCACCACGATATAGGTCGACCACAGCGCAAGCACCGCCGCGAATGCCGGCGCCAGTGGCCGCCACCGAGGTTTCACTACCGCCAGCAACGCCAGTACCTGCAAAACGCCCAATACCGTGAAGATCAGCCCAAGGCTGCTGAGCTGTTCCGGGTAACGCCGCCGCGCCACCACCAACCCAATCACCAGCAGCGCCGGCAACAGCGTCCAGACGCCCAGCATCAAGCCGCGCAACCACGCAAACAGTCGACCTTGGGTAACCTGGAAGGGGTACGCTGCGATGATCGCCGCCATCGGCAGCATCGGCAGAATGTAGCGGGCTTTTTTCGCCTGCGGCACCGACAAGCCCAGCATCACCAGCAAACCGGCCGCCGCGCAGTACAACACCAGCTGCAACGCCGGGTCCGGCGCGCGACGCCCGCCCGCCGCCACGGCCAGCAGCACCAACAACGCCAACGGATAGGCCAGGGCGTAATTGCCCATGGAACTGGTGAAGTAATACAGCACGCCGCCGGAGCCTTCCGTGCCGTCCATACGCCCCAGGAACTGCATGCGGATCACGTCCTGCATGAAGTCCTCGCCACCACTGAGCTTGGCCAGCAATAACAGCAGACCGACACACGCCGCCAGCAACGCCAGGGCGATCAGGCCGAAGCTGAACAGCTGCCGCCATTGCCGGTTAAGCGCGTAGTAGCTGCACAGCACACCCGTTGGAATCACCAGGCCGATCGGCCCACGGATGGCGAAGCCGACAATCAGCAGCAGGAACAACCAATGCAAGCGTTTGGCGGCACCGAAGTGATCGTGCGCATAACCCAGGTAGAACACTGCCAGGGCAACCAGGGCGAGCATCTGGTCCAAAGACACCGCGCGGGTTTCGCTGATAAAGGTGCTGCTGAGCAGCAACATCGCGATGCTCAGCAGGCCCCAACGCGTGGAGTAGGGCGCCGTCAGGCGATACACCAGGGTGACGATCAGCGCCGACGCAATGGAGGTGGGCAGCCACGCGGTAAAGCTGGTGACCTGGCCGAATGGCAGCGACAACACCCACGTCAGCAGTGTCGAGGTTGCCAGGTAATCGGCGTAGGGTTGCCCGTAGGTCGTCGGGAAGAAACTCGGCCCGTGGCGCAGCATTTCCTGGGCAAACACCACGAAGCGCGAGTCGAACCCGATAATCGCCTGATGCCAGTTACCCAGGATAAACAGCACCAGTGCCAAGAGCCCAAGCCCCAGCGACTGGCGACGGACCGTTGCGGTGAGCAAGGGCGGATGAGCTTTGTTCACGTATCAGGCTTCCTTGACCTGCTGCACCCAGTTTTGCTGAGGGATCGGCAGTTCGCAGGAGTCACCTCGGCCCATGGGGAAATACTTGAAGCCTTTGCGTGCCAGGCGCTCGCTGTCGTACAGGTTACGGCCGTCGAAGATCACCGGGTTTTTCAGGCGATCGTGGATCAGGTCGAAATCCGGCGCCTTGAACTGCTGCCATTCGGTGCAGACGATCAGCGCATCGGCGCCGCTCAATGCCGATTCCGGCGTGCCCAGCAGGGTCAGGCGCGACTCGTCGCCGTAGATGCGCTGGGTTTCCTGCATGGCCTCGGGGTCAAACGCACGCACATTGGCGCCCGCTGCCCACAGCGCTTCCATCAGCACACGGCTGGGCGCATCGCGCATGTCATCGGTGTTGGGCTTGAAGGCCAGGCCCCACAAGGCGAAGGTTTTGCCCTGCAGGTTGCCCTTGAAGTAGGCGTTGAGGCGTTCGAACAGCTTGCTCTTCTGGCGCTGGTTGATGGCTTCCACGGCTTCCAGCAGGTCGCTGGAGCAATTGGCTTCTTTGGCGCTGTGGATCAAGGCGCGCATGTCCTTGGGGAAACACGAGCCGCCGTAGCCGCAACCGGGGTAAATGAAGTGGTAGCCGATGCGCGAGTCGGCGCCGATGCCCAGGCGCACGGCTTCGATGTCCGCGCCCAGGTGCTCGGCCAGCTCGGCGATCTGGTTGATAAAGCTGATCTTGGTGGCCAGCATGCAGTTGGCCGCGTACTTGGTCAGTTCGGCGCTGCGCAAGTCCATGAAAATGATGCGGTCGTGGTTGCGGTTGAACGGCGCGTAGAGGTCGCGCATCACTTCACGCACTTCTTCACGCTCGCAACCGATGATGATGCGGTCCGGGCGGCGGCAGTCGGCAACGGCCGAGCCTTCCTTGAGGAATTCCGGGTTGGAGACGATATCGAACTCCAGGTGGCGGCCGGCCACACGCAGGTTCTTTTCGATATGGGCACGCAAGGTATCGCCGGTGCCGACGGGAACGGTGGATTTTTCCACCAGAATCACCGGCTCGATGCGATGGCGGGATACCGCATCACCCACCGACAGTACATATTTGAGGTCGGCTGAGCCGTCTTCATCCGACGGCGTGCCCACGGCGATAAACAGCACTTCACCGTGCTCGACCGCAAGTTTTTCATCGAAGGTGAAGTGCAGGCGTCCGCTTTCCAGGTTTTCCTTGACCATGTCCGCCAGCCCCGGCTCGAAAATGGTCACGTGGCCTTTTTGCAGCGACTCGACCTTGCTCTTGTCAACGTCCATGCAGATGACATCGTGACCGACTTCGGCCAATACGGTGGCCTGCACCAGACCGACGTAACCACTACCAAATACACTGATTTTCATGGGGCATTCCTGGGGCTTGCAACGCTAGCACGACGAGAGTTAATAACCAGAACTCCGAGGATGACCAAGGCCACCCCCAGGGTTTTTGAAAGCGAAAAATGTTCGTTGAACACCGGCAGGCTGGCGGCCAGCAAGTACACCAGCGCGTAGCTGATGCTGAGCAGCGAATAGGCGCGGCCCAGGGGCAAATGCTTGAGTGCGCCGAGCCAGCAGAGCATCGACAGCGCGTAGGCGATGATCGCCAGGACCACCACGCCCAAGGCGCTCACATCGATGCTGTTGCTGTTGAACGCGTTCAGCCACTCGGCAGGCAGCGGCAGGCGCGTCATACTCCAGCGCATGCCCAATTGGGCGGCGCTGACCAGGCCGACACTGCCCAGGGCCAGGGCAAAGCCTTGAACCCGGCTCATACGTGACGCCCCAGCAACACCACACCGCCGATCACCAGCGCGACACCCAGCCAGTGACGGCCATCGATGTGTTCATGAAAGACGAAACGCGCCATCAGCGTGACCAGCACGAAATTCAGGCTGAGCATGGGGTAGGCGATGCCCACTTCCAGGCGCTGCAACACCAGCAGCCACACCAGCAAGCCCAGGCCCAGGCACACCAACGCCGCCCACAGCCAGGGCGAACGCAGTTTGGGTGCCCAGCCGTCGGGCTGGTCGCGCCAGCTTTCCACAGCAAACTTCTGCGAGACCTGGCCCATGCACGTGAGCAGGCACGCACCCAATAACAGCAGGAGGGTGATCATTGCGCGACCTGCGGGAAGATCAGGATCACCAGGTTGCCGCGCTCGTAGCGCTTGCCGTCCTGGGGCAGCAGGTTCACTTCAGCCACTTCATCGTCGCCCTTGACCCGCATGACCACGCCGACCGGCCCTTGTTTGCGCGCATCAGCCATCCATTGCTGGACCTGGCTGGTGTCGATTCTGCGGTGGGCGGTGTCCGCGTAGGCAATGCCATATTTCACTTCACCGACGGTGTTGTAGAGCGCGACATCCGGGCGGCCCAGACGCCAGGACAAGGCCGACGCCGCGCCCAGGTCATTGCTGAGCAAGGCGGTGGTCGTTTGCAGCTCTTGCTGGTGGTCGATGATGAATTGATCCGGAATCTTGTTGTAAACCACCGAGTGGGGCAGCGCGGCCGGCACCAGCAGCACCAGTAAGCCGCTGCCGATCAGCGGCGCGGCCCACAGTTTCAACGGGCGCGCGGCGTGCAGCAGGTTGACGAGGATCCAGCCGAACAGGCAGACGAACACCAGCACCAGGCTGAAGGTTTCCACGCCGTGTTCATACACTGGCTTCTTCATCTGGAACCAACTGAGCGCCAGCAAGGCCAGCACGCCGAACGCCAGGTTCAGCCAGCCGTTGATGCGCAATGCGCGGCCGTGGCCCAGTGCAAGCTTGTTACTCAGGGTCGAGCCCATCAGCAAGGCCAAGGGCAGCAGGCACGGCATGATGTACGACGGCAGCTTGCCCTTGGCCAGGCTGAAGAAAGCCAGGGGCATCAGCAGCCACAACAGCAGGAACGCAGTCTTGGGCAGGCGTTTTTCCAGCCACGCGTGTTTAACCGTGGACGGCAGCAGGGCAATCCAGGGCAACGAGAACGCGACCATCAACGGCAGGTAATACCAGAATGGCTCGGCATGCTGGGCGTCGTCGCCGGCAAAGCGTTGGATGTGCTCATGCCAAAAGAAGAAGTTCCAGTAGTCCGGCTCTTGCAGGTGCACCGCCAGCGCCCAAGGCAGGCTGACGACAATGGCGACGACGACCGCCACCACACCGTAACCGAGCAGTTCACGAAAGCGCTTCTGCCAGATTGCATAGGGCAGGGCGATCAGCACCGGCAGCAACCAGGCAAGAAAGCCCTTGGTCATGAAGCCCATGCCGCAGGCAAAGCCGAGCAAGGCCCAGGACCACAAACGGCCACGGCGCGTGGTGCTGTCGAAGCAAAACCACAGTGCAACGCCGGTCAGGTTGACCCAAAAGGTGAACTGCGGATCGAGGTTGGCATAACCGCCGAGCAACGCCACGCTGACAAAGCTCATGTACAACACAGTGCTGACCAGGCTTTTTTGTGGGTCATTCCACAGCCGGCGCGACACCAGGTACACCAGCAGGATGCTCAGCCCGGTGCTCAAGGCCGAGGCAAAGCGCACGCCGAACAGGTTCTGCCCGAAGATCGCCTGGCCCAGCGCAATCATCCAGTAGCCGGCGGCGGGCTTCTCGAAGTAGCGAATGCCCATGAAGTGCGGCGACGCCCACTTGCCGGTCAGCAGCATTTCCTGGCTGATCTGTGCGTAACGGGTTTCATCCGGAATCCACAGGCCGTGCGTGGCCAGCGGTAACAGGTAAAACACGCCGAACGCCAACAGGAGCAAGGGCAAGGCCCAGCGCCGGATCATGCCTGCTGCACTCCGAGCCAACCCTCGCGGCCGCTCAGGGCGCCGCGCACCAGGTGTTGCTGGGGCAGGGTGGTCACGTCCGCGGGCAACAGTTCGCCCAGGGGTTTGAAGTCGATGCCGCGCTGCCCGGCCTGGGCGAGCAACTGGCGAAAATCTTCAGCCATCAGAATCCCTTCTACTTCTGCGTGGATCGTATAGACGTTCAGCTTCGACTCGGTAAACCGGTCAAGAATGAAGCTGTTGAAGTCTTTGGCAGCCACCACCGGCCCGACGACTTCGTCGAAGGTCGGCAGGTCTACCGGAATTTGTGGGGTGCCCGCGCTGCCATCGGCCAAGGTTGGACGAAACAGGCTGGTGCCCCGGCAATCGCTGTTGTAGCGAAAATTGAAGCCTTGCTTGGCTTGCACCACGCGTTCATCGGCGCGCCAACCGGCAGCCGCTGAACAATCGATGCGCTCACCGAGTATGTCGCTCAAGGTGTCGACGCCACGGCGGATCTGTTCGACCAGCTGTGCATCGCTCCAGCGCCCGGTGTTGGCCTGCCAGCCGTGGTGATCCCACGCGTGCAGGCCGACTTCATGGCCGGCGGCCTTGGCCTGGCGCATCAAGTGCCCCAGGTCGCGGCCAATCGGCTTGCCGGGCCAGGCGGTGCCGGCCAACAAGATGTCCCAGCCATACAGCCCGGCGGCATTGGAACGCAGCATCTTCCACAGAAATTGCGGGCGGATGAGGCGCCACAAGTGGCGCCCCATGTTGTCCGGCCCAACGCTGAAGAAGAACGTCGCTTTTACCCCTGCTTCATCCAGGGATTCGAGCAACCGCGGCACACCTTCACGGGTGCCACGGTAGGTGTCGACGTCGATGCGAAGGCCAGCCTGCATTACTTCTTGTCCGCGATTTCGAGCATGGCTTCACGCAGGAAGAAATCCAGGGTGTTGCCGATGGTTTCGCTCATCTCAACGGTCGGCTCCCAGTTCAGCAGGCGCTTGGCGTTTTCGATGCTTGGCTTGCGGTGTGCCACGTCCTGGTAACCGGTGCCGTAGAACGCCTTGCTTTCTACGTCGCGGAAACCGGCGAACGGCGGGAAGTTGCTGCGCAGCGGGTGGGCTTCGAACTGACGCAGCAGTTCTTCGCCGAGCTGACGAATGCTGGCTTCGTTTTCCGGGTTGCCGATGTTGATGATCTGGCCGTTGCAGACATCGTTGTCGTTATCAATGATGCGTGCCAGGGCTTCGATGCCGTCGGCGATGTCAGTGAAGCAACGCTTTTGCTCACCACCGTCGAACAGGCGGATCGGCGTACCTTCCACCAGGTTCAGGATCAGCTGGGTGATGGCGCGAGAGCTGCCGATACGGGCCGAGTCCAGACGGTCCAGACGCGGGCCCATCCAGTTGAATGGACGGAACAGCGTGAAGTTCAGGCCTTTGTCGCCGTAAGCCCAGATCACGCGGTCCAGCAGTTGCTTGGAGACCGAGTAGATCCAGCGCTGCTTGTTGACCGGGCCGACCACCAGGTTGGAGGTGTCTTCGTCGAAGTACTGGTCCTGGCACATGCCATAGACTTCGGAGGTCGACGGGAAGATCACGCGCTTGTTGTACTTGACGCAGTAGCGAACCAGTTTCAGGTTCTCTTCGAAGTCCAGCTCGAACACGCGCAGCGGGTTACGGGTGTATTCGATCGGCGTGGCGATGGCCACCAGCGGCAGGACCACGTCGCACTTCTTGATGTGGTACTCGATCCACTCGGAGTGAATGCTGATATCGCCTTCCACGTAGTGGAAGTTGGGGTGGCTGCGCAGGCGCTCGATGGCGTCGGAGCCGATGTCCAGGCCGTAGATTTCGTAACGGTCGTCACGCAGCAGGCGCTCGGACAAGTGGTTACCGATAAAGCCGTTCACGCCCAGGATCAGTACGCGGGTACGACGTGGCTTGCGGCCGGACTCGGCGCCGCGCAGTACGGAGCCGTCGACCAGGCCCAATTCATCGGCCAGGGAAGGACCGGCCAGGTACAGGCCGTTGGCGTTGCGCTGGCCGAACTTGACCACCAGGGAATCTTCACCGCAGGCGATGCGCAGCGGGTTGACGCTGATCACACGGCCAGGCGCCAGGCCTTCGTTGCCCTTGACCACTTCGGCTTGCCAAACGATCAGTTTGTGCTCGCCGACCGCGCAGAAGGCACCCGGGTACGGTTGGGTCACGGCGCGAACCAGGTTGAACAGTTCTTCAGCCGGCTTTTTCCAGTCCAGCTTGCCATCGGCGGCGGTGCGGCGGCCGAAGTAGGTGGCTTGGCTTTCGTCCTGGGCGGTTTCTGCCAGTTTGCCTTGAGCCAGTTGCGGCAGGGCGTCACGCAGCAGGTTGGTGGCGGCGTCACGCAGTTTGGCGTGCAGGGTCAGGCCGGTGTCAGTGCGGTCGATCACGACTTTCTGCTGGGCCAGGATCGCGCCGGCATCGGCACGCTTGACCATGCGGTGCAGGGTCACGCCGGTTTCTGTTTCGCCGTTGACCAGCACCCAGTTGGCCGGTGCGCGGCCACGGTATTTGGGCAGCAGCGAGCCGTGCAGGTTGAACGCGCCTTTTTTGGCGGTGGCCAGCAGGGCCTCGCTCAGCAGGTTGCGGTAGTAGAACGAGAAGATGTAATCCGGGTTCAGCTTGGCAATGCGCTCGATCCACAGTGGGTGGTTGGCGTCTTCCGGTGCATGCACCGGGATGCCGTTGCGGGCGCACAGTTGGGCGACGGAGCCGTAGAAATTGTTTTCCTTGGGGTCGTCGGCATGGGTGAACACGGCAGCAATTTCGTAACCCGCATTGAGCAGGGCTTCAATACCAGCACAGCCAATATCGTGGTAAGCGAAGACAACAGCTTTTGAATTCATGACGAAACCTGATCGGAAGGAGAAGTAGAAGTGGTATGGGAGGACACCAGGCCGTCAACGACGACCACTGGAGCCGGTGCTGCCGGTTGGTTGCGCAGCACTTTTTCAATGAAGAAACGCGGACGGGCGCGCACATCGCTGTACATGCGCCCCAGGTATTCACCCAGGAGGCCCATGCCGATGAACTGGCCACCGGTGAACACGAAGAGCACCGCGAACAACACGAACATGCCGTCGCCGGCCCACTGGGCACCAAAGGCCAGGCGCAGGATGATCAACGCCAGGGCGAACAGTACGCCCAGGGCGGCGAGGCTGAAGCCGACAATCGACAACAGGCGCAGCGGCGTGGTGGTCATGCAGGTCAGCAGGTCGAACATCAGGCTGATCAGGCGCATGGCGCTGTATTTGGACTCGCCATGTTCACGCTCGGCGTGATGCACCAGGATTTCCGTGGTGTGGCGGGCAAAGCCGTTGGCCAGGATCGGGATAAAGGTGCTGCGCTCGCGGCAGGCGAGCATGGCGTCGACGATGGTGCGGCGGTAGGCGCGCAGCATGCAGCCGTAGTCGGTCATGGCCACGCCGGTGGAGCGTTGCACGGCCAGGTTGATCAGGCGCGAAGGCCAGCGGCGAAAGGCTGAGTCCTGGCGGTTGTTGCGTACGGTGGCAACCACGTCGTAGCCCAAGGCGGCTTGTTCGACCAGGCGCGGGATTTCTTCCGGTGGGTTTTGCAGGTCGGCGTCAAGCGTGATCACCACCTCGCCCCGGCACTGCTCGAAGCCGGCCATGATCGCCGCATGCTGGCCGTAGTTACGGTTAAGGATCACCGCCACTACGTTGCTGCCGTCTTCTGCGGCAGCATCCTCCAGCAATTGGGCGGAATTGTCGCGACTACCATCATCCACCAGGATGATTTCGTATTCGTAGGCCAGTTGCTTGCAGGCTGCCGTCGTGCGACGCAGCAATTCAGGCAGGCTCTCTTGTTCGTTGTAGACCGGGATAACGATCGACACGCAATGAATAGGGTAGGGTTTCAAAGATTCATGACCTCGGGGCTAGAGCGATTGGAGCGTGAAAACAGCAGTAATCAGTGGCTGGATAGTCAGAAAACTGATTAAACATAGCGTGGGGTTGCGGCATTCATTCGACTTTCCTGAGGACCGGCAATGTTTTCTTCCATGGGCTAGCAGAGTAAAGACGAAAATCGTGAAAGGTAAAGCCTAATCAACAGGTTAGTCGGAGAACACACGGTTCGTTCTCAAGTCCTGCGGCCAAGATTAAGCGGAAAATTGTTGAACGAATATGAAAGGCGGATGAAAAACTCGTTTATTTGACAGGTAGACAGCTAGGGTTCAGCTAAGTAATAGAGCCGCCGACGGTCTCCCTTGATGGGTAAAATCAGGGCGTTTTTTCGACAGTACTGTGTACCGCCGGTTTTATTCAACAAACTTCTCTGCATTGGCCCTCAAGTGCCGGTAAAGTAAGCCATCTCTTGCCAGGGTACTCGGATGAATAGCGTGCAGCTTTTACGCGGCCAGTTGCGGCCCGCGTTGATGGGATTGTTGATGGCTGTGGCCTGTGTCACGACCGTACGGGCCGATGACGGGGTTGCGCTCACCACTGTCGACCAAGTGCCCGAAGGCGTTGAAGTGCGCGGTAAACAGGTCGCGGCCTACACCTGGGACGACCGCCAAGGCAAGAACCTGCTGGTGCTCGCCGAGCAGGTCAGCGAGCGCGACGACGACGGCACCCAGTCGGCATTTGTCTACGCGGCCCAGTATTTGTTGGGCGGCGACCATCCCAAGCGCGTGTGGATGCTCTACGACGATGTGCAGCACTGCCAATTTGACGCGGCGCTGCGCTTCGACATGGCGGCGACCAAGGTCACCGACCTGGCGGGGGATGGCATCACCCAGGCCACCGTGGGCTATTCGCGTACCTGCACAAGCGATGTCAGCCCCAATGAATTCAAATTGATCATGCACGCTGGCAAGTCCCAAAAGTACCGCCTGCGCGGCGTCGACCGCGTGGGTGCGAGCTGGTGGGACGAGGAAGCCGGCGCGTTACGTGGCATGCCATTGCCCAAGGATTGCAGCGTGGCGGCGCAGCAGGCCCTGGTCAGCCAGTACAAGGAACAGGGCACCGAATTGCCCTTGCCGGGCTGTTATGGCGATGAAAAAGACTTCGCCAAGGCCCCGGACAGCTACCTGGCATTCATGCGCCAGCACTGGTTCGCCTTGATGCAAAAGCAAGACACCGAGTGGAGCCAATCCCAGACCCAGCCGCAACCCGAAGACCCGACCGAGGATGACGAATCGACCCCGTGATTTTGTGCGAGGGCCGGTCCTGCGTTAGACTCGGTCCTCGCCAATTCACTAAATACCTCGATTAAACAATGGCTTGCTTGAGGTATTTAATCCAAAGGCTGATCTACCTTGACTGAGTCTATTCGCAACCCGCTGACCCTCTACCTCACCCGCCTGGCCCCCTCCAGCCAACTGACCATGCGCTATGTGCTGCAGGATGCCGCCGACCGCCTGGGCTTCGAAGACATCAACCTCGAAGACATCGACTGGCACCTGCTGCAACCCGAACACGTGATTGCCCTGGTCGCCGCGCTGCGCGAAGACGGCTATGCGCCGAACACCTCATCGCTGTACGTGAATGCGGTGCGCGGGGTCATGAACGAAGCCTGGCGCATGAGCCTGATCAGCCAGGATCACCTGCTGAAGATGCGCTCGGTCAAAGCCGCCCCCGGCACACGCCTGGGGCAGGGGCGCAACCTGCGGCGTACGCTGATCCGCGAAATGATGGACGTGTGCGCCGCCGACCCACGGCCCCAGGGCCTGCGGGACGCGGCGGTGATCGGCATTCTGTATGGTTCGGGCATGCGCAAGTCGGAGTCGGTCAACCTGGACCTGGCGCAGATCAACTTCGCTGAGCGCAGTTTGCGCGTGACCGGCAAGGGCAATAAGGAGTTGATCAAGTACGCGCCGGCCTGGGCCTTTGACAAGCTGACGGCGTGGCTGGAATTTCGCCGCGAACAGCTCAAGGAGGGCGAGCAGGACGACGCCTTTCTGTTCAATCGCATCCGCCGGGGCAGCCACATCACCCGCGAACGCATCACCAAACACGCGATTTACTACATCGCCCGTCAGCGCGGTGAACAGGTGGGCGTGAAGATCATGCCGCATGACTTCCGGCGTTCGTTCATCACCCGGGTGATTGAAGAGCATGACCTGTCGATCGCGCAGAAACTGGCGCACCACACTAATATCCAGACCACCGCCAGCTATGACGTACGCGACGACAATGAGCGGCGGCGGGCGGTGGATCGGTTTGATTTGTAGCTTTGATTAACGGTGTGGGAGCAGGCTTCTGTGGCGAGCACGCTTGCTTGCGCTGGAGTGCGAAGCGCCCCTAAAAAGCGGGCGAGCGCTGCGCACTCGAACGGGAGCAAGCTCCCACAGGTAGAGCTTATAAAATCGGCTTGCCGCCGGTCACCGCGTAGCGCGAACCGGAGATGTAGCTGGCTTCATCCGAGGCCAGCAACACGTAGATCGGCGCCACTTCCACCGGCTGGCCGGGGCGGCCCAACGGGGTCTCGCTGCCGAAGCTCTTGACGTCTTCATCGGTCATGGTCGAGACGATCAGCGGTGTCCAGATCGGGCCTGGCGCTACGCTGTTGACGCGAATGCCCTTGCTGCCCAGCAACTGCGCCAGGCCACCGGTGAAGTTGGCGATGGCGCCCTTGGTCGCGGCATAGGCCAACAGCGTCGGTTTGGGCATGTCCGAATTGACCGAGCTGGTATTGATGATCGAGCTGCCGGCTTTCATGTGGGGCAGGGCGGCCTTGCAGATCCGAAACATCGCGGTGATGTTGATATCGAAGGTCTTGACCCATTCCTCATCCTCGATCTCTTCGAGGGTTTCGTGGGTCATCTGGAACGCCGCGTTGTTAACCAGCACGTCAATACGGCCGAACTGTTCGACGGTTTTGTCGACCAGTGCCTGGCAGTTGGCTCTTTGCGCGATATCACCCGGCAGCAGCAGGCACTGGCGCCCGGCTTCTTCGACCCAGCGTGCGGTTTCCTGGGCGTCTTCATGCTCGTCCAGATAGGAAATGGCCACATCGGCGCCTTCTCGTGCGAACGCGATGGCCACCGCACGACCGATGCCGCTGTCGGCACCGGTAATCAAGGCAATCTTGTTGGCCAGCCGACCGGAGCCCGTGTAGCTCTGCTCGCCGCAATCAGGGTAGGGGTCCATTTTTTTCTGCGAACCGGGCACGGATTGGGCTTGCGGGGCGAAGGGTGGGCGAGGGTAGTCAGTCATTTGTGTCTCCATAGAACTTGAAGGGTGCTATGGGGTTAGTAGTTTTACCGGCGGCGATAGTTGTGGTGGATGTGGGGCACGCCCGACGAATGGTTTCGCTGACGCGCAACGGGATTCAGCCGAAGCTGACCCCGCCGGCGTAGGGGTCAGCGCACGGGCGGCGTGTGCGCCAAGTGGGTGGGTAAACGCCGCAGCGTCCACAGGGTGACCAACATTGCGGCAACCGCACACAGGGCAATGCCAATCAACATCGGCGCCGGCGTGTGGTCGGCGAACACGCCAACCAGGGTCATGGACACCGCCGCGGTGATCATCTGGATCGCCCCGAGCAGCGCCGACGCCGAACCGGCCACGGCGCCGTGATCTTCCATGGACAACACACCGGCCGCAGGCAATAAGAGGCCGAGGAAACCGAAACCGATAAACAACAGCGTCATCATCAAGGCCAGGTTGTCGCTCCATACGGTGGTGGCGGCCAGCAACGTCATGACCACGGCCACGCCGACCACCGACCAGCGAATCAGCGGTGCCAGACCAAAGCGTGCGCTCAGGCGTGCGGTCAGCTGGCTCATCGCGAAGAACGACGCGGCGTTCAGCGCGAAACACAGGCTGAACTGCGTCGGCGTGAGGCCGAAGTATTCGATGTAGACGAATGGCGCACTGCCGATAAACACAAAGAAGGTCGCCAGGCCAAAACCGCAGACCACGGACAGGCCGGTGAATACCGGATCACGCAGCAATGCGCCGTAGCTGCCGATTGCACTGCCGAGGGTCTTGCCCAGGCGGCGCTCGGCGGGATGGGTTTCGGGCAACTGCACGATGGTCATGATCAGGCACAGCACGGCCACTACCGCCAGCACTGCGAACACTTCACGCCAACTCCACAGCGAAATCACCACGCTGCCGGCCAGCGGCGCCAGGATCGGTGAAACACTCATCACCAGCATCAACAACGCCATCAAACGCGCCGCTTCATGGCCGGTATACAGATCGCGAACGATCGCGCGTGGAATCACCATGCCGGCGCACGCGCCGAACGCTTGCAGTGCACGAAAACCAATGAGTACTTCGATGGTCGGGGCCAACGCGCAACCGACGCTGGCCACGGCGAAAATCACCAAACCGGCATAGATCGGTGGCTTGCGACCGAACACATCGCTGATCGGCCCGTAAAACAACTGGCACACACCGATGATCATGAAGAACACCGTGAGGCTCATCTGCACCGCCGCCGGCGACGCCTGCAGGCTGGCACCCAGGGTCGGTAGCGCAGGCAGGTAGCTGTCGATGGCGAACGGGCCAATGGCGGTGATCAACCCCAGCAGCAAGGCGAGGTGGGCAATACTTCGTGGCATGGGGGTTTCCGGGTCACAGCAAAAGATCGGCCAGCTTAGAGAGCGCCCCTTGGGTGCACAAGGTGGTGATTACACAGACGCTACATTTTCCTGCCTTCGCAGTTTTTCTCCCGCAGCGAATGCGACGTTGATCGCCCACCGTGAAAAAAAGATTGAATATTCACACCTAATGTTATTTAAATAACAAAACAAGAGCGCCTCGACCTGCCTGGTCGTGCCGCAACAAGGTGGAGTAGCAATGAGCAAGATCGCAGTCATCGGCAGCAATATGGTGGATCTGATCACCTACATCGACCGCATGCCGGCCCAGGGCGAAACCCTGGAAGCGCCAGGCTTTGCCCTGGGTTGCGGTGGCAAAGGCGCCAACCAGGCCGTGGCCGCCGCCAAGCTGGGCGCTGAGGTAGTGATGTTGAGCAAGGTCGGCGACGACATGTTCGCCGACAACACCCTGGCCAACTTCCAGCGCTTTGGCATCGACACCCGCTATGTGCAGCGGGTGCCCGGCGTCTCCAGCGGCGTGGCGCCGATTTTTGTACAGGCCGACTCCCACAACAGCATCTTGATCGTCAAAGGCGCCAATGCGCATTTGTTGCCGGCGGATATCGACGCGGCGGCCACCGACCTGCGTGAGTGCACGCTGATTGTGCTGCAGCTGGAGATAGACCTGGAGACGGTTTACTACGCCATCGAATTCGCGCACCGCCATGGCATCGCGGTGCTGCTCAACCCGGCACCGGCCCTGGCCGGGCTGAGTGCCGAGCATCTATCACTGCTGGATTTCCTGATCCCCAACGAGTCGGAACTGGCGTTGATCACCGGGCTGGTCGTGGACTCGCCGGACTCAGCCCGCAGCGCCGCACGCACCCTGGTCGCCAGCGGCATTCGTCACGTGATCGTCACCCTCGGCGAGCAGGGCGCGCTGTACGTGGGCGAGGAGGGCGAGTTTCAGGTGCCGGGCCAGCGGGTTGTCGCCCGTGACACCACCGGCGCCGGTGACGCGTTTATCGGTTGCTTCATTCAACACTGGAATCACCACCGCAACATTCGCCAGGCCATGGAGCAGGCGGTGGCTTATTCCGCGTGCTCGGTGATGGCGCTGGGTACGCAGACTTCCTACCCCGACAGTGCAGCGTTCGCACGCTTCCAGCAACAACGCTAAGGCCTTCCATTCAGCCCGGAGAACAATAATGAACACACCTGCGCTGCAACAGACACCCGATGGTTTTTACCTGAACCGCACGCCGTGGTTCGCCTTTATCCTGCTGTGCAGCATCTTTGCGTTGTGGGCTGCGGCGGCGAGCATGAACGACGTGCTGATCGCACACTTCAAGAAGGCGTTTTTGCTCAGTGATTTCCAGACTGCCTTTGTGCAATCGGCGTTTTATCTGGGCTACTTTTTTGTGGCGATTCCGGCCGCGATGGTGGTGCGCCGCTTGAGCTACAAAAGCACGATCCTGATCGGCTTGTTGCTGTACATGCTGGGCTGCCTGCTGTTTTTCCCTGCGGCGTCGTCAGCCAAGTACGGAATGTTCCTGCTGGCGCTGTTTGTGATTGCAGCCGGCTTGTCGTTTCTGGAAACCGCCTGCAACACCTATTCGACGCTGATGGGCCCACGGGAAACCGGCACCCGACGCTTGAACATCTCGCAGACCTTTCACCCGTTCGGCGCGATGGCCGGGGTGTACGTGGGCAGCTTCGTGATGTTCAAGGACACCGACGCCACCACGGCACAGCTGCAGCAGATGAGCGCCACTGAGGCGGCGGTGCAGCAACTGCAAATGATCCAGTCCACGCTGCTGCCGTATAAGTGGATGATCGCCGTGCTGGTGCTGATGTTTATTCTGATCGCTATTACTCGCTTCCCTGCCTGCAAAGGCAACAAAGTTGTCGGCAGCAAGCCGGGCAGCATTCGTCAAAGCCTGGGACGGTTGTGGCGTAACCCGCGTTTCACCTTCGGCGTGCTGACGCAGTTTCTGTATGTGGGCGCGCAGGTGGGCGTGTGGAGTTTCACCATTCGTCTGGCCATGCAAATGGGCGGCATGAATGAGCGCAGCGCTTCGTGGTTTTTAATGACGACCTTCGCCGCTTACTTTGTCGGCAAGTTGATCGCCAACCTGTTGATGCGGCGTCTGCACCCGGCCAAGGTGTTGGCGATCTACGGCGTGCTGTGCATTGTGCTGCTGGCCTACACCATTCTGGTGCCGAACATTTCGGCGGTGTATGCCGCGGTCGGCGTGAGTATTTTTCTCGGCCCGTGCTGGCCGACTATCTACGGCCTGACCATAGATGGGTTGGGTGAAGACACCGGCGTCGGCGGTTCATTGCTGGTGATGAGTATTGTCGGTGGCGGCGTGATTCCGATCTTCCAGGGCCTGTTGTCCGACGCCAGCGGCGGCAACATGCAGCTGGCCTACAGCGTGCCGTTGCTGTGCTTTATCGTGATTGTGATGTACGCGCTCAAGTGCCTGCGCCAATCGGACGCTGTGCCGTCGGGCGCAGCAGTGGTGGCCTCATGAATACGTGTATCCCGCTGTATCGGGCGGTGTTTGCCGAGCCGGAAAAGATCCTTTTGCAGTCTGAGGACTTCAAGGTCAGCGCCTGGACTTACCCGTCCGGTGTGCTGGCCGTAAGCCTGGAAAACAGCCGTGGGCGCCTGGTGGTGTTGCCTTACCAGGGCCAGATGATCTGGTCGGCAGTGTTCGAAGGTTGCGACCTGACCATGACCCACTTGTTCAAGCAGCCCAGGCCCAGCCCGACGATTATCGATACCTATGGCTGCTTCATGTTTCACAGCGGCCTGCTGCGCAACGGCTGCCCGGCGCCGGATGACACACATGCCTTGCACGGCGAAATGCCCTGCGCGCCGATGGACACGGCCTGGCTGGAAATCGGCGAGGGTTTTGTGCGCCTGGGCGGCTCATATGAATATGCCAAGGGCTTTGGTGATCGCTACCGGGCGAGCCCGAGTGTGACATTGCGCGCCGATTCGGCGCTGTTCGATATCGACATGGACGTGACGAACCTGGCCGGCAAACCCATGGAGCTGATGTACATGGCGCACATGAACTACGCCTATGTGGACGGTGCGCGGTTCGTCGAGCCGCTGGGCATGCAGCGCTTGCGCTTGCGCACCAGTGTGCCGGACCACGTCAAGCCGACACCGGACTGGAGCGCCTACATGGCGCGCCTGGCCGAGCATCCCGCCCAGCTGGCGAGCCTCGACGCGCCAGCATTGTACGACCCTGAAATCGTATTTTTCTTCGATGGCGTGGGCACAGATGCTACGGGCCACGCGCACTTTTTGCTCGATCACCCTGATGGTGCGGCGTTCTACACGCGTTATCAGCCGGAGCAGTTCGAGCACGCTGCGCGCTGGATCCTGCACACGCCGGACCAGCAAGTGGCGGCGTTCGTGTTGCCGTCAACCTGTGAGCCCGAAGGCTATAACGCCGAAAAAGCCAAAGGCCAGGTGCGCTCGCTGGCGGCTGGGGC
Source organism: Pseudomonas sp. MONT-RG-20F-20-E-7-02 (assembly GCF_022662395.1). Taxonomy (NCBI): domain Bacteria; kingdom Pseudomonadati; phylum Pseudomonadota; class Gammaproteobacteria; order Pseudomonadales; family Pseudomonadaceae; genus Pseudomonas; species Pseudomonas sp. MONT-RG-20F-20-E-7-02. Next base: position 270,086 of record NZ_JAKNQN010000002.1, read on the forward strand.
CAGTGCGTCGTTCAGTGTGACCACCGGCTACTTGAACGCGCAGGAACGTCGGAAGTTGCTGGGTTAAACCAGCAATTGCGCGCCGCTGGCCTGGATGGCGTCTTTGTAGACGCGGGGTATTTTCTTGTCGCTGACCACGTAGTGAAAGTCTTCCAGTGCGGCGAAGTGAGCGGTGCGCACCGTGTCGAACTTGCTGAAATCGGCCAGCAACACACGCTGCTGGGCCTGGCGTAGAACCTTTTGCTTGACCTCGACTTCATTGAAGTTGAAGCACGTCACGCCGAATTCCTGGCTGACACCGGCGGCGGTCACAAAGGCCCAGGTCAGGCGCACGCTGTCGAGAATGCTGCTTTCGGCGCTGCTTTCAAACACCTGGTTCTTGCGGTGAAAGGTGCCGCCGCACAACACGATGTGGCAGTTGGGTTTGTTCTGCAGCTTGAGCAGCACGTTCAACGAGCTGCACACCGCGGTGAACTCCAGCTCATCAGGGATGAAATCAATGACAAAGGGCGAGGTGGTGCCGCAGTCGAAAAACACCGTGTCACCGGGCTGTATCAAGCGCGCGGCGAGTTTGCCGATGCGGCGTTTTTCCTCGACGTGGCGCGTGTCCTGGTCGGCGACGCGGTAATCGCTGGCCTCATTGCCAACCCGGGTGATGTAGCCGCCGAGCAGACGCAAGTGCTCGGTGAAGTGGTTGAGATCACGGCGCAGGGTCATCTCGGAAACGTCCAGCAGCGCCGCCATTTCCCGCAGGTGAATGGCGTTCTGATCCTGCAAGGCTTGTTGGATAAGCTTGAGTCGCTCGGCTTTTTTACTGTCCACGCGTATTCCAGGGCTTGATTGTTTATGTTAGATAAGTAACATTAAGTGATAATATTGTAACGCATTAATGTGGGCAGCGTGACAATTGGCCCGCGATCATTGGCAACATACAGGCAAGGGCACGTTAAATGAATACGCTTCAACCCGCAGCATTGGCCAAGTACATCGATCACACCTTACTGGCGCCCGACGCCTCCCGTGAACAGATTCGCACCTTGTGCGAGGAAGCCCGGGAGCATGGCTTCTATTCGGTGTGCCTGAACTCCGGGCAAGTGCCTTACGCCGCGTCGTGCCTGGTCGACGCTGGCGTGGTGATTTGTGCGGTGGTGGGCTTTCCACTGGGCGCCGGCTTGAGCGACACCAAGGCGTTTGAAGCTGAGCGGGCGATTGCCGCCGGGGCAGGGGAGATCGACATGGTGCTCAACATCGGCTGGTTGAAGGACGGGTTGCTGGATGAAGTTCGTGAAGACATCGCCCTGGTCCACAGAGCCTGTGGTGCCGTGCCGTTGAAAGTGATCCTGGAGACCTGCCTGCTCACCGACGCACAGAAAGTCCAGGCGTGTGAGATCTGCCGGGACTTGGGTGTGGCCTTCGTGAAAACCTCAACGGGGTTCAGCAAAAGTGGCGCGACGGTTGAGGACGTAGCACTGATGCGCAAAACCGTGGGCGCAGGCGTTGGGGTCAAGGCGTCCGGTGGCGTGCGTGATTATCCGACGGCGGTGAAGATGATCGAGGCCGGCGCTACGCGTTTGGGCAGCAGTTCGGGTATTGCGATTGTGGGCGGAGCGATGACGGCAGCGAGCGGTTATTGACTAGTTTTATATAACTCAACTAAATATCTATTTAGTTGAGTTATAGTTTTTATGCATATAAATAAGCCTCAAGACGAGGCGAGGGCGGCTGTTCGACGCGCGCTGATACGTTCAACGGTTTGCATGTGCTCCGTGCCCCAGGTGCACAACGCACTAAGCGCCATGGCCAGGGAATGACCGAACGGCGTGAGTGAGTATTCCACCTTCGGCGGCATTTCCTGATAGTCGATGCGCGCAATGATTTCATCGCGCTCCAGCTCTTTGAGTTGCTGGATCAGCACCTTGTCGGTCACGCCACCTATTGCGCGGCGCAGTTCGCCATATCGGTGTACATCCTGCGCCAGATGATAAAGGACCAACGGCTTCCATTTACCGCCAATCACCGCGAGGACGGCGCCCAGACCGCAGTTGAACGTGTTGTTCGACATGGATTCGCTCGCTCAATTGGGTACTTACCAAAAGGTGCATACTATTCAAAATAATAGCGTGGATCTACAGTCGGGCCTCACATTCTCGGGAGTTCATCATGAGCAGGCTCAACGGCAAAATTACAGTGATCACCGGCGGCAACAGCGGCATTGGCCTGGCCACCGCCATTCGTTTCGCAGCCGAAGGCGCACAGGTGGTGATTGTGGGGCGCCGGCAGGAAGAATTGGATAAGGCGCTACGGCTAATCGGCCCTGAAGCCATTGCCATTCAGGGCGACATTTCAAACCTGGGCGACCTGGAACGCATCTTCACGCAAATCAAAGCGGATAAAGGCCGAATTGACGTGCTGTTCGCGAATGCAGGCTTGGGTGACTTCCAGCCAATCGGCTCAATCACTGAAGAATCCTTTGATCGCACATTCGGTATCAACGTCAAAGGCACGTTGTTCACCGTACAAAAAGCCTTGGCGCTGATGATTACGGGCGGTTCGGTGATCCTGACCGGCTCAACCACGGGCACCATGGGCACACCAGCATTCAGCGTCTACAGCGCGACAAAGGCCGCACTGCGTAATTTCGCCAGGAGCTGGGCGCTGGACCTGAAAGGCACCGGCATTCGCGTCAATGTACTTTCACCCGGACCAATCTCGACACCGGGCCTTGACCTGGCGTTGTCAGGTACTGGCCAGAAAGATGCGATCATCGACGACATGACGGGACAGATCCCACTGGGCCGAATTGGCCAGGCAGAAGAAGTTGCGGCAGCAGCGTTGTTCCTGGCGTCGGATGAGAGCAGTTTCATGACCGGCAGTGAAATGTTTGTGGATGGCGGGTTTGCTCAGGTGTGAGGTTTAAAGGGGTTTTGCCCGTTGAAATCTGATGGGCACTGCCCCTGATTACGTAACATGATATTACGCATAATGTATATTATGTTAAATTATGTGTCTGGTTAAGGATGTTCATGAGGCTCGTAAGGCACTGATTCGACGAACCCGCTTCTGGCCAATGGGCCATGTCCTTCGTGTTGATGGCAAGTCCTTGAATGAGGTGGCTGACGATTAAGCTGAACGCGATAGATCGCTTTTACCTGCATTTGACAGCCCGCCATACGGATCCGATTTAGGTTGAACCTCTGTTACTCAGGTGGACTCCCAAGTCTAAATCCAGGAGAAACGTATGACCCAGACAGCTTTGGTCGTAGGCGCCAGCGGCGTCGCCGGCAGCGCCATCACTCAGTTACTCATCGACAACAAGTGGCAGGTTGCCGCGTTATCGAGGCAACCGTCGCAATCGCAAGGCGTGATCCCCGTCGCGGCAGACCTGCAAGATCCAGCTTCGCTGGAACATGCGCTTGCGGATCTGAAACCTACTCATGTGTTCATCACCACATGGTCGCGGCAAGCCACGGAGGCCGAAAACATTCGCGTTAATGCTGCCATGGTTCGCAATGTGCTCGACGCCATTCGACCCGCCAAGAGCGTTAAGCACGTAGCGCTGGTTACTGGCCTGAAACACTACCTCGGCCCTTTCGAAGCCTATGGTAAAGGCAGCCTTCCGCAAACGCCGTTCCGAGAAGAGCAAGAACGTCTTGATGTCGAAAATTTCTACTACGCCCAAGAAGACGAGCTCTTTGCCGCTGCTGAAAAGGACGGCTTCACCTGGAGCGTTCATCGCCCGCATACCGTCACCGGGGTTGCCGTAGGCAACGCGATGAATATGGCAACCACCCTCGCCGTCTACGCCTCGATTTGCAAACAAATCCATCGCCCTTTTGTATTTCCGGGATCAAGAGTGCAGTGGGACAGCCTCACCGATATGACGGATGCACGGCAATTGGCGAAACAACAACTGTGGGCGGCCACCACGCCGGCTGCGGCCAACCAGGCATTTAATGTCACTAATGGCGATGTGTTCCGCTGGAAATGGATGTGGAGCCGAATTGCCGAATACTTCGACTTGCCTGCTGCCGATTATCCCGCCTCACTCTCACCGCTTGAGAAGCAAATGGCTGACGACCAAGCCGTGTGGACGCAGATAGTCTCGGAGCACGGTTTGAAAGAAGCCGATATTGGTCGCCTGATATCTCCATGGCATACCGATGCAGACCTTGGTCGCCCCATCGAAGTCGTCACTGATATGTCGAAAAGCCGTGCAATGGGCTTCACCGCCTACCAGGCGAGCGATCAAGCATTTTTCGATGTGTTCGACAAACTACGCGAGATGCGCTTGATACCCTAGCTCGTGTTGCAACGGACAAAGCACTGTGAATAGGTAAAGGCCGCTAGGTGCGGGCCTCTTTTAGGGGCCCGCAGTCTTGAACCGAGCAAATTGCTCCACTTTTACCCATGCTCACTGGAGCAATGCCGTGCGCAAGCGGCGCGTCTACTGAGTAATCTGAGGGAACATTGCCTTACGCGCGTCAGCATCCATCTCAGTCTTGTAACTGTGCTGGTTCTTCAGTTCTTCGGTTCGCTGTGCTGCCGGTCGAGCATTGATGTCATCAAGGAGCCGTTTTACGTTTGGCAGTTTTACCCAAGCGTCATTGCCCAGGATGAACGGTACCGCGCGCGCCCAACCCCATACGGCCATGTCCACCAGCGTGTACTCACTTGCGAGCATGTAAGGCTGTTTGGCCAGGTGCTCATTGATGATCGTCCAGTGACGCCAGGCTTCGAAGGTGTAGCGGGTAACGGCATAGTCTTTTGGCTCGGGGGCGAAGTGCTTAACGTGGACAGCCTGTCCAGAGTACGGGCCGATGCCCGTCGCGACGAACATGAGCCAGGAATACATCTCCCCTCGCGCCTTGAGATTATCAGCAGGCAGGAACATCCCGGTCTTTTCGGCTAGATAGAGCAGTATGGCGTTGCTGTCGAATACCACGTTGTCACCATCAACCAGAGCCGGTGTCTTGGCATTCGGATTGATCTTGAGAAACGCCGGATCGTGCTGTTCACCCTTGCGGGTATCCACAGGGATGAGTTCGTACTCAAGGCCTGACTCCTCCAGGAAAAGCGCAACTTTGGCGGGGTTAGGAGACGAGTGATAGTAGAGTTTGATCATATTGACTCCGTTCAGTGGTTTTCAGTGAACATCGCAAAAGCCAAGGGAGGAAGACCAAGGCTTTTGATGGCAATACCAATGGCGTCTGTTATACACGCAGGATCGGGATTAATCCGTGTCAAAACTCGAATGCCCAGCAATACACTGAGCAAATGATGCGCCGCCAGCTTCACATCAATCGGTAGACCTGTCTTTTGAGAGGCAAAGATCACCCTTCACCAAAATGATGAGTATGGGCGAGTAACGAATCGGGTATCCCGTCGCGAATCAATCCGCCCTCTTCTATCCAGGCCTGGGTTGACAGATAAGCACGTTGCAGCAGTTTGTCTGTCTGGTTGAAATCGAACACAGAAGCGTCCAGTGGGCATAGCGGCGGCACTACATGGATAGCTGCGCGTGCGCGGTACAACTCGATGTCACGCACCAGTTGACGCATGCTCATCAAATTGAGCGTGTGCAAGGCCAGCGCAACGAGTCCACTGGGCGGACATGGGCAAGCGCAACCGAATCCGGTAGGAAGCACCACAACCCGTGTTGCCCCCAATGCCACCGCACTGGCAATCGGCGTATTGCTGCTGACTCCGCCATCGACCAGGAACTTGTCTGCGACTCGCACGCTGGGAAACACCAGCGGAATCGCAGCACTGGCGAGCAAAGCCTGTTCAGCACTGCCACTGGACAGAAGCTCTTCGGCACCGCTGAGCAAATTGGTGGTGACGATAAAGCGGTAACTCGGTGTCTTCGATCAATTTGACCGGCAGTGATCGGCTCACTAAACGATGCAATGCGGAGGCGCTCAGCAAGTGCCCACGTCGATTAAGAATGCCCTTGAGGGTATCGAGCGCCGAGAACGGAAACACATCCGACTTACGTAAGCTGCGCCAGAAGTCCGCCAGTTCGCTCACGCCTTTGGCATTCGGCCTGGCTGCGAAGTAGGCACCGTTGATGGCGCCGACCGACGCTCCCACCACCAGGTCGAATACGACGTCAGCCTCAACGAGCGCCTGTAGCATTCCGACCTGAACCGCACCAAGGCTCCCACCACCAGCAAGTACAAGAGCAGTTTTTACGGTTGGCATAGACGTACCCTCAGTTTTAACGCCCTCCTGACGTTACAAGCCTAGCTGGCTGACGGCCTTTCTACCTGCCTGATAGGCATATTGGACATACGGAACGGTTCGCCCACCTCAAAGGAGCATCGTGTTTTGAGTTAGCGTCTACACTCGAACAAAAGGTTATGACGTTATTCCTGTTTGGAGTCTCCTCCAATGCAAGCTGCACCTGAAACAACCCGTGCTGCTTCTGTGAACCCACAAAGCAGCCATCCCGCCTGGTTGAGATTGACCCATTGGTTGAACGCTTTAGCGGTGCTGATAATGATCACCAGCGGATGGCGTATCTACAACGCCTCTCCCCTTTATGAGTTTAATTTCCCCACGTCGATCACCCTGGGGGGCTGGCTGGGGGGCGCGTTGCAATGGCATTTCGCAGCAATGTGGATGTTGGTCGTCGTCAGCCTTTTCTACCTGCTTTTCAATCTTTTTAGCGGCCGTCTGTCGCGACGTTTTTTTCCTGTATCACCCAAAGGCTTTTTTCATGACCTGTGGTCTGCACTCCATGGGCGATTGGGGCATGACGATATTGGCCATTACAACCACGTGCAGCGTGTGGCGTATCTGTTTGTGATGCTCGACATTATTGCTCTAGTGATTTCCGGGTTGGTTCTGTGGAAATCAGTCCAGTTCCCGCTACTACGTGAACTGCTGGGCGGCTACGACAGCGCTCGTCATGTGCACTTCATTGCAATGTCTCTGTTGGTGGCCTTCATCGCCGTGCATTTGGTGATGGTCGCACTGGTTCCAAAGACGTTATTGGCCATGATTGTCGGCCATAAGGAGCGCGTATGAGGAAGCGTGAGCAACGCCCAGTGCTGGATGAGTCGTCCATTTTGAAGGATGCACGGAAAATTATTTCGCTCCAGGTCGAAGATCGCTCACGTCGCGCCTTCCTGCTGCGTAGCTTGACCCTGGGCGGCGTCGCGATGCTGTCCGGCTGCACTATCAGCGATAACGATCACGTTGAAACGGCTCTGTCCTCCATGTCGCGCTTCAATGACAGGGTGCAGGGATGGCTGTTCAACCCGAACGCCATGGCCCCTACCTACGCAGAATCGATGATTACGCGGCCATTTCCCTTCAATGCCTTCTACGGCATCGACGAAGCGCCTGTCGTCGATGAGGACACCTACCGATTGGAAGTAACCGGCATGGTCGCCGACAAGCGCAGCTGGAAGCTTGAGGAACTGCGTGCCATGGCACAGAGCGATCAGATCACCCGGCACATCTGTGTCGAGGGCTGGAGCGCCATTGGCCGATGGGGAGGCATCCGCTTTAGTGATTTCCTCAAGCGCGTTGGCGCAGATACCGACGCAAAGTACGTCGGCTTCAAATGTGCCGACGATTACTACACCAGTATCGACATGGCCACGGCGCTGCATGCGCAAACGCTACTGACGCTGACCTACGACGGTGCCGTACTGCCGCGTGAATATGGCTTTCCAATGAAGCTGCGCATGCCCACCAAGCTTGGTTATAAGAACCCAAAGCACATTCAAGCGATTTTCGTCACCAATACCTATCCCGGTGGCTACTGGGAAGACCAGGGCTATAACTGGTTCGGTGGCAGCTGACGCCCGTGGCAACCCCATTGCGCGGCGCCGGCTGCGCTTATTCGCAACCTGAGTCTCAAGGAGCTTCACTATGAAAAGGTTAACGACTGCAATCCTAGGTATATGCCTGGCAGTGGGCGTCGCGGTTGTACACGCCGACGATACGATGAGCAATGACACGATGAAGAAAGACACGATGTCCCACGATACGATGAAAAAGGACACGATGAAAAAGGATGAAATGCATAAAGACACCATGGGTAAGGACACGATGAAAAAAGACACCATGGGCAAAGACACGATGAAGAAAGATTCCATGTCCAATGACGGCATGAAAAAAGACGACATGAAAAAGAATGACATGTCTCAGTAAAGCGGTGCATTACAGCAAAATTGTACTGCGTCCGGAAAACCCGCCTCGGCGGGTTTTCTCCATAGCGCTCGCAGGTGCGATGGCATCAAGACGCAAACTGAGGTTTTAATGAGGTAAAGACCATTGAAACAGACCAAGAAAATACCTCAAAACATAAGCCCCATGGCATTCGCTCAAGCATTCTTCAGCACAAACACCAAGCAAAAGCGCGTACCGGCTCCAGTGCTCTCAACGGTTACCCGACCGCCATGCAATTGCATGATTGAGCGGACGATTGCTAACCCCAAGCCACCCGAGTCGTCCGGCTGATTGCGTGACGGGTCGCACCGGTAGAAGCGCTCAAACAGTCGAGGTAGATGCTGCGCTGAAATCGGCGGGCCTTGGTTGTGCACTGTGACTTCGATCCTGTCCTCACATACCACACTGCTGATAGTCACCGCGGTACCAGTCGCGCCATAACGTAGCGCGTTGGACAGCAAGTTAGCCAATGCTCGACGGATCAAGGCCGGATCAGCATGCAACTGATCATGGGCCTGATTGATCAGCGTGACATCATGCTCTTGCGCCACGCCTTCAAAATACTCACACAGTTGCTCTACCAGATCGTGCAGGTTGATGAGCTCATGACTTACCGATGCATGCGACTGCTCGTTACGAGCGAGAAACAGCATGCTGTCGATCATTCGCGCCAGACGCTCATATTCTTCCTGATTGGAAACCAGCAGATTCTGATAGTCCTCAATTGAACGACCATGCCTCAGGGATTGTTGGGTATGCCCCATCAGGTTAGTGAGCGGTGTACGCATCTCATGGGCGAGATCCTCTGAGAATCGTGAGAGCTGGGCGAACCCCTCTTCGAGGCGCGCAAGCATCTGATTAAGCGCCTGGCTGAGCACTTGCAGCTCACTGAATTCGTTGAACTCATCCAACCGCAGATGCAGGTGGTGTGCATCAATGGCGGCAGCGCGCTTGGCCAGCAGGCGCACAGGTCGCAAGCCTCGCTGGCTGACCCACCCGCCGAGCACAAAAGCCAGCAACGCGCCGACCGACATCGCGAGCCAGAGCTTGAGTCGGTAGGCCCCCAGCATCTGCTCGCGCTCGCTCAACAACTTGCCAGCAATCAGGGTCAAGCCGCGATCACCCTGCATGACATGCTGCCAGGCAAGCCGCACCGACACCAAAGCGTCACCATCACCCAACTGAGCCTGGGCTGCAGCCGGTAACGTGGGCACGCTCATACTGACCGGGTTGATTTCGATCAGCACCTGGCCGGTGTCATCGATAATCCACAGCAGGTTGTCGCGATTACCCAGCATATTTTCGTATAGCTTGGGCCGATTTCTGAGTTGCTCGACGCTGACACTGTCGTTGATCAACGCCTGCATGCGCTCCAGGCGCCCGAGCAGGGCCTGGTCATCGCGCCACGCTATTTCTCGCTGTAACGACTGATAAAGATAAAAACCAATGGAGCCCAGCAGCAACGCGCTGACTAACGCGAACATGACCGCCAGGCGCAAGCTCAGGGCGCGCGGAAACAGTTTCAGGATTGCACCTCAAGCATGTAGCCGATGCCACGCACTGTCTGTATCAACTTGAGCGGGTAAGGATCGTCAACCTTGGCGCGCAGTCGCCGGATGGCAACGTCGACCACATTGGTATCACTGTCAAAGTTCATCTGCCAGATCTGCGAAGCAATCAACGAGCGCGATAGCACCTCTCCTTCACGGCTGACCAGCAGGTGCAACAGGGCAAACTCCTTGTTGGTCAGGGTCAGGCGTTCACCCTGGCGCGTGACCTTGCGTCGCAACAGATCCAGGCTGAGGTCTGCAACCAGAAACTGCTCGACCTCACGGGGCGGGCCCCTGCGCAGCAGCGTACGTACGCGTGCCAACAACTCGGCATAGGAAAAAGGTTTGACCAGGTAATCATCGGCCCCTGACTCGAGCCCTTTGACCCGATCCTCCACAGAGTCTCTGGCCGTAAGAAAAAGCACCGGGGTTTGCCACTTGCGCCGAATAATCTGCAGCAATTGCCAGCCGTCAAGGCCCGGCAGCATGACGTCCAGGATGATCAGGTCGAACTCACTTTCCTGCGCCAGATACTGGCCCTCCAGGCCATCCAGGGCGACCTCCACCACGTAGCCCGATTCAGTCAGGGCTTTGTGCAGGTAATCCGCTGTTTTCGCTTCATCTTCTACGACCAGGATACGCATCTTTTCCTCCGGAACTGGAGCATAGGCTAGCGCGCCCGAGCGTTTTGGCACATTACATCTTGGTAATCATCAGGCAATCATTCTGACGGAGTGCACGGGGCATCATGCCTGGCTATGACTCAGCCAGACCACACAAAGGACAAAGCATGCGTATAAGCCTATCGACTTCACTGCTGCTGTCACTCGCAATGAACTCCGCGCTCGCCGTTGCAGGCCCAGATCAAGTGCTGCAGCGCAACGACGTGTCACTGGCAATGGCCAACGATTTGCTGAATGCCGCGCTGACAGCCTGTCATGCCGATGGGCGTACAGGCGTTGCTGCCATTGTCGACCGTGGGGGCAATTTAGTCGCCTTGCAGCGCGACGATAACGTGGGGCCACACAACACATTAGCCGCCCAACGCAAAGCCTATACCGCCCTGTCGACCAAAACGCCAACACGACTATTGGCAGAGCGTGCCCGCAGCACACCCGATGCGGAAAACCTCAACACCCTGCATGAGCTGTTACTGCTGGGCGGCGGCGTGCCGTTGCTGTTTGAAGGGCAAGTCATTGGCGCGATCGGCGTGGCCGGTGCCGGCGGTGCAGCAAACGATGAAGGTTGCGCACTGGCCGCTATCAACAAAATTTTACCGACTGTCAAAAACTAAGGACATCATCATGACTGGATTAAAAACGTTCTTCGCGGGCCTTGTATTGAGTGTCGTATCGTCACTGGCGTTAGCGGCAGGAAACCCGCTCAGCGTGCATGTACTCAACTTACAAGATGGTCTGCCCTCCCCTGGCGTCAATGTCACGCTGGAAAAACAGGACGGCAAGAACTGGAACATGCTCAACAGCGCCGCGACAAACGAGCAAGGCCGTATTCCCGGGCTGTACCCCGATGGCCAGGCCCTGGAGAAAGGCATCTACCGTGTCACCTTTAAAACCGGTGAGTGGTTCAAAGCGCACAACGTCTCAAGTTTCTTTCCAGAGGTACCCGTCATTTTTGAGGTAGACGGTGCCGTTGCGCACTACCACATCCCATTACTGCTCAGCCCCTACGGTTTCTCTACCTACAGAGGGAATTGAGCGTCGACTGAAAAGACAAGGCCGCCCCTGATCTCATGGGCGGCCTTTCTGCTTGATTATTTGACCAACGTTATGTGGATGACCTGCATCGCACCGCTGGACCTGTTCTCGCAAGCCACAGGCGATCCGTTCACGAAAGCAGGCTGACCGCCCGTAGCACAGCAAAAAAAATAGTGCCCATTGTCAGCCTGGTTCTTTCAGCATATCGTGTAAAAAACTTATACAAGAGCATGGTCGATGTACAATAAAGTGAATTGGCCGCTGACGCTGTATTTCGACGGTGAATGCCCTCTGTGTGCGCGCGAAATCAAGCTCCTGCGCGGCCATGCCGTAAAGGATCGACTGCTGTTTGTGGACATCAGCAGCGGTGCATTCGACGCCAAGGCACTGGGGTTCACGTTCGAGCACATGCAGTCCTTGCTGCACGCCCGTTTCGCTGATGGGCGCTGGGTAACCGGTCTGGACGCCACCCTTTGGAGCTGGCGAGCTGCCGGCTTGGGTTTTTGGGCAACGCCACTGACGTGGCGCGCATTGCGCCCACTGCTCGAATTCGGTTATCGCCTTTTCTGCCGCTTACGTCCCCATTTGGCGTGGTTACCTTACCCAGATAGTGGCAGCCGCTGTGTCGATAACCGTTGCATGGTGCCGGCGTCAAAACCCGCATCAGACGAGCAGTCCACTTTGAAAAAAAAGCAGACATAGAAAGCTTCGCTTTGTCATGACCCCGACGAAGAACCTGGGTCATGGCTGATCTGGCGAACCCTGTGTCATCTGTGTCAGATCGTGCGCAGCAGCTACTCCCCTACCGCCATGGATTGCCGACACATACAGCGCAGCATGGCTGCGAGGAATCAAGATGAACCCATCATTAGCCGAGCATTACCGTGAAATTCTCGTCGGCGTAGGCGAGAACCCTGAGCGTGAAGGACTGCTGGATACCCCCAAGCGCGCAGCAAAAGCGATGCAGTACCTGTGCAATGGCTACACAATGAGTCTGGAGGAAGTGATCAATGGCGCATTGTTCGAATCGCAAAACGATGAAATGGTCATCGTGCGCGACATTGAACTGTATTCGTTGTGTGAGCATCACATGCTGCCCTTCATCGGCAAGGCCCATGTAGCGTACATCCCCACCGGAAGGGTACTGGGCCTGTCGAAGGTGGCCCGGGTGGTGGATATGTTCGCCCGGCGCCTGCAGATCCAGGAAAACCTGACCAAACAAATTGCCGACGCCATTCAGCACATCACCGATGCCGCCGGCGTGGCCGTGGTCATTGAGGCGAAGCACATGTGCATGATGATGCGGGGTGTGGAGAAACAAAATTCAGTGATGACCTCATCCGTGATGCTCGGCGCCTTTCGCGAGTCTTCTGCTACACGTCACGAGTTCCTGCAACTGATAGGGCAACGGGGTTAACACCAACACATCGCATCACACTGCCGGAGAGCCTGGATGAACACTCCCTTCACGATGAATTCCCTTGGCGAGGGCTATCGTGCCCTGGTAATAGGCGCCAGTGGGGCGCTCGGCTCGGCTTTTTGTGAGTTGCTCAATCAGGATCCACGGTGCGCGCATGTTCGTGAGTTGGGGCGCAACAGTCTTCCATGCCTCGATTTGGAGGATGCCGACAGTATCGCCAGAGCGGCAGCCGAATTGACGGAGGAAGCACCGTATCAGTTGATCTTGCATGCCGCCGGCCTGCTTCATCGCGACAAGATAAAGCCTGAAAAAAGTTACTCTGCGATTGATGCAGATGCGTTGCAGTCGGTATTTCAAGTCAACACAATCGGGCCTGCGCTGGTTTTGCGTCACTTTCTGCCCTTGCTTGACCCTCGCGGCGCGATGGCGATGCTCTCTGCCAAGGTGGGGAGCATCGGCGATAACCGCTTGGGCGGCTGGTACGCCTATCGTGCCTCCAAGGCAGCACTGAACATGCTGATCAAAACGGCGGCCATCGAACTGGCAAGAACCCGACCTCAGAGCCGACTGCTGAGCCTTCACCCGGGTACAGTTGTATCAGCACTGTCGCAACCCTTTCGGGGTGCCTCTGCCGCCAGGCCGGCAAACGTGGCCGCCTGTGAATTACTTTCGCTGATCGACCGAATAGAGCCTGCCGACAGTGGCAATTTCTTCGCTTATAACGGAGAACGCCTGCCCTGGTAGGTAGGGAGTGAAGATTGAAACCGTTTCCCTGCGCTCTTGTACAGCAGAGCCTCCATGATGAGATTTGTGTCTCACATGAAGGGCACATCGAGTCGCTGGCAATCTAGAGATACTTTCCAATGATCTCGAAAACGCTCATAACCCCCAAGTTGTCCTAGACTGATGTGAAATTCACCGGACTCTGAAAATGATCGACGCAGAATTGCTGAAATTGATGGTTGAATCCTCGAATGATGGCATTGTAATTGCCGAGCAGGAAGGCGATGAGAACATCCTGATCTACGCTAACCCCGCCTTTCAGCGCCTGACGGGATACAGCGTTGACGAAACGCTGTATCAGGACTGCCGCTTCCTTCAGGGTGATGACCGAGACCAAGCGGGCCTGGCTGTTATCCGAGAGGCGATAAAGCTGCATCAGCCCTGCCGGCAAATCATTCGCAACTATCGTAAGGACGGTAGTGCCTTCTGGAATGAGCTGTCGATTACTCCGGTTTTTAACGAGGCTGATAAGCTCACCTATTACATCGGCATCCAGAAGGACGTCAGCGTCGAATTTGAGGCCCAAGAACGCGTGCGTGAACTTGAAGCGGAAGTCGCCAGCTTGAAAGCTCAACTGGCTCGATAGCCATATCAATCGCGCGATCGCTGATAACGCCTTAATGGCGGCCTGAATAAATACTTGATTCACCTCAGCAGCCCCTAGGGCTCAGGGAATGGCAGTGGTGCATCTCCTTCGCGTCGCACAGCAAAAACATTGAGTGTCATCGCCACAAACGCGTAGTAGCCATAGACACCTATCAGCTCAACCACAGCAGGCTCGCCAAGCGTACTGACGGCGTCGGCGTACAGAACATCGTCAACACGACGATACTCATAAAGTGCCCTCCCAAGACGATAAACAATACGTTCGTCATCACGCTGGAACTCGGGCAAAACCTGCTGCTTGAGAGACTCGATGATACTGTCTGACAGACCCGTGCTGCGGGCAATGGGCTCGTGAATTTGCCACTCAGCCTGGGACTGCCACCAGGAAGCAGTGACGAGAATAGCCAGCTCGGTCAATCGAAGCTCCAAGCGCGTACCGTATCTGCAAAACGCACCAAGCTTTTGGGCATGGCTGGCAAGCTCGGGACTTTGAATCCACGCTAAAAACGGGCCGTCAAGGTTGCCTCGTGGGCCACTGAGAATGTCTCTAAGGACGGCTTTCTGTGATTCATTCATCTGCTCTTCAGACAGTGGGCTGAGGCGCGATTGGATGGCCATATCTAATACTCCTTAGGGCACCACCTCGGAGCCAAGTTGCTAGACTACATTTGCAGCGTCTCATCTGATGCCAGGATTAAAACTGCTGCTCGCATGAAACCGTCAGCCATACCTTCAATTTGCGTGACTCAACACTGGAAATGATGGACGTAGTGCGCATCTTACGGATAGGGCGATTCGCACCCCAGAGTTACATAAACTCCTAAGCAAATTGATTCGCAAATTTGCCTACCGCGTCGACTACCTTCCTTGCGCCATCCTGGATTTCCAGTATTACCTCTCCTGCCTGAGTAGCAAGTACAAGGCCCTGTTCAGCTTGGGACTTGCTGTTCGCCATTTCAGCTACGGTCTCATCGACTAGCTTCTCGTTCTGCAAGACGACAGAGGCAATTTCTTCCGTTGCACTGCTTGTGCGTCCCGCCAATTGTCGAACCTCATCTGCTACTACGGCGAAGCCTCGGCCCTGTTCGCCTGCACGGGCGGCTTCAATCGCAGCATTCAATGCCAACAGGTTGGTTTGTTGGGCAATACTACTGATCGTTTGAATGATCGAGCTGATCAACAATGACTGTTTACCGAGCGCTTCGACCCCGCCAGAGGCGGCCTGCATATCAACAGCGATTTTACGCATGGTACGCATAGTGTCGTTGACTACGACGGCTCCTCGCTGAGCGCTAACATCAGTCTGCTGGGAAATTTCAAACGCAGTTTGGGCGGCATCACTGACCGCTTGTTCACGGATAACCTGGTCGGTGACAACGGTCGCAAATTTAACCACCTTGCAGAGTGTTCCTTCGGTGTCATAAACCGGGTTGTACGTCGCCTCCAGCCATATCGTCTGACCGCGACTGTCAATACGCTCAAATCGGCCAGCAACAAACTCACCCTTGTTCAACATTGCCCAAAAATCCTTGTATTTCTGGGATGAGGTTTCTTCTGGCTTGCAGAAAATACGGTGATGACTGCCTTTAACTTGGCCCAGGCTATAGCCCATTGCTTTTAAAAACTGATCATTCGCCGCAAGTACATGCCCGGAGAGATCGAACTCAATTACCGCCGTCGAACGAACTAATGCGTCAATGAACGAGGCGTTTTCAGATGCTTTTTCCACTCGAGAGGTAATGTTCGTCGCATAGCAGGTGATATGACTCAAACGGCCAGTCACATCCGTTATGGGCTGCCAGTGCGCATGAAGCCACACCAATGAACCGTCAGCATGCAGGTACCTGTATTCGTCGGAGATGGACTTACCTGCGGCTACTGCTGCTCGAAAGTTGTGAAAGCACGGTAGCTTGGATACGTACTGCGGAACGATATCGGCCATGGCACGACCTACAAGCTGATTCTGGGTGTAGCCCAAAGCCTGCGCAAAATTTTCGTTGCATGTGGTAATTTTAAATGCCGAATCGATACTCAGCGTCAACATTTCACAGTTTAGGCCATCGCGCATTTGGCGCAGCTCCAACAGCTCAGCTGTCTGAGATTGAAGCTGGTTCTTGATTTTGGTATTGAACATGGGAAACCGCCTGTAGGGTCATAATAAGTCTATCGGCACGGCCAGCAACGTGTTGAGGCCACCAGACGGGCGGAAAGCCACGTAGAAAAAATCTACCTACGTCGTCGCTGAGTTGCCATGTCACACCGTATTTACTCGCGTCAGGGTTAGACGTTCAGTATTTCGGCGGGCCGATCATTCGTAGCGGACGCGCCCCTCTTTATCAGCCGGTCTCCATGCGCAATAGACGCAATTCCGAGCCCGAACCGCATCTCCTAAGCCGCACTGAAGAAGGCCACTTTCGCGGTAAGGCGATCCGCCAACTGCGAGAGCTCCATGCTAGCCGTTGCCACTTGACGTGAGCCGGTGGCTGACTGCACCGTAGATCCGTGGATGCGGTTTATGTTTTGAGCGACATCATCGGCCACGCTACTCTGCTGCACGGACGCACTTGCGATCTGAGTGTTCATATGACTTATGGCGCCAACCTGCTCGCTGATCCTTGACAATGCAATCTGCGCACTGCGGGTTTGTGTGACCGTTTGGCTGACCAGCTCGCAACTATTGCGCATTGTTCGCGATGCGTTTTCAGTACCCACTTGCAGCGTGCTGATCATCTCCCGAATTTCCTCGGTCGACCGCTGTGTACGATTGGCCAGCGAGCGTACCTCGTCAGCTACCACGGCAAACCCTCGCCCATGCTCTCCTGCCCTAGCAGCCTCAATAGCAGCGTTTAGGGCCAACAAATTAGTTTGCGAGGCGATGGAGTTGATCACGTCGATCACTGACTCGATATTTTCACTGTGTTTGGATACCTGGTTCACGGTATCCGTAGTTTGCTCAAGAGTTAGCGCAAGCTGTTCGATGGCAAGAGTGGTGCTTGCAACTAATTGATTGCCACTTTCCACTTCTATATCGGCCAAACGGGACGCATCAGCCGCCTGCGCGGCATACCCGGACACTTCATTTACAGTCGCAGCCATTTGCGTGATGGCTGTGGCCACCTGCTCGGCTTCGCGGGTTTGCAGGCTGATATGCTCATTGTTAGCCGATGATGTGGCAGACAATTGGGTGGACGAGTGATCGACCTCTTGGGCCGCTCTCCGCACCTGCTGAATAGTCTCTGCCAAGTGGCCAAGCGCGTCTTTCAATACACCCATCACGCTGTCAGGGTAATCTGTGGAAATGGTCTGATTAAGATCACCTGCAGCCAGCCGCCGAATGGCTAATGCAACCTCGGTGGGCTCCGCGCCCAACGTTGATTTAACGAAACGAATAATCACAGCCGATAACATGATGCTTAGCAGCAGGGCAATAACAGTTGCGATCAGCATCAGCGTACTGAACTGGCTGGCTGTTGCCTGAACCGCGCCAAGCTTCGCCTTGATTGACGCCTCCTCGTAGTCGATCAGCGCATTCACGCGCTTCAACCACTCGCTGTAATCCATAGACGTCTGACGCATCAATAGTGCCTGCGCTCCTGGAATGTCACCAGCCCGGCGCAGTGCCAGTACCACCTGGGTAGATTGCAGGGTTTGTCGCTCGATTTCCTTAATAGCGCTGAGTAATCGAATCTCATCGGCAGTCACGCTTGCGCCCTTGAACAGTTGATCCATAGGGGCCGCCGAGTCGGAGTAGGCCTTTTCTAAGGTTATAACCTCCGACAAGTGTTTTTCCAGATCCAAATCGGTCGTCACCAGCACCGCATCTCGGATAGCAATGGCGCGGTTATGCACGCTCCCACGGAAATTGATGGCATAGCGCTGCACCTTCGCCGCGTTTTCGCTAACGTCGACCAGGGTGGAATCAATGAATGCAACGCGCTGAATGCCGATGGCAGTGATGAGTAACAGAAGCGCTAGGACTGCTGCGAAGCTGAGCCCTATACGTGTGGCCAGCGAAAGCGTTTTCTTCATGGTTAGCTCGAAAATATGCCCTGTCTAGGACTGGATTGATGCGGATGACGCGAGTGGTGCTATTAGCCAATCACGGTTGATGCGTTGACGATACGTCGATGCCGAATTGCCCATCCAGCTATTAATACGCATCGCCCTGATAGCCTATCGCAATCAAAAGAGCGGCGGATCGGCAATGGGCATAGCTAGCTGTCCATGGGATTTCAGGATGGCTCTGGCAGGCGGATCTGTTGAGGAATGTTGCCGAACGCCAAAGATTCTGACGGCGCCAAAGGGCATCAAAAAAACCAATTTCATCGCGTAATTGAGCCGCCACTGTCAGTTCGCTCGCCTGAGCATATATCGTAAAAATACTTATACAAGTGGTTTATCTATGTACAAGAAAAATAGTGGCCATTGACTATCTATTTTGATGGCTGCCACCCACCGTGCGCTTGAGGAATCAGACACTACGCGCACGGGTTGTACCGCATCGCATCCTGTTTATCGACACTCGCGATGATGCGTTTGACGCAGAATCTTTGGTATCCACTCATGAGCATAAGGGGTCGTCACTGCACCCCAGGGTGTGCGATGGAACATGAGGCACGGGTCTTGACGCTACTCTTACGACTTGCAAAGCGGCGCTCTTCGTGTTTGTGCAACACCTTTTCACGGCGATTTGTTAGCCCGCTATTTAACGTCAGATATCTTGTTATACGCCGTTCGTGCCCTTATTTGGCAGGGCTGCCTCATCCTGAGGGTAGCCGTCATTATCGCGACGACAACTGTGAAGCTTCAGAAACCAAAACCTGCAAACGCAGCAGGAGGAATCACGGGTTAGATAGAAGGCCTAGGATAAATGCTTGGTTCAGAGCTGGAGTGCAGCCAATTCGGTAGTCGCAGGGCGACGATGTAATTGTGTAAGGGGAACTGACCTCAAGCAGCAAAATCGCTTATGTGGTAGAGGCTTGCTGGCAGCACAAAACACTGACGTCGCCCATCAAACGGTCAAGAAATTATCTATACGCTCACATTCACCTGTATAAGATTTATTGCTCGTTGACGAATTCATTGGATTCTGTTTGATGAACACGACTCGCCACCTACTCATCGTCCTATATGACTAGATATCTCTCAGTCTCAGCTCTTTGTATAGGATGGAAACCAAAAGCGATACGCGACTCTTGGCCGAGGTAATGGAGGAAGTCAGTCAAGCGTGTCAACGACTCAGCTGAAAGCGTGAGCTACGAGCTGATATCACTGTGATTTTCGCCTGCTGAATCGCCCCGGATTCTATAGACACCTCCATGCCTCAAACTGAGACCAATCAGGAGGTGCCGTGAGCAAGCCACGTTATCCCGAAGAATTCAAAATCCAAGCGGTCAATCAAGTGACCGAAAAGAAGCCGAACGGCAGCAAGACGATGATCAGCACGCTGAACTGCGTGGTCTGCGAGCCGAACTCACGCGGGTCACCGAAGAGCGAAACATCTTAAAAAACGCCGCCGCGTACTTTGTCAAGGAGTGCGGTTGAAGTACGCCTTTATCGTGCTAAAGACGAGACGATCTGCGCGAGGTCGCTGAGGTTGATTAAAGCAGAAGAAAAAAGGCGCTCCGGAGAGCGCCTTGAACAAAGTTATTGCAGGCTTACCTGACGCTGGTCTGGCTTGGCGGCCGTACCGATCTGGATGCGTTTTGGCTTGGCTTCTTCGGGAATAACTCGAAGCAACTCGATTGCCAACAGGCCATGGGTGAGTGATGCACCTTGCACCTCGATGTGGTCAGCCAGCCGGAAAGACAAGCGGAAGGCTCGCTGAGCTATGCCTTGGTGAAGGTAAGTCACCTTCTCATCGTTTTCGCGTTTTCCACCAGAAACGTTCAGTACGCCATTCTCTACCTGAATGTCTATGTCCTCCTCTGTGAGACCCGCCACTGCAATCACGATGCGGTATTGATCATCACCATGTTTCTCGACGTTATGAGGTGGGTAGGTATTACCAGCCTCACTACGAAGCGCCGATTCAAACAAGTCGTTGAAGCGATCAAAACCCACGGACTGACGAAACAGAGGGGCCAAAGAAAGAGTAGTAGCCATAGCAAAATCTCCTGAGTTTTCTCCAAGTGATTTAAGACGCGACCCGTTTTCGGCATCGCGTAAAACCGAAAATAGGTACTCCCAAAACATTTTCAAGGGCACCTCGAAAAAAATTTTCCAACCCGATTTCTTGGCTTGAAGCTATGGGCACACCGTGCCGCACAGGCAACGCGCCTGCAGCGAACGAATTCGTCAGCTGCTGGAGGGTAGCTTGCTATTCAGACAGGTCGCGGTGCCGCAAGAGCCAGCAAAGCAGGCCGAGTACCAACGTCGCGAAACCTAGTGCCGCGATGGTCGAAGCCGGAGTGACGGCCGAATCCAGGATGACAAACTTTCGGCTCAGGGCCAGCAATGCAATCATCAGTACGGTTCTTACCTGCACGACGCTGTTGCGCCTGAGGGCGGGTCGCACTATCGAATGCTTGAATTCCAAGGCAATCAATACCGTGAAAATGGAGCCGAATAGCGCTTGGAATGCATTGTGATCAAGCGGATCAATGGCGCCTCCTATCAGAAGGGGCACTACATTCCTGCACAGTTGCAACACGGCGATAACGATCACCAGCGCTATGATCAGGCTCAGCGCCAGTACCACCAGTTGCTCGAAGCGCTCATAGGCGCTCATCAAAGCCCATTGGATTTTAAAATTTTTGAATGTCGAGTTACTCTCACGATTTTCTGGATGACGCTTAGACACGACCTCTCTCCTCTTATCCTGGAGGACTTATTTAAGATGCGCCCCGTTTCGCGGTTTGACCAAGTATGGGCATACGAACTTGATATCAAGGACGTCTATTGAAAAAGTCAGAGCTTCCAGTCAAAACCTGTGCAACCTGTGGGCTTCCTTTCACATGGCGAAAGAAATGGGCCCGTTGCTGGGACGAAGTACGCTATTGCTCGGAGCGCTGCAGACGCAGCAAGTCACTCAAAACCTGAATAAAAAAGCGCTGTTTAAGCCCTTTTGTGCTCGGGCGAAGATTACTTCGTCAGCCAGGACTCAACCGTGATTGAATTCCACACCGAGGGGCATGGTCATCTATAAGGAAAATAGAAGACGACAACGAGCCCTTTGGAGCCCTGGATGTATCCGACAACACCCGATGGCCGTTATTTTTTAGTTAACGGCAAACTCTGGCGCTGCAGTAACCCGTCACTACCCGCAGACGCTCGGCAGAAGTGGGTTAACGCACTTATGAACGCACGTCGTGAAGTAAAGAACGCTAAAGCGTCAGGTGATCAGACGCAGCTGAACGGTGCGAGGGCGCGGGTTCAGAAGGCCAAGGTCGAGCTGGGTGAGCGCGGGCCGGTATGGTGGGATGATGGTTCCCCTGACTTTAATCAGTGCCAGGTAAAAAACACGCCCTATTCGCAATGGCATAAATCTCTCGCGGCTACACAAGCGAAGTAAAGCTCGCACTTAAAGCCAGTTCGCAAGACACGCTCCACTGCCTCAGCGGCAGCTTCGTCACAGGCTCATTCCACGTGACGTACCTTCAATCTGCCCTGCATCGCGCCGTAAGCCCATGTCGCAGCGACTCGGCGGGCGCCAGGTTGGCGCCGAAGCAGGCAGATTAAAGGCCGTAATGAATCACCTGTAGGCGGCATCCGAGACTAAGATTTATTCCGGAGGGGAATGCTGCCTACACGGTAGATCTGTTTCTTTAGCGATGCTCCCTCAACAAAAACGACTCGCCCCACACCAACGGCCCCAACCCCAAATGCGCCGCCAACGTCTGGCCAATATCAGCAAAGCTGCCCCGCTCGCCCAGCCAGCCTGCTTTCACCCCCGCACCATAAGCCAACACAGGCACATGCTCACGGGTGTGATCACTGCCCGGCCGCGACGGGTCGCAACCGTGGTCGGCACTGATCATCAGCAACGTGTGCGGGTCCATCAACGCGAGTAATTCCGGCAGCCTGCGGTCGAAAGCCTCCAGCGCCGCGGCGTAGCCCGCCAGGTCGCGGCGGTGGCCGTAGAGCATGTCGAAGTCGACGAAGTTGGCGAACACCAGGCTGTTGTCTGGCGCTTCCTGGTAGGCCTTGAGCGTGGCATCGAACAGCGCGTCGTTGCCGTCGGCCTTATACAGCCGACTGATGCCTCGGTGAGCGAAGATATCGCCGATTTTGCCGACCGCATGCACGCTGCCGCCGGCTTCGCAGAGGCGATCAAGCAGCGTCGCCGACGGCGGTGGCACGGTGTAGTCGCGGCGATTGCCGGTGCGGCGGAACGCGCCCGCGTGCTCACCGGTAAACGGTCGGGCAATGACCCTGCCGACGGTGTATTCATCACATAACTCACGCGCGATTTCACACACTCGATACAGCGCATCGAGCCCGAAGTGGCTTTCATGGGCGGCGATCTGCATCACGCTGTCGGCTGAGGTGTAGCAAATCGGCTGTTTGCTGTGGATGTGCGCCTCACCCAAGTCGTCCAGTACCGTGGTGCCCGAGGCGTGGCAGTTGCCCAGGATGCCCGGCAACCCTGCCCGCTCAATCAGGTCGGCGAGCAACTGTGGCGGAAAGGAGTCGACCGGCTGCTCGAAATACCCCCAGTCGAACAACACCGGCACGCCCATCATTTCCCAATGCCCCGACGGCGTATCTTTGCCGGAGGATTGCTCCCGCGCGTGGCCGTAGGCACCGATCGGCGCAGCGTCGCCCCAGTGGCCCGGCAACGGGCCGTCACCACTGGCCGCCGCGGCAGCCCCCAAGCCCAATCGGCCCAGGTTCGGTAACGACAAAGCTCCCTTTCGAAACGGCCCATCGGCTTCGCCACGGGCGCACGCCTCGGCAATATGGCGCAAGGTGTCGGCGCCGGTATCGCCAAAAAGAGCAGCGTCGGCACTGGCGCCGATGCCCAACGAGTCGAGGACTAACACAATGGCCTTGCTCATAGCTTTTCCTGAATCAAATCACGTGCGGCCAGGCCTGTTCCGCCTAACCGATAGGCTGCGCGCAAAGCGGATGCGCCCTGCCCGGCCTGCTCCAGGTTGCGCGCGTGCACCCAACCCAGCGGCCGTTGCGCGTTGACCTGCTCACCGACGAAGGCCAAATCGCTGAAACCCACGGACAGGTCCAGCACGTCGTCCGGGTGACTGCGCCCGCCGCCCAAGGCCACCACCGCCAAGCCCACCGCGCGGGTGTCGATTTCGCTGACGCAGCCTTTTTCCTCGGCCCACACCGGCACCGACACGGCGGCCTTGGGTAAATGCGCTTCGGGGTCGCGGGTAAAACCCTGCGGGCCGCCCAGTGCATCGACCATTTGCTCGAAGCGCTGCAAAGCCGCCCCGCTCTGCCAGGCCTGCAGCAATTGATCGCGGGCCTGAGCGTCATCGTTTGCCAAACCGGCCATTGTCAGCACCTCGCTGGCCAGCGCCAACGTCACCGCCCACAGGCGTTCACTGCGCACCTCGCCCTTGAGCAGCGCGACGGCTTCGGCCACCTCCAGGGCATTGCCGGCACTGCGCGCCAGCGGCTGGTTCATGTCGGTGATCAGCGCGCGGGTGTTGACCCCGGCACCGTTGGCCACCGCGACGATGCTGGCGGCCAGCGCACGCGCCTGTTCCGGCTCGGCCATGAAGGCGCCGTTGCCAGTCTTCACGTCCATGATCAAGACGTCGAGGCCGGCGGCGAGTTTCTTGCCGAGGATCGACGCGGTGATCAGATCAATCGACTCCACCGACCCGGTCACATCGCGGATCACATACAAGCGCTTGTCCGCCGGTGCCAGGTTGGCGGTCTGGCCGATGATGGCGCAACCGACTTCGGCCACCACCGCGTGCAAACGTTGGGGGCTGGGTTGGCAGTCGTAGCCGGGGATGCTTTCGAGCTTATCCAGGGTGCCGCCGGTATGCCCGAGGCCGCGCCCGGAAATCATCGGCACGTAACAGCCACAGGCCGCCAGCAATGGCGCGAGCAGCAGGCTGATCATGTCGCCGACGCCACCGGTGGAATGCTTGTCGACGACCGGCCCAGGCAGGTCCCACTTCAGCACTTGGCCGGAGTCACGCATGGCCTCGGTCAAGGCCAGACGCTCACCCACGTCCATGCCCTTGATGAACACCGCCATGGCGAACGCGGCCACCTGCCCATCGCTGAGGCTGCCGTCGGCAATGCCGGCGACAAAGCGTTGAATGTCGATCGCGGCCAGGGCGTGCCCGTCGCGTTTACGCCGAATCACTTCTTGTGGCAACCACATACCGTACTCCTTACAGCGAAATGAAAAAGCCGACAATCGCCGCACTCATCAGGTTGGAAAGCGTGCCCCCGATCATGGCGCGCAAGCCCAGCCGCGCCAGCTCCTGGCGCCGTTGCGGGGCGATACCGGTGAGTCCGCCCAGCTGGATGGCAATCGAAGAAAGGTTGGCAAAGCCACACAGGGCAAAGGTCACGATCACCTGGGTGTGCACCGACAACAGCGGCACACCGGCTTCGGCGGCCTTGGCCGGGGTCAGGTAGTTAGCCAGATCGGCATAGGCGACAAACTCGTTGAGCACCAGTTTTTCACCGATAAAACCACCGGCCAGCACCGCCTCATGCCACGGCACCCCGAGCAGAAAAGCGATGGGCGCCAGCACGTGCCCGAGGACCAGTTGCAAGGTCAATTGCGGGTAGCCAAACCAATTGCCGGCCCAGCCCAATAGCCCGTTGAACAGCGCGATCAATGCGATAAACGCCAGCAACATGGCACCGACGGACAAGGCCAGGCGCAAGCCGACCTGGGCGCCCTCGGCGGCGGCGTCGATGATATTGGTCGGGCGATTCTCAGCCTGCCCCAGCTCCTCGATGACCTGTTCGGTGCGCGCTGGTTCGGTTTCCGGTTCCATCAGCTTGGCCATCAACAAGGCCCCCGGCGCCGACATGAAACACGCGGCGATCAGGTACTTGAGTTCCACCCCAAGCCCGGCATAGCCCAGCAGCACCGAGCCTGCCACCGCCGCGAAACCGCCGACCATCACCGCGAACAACTCAGAGCGTGTCAGCTTGGCAATGAACGGCCGCACCACCAGCGGCACCTCCGACTGGCCGATGAAAATCGCCGACGTCACCACCATCGATTCGATACGACTGGTGCCCAGCAACAGGCGCAAGGCGCCGCCCACCAGCCGGATGATCCAGCCCATCACGCCGATGTAATACAGCACCGAGATAAAGCTGCCGAAGAACACGATCATCGGCAACACTCGAATGGCGAATACAAACCCGCCACTGCCAAACACTTCAAACATGTGCGGCGAACTCAGGCCGCCGAACAGAAACTCGATGCCTTTGTTCGCGTACAACTGCAGCGAGGCCACCGCCCCCGACAGCGAAGCCAGCACCGTCTGGCCCCAAGGCACGTAAAGCGCAAAAGCACCGATCAACACCTGGATCACAAACGCCACCGAAACGGTGCGCCAATTGATCGAGCGACGCTGATGGGATAAAGCAATGGCAATGACAATAAGGGTCGCTATTCCGACAAGACTGATCATGCAGACGTCTCAACAATGGACCGAGCGGACGCAGACCCGAAGGCCTGCCCAGGATTAGAAAGCGTCGAAGGCGCCCGGCAGCAATTGCGCCAGGGTCCAGGTACGCGTGGCGGCCGGGTCACTGCCCTGGCAAATCACCACTGCATCCTTGGCCATCAACTCCAGCATCACCTGGCGGCAGGCACCGCAAGGGCTTATCAGTGAAACGTTGGGTGCATAAACCGCCATCGCCGTGAAGCTGCCGGGCGCATGGCCCTGGCTGATGGCGCTGAACAGGGCGCTGCGCTCGGCACAGTTGGTCAGCCCGTAAGAGATGTTCTCCACGTTGCAACCCTGTACCACTTCACCGTCGGCGGTCAGCAACGCCGCGCCAACCGGAAAGTGCGAGTAAGGCGAGTACGTGCTCTGGGCGGCACGCTTTGCCTGTTCCATCAAACGCTCTTCAATTGTCATTCACAGGGTCATCCCATTTTGTTGCGAGCACGTCCGGGGCGGGCGTGACGCTATTATCCTGTTATTTAAATAACATTTGATGTGATTTCTCAACCTTTTTCTGAGGACGAACACAGGAAATGAATGCAGGGGTGGTGAGAAGGGTTTGGGATTGGGCTTGGAGCGCCTTACCGGCACGGGTCACGGCAGCGGCGTTGCACCGCTCCGGCCTGGACCCGCAGCTTTAAAGCAGGCTATAAATCTCAGCAACCACCTGCAGTGTTGCGTCGTCGATCGCGCCTTCATTTCGGCATAAAACCCAGCCTTGCTCTGCAACCGCTCGCTCGAACGCCTGCGTACACGCGACCTGTTCCTCCAGCGTATGGATCACCGTACTGCTCAACCCACGCCGTCGTGCCGCTGCCCTTGCCCACGAAATATCCGGGGCGGTGACAACCCCGACATGCAAGTCAGGCACGCGCACGTTCCGATCAATGTTCAGCTGTAGAATTTCTGCAAACGGGACGATTCGGCGAAACGCGGCATCCGAGGGGTACCAGCGATCAATCAGCACGATGCTGCCCGGTGGCTGTTTATCGAGCACATGTTCGGACATCCAGGCACGGCTATCAGCAAAGCGCTCGCACACCTGGAGTTCCAGATCCCGGGTGGGCTTCCTGACGAATTGGTTAACGAGGGCCATTGTTTCACCCCGATAAGGATCGCTTTTTCTCTCGCAAAGCCGGATCACCTTGTTATTGCCTGCCCTCAGGGCTTTCGTAACGGCTTCCAACAGCGTGGTTTTGCCGGTGCCCTTGGGCCCATCCAGGGAAACAAACAGCGAACGATTCATTCTTCAACTAATGATTGATAGAGGCGTCGACAGACTCTATCTGAATTTATGCCAGAGGGTTCTCAAAACCCAGGGTTGCAGCTGTTTATAAACACCCGCCATTGTCCCTATTTAAATGACGTATCTGCCCGTCCTAGGTATGCTCCGCGTTTATTGCCGATCACTGACACCGGGATGCCAGCCCAAACCTCTGCTGCCCAGGCGCAGCTTATGGAGCCGTATCCTCAAGGACGTTTGAACGATGAGTACCCCCGCGCTGGACATCAGCAGCCTGACACCACTGCCCTACCACCAGCAGGTGGTCGACTACCTGAAAACCAGTGAACCCGCCGTGTGGAGCTGGGCCTCGTCCCTGGGCGTGCAGCAGGAACATGCCCAGGACGTGCGCGCACAATTGCTGCGCGACACCTATCGCCTGAGCCCCGAGACGCACCCGCAGGCCTATCAGGCCTGTGAGGCGGCGTTGCAGACCTTGCAGATCCAGGCGCCGGCAACGCTCTACCAGGCCGGCGACGGCGCGATGAATGCGAGCCTGTATTACCTGGCCGGTGAAGTGCATGTGGTGTTTTACGGACCGATTCTTGAACGGCTCGACGCCCAGGAGTTGCTGGCGTTGCTGGGGCATGAGCTGGCCCATTACCGTTTATGGTCGGAGCACGACGGCGACTACCTCACTGCCGAACGCATTCTCAACCACGCGATGGCCGACGTGTATACGCCGCCCAGCCTGGAACAGACCGCACGTTTATATAGCCTGCACACCGAAATCTACGCCGACCGTGGCGCAGCCATGGTGGCCGGCGGCCCCGAAGCGTCCATCACCTCGCTGGTGAAGATCCACACCGGCATTGTCAGCGTCGATGCCGCGAGCTATTTGCAGCAGGCCCGCGAGCTGGATGGCAAGGACGCGCAACTGTCCCAGGGCGTATCGCACCCGGAAACGTTCCTGCGCTCCCAAGCGGTCGACAACTGGTGGCAGCAGCTGCCGGAAACGGACGCCTGGCTGCACCGACGGCTGCGCGGGCCGCTGTCACTGGGTCGCCTGGATGTGACCGACCAGGTGGAGCTGACCGCCCTCACCCGCGGCTTTATCGCCAACTTTATCGGCGCAGCGGTGTTGCAGTCGGAGGCCGTGCTTAATCAGGTGCGCGGTTTCTTTCCCGATTGGAACACTACTGAAACGCCGCTGGACCTGGCCACGCTGAGTGCTGAACGCATCGACGCGAGCATCCACGAATACCTGCACTTCATCATGCTCGACCTGAGTTTGATCGACCGTGACCTGCGTGATGAGGCCTTGCTGCATGCCGCGCGCACGGCGAAGAAGCTTGGCAGTGCCGACGACTTTATCAGCGTGCTCAAGCGCGATATCAAACTACCCAAACGTGAGCTCGATCCGATCGTTCGCGCGCTCAAAGCGGAGGTCGACACATGGACCCAGTAACCCAACCCGTCACCTTCACGCAGTTGCTGCAGAGCCACGATGGCGCCGCCGTGCCCATCGACGATGTGTTGTTCCTGGCGTTGCCGTTGTTGCGCCAAGTGGCGCAGCTGCATGAACTCGGGCGTGTCGCCCAGCTCAGCTACCTTGACGTGCTGCAAGGCCCAGAGCGCACCTTGCAACTGCGCAACCCCGAGGGCGTAGCGCCGCGCCTGGCGCTGGACGCGATCAAGCAGGTACAACCGAACCCCGAGTCGGCGCTGAACATCGTCGGCAAGGTCCGCCTAACCCGTGATTCGGAAACGGGCGTGGCGTTTACCGACCTGCAAGTGCAGGAAGACCCGCACCAAGCTATCGATCACCCGGTGTTCCTGACGGACCTGCACAGTTGGGAACATCGCCTCGGGCATCACGACGAAATCACCGATATTTTCCAACTCGGGCAGTTGCTGGCGTGCCTGGCCTGCGGGTTGGATTTTGCCGATATCAACGACCTCAAGACCTTTGCCCGGCACCGGCGCAACTTGTTCCAGCTCAATGGCCGGCTCAACCCGGTGCTGGCCAACCTGATCGTCGAGATGACTGAGCTTAACCGCCATGAGCGCGCCACCGATGTCGGCTCGCTGGCGCGGCGCCTGGAATCCTGGCGCGAACAGCCGGCGAGTCTGGATGTGGAACGCGTGCTGGCCCAGGCTGAAGGCCCGGCGTCGCGGCGCACCGTGGTGTTGGAGCATCTGCGCAACCGGCTGTTCGACCTGTCGCGACGCAATCGCCTGCTGTACTTCCGGCCGACCCAGGCCAACGTCAACTTGACCGTGGCCAGCGTGCCGCTGGTGATGCAGATTGAAAGCATCCGGCCCGAGGCGTTGTGCACCTGGCAGCCGACCTTCGGTGGTTTTTCCGAGCAAGTATTGAGCGGCAAGCAGGTTGGCTTGCAGCAATGGCTGCGGTTTGAAGACCAGACCTGGTTGCAGGCCTCCCTGGAACGCCTGATCCAGGAAACCCGCCGTGACCGCGCCGAGTTCGGCTTCAGCAACCTGCGCCTTGTTGTCGCCTTTATGCGCTGGCACAACCTCAAGGACACGCCGCAAGAGCGCATCGTCACCCCGCTGCTGTGGCTGCCGGTGGAGCTGAGTCGCAAAAAAGGTGTGCGCGACCAGTTCATGTTGCAGTGCGATGAAACCGAGGCGCAATTCAACCCGGTTCTGCGCCATCAATTGCGCCAGCTCTACGACATCCAGCTGCCGGAAACCGTCGACCTGCAAAAGACCTCGCTGGAAGACATCCACGCCGATATTGCGCGGCAGATCAAACTGACCGAGCCCGGCGTAGAGCTGCGCCTGCAAAGCAAGCCGCAAATCGAACTGATCCACCAGAAGGCGGTGCAGCACCTGCACCACTTCCAGCGCCGCCGCGCGCGTCAGCGCTCGACCCTGCCGTTGGTGAAACCGGACTTCAGCTACGACCGCGAAGATTACCGCCCGCTGGGCCTGCAACTGTTCCAGCAAAAAGTGCTGCCGAGCCAGTTGCCGCTGCGCATGGCAGTAGGCGGCAAACCTTCGCTGCGCGACCAGCATCCGCAAATGGTCGCCCGCAGCACCGAAAACAGCACCTACTCGCTGCCCGAAAATCAGGGGCACCGCTACGCCTGGGACATCGACCTGACCCAAGTGACCCTGGCCAACTTCAATTATCGCAAGATGTCGCTGGTGCGCGACTACGCGCAGTTGATCGACGAACCGGCGCAAAACGAAGCGTTTGACCGCATGTTCTCCATCGAGCCGCGCGAGGTGGAAGTCCAGGCCCCGGACCCGATCCCGCTGCCGGAACAATGGAACGTGGTGGCCGGCGACGCGACGCAGAATGCCGCCGTCAGCCTGGCCCGCACCGGACGCAACTTCATCATTCAGGGGCCGCCGGGCACCGGCAAGTCGCAGACCATCACCAACCTGATCGCCGACTATGCCGGTCGCGGTCTGCGGGTGCTGTTCGTGTGCGAAAAACGCGCGGCCCTGGACGTGGTGTTCCATCGCCTGCAACAGAGTGAACTGGGCGAATTGTGCTGCCTGATTCACGACTCCCAGACCGACAAGAAAGCCTTCGTCGGCAACCTGCGCGAATGTTATGAACGCTGGATTGCCGGCGACGCCCAAGCACCGCAACTGCGAGCCCGACGCAGCGCCACGCTGGCGACCCTTGAGCAACAGCTGGGCCTGATCGAGCGCTTCGAGCAGGCCATGGCCGGAGTGCCGGAGACGTTGGCGTGCTCGGTGCGCGAGCTGGTACGACATCTGATCGAATTGCCTGCCGTGTCGGCAAAGCTGCCGCCTGAAGCCCTGGAACGCTTGCCCGAGTGGCGTCACTGGCACGCGCAACGTGAGCTTACCGGTCGCGTGTATCAGGCAATCAACGAGCGCTTCGGCCTCGACAGTTTTGCCCGTCACCCCTTCAGCCATTTGGCTTCGAGCCTCATCACCCACGAGCATGCCTATGGCCAGCTCAAGGCGTTCCTCGATGAAGCCAGCGGTTTGATGGACAGTGTCGAGCAACTTCTGGAGTCATCTTCGGGCCTGCTGTCGAGTGACACCCGCCTGGCGGATGCGCGCGTGCTGACCGAGGCCGCCGAGCAATTGACCAGCGCCAACCTGGCGGCGCACCTGGACCTGCTGGAACCGGGCTCAGCGGGCTCCCAGGCGCTGCAGGCCGAACAGACGGCGTTGCAAACGCTGACCGTGCAACACCACAACGCCAGCGAAACCACCCGCCACTGGCGCGACAAACTCGCGCCGCAAGACACCCAGGCCGCCCTGGATCTGGTGAAACGCCTGGAAGGATCGTTGCTGCGTTGGCTGCAACCGTCCTGGTGGCGGTTGCGGGGCGAGTTGCAAAGGCGCTACGACTTCAGCCAGCACGCCATCCGCCCAAGTTACCGCAGCGTGCTCGACAACCTGGCGAGCGAACAGCGCGCCACCGCCCAATTGCAGATCGAGCAGCAACGCTTGCAAGGTCAATATGGCGTGCAGGATATCAACCTGTTCGTGCACAACCTGCAGGCCCTGCTCCAGCAACTGAGTGCATCACCGTTATTGCGCCAGTGGGTCGAAGGCTTGCGCGACAACCCGGACGTCCTGCCCCGTGTACGCCAGGAGGCCAGCCTGCGCCAGCCGGTTGAACGCCTGAGCGAATTGGTGGCGCAACACTGTGTGTTCGAACCGGCGCCAAGCCTGGGCGCGCTGGCCGAATACCTGCGTGACCTGCGTGAAGAACTCGACGAGTTGCCCGATACCTTGCCGCTGCTCAATGAGCTGCACCAGGGCGATCCCGTTTGCCTGTTGGCCGTGCAACAGCATGCCCTGGCGCAGCCGGCGCTGGATGGGCTGATTGCCCAGGAAAACCTGACTCGCCTGTATCGCACCAACCCGCAATTGGCGCGCTTTGACGGCGCGGCCCTGAGCCTGGCGGCACGTCAAGTCAGTCAGGCGGAAAGCAGCCTGCTCAAGCACAACGCCCATGTGCTCAGCGCCACGCTGCACCAGCGCTTCCTGGAGCACGTGAAGCACTCGGCAATGTCGGTGACCCAACTGGACGCCCAGGCCCGCGAGTTCAAAAAAACCTATGCCAAGGGCCGCCGCGAACTGGAACATGAGCTGGGCAAGACCATGCGCTATCGCTCCATCCGCGAAATGGCGAGTGGCGACAGCGGCCGCGTGATCAACGACCTCAAGCCCATCTGGCTGATGAGCCCGCTGTCGGTGTCCGACACCCTGCCGTTGACCCCGGACCTGTTCGACGTGGTGATTTTCGACGAAGCCAGCCAGATCCCCAGCGAAGAAGCCGTGCCGGCCTTGAGCCGCGCGCAGCAGGTGATTGTGGTGGGTGACGAAATGCAGCTGCCGCCGACCAACTTCTTCTCCAGCGCCGGCGACCAGGACGATAACGAACTGGTCGCCATGGAAGACGGCGAACAGATCGCAATCAACCTCGATGCCGACAGCCTGCTCAGCCAGGCCGCGCGCAATTTGCCGGCGACCCTGCTGGCCTGGCACTACCGCAGCCGGCATGAAGCGTTGATCAGTTTCTCCAACGCGGCGTTCTACGAAGGCCGGTTGATCACAATTCCGGACCGACGCATCGAGCGCCCTGCCCCCGCCCATGCTGCGCTGGAGTCCACGGACGCCCAGGCAGTGGTCCAAGGTGCCGACACCCTGCTCGACAGCCCGATCAGCTTCTTGAAGATGAGCGATGGCGTCTACCTCAGCCGCAGTAACCTGGCAGAAGCACGGTACATCGCCAACCTGGTGCGTGAACTGCTGCAACGCGAGACCGGCCTGAGCCTGGGCATCGTGGCGTTCTCCGAAGCCCAGCAAGGCGCCATTGAACAGGCCCTGGAAGACTTGGCCGCCAGCGACTCGGCCTTTGCCACCCGCCTTCAGCGCGAGTACGTGCGTGAAGACGCCGGGCAGTTCAATGGCCTCTTCGTCAAGAACCTGGAAAACGTCCAGGGTGATGAACGCGACGTGATCATCCTGAGCATCTGCTACGCGCCGGGGCCGAACGGCAAGATGCTGATGAACTTCGGCCCGATCAACCAGCGTGGCGGGGAAAAACGCCTGAATGTGATTTTCAGCCGCGCGCGCAAGCGCATGGCCATCGTCTCCAGCATCGAAGCGGATGCCATCACCAATACCCACAACGACGGTGCTGCGGCACTGCGCGCCTTCCTGCAATTCGCCCAGGCCAGCGCCAGCGGGGATGCGCCGCGCTCCCAAGGCATCCTCGCCAACCTCAACCCAGGCGCCAAGCAATCTTTTGCCGTCAGCCTACCCAAAGACAGCCTGCGCAGCGCCCTCGCCGCCGCATTGCGCAAACGCGGGCATGCCGTGCAGGAATATGTCGGGCGTTCACAGTTCCGCTGCGACCTGGCAATCAGCGACGCCAGCGGCGAACACTTCAGTCTCGGCGTGCTGCTCGACAGCGATACCGCAGCTGCGGCCAACGTGCGCGAGCGTTACATCTTCCGCCCGACCGTGCTGCGCAGTTTCGGCTGGAAGATCATCGACGTGCTCAGCCATGACTGGCTGCACGCCCCGGAAGACGTGCTCAACCGTATCGAAGCACTGCTTCGCGGCGAAGAGGCAACTGCGCTGCCGGAGCCTGAACAGTCAGTGGCGGCGGAACCGGTCGAGGTCGAACCGACGCCAGCGCCTGAAGCAGCAACGCCGATGCGTGAGTTCACCTTTGGTGAAGGTAACTCCAACAAGTTCTGGCGCATTGGTGTGACGGAAGCGGACGTGGTGGTGAATTTTGGTCGTATCGGCACCAAGGGGCAGACGCTGATCAAGTCGCTTGAAAGCCCCGAGCGGGCGTTGCGTGAGGCGGAGAAACTGATCGCGGAGAAGCTGCGTAAGGGCTATCAAGAGCAGGTGGGTTTAATCACGCCGGGATAAGCTGGGCTGATCCAGCAGCGCGATCAATCTGAACGCGCTGCCGCGTCTGGCAAAAGGGGTGGATCAAGCTTACGCAATCATCAAGCTTTTAATTGCGCAGATTACCGCAGCGTTACAGATACAGCTATGTGATGATCCTTGAATGACATTAATGTTTTTCTCTCCTACTGAGCGCGTCTCCCTCCACCATGTTTTGGAACAAACAGAAAAGCCTGCAACTCTAAAGATTCATCTCTGCATCGATCGAATCAACCCTTACCTGGCCTCCTTCCACGTGAATGATGTCCAAGGGATGCACATGACGCCAAGGAAAACCATAGCAGCCTCGTATTTGGCAGGTTGGCGTAAAAAACGTGATATCTTCATCAATTTGATAAGTATATGATGTAAGGCCGAGGCCATACAAACCATCTTTACCCATGGGGTAAGCTTGATATTTAATAGTGTTGTATTCGGATTGTAAAATTTTTACAAATGCTTTCTCTGCGTCGGCCGCTAGGATTTTTTTATCTATAAAACCTGGTAGCTCGCTGTCGTTTTCAGTCAGTTCTTTGATGGCAAAATCGTCAACATCGAAAAGAAATATATAAATTTCATTCGTCAACCTAGCAGCTGGCGAGTATTGAGATTCATTTGAAAGTATTTTGGATCTGTTCTTGTGCCCATTACTGAATAGTCTCGAAAAGCTGTCGCCCTCCTTAGATATCCCCACATAATAAAGTTTAAACGCGGTGAATTGTAAAATGCTATCCAAACCATTCACATCAACTTTACATCGCCAAAAATCATAAAGCATTTTGTCGGCAGTTGCCCAGTAAAGCACCTCATCCGCATCACCAGCACTATTCTCGCTGGATATTTTTATCGCATGCTCCTCCCAGTCTATAATTACATCCTCTTGGTAATCGCCTATTAAACTGACAAGATGTACGCTCAGGTTTTTCTTTTCGATCTCGCCACATACCAAATCAAAACACAAACGACCTTGCTCACTCTCCGCCCTCCAATTTTTAAATCTCACCTCGTGGCGCTGTGCAAGCATGTACAACTTGCTCCTCTTAACAAACTCTCTAACCTCCTCGTCCTCCCACAGTCTTTGCGCAAATTGATTAGAGATGGGAGGATACACCAGCTTCAATAAATTATTTGATATGTACATAAACTTTCAGTCCTTTGATAGACGTAATTCGCTCTTCGCTTTCATCGACAGGGATGGTGACGCGATCATGTCACTCGAACGATAGGCTAGCCTAAATGATGCTGCAATTGCATTCATTCCTTGAAACCACGCGAAGAGGAGCGACGAAGTGCAAGGCCCATGGCTTCGCGCAGCGCTTGGTTCGATAGGCGTATTCATTGCTCTGCAGCCGCTTCAAAGATCTGTGTTAGCGTTTCTAGGCGCTGGAAGAACGCCCGCTAGAAAAATAATGCCATGGTAAAAATACAGTCGAACAGGCATAATAATGGCTAATAGCCGTCTATAGCACTGAGCCACGCAGCACCGAAAGGATTCCAATGTATTATTCCGCTACTTACACAAAGCCTATGCACGAATTATGCGCCCATCAACACGGCAAGCCCATTTTTTCATCCTGCTTACTGGCGTGGCAGTTATAAGATATGAAACCACTATTCTGGCTTGGATTCACCGTAGGTATCGTAGCCTCAATTTTTTCTTTCCTCGCTTTGCTTTCAGCATTCACAGAAACCTATTCTCCATTTCCTCCCAGCGTGTACAGTATATTTAAAGACATTCTTGGGCCCATCGCTGCTGGTTTTGGAGGTGCGTTGCTTGGTGCCTTTGCAACCTATGGTATTCAGTCAGCTGAAGAACGCCGAAAACAGAAAATAGCCACTATCAACTCATACAATAAAGGCATATCGATTCTCTCAATGAAGTATAACGATCTCTGGACACTGAAAAGACAAGTAGTCACACCTTTCCAAAATCTACCTCTAAGATTCATGTCAATCCCTAGGACCCAAGAGCTCACGCCCAATACAGAAAAGGCAGCGGACGCACTCAATCAAATCGTGATCAAAGAAGGGATGGGCGATCTCCTTACAAAGCTTTTGATTGCCGAAAAAAAATACACCGCTGTTCACGCAAGCCTTCGAGAGCGTAATGATATGGTTTTGCCGTTTTCAAAGGAACTCGACACTTATCTTGCGAAAACAAAAGGAAGACAAACACCGCCCCTTAAGACGCTTGTTCGAATTCA
This sequence comes from Pseudomonas sp. MONT-RG-20F-20-E-7-02, assembly GCF_022662395.1. NCBI lineage: Bacteria > Pseudomonadati > Pseudomonadota > Gammaproteobacteria > Pseudomonadales > Pseudomonadaceae > Pseudomonas > Pseudomonas sp. MONT-RG-20F-20-E-7-02. Next base: position 306,315 of record NZ_JAKNQN010000002.1, read on the forward strand.
CAGTCACACCAAGCTTTTAAGGCTTTATGAATACAGCGAGCAATTCATCATAGCCTTGGATGATGCACTTTTTTATTTGCATACGCTTATCACGCAACTAGAGGGGGCGCTTCTGTTAAAAATCCACTTCGAAAACAACCCGATCATTGAAATTAAAATCGAGCAACCAGAAAACACTTTAGCCCCTCACTATAGAAACTTAAACGAACTATCCGCAGCCATGGACAGCGCAGCTGCCTAAATAAGACAAGGGTCGGCGAAAGTGAAGTCTGCTCTTTTTCTGCTAAACATATAATGGGGGCACTCCCTCATTGGGCGTATGTACTGTATCGCTGACAACACCCATCGAGTGACCATTTACCCTTTCCCTCCAAACCTCGGAATCTCCAGCCCCAAGCTTTCACGCAAGGTCGTCCCTTCATACGCTTTGCGATACACGCCCCGCTCTTGCAGCAACGGTATGACTTCCTGCGTAAACCGCGCGAACTGCTGCGGATGCCCAATGTAGATATTGAACCCATCCACCGCCCGCGCTTCAAACCATTGCGCCATTTTGCGCGCAACGGTGTCCGCCGTGCCCACAAACGCCCCCGGTCGCAGTTGCCGTCCAAACTCCACCGCCTGGCGCAACGTAAAGCCTTTCTCCCGCGCCTGGTCAGCAATGCGTTTGGCGTTGGTGAAAAAGCTGCTGCGCGCGGCTTCCAGGCTCTCTTGAGGGAACGGCGCATCAAGGTCGTACTGACTGAAATCATGCCAGCCGAAATTACGGCCGAACTCCTTCAGCGCCAGATCAAAACTGTGATCGACCTGATGATAGTGCTGCTCGACTTCACGCGCCTGCGCATCAGTGTCGCCCACATAAATCTCGGCGCCGGGCATCACCAATAACTGCTCCGGGTCGCGACCGTGTTGCGCCGCCCTGCCCTTTATATCCCGATAAAACGCCTGGCCCTGTTCGATGCTGGCCGCGTGGGTGAAGATCACATCGGCGGTGGCCGCACCCAGGTCGCGGCCTTGCTCGGAGTCGCCGGCCTGGAAGATCACCGGCTGGCCTTGGGGTGAGCGCTGGATGTTCAGCGGGCCGACCACGGAAAAATGCTCGCCCTTGTGGTTCAGGCTGTGCAGCTTGCTCGGGTCGAGGAACTGGCCGGTCGCGCGGTCGCGCACAAACGCATCGTCCTCGTAGGAATTCCACAGGCCTTGCACCACCTGGACGTGCTCGGCGGCGCGGCTGTAGCGGGTGTCGTAGTCGTAATGTTCGTCGCGGCTGTAGTTGCCAGCAGTGCCGGCGTCGCCGCTGGTGACCACGTTCCAGCCGGCGCGGCCTTTGCTGATCAGGTCGAGCGAGGCCAGGCGCCGTGCCACGTTGTAGGGCGAGTTGTAAGAGGTGGTCAGCGTTCCGACCAAGCCCAGGTGTCGCGTGCTGACAGCCAGCGCCGATAACAATGTCAGCGGTTCCAGGCGGTTCAGGTAGTGGGATGGCGAACCCTCGGTGATGTACTGGCTGTCGACGATAAACATCAAGTCGAACAGCGCCGCTTCGGCCTGGCGCGCGATGTCGATGTACCAGTCGACGTTGACGCTGGCATCGGCCGGCAGTTGCGGGTCTAGCCACAGGTTATGGCGACCTGGCCCGCCGCACCCCATGGTCAAGGCACCCAGTTTGAGCTGTCTGTTGGTCATGTCAGATGAATTCCTTGAAGCGTTCAGGGCTGGGTGGTGGCGACGGCGGGTTGCAGGGCGGCCGAGAAGGAGTCGTCGAACAGGCTGGCCGCCGAGTACGACTTGACCAGGCCTTGGCTTGCGAAAAAGTCCACGGTCTTTTGCGCTTCGACCGGCGATTGCGCGGTCAGTGGCTCGACCGTGGTGCGGGCGCGGGCGAACCAGGCACGGGCGATTTCGGTGTCGGCGCGGGTGCGCTTGGCCCAGGCATCGGCGTAAGCGTCAGCATTGGCCGGGTTTTGGCGCGCCCAGTCCCGGGCTTTTTTCAGGCGTTGAAGAAAGTCGCTGATCTGTGCGCGCTTGGCATCCACGGCCTTGGCGTTGGCGGCGATGAAACTCTGGGCCGGAATCAAACCCTCAGCGGTGGCGAGTACGCGGGCACCTTGGCGTTCCTGTTGGGTGACGTAGGGCTCCCACGTGGCGATGACGTCAACCGAGCCGCCTTCCAGCGCATGGGAGGCATCGAGGGCGCTGAGATAGCGCAGCTCCAGCGAGTCGCGTGGGACGCCGGCTTTATCCAGCGCAGTCAGCAGCAATTGCTGGCTCCAGGAGCCTTTCCAGATTGCTGCACGCTTGCCGGCAAGGTCCGCCAGGCTGTGGATCGAGGAGTCCTTGCGGACCAGAATCGCCACGCCTTCGAGATTTTGCCGACTGACTGCGATCACCTTGATCGGCGCGCCCAATGCGCCCAGAAATAGAACTGGCGCGTCCCCCAGCAAACCGATATCCAGGCTGTTGGCATTCAGCGCTTCGGCAACCGGCGAGCCTGCGGTGAATTGCTTCCATTCCAGCGTGTAGGGCAGGTTTTCCAGCACACCCGCCGCTTCCATCACGGCTTGGGCGTTGTAGCTTTGGTCACCGACCACCAGCGTTTGCGCGTTCGCGGTCAGGCACAACAGAGTGGCAGCCAACCCGGCCGCCAGTTTTGAAAGGTAACGCACGTTCGTCTCCAGATGCCCTGTCAGGCATGCAAGTCGATCCGCGCGCGCGGTCTCGGAGTGTTCGTAGGGACTCATACGATGCGGTTATAACCACCGCATGTAAAATACCCATAACGCATAACGTAATGCATAAAAAATGCAGCAGCCGCATTTTCCGCTTGCCGACACCGCAGGGGTACATTGCGGACTGCCCGGCGGCGCCTACACTGATTGAAACCTTGGTATCCCACGCCTTTTTTCAGCGGCCGAGGCGGATGGACCTGCACGCATGACTCAACAATAAAAGCAGTTAACCACCTGATTACCTAGAGTAAATATGAAAGAGCAGCTTCGCCAGCGTGCATCAGGAGTAGCGCCAATCCGCGCCCCGTTTAAACCACCCCATCGGCTGGCGGCCCTAAGCCTGCTGTGCATCGCCCTCGCCGCCTGTACCGTTGGGCCTGATTTCACGCGCCCCGATGTGCCGGCGAATGCCGACTATTCAAGAGAAAAACTCACCGCCACCGCCGGGGCCGACATCGACACCGGTGGCGCGGCGCAGCGGCTGATCGCCGGCATGGATATCCCCGGGCAATGGTGGACGCTGTTCCGCTCGCCGTCGCTCAATGCCCTGGTCGAAGAGGCCCTGCGTGCCAACCCGGATGTCAGCGCCGCGCAGGCGGCATTACGCCAGGCCAACGAACTGGTGTATGCCGACCAGGCGTCACTGTTTCCCTCGGTGAGCGGCAATGTGCAGAAAGCCCGCGAGAAAGTCTCGGGCGTGACCTCGGGCATTCCGGAATCACCGATTCTCACGGTGAGTTCGGCATCGCTCAGCGTGTCCTATGCCCCGGACGTGTTCGGCGGCACGCGCCGGCAAATCGAATCGACCACGGCGCAGGCCGAGTACGAGCGCTTCCAGCTGGAGGCGACTTACCTGACCTTGACTTCGAATGTGGTCAACACGGCGGTCAGCCTGGCGTCGCTGCGCGATCAAGTCGCCGCCACCGAAGAAATCATCAAACTGCAGGGCGGCCAGCTCGACTTGCTGCAAGCCCAGCGACGACTGGGCGCCATTGGCGATAGCGACGTGCTCACGCAGCAAACCGCGCTGGCACAAACCCGTGCGACCTTGCCGCCGCTGCAAAAGCAATTGGCGCAGACCCGCAACCAGTTGATGGCGTACCTCGGGCGCTTTCCGAATCAGGATCAGGGCGAGCGTTTCAACCTGGCTTCCTTGCACCTGCCGGAAGAACTGCCGGTCAGCCTGCCCTCGGCCATTGTCGGCCAGCGGCCGGATGTGCGCTCGGCGCAGGCACAACTGCATCAAGCCAGCGCCAATATCGGCGTGGCCGTCGCCAATCAATTGCCGCAGTTCAGCATTACCGGGTCGCTGGGCTCCACAGTGGCCAGTGGCACCAAGCTGTTTTCGGCGGGCAGCGGCGTCTGGAGCCTGGCCGGTTCAATCACCCAGCCGATCTTTGATGCCGGCGCACTCGAACACCGCAAACGCGCGGCCGTGGCTGCCTATGACGAGTCGGCAGCGCGCTACCGCGGCACCGTGATTACCGCGTTCCAGGACGTGGCCAATGCGCTGCGGGCGCTGGAGGCGGATGCCGATGCGCTCAACCAGCAAGTCGTGGCCGAACGCGCGGCCCAAGCCAACCTCGACTTGGTACAGGCCCAGTTCCGCCTCGGCGCCGTGGCGTATATCAACTTGCTCAACGCCCAGCAAACCTACCAGAACACCGCGCTATCGCGCGTCAAGGCGCAGGCCGCCCGGTACAGCGACACCACCGCGTTGTTCCAGGCATTGGGCGGTGGCTGGTGGAACCGCACCGACGTCGACCCCGCCACCCAGGGCAAGCCGGATCGCTTCGGCCTGCCGTCGTGGCAAGAGATCATGCCAGCCAGCAATAAGGCTGCACCTGAATCGAATCATTGAAACAGTGAGAGACCCCATGGCTGACGTTCAGACTGCCTCTGCCCTGCCCCCCGAGCCCGGACAACCGCGCAAGCGTCGTCTGTGGCGGCCGATGCTCATCATGATCGTGGTGGTGCTGGTGATCGTCGCGATCATAGCCGGGGTGAAATTCGTGCAGATTTCGGCACTGATCGCCCAATCCAAGGCGCCGTTGCCGGCCGCCGTGGTGACCGCCATGCAGGTGCCATTTAGCGACTGGCAACCGAGCGTTTCCGCCGTGGGCTCGATGAAGGCGGTGCGCGGCGTGGATGTGACCACGGAAGTCGGCGGCATCGTGCGCAACCTGGGCTTTACGCCGGGGCAGGAAGTCGCGGCCCAGGCGCTGCTGGTGCAGTTGAATGCCGACGCGGATATCGCGCAACTGCATTCCCTGGAGGCCACCGCCGACCTCGCCGGCATTGTGCTCAAGCGCGACAAGGCGCAGCTGGCGGTCAACGCCATCTCCCAGGCCCAAGTCGACACTGACACCGCCGACCTCAAAGCCAAGCTCGCCGCCGCCGAACAACAGCGGGCGCTGGTGGCGAAAAAAACCATTCGCGCACCGTTTGCCGGGCGCATCGGCATTACCAGCGTCAACCCAGGGCAATACCTCAACCCCGGCGACAAAATCGCCACGCTGCAGACCTTTGACCCCATCTACATCGATTTCTCGGTGCCGCAGACCCAGCTGGAAGCCATCGCCATCGGCCAACGCGTGGCGGTGACGGCCGATGGCCTGTCGAATAAAACCTTCACCGGGAAGATCAGCACCATCGACACCCAGTTCGACGCCACCACACGCAACGTCACCGTCGAAGCCACCGTCGAAAACCCCAAGCAAAGCCTGGTGCCCGGCATGTTCGCGCGCGCCGTGGTCAACTCCGGCACCACCCAACGCTACCTCACCGTTCCGCAAACGTCGGTCACCTACAACCCATACGGCACCACGGTGTTTATCGCCACGTCGAGCAAAAACGACAAGGGCGAAGAGGTACTGACCGCGCAGCAAACCTTCATCAAGACCGGGCCGACCCGTGGCGATCAGGTTGCGGTGCTGTCGGGCGTAAAAGAAGGCGACCTGTTGATCACCAGCGGCCAGATGAAGCTCAAAAATGGCTCACCCGTGAAGGTCGATAACAGCGCCGCGCCGCTGAACGATCCGGCGCCGACTCCCCAAGAACAGTAAAGGTGTCCCATGAAGCTTACCGATACCTTTATCCAGCGGCCGGTGTGGGCCGTGGTGGTTTCGCTGTTCATCCTGATCCTGGGGCTGCGTTCGATCTTCGAATTGCCGGTGAACCAATGGCCGCGCACCGAAAATACCGTGGTCACCATCACCACCGCCTACTACGGCGCGGATGCGTCCACGGTCGCCGGGTTTATCACCCAGCCGCTGGAGTCGGCCATCGCCCAGGCCCAGGGCATCGACTATTTATCCTCGACCAGCATCACCGGTGTCTCGACGATTACCGCCACGCTGCGCTTGAACTACGACGCCAGCAAGGCGCTCACCGAGATCAATACCCAGGTCAACTCGGTCAAGAACCAACTGCCGGCCCAGTCCCAGGAACCGGTGCTCACGATTGCCGTCGGGCAGACCACCGACGCCATGTACCTGGGTTTCTACAGCGACACGCTGCCCACCAACAACATCACCGACTACCTGGTGCGGGTGGTCAAGCCCAAGCTCGATTCGATCCAGGGCGTGCAAACCGCGGAGATTCTCGGCGGGCGCCAGTTCGCCCTGCGCGCCTGGCTCGACCCGGACAAGTTGGCGGCGCACAACGTGACGGCGCAGGACGTGTCCACGGCCCTGGCCAATAACAACTACCTGTCGGCTGTGGGCTCGACCCGTGGGCAAACCGTCACCGTCGACCTTACGGCCGGCACCGACCTGCACACCGTGGATGAATTCAAGCGCCTGGTGATCAAGCAGAAAGGCGACGCGCTGGTTTATTTGGAAGACGTGGCCACCGTGACCCTCGGCGCCGAAAGCTACGACAGCAGCGTGGCGTTTTCCGGCAAACGTTCGGTGTTTATCGGCATCAAGGCGGCGCCCACCGCGAACATTCTGACCGTCGCCGACAGCGTGCGCGAAGCGTTCCCAGAGCTGCAATCGCAGCTGCCCTCCGGCGTGCGCGGCGAGATCGTGTATGACTCCACCGAGTTCATCAACACCTCGATTTACGAGGTGGTGAAGACGCTGGTCGAGGCGATGATCATTGTTTCGGTGGTGATCTACCTGTTTCTCGGCTCATTCCGCGCGGTGATTGTGCCGCTGGTGGCGATCCCGCTGTCGCTGGTCGGGACCTTCTTCATCATGTACCTGCTGGGTTACTCGATTAACCTGCTGACCCTGCTCGCGCTGGTATTGGCGATCGGCCTGGTGGTGGACGACGCGATTATCGTGGTGGAAAACGTCGACCGGCATATCAAGGAAGAAGGCAAAAGCGTGCTCGAGGCCTCGCTGATCGCGGCGCGGGAACTCGGCGGCCCGATCATCGCGATGACCGTGGTGCTGGTGGCCGCGTACGTGCCCATCGGCTTGCGCAGCGGCCTTACCGGCGCGTTGTTCAAGGAGTTCTGTTTCTCGTTGGCGGGCGCCGTGACCGTCTCGGCCGTGGTCGCGTTGACGCTGTCGCCGATGATGACCTCCAAGCTGTTCAAGTCCGGCCAGGAAGAAGGTCGCTTCGCGCGCAAGCTCGACCAGTACTTTGACTGGCTGCGCGGGCGTTACCACCGCGTGCTGTCCGGCGGGCTGAACATCTGGCCGGTGCTGGTGACCTTTGGGTTTGTGCTGTTCCTGCTGGTCGCCGCCAGTGGCATGACTGCCAAAAGCGAACTGTCGCCGACCGAAGACCAAGGCCTGGTGTTCATGCAGATCAAAGGCCCGCCGACGGCGTCGCCGCAACAGATGGAGCGCATTGCCGACCAGGCTTTTCAGATCGCCAGCAAAGAAACTGAATACGCGCAGATGTTCCAACTCACCGGCCTGCCGATTCTCAACCAGGGCCTGGGCGGCGTGCTGCTCAAAACCTGGGGCGACCGCACACGCTCCCAGGCCCAGCTGATTCTCGACCTGCAGCAAAAATGGAACCAGGTGCCCGGCGCGACCATCGCCGCCTTCCCACTGCCGTCGTTGCCCGGCGCCCAGGGCTTGCCGGTGCAGTTTGTGATCACCACCACCGACTCGGTGGAAAACCTCAATGAAGTGGCCCAGGCGGTCATGGCCGAGGCGCAGAAACAACAGCTGTTCTGGTTTGCCGACATGGATTTGAAACTGGACAAGCCGCAAGCCAAATTGGTGGTTGACCGGGAGAAGATCGCCGCACTCGGCATGACCCAGGCCGACGTCGGCGCCGCGCTGTCCGCGGCGTTGGGCGGTAACTACGTGAACTACTTCTCCACGGCTGGGCGCTCCTACAAGGTTATTCCCCAAGTGCTGCAGGTTAACCGCCTCAACCCGGAGCAGGTGCTGGATTACTACATTCGCACGCCTTCAGGCGCGATGATCCCGGCGCGCACCGTGGCGCATATCGAGACCTCGACCCAGCCGGAATCGATCAACCACTTCCAGCAACTCAACTCGGCGACCCTGTCCGGCGTCAGTGGCGTAGCCCAGGGCGAACTGCTGGCCAAGCTCAACACCATCCTCACCAACGTGGCGCCCTCGGGTTACACCTCGGACTTTGCCGGCGAATCGCGCCAGTTCATCCAGGAATCCGGTGGCTTCTTTGGCTTGCTGATGTTCTCGATTCTGATCGTCTACCTGGCGCTGGCTTTCCAGTTCGAGAGCTTCCGCGACCCGGTCGTCATCCTGTTCTCGGTGCCGCCGGCACTGTTCGGCGCCCTCGCCTTCATCACCATGGGTTACGCCTCGATCAACGTGTACACCCAGGTGGGCCTGGTAACGCTGCTGGGGTTGATCACCAAGCACGGCATCCTGATCGTGCAGTTCGCCAACGAACTGCAGCGCGCCGGGCACAGCAAGCGCGAAGCCATCGAAGAAGCCGCCGGCGTGCGCTTGCGCCCGATCCTGATGACCACCGCCGCCATGGTGCTCGGCGTGGTGCCGCTGGTGTGGGCATCCGGCGCAGGGGCTGCGGGGCGGCATGATATGGGGCTGGTGATCTTTGCCGGGTTGTCGATTGGCACGCTGCTGACGTTGTTTATGGTGCCGGCGATGTATATGTTTATTGGGGAAACGCATCATCAGGAAGCTGAGCAGTCGATGCCTGGATCAGACCTGAGGGCCACTTGACTGTCACCTATGAGCATCGCCGAATTTGGATTACTTCACTGCACTGACCGCCTTCGTCGAAGCCGCTGAAGGCAACAACTTCTCGCGCGCGGCCGAGCGGCTCGGGATCAAGGCGTCAACGGTTTCGCGCTACGTGAAGGACCTGGAACAGGACCTCGGTATTGCGCTGTTCAACCGCTCGACACGCACGCTGCACCTGACCGAAGGCGGCCAGACATTTCTGCTGCACGCGCGTCGGGTGTTGGATGAACTAGAACAAGCCAAAGCGGCGACGTCGGCGTTGAACCAGCAACCTCGCGGGGTGCTCAAGCTCAATGTGCCACCGGCTTTTGCTCGTCACCATATCCTTCCCGTCCTGAACACGTTTCTGGCGCGCTATCCGCAGATCAAGCTGGAGCTGGTGCTGGAAGAGGCACAAGTCAACCTGATTCACGCAGGTGTCGACCTGGCGATTCGGATTGGCGCACTTGCCGACTCCACTCTCAAGGCTCGCAAGATCTGCGCGGGCAAGTACCTGCTGGTGGCAAGCCCGGCGTTTGCGGCGCAACACCCTGCCCCGTCCACCCCGACAGAGCTGGCCAGCCTGCCGGCGATCCTGGGTAGGCTTGCCGCGGACCATTTTGCCTTCGCTTGCGCAGATGAGGTGCTGCCATTGGTGCATGGCGACAGCATTCGCATCAGCGACCTTGACGCACAGTTGATCGCTGCGCGCCAAGGCCTGGGTTTTGCGCTGCTGCCTGACTGGTTGGTGGCCAAGTCGATTGAAACCGGCGAACTGCGGGTTTGGCTGCCGCACTGGACCATCCGAGGCGCAGAGCAGGCGTTCGCCGTGTGGTTTGTTTACCCGCCCAAGCGCATCGTGTCGTCCAAGGTCAGGTGCTTCATCGACTTTATCGTCGAGCAACTGGGCGAGACACCTTATTGGAAACGCTGAAAGCACCCGTCAGCTGAAGCGGATATCCAGCGCGCGTAGATAGGTCTGCAGCCCGGCATCCTGGATCGGGATCAGGAAAGCCTCCGTATCCGACTCATTGAAGTGCGCATGCCAGTAGCCCGGTGGCGTCACGAACGCCAAGCCTGGCGACCAGTCCACCCGCACCGGGTTGCGGATCTGGCCGTCGGCGTCCAGCTCAGTACCGACCAGCGAGTAGCAGCCCGTGGGGCAGTCGATGATGAAGTCGAGGGCAATCGATTGATGCCGGTGCGGCTTTTGAATCGAACCGGGCGGCAGGATGCCGTACATGGCCCACAGCACATGCGTGACGGTGCGGGTCTGTGGGAAATTGCGATTCCCCAGCAAGATGCTTATACGGCTGCGGTCCTGGGCACGCGGGTCATCGGCCGCTTCACGCAGCTTCAGGTTGGCCAGTGCTGCGGGATACAACGTCGGCGCGAAACGGTCGGTGCTGCGCGTCACGCCCAGGTAGCGCAACAGCGGTTCGTCATGCACGTAGTACAGGCGCGCATCCTGTGTGGCGCTGAAGTGGGCCGACAGCATGCCAGGCAACGCGATAAAACAACCGGCTGACCATTCAATGGCATGCTCGCCCTGAACAACACTGCCCTCCCCGGCAATCACATAAAACACCTGTGAAGTCGCATTGGGGTGCAGGTCCAGGGCCTCGCCGGCGTTCAAGCGAATAAAGTTGGCACACAGCCCAGGCCCCGTCGCCGGCCCCTCGCAACCCAGCGCATCGCTGAGGTCAAGCGCGACGACACGCGAAGGGCCGCTGTCATACAGCGAGGCCGGGAAGCTGTGGTAGGGAATCCGGGTAATCAGATTGGCGCTGATGGGGTTCGCCGCTTTGCTGTACTCAAAGTACTCGGCGTCCAGTTGCTCGCTCGGCAATGTATCGGTCAGGTTGGGCTTGAATTCGCTGTTCATCATCCACCTCAGGCTTTGGCTGGTTTGGACCGACTATAGGCATTGCGACCACAGGGATTAAGCACTCGGTTGGCATAGCAGTTGTGCAGGATGGGGTGGTTGGGGTTTTTTTGTCGATTGCCCCTACGCGTGAGGGGCAAACTTTAACCCTGGTCTGCCCTGTTTTACTTATTTCCTGACGTTCCTGATTATATGATCAGCACAACTCGTCCCGGCAGAAAAGGAGTCGATCAACGTATCTCTGAATCGCAGGTAGCGACACAAAATTTTGTGCATTACTAATAGTCGAGTCGACGTGTAAAGCTTTTTGGATAATTTCAGGAGTTACATCCGCCCCCTTGGAAACCAGAGACGCTTGAACTGTCTCTTTTGCACCAACAAATCATCCCAGTGTCAGTTGAGCATCGCCTTGCCCAGCCAAGACTTTAGTCACGCAGCGCATCCAATCCTTCCAAACTGTCGGATCGGCAGTTTCACCATCGGCAAGGTAACTCATACTGCCCAATAGTGAACCCAACTCATCCGACATTGTTCGCTGATACAGATCTACAAGAAATTCATACATCGCAAGATACGCGAGTTCCGGTGTCAAATTTTCGGTGCTCATTGCTATTTTCCTTTCGAAAGTCCAGTAGCCGGATTGAATATTCCGCGGCTTTTGAGCCAGGCGCCAACACTCGTTGTTCAAAAGGAACACCTTAAGGTGATAAGAAGGATCCTTGAGGTCCACCATAACGGTCAAACTTAGTACCTGCTGGCAATGTATTCTCAATAGGATCGCCAAATAAACCCCAGTTTTCCGGCCAATCCCAACTACCATCAGCTTTCTTAGTTTGGAAATTTCTGGATTGGTTACTCCCTTGGGAATATCACTAACCGCCTCAGTCGCCTTTGCACCTTATTGCATTCGAAGTAACACCTTGAAATGCTGTTAAACCAGTCCAGCTCCTGCTGAGTAGGAGCTCGTTTGATGCCTTTATTATCTAGAGCGTTTTCATATCTAACCGGACGTGTTGCTCCAGGCACATAAGGATTGGCTTCTGCTTCTTTAACTTGAGTACTGGTCATATCGAATTCCGTACCATCTTTATAGGTTATTTTTACTCCCGGCTCACCAGCCTCACCACCCAGCCGAGTGGTGTTCTTTGTTGTTCTGGTAGTAACCGTTCCAATTTCTTTTGCACCAAATTATTTATCTTTATAGCGAACATCCTCTCGCATAAGCCGTAAAACCTCAGACCAATTCCACAGTATCCCTGGAATATGATTCTCAGGCACCAGCTTTCCGCGGTCACTTTCAGGAAAAATCTTCATTGCCGCTTCGCAATGGCTATAGAACAAACTGAAGCAATCGCCTGTAATATTATCTAGAACGATGAAGCTCTGCGCTTGCTCATCTAGAGAATCGTATATCTTTCTCATACAGCTATATTGATCATGAGTGAAGAGTGCTCTTGTGCCTTCGACAATACAATCAAACACCCCCCCCTGAAGTCCCCCAGCCTGAAGACTCATTTATTGATATATACATACCCATAGAGTTCACCGCAAAATTAATATCTTATTTTGTTGCTCTTGTGGCAGCAACTTAATCCAGCCGTTGACCATCCCTTGGTTACCGGGCGTAAGATTTCTATAATCGATAGGAACTATATCAGCTTTATTCAAGTGATCAATGAGCTGCCTTTGATTTTGCCCTACATTATTTGAAAAAAATTATTAATTTGCGAAGATCGACTTGAGGCAGTCCACATAAAGTCAACCGTTTTTCCAGAATATGGCCCATCCGTAAATACAAAGTCAGGATTTTTCTTTCCTAAGATAGGCTCTACCCGTTCCAACGCACTTCCAAAACTTTCGATGTACTTACAGCAAAGTCGTCAAATATAACCTCACCGGCATTCATCGTCACTTTCGGGGAGTATATGGTTCCGACCCCGTTAGCAGCATCAAATGAAACTTTCCCAAGGTCAGTTGCCACAGGCAAGGTTGCTTTTGCACCGAGTTATTCTGGTACGGCTCCATCAACAGAAGTGATTTTTCCAAGAAGTGCACCTAGAGGAAGCCCCCTAGCTTTCCTAATCAGTTGAGCTGTTAATGTCCAGTAGACATCAAGATTTGAAATTTCCAAGTTATCCACGATATCTTTACCGCCGAGAAATAATGGTGTTCTGTATCCGATACACTCTTCGTAGCTAGGTGCAGCGCCTCGAACTAACCACTGAAGTCGGAAGCTAACGGCTAAAGCCTCTTCGCTGTACTCAACCAATTCTTGATTATGGAAAGTCACGATATTGCAAGGAATTTCGAGCGCCTGACCGGTTCCTGGCTCAAACATAACGACTCCAGGATGCCCTTCCTCCAATCTGCCTGAGTCAAGTGCAAATATGCGCCCTAGCCAATCATAGCCAAAACATTGCACGCGCCCATAAAAATTGGGAAACGCATATTCGATAGTTTTGTTCCACTCATTAATCGAACTAGGCGTCATCACTCGATATAACGCTTTATCAAATGAACACCCTCCAAACTCCAACATCAGCTCAACCAATCCATAACCATCACCTTTAGCCTCAAAAACAGGCATGTTTTCACTGGCTACACGGTAATCGGTAGGGAAAGAGCTGCGAAAAATATCGTACATTTATCAATCTCCAATTTTCACATTGTTGATTTTCGTTCCAGGCTGCAGGCCCTTTGTTTGCTGATAAATTTGAGCGCCAAGGCTACGATTAACACTCATATCTAACGGACTCATGTTAGAAACAGTGTCAGTACCGCCGAGCTGTAAGTCAACCATGTGATCGACATCAGAGCCCGCTGGCACTGTATTGCCAGCCTGCCTATAGCGACTCGCAGCCGATGTTCCAGAGCGTACTGGCGTTGTTAGGACGGTATCTGCGTCGTTCAGAATATTAACTTTTGCATCTGCTGCTGCACGTTGCGCGTCCGTCCATCCTGATTTGTAGGTTAGAGAAAGATCGACGCCATCGCTTGCTGTGCTTTTTGCACCGACACCATCTAACTCAAGTGCTGCACCCGCCCCGCTCTCCCCCAAACCCAGCGTGGAAGGTAACGCACCACCAGCTTCGCTGCCAGCCGATACTGCCTTCCCGATAGTCACAGCCCCTATCGCAGCAATCCCGGCCAATCCCTCCTCAGGCAACATGGCAATCTGCCCGATTTGGACGTCTTGCTCCTGTGCCTTTGCTATCTGCTCGCTGTGCCCGATGCCGTTGTAAAGCGTTTCATCCTCGCTGCGTGAGCGAAAGGCTGTCTTCAAAAAGTCTAAAGCTGTTTGGGAATTGGCAGCCGTCCATTCAGCTTTCTGTTCCGGTGTCCCGGCAAATGGGAAGTCGTAAGTGGTAATGGCGCCGTTCTGCTTCAAACCGCTTAGCGCGGCGTCCGCCAGCCCCCCACCGACTTTGCTGACCATCTCGTCGTAGTACTGTTGATATGAATCAACCAGAAAGGACCGCTCTGCGTCGGTTAGCGAGTCTCCAGCCGCAACTTTCGAGCGCAGGTAATCGCTTTGCTGATCGCGTTGTTGCAATTCCTTGTATTCAGCTGCCTGCTGAACTGTCGCAGTACCGTGTTCCAGTGCCTGACGATCTGCCTCTCGACGGGCTATCGAATTCGGCCCCAGGAAATTGTTCTGCGTAGCATTTTCCGCCACGGAAGCGCCAATCGAGGCATTCCCGCCAGTCGCCGTGGCGGCAAGGATGCCAACCAGCCCTGACAGCGCAACCAGCCTCTGCTGCGCTTGCTGCAGGGTCACCGAATTGGCCGTCGCAGGATCAGGCATGACCAGGTCCGACAAGCTCTTGACGACAGCTTCGTCAGCCCCCGCTGCCAACGCGCCCGTCTTGAAATCCCCGCCTTGAGCGACGGATAGAACCCCGCCGAGCAAGGCGTGCATGCCGATCTTGGTCAACGAACCGTCGGGCAGGTAAGTCCCTCCGATATCGTTAGCTACCGTTGCACCACCGACGTTAATCGCGGCACCGGCCAGCGAGCTAACCAGATTGCCCTGCAGGCTCCCGCCCTCGACAGCCGTTTTAGCAACGGCATTGGCAACCGAAGTGACCGCCGCCTTTTCAAGGTTGTCCACGCTGAAAACGGCAGGGTTGTAAGGCAGCTCGTAGCCTATTCCCGCAGTGAGTCCCGCCAACACATCGTTTTTAAGGCTTGATGTCGAGAGTGCGTCCTTCAGGGTCGCGCCCAGATTCCCTTTGTTGTTGATCAAACTCACCGCACCACTGCTGGCCATTGAGGTCAACACGGCCGAGGCCATCATGTTCCCCAAGCCAGCGGTAGTCGCATCAACAGCGGCAGTCGTTGCGGTGGCTGCGACTTCAGCCGTAGCCGCAGCCATGGTCGACCCAGCGCCAGCCCCGGACATTGCAGCCACCGCGCCACTCGCCGCCCCCGCCGTCAGCACCGAGACAATGATGATGATCGCCAGCATCGCGCCTTCACCCAAGCTGGAATGGCTGTACTTGTAGGCGTCGTGCATTTCCTTGACTTGCTGCCAGTTCACATCGCCGCGGGCTTCGGCATCTTTCAACCACGCCAGGCTCGGGTCAGCCTTGACCATGACATCGATGGTTTGCGCAACCGTGTTTTGGTCGATCTGCTTGATACCGATATTCAAGCCGTTCACCGCATTGATGACGGTCTGCCCCTTGGCCGTCATCTCGGTCTGGCGAAGGGTTTCATCGGTACTGCCTTTCCCTGACATCGACGTCCACGCCAGGCTGGAATCGCTCTTGCTGTGGCTCTCCTGGTGCAGATCCTTCACTGCCTCAAACGAAATGCTCCCGCCACTGTTCAACGACAAGTTCGCACCGCTATCAAGCTTGGCGTTCTGGTACACCTGGTCGCCGCCGCTGATCAGCGATAGCGCCCCGCCTGTTTGGATCTGACTCCCCACATTGCGAACATCAGTCACTTCATCGTGCTGAGTCTTCAGCGCGCCAAAGCCACCTTTCTTCTTCATGTCGTACAGCGAGTAATCACTGTCTTGCGCAGCATTCAGATCAAGCGTGTTGCCGGCATACAAATACGCCTCATCCCCCGCCGTCACCCGGCTCGCCGTCAACGCCAGGTCTTGCCCGGCGCTCAGCGCCACGTCGCCACCGGCCTTGACCGTGGTCGACACCTGGCTCACATGGTCGTCTTCACTCTTGACCTTTTTCGAGGTAAACGAGGCATGGGATTCGTCCGCCGCCGACGACAGCGACAAATCGCCCACTGCCGACATCGTCACATCGCGCTTGGCATCGATTTCACTCGCCACCGCGCTGATGTCCCGCCCCGCCTGTACCTTCAAATCTCCGCCGGCATCCACGCGGCTGCCGTACTGGGTCACGCTGCTGTCCTTGAACAGCCCGCTGACCGTATTGCTGTTGGTGCCTTCGGCCGCGACGAGGTTGACGTCGCGCCCGGCCTTGATCGTGGTGTCGGCGCCGCTGCTGGTTACCCCGCCCACGCTGTCGACGTCGCGGCCGGCTTGCAGGCTCAGGTTGTTGGCGGCTTCGATGCGTGCGGCGCTGTCCACGGAGTCGGTGTGTTCGGTGCGGTAGCCGCTGCTGCTGTCGTGGCTGGTGACGCTGCGCTCGTTGAGGATGTCGCCATTGCTGGCGGTCAGGTTCACGTCGCGGCCGGCGATGATGCCGCCGGCGGTGTTGACGATGTTGTTGCCGGCCAGCAGGTCCAGGCGGTTGCCGGCCTGGATCAGGCCGCTGTTGCTGAGGTCGTTGCCGGCCTGGGCCGACAGGTTATTGCTGGCCCGCAAGGTGCCGACGTTGTCCAGGTTCTGGCCGGCGATCAGGTTGACATCGTTACCGGCGATCAACGCGCCGTCCGGGGCCAGGCGGTTGTTGGCCTGGGCCAGGTAAACCACCGGCACCAGCACGTTTTCGCCGTTCACTTGCTCGTTTTCGAGCCACACGATGTCGTGGGTCAGCGCCGCGACCTGGGCCGAAGTGAGGCTCACACCCACACTCAGGCCAAGTTGCTGTTTGCTGCTGATGGCGTTGTCCATCAGGTACTTGAGCATGCCCGAGTCGGAGTTCTGGCCGTCGATGAAGCGTTGGCCGGTGCGGGCCACCACGGCTTGTTCGACCAGGCGTTGCTCGTAGAGGCCGTCGCCGAGGCGCTTGGCGCTGTCGTCGGGGTTGTAACCGAGGCCGGAAAGCAGGTAGTCGGAGCTCATGAACTGCTTGAGGTCGGTGAGCACCGGGTTGGTTTCGATCAGGTATTTCTGTGGCTGCGACACCGGTTGGGTGTTTGGCAGGCCCTGTACACGGGCGATGTTTTGGCTGGCTGTCAGGGACGGGTTATCGGGCCCAGCGGGTTTCTGCGGTATGTTCGGAAGGGCCGCACCGATCGCCGGCGCTGCGCTGCTGCGGTCCGGGGTTTGGATGCTGGCGGCGCCGCCATCGCTGATCGCGCCGACGCCGCTGCCGCTGGCACCAATGCCGCTGGCTTGGCGGCTGGCCAGGTCCAGTTGCACGCTGTTGGCCGTGTCGGGGGCCGGCGCATTCACCTGTATCAACCGTCCTGCGGTCGAGGGCGCGGTGATTGGATGCGCGTCCAATTGAAGACTGGCGCCACTCACGGACCAGCCCGGTGCGTTGTTATTGGAAGCCGTGGCGCTGCTGCCCTGCCCGCTCAGGCGGAACAGGCCGTTTTGCCCGGTTGGCAGGCTGAACCCCGGCAAGGTCAGGGGGTTGATCTGCCGCTGGGCCAGGTCGGGCGGCAGTTGCCCGTTGACGGTGATGCGGGTGGAGAACGTACTCGCACCGCTGGCGCCAGCCGCGCCAGTGCCGGTTTTGGCACCCGCACCGACATAGGTAAAGCCTGGGCGTACCACGCTGTTGTCGAGATTGGCCTGCGCCTTGACGTTGACCGCGCCGCCCGCCTGAATCACCCCGGCGTAGCTTTGGTCGCCGCCGCCGATCTGGGTGACGGTGCGCAACACCGTACGCTCAGCCTCGGTGATACCGATGAACGAGGCCATGGCGCCCTGCAGGCCACTCAGGTCATTGGGGTTGTAGCTGGCGCCGCCGATGGAGTAACGGCTGTTGAACGCGGCGGCGGCGTCGTACCACATCTCCGGATGGCGAGTACGCTCGGACACGAACAGGCGCGAGGTATCGGTTTCGCCGGTTTCAACGCCACTGTTGGTCAGGTTGTTGACGGCAACGCTGAGGTTGCCGCTCGCGCCGATAGTGCTGCTGGCGTTGACGACGTCGCCGCCGGCAATGCTGAGGTTTTGCCCCGCGGTGATGCTGGAGGCGGCGCTGGAAGCCGTCACTTCGAGCTTTTCGCGCTGATCGATTTGCCACAGGTGGTTCTGTTTGCCGCTGCAATCACCGGCGTAGTTCGGGCCTTCGATGCAGGGGAATTCGGTGATCGAGGCGGTGTAGATGCCGCCCGCGCTGGTGGTGAGTACCGCGCGCACGTTCTGAAGGGTGCTGGCGGCCAGGCTCATATTGCCGTCACTTTGCAGGCTCGACGAACTGTTGACGATCGCTGTGGCAAGGCCGCCATGCCCGTCGCGGTCAATGCTCAGGTTGCCCAGGCTGTAGACGTCGGCGTAGCTGTTGGTCAGCGTGTCGACGCGCAGGCTCATGTCGCCACCGCTGAAGATCAGGCCATGGTCATTGAGCAACGCGCCGGTGGTGGCGGTGAGCTTCTGAGCGCTGCCGAGGGTTGCGGTGTTGTTTATCGCGCCGGCATTGATGACCAGGTCATTGGCCGAGGTCAGCCGCCCGGCGTTGTTCAGGGTGCCGGTGACAGTGGCGCTGGTGAGGCCGCCGCCGGCCACGCTGGCGGTGCTGCTCAGATTCAGTTGCGCGGCGCTCAGGCTCAGGTCGCCCTGGCTGGTGATGCGCCCTGCGCCGTTGAGCGTGCCGCCCACATGCAGGTCGAGGCTGCCGTCACTGGCGATCAGGCCGTTGGTGGACCAGTTGCCGCCCGTACCGCTGAACGCGCTGCTGGCCAGCAATTGGCCGTCGGTGGTTTGGTTGAGGGTGTTGACGTTGACCGTCAACCGCCCGGCCTGGATCACGCTGTTGTTGGTCCAGGTGTCCTGGGCGACGGTCAGGCCGCCGCGCGTCACCAGGCTGCCGCCGACGCTGTTGAGGTTGCTCGGCGCAATGGTGAAGTTGCCATTGCCGACGTGCAGCACGCTGCCGCCGACGTTCTGCAAGCTACCGGCACCGAGTACCAGGTTGCTGTTGGCGGTTTCAAGCACACCATTGGTGTTATCCAGCAGGCCGCCGATGGCGAACTCGGTGGTGCCCGCGCTGCCCAGGGCGCGCAAGCGGCCGTTGCCGTTGTCGAGGCTGGTGGCGCTGACCTTGAGGGTGGTTTGGCTTTCGACGATCCCCAGGCGGTTATTCAATGCGCCGCGCAGGCTCAGGTCGATCTGTTGGCCGGCGATCTGGCCGTCGTTATCGCCACTGTTGTCGACGTCGTTCGCGCTGACGCTCACCAGGCCGGTGGCATAGATGCCGCCGTTGCGGTTGTCGACATTGCCGGTGGTGATGAGCGCATCGCCGCCTTGGGCCGAGACGCGTCCGCCATAGTTATCAATCATCGCCGCCAGCAGGTTGAGGTGCTGGCCCTGCACCGTGCCGCCCTGGCGGTTGTTGTTCAGGTCATAGCCGTTGCGCAGCACGCCCACCAGTTGCGCCTGCACTGCGCCGTTGAGGCTGGCGAGTGTGCCGCCACGGTTGTCGAGGCTGTTGGCGTTGAGCGTCAGGTCGCCGGTTTGCGCAAACAGTTTGCCGCTCTGGTTATCCACGTCGCCGCTGGTGTTGAGGGTGAGGCCGTTCTGGCCCTGCACCACGCCGAGGCCGTTGGCAATTGCGGCAGCCTGCAACTGCACGCCGGCGCCCTGGCTGTAAATCAAACCGTCGGCGTTGTTTTGCAGCAGGCCACTGATGTTGATCGCGACGTTGCCGGTGCCCGCGAGGGTGCCGTGCTGGCTGTTGTCGATAGCACCGACAAACAGGCTAAGCAGGTTCTGGCTGACTATTTGCCCGCCCTGGTTGTTGACCTGGTTGGCACGCTGCAACAGCAACGGTCCGGCGCTGGCCAGTGTGCCGTGGGTGTTGATCAGGTTGCCGAGCAGGTTGAGGGTCACTGCGGCGTTGCCTGCCAGGGTGCCGGCGTTGTTGCTCAGGTCGGTGGCATTCACCGCCAGCGCCTGCTGCGCATTGATCTTGCCGGCGTCGTTGCCCAGCGTCGCTGCCTGCACGTCGAGGGTCGCGCCGCTGTCGATCAAACCGCCGCCACTGTTGTTCAGCAGCCCGCTGACGGTCAGGCCCTGCCCCGCGGCGCTGGACAGAATCCCGCCACTGCTGTTGTCGAGGCTGGTCGCATGGATGTCCAGCCGGCCCTGGCTGACCAGCGCACCGGCGCCACTGTTGAGCAGTGCGCCCGCGAGGTTGACTGCCATCGCGCCGCTGCGGCTGGAAAACGTGCCGTTGTTGCGGTTGTCGAGGCTGCCGCCGCTGAAGCCGAGGCTCTGCCAGCCCGACACCAGGCCATTGGCGTTGATCAGGTTGGCCGCGCCGAGGGTCAATACCTGGCTGCTGATCAGCTTGCCGGCGCTGTTGTCCAGCGTACGCGCGGCCAGCGTCAGGTTCTGCTGGCTGGAGATTTCACCGCCTTGATTGTTGAGGTCACGCAGGTGGTTGATCGTCAGCGGACCTTTGCCGAGGATCAGGCCGCCATGGTTATCCAGGTCGCCGTTATCCAGGTTGCCATAGCTCAGGTTGCCGTTGTTCAGGTCTACGGTCACGCGTTGCTCGCCTGTCACCCGGCCGTTTGCCGAGGTCAAGGTGCCGGTGCTCAGGTCGAGTGTGCCGACAGCCGACACTTCACCGCCGTTGCCGGTATTCAGGCTGGCTGCGGTGAGGTTCAGGTTGCCCTGGCTGTGAATCAAGCCAAGGCCGGTGTTGTTCAGCAGGCCATCGCTGGCCAGTTGCAGGTCGCCCCGGCTGTTCAGGGTGCCGTTGCTGTTGTCCACCGAAGCGGCGTGGGCGTCGAGGCCGGCAGCGCCGATCAAACCCTTGATGTTTGTCAGCGTCTGGTTGATGCGCAAGGTCAGCGCTTGGTTGCTCAGCAGCTTGCCGTTGCTGTTGTCGAGGGTGCGCGCGGCCAGCGTGAAGGCCTGGCCGCTGGAGATTTCACCGTTGCTGTTGGTGACGTCGGTGAGGTGGTTGAGTTGCAGCGTCCCGGTCGAATTGATCAAGCCGCCGCTGTTGTTCAACACGCCGTTGTTCACGTCGAGCGTCAGCGCGCCGTTGCTGAACAGCTTGCCGCCCTGCTGGTCCAGGCCGCTCACGCTGGCGGTCAGCGCGTTGCTGCTGCCAATGGTGCCGCCGTTGCTCAGGTGGCCGGCAGTGAGGTTCAGCGTGTCACCGCTGCTGATGCTGCCGTTCTGGTTGCTCAGGTCAGCGGTGACCAGCGTCATCGCGCCTTTAGCGCTGAGGCTGCCTTGGGCGTTACTCAGCCCGAGGCTGTTCAGGCTCAGGGCGCCGTCGGTCACCAGTTCGCCGCCGAGGTTGTTGACCTGGCCGCGCAGGCCCAGCGTGAGGTCTTGTGCGCTGGAAATGCTGCCTTGGGCATTGTTGAGATTGGCGGCGCTGAGGCTCAGTTGGCTTTCACTGCTCAACACGCCTTGAGTGTTGTCGACATCACCGGTGAGGGTCAGCATCAGCGGCTGCTGACTGAAAACCTTACCGCCGCTGTTGTCCAGCGTCGAGCCGCTGAGTGTCACGCGCTGGCCGTTGAGCTGGCCCAGCGTGCGGTTAAGCAATTGGTCGACGGTCAGGCTCAGGGCGTTCGCCGCGAGCAGTTTGCCGCCGTCGCTGTTGTCCAGGCGCTGGGCATTGACGCTGACATCGGCGCTGCCGCTCAACTCGCCCGCGCGGTTGTCGACGTTGGCAGCGTCGAGTGTCAATGCGTGGGTGGCGCCGACCAGGCCCGTGCGGTTATCCAGGCTGGCAGCGCGGATGTGCAAGGTATCGGTGCTGACCAACTGGCCGTGCTGGTTGTTGATGGCGCTGGCGTTGAGCGTGGTGTCGGCCTTGCCGGCCACTTGACCACTGCGGTTGTCGAGGCTGGCGGTGGTGAGCAGCAGCGCGCCATCGCCGATCAGGCTGCCGCGTAGGTTGGTCAGTTGATCGCGGGCAGTGATGTCGACGCCGCCATGGCTGCTGATGACGCCGTCGGTGTTATCCAGTTGCGCGCTGCTGGCGGTAAAACCCAGGGCGCTGATGTGGCCGTTGACGTTGCCCAGTTGCTGGTCTGCAGTGAGGCTCAGGGCCTGATTGCTGATGAGTTTGCCGTTGCTGTTGTCCAGGCTGTGCGCCGCCAGCGAGAACGCGGTCTGGCTGGAGATTTCACCGCCCTGGTTGCTCAGGTTGCCCAGGTTGCTCAGCAGCAGGACTGGCGCATTGATCAAGCCGCCGTTGCTCAGGTCGCCGCCGTTGAGGTTCAGGCTCAGTTGGGTGTTGCTGAACAGTTGGCCGTCCTGTTGGGTCAGGCCGCTGACGCTGGCGGTGAGTACATCGGCGCTGGCAATACGCCCGCCGTTGGTGACCTGGGCCGCGGTCAGGTCGAGCTTGCCGGTGCTGGTGAGGGCACCGCCGGTGGCGTTATTGAACTGGCCGGTGGTGACGCTGGCGGCGCCGTCACTTTTGATCAGGCCTTGCCCGCTGTTGTCGAGGCTGGCGCTGGTGAGTGCCAGGCCGTGTGCCGAATCGAAGGTGCCGCCCAGGTTCAACAGCTCGGCGCTGCTGGTCACGCTGAGCATGCCGGCGCTGGTCACCTTGCCACTGCTGTCGTCGAGGCGTTGGCCGAGCAGCGTCAGGTCGTCTTCGCTGCTGAGGGTGCCACCGGTGTTGATCAGGCTGGCATCCGGCAATGCGGCCGGCGCCAGTTGAATCGCCAGCGAGTGCTGGGCAGCCACGCTGCCTTGGGTGTTGTCCAGGCGCGTGCCGACAAGGTGCGCATCCTGTGCGAACACCAGCCCTTTGGCCTGGTTGATCACCTGGGCCACGGCCAGCTCCAGTGCCGTCGCGGCGAGCAGCTTGCCGCCGCTGTTGTCCAGCTGCTGGCCGGTCAGTGCGACGTCTTGCTGGCTGGAAATCTCCCCGGCGCGGTTGTCGGTGCTATCAACCTCCAGTTTCAGCGCTTTGGTCGCCGCTACCAGCCCGCCGTTGCTGTTGTCGAGGGTGTTGGCATTCAGCGTCAGCGTGCCCTGGGCCGTCAGTTCCCCGCCTTGTTGAGTCAGTGTCCCCAGGGTTGCGTCGAGGTCGCCTTGGCTGGCGATACGGCCCTTGGCGTTGCTGATGTTATCGAAGGCCAGGTGCAGAGGACCGGTGGCGCTGATCAAGCCATTACTGTTATTCAGCGACTGGCCAACAAAACCCAGCGCCTGCTGGCTGTTGATCACGCCTTGGCGGTTGTCCACCTGGCCGGTGTGCAGGTTCAGGTTCTGGTTGGCTCGAATCAAACCGGTGCGGTTGTCCAGGCTGGCGGACTGGATGCCCACCGCGCCCTTGGCCAACACGCTGCCGTGCGCATGGTTGTCGAGCAGGCCGTCTACGCTTGCGCTCAGGCTGCCATCGCTGACGAGGCTGCCGGACTGGCTGTTGTCCAGGCTGGCAGCGTTCACCTGCAAGCGCTGGCCGGCGCCGAGGGTGCCGCCCTGATTACCGAGTGCGCCGATGACGCTCAGGTCGAGGCTGTTATCGCCCAGCACGTGCCCGCCCTTGTTGCTCAGCGTCGCGGCATTGACCACGCTGGCACCGGCGCTCGACACCTCGCCGCCGTCGTTGACCAGGCTGCCGCCCACGCTCAGCGCCAAATCGGTCGAGCTGCTGAGCAAGCCGTGGGTGTTGTCCAGCGTGCCCACGTGCGCCGTGAGCCCGGCTGCCGAAATTTCACCGTTGAGGTTCGCCAGCAACTGGTCGACCTGCAGGTTCAGCGCCTGGTCGCTGATCACCTTGCCGCCGCTGTTGTCGAGGTTCTGCGCGGCAAGCGTAAAGGCCTGCGCGCTGGAAATTTCACCGCCACTATTGCCCACCGTGGCGAGATGGTTGAGCAGCAGCGCGCCCGGGGTGTTGATCAGGCCATCGGCGTTGTCCAATTGCGCGTGGTTCAGGTCCAGGGTCAGGCTGCGGGCGCTGTACAACTGGCCGCCCCGGTTGCTGATCGCGCCCTGGCTGGTGAGCGCCCATGGCCCGGCACTGCTGATGGCCCCGGCGTCGTTGATCAGGTTGCCTACCTGCGCGCCAAAACTGTTGTCGCTGTGCACCACACCCTGGGTGTTATTGAGCTGATTGCGCAGCACCAACGACAGGTCGTCTTTGGCATACACGCTGCCTTGGCCACTGTTGTCCAGGCTGCCGGCGTTGAGGCTGACAGTGTGTTGGCCGCTGAGGGTGCCCTTGAGGCTATTGTCGAGGCTGGCGGCGCTCAGTTGCAGGTCACCGGTGGCGGCGAACAGGCCGGTCTGGTTGAGCAGTTGCCCGGCGATTTGTGCGGTGAGCTGGCCGTTGCTGATAATCCGGCCCTGGCTCTGGTTGTCCAACTGATCGGCGTTGATCTGGCCCTGGCGCTGGGCGCTGAGGGTGCCGTGCCGGTTGACCAGCGCGGCGGCATTCACCGTCAGGTCACGGCTGGCGATCACGGTGTTGCCGGTGTTGTCCAGGGTTTGCCCAGTCAGGCGCACATCGCCATTGGTATTGCGGCTGTTGTCGGCATTTACGCCCGCTTCGATAATGCCGCTGTTGCTCAGGCGAGCGCCGCTGTCGAGGGTGATGCTGTTGCGGGCCGCGAGGTTGTTGGCGTTGCTGAGGTCGCCCTGGGCCTTGATCGCCAGGTCTGTACCGGCATACACCGCGCCTTGGGTTTCCACACTTTGGGCGGTCACATTCACGGCAGTGCCAGCCGAGGTTTGCCCGAGGTTCAGGTGGCCGTTGGCATCGATGCGGATATCGCCCCCGGCAACCATGTTGCCGGCAAGCCGTACCCCGACGCCCGCCTCGGTGCCCACCAGCCTGATCGTGCCGGCGTACATCCCGCCCAACGCCGATGAGTCGATCGCCAGCGTCGGGGCGGCGCTGCCGTCGGCGGCGCGTGCGGTGGCATTCAAGGTGCCGGCGTCGACGTCATTGCGCCCGGCGACGATGGCCAGCTTTTGCGCCTGAATCTGCGCGTTGATGTGCGCGGCGCGGGTGATGATTTCGAACTGGCCGACGTTGCTCGCGTTCAGGCCGTCGCCATCAACCGAGACACTGCCCTGGTCCACCTGGTAGCGGCTGACCTTGCCGCTTTCAATCACGGCCTGGCCGGTGGTCAGCGTCACCTGCGGCGTGTTGATAAAACCGCAGCCGTTGCAGCTCACGCCGTAGGGGTTGGCGACAATCACATGCGCTGACTGCCCCGCCACTTCGGTGTAGCCGCGCAACTGGCTCGGGCTGCCGCCGTTGACTTCGTTAAGGATGGTGCTGGCGGCCTGCCCGCTGAAATTGGGGTTGCCGACAATGATCCCGCCCAGCTGTGTGCTTTGGGTGCGGTCGGTGGCGTTATTGAGGATCAGGCCTTGCGTGCCGACGTTGTAGTCATGGAACTGGTTATGGGACAGGCCCGCCGCATTCGGCGCCGCGATGTTGACAATCGGCACGCCATTGCCGGCTTGCGCCAGGGTGGTGCCGGGCGCATTCACGACAATGCCGTCCGCCTGCGCCAGCAACGGCTGCCAGAACAGCGCGTTCGCCAGAATCAGCGCCAGCCCGCGTTTGGGCAGGCCCAGAAACGACGTGCGGTTTTTCAGCGCTGCAGAAGGCTGGCGCGCAAGAAAGGCGAACTGGCGGACGTCCATGTGAAGTCTCGATGCACGAAGGCAAAAAAGTTAGAGGAAGAAATCCAGGCGGAAATAGATCGGGGCTTCACGCTCGGTGATGGCGTCCGGTCGCTCCAGCGAATGCGCAAAGGTCACGGTGGCGGCGACGTTGGGGCCGCGGGCAAACAACTCCAGCGCGTCACTGGTCATGCGCCCGTGCTGGTCCGGGTTGTAGCGCCCGTGGCTGATCACGCCCTGGTCATAGCCGAGGCTGCTGCCATACTCGGCAAACACGGTGTGCATCTAGTTCCAGGTCACCGGGCGGGTCCAGCGCAGGTCATTGCGCCAGTAACCGCCGCTGTCACCCGTGAGGGACTGGTCCTGATACCCACGAATCGACGACTGCCCGCCCAAGCTGGTGCGCTGGGGGCTGAATAGCACGTCTTCACTGTGTTGCCCGGTCATCAGGCTGGTGAAACTGAATGACTCGTCCCACAGCTTGAACGGCTGCAAATAGCTGAGGGTGGCGGTGTATTTGCGGTAGCGCGCGTCGGGCTGTCCGGCTTTGACGTCGCGATTGCTTTGCGCATCAAAGGCGCCGATGCCGTCCTGCATGCCCAGGTCGATGTTGAGAAAAGCACCGCCAATGCGCCGGCCATGGTTGATGCCGAATTGGGCTTCGCTGATGCGGTTGCTGCTCAGGGCCAGCTTGCTGTCTTCGATGTAGTTGTGGGTGCTGAGGTAGGACACGCCGGTGCTCAGCGAGGTTTTGCTCAGCGCGTCGCGGTAGATCACCCGCTCAAGGCGCAATTGATGGTTCTGGCTGTCGCCGCTTTGCTTAAAGCTGAAACCGTTGGCCTGGGCCTGGGAGCGGTACTCGCTTTCGCTGTAGCTGTAGTTGAGGTTCCACCAGCCGAACGGCAGGTTGTAATTGAGCATCGCGTTGCGCGAATTCTTGCGGGTATCACTGACCACATCGTGCCCGGCGCGCAGCGAGAGTTGGTCGGACAGCCCCAGCGGGTTGTCCCAGTCGAAACTGGTGCCGGCCTGCTGGCGACCGGTGCTGCGCTGGCCGTCGTTGCCGTAGGACACACCGGCGCGCCAGGGCTTTTGCGCGCTGTTCTTGACCAGCACGTCGCTGCCGCCCACCGCCTTGCCCGGCGCCAGCTCCATTTGTGCCTGGTTCGACGGCAAGCGATTGAGCTGGTCAACCATCTGCTCGATTTCCCGCAGGTTGAGCACATCACCGGGCTTGCCGGGAAACACCTGGGCCAGCTGGCGCTCGGAAAAGCCACTGCCCTCGGCGCCTTTCAAGCCTTCGAGGCGGCCCTCCACCACCTGCACGTTCAGGTTGCCACTGGACAGATCCTGTTGCGGCAAGTAGGCGCGGCTGGTCACCAGGCCTTTGTCGATGTAGCGCTCGGTGATGGTTTTAAGCAGCGCATTGAGCTGCGCCACGCCCAGGCATTGCCCGGTATAAGGCGCCAGTATCTGCGTGCGTTCGTTGGCGCCAAGCGCGTCTGCACCAGTGAGTTGGACGGTCTTGATCGGGAAGCAGCGATTATCCGCAGCCGCGTTGGGCGCGGTTGCCGGTGTGGCGCTACCGGGCAGGTCCTTGAGGCCGTCCAGGCGGCGGCGTTGTTCTTCGAGCAGGCGGTCCTGGCGGTCGCGGATCAGGTCGGTATCACCCGGGTTGGGCGCCGCCTGCAGCGTCATGGCCACCGCGAGACCTGCTAGTGCCAGCGCATAGCAACTCACTGTGAGGATTGAAACACGCATCGCCATTCCCTTGACTAAATGGCTTAGTGCCATCACTGGGCGGCGATACTATGGAAGCATTTTTTTGGCGTCAATTTGTCAAACATGAAATCTTTACAGAATGTTTCATGTTTGTATTCTGGCTAAAACAACGGCATTGGTTTATGAGGCGCGAATGGTTTTTGGGTGGTCCGTCGCCTGACTGTGAACCGAGGATCCGTAAGCCTGGCATGGGCCAAATGCTCAAACGTCACAATCTTCGACTCGTGCGCATGGTAATCTCGCGCCACCACGAATAGACATTGATCGTCACAAGACGATGACCAGAGCCAGGAAAGAACATGCCGAAAATCTCTCACTCAGCGCTACGCCGCAACTTCCGTGAATTGCTTGCAAAGAACATCTGCGTAGAAACCGCCTCCGTCTTCGACCCCATGTCGGCGCGTATCGCCGCCGACCTGGGCTTCGAAGTCGGCATCCTGGGTGGCTCGGTCGCATCGTTGCAGGTCCTGGCGGCACCCGATTTTGCCTTGATCACGCTGAGTGAGTTCGTTGAACAGGCCACCCGTATTGGCCGGGTCGCCCAGCTGCCGTTCATTGCCGACGCCGACCACGGTTACGGCAATGCGCTGAACGTGATGCGCACCGTTGAAGAGCTCGAGCGCGCTGGCGTTGCGGCACTGACGATTGAAGACACGCTGCTGCCGGCCCAGTTTGGGCGTAAATCCACCGACCTGATTTCCGTCGAGGAAGGCATCGGCAAAGTGAAGGCCGCCCTCGAAGCGCGGGTCGACCCTGAGCTGTCGATCATCGCCCGCACCAACGCCGGTGTATTGCCGACCGCAGACGTGATCGCGCGCACCAAGGCCTATGAGAAAGCCGGCGCCGATGGCATCTGCATGGTCGGCGTCAAAGACTTCGACCACCTTGAACAGATCGCCGAAAACCTCACGGTGCCGCTGATGCTGGTGACCTACGGCAACCCGCAGCTCAATGACAGCGAACGCCTGGCCAGCCTCGGCGTGCGCATTGTGGTGGCCGGGCATGGCGCTTACTTTGCCTCGATCAAAGCGACTTACGACAGCCTGCGCGCCCAGCGCAAACTGACCAGCAGCACCACGAACCTCAGCGCGACTGAACTGACGCATACCTACACGCTGCCGGAAAGCTACGTGGCCTGGGCCGAAGAGTTCATGGACGTAAAAGAGTAAGCGTCGGCCATTCGGCGGCCAGTTCCGACTGGCCGCCGACCTCAGTCAGTAATTGGCGCTGGGATTACCCACGTCCACATAGCCATTTTTCGGCGCAATGATCACATCCAATGGCGGCGGCGTGACGCCGAAGCCGTTGAGTTGATCGGTGAGCCCTTTGTACCAATCCTCCTGCTGTTTCTTGCGCGCATTGTCGGCCTTGATGTCGGCAATGATCGCGTAGATCAAGCCGCCGACGGCTGCAATCCCGCCCACCGCACCGGCCAGGGCGCCCGCCGCGCCACCAATGACCCCCGCCGCCTCCGCAACGCCTGCGGCCACCGTAGTAATGCGCGGCACCACGTAGGTCGCGACTTCCACCATACCGGCCACGGCCGACAAGCCATTGAGCCCGGCAAACGTGCCCTGGAAACCGGCTCCGACCTTATCGCCACTTTGTGCCGAGTTTTTCGCCGAAATTGCCCCGGTGACCAGCCCCAGCACGTTGCCCGCTACGCCGCCCAGGCTCTTGCCGACGTTCTCCACGTCTTTCACATACTTGGGTGCATCAAACTTGTAGGTGCCTTGTTGGGTGCGGTCGAACTGGTCCTGGACAAACTTGGCGCCGCCTTCCATAAACAGCCCGGCCGCCTGGAACGACTGCCCCACCGTTTGCGCGGTGCTGCCGCCCTTGCCACCGGCAATGCGCGTGCCGATGGCGCCCGCCAGCAACACACCGGACACGCCATGCATCACCCCGGCTTTGTAGGTGGCGCTGACTCCAGCGGGTAGCTTGCCGCCCCAGCTGCTTTGGACTTTCTTGATCGCGTCATCGAACTTGGCGCCGCCGCGCATGGCGTCTTCCACCGCACGAATGCCGCTGATGATGTCGGCGGTTTTGGGCGGTGCTTCGCCAGGCGCGGTGAACGCGGCGATGTTGTCGTTGATCACTTGCTCAAGGCGCGGGTCACTGGCGCCGGTCACGCCGAGGCCACGGTAGAAGTCGTCGATGGACTGGCCTTTAAGCAGGTCCTCGCGCCCGAGCTTGGCGGCGACGTCGTTGAAGCTCGAGCTGCCCGCCTGCACGGTCTTGTCGTCGAGCACCGCGTCGAATATGGCTTTGTTTACGCCGGATTGAATCACCGCCTTGTCTGCCGGTACGCCGCTGGCGATGAGGTCGTTGATTTGCTTGCCGGAGGTGATGTCGGCGTACTCGGCCTTGACCTTGTCCTTGATCGCCTGCGGGGCGTTTTCCAGGGTTTTCTTGTAGTCGGGTTGCTTGCCGAGCGCCTGGGCGTAGAAGTCCGGGTACTTGATAAAGCTCGACAACGCATCGGTGGTGCTGGCGCCCTTGACCGCAAAGGCGCTTTCCAGCGCATCGGTGCTCGATGACGCCTGCAGGCGGCGCTCCATCTCGGCTTTCAGGGCCGGGTCGGCGGCGACGGTTTTCTGCAGCTGTTCGGTGCCCTGGGTGTTGAGGAACTGCTGCACATCCGGGTCTTTGCTGAGCGTGTCGATGCGGCTCTGCATGTCCTTGATGAAATCTTCACGCTGCTGGCCCGGCGACTTGCCGTCACCCGACCACTCATTGGCGGCATCCGGCCCCTGGTGCGCGAACGCATCCGCACCGGCCTTGTAGTTGGCCAGGCCCGTGGACAATTGGATAATCGCCGCGGTTTTGTCCGCGCCGCTGGCGCTGCTGTGGCCGCCGGCAAAATAGTCGGCACCGACCTTGGAAGCGTCACCGCCGGCCGCCTTGACCGCGTCCTCGGTGGCCTTGGCGTTCAAGTCCTTGATCTGGTCGTCGGCGCTGTTGCCGTCCAGGCCTTTGAGGTTGTCGTAGCCGTATTTGCCGAAGTCCTGCAGGCGCCCCGCTTCCGTGCCGTGGCGGGCTTCGCCGTCCTTGGTGAAACCGTCGATGCGGCCATTGCCGACGTTGCCACCGTCAATGTGCTCGCCGGTTTCGTCGTAGTTTTCGACATAGTTGAGCACCTGCGCCGCACGCCAGGCGGCATCGGGGTCGTGCTCGAAATCGCCGACGCGCTCGCGCAGCTTGTCCTTGACCCCGCTCTGGTTGCCGAGGTTTTTCAGCAAGGGGTTGTCGTCGATGATTTGTTGGGCGCTGCGGGTATCGCCCAACGGGCGCCCTTCGCCGGGCAGTGGCAAATGATTGGACGGTGCATCGCCCTTGGGCGCGGCCTTGGGTGAAGTGACGGGTAGATCGCCTTTGAGGGTGTCCCAGCCGTATTTGCCGAAATCCTGCAGGCGCCCGGCTTCCGTGCCGTGGCGCGCATCCCCGCCTTTGGTAAACCCGTCGACCTTGCCGTTGCCGGCGTCGTTCAGCTCTGCGCGTTTAACCGTGGGTTTGCCGTTTTCGTCGAGCTTTTCGATGTGCTCCAGCACCCTGCTGGCGCGGTAGGCCGCTTCGGGGTCATGCTCGAAATCGCCCACGCGCTCACGCAGTTTGTCTTTCACGCCACTCTGGTTGCCCAGGTTTTTCAGCAGGGGGTTGTCGTCGATGATTTGCTGCGCGCTGCGAAAGTCGCCTTGGGGCCGTTTTGTATCAGGCCCGAGGCGGTTGTCGCCAGGCTGATTGTCTACCGCCCTGGACACCGCTTTGTTCCAGTTGGCGTTTTCGCCCGCTTTGGGTGTGCTGTCGACCGGGTTGACCTGCATGACCTGTCTCCTTGATGTGGCATGGGAGACGGGATTATTGGCGAGCAAGTGCAACAGTCTTGTTACAAGCAAATAATTGGGACGAGCAAAATCATATCGCCACTACTTAGTGGCAATTTAAAGGCTTACCTATTTATATACGTTTATTTAACTAGATCTAAAAAATCCGCCGCAGAGCCTGCGGCGGCAAACCAAAGGTTCTTGTCGAAGCAGAGCGGCTAAGACCCTGCCCACGCTACACCTGCGAAAAATTAAAAGAGGTGAAGTTTAATTAATCGAGTTTAATCCGCAACTGCGCTGCAGCCCGCGAAAAATATGCTAAAAATCAGCCTCGACAAGCTCGTCGAGCACAATAAAAACGGCATTACGCTCACTGAAAACCCTGCCAACAAAACTGCTGCGCCATTTCAACAATTGCGGTGTTTCTGTGCACGCGTTAATTATTCCGGGGAAGTAACAACATGATCAAACAGTGGAGCCTGTTAACACTGGCGGTGTGCGCCAGCGTCAGCCAAATGGCGTTGGCCGAGTCCGTCACCGACCAGGCCGATTCCAAAGGCTTTATCGAGGGCAGCAGCGTGACCGGGCTGTTGCGCAACTATTACTTCGATCGCGACCGTCAAAGCGGCAAGGCTGACAACCGCGACTGGACCCAAGGGGCGATGCTCAACTACGCCTCGGGCTTTACCCAGGGCACCATCGGTTTTGGCGTGGACGCCTACGCCTATGGCGCGATGAAGCTGGACGCCACCCACGCTGATGCCGGCACCGGTGACCTGCCGACCGACCGCCATGGCGACCCGGAAAACGGCTACGGCTCAGTCGGCGCGGCGGTGAAAATCAAGGTCTCCAAGACCGAGCTGAAATTCGGGGACATGCAGCCCACCGCCCCGGTCTTCGCCACCGGCGGCACGCGTATTCTGCCGCAGACCGCCACCGGCTTTGACTTGACCAGCAGCGAAATCGCCGACCTGGACCTGGAAGCCGGGCACTTCACCAGCACCAACAGCGGCATGACCAGCAACCACGACCACGATATCTACGCCACTTACGCCAACGTCGCGGCCAACAGTGCGAGTTTCATCGGCGGCAAATACACCTTCACGCCGTCACTGAGCGCGACCCTGTACGCCGGTGAACTGGAAGATATCTGGCGCCAGTACTACACCAACCTCAACTACGTGTTGCCGCTGGGCCATGACCAGTCACTGGCGCTGGATGGCAACCTGTACCGCACCCTCGACACCGGCAGCGCCAAGGCCGGGGCGATCAACAACACCACGTATTCGGTGGCGGCGGCCTACTCGTTCCTGGCGGCGCACACCTTGACGCTGTCGTTCCAGAAAGTGCATGGCGATACGCCGTTCGATTACATCGGCACCGGCAACAACGGCGCGGGCGAAGGCGGCGACTCGGTGTTGCTGGCCAACTCGATTCAGTGGGGCGACTTCAACGGCCCGGGCGAACAGTCCTGGGGCATCCGCTATGACCTCAACATGGCCAGCTATGGGGTGCCGGGCT
The DNA here is from genome assembly GCF_022662395.1 of Pseudomonas sp. MONT-RG-20F-20-E-7-02. NCBI lineage: Bacteria > Pseudomonadati > Pseudomonadota > Gammaproteobacteria > Pseudomonadales > Pseudomonadaceae > Pseudomonas > Pseudomonas sp. MONT-RG-20F-20-E-7-02. Next base: position 339,083 of record NZ_JAKNQN010000002.1, read on the forward strand.
TGAGTTTCATGACCCGCTACGTCAACGGCTCGGACATCAACGGCACCCACACCCCGGCCAACAGCGCCTATGTTGGCGATTACGGTGCCGATGGCGACCACCACGAGACCGATGTGGAAGCCAAATACGTGTTGCAAAGCGGCCCGGCGAAAAACCTGTCGCTGCGCGTGCGTGATGCGATGGTGTCGTCGAACGCCGACCAGCGCGATGGCAAGTTGAACGAGCTGCGGCTGATCGTCGACTACCCGTTCACCCTGCTGTAATCACGCCGGGTTCAGCCGTTGGCGCATGCCTGCGCTGGCGGCTGGACCGGCCTGCACCACGCACTCGTCCAACGCCACCAAGGCGCCTGCGGCGGTGGCCATCATCGGCTGCACCGGCAGACCCGTCTCGCGCTCTACCACCTCGACACTGGTGCCCTCTTCGGCGTAATGCCGATTGCCCCACGCCACCAACGCCATCAGCACCATGCGAAAGTCCTCGCCCTTGGGCGTCGGCACGTATTCGTAGCGTGGCGGCCGCTCACTGTAGGCGCGGCGTTCGAGCATCCCGGCCTCGACCAGGCCATTCAAACGACGCGTCAACATGTTCGGCGCAATGCCCAGGCTGCGCGAGAACTCATCGAAGCGGCGCAGGCCATGCAAGGCGTCGCGCATGATCAACATGCTCCACCACTCGCCTACGCGCTCAAGGCTACGGGCGATGGGGCATTCGTCGCTGACAAGGGACTTACGTTGCATGGCGGTTCCTGTGTGGCAGTACAAAGTTATGTGACGCCATGTTACTTTCATCATGATAGTGACGTCCACAGCTGTGTATCCCTCAAGCAACCGGAGTCGATTGATCATGAGTAAACGTATCGTCGTGACAGGCATGGGCGCGTTGACGCCGCTGGGTGCCAGCGTGGAATCCACCTGGCAACGCCTGTTGAACGGGCAGTCGGGGATCCGCCGCCTGCCGGAAGAGTTGATCGGTGACCTGGCGGTAAGCATCGGCGGCCAGGTGCAAAGCCTGCTGCAAGACCCTGAAGCCGGTTTTGATCCTGATCGCCTGCTGGCCGCCAAGGAACAGCGCAAAATGGACCGCTTCATTCTGTTCGCCCTGGCGGCGGCGGATGAAGCCTTGAAGCAAGCCGGCTGGGCGCCGAAAACGCCGGAAGAACAGGAACGCACCGCGACCATCATTGCCTCCGGCGTCGGCGGTTTCCCGGCGATTGCCGATGCCGTGCGCACCACCGACAGCAAAGGCCCGCGCCGCCTGTCGCCGTTCACTATTCCTTCGTTCCTGAGCAACATGGCCGCCGGGCATGTGTCGATCAATTACGGCTTGAAAGGCCCGCTGGGCGCACCGGTAACGGCCTGCGCGGCGGGCGTGCAAGCGATTGGCGACGCGGCGCGGATGATCCGTGCCGGTGAAGTCGATGTGGCGGTGTGTGGCGGTGCGGAAGCGGCGATTCATCGGGTCAGCCTGGCGGGTTTTGCGGCGGCGCGCGCGTTGTCCAGTGACTTCAATGACACGCCTGAGCGTGCCTCGCGGCCTTTCGATCAGGCACGTGACGGCTTCGTGATGGGCGAAGGTGCCGGCATCCTGGTCATCGAAGAACTCGAACACGCGCTGGCACGCGGCGCTCAGCCGATCGCCGAACTGGTCGGTTATGGCACCAGTGCCGACGCCTACCACATGACCGCCGGGCCGGAAGACGGTGATGGCGCGCGTCGGGCCATGACCCAGGCGTTCCGCCAGGCGGGCATCGAGGCGTCCCAGGTGCAGTATTTGAATGCGCATGCGACGTCGACACCCGTGGGCGACAAAGGCGAACTGGCCGCCATCAAGACGGTATTCGGCGCCAGTGGCCACCCAGCCATCAGCTCGACCAAATCCGCCACCGGCCATTTGCTCGGCGCGGCAGGCGGCATCGAAGCGATTTTCACCGTGCTCGCCCTGCGCGATCAGGTCGCCCCGGTGACGCTGAACCTGGAAAACCCGGACGCCCTCGCCGACGGCCTGGACATGCTGCGCGGCGCGGCGCGGCATATGCCGATTGAATATGCGCTGTCCAACGGCTTCGGCTTTGGCGGCGTGAATGCCAGCGTGCTGTTCCGCCGCTGGGCATAACCCCCGGTTTGCCCCTGCCGTGATTTTCGGGGACCATGTGCGCCTTCTGTTTAAGCCAACAAGAGGCGCCCATGGCCAACCACGACCTGTCCTACACCCCCGACCCGGATGCCGATTCGATTTCCTCCGACGTGATCGGCTTCAACGGCATCCTGGTCTCCACGCAAATCCCAACGCGCGCCGACGGCAGCCTGGAACTGGGCGACATCACCCTGCAAAGCGAATGCACCCTGCAAGCGCTGAAAGTCGCGCTGGAAAAAGCCGGCAGCTCCATGGACCGGGTGATGCACCTGACCATCTACCTCACTGACATGGCTGATCGCGCGGCATTCAACGAAGTCTACAAGCGCTTTTTCGCCAAGCCATGGCCGGTTCGTGCTGCTGTAGGCGTGGCTGCATTGGCGGTAGAAGGCATGCGCGTGGAAGTCACCGCGATGGCCGCCCAGGCCTAAGTTATCACCCGCAATAGATATCCAATGTGGGAGCTGGCTTGCCTGCGATTGCATCACCTCGGTGTGCCAGATGTACCGAGTTGCCGGCATCGCAGGCAAGCCAGCTCCCACATGACGCCCTGTGGTAGATGCCGCTCGGGCATTTCACGGCTACAATGCGCGCCTCGACCGTGACAAGCCTGACTAAAAAAACTATGTCCTTGCCCAAGCATCACCTTGAATTGCTCAGCCCTGCCCGCGATGTCGCCATTGCGCGCGAGGCGATCTTGCATGGCGCCGACGCCATCTACATCGGTGGCCCGAGCTTCGGCGCCCGCCACAATGCGTGCAACGAGGTGAGCGATATCGCTCAACTGGTCGAATTCGCCCGCCGTTACCACGCCCGCGTGTTCACCACTATCAACACCATCCTGCACGACAACGAGCTGGAACCTGCGCGCAAGCTGATCCATCAGCTGTACGACGCCGGTGTCGACGCCTTGATCGTGCAAGACCTGGGCGTGATGGAGCTGGATATTCCGCCCATCGAGCTGCACGCCAGCACCCAGACCGACATTCGCACCCTGGGCCGTGCCAAGTTTCTCGACCAGGCCGGTTTCTCGCAGTTGGTCCTGGCTCGTGAGCTGAACCTGCAGGAAATCCGCGCCATCGCCGACGAAACCGATGCCGCCATCGAGTTCTTTATCCACGGCGCCCTGTGCGTGGCGTTCTCCGGGCAGTGCAATATTTCCCACGCGCAGAATGGCCGCAGTGCCAACCGTGGCGACTGCTCCCAGGCCTGCCGCCTGCCGTACACCTTGAAAGATGACCAGGGCCGCGTCGTGGCCTTTGAAAAGCACCTGCTGTCGATGAAAGACAACAACCAGAGCGCCAACATACGCGCCCTGGTCGAGGCCGGTGTGCGCTCGTTCAAGATCGAAGGCCGCTACAAGGACATGGGCTATGTGAAAAACATCACCGCCTATTACCGCCAACGCCTCGACGACGTCCTCGAAGACCGCCCCGATCTGGCTCGCGCGTCCAGCGGCCGTACCGCGCATTTCTTCCTGCCCGACCCGGAAAAAACCTTCCACCGTGGCAGCACTGACTACTTCGTCACCGACCGCAAGATCGACATCGGCGCGTTCGACACGCCCACCTTCACCGGCCTGCCGGTGGGCAGGGTGGAAAAAGCCGGCAAGCGCGACTTGCAGGTGGTCACTCACGAGCCGCTGTCCAACGGCGACGGCCTGAATGTGCTGGTCAAGCGCGAAGTCGTGGGTTTCCGCGCCAACATCGCCGAACCCAAAGGCGAGTTCGAAGAAGACGGAGAGAAGCGCTACCGCTACCGCGTCGAGCCGAATGAAATGCCGGCCGGTCTGCACCAGTTGCGCCCGAACCATCCGCTGAACCGCAACCTCGACCATAACTGGCAACAGGCGCTGCTCAAGACCTCGGCCGAGCGCCGTATTGGCTTGGCATGGGTCGCACGCTTGCGTGAAGACCAACTGGAAGTGACCGCGACCAGCGAAGAAGGCATCAGCGCCAGCATCACCCTGCCCGGCCCGTTTGGCGTGGCCAACAAGCCGGAACAGGCGCTGGACACCCTGCGCGACCTGCTCGGTCAACTCGGCACCACCGAGTACCACGCGACGAATATCGAGCTGGACGCGCCACAGGCGTTTTTCATCCCCAACTCGCAGCTCAAGGCCCTGCGCCGCGAAGTGATCGAGGCGCTGACCGCCGCACGCGTCGCGGCTCACCCGCGTGGCGGGCGCAAGGCCGAGACGTCGCCGCCACCGGTTTACCCGGAAGCGCATTTGTCGTTCCTGGCCAACGTCTACAACCAGAAAGCCCGTGATTTTTACTACCGTCACGGTGTGAAGTTGATCGACGCGGCCTTCGAAGCCCACGAAGAAACCGGCGAAGTGCCGGTGATGATCACCAAGCACTGCCTGCGGTTCTCGTTCAACCTGTGCCCTAAACAGGCCAAGGGTGTGACGGGCGTCAAGACCAAGGTAGCGCCGATGCAACTGATCCACGGCGATGAAGTGCTGACGCTGAAGTTCGACTGCAAGCCGTGCGAGATGCACGTGGTGGGCAAGATCAAGGGGCACATCCTGGGCTTGCCGCAACCAGGCAGCGGCGTGGGTCATTTCGACCCGGAAAGTATCATCTTTCAGGGCACGCACTAGCCCTTGGGAAGCGGGGCCACCACCAGCCCCGCTGCAACCCGGCAGCCGCCAACAAAATCGCCGCAACCCCCAGCCATTGCAGCCAGCCCAGGCGATGCCCGAAGGCAATCCAGTCGACAAAAATCGCCGCAATCGGGTAGATAAACGACAGCGCGCCGGTTATGGCAGTCGGCAGTTTCTGGATCGCCCCGTACAACAGCACATACATCAGGCCGGTGTGCACCACGCCTAACGTGACCAATGCCGCCCAGGCATTGGTTGCGTTGGGCAAGCTGTTCCAGGGCACTAACGGCGCCAGCAACAGTGCGCCGGTGGTCACCTGGATCAGCGCCATCAAGTGCGGCGGCACTTCCTTCAGACGCTTGATAATCAACGCCGCAATCGCATACAAAAACGCCGCGCCCAAGGCCAGCGCGATACCCGCCAGGTAATCACCCCCACCGCTTTGCTGTTCGCCATGGGCAGTCACAATCGCCAGCATGCCGAGAAACGCCACACTCAACCACGCGAGTTTCTGCACGGTGATCTTCTCACCGAGAAACAGCGCCGCCAGCAGCACCAACATAAACGGCTGCACGTTGTACACCGCCGTACTGATCGCGATGGACGCGCGTGAATAGGATTCGAACAACAGCAACCAGTTACCGACGATGGCCACGCCGCTGAGCATCGCCAGGCCGAGCTTGGCCCAGGTCAGCAGCTCCAGCCGCAGGTAACCCAGCAACGCGCACACCAGCAACAGCGTCAGCGCGCCGATCACGCAGCGCCAGAACACCACTTCGATCACCGACACGCCCGACACCAGCACAAACCAGCCGATGGTGCCCGAAATCAACATGGCGGCGACCATTTCCCACGACCCGCGACGGATAGATGTGTCCACGATGCAAGCTCCTCAAGTGAGGCTCAATTATGGCAATCTGCAGGTCAGCGGCTCCAGCGACTAAAATAGGCAAAAATCCTCATTCACCTTTTCTTATTAGGCGGGCAGCATGATTGACACTATCGACCAGCAACTGATCGCGGCCTTGATGGACGATTCGCGCCTGTCGCTCAAGGCCCTCGCGGGCATTACCGGGCTGTCGTCGCCCAGCGTCGGCGAACGCCTGCGTCGCCTGGAAGAGCGCGGCGTGCTGACCCACTACACCGTCGACATCGACCCCAAACACTTTGGCTACCTGCTGCAAGCCATCGTGCGCATCCGCCCGTTGCCGGGCAAGTTGCAGGAGGTGGAGCGCCTGATCCAGGCGATTCCCGAGTTCACCGAATGCGACAAGGTCACGGGCGAAGACTGCTTTATCGCGCGCCTGCATGTGCGCACCATGGACCACCTCGACGCCCTGCTCGACCGGATCACGGCCAGCGCCGAAACCAACACCGCCATCGTCAAGAAAACCCCGGTCAAACGGCGTTTGCCGCCGCTGGCTGATTCGTGATTTTGCGTCACTAACGCAGTGACGCAATCGCTATTCTGTCATCGCTGGGCGGTCTTTATGCTGGGCTCCACTCATTGGAACCCACAGGTGTAAAGCGCATGTACGTTATTACTGGCATCACAGGCAAAGTCGGCGGCGCCTTGGCGCGCAATCTCCTCAACGCAGGTCTTCCCGTTCGCGCCGTTATTCGCGACGCCGGCAAAGCGGCTTATTGGGCGGATCAGGGCTGCGAAATCGCGTTTGCCGCGATGGAAGATGCCCAAGCGCTGACGGAAGCATTCAAGGGCGCAACCGGCGTCTTCATCCTGCCGCCGCCGGGCTTCGATCCACTGCCTGGTTTTCCGGAAGCGCGCACCGTAATTGCAGCCGTTAGCCAGGCCCTCAAGGCTGCCGCGCCGGAAAAAGTCTTGTGCCTGTCGACCATCGGCGCGCAGGCCACAGAACTTAACCTGCTGACCCAGCGCACATTGATGGAACAGGCGTTGAGCGCCCTGGACATCCCCGTGACCTTCCTGCGCCCTGGCTGGTTTATGGAAAACGCTGCGTACGATGTCACCACCGCACGTGACACCGGCGTGATCCATAGCTTCCTGCAACCGCTCGACAAGCGCGTACCCATGGTTGCCACCGCCGACATCGGCACACTCGCCGCGCAGTTGCTGCAACAAGACTGGGCCGGCCACCGCGTGGTCGAGTTGGAAAGCCAGTGGGTCAGCCCGAATGACATCGCCCAAACCCTGACCCACCTGCTTGGCCGCGAGGTACACGCCGAAGTGGTTGAGCGCGATACCTGGGAAGCATTGCTGCGCGGCCAGGGCGCACAAAACCCATTGCCGCGCATGCGTATGGTCGATGGATTCAACGAAGGCTGGATCTGTTTCGAGCATGAACAGGTGCTGAAGGGAACCACCTCGCTGGAAAGCGTGCTGCGCACCCTGGTCGGGTAACTCGCGGGAGCAGGCCTGATGTGGTAAGCGGGCTTCCTGTGGCGAGCGGGGCTGTCGTGGCGAGCGGGCTTGTTGTGGCGAGCGGGCTTGCCCCGCGTTGGGGCGCGAAGCGGCCCCGAAACCTGGCGACTCAAATCATCCGGGAAAACGCGGTGGCTGGTTTGGGGCTGCTGCGCAGCCCAACGCGGGGCAAGCCCGCTCGCCACGACAGGCCCCATTCTCTACAACAGGCACCGCTCTCTACAACAGGGCTGCTCTAGACAACAGGCCCACTGGAAATATGGAGACACCGAACTCAACACGGCCAATCCACCGGCGCTGCTAGCGTCATAGCTTCTTATCCATGCAAGGAGCAACGGATTGTCTCGTCAGCCAAACTCTCACCGGTTACGCCGTGGTCGCTACTCAGAACCAGGGCGCGCTTATCTGGTTACCGCCGTGGTGCATCAGCGCCAACCCTTGTTCAACCGTTTTGAACTGGGGCGGTTATTGGTAGCCGAATTCAAACGAACCCACGACGCGGGTCAAGTCAATTCACTGGCGTGGGTCATCATGCCGGATCACTTCCATTGGCTGTTCGATCTGCATAACTCGACCCTGCCCGATGTAATGCGACAGACCAAGTCGCGCAGTACGCTAAGCATCAATCGAGCCCGAGGCAGCCGGGAGCGATTCTGGCAGCGCGGCTATCACGACCGTGCGGTGCGGGCCGATGAAGACTTGCGAAAAATGGCGCGCTACGTGATCGCCAACCCTCTGCGGGCGGGGCTGGTCGAGCAGATTGGGGATTATCCGTTGTGGGATGCTGCCTGGCTGTGAGTCCGGAGCTTACTGCGGTTGTGGCGAGCGGGCCTGTTGTGGCGAGCGGGGCTTGTCGTGGCGAGCGGGCTTGCCCCGCGTTGGGGCGCGAAGCGGCCCCGAAACCTGGCGACTCAAATCATCCGGAAAAGCGCGGTGGCTGGTTTGGGGCTGCTGCGCAGCCCAACGCGGGGCAAGCCCGCTCGCCACGACACGCCCGCTCACCACAGGAAACCCACTATCCACATTAAGCCCTGTGGCTACAAAACGCCCGCTGACCACAAGACGCCTGATCAGTCGTGCAACCCCTTCGCCGCCGCCAGCAACCCCCGGAACTTGCGATAGCGCGCCTCAAGCACCGGCTGTTGCTTCACATCAGGCCAATACCGCGTCTTGACCGGCATGCCCGCCTGCAACAAGTCCGTGCCCTGCCCGATCGACAATAACCCCAGTTTCGCCGCGCCAATGCAGGCGCTTAATTCGCTGCCCTGCAAGGTAAAAATCTGCCGTTGCAGGATATTCGCCAACAACTGCGCCCAGTATTCGCTGCGCGCGCCGCCGCCCACCAGGGCGCAGGCACCGACGCTGGCGCCGGCTGACTGCACGGCGTGCAAGGCGTCGAGCAAGCCAAACGCCACACCTTCCATCACCGCATAACCGAGCATCGCCGGGGTGCAATCGTGGCCCAGGTTCATAAAGCCGCCGCGCAGCAACGGGTCGTTATGCGGCGTGCGTTCGCCCGCCAGGTAGGGCAAAAACAGCGGCGTGTCCAGCGGCACGGGCTGTGTAATCGGCAACTGTGCCTGCACCTGATCCAGCAGGGTTTGTTCGTCCTGGCTGCCGGTCAGCCGCGTAACCCAACGCAGGCAACTGGCGCCGGCCAGCATGGCGCCCATGGTGTACCAGCGATTGGGCAGCGCGTGGCAGAAGCTGTGCACCGCGCTGGCCGGGTTGCCGGCGGCGTGATCGGTGATGGCGACGATGGCCGCGCTGGTGCCCAGGGTGATGAACCCATCCCCGGCATTGATTGCGCCGATGCCGACGGCCGCCACCGGGTTATCGCCGCCGCCCCCTGCAATCACCACCTCGGCAGACAAGCCCAGCCTTGCAGCAACACTCGGCGTCAAACACGCACTCGCCGCGCCGCCTTCGACCAATCTGGGCATCTGCGCAGGTGCAAGGCCGGTGGCGCGCACCATCGGCGCAAACCATTCGCGGTGCGCCACGTCGAGCCACAAGGTGCCGGCAGCATCGGACATCTCGCTGATGCGCTCACCACTCAGGCGCAAGCGCAGGTAATCCTTGGGCGACAGCACGCAGTCAATCGCCTTGAACACCTCGGGTTCATGCGCTTGCAACCACAGCAGTTTCGGTGCGGTCAGCCCGGCCATGGGCAAGCTGCCGGTGACTTCGGCAAAGCCAGGCCCAAGCTGCTCCGCTTCGGCGACAGCGCGCGAGTCGTCCCACAGGATTGCCGGGTACAACACGCGGTCGTCAGCACCGAGCAGCACCGCGCCGTGCATCTGCCCGGACAACCCGATACACGCCACCCGACTGAACGCCGCATGGGCGCGCAACTGCTCAAGCGCCTGCAAACACGCCTGCCACCAGTCGTCCGGCGCCTGTTCGGACCAGCCGCCATGGCGCCGCGACACACTCAGGCGCACACCTGCATGGGCGAGTACGGCGCCGTCGACGTCCATGAGGATCGCCTTGAGTTCGGAGGTGCCCAGATCAATACCGAGGGAAACAGGACTGCTCATACGGGGGTTATTCCAATCAAATACAGCCACATGAATTACGGTATTGCAGGCGCGGCGCCAGGCGCACGCTTTGCACTGGTGCGCCGGGCGAGGCCATGCGTTGCAGCAGCATCTGCACCGCGCGGGCGCCGAGTTCCTTGACGGGCTGGGCAATCAAGGTCAGGCGCGGCACGAAAAAATCCGCCCAGTCAAAATCATCAAAACCCACCAGGGCGATCTGCCCCGGCACCTCAATGTTCGCGTCACGCAGGGCGTGCATGGCGCCCAACGTCATCAGGTTATTGCCCGCCATGATCGCGGTCGGCGGCTGCGGCAATGCCAGTAACTGCGCCGTCGCTTGCCGGGCAGGCTCACTGTTGGAACCGCCGTTGACCAACAGTTGCGGATCAAACACCAGCCCCGCTGCCTGCAAGGCGGCGCGGTAACCGGCCGCGCGCTCATCGGTCGTACCCAGCCCCGCACGCCCGGCGATAAAGCCGATGCGGCGGTGCCCGTGTTCAATCAGATGGGCGACCAGGGCCTCGGTGGACTGGGTATTCTCCACCCCGATCTGGTCGAATTGCTCACTCATCATGCGGTCCACCAGCACCGTCGGCATCTCATTGGCCTGCAGGTATTCCAGGGCTTTTGAACCGGTGGACGGGGCCAGCAAAATCCCGTCGACGCGCCGATGATGCAGCGCGGTGACCACCCGCAGCTCCTGCTCCGGGTCGTCGTGGGGGTCGACAAACAGCATCATGTAGCCGTGTTTGGCGCACTCGGTTTCTATCGCGTGCACGGTTTCGCTGAAGTAGTGGTTGGACAGCGCCGAGATCGCCACGCCGATCGTGCTGGTGCTCGAACGGGCCAGCGAGCGCGCCAGGGTGTTGGGGATGTAACCCAACTCCTGAATCGCGCGCTGTACCGCCTGCAGCGTGGCCGCGCTGACCTTGCGTGTGCCGTTTAACACGTGAGACACGGTCGACGTCGACACACCCGCCCTGCTTGCCACGTCATCCATGGTGACCACGACGCGCTCCCCTTCAATGAATCAATGTTTGCTCGACCACCCGCTGTACGTCCCGACGTTGTCGCGGGTGATCAGTTTTGGCGTGAGCAGGGTAACCGCTTCGGCCGGGGCTTTGTCGTTGAGAATGTCATTGCCGACATTCACAGCAGTCTGCGCCATGGCCCATGGGTCCTGGCTGGCCGAGGCCTGGATTTGCGTGTCGGTCTTCAGCGCATTTTCGATGTCCGGTGCGCCGTCCACGGACGTGATGAGGATGCCGCTGCGTTTCAGTTGCTTGGCCGCCAAGTCACTGCCAATCGCTTGCGGGTCGTTGATCGCAAACAGGCCGTCGATTTTCGGGAAGCGCGTGAGATAGCCCTGCATTACGTTCAAGCCGCCTTCGCGCGAGCCTTTGCCGTCCTGGTCATCGGACAGCACCTTGATGTCCGGCGCGCCGGCCAGTGCGGCTTTGCAGCCTTTAACGCGGTCGGTCACGGCGGTGACTTGCGGGCCATTCTGGATAATCACATTGCCTTTGCCCGCGAGCTTGTCCACCAGGAACTGGCAGGCCAGCTTGCCGGCTTCGACGTTGTCGGTTTGCACGGTGGCGTTCACGCCCTTGGCGTCCACATCCACCGCCACCACGACGATCCCGGCATCGCGGGCCTTCTTGATTGCCGAGGCCATGGCCGAGGGGTCGACAGCATTGAGCAGGATCAGGTCGACCTTGGACGAGATGAAGTTATCGATCTGCGAAAACTGCTTGCTCAGGTCATAGTCAGCCGACACCGAGGTCACCTTGACGTTGGGGTTCAGTTCCTTGGCCCGCGCCGTGGCGCCGTCGGCCAGGGTCACGAAATACGGGTTGCCGAGCGAGCCCATGCTGATGCCGAGGGCCTTGAGCTCTCGGGCTTCGACGACGTTGGACATCACGGCAGCCAAGGCAATAACGGGAAACAGGCGTTTGAAGTTCATGCGGGTCTCTCTTGTGATTGTTAGGGGAGTGAAATCAGGTGCGTGCGCCGGATTGGCGATAACGATCCAGCGCCACCGCGCCGATGATCACAATGCCTTTGATGATGTACTGCCAGATATCCGAGACCCCCAGCAGCACCAGGCCGTTGGTGAGTACCGCGATAATCAGCGCGCCGATCAGCGTGCCGCCGATGGTGCCGACGCCGCCGGTAAAACTGGTGCCGCCGAGGATCACGGCGGCAATCGCATCCAGCTCATAGGATTGCCCGAGTTGCAGGCCGTTGGCGGCGAACAGGCGCGAGGCGCTCATCACCGCACCCAGCCCGGCCAATGCACCGGACATGGCGTAGACGAACAGCAGCACCTTCCACACCTTGATGCCCGACAGCCGCGCGGCTTCAGGGTTGCCGCCCACCGAGTAGATCTGCACGCCCATCACCGTGCGGCGCAGGATGAACCACGACAGCGCCACCACCGCCACCGCGATGATCACCAGCCACGGCACGCCCAGCACGGAGTCGTTACCGATAAACGCAAACGGCAGGTCGGGGTTGAACACGGTTTTGTCATCCGCCAGCAGCCGCGCCAGGCCACGCATGGCCGTCAGCGCGCCGAGGGTGACGATAAACGGCGGCAGGCGCATAAAGGCAATCAAGCCACCGTTGACCAAGCCCAGCAACAGGCCGAAACCGACACCGGCGGCGATCCCGAACATGCCGAACTGCGGCGACATCGACGCCTGCAACGCGACCACCGCGGACGCAGCCAGAATCGCCCCCACCGACAAGTCGATGCCCGCCGTGAGAATCACAAAGGTCATGCCCGCCGCCAGCACCACATTCACCGAAGCCTGCTGAGTGATGATCGACAGGTTCTGCACGGTGAGGAAGTTTTCGCTGGCCAGGGCAAAGCCCACCAGCAGCAATACCAGCACCGGCAGCATGCCGACGGTGCGCATCAGTTCACGAATGCGCTCCGCTTTGCCGACGGGTGCGAGGGTCAGTGCGTTGTTGTTTGAATCAGCCATGGGCAGCCACCTGATCGCCACCGGTGGCGAGGTCAATAATGCGTTCCTGGGAAATGGCGTGGCCCGAAGCCCCGCCGACTTCGGCCACCAATTGGCCTTCGCGCATGATCAGCACGCGGTCGCAGGTGCCGATGATTTCCGGCAGCTCGCTGGAAATCACCACGATGCCAACCCCCGCCAGCGCCAGTTGATTGATGATGCGGTAGATCTCGGACTTGGAGCCGATGTCCACGCCCCGCGTCGGTTCGTCGAGGATCAGCACGTGCGGCTTGACCTCCAGCAACCGCGCCAACAGGACTTTTTGTTGATTGCCGCCGCTCAACGCGCCGACATTGACCTTGCCCGACGCCACGCGAATCGACAGCGACTTGATCGCGTCATTCGAACGCTGCGCAGCATGGCCGCGATCCAGCACGCCACCGGCATGCGCGTCCGGCACACAAGCGCAGACGTTGATGTTGTCGGCCACGCTCATGTCCAGGAACAGGCCCTGGGCCTTGCGGTCTTCGGTGAGGTACACCACACCCGCACGAATCGCATCCGCCGGGTTGCGCAGCTGAGTGACGGTTTTGCCAACTACTTCCAGCGTGCCGGAGGTGCGCGGGTCGGCGGCGAAGATCAGCCGCGCCAGTTCGGTGCGCCCTGCCCCAACCAGCCCGGCGATGCCCAGCACTTCACCGGCGTGCAGGTCGAAACTGCACTGGCGCACGCGCTTGCCATCGGCCATGTCACGCACGCGCATCACCACGTTGCCGGGGTTATAGGAGGCGTGCTCCTTCTTGTAGAAGCCGGAGAGATCGCGGCCAACCATCATTTTCACCAACACGTCGGCCGATAACGCATCGCGGGTCAGCTCGCCGATGTACTGGCCGTCGCGCAGCACCGAGACCCGGTCCGACAACTCGTAGATTTCGGCCATGCGGTGGCTGATGTAGATGATCGCCAGGCCCTGGCTGCGCAGCTGTTTGATCAGGGCAAACAGGCGGTCGGTCTCCCGCGATGAGAGTGGCGTGGTCGGCTCGTCCATCACCAGAATCCTGGCATGGGCATGCAGGGCGCGGGCGATTTCCACCAACTGGCGCTCGGCAATCGACAGGCTGCTCACCGGCGTCGCGGGTTTGAACTCGGCGCCCAGGCGTTGCAGCACTTCGACGCAGCCTTCTTGCATGCCCTTGCGATCAATGGTCCAGCCGCGCCGCAGTTCGCGGCCCAGGTAGATGTTCTCGGCCACGCTCAGGTTCGGGCACAGGCTCAATTCCTGATAAATCACGGCGATGCCGAGGGTTTTGGCGGTGGCAGGGTCGAAGGTGGCGACGGGCTGGCCGTCGATGCGGATTTCACCGCCGGGGTCGGCCTGGTAAGCGCCGGAGAGGATTTTCATCAGGGTCGATTTGCCAGCGCCGTTCTCCCCCATCAGTGCGTGAATTTCACCGGGGTAGACCTTCAGGCCAACATTTTTGAGCACGCGCAAACCGTTGAAGGTTTTGCTGATGCCCTGCATCTCAAGCAAGGGTTCAAGGCTCATGGATGAGCTCCTGGCATTATTATTTTTGTAGGCGAGTGCCGCCGACTCTATGCCAGATACATTTGCTTACGCAAGCGCTTGCGTACGCCGTTTATCGTTTGGTTAAACGTTTCATCAACTGCTAAAGCGCGAAAACCGCATCGTGTGGGATGTCGATCAAAATTGAGCACAGCGGCCTGGAGGCTGAAGTCAATCAACTGTGGGAGCTGGCTTGCCTGCGATGGCATCAACGGGTTGTACCTGATGCACCGAAGTGCCTGCATCGCTGGCAAGCCAGCTCCCACCTATCTCTGCTATTGTTCAAAGACCTCATCTCCTCCTCATCGCCTTTGCGCGATCTTCTGTGAGCATGCTCTGCGCCATCGGCTGTCGATGATGGCGGGCCTGAAGTTCCCGGAACGCTACCGCGATGGATAAAAGCCCCACCGATCGACCACTCGAACCGCAATCGCGGGCCGAAAAAATCGTCGAATTCAAACGTCAGAAAACCCTGCTCAAGACCGGCGCCCTGCAAGACGCGATCTTCAACAGCGCGTATTTTTCCAGCATCGCCACCGACGAAAAAGGCGTGATCCAAATCTTCAATGTCGGCGCCGAACGCATGCTCGGTTACGCCGCCGACGACGTGCTGAACCGCATTACCCCCGCCGACATTTCCGACCCCACCGAGCTGATTACCCGCGCCGCAGCCCTCAGCCTGGAGCTGGACACGCCGATCAACCCAGGCTTCGAAGCCCTGGTGTTCAAGGCCTCGCGCGGCATCGAAGATATTTACGAGCTGACCTATATCCGCAAGGACGGCAGTCGCCTGTCAGCGATGGTCTCGGTCACGGCCTTGCGCAACCGCCACGACACGATCATCGGCTACCTGCTGATCGGCACCGACAACACTGCGCGCAAACAGGAAGAAGCCGAGCGCAAAGGCTTCGAACGCGCGCTGGAAGAAAAGAATCTGGAACTGGAACACGCCAACCACATGAAGTCCGAGTTCCTCGCCACCATGTCACACGAACTGCGCACGCCGCTGAACGCGGTGATTGGCTTTTCCGAGGCCTTGAAGGATGGCTTGGTCGGCGACATGAGCGAGGTGCAGCGCGAATACATCGGCGACATCTTCACCAGCGGCCAGCACCTGCTGTCACTGATCAACGACATTCTTGACCTCTCCAAGGTCGAGGCCGGGATGATGGACCTGGAGTTGGAGCCCGTGGAACTGGCGGGCTTGCTCGCCAACAGTTTATTGATCGTGCGCGAAAAAGCCGCGCTGCAACGCATCCAGTTGAAGCTGGAATGCGAGGCCGATTTCGGCACCCTGGAACTGGACCTGCGCAAGACCAAGCAGATCGTCTACAACCTGCTGGCCAATGCGGTGAAGTTCAGCGAACACGGCAGCAGCGTGACCCTGGCGGTGCGCGAAGTTAGCCGCGCGCAGGTCGGGCAGATCCCCGGCGATTGGCCGGCCCACGGCTTCGCCCTGCAACCCGGCACCCACGCGCAGTTCCTGGAATTGAGTGTCAGCGACACCGGCATTGGCATCGCCGAGGAGGACATGAGCAAGCTGTTCAAGGCCTTCAGCCAGATCGACAGCAGCCTGGCGCGTAAATTCGAAGGCACAGGCCTGGGCCTGGCGATGGTCAAGCAACTGACCGACCTGCATGGCGGCAGCGTCGCCGTGGCCAGCCGCGCAGGCCTGGGCACGCGTTTTGTGGTGTGGCTGCCCCTGCACCGTGCGCCGGAGGCTGTATGGCCGAAATCCTGATCGTCGAAGACAACGAGGCAAACATGCGCCTGGCGCGCTTGTTGCTGCTCAATGCCGGTCACACTGTTTTATGGGCGGCGGATGCGGAAACCGGCCTGACCCTGGCACGGGAAAAACAACCGGCACTGATCCTGATGGACATTCAGCTACCGGGCATGGACGGCCTCGCCGCCACGTCGCTGCTCAAGCAAGACCCAAATACCGCGCACATTCCGGTGATCGCCCTGACCGCCATGGCCATGAAGGAAGACCGCGAAAAGACCCGGCTGGCCGGTTGCGACGCCTATATCATCAAGCCGCTGCGTTACAAGGAGCTGTACCAGGTCATCGACACCTTGTTGCAACCACACATCAACCCTCTTCTATGAGTCCTCTCCATGGCCAGCCAACCCGCAACGCTATTGATCGTCGATGACGAACCCCAGGTTCGCAAGCTATTGGAAACCCTGCTGCAACACCAGGGCTACCAGACCCTGAGTGCGAGCAGCGGTGAACAGGCCCTGCAGCTCGTGGCGCAACAGCCACCCGACCTGATCCTGCTGGACATCATGATGCCGGGCATGGACGGCTATGAAGTCGCCAGCCAGCTGAAGGGCGACGAAACCACCGCCAGCATCCCGATCATCATGCTCTCGGCCCTCAGTGAGCCGAGCGCGCGGGTCAGCGGGCTGGAAACCGGCGCCGAGGAATTCATCAGCAAACCGGTGGAACGTGCCGAGTTGTGGTTGCGCGTGCGCAACCTGCTGCGTCTCAAGGCGCGTGGCGATCAGTTGAAAACCCACAACCTGGTGCTGGAGCAGCAACTGCGACGGCAAACGGGCGCGCCGGCAGGCATGAGCGTGCATGACCTGGCGCGCCAGGACCTGGAAAATGCCCTGCGCCAAGCAGTGGAACTCAATGAATTCACGGTGCATTACCAACCCAAGGTCGAACTTGCCGGCGGGCAGATATGCGCCCTTGAAGCCCTGCTGCGCTGGGAGCGCCCCGGCTACGGCGCGGTGTCGCCGGCGGTGTTCGTACCGGTGCTGGAAAGCCTGGGGTTGATCGTGCCGGTCGGGCGCTGGGTGATCGACACCGTTTGCCAGCAGATTGCCGAGTGGCAACGCGGCCTGATTGGCGCCGTCGAGGTGTCCGTCAACGTTTCCGGTCATCAATTGATCGAAGGCGACCTGATTGCCGACATCGAACGCATCCTGATAGAAACCGGCGTCGCACCGCATTGGCTGGAAGTCGAGCTGACCGAAGGCTCGCTGATGGAAAACACCCAGCACACCATTGCCAGCCTGCAACGCTTGCGCAACCTGGGCGTGAAGATCTCCATCGATGACTTCGGCACCGGCTATTCAAGCCTGGCGTACCTGCGCCGATTCCCCATCGATACGCTGAAGATCGACATCGCGTTTATCCGCGAAGTCACCACCAACCCGCAAGACGCGGCGATCACCCGCACCATCATTGAACTGGCCCATAGCCTGAGCCTGCAAGTGGTTGCCGAAGGCGTGGAAACCCAGGCGCAGCTGGCGTTTTTGAAGGACGCCGGCTGCGATCAGATTCAGGGGTATTTGTTCAGCCGGCCGCTGCCGGCAGCCACCCTTGAGCGCCTGTTACTGGAACGCCTGCCCAGGCTGTGAAACGGCCTCGCGCACACAATCGATCAGCCCGTGGTGGGTAGCACTCAAGCGCTCGGCGCCGCTGATCAGGGCGAGTTCCGACGGCGGCACTTTAGGGTGCTGGGTGCAGATTCGGTGGCTTGCCTGCGATAGCGGTGGGTCAGCTGACTCATGTATGGCCTGACACACCGCCTTCGCGGGCAAGTCGAATCGTCGCACCGCCGCTCCCACAGTTGACTGGGTTACAGCCTGGAAAAATGCGGTTGAGTGTGGGAGCTGGCTTGCCTGCGATAGCGGTGGGTCAGCTGACTCATGTATGGCCTGACACACCGCCTTCGCGGGCAAGTCGAATCGTCGCACCGCCGCTCCCACAGTTGACTGGGTTACAGCCTGGAAAAATGCGGTCGAAGGTGGGAGCTGGCTTGCCTGCTCCCACAGTTGGATGAGGGGTACATCCACAATCTTATGGGTCCAACACCCCGCCGCTGTAGCTGTCGGACAGGCGCGTGCCGGTAAATTTGGCCACCACCGAACCCTGGGACACCAAGCGTTCGCGGTGGCCGGTGAGCATGCGGCCGGTTTGCGCGGCGTGCAAGATCACTTCTGAAGACGGATCGCCAGGGCGGCCGATAATCCGGGCAAAACGCTGGCCCTCCTCGACCTGATCGCCCAGATGTTTTTCAAACACCAGCACACCCGCGCAGGGTGCGAGGATGGTTTCCATACAGCCCATCTCCACGACTTCACCTTGCCATTCGTTGATGGCCGCCACTTCATCAATCACGCCGTTGATGCACAGCCAGGCCCACAGCCCATCGGCGTCCTGCTGCGCCAGCGCGTCGCTGACATCCGCCTGGCCGCGCAATTCGATCGTCGCCGCCAGCTGTGGTGCGCCGTGGTTGATGATGGTCTCTTCAAAAGAACCGTCGCCGCCGTCATCCCAGACAATCACCACCTCCACCTGCAACGCCGCCGCCAGGGCCAGGCCTTGTTCCGGCCAGAAGCTGCGGTGGATATAGAGGTAAGGCAGGGCCTCGTCGTCGGTGTGCAGGTCGAGCACCAGGTCGGCGTCGGCCGCCAGTTGCACCAGGCTTTTTTGCCACTGCGCCAGGTTGCTTGCCGGGCGTTCCATGGCCAGGGAATGATCGAAGGCACGGTTGAAGTTCTGCCCGGTGGCTTCGTGGAAACGCCCCAACAACTTGCCCTGGCGAAATTGGCCGATACCGAAGGGATTCGCCTGGGGCACGACAGTCACGGTGCCCTTGAGAAGGCCCTGATCCCGGCAAGCCTGCAAGCGCGGCAGCAACTGGTGCAGCACCAGCATCCCGGCGATTTCATCGGCGTGCACACCCGCTTGCAGGTGCACCTTGGGCCCGCTGCCGTCGCCTTCGAAACGCCAGGCGCCGATGTGCAGCCGGTTGCCGGCGTCGCCTGCTACCTGCCACGAAAGGTCTTTTGCCATGCCTTGCCCTCCTCTGATCATTTAATTGCTAGAGATTGAACACACGTTCAACTAACCTTGGCGCTCTGGTCTTTCATCAAAGGCATTCCCATGAGCATCGACCCTCCCAAACTGCGCCGTGCCGACCCCGATGAACGCCGGGACCTGCTGGTTGCCGCCACCCTCGCCTGCCTTTCCCGCGATGGCCATGCGGGGATTTCCGTGCGCAAGATCGCGGCTGAAGCCGGTGTTTCCGTGGGCTTGCTCAACCACCACTTCGGCAGCATTGATGCACTGATCGCCGAGACCTACCACAAGCTCGCCAGTGAGCTGACCCGCGCGCTATGGGCACAAGTCGAATTGGCCGAAGGCGCCGCCGCACGCCTGGATGCGTTTCTCAGCGCCTCGTTTTCGCCGCGCGTCATGGACCCCGACCTGCTCGGCGTGTGGGTGGTGTTCTGGAGCCTGATCCGCCATTCGCCCCACGTAAACCAGTCCCACGAAAACAGCTACCGCGCCTACCTGGCGCTGATCCAGCAACTGCTCGACGACCTCGCACGCAGCGAAAACCTGGTGATCCATGACAGCCACCTGGCGGCCATCGGCCTATCGGCGATGCTTGACGGGCTCTGGCTCGAGGGGTGCCTCAACCCCGGCACCTTCAGCCCGGCCAACGGCTTGCACATCTGCCGCTGCTGGGTGCAAGGGTTGCGTCACGGCGCATTCGGCGCCGACCACGTCCTGTGATTCGGGATGGCGCGCGCTGAGCATCGCCAAGGTGCCGCTGACGGCGATCAGCACCGCGCCGATGATCAGCGACACGTCCATCGAGGTGCTCCAGATCAGGCTCGACAACAGAAACGCCCAGATCAAACCGGTGTATTCGAACGGCGCAAGCAAGGTCGCCGTGGCCCGACGGAAACTGGCAAACAACAGGAATTGCCCGATACCGCCCACCAACCCGGCGGCCAACATGCCCAGCCACGCGGGTGTCGGCGCCGGGGTGTGAGTCCAGGGCAACGTCACGGCCATGCAGATCACAAAGACAACATTGGTGATCAGCATCTGTTCCAGCACCGAGGTGGTCGGGTCGACCTGGCGCAACTGGATGTAGGTGAACGCCCAGCACAATGCGGCGGCCAAAGTCAGGGCGATGGGCAGCGGGTCGACCATATTGCTGGGGCGACAGGCGATCACCACGCCGACAAAGCCGATGATCAACGAAACCCATTGGCCCCGGCTGGCGCGCTCCTTGAGAATCAGCGCCGCCAGCAGCGTGACCATGATCGGCGCGGAGAAATACAGCGTGGTCATTTCCGCCAGGGTCAGGTCCTTGGCGGCGGTGTAATACAGCAACCACGCCAGCAACGACAGCAACCCGCGAATGATCAGCAGCTTGCGGCTCACCGAGGTCCAGGCCCGGCGCAGCAAGCCCATGCGCCCGGCGATCACACACGCACCGACCACCACCAGGCTGCGCCAGAACAGAATGCTGAACACCGAATAATCGGCCACCAGCCACTTGATCACAGCGTCTTGCAACGCCAGGAACGCATAGGCCAGCGAGCACAGGGCAATCCCTTGCAACGCGCGGTTCTGGTTCATCCCACTGACCTGCGCAGCGGCGTGCCACGCCGTTCGGCGATGGCGTAGACGCCTTCGATCAGGAAGGTCAGGCACAGGTAGACACCGGCCACCAGCAGCAAGGGTTGATAGATCTGCAAAGTCTGCGCGCGTACCACGTTGGCCGCGCCCAGCAGGTCGACCACGGCGATTGTCGAGGCCAGCGCGGTGGACTTGAGCAGCATCACCGTCTCCCCCGCCAACGTCGGCAACAGCAGGCGCATCGCCCTTGGCAAGCGTACGCGCAGCAACGCCTGGCGTGCGGTCATGCCGAACGCGGACGCGGCTTCCATTTCGCCCTTGGGCACCGCCAGCAGGCCGCCGCGAATCACTTCGCCCACATAGGCGCCCACCGACAGCACCAGGGCAAACACGATGTACCAGTAACCGTCGCGCAAAAACGGCCAGAGGAAGCTGCCGCGCAGCATCGGAAACTGGGCAAATAAACTGCCCAGCCCGTAGTAGAAAATATAGATCTGGATCAGCAGCGGCGTGCCGCGCAGCACGCTGGTGTAGGCCAGCGCACTGCGCGCCAGCCATTTGCGCCGCGACAACCGCGCCAAGGCCACCAGCACCGCCAACGCAAAGCCCAGCACCGCCGAGATCGCCAGCAGCGACAAGGTGGTTTGCAGGCCCTTGGCGATCAACCCTGCGTAATAGCTTATCCACTCAGGCATGGCGGCTCACTCGACAACCGGCATCCAGCGACGAATACGTCGCTCCAGGCGCCCGGACAGGTAGTTGGAAGCCAGCGTCACCAGGTAATACAAGGCAGCGGCCGTGAGGTAGAACAGCAGGTATTGGCGGGTGGAGCCCGCCGCCTGCTTGGCGGTGTACAGCAGTTCATTGGTGCCGACCACGCTGATCAAGGCGCTGTCCTTGATCAGGTTGATCCACAGGTTGGACATGCCGGCCAGGGCGTAGGGCGCCATGATCGGCAAGGTCACGCGACGAAACAGACCAAACCCGCTCAAGCCAAATGCGCGCGCCGCTTCGATCTGACCGTGGGGAATCGCCAGGATCGCCGCGCGGAAGATCTCCGACGCATAGGCGCCCTGCACCAGCCCCAATACCAGGATCGCCACCAGCGGGCCGCTGATGTTCACCTGCTCGAACCCCAGCCACATCATCAGCGCATTGAGGCCCATGGAGCCTGCGTAGTACAGCAGCAGGATCAGCAGCAGTTCCGGCACCGCGCGAAACACCGTGGTGTAGTCGCGCATCAGCAGTGCAATCGGGCGCGGCGCGCTGAGCTTGGCGCAGGCCACCACCAGGCCGATCAGCAAACCCACCGCGAACGAGCCCGCGGAAATTTGCAGGGTCATCCATAACCCTTTAAGCAGCGCGTTGCCCCATCCTTGGTCGCCGAAGCTGAGAAGGTCGAACATGTTATTCGGTCTTCTGCGCGATTGGCGGGTACGGGCTGTCGCAGATTTTGCTCACATACGCCGGGGTGTCAGCGCGTTTGCACGGGCTCACCGACAGGCCGAAGTAGTGCTGGGACAGGTCGTCAAAATCCTTGCTCACCAGCAGTTCGCCGATGGCCTTGTCGAGGCGCGCCTTGAGCGCGGTGTCTTCCTTGCGCAAACCGGCGCCGACACCACGGCCGATGATCGGGTCGTAGGGCACGCTGGCGATATGCGCCAGGCCGCTGGCTTCCGGGGTCTTGACCATCATGGCGATGGCGGTGTCGTCAGCCATCATGTAGTCGATACGCCCGGCAATCAGGTCGGCGTTGGCCGATTCCTGGGTGTCGTAGTACTTAAGGTCGGCGATGTTTTCGTAGTACTTCTTCAGGTAATTGGCGCTGACCGTGGAGATTTGCACGCCGATCAACTTGCCCTTGAGGCCTTCAGGCGTGATGTCCACCGTCGCGCCCTTGGGGCCTGCCACGCCCAGCAGCGAATCGTAGTAGGCACGGCTGAAGGCGATCTGTTTTTCACGTTCATCGGTGACTGACATCGAGGAGAAGATCACGTCGATCTTCTTCGCCAGCAGCGACGGGATGATGCCGTCCCACGCCACTTCCTTGATCTGGCATTCAGCTTTCATGCCTTCACACAGCTTGTGAATCAGGTCCACTTCAAAGCCGGACCACTGGCCGTTGCCGCCCTTCACGGTAAACGGTGGATAGGGTTCCGCTGCCACTGCAAACACGATGGGTTTTTCTGCCGCCAGAGTAAAACCTGCGGCCACCATCAACACTGCACTGCCCAACCACGTTGCCATGCGTCTGGATTTCATGATTTGCCCCGTCTTTTTTTGGTGTTAGCGCGTTTGATGGGCGTTGACGAATTGTCGGCAACGCTCACTGCGTGGGTCGATAAACACTGAGTCCGGCGTGCCGGTTTCCTCGATCATGCCTTGGTGCAGAAAAGCCACTTTGGACGATACATCCCGGGCGAAGGCCATTTCATGGGTGACCAGGATCATGGTGCGGCCTTCTTCGGCCAGCGAGCGGATAACGCGCAGCACCTCGCCGACCAGTTCCGGGTCGAGGGCTGAGGTGGGTTCGTCGAACAGCATGACTTTGGGGCGCATGGCCAAGGCGCGGGCGATCGCCACCCGTTGCTGCTGGCCACCGGAGAGAAACGCCGGGTATTCGTTGCGCTTGGCGGCAAGACCCACGCGGTCGAGCAAGGCTTCGGCGCGCTCGATGGCCTCGGCGCGGCTTTCGCCCAGCACCTGGGTGGGCGCTTCGATGAGGTTTTCCAGCACCGTGCGGTGCGGCCACAGGTTGAAGTTCTGGAACACCATGCCCAGGGTCGAGCGGATGCGCACCAGTTGCTTGGCGTCGGCCACCAGCGGCGCACCGGGGATGGCGTAGTTCAGTTTGATGCGTTCCCCATCGACATGGATGCTGCCCTGGTCGGGCACTTCGAGCATGTTGATGCAGCGCAGCAAGGTGCTTTTGCCTGAGCCGCTGGCGCCGATCAGCGAGATCACCTCGCCTTCGTGAGCGGTCAGCGAGATGCCCTTGAGCACCTCGATATTGCCGAAACGCTTATGCAGGTCGACGACTTCAATCATCTTCCTGGCTTCGACCGGCTGCGGCACCTCGACCTTTGCCTCCGCCGCCACGCGCGGTTCACCGGCCAGCTTGGCGACGAACCGGCCGATGCGTTGACAGGCTTCGGCCAGGCGGTCTTCGCCCAGGGTGAAGGACAAGCGCACAAAACCTTGCGCCGGTTCACCAAACGCGGCGGCGTCGAGCACCGACACGCCGGCCTCGCGGAACAGTCGCCAGGCGAAGTCCAACGAACCCAAACCGGTGCCGCGCACATCCACCAGCACAAACATGCCCGCTTGCGGCGCTTGCACCTTGATCCCCGGGCAGGCACTCAGGCCGGCCACCACCAGGTCGCGGCGGCGGCGATAGATGTCGCGCATGCCCACCGTCACTTCGTCATGGGCCAGCACTGCCGCCGTGGCGGCTTCCATGACAAAACCGGGCAAGCCATACAGCATGCTCAGCACCAGCGTTTCGGCGTGCGCGACCATCTGCGGCGCGGCAATGATCCAACCGATGCGCCAGCCGGTCATGGCATGGGATTTGGACAAGCTGCCGATCACGATGCAGCGCTCGGCCATGCCCGGCAGCGCGGCGAGGCTGTGGTACTGGCCGTCGAACACCAGGCTTTCGTACACCTCATCGACTACCACCCACAGGTCATGGGCGATGGCCAGGTCGGCAATGGCTTGCAGCTCTTGCGGGTTGAGGACGACGCCAGTGGGGTTGTTCGGGTTGGAGAAGAAAATCGCCCGGGTGCGTGGTGTGATGGCGGCAGCGAGCAATTGTGCATCCAGGCGAAAGCCCGACTGCGGCGAACACGGTACGCGTACCAGCGTCGCGCCACTGGCCTTGAGCGTGGCTTCATAAGTGACGTACATCGGGTCGAGCACCAGCACTTCATCACCGGCTTGCAGCAGGCACAGGGAACTGATGAACAAGGCGTTCTGCGCACCGGGCACGATGATCACGTTGTCGGCGTTCAACGGCCGCGACAAGGTCTTGCTGTAGCGCGCGGCGACGGCATCGCGCAATGTCGGGCGGCCGGGGATTTCGGTGTAATGGGTGTCGCCGTCGCGCAGTGCACTGACGGCGGCATCGGTGATAAAGGACGGCGTGGCGAAATCCGGGTCACCGACGCTGAGGATGATGATGTCTTCGCCCTGGCTTGCGGCCTGGAACGCCGCGTGGTGGATGTCCCAGGCGGCTACGCCCTGCCCTGCAATTCGTTCAACGAAGGGGGAAAACCGCATGCCAGAGCCTCTCGTTCAAGAAGAAAAAGCGCGAACCGATGTGCGTGCACATGGGTGGATGCGGTCAACATAGTTCAAACTGAACAGTCGTTCAATGGGTAGGTTTGGGTGGTGTCGTTTATCGTCAAAACAGGTCGTGAATAACCGTTGGCTGGGTCAACTCGATCTAACTGTGGGAGCTGGCTTGCCTGCGATAGCGGTGGCTCAGAAGCTGATGAGCGAGCTGGCAGACCGCTATCGCAGGCAAGCCAGCTCCCACAGAGGTCAGCGCCTGCGAGCAGGAACAGGGAAGCCTATACAGTCAAGCGCATGGAGAGAGGTCCGAAAAGGTTAGAGCGAGTTCATCAATTCACAGCGATAGTCTTACAGCTCACCGGCCGAGCCCAGGTTCAGCTCGGTGACGGCCAGGTGCGTGACCAGCAGCACCAGGCTGCCATCGGCGCGGGGCGTCATCAGCAAGCTGTAATGGCTCATGGCATTGCCTGGGGATGTCAGTTCTTGCTGTCGCTGACATCCCTGTCGCTAGGGCTAACGTTTGGGCGGTGCCATAAATTCCGGCCCAATCGGATCTTTTATCGTGCTGGCCAGAATACGGTCGATATGTGTCAGGTCATCGGCACTCAACTTCCAGCCGAACGCCTCTTCATAACCGCGCAATTGCTCCGGCCGACGGGCGCCCCACAGCGCAATCGTCGGGCCTTGATCGAGTACCCAGCGCAGCGCCAACGCCAGCACCGACTTGCCATGGCATTCGCGGGCATAGATATCCAGCGCCGCGACGGCGGCGAGGTATTGCTCAAAGCGCGGCGCTTTGAATTTCGGGTCAAGCCCGCGCACGTCATCACCGCCAAAGCGCGTAGCCGAATGCATGCTGCCGGTCAGCAATCCACGGCACAGCGGGCCGTAGGCCAATACCACCAGGGAATGCTGCTTGGCGTACGGCAGGATATTGCTGTCGATGGCGCGCTCAAACAGGTTGTACGGCGGCTGCACCGTGGCCAAGGCGGTGTGACGGCTGAAATCGTCCATTTGCGCGCAGGAATAATTGCTCACGCCCACGGCGAGGATTTTGCCCTCGCGGCGCAGGCGCTCAAGCGTGTCGGCGGTTTCCTCCTGAGCCACCAACGGGTCGGGCCAGTGCACTTGGTACAAGTCGATGTAGTCGGTTTCCAGACGCTGTAATGAATCTTCGACCTCTTTGCGAATACGCTGGGCCGTGGCATTGCGCCGTGGGGTGCCGTCGTCCCATTGCAGGCCGGCCTTGGTCGCGATCACCGCGCTATGGCGCACGCCGCGCAGCGCCTTGCCAATCAACGCTTCGGACAGGCCAAAGCCATACACCGGCGCGGCGTCGATCAGGTTGATACCGCTTAACAACGCTTGGCGGAGGGTGCGGGTCGATTGCTCGTTATCTGCGCCACCCCACAGGTGCCCGCCCATGGACCAAGTGCCGAGGGCAATCCGCGAGATCGGCTTATCAATCCCGGCTATGCGGAGGGTCTCGATACTCATGAAAAATTCCTTGTGCGCGCAACAATACGTAGAAAAGCAATTACTCTAGATCATCCGAGGTTGAATAGGGCTCAACGCCCCGTGCAACCGAACTCCTACAAAAGAGGCTTGATATGGCGGCTTTCAATCGTTCCGAATTGGCCGATCTCAATGTGTTCATGGCGATCATTCGCCGCCGCAGTTTTCGCCATGCTGCTCACGAATTGGGGGTGACCACCTCGGCGTTGAGCCACACCATGCGCAACCTGGAAACCCGTCTCGGGGTCAAGCTGCTGTACCGCACCAGCCGCGCCGTCGAGCCCACCGACGCCGGCACGCTGCTCGCAGAAAAACTCAGCCTGGGCTTTGCGACGATCCAGGACGGCCTCGACACGCTTGAGCTGTATCGCGAAGCCCCTATCGGCCGCTTGCGCCTGAACGTGCCACGGGATGCCGCCGTATTGCTGCTGGCACCGATCCTCGGCGAGTTTGCCAACGCTTACCCGCAATTGCGCCTGGACCTGATCGTCGAAGACGACTTGATCGACATCATCGCCGAGGGCTACGACGCCGGCATCCGCTATGGCGCCACCGTGCCCCAGGACATGGTTGCGGTGCCGCTGACTGGCGCGTTGCGCTGGATCATGGTCGCGTCCCCCGCCTACCTCGCCCGGCGCGGCACGCCGCAGGCACCCAAGGACCTGCTGCAACACGCGTGCATCCGCATGTACCTGGGCGACAAGACCACCTACAAATGGGAACTGGGCAACGGCCCGCGCCAGCAACGCATCGACGTGCCCGGCAACTTCAGCGCGGCCGACACCGAGACCATCGTCAATGCCGCGCTGCAAGGCGTGGGCATTGCTTACTGCCTGTCCAACCGCGTGCAGCAGGAACTGGCGGACGGCCGCCTGGTGGAAGTGCTGGCCGACTGGGCCTGCATCGGCGAGCCGCTGTGCATGTACTACCCGAGTCGGCGCCAGTCACAGCCGGGGCTGCGCCAGTTGATGGACATGATTCGGATGAAAACCATCGGTTCGCAGTTAATCGAAACACACTGAACCGCAGCCCCAAGGCTGTCCTGCACGGGGGTGAAACATGGACTAACGACTTAATCCGACGGTTGATGGAATTAATCCGACGCTGTTGCGAAGTAAGGAAAAAACGCTGCTCGCCGACCCGACGAGGCAGTATCCCCAAACGCCAAGGGACAGTCCTTATGAGCCGTGTTTCCACTCCGATTGCCGCGCGCCCTCAATTCGCTCCACCGCCACCTCCCCCTCCACTGCTGTCCAGGCAAAAGCGTGATGATGCCTCCGCCCCGCAGCCCGAGGTCACGACGCGTGCAGGCGGGGACAATGAACTGGCAATGCAATACGTGATTGCCCTGAACCTGGCCGGCAATCGCCTGAAAGTTGACGACTTCGAGCACATTCCGCCCCACTCCACATTCGGCCAATGGTGGAAGCAGTTGCATGATGCCTTCCAATCACCCGAGGTTCAGCAGTGGATCCGGGCCACGGGTATCGACACCTCTACGATAAAACTCGATCCGAAATCAGGTCAGCTCTCCTACTCCCTTGAGCGCACATTTGACCCCCAGCGCACGTTGCACACGGTTGGCCAAGACGACAGCCAGTGGGCCGCCATCAGCGGGCCGATCCTGCAGGCTGCGCGCGTCATCGGCACGGACTACCGGCTTACACCTCCGGTCAACAGCACAGACGTACCGGTGCCGTGGTGGATCGTTGGGCATTTTTATCAGGAGCCACAAAACCTGACGCTGGCCGGAATGCACCGGCGGGCCGACGAGATCAACTCGCAGCAAAACTTCAAACCCCTCGACCCAACCCGCTTTGCGGATTTGATCAAGTCGCGCAGTGAAGATGCACTCCAGGACCAGCAAGCCGTTCTGGGCGACATTCGCAACCGATATCAGGCAGGCGAAGCGCTGCAGCGCCTGGCGACAGCCTTGAGCAATGGCAGCAAGGACGTGGGCCAAATCCAGGCCGAACTGAAAAAAACCGTACCGCTGTCCGCCGACGGCACCTACTTCCCAACGGGCGCCGGCGAATCAAACGAAGTCAGCCTCACGCAATTATTGGAGGATCATGGCTGGGACATCCCCACCACCCACGAACAGGTGGTGAACCTGGCAAATGCCCTGACCACCGCGCCGCCCAAGGCTGCCACCCATGGCGACCTGGGCGGCGCGCTGAGCTGGCCCGTGCCGCTCGAGCAGAAAAGCCAGGAACAACTGAGAGAGGCTATCCGCGCGGGTGAACTCGGCGGCATCCCGTTGACGCCGTTTAACAACGTGCTGGACTACCTGCTCAATGGCAGGCCAATCACCACGCAGGAACACAGTAATCCACGCCTGTTGATCGACACCCTGCTCAGTTCGCCCCGGGGCATTGAACTGGGTAAGGCCCTTGAGGCCACCTTCGCGGCGCGCTCGGTCAAAGGCAGCGCCACCGACTGGCTGCTGGCGGCCTTGAACGTGGGCAGCACCGGCAGCACTGGCGAAGCAACGGCGATTGAGGGCTATCGGCTGGTTTCGGTTGCCAACCACAACAAGCACCCGTCGGCGGTCGTCGAGGAGCTGGCGGCTCATCTGGTGTCCAACGGCACAGCCCGCTCCATGGAAACCGCACGGGTAAACGCCCACCTCATGCTCGCCAGCCGCGCCCCGGAATTTCTGGTCAAGGGCATTCCCAAGGACGTGGGGGTGGGCACCCACAGCTGGGTCAGTTTCGCCACGGCGGTCGCTCGCATAGAGGCGAAAGCGCCGGGTGCGACCGCCACAATGAGCTACGCGCAAATCATGCTCGCCGCCAGTACTGCGCCGATCTCAGAGGACGAACGCCAGGTTGAGTATGCCGCCCAGAACCAGGCGATCAAGGAATGGGCGATCCCCCATGGCATGGACTACCCGACGACCGACACCGCCCTGGCAGCCGTGCGCAAGGAATTCGATGCGCAGCTGCGTGTGCTGAGCGCAGCCGCCGCGACGCCGGACATCAAGATGCCGATGACCGACGCCATCGCCACCGAATTCATGAAACAAGCCTTACCGGGCGTGGACCCCAAGCTGTTCGATAAAAAGTGCATCACGTCAAAGCCCTCCAACCGTCACTTTCCCGGACCTTATTCGCTAAAGGATCTGTATCTCGATGGCCGGGCACTGGTGGGCGCGCCACCCGACTCGAACACTGACTGGGGCATAGGCCGTGGTTTTTTCGAATTCTTTACGGGAGGCGGTATCAGCATTGCGGCTGACGGGACACCGGCGGTGTGGGTCTCATCATCGGCTGATGTCAAAGTCAACGAGATGCTGCCCAAACTCAAAGACCTGCCCAGACCGCAGGAGCAATTTGATGCGGACTTTGCAAAATACGAAGACGCCATCAAAAAGACCACGTCAGCGCTGTTCAAATACGGGATTTCCAAACTGCCGCTGGAAGACCAGCAGAATCTGCAGTACGGCAAAATAACCGTGCGCAGGGAAATCGACTACGACAGGCCTGACTTGCCTCAGCGTACTGAAAACGGCGTGCTGCTGTTCGAGACCAAACGCAACATCAACGGCAAGTTGAGCGTCATGACCTATGCCTACGACCGACTGAAGGGCACCTTCACACGGCGGCCGGACAAAACGTATGAGGAAAGAGTGCCAAGCGAGGGTTGGTACCCGGCCAAAGGTAAAAAATACGACCTGATAACTCCCGCAGACCAACACCCACCGGGGATCACCGATGAACGCCCAGGTGCTCAGGGTGTGCCCAATAGCTTCTCCAGTGACCGAACCCAATACCTTATTGATGCTGTCATTGAAGACATGGACCTGCCTGCGGTACGCCAATACGCCAAGGGTGCATCAACCTTCGAGACTGAAGTCCCGAATTACAAGATCGTAGGCGAAATTGCGTTGAACCTGATCCCACTCAGGTCAGCCATTATCAACTTCAAACAAGGCAAGATTACCGAAGGCATTGTCGACCTGGCCTTTGATGTCTTCGGCTTTGTGGTCGGTCTCGGCGCCGCCGCCAAGGCCGCAAAAGCCCTGTCTGCCGGAGCGTCCGCGCTCTCCAGGGCCGCCCAGGCGGTCAAGATTATCGGCCGGGCGGCGGTGGGCGCACTTAATCCCGTTGGCGGTATTGATGATTTGGCGCGGGGTGTTTTCCAGGCCGGGGGCTATGTGGTCAATAAAGCCTACAAGGGTGTCAAACAACTACGCGCCGCCTATTCGGGTGTCAATCTGCTTGAATTGGCAAAAAAAGGCGACGTGGCGCAGGGAACAATCAAAGCGGCCAATGGTGCGGGCAGCCGTAAAGTCCTGGCCCAACGCGACGAGGCGACCGGTCAGTGGTACGACTTTAATCCACGCACCAAAAGATCCACCGGCAACCCGATGACGAACTTCGTCCCCGATGCGCCCGTGACTACAAACGCTAACAGTTTGCACGCCATCGCCAGTGATGATGTCGTGAAAACTGCCAGCCAGCGGTACGGCCTGGCGGCAACGGGCAGGTTCAAGGTCGGGCAGGAAACTGTCGAGGGGCCTGCCGTGATGTATCAAGGTAATTGGCATCAATACGATCCCTTGAAGAACCGCGCCTTTGGCCCACCGCTGCTGGATTTCACTCCAACCCGCGTCGCGGTCAATGGCGAAGTCATTACCCTGGACCCCCATCTAAGTGGCTATGAAGCCAAATACATCGCCTCGGACGCGTTATCGACTCAGGGCACACAGGGCAACGTGTACGTGGGAGCGAGTAAAAAGGAATATGTAAAGGTCGATGGGCTGCTTTATGAATCCAGGTTGAAAGACGGTCAGCGCGTCATCCTCCACCCCAAAGGCGCGGGCCCCGATATACCTGTCAAGGATCTGGGCGTATCCGGGTGGGTGCCGGCCGCAAGAGCCGACCAGTTGCTGGGGGGCGCGGGCAGCGCGCCGGGACGCTGGGATTTGGGGCATGGCAGGTTTGCGGTGCCGATAGATGATATTCACGAAGCGAAAAATTCAGCGACGCCCTTCTCGCTTACGTATGAGGGCCTCAATCATAAAGTCACCTTTGACAGCACAGCCGGCGCGTGGACGGAAACCCAATTCGTCTACGGTACCGATAAGGTACAGACTCACTTTTATTACTGGAGAACGGGGAAAGGCCAGTGGCAGCGCGGATCGTTTGATGAGTTTTCAAACGCCAAGAAACTGGAATCGAAACTCTACAAGCTGGTTAATATTTCGACGCCACTGGTTTTAGGTATTCCGAAAGACTTAAAACCTGTGCCAACCAAACTGCACTATTTTTGGGCGGGCAAGGAAATCCCTCAGAACTTGATCGACACGATGGCCCACAACGCCCGCCAAACACCGGGGTACACCTCCATTCTGCATGTTGACGCCGACAACCCGATTATTTTTCAACAGATCAAGGCCAAACTGCAAAGCGAGGTGCCTGGCATCACCCTCGTGAATCTGCGCGAGGACAAGGCTTTCGAACCGGTGTTGAATAGCGAGCTGTACCAGTATTACCGCCAAGGGCAAGGGAAAAACCTGGCGGCGGCTTCGGACGTGGCACGTTATCCGATCATTTATAAAGATGGCGGCACTTATCTCGACACCGATGATGTCATTCAAAACACCATCACTTCCGATCCGATGTTGGCAGGTGCGGACGATATACTGCTCGGCGGGCCGACTACACATTGGGCCACCGACAATAATATCTTTTATAACACCAGCCATTTTGCAACACGACCGGGTAATCCACTGCTGCTCGACATCATCGAAGGGCAACATAAACGGTTCAAAGAAAATAAGACCTACTTCGCCGCCAATCGAGAGTACGGCACCGTAGGGGCTGATGGTGTAACTACCTACCCTCCAGCATTTCAGATTTATGAGAAAAAAATATTCGATACTGTAGGACCCAATTTGTTTAACGACATTCTCAAGTCGAAAAGACCCGATATGTACGAAGTGGGTTTTGATGGGGCTTACAAGAAGGTCAAGCGCGTAGGAAAAAAAGTCGAGGGAGTAGGTCCGGTTGCCGACATCGCACCAGAGATACTTGAGGGGTACAGAAGAAATGGCATTACGCCTCCTGATCGTCTGGCTAACCGAATACAGCAGATGAAGGAGCATTACTTGCCGCTCCAGTACCGGTTCAACATCAAGGTGGGCTCCGAGCATTCCTGGGCCATTACCTGATCGAAGTACATTGAACCACCACTCGGCCGTCGTCCTCCAACCTGGACAGACCACGGCCGAGTGCAAGTACGATGACATTTATTCTATGGTTGGCGGTCTTGGGCGCTGTACTGCTCACGCTCGCCCTCACCTCCTCCTACCTGCGCTGGATGCCGGTGACCACCTCGGCGGTGTGCCTGTTGCTGGGCGTGGCCATTGGCCCGTTGGGCGTGGACCTGTTGCACCTGGATATCAAAGGCTCCGCAGGCTGGATGGAGCACCTGACCGAAGTCGCGGTGCTGTTTTCGCTGTTCGTCAGCGGTTTGAAATTGCGCTTGCCGCTGCGTCATCGCACCTGGCGCATTGCTTATGGCATGGCGGGGCCGGTGATGCTGCTGACCATTCTCGGCGTCTGCCTGGCATTGCATTACCTGTTTGCGTTGTCGTGGGGTGTGTCGCTGTTGGTCGGCGCCATTCTTGCGCCGACCGACCCGGTGCTGGCCGGGCTGGTGCAGGTCAACAATGCACAAGACTATGACGCGCTGCGCTTTGGCTTGTCCGGCGAAGCCGGTTTGAACGATGGCACTGCGTTTCCCTTTGTGATCTTTGCCCTGCTGTTCATGCAACACGGCGG
Source organism: Pseudomonas sp. MONT-RG-20F-20-E-7-02 (assembly GCF_022662395.1). Classification (NCBI taxonomy): domain Bacteria; kingdom Pseudomonadati; phylum Pseudomonadota; class Gammaproteobacteria; order Pseudomonadales; family Pseudomonadaceae; genus Pseudomonas; species Pseudomonas sp. MONT-RG-20F-20-E-7-02. Next base: position 372,300 of record NZ_JAKNQN010000002.1, read on the forward strand.
GTTCGACGGCGACTGGTTCGGTGGCTGGGTGTTGAAAAACCTGCTGTGGGCGGTGCCGGTCGGGCTGTTGACCGGCTATTGGATGGGCCGGGGCATTGGCCGTGTGACGCTGTGGCTGCGCATCACCAACGAAGACAGCACCTTGTCGCCCAATGACTACCTGACCCTGGCCTTGATTGCCCTGGCCTACGTGGTGGCGGAAGCGCTGGGCGGTTATGGCTTTCTGTCGGTATTTGCCGCCGGGCTGGGCCTACGCCAGGCCGAATTCAAATCCACCGGCAATTCGCAGACACCGTCGGAGCACTTGGCGCTGCCAGTGGTCGGCCATCTGGAGGTGGAGCCTGCGCGCGCCCTGCAAGGTGATGTCAGCGAGCTGGCCGATACGCAAATCGCCGCCGGGGTGATGATGGGCGACATGCTCTCATTCGGCAGTTTGGTGGAGCGTTCGATGGAGGTATTTCTGGTCACGGTGCTGGGCATTGTGCTGGCCAGCCATTGGGATTGGCGAGCCGTGCCCGCGGCGGCGCTGCTGTTTTGCGTGATTCGCCCCTTCAGCGTGCTGGCAATGCCGTGGGGCCGCCTGATCGATTACCGCCAGCGCGGCTTGATCGGCTGGTTCGGCATTCGCGGCATCGGCAGCATCTACTACCTGTTCTACGCGCTCAACCACGGGCTGATCGGCACCAGCAGCGCGGTGGCGGTCGACCTGACGGTGTCAGTGATCGCCTTGAGCATCGTCGTTCATGGCCTCAGTACCCAGCCGATGCTGGCGTGGTATGAACGAGGTGCCAAGGTGAACGCTCAGTCCTGATTTTCGGTATGGCCAACATCTGCCGCGTCATCCAAGTCGTTCAGCGGCACTTGTGCATCATCCATCAATGAGCCTGGGTCTTCGTTGCCCGGGTCATTGAGTTGTTCGTCGTCGTCTTCTGACATGACTGTCTCCTCTACCCGCCCTGGGTGTCGATATCGGCGTCAGTTTCAGGCTTGGCCTCAGGCGTTGGCTTGAAATCCGGGCTGTAGTCGTTGTCCTTGGCCTTGGGGTCTTTCGCAGGCGTTGGGTCTTTGGGCGCATCGGCGGCAGTACCGGGGGCCGGTTCGCCGCCATCGATGGCCGGGTCGTTGCGGTTGCTGACTTGCGGATCGTTACTTGTGGTCATGGTTCACCTCTTCGCAGTTTTGGAAAACACAGGCTGCGTAAAGGTAAGGTCCTGCGTGGGGTGATGAAGTTCCAACTGTCTTATGACACCGGGTTATCAACCTGAATGTAAAACGCATACGCGCCCAGCAATACCCAGAACACCATGAACAGCCACGGCGCACGCATCGAAAACAACAGCGACTTGCGGTAGCCCTTGTGGGACGACTCGGTCTCGCAGAACAGCGGCGAATCGTCGTAGGCCAGGCCCATCACCGGCTCGCTGCGCAGCAGTTCACTCTGTTTGTAGTGCCAGTGGTCGATGATTTCGTACGCGGCACGGATGCCCGGCCAGGCGTTAAGGGAGCTGAGCACGCCGAGGGAGGCCAGGAACACCGGTACGATGAGGGTGAAGAACTTGCCCCACTCCGGGTTCAGGTTGCCCATGCCGGAAACGAAGGCGATGACCAGGAATGACTGCGCGGTGAGGTAGGCATCGGTGCGGTTGGCGAGGATGGTGGTTTCGTACTGGATCTCACGGCGGTAGAAGTCGAGTCGGTCTTTGGGGGAACCGAAGATCTTGGCGTTGTGTTCACTGTGATCGGTCAAGGCCGCTTCGGGGGTTTCGGGGGAGATGATTCTGGGCACAGCGGTGCTCCACACGAGTTCGAATCTTGTTAGAAGAATCGGGGCTGCGTGAAGTTCAAGTTTGTTCATGCACCATTTTGGAACATGCCCTGCACCTTTGTGGCGAGCGGGCAGGCTTAAGCCCGAACCCCCTGTGGGAGCGGGCTTGCCCGCGAAGAGGTCGGCCCAGCAAACAATGATATTGACTGACCCACCGCCTTCGCGGGCAAGCCCGCTCCCACATTTTATCTTCGCTGCGTTGAGCAGTTCCGGCACAGGCATTGCTTTATCCATTCATCTGCCCGGATACAGGAGCATTCGTTACCCCCCGACCCAGAGCCGACCCCATAAGAAAGTAAGGACCAGGCCTGTTGGCACCCTGCGCCACGGGCTCATAAAAAAATGCGTTTTTTAAAGCGGCAGTGCCACTCAAGCTTCCTTAGGCACTGACAAGGTACTGGAATGGCTCGATCTTTCTTTGATGAAATGAATGACGCAGATGGCGTGTGCCGTGCGCATTATCAGGATTTCTCCCGCTGGCTGGCCAATACGCCGCCGGAACTGCTGGCCCAACGGCGCCGCGAAGCCGATTTGCTGTTCCACCGCGCCGGGATCACCTTCACCCTCTACGGCGACGAGCAGGACACCGAGCGCCTGATCCCCTTCGACATCATCCCGCGCAGCATCCCCGCCAGTGAATGGAGCGTGATCGAACGCGGCTGTATCCAGCGGGTCAACGCGCTGAACATGTTCCTCGCCGACATCTACCACGACCAGCGCATTATCAAGGCCGGGATCATTCCGGCGGACCAGGTGCTGGGCAACGAGGGTTACCAGAAGGCGATGGTCGGCCTGGACCTGCACCGCGACATCTACTCGCACATTTCGGGCGTGGACCTGGTGCGCGACGGCGACGGCACCTACTACGTGCTCGAAGACAACCTGCGCACCCCCAGCGGCGTGAGCTACATGCTCGAAGACCGCAAGATGATGATGCGCCTGTTCCCGGAAGTGTTCGCCAAGCAGCGCATCGCGCCGGTCGACCACTACCCCAACCTGCTGCTCAAGACCCTGAAAAGCTCCAGCCGCCTGGACAACCCCAATGTGGTGGTGCTGACGCCCGGGCGCTTCAACAGTGCATTTTTTGAACATGCGTTCCTCGCCCGTGAAATGGGCGTGGAGCTGGTCGAAGGCGCAGATTTGTTCGTGCACGACCTCAAGGTGTTCATGCGCACCACCGACGGCCCCAAGCCGGTGGACGTGATCTACCGACGCATCGACGACGCCTTCCTCGACCCCAAGGCCTTCAACCCCGACTCGATGCTAGGCGTACCCGGCCTGGTGGCCGCCTACTGCGCCGGCAACGTGGTGCTCGCCAACGCCATCGGCACCGGCGTGGCCGATGACAAATCCATCTACCCGTATGTGCCGGAGATGATCCGCTTCTACCTGGATGAAGAACCGATCCTGCAAAACGTGCCGACCTTCCAGTGCCGTAAACCGGATGAGCTGTCCCATGTCCTGGCGCACCTGCCGGAACTGGTGGTCAAGGAGACCCAGGGCTCCGGCGGCTACGGCATGCTGGTCGGCCCGGCCTCCACCGCTGCCGAGATCGAAGACTTCCGCCAACGCATCAAGGCGCGCCCCCACGCGTACATCGCCCAACCGACCCTGAGCCTGTCCACCTGCCCCACCTTCGTCGAAAACGGCATCGCGCCACGGCATATCGACCTGCGCCCCTTCGTGCTCTCGGGCAAGGAAACCCGGCTGGTGCCCGGTGGCCTGACCCGCGTGGCATTAAAGGAAGGCTCGTTGATCGTCAACTCGTCGCAAGGCGGCGGAACCAAGGACACCTGGGTGGTGGAGGGCTGAGTATGTTGAGTAGAACCGCCGCAGATCTGTACTGGATGTCGCGTTACCTGGAGCGTGCCGAGAACCTGGCGCGCATGCTCGAAGTCAGTTATTCGCTGTCGTTGATGCCCCAGGCCGGGCGCAGCGATGGCCTGGATGAACTGGCGATGTCGTTGCTCAGCAGCGGCACCCTTGAGAGTTACCTGGAACGCCACAAACAACTCGACGCCGAGCGCATGCTGCACTTCTTCGCCCTCGACGAAGAAAACCCGGCCAGCATCTACAACTGCCTGCGCGCCGCCCGTGGCAATGCCCACGCGGTACGCGGGCGGATCACCGCTGACATGTGGGAAAACCTCAACGCCACCTGGCTGGAAATGCGCAGCATCGCCGCCGGCGGCCTGGCGCGCCACGGCATCAGCCACTTCTGTGACTGGGTCAAGCAGCGTTCGCACCTGTTCCGTGGGGCGACCTCCGGCACCATCATGCGCAATGACGCCTACCGGTTTATCCGCCTGGGCACCTTTGTCGAGCGCGCGGACAACACCTTGCGCCTGCTGGATGCGCGCTACGAGATGTTTGGCGAGGAGTCGGAAGAAGTCAGCGACTTGTCGGCACGTGGTTATTACCAGTGGAGCGCCCTGCTCCGCGCGCTGTCCTCATTCGAGGCGTACACCGAGCTGTACCCGAATGCATTGAATGCGCGCTCGGTCTCGGAATTACTGCTGTTGCGCAGTGATGTGCCGCGTTCGCTGCATGCGTGCATTGAGGAGTTGAGCCACATCCTTGCGGACTTACCCGGCAGTTATGGGCGCACGGCGCAGCGCCTGGCAGCGGAATTCGAGGCGCGGCTGCGTTATACCGGGATCGATGAAATCCTCGAAGACGGCCTGCACAGCCGGCTCACGGACTTTATTGATACCGTGCGCGAACTGGCACGCGCGATTCATAGCTCGTACCTGGAAGTGGTGTGAGTTGCAGCCACTTAACTGTCAGTTCGAGCGGGCTGCAGGCATTGGGTAAGCAGACGGGGCAGTGAAGCCAAGGGATGATTGTGGGAATTCCTCCCTGGTGGGGGTGATTGTTCCCACGCTCTGCGTGGGAATACATCCTGTGACGCTCCGCGTCACGCCTTTAACAGCGGACGCGGAGCGTCCAGGGAGGAATTCCCACGCGGAGCGTGGGAACTATCGCCTCTATCGCCTATCGCGGGTTGGGTTATTGGTTTTTGACTAAAACCGGCTCGGCGCGGTATTGGTCCGGGAACAGTTTTTTCAGCTGCGCCACCTTTGGCAGGTCATTGATCACGATGTACGGGTACGACGGGTTCTCGGTGAGAAAGTCCTGGTGGTAGGACTCGGCCGGGTAAAACGTCTTGCCCATCTCTACTTTGGTCACGATGGGTTTATCGAAGGCTTTGGCCGCGTCCAACTGCGCGATGTAGGCCTGGGCGACTTTTTGTTGTTCGGCGGTCTGCGCGAAAATCTCCGAGCGATATTGGGTGCCGCTGTCCGGTCCTTGGCGGTTGAGTTCGGTGGGGTTGTGGGCCACTGAGAAGTAGATTTGCAACAGCTTGCCGTAGCTGACCCTGGTTGGGTCGTATGTGACCGATACGGACTCGGCATGGCCGGTATCGCCGTTGCTGACGGACTCGTACTGAGCGGTGTTGGCAGCGCCGCCGTCATAGCCGGACACGGCATTTTTCACGCCTTGTACATGCTGGAACACGCCCTGCACGCCCCAGAAGCAGCCACCGGCGAAGACGGCGGTTTGCAGGTTGCCGGATTCGGCGGGCAGGTCCAGCGCGGGTGGAGCGATCATGACGGCGTCGTCGGAGGCGCCGAAAGAGAATGCAGCGCTTTGGCCGACGAAGGTAGCGAACGCCAGGGCGGGTAATAATTTGAGCAGTTTCATAAAACTCACTCCAGTGCGCGGTCAAGTGTGGGAGCTGGCTTGCCTGCGATGGCGGTTTGACTGTGCCAGATGAGTTGGCCGACTTGCCGTCATCGCAGGCAAGCCAGCTGCCACAGTGATTGGGATTTCACTTCAAGATTGATGGGTTAACCGAAGGTGAAGGCATAAGCCGACACGTGCGGGTCGAGGAATTGGATGGTGAAGGTGCGGTCTTTCACGCCGCTGGGTTGGCGCACCAGCTGGTACAAGCGCTGCTCGGTGACGGTGCCGCGGCCGTCCGGTGCCACGTCGGTGCCGTGGGCATCGCCGGGGGCCTGGCCGTCAATCGTCACCTTGAAACGCACCGGCTTGCCATCCGCGCCAGGGCCCAGCACCAGGTGCAGGTCACGGGCGTGGAAGCGGTAGACAATGCGCCCGCCGGCCTGGTCGAGGCTGGCTTGCTGGCCGCCGACGTTCCACTGGCCTTCCAGGGTCCAGTTATTCAGCGCCAGGTTGCCGGCTGCCGGGTAATTCACCACTTTGTCCGTGCCCAGTGCGCCAGTGGTGACGAAGTTTTCCGCACGCTGGAAGCCCAGGTAGGTTTCCGGCGATTGCACTTCGTTCATGTCCGGCGCTTGCTCAACGCCCTTGGCGTCCGCCTCGATCAGGCCACCGGCGACATGGGTGGCGCCGGCTTCACGCAGCAGTTGCTGAATCACCCGCTCCGACTCGGCGTAATCGCCTTCGCCGAAGTGGTGATAGCGGATCTGGCCCTTGGCATCGGCAAAGTAATGCGCCGGCCAGTACTGGTTGTTGAACGCGCGCCAGATTTTGTAGTTGTTGTCGATGGCCACCGGGTAGTTAATGCCCAAGTCTTTCATCGCCTTGGTGACGTTGCCCACGTCGCGCTCAAACGCGAATTCCGGGGCGTGCACGCCAATCACCACCAGGCCCTGGTCGTGGTATTTCTCGGCCCAGGCTTTGACGTAAGGCAAGCTGCGCAGGCAGTTGATGCAGGAATAGGTCCAGAAATCCACCAGCACAACCTTGCCTTTCAAGCCTTCGGCCGTCAGCGGTGGGCTATTGAGCCACTGCACCGCACCCTCCAGCGGCGGCAGCGCGCCTTCGATCGGCAGTGCGTCGCTGTGGTTGGCAGCGGCCATCATTGCCCCGCCCGCCATCATCGCCCCGCCTTTTTGTTCAGGCTTGGCGCTCAGCGTGTCCACCAGGCTTTGTTCCAGGCCGCCGGTGGAGGCTGTCGACAACCGCGACAGCACGCCGGTGTCCAGCCCCAGGGCGATGGCGGCCACACCGGCCAGCATCAGTGCGCCCAGGCCACGGCGCAGCCATTCACCGGCACCGAGGGACTTTTTCATCAAGCCAAAGACTTTACCGCCGACCAGCAGCGCCAACGCCAGGGACGTCGCAGCACCCGCGGCGTAGGCCAGCAACAGCAAGGTCGTGCCGATGCTCGCGCCCTGCAGCGCCGCGCCGGTCAGCACCAGCCCCAGAATCGGCCCGGCGCACGGCGCCCAGAGCAAACCGGTGGCCACGCCGATCAGGAACGAAGCGCCCGGACGCGGTTTGGCATCGGCCCCAGCGGCTTCGGACAAACGACTGCCGGCGGCAACCAAGGGGCGCGTCAGGCGCTCCGAGAGTTGCGGCAACAACAGCGTGAGTCCGAACAGGGCAACGCACAGCAACGCGAGCCAACGCCCGTACTGATTGACTTGCACCACCCAGCCGCCGCCCACCGCAGCCAGCGAGGCCACCAGGGCGAATGTCACCGCCATCCCCGCTAACAGCGGCAAGCCACTGCGCATAAACGGCTGCCCGGTGCGAGCGAAGACAAAAGGCAGAACAGGCAGGATGCACGGGCTGACAATTGTCAGCACGCCGCCCAGATATGCGAGAACCAGAAGCCACATGGGATTGAGCCTTATTAGTGTGAAAAGACATCGGCTTAAGCCACCGTAAACGTCATGGCCGCACCATTCATGCAATAGCGCAGGCCGGTAGGTGCCGGGCCGTCGTCAAACACGTGCCCTTGGTGGCCGCCGCAACGGCGGCAGTGAATTTCCTTGCGCACCACGCCGTAGGAAGTGTCGACATGGCTGGCGACGGCGTTGTCCAGCGGCTGCCAGAAGCTTGGCCAACCGGTATGGCTGTCGAACTTGGTGGCCGAGGAGAACAGCGGCAGCGCACAACCGGCGCAGGCAAAGGTGCCGGTGCGGTGTTCATCGTTGAGCGGGCTGGTGTAGGGGCGTTCGGTGCCCTCCTCGCGCAGCACGTCGAACTGTTCGGCGCTGAGCAGGCTGCGCCATTGGGCCTCGGTGTGGTTGACCTCGAAGGTTTCGGCGGCCTCGGCTTCGGTGATCATGTTGAGCTGTTTGAGCAGGCCGCCGGCCAGGACGGCGACACCCAGGCCGCCAGTGGCTAGCAGTATTTGTCGGCGTGAGTACATGTGGTTTTCCTCAACGTGTGAGCATTTGTGGTTGACGTGGGGCCTGTGGGAGCGGTGGGTCAGTCAACATAGGTCAACATAGATATAGGCTGGGCCGGCGCCTTCGCGGGCAAGCCCGCTCCCACATTTGAACTTTGCTGCCTTGAGCATTGCGTTCGTCGGTGTTGGGGTGATCCTGAGGCTTTGGCGGTCGCGAAATCCTCACGCAGAGTTAAACAATTCGTGATAACTACAGGGTTGCAAAACCCGCACAATGCGCGAACTACAAGTGAAGGTTTATTGAATGGAACAGCCCAAACGTGTCCTGGTGGTCGAGGACGATGCGCACATTGCCGACTTGATCTGCCTGCACCTGCGCGATGAGCAGTTTGAAGTGGTGCACAGCGCCGATGGCAACGAAGGCCTGCGCCTGCTCGAACAAGGCGGCTGGGACGCGCTGATCCTCGACCTGATGCTGCCCGGCGTGGATGGTCTGGAAATCTGCCGCCGTGCCCGCGCCATGACGCGCTATACGCCGATCATCATCACCAGCGCGCGCTCCAGCGAGCTGCACCGCATCCTCGGCCTGGAACTGGGCGCCGATGACTACCTGGCCAAACCGTTCTCGATGCCGGAGCTGGTGGCGCGGGTCAAGGCGCTGCTGCGCCGGGTCGATGCCATGGCGCGCAACCTGAAGATGGACGCCGGCAGCCTCGACCTCGGCCAGCTGTTCATCAACCCGCTGACCCGCGACGCCACCCTGCAAGGCCAGCGCCTGGACCTCACGCCACGAGAATTCGACCTGCTGTATTTCTTCGCCCGCCAGCCCGGCAAAGTCTTCTCGCGCATGGACCTGCTCAACGCTGTGTGGGGCTACAGCCACGAGGGTTATGAACACACCGTCAACACGCATATCAACCGCCTGCGCGCCAAGGTCGAGGTTGACCCGGCCAACCCGGTGCTGATCCTTACGGTGTGGGGCCGGGGCTACAAGTTCGCCGAGACTTCGCCATGAAGCTGACCCTGACCCAGCGCCTGTCAGTGGTGTTCGCCGTGCTGCTGGTGATCTGCAGCGGCACGTCGGCCTGGCTGCAGGTGCGCTCCAACCGCATGCATGAGCTGGAAGTGGTGCAAGGCTTGTCCCGCGACCTGGCCGCGCATATCGCCCGCGATACCCAACTGATGGACGCCGATGGCCTCAAGCCCGAGGCCGTGCGCAACCTCTTCAACCAGTTGATGCTGGTCAACCCCAGCGTCGAAGTGTACTTGCTCGATATCGACGGCCGCGTGGTCGGGAATGCCGCCCCCAGCGGGCATTTGCTGCGCGATCACGTCGACCTCAAGCCCGTTCGGCGCTTCCTCAGCGGTGCGATGCTGCCGATCCTCGGCGACGACCCGCGCAGCGTCGATGGGCGCAAAGTATTCAGCGCGGCGCCGCTCAAAGCCAACGGCCAGCAAACCGGCTTCCTCTACGTGGTGCTGCTGGGCGAAGCCCACGATGTATACGACGCCAAAGACGCAACGGGCATGGCGCTCAAGATCGCCTTGTGGTCCATCGGCCTGGTCGCCCTGCTCTGCCTGATGGCCGGCTTGATCGCCTTCGCCTGGATCACCCGACCGCTGCGCCAGCTCACCGACAAGGTTGGCCAGTTCGATATCAACGGCGCGCCCAAACCGGCGAAAATCAATGCCGCCAAACTCGACAGCAGCGATGAAATCGCCGTGCTCGACCATGCTTTTGTGCAAATGGAAAACCGCCTCGGCGAGCAATGGCGCGCCCTCACCCACCAGGACCAGGAACGCCGGGAAATGGTCGCGAATATTTCCCATGACCTGCGCACGCCGCTGGCGTCGCTGCACGGTTACCTGGAAACGCTGTCACTCAAGGATGCCAGCCTCAGCCCCGAGGAGCGCCGCCGCTACCTGGGCATCGCCCTGGACCAAAGCCGCAAAGTCGGCGGGCTGGCCCAGTCGCTGCTGGAACTGGTGCGGCTGGAACATGGTTTTGTGCAACCGGTGATCGAAGGTTTCTCACTGCCGGACCTGGTGCAAGACATCTTCCAGAAGTTCGAACTCACCGCCGAAGCCCGCCACATCACCCTCACCGCCACGTTGCCGCCACAGGTGCCGACGGTGCTGGCCGACCTGGGCCTGATCGAGCGGGTGCTGACCAACCTGCTCGACAACGCCCTGCGTCACACGCCGGTAAACGGTGAAGTCGAAGTGATCCTGGCGCCAGAAACCAATGGCGTGGCCGTCACCGTCAGCGACAGCGGCCCGGGCATCGATGCCGAGCTGCGTGAAGGCCTGTTCCTGCGCGCCTTCACCATCGGCGGCGCACGCCGCGATGGCGGCCTGGGCCTGCGCATCGTGCACCGCATCCTGCAATTGCACGGGCGCAGCATTCAGTTGGTGGACCGCCCCGGGCATGGCGCGACCTTTAGGTTCTCGCTAGAAAAGCGAGCATCAGCGCGTTGACCCGCTGGGCTTGCTCGTTCTGGATCCAGTGACCGCAGTTGGCCAAAACCTGCTGTTCCAGGTCGGGCACTGAGTCCGGCATGCGCTTGAGGGTATGAGCTTCAAACACGCCGACCGGGTCGCGGTCGCCGATCAAGAACAGCGTGGGTTGCCTCACCTGCCGGCCCGCCAGGAATTCGGTGCGCTGCCAATTACGTTCGAAATTGCGATACCAGTTCAGCGGGCCACGAAAACCGTGCTCGCTGAATGTTTGCACGTAAACATCCAAGTCTGCCTGGGAACACCAGTGCGGCAATGCACCGGGCGCCGAGACACCCTCGAGCAAGGTCGCAGTGGCCGGTTTCTTCTGCAGGAACACATCCTGATCCTGCATGAACAGCCGCAGCGTGCGCTCAACATCGGCGTTCAACTCCTGCTCGGCGACGCCAGGTGCCTGGAAATACAGGATGTAGTTGAAACGCTCGGCGTACAGCTCGCGCATGATGTCGATCACTGGCCGCCGCGCACGTCCGGCGAACGGCACGGACATCGTGATCAAACGCGTAATACGTGCAGGCTCCAGCAATGCAAGGTGCCAAGCCACGACAGCGCCCCAGTCATGCCCGGCCATCGTCACCTGTTCGTGGCCGAAATGGTCCATGGCTTGCTGGATATCGGCGCACAAGGTCAGCAGGTCGTAATCGGCGATCTCGGCGGGCGCACTCGACGCTCCGTAGCCGCGCATTTCAGGCACAAACACCCGATACCCAGCGGCAGCCAAGGCCGGGATTTGCGCACGCCATGAATGCCAACATTCAGGAAAACCGTGCAGCAGCCAGATCGGCCGGCCCTGTTCGGAGCCGGCGATGTAAACGCTCAATTCAATGCCGTTGACCTGGATCCTGTTGTGCTGGATATCGCTCATCACTGGGTTCCTTGTGAGTGGTGGTGTGCAAGACGCGCTCGCGGTATTCACGTGGCGAGCAATTCATCTGACGTTTGAAGGTGCTGCCAAAGGCGCTGTCCGACTGATAGCCCAACGCCTGGCCGATACTCGACACACTGCTGTCAGAGGCCTTCAACGCCTTTATCGCCAGGTCCATGCGCCAACGGGTCAGATACTCCAGGGGCGCCATCCCAACGCGTTGTTTGAAGTGCAAGGCAAACGTGGAGCGCGACTGCCTGGCCAATTCGGCCATCTCGCTCAAGGCCCAAGGCCGCGCCGGTGCCGCGTGCACCTGCGCAAACACAGGTGCCAACCGCGCGTCCGTCAACGCGGCCAGCCAGCTTCGAGGGCTGGCGCCCAAGGAAGATTGATAGAGCCGCAGGATTTGCACCAGCATCATTTGCGCCAAATGTTCGGTCATCAATGCCGCACCGAGTTTGGGGCCGGCATATTCGAGGGCGAGACGCTCCAGGCACCAGCGCAATACACCGGCCTGCTCGGACCGGGTGCTGATGCGCACCACCGGCGGCAGCCCATCGAGCAATAAACGGGCGTCGTCACCGTAAGTAAACAGCCCGCCAATCAGAAACAGATCCACCGTGTCGCCCAAACTGGCGATTCCGCCTACGGCGTCTTGATAGACCTCGCAAGCGTCGGTGCCCCCAAGTGCCAGGTTGCTGGACAATCTCCACGGGCGATTGTGTGTCAGCAAGAAACAGTCGCCCTCGCTCAGGGCAATTGGCACCGGTTCGCCCTGCACTTCCAGCCAACCATTGCCTTCCACCACCGCACCGAACCTGATGCCCCCCGGCGCCGGAAAATTCACCGCCCAGTTGCCACCAGCTTTCAGTCCCGAAAATGACGCGCGCTGGCTGCTCAGACGAGCCACCACTTCGGACAGGGTATCCATAATAAAAATCACCGGACGATCGCGATAGAAACACCGACTTTAGTGCCCCTCGCGTCCGGCATCCGAAAAAGAATATAGCCAAAAGCAACACCACAAACCCCGTGGCGAGCGAGCTTGCTCGCGCTGGACTGCGCAGCAGTCCCAAAAAACTGAATGCCAGCCCCCCCCCCAAAAAAAACATGAAACTCAATTAACCGGCACCCACCATCGCGGCAGCAATTGCCGCACCCGCGCCTCGCCAAATCGGTCGTCAATCAGCATCACCACGCCTTCATCCTGCTGGCTGCGGATCACCCGGCCCGCCGCCTGCACCACTTTCTGAATACCCGGATACAAGTAGGTGTAGTCATACCCGGACCCAAAAATCGAGCCCATCCGCGCCTTCATCTGCTCATTGATCGGGTTCAGTTGCGGCAACCCGAGGGTGGCGATAAACGCCCCGATCAAGCGCGCCCCTGGCAAATCAATGCCTTCCCCAAACGCGCCGCCCAGCACGGCAAAACCGATGCCCTGGCTATGTTGGGTGAACTGGTCGAGAAAGCCTTGCCGCTCGGCCTCGGCCATGCCGCGCGACTGCAGCCACAGCGCAATCTGCGGGTGCCGCTCGGCCATCAACTGCGCCACTTGTTGCAGGTAATCAAAGCTCGAGAAAAACGCCAGGTAGTTGCCGGGTTTCTGCGCAAATTGTCGGGCGATCAAGTCGACTATCGGCGCCAGCGAAGCCTCGCGATGCACAAAGCGTGTGGAGATTTCATCGACGATGCGCACGTGCAGTTGCTCAGCCTTGAACGGCGACTCCACATCGATCCACGCGGTATCCGCCGGCAGGCCGAGCAAGTCGGCGTAATAGTGCCGTGGGCTCAATGTCGCGGAGAACAGCACGCTGCTGCGCGCGGCAGTCAGGCGGGGCCGGATAAATTCGGCGGGCACCACATTGCGCAGGCACAGGGTGGAAGCGCTGCGCTTGCCGCCGAACTGGCGCTTGCTGATATCAAAGATGAAGTGCTCGTTGAACAGCTCGGCGACCTTGGCAAACTGCAATGCCTCGAAATACAAGGCTTGCAGGTCGCCGCTCAGGGCTTCGGGGTGATCGTTGAAGTAATCGCCCATGGCACTGGTGCACAGGCTCAAGGCCTGCAGCAGTTTGTCGGGCTTGGTTGCATAGGCCTGGTACGGCGCGAGCTGGTCCTTGTGCAGGGCGTTCCATTCGCGATTGAGGCGTTGCAGAGGTTTTTTCAGCGGCTCGGGCGCAGTGTCGCGCACAGTCTTGAGGCTGTATTGGTCGAGGCTCGCGCTGTACATCGAACGGGCGCGTTCCACCAGGTTATGGGCTTCGTCCACCAGCACGGCGGCGCGCCACTGGTTTAATTGGGCCAGGCCGAACAGTATGGCGCCAAAGTCAAAATAGTAGTTGTAGTCAGCGACCACCAGGTCAGTCCAGCGCGCCATTTCCTGGCTCAGGTAATACGGGCAAACGTCGTGGGCCAAGGCCACGTCGCGCAGGTTGCGCTGGTCGAGCAGGCGCACCTTGGAAGCAGCCGTGCGTGCGGCCGGCAGGCGGTCGTAAAAGCCCTTGGCCAAAGGGCAGGAATCACCGTGGCAGGCTTTGTCCAAATGCTCGCAGGCCTTGTCGCGCGCGACCAGTTCGAGTACCCGCAGCGGCAAATCGGGGCGGCTGTCGTAGAGGACTTGGGCGGCATCCAGGGCCAACTTGCGGCCAGGGGTCTTGGCGGTGAGGAAAAGCACCTTGTCCAGTTGCTGCGGCGCCAGGGCCTTGAGCAGGGGGAAAATCGTGCCGATGGTCTTGCCAATGCCGGTGGGCGCCTGGGCCATCAGGCAACGGCCAGTGCTGACCGCTTTGTAGACCGATTCGGCCAGCGAGCGCTGGCCGGGGCGAAAGTCGGCATGAGGAAACGCCAGCGTCTGCGCGGCACTGTTGCGTGCGTTGCGATGCTGCATTTCCTCGCGGGCCCAGCCAAGGAACAGCGCGCATTGCTGGTTGAAGAACAGTTCCAGGTCGGGCGCTTGAAAGCGCTGGTTGAGCAGGGTTTCGCCTTCGCCGACGATGTCGAAGTACACCAGCGCCAGGTCGATCTCGCTGAGGCCGAGCTTCTGGCACATCAACCAGCCATAGACCTTGACCTGTGCCCAATGCAGTTGCCGGTGGTTGGCCGGTTGGGCGTCGAGGTCGCCACGATAGGTTTTCACTTCTTCCAGGCGGTTGCTGTCCGGGTCGTAGCCGTCTGCCCTGCCCCGCACCTTGAGCTGCTGGTATTCACCTTCCAGGGCGACTTCATTCTGGTAATGCGCGCTGCGCCGTGAAGCGACCGTGCGATGCCCGACGATGCCTTCCTGGGCGCTGGGCGACGGCGTGAATCGCAGGTCGAGGTCGCCGACCTTGGCGGTGAACTCGCACAGCGCCCGCACCGCGACGCTGTAGCTCAAGCGGTTTCTGCCCAGCGCACATAACAGACGGTGACCGGCATCTGGTATTCGCCACAGAACTCCAGCCAACGCAGCTGGTTGTCTTGCAGGCGATCGCCGGGGCCTTTGACCTCGATCATGCGGTAGGTTTTTTGCGCGGGCCAGAACTGGATCAGGTCGGGCATGCCCGTGCGGTTGGCGCGGATGTCCAGCAGCAGCCGTTCAAACCAGTAGCGCAGGTGTTCGGCGGGCAGGCAGGCCAGGGCTTGCTCAAGCAGCTCTTCGCTGAGCAGGTTCCAGAAAACGAACGGCGACTGAATGCCCCACTTCTCCACGTAGCGTTGGCGGATGGTGGCTTTGTAACGCTCATCTGCCAGCTGTTGGAAACAGGCCGCGAACAACGGCGCGCGGCGCTGCTGGAAATCCTCGCTGTGCAAATCCACCGGCCCGCGCTGGAACGGGTGGAAAAACGATCCGGGCAATGGCGCAAAAATCGCTTCCCAGCACAACAACCCGAACAGCGAATTGATCAGGCCATTCTCGACGTAATGCACCGGCGCATCGGGCTCGCTCAGGTGGGCCTGCACGCAATATTCCACCGACATCAACGGCTCAGGAATCGCCAGTGCCAAGTCCAGCCGCGTGACGGGACGCGGCTTGGTTTTAGGCAATGCCGGTTCGCCGAGCTTGCGCCGCAGGCGTGGCAGCACACGCAGCATATGCTGCTGTTCGGCGGCGCTTTCCGGGGCACGTTGCGCGGCGCACGCCAGGGCCATGGCTTGCGGGTAATCTTCCTGACGCTCCAACACGCGAATCAGCCGCGAGCGCGCGCCGGGATAGGCGCAGTCGCGGTAGATCTGCGCGGCCAACGCCAATTCGGCGCTGCGCTCGCAATATTGGCCGATCTGGAACAACAGCTTGGCCCGACGTTTTTCCAGCCAGGGGTTGTCGGTGGTCAGCGTCGCGACCTGTGCCAGCACTTCGTCCAGCGCCTCTGCGGCTTCAAAGGCTTGCTGGCACTGGTGCAGGAACACAAACCCGTGCACATCGTCCCGCGTGCGCAAGCCGCGGGACTCGGCGCAGAACGCGACTTTTTCATAGGTGTAGATGCCCAGGTCAGCCAGCACGAACTCCGACCAATCCTGGTGCAGATTGCCGAAGAACATCAGCCGCAGGCGGTCACACAGGTCCATCACGCTGAGGCTGTAGAGCGTATCGCCGAGGTCCGGGCACCATTGGGCAAAGCTGCGCGCCTGCGTGAACTGCGCCGCCAGCGGCTCAAGCCAGTCAGCCTTGTTGCCTTTGGGCTGGTCAATCCAGGGCTTGAAGGCGGAGAGGATTTCGCCTTTTTGCAGCAACGCAAACAGCGCCTCGAACTCCAACAGGCCTTGGTCATCGACCCAACCCTGCTCGACCAGTGCCAACGCCGCCGTTCGGGTGCAACCGATCTCGAGGTAATTGAGTTTGCTCGCACGAAAGTGCACGCCCTTGCGCATGACCATGCGCACCAAAAGTGCCTGGGATGCTTGCGGTAACCTGTCAAATTGCTGAATGAAATGCTGTTCGTCCGCATCGAGCAAATCGGCATAGCGCTGCCCCAGCCAGTGCAGCACTTGGCGGAAGTTATGCAGGTAATACAAGGGATCGTCGAGGGGGTTGGCCATGTCGCGCGCTGATCAAATACTGGTTATGCATACAGAGTGCCGCCGCAAAGCGCTTGTTGCAATCGGTAATAGATAAATGGCGCACGCAACTTTTCTTATAAAAGTGATCAGATAGCTCTGTGGGTGGCGTAACATTTATGGCCCGCAGCGCCTGGCGCGGGATTTTTCAGGGTTAAAAGTAAGGGTTATGAACATGAAGAATTTGGGTCTGCCGCTGGTTGCACTCACTTTTCTGCTATTGACCGGTTGCGCGACGCAAACCGTGGTGACACTGCAAAATGGCACACAGTATTTGACCAAGGACACCCCGAACACCAAAACAGCCGACGGTTTCTATGAGTTCACGGACATTGCCGGCAAGCACATTCGCGTGAAGGCCGCCGACGTCGCGACGGTACGCAACGAAAAGTGATAACAAAAAGCCCCGCAGATGCGGGGCTTTTTGTTGGGGGTTTCAGTACCGATAGTACGGGTGGTAATACGGGTGATAGTAGGGATGGTAATAGTACGAGTGGTAGTACGGACGGTAGCAGCATGGGCCCGGATAGGCCGGATACACCGCACACCCGCCCAACCCCAGCAGCACCAAGGCGCATAGCAGCAATCGAAGTCGGGACATGCTCAGCTCCTCACATGACGCGCGAAACATCTCGCAGGCAGTCATTAAACGTGTGAGGCCCAGGCAATCCGTCGCCGTATTGTGCCGCTGATCGATGAAGATTTATTTACCGAAGGTTTTCCAGCGCTGTGGCGTTTAACCGATAAGCCGCCTTCATCTTCGAAGGCGGTAGAACGGAGAAAGACGGCCATGGCACTCATGTCCCGGACAATTCGCGCGCTTGCACTCATCCCCCTGGCCCTGGCGGCATTGGCCAGTGCGCCGGCCTTTGCCGACACCATTATCATTCGCCAGCCGCCACGGGTGATCGTGGTGCAACAGCCGCCACCACCGGTGTATTACGGGCATTGGGGTTACGGCCCGCGCCCCTATTACTACCCGCACCACGTCTACGGCTACGGTTATGGCTACCCCCACCGGCCGTATTGGGGCGGTGGCTGGCGGGGGCAGCACTGGCATTGATCAGCCGATGCTGACGCCATCGGCCCACAGGCCGCCATGCCCGACGCCGACCAACGTTACCGAGTCGGCGCCAAAGGTGAGCACCGTATCGGCGCCGACCACCTTCGCGTGGTCACGCAGGTCGGTGCTCCCCGCCACGTCCTTGAACACCAGCTTGTCGGTGGGCTGGTAGCCAATCACGCGGTCATTGCCAAAGTGGCCGCTGAACAGAAAGGTGTTGTGCCCGCTGTTGTCGCGGATCGTGTCATTGCCCTTGCCGCCTTCGATAAAGTCGGCGCCCTTGCCGCCCTGGATCAAATCATTGCCGTCACTGCCGATAATGAACGTGTTGCCCTTGTGGGGTTCCGCATTGCGGTTGAGGTCCTGCACCCAGGTGTTGGCCCGCGCCGGGTCGGACAGGTTGGCGACGATCACCGTAGAGTCGCGGGTCATCTGGTCGTAGAAGCCGGACTCGAGGATACGCGTCATGCCATCGCCATACGCCGTGGGCAGGTGCGAGACCCAGGTCGGCAGGTTGACGATGGAAAACGGCAGCACATTCCACAACGTCGAGGCGTAGTGGTCGTTGAAGCTGACGATATTGTCGGTGGTCGATTCGTGGGGTTTGTCATGCACGCCCAACGACGACAGGTTGAAGGATGAACCGTCCAGCGCGCGGAACACCGGGTCGTTTTCATAACCGATATTGAGCACCTTGTCGCCGGCACTCTGGGTCGGCGAGGCGTAGGCCACGTAGTTGGAATCCTTATAGAACCCCGCCCACTTGTTAGTACTCAAGTCCGCCATGCTGTTGACCGCCAGGCCGCCCAGGCTGTGGCCGCTGACCACCACGTCCTTGCCGGTCAGGCCATGGGCGCCGGCAAAGTCAGCGACATTCTTGAGCAAGCCACCGAAGGCTTCGCCGGCGTAATTTTTTGCGTAATCCTTGGGGCCCAAAGCCGCGAGCAAGTCGCTGATCAGGTCGCCGATGGCGTCGCTGATCAAGGTTTCCCGTGGCCCCGAGGTGCCCCGAAAACCGATGCCGATTTCAAGCAATTTGCCCGCGTCATCGTACTTGCCCAGCACCTCGACCTGCGCCGTGGTGTAGCCGGCTTTTTCGCCGAAGAACGTGCCGCGTGCGTCAACCTTGCCGCCATAGCCAAGGGCGCTGGCGCTGATGGGCGTCCACCCGGCTTTTTGCACCGCTTCAAGGGCGGCTTTTTCCGAGTCGGGGTTCCACGGAATGCCCGGAATCACCCCTTGTGAATCCGTGCTGCCGAGCAACGCCCCCACCAACGTCGCCGGCAAACCCAAGCCCAGCCCATTGTGCTGATAACCCACGGCAAAGCCGTTATCCAGGTTGTGATAGGAATACAACGTGATCGCCATGGCATCGGCGAACAACGCTTTTGAGCCCTCGGAACCGAGGTTTTTATAGTCAAAGATACCCATGGTACTGCCTCTCTGTTGTTGAATTTGTCGAGAAAGCGAAAACACCTGTATCCACAGCCCCATGTGGGAGCTGATTTATGTGGGAGCTGGATTTATCTGAGAGCTGGCTTATGTGGGAGCTGGCTTGCCTGCGATGGCATCACCTCAGTCTCACTGACACACCAGGGTGCCTGCATCGCGGGCAAGCCCGGCTCCCACACACCCTGCTCTCAAATAAAGCCCTGCTCCCACATTTACCCCTTAGAACGCCCAGTCGAGGCTCAACCCCACCCCGTGCACTTTCTCCTTGCTGGCCAACAGGCCGTTGTAGTCAAAATTCACCCGCGCATCCTTGCTCAACGCCAAGCTGACCCGCGCCCCAACCAGCGCCGCATCGCGCACCATCGGCGCACTTTCCACCGCGAACGAAGGACCGCCCGAAGCAAACGCCAGGTGCTGCTCGGAATCCGTGCTGCTCAAATTGTGCTGCCAGCCCAAGGTGCCAGACACCTCCAACTGCTGGTGATCATTCACATTAAAGGTCTTCAACGCACGCATGCCCAAGGTGCTCAGCACCACATCGCGAGTGTCGTCATGACCTTTCAACGCAGCCGCATCACCCTTCTCGGTAAACCCATCGGTGTCCAGGTGCACGTACGCCAGGTTGGCGAACGGCTCCAGGGCCAGCGGCTGCAGATTGACGCGGTACGCCGCCTCACCGAACACCTGCGTGCTGTTGGCGTCCACTTTGACTTTCTGCTTGCCGGCCACATCGCCGTATTGCAGCTCGCGCTTCACATCTGCTCGGTGCCAGCTATAGGTCGCGCCGCCACTCAGGCGCCAGGCGCCGATCTCATGCCCGGCGTACGCGCCGAAATGGTAGCTGTCCACCGATGCACGGCTGTGGGTGCCATCGCCCATGTTCAACGAGGTGTCGCTGTAACCGGCGACCACACCGATGCGGGTGGCATCGTCCAGCGCGCCATCCACGCCGGCGAGCATGCCGCCGACGGAGGTGGTGTAGCCCGCCGTGTCGCTGCGGCTGTCGGTCTTGCCCCACGCGCCCAGCGCCTTGACCCACACGTTGCCACGGCTGTCGACGGTCTGGCTGCTCGCGCCCATCTCGCCATTGCGCAGGCGCTCGCCCACCGCTTCACGCACATAACGGCTGTCATTGACCAGCGCAGTCTCCAGCGCCGGGTAGATTTCGCCGCTCAGTTGCTGGAACGCGCCCTGGGCCGAGGCCGCGTTTGGCGCCAGCAGCACGCTTTCATACACCGCATTGCCCGCGCCCAATTGCTCGGTCGCCGCCGCCACTGCACGCTGGTTTGGCGTAGCCGCCGCACTGGCGAAGCTGTTGGCGCTGCGCACAACATCCAGCTGCACGCCGTTGGCCGCGTAGTTCAGCGTGCCACCGATGAACAGGTAATCCGGCAGCACCGAACCGAAGCTGCCGGTAATGCCACCGGCGGCTTGCAGGATGTTGTACTGGCGCCCGATCAAGCTCTGCGCTTGTGCGCTGGTCAGCAGGGTCGGGCTGTTTTCCAGCGCCAGGGTCACGGTGCCGCCATTCAGCGTGGCCGTGCCGCCCGCGACAATGCGGTCGCTGCTGGTCGGCGACAGCTCCACCGCGTAAGTAGAACCGGCGTCGAAGGTCACATTGCCGGCCACGTTCAAGGTGCCGATGGAGTTGCCCGGCGCCACGGTGCCGCCGCTTTTCGCGGTCAGCGAGCCGATCTGCCCCGAGCCCCCCACTTTGCCGCTCTGGCTGACGGTGACGTCGGAGGTCAGCGAGCCATTGATCGCCAACAAGCCTTGGTTGACCAAGGTCGGGCCGCTGTAGGTGTTGGTGCCGGTCAGCACCAGCGTACCAATGCCTTGCTTGGTCAGGCCGCCGTGGCCAGCGATGTCATTGCTCCACACGTCCCGCCCGCAGTGCACGTCGGTGCAAATCCGTTGGGTCGGTTTGCCGGCGTCCACCACGGCGCCGATGCCGGGCAGGTCCGCAACGAATTGGCCGCTGCCATACGCGCCGTCGATACGAAACTCAGCCGGAATATCCTCGGCGGTGATAAACATGCCCGGCCCGTTGACGGCCTTGCCCAGGTTGATCATGCCCCAGCCATACAACGAGTCGATGCCCGGCGCGCCGAGGTCGGTGGCGGTGGTTTTCAGCAGCGTCGAGACCTGCTCGCCGTTCATGTACGGGAAGCGCTCCATCAGCACCGCCGCACTGCCGGCCACGTGTGGCGCAGCCATCGAGGTGCCGTTGAAGTTGGCGTAGTCGGTGGTGAGGTTTTCCAGGCTGGTGCCGTTGATGATCGAGCTGTAGATCTTGGTGCCGGGGGCCGACACGCAAAAACTCGCCGCATAACCGCAGCGCGAAGAGAAGGTGCTGATCACATACGGATCGGGGCTCGCGGTGTTGGGGTTTTGCTGCAACGCCGCCACCGACAGCCAGTTCGGTGCAATCTCCGGCACAAAGTACGCCAGGCCCGAAATCGCATCCGGGTTGTTGCGGTTGTAGTCGTTACCCGCGGCAAAGATCGTCAGCACGCCACTGCGGGCCGCGTCGATTGCACCTTGATACGCGCCACCGGCAATCGTGCCGAGGATCGGCCGGATGTTATTGAACTGCGCCTGCGCTTCATTGACGGTGAAATTCGGGAACGCCGGATCGCGGCCGCCCTTGGCGTACTGGTCGCCGATGCCGATACCCCAACTGTTGTTGATGATCCGCGCACCGCTGGCGACCAGGGCATCCCAACCGGCCTTGTACACCGCGCCGTCGTTGCCAAGGATGATCCCGTCTTCCGGGCCTGGGTCACCGTTTTCGGCGCTGATGATCTGCGCGTTGAACGCCACGCCGTGCATCGGCCCGCCGTCGCGGTTGCCTGCGGCAATACCGCCGACGTGGGTGCCGTGGTTACCCAGCTTGCCGTTGGAGCCCAGGGACGGCGTACCGTCGTAGCGAAACGCATCGCCGGCCTTCACCGGAATATACGGGTCGGTGTACTGGCGAATGCCCTCGGTGACGATCGTCACCACCTTGCCGGGGCTGGCGAATTCCGGGTGCTGGGCGTACACCGGCTGGTCGAAAATGCCCAGCTTGACGCCCTTGCCGGTGTAGCCGGCGGCATAGGCCGCGTCGGCATGCACAGCGCCCAGCCCCCAATCGGCCTTGAACTCATCGCTGCGCCAACTGGCGGCGTCGCCCAACTTGCCGGTTTCCACATAGGGCGCGGCCTGGGCGGTCCCCAGGCTTGCCAGGCAGCACAGCAACGCGCCGTATGGCACGCAGCTCAAAGCCTTGAGCGGGTAGCCCGGGCCTGTGTGAGTGGCGGTAATTAACCCTGACTTGCGTTTGTTCACGGTGACCTTCCTTAGTTTTCTTATTGCACTTTTTTGGAAATCGATTTCTGCCAGACACCCGCTGATCGTTCCCACGCTCCGCGTGGGAACGCCTCTGGTGACGCTCTGCGTCACGGGTTGGACGCAGAGCGTCCGGGCCTGCATTCCCACGCAGAGCGTGGGAACGATCCTGTTCAACTCAGAACTGCCAGTTCAGGCTCAACCCCACGCCCTGGGTGTTCTCCCGCCCACCCAACTGCCCGGTGTAATCCAGGTTGACCCGCGTGCTCGGGCTCAACGCCAAACTCGCCTGCACACCCACCAACGCCGCATCGCGCAGCAACGGCGAACTGCGCACGGCAAATGACGGCCCGCCTGCTTCAAACGCCAAATGCTCTTCGGATTCAACCGCCGTCAGGCTGTGCTGCCAGCCCAACGAGCCGGACAGCTCCAACTGCTGATGGTCATTGAGCGGCAAGGTTTTCAAGGCCCGCACACCGAGCGTGCCGAGCACCGCATCACGTCGATCACTGCCACGTTCCAGCGCCGCCGCATCGCCTTTTTCGTGAAACGAATCACTGTCCAGATGCACATAAGCCAGGTTGGCGAACGGTTCCAGCGTCAGCGGCTGCAAGCGAATGCGGTAAGCCGCTTCTGTAAACAGCTGGGCCGTGCGCGCGTCGAGCTTGGCCTTTTGTTTGCCGCTGACCTCGCCGTATTGCAGGTCACGCTTCACATCACCGCGATGCCAGCTGTAGGCGCCGCCGACGCTGACGCGCCAGTCGCCCAGCTCACGCCCGGCATACGCACCAAAGTGATAGCTGTCGATGGACGCCGAGGAATGTGTGCCGCTGCCCATGTTCAACGCGCTGTCGCTGTAACCGGCCACCACACCCACGCGGGTCTGCTCGTCCAGCGCGCCGTCGACCCCGGCCAGCAGCCCGCCAATCGAAGTCGTCGAGCCCGCCGTTTCGCTGCGGCTGTCGGTCTTGCCCCAGGCACCCAGCGCCTTGAGCCACAGGTTGCTTTCGCCGTTGACCGGCACATGGCGCAGGCGCTCGCCCACCGCATCGCGCAGTTGCAGGCTGTCGTTGATCAACATCGCGCCAATCGCCGGGTAGATTTCGCCGGACAACTGCTGCAAGCCTTGCTGGGCAGCGGCGCGTGAATCCGACTGCAACAGGCTTTCGTACACCGGGTTACCCGCGCCCAGTTGCTCGGCGGCAGCGGCGACATTGCGCTGGTTACGCGTGGCAGCGACGCTGGCAAACGTGGCGTCGTTGCGCACCACGGCCAACTGCACGCCGTTGGCCGCATAGTCGAGGGTGCCGCCCACGAACAGGTAGTTCGGCAACACCTGACCAAACTGGCCCTGAATGCCACCGGCGGCCTGCAGGATGCTGTACTGGCGGCCAATCAGGCTTTGCGCCTGGCTTTGGCTGAGCAGCGTGGGGCTGTTTTCCAGCGCCAGGGTCACGGTGCCGCCGCCGAGCAGGGCCTTGCCACCGGCGACAATGCGGTCGCTGCTGGTGGGCGTGAGTTCTACCGCATAGGTGGAGCCGGCGCCGAGGTTCACATCGCCTGCCACGTTCAACGTGCCGACGGAATTGCCCGGCGCGACGCGGCCGCCGCTGTTCACCGACAACGCCGCGATCCGCCCGGAACCGCCGAGGGTGCCGCTGTCATTCACGGTCACTGCCGAGGTCAACGAACCGTTTACCGCCAACAGGCCGCCGTTGACAGTGGTCGGGCCGCGATAGGTGCTGTCGCCGCTGAGCAGCAAGCTGCCGGCGCCGGATTTGATCAGGCTGCCTTCATACACACGGTTCCCGGCAGCCAGGTCGCGCGCGGTGCCGACCGCGTAGTCGGTCTGGTCCTGCTGACTGGCGTTGGCGGCCACACCGTTTTGCCAGCCTTTGTCGATCAGCGTCTGTTGCCAGGCCGTGTGCTCGGCGCGGTCTTCGGCCTGGCGCTGCAGCAACGCCTGGTCGGAGATGCCATTGCTCCACACATCGCCCTGCCCGGCCGCCAGGTTTACGTCCATCGCCCCGAGCAATTGCCCCGGCCCGTGCATCGCCCGGCCGAGGTCCGGCACGCCCCAGCCGACGATGGCATTGGGTGCCTGGGTGATCGAGCCGTCGAGCTGCGTGGCGGTGGTCAACAGCACCTGCAGCGCTTGCGCGTTGTTCATGTACGGGTAGCGCTCCATCACCAGCGCCAACGCGCCCGTGGCATGCGGCGCTGACATCGAGGTGCCGGATTTCACCCCATAACCGCCGCCGGGCACGGTGCTGTTGATCAACGCGCCGGGGGTGGAAATACACCAGTACTTGGCGATGCCGCACTTGTTGTATTTCTGGTTATTCGCCTTGTCCAGGCCCGACACGGCCAGCCAATGGCCTTCCAGTTCCGGCTGGAAATACGGCAGCGCCGAACGCACGCTGGCATTCGCGTAGCCGCTGTTGCCGGCGCTGAACACATTGATCACACCGGCCTTGGCCACATCCGCTGCCGCATCCAGCCAGGTGCCTTGGTTGTAATGCTGGGCGTAGGCCGCGTGCAGGTCGCCGAGGGTCTGGTAGCTGACATTCGGCGGCTGGCTGCCCCAACTGTTGTTGATGGCGCGCACACCGGAATCTACCAACGCGCTGTACACCGCCTTGAAGTATTTGGGGTCCGGCGTCGGGCCGAACAGGAAGCTGTCGTTGGCGTTGGTATTGCCCACATAGACTTGCGCGTTGTAGGCCACGCCGTGCATGCCTACGCCGTCGCGGGCCGCGCCCATGGTGCCGGTGACGTGGGTGCCGTGGGAGTCGTTGTTGGGGTTGAGCGCACCGGTGGTGCTGAAGGGGCTGCCATCCACATAGGTGCCGGTGGCGGTCACCGGGTGAAAACGGTCTTTGGAGGCTTCCGGGTGATCGGCATCGAACCCGGAGTCCAACGCGCCGATCTTCACCCCGCTGCCGCTGATGCCGGCGGCATAGGCATCATTCGCTTTCATGCGATCCAGGCCCCAGTCGCTCTGGTACTCGGCGGAACGCCAGCTGGCGGGGTTACCCGGTTGGCCGGTCTCGGTGTATTGCGCCTGTGCCGCAACGGACAACAGGAGCAAGGAGCCCGCGGTAAACGGTTTGAAGCGCGGTGAATCGGTGATCATCTAAACCATCCTTATTGTTTTTATAAGTGCTCATTTCACCGGGCCGAAGGCCTCGTCGACTTTCGCCAGGTCGGTGTCGCGCAAGTTGCCCGCGTAGTAGTGCAATTTGGTCCAGGCCATCAAATAGTCGTAACGCGCCTGGGCCAGGTCGCGGCGGGTGGTGTACAGCTGCTGCTCGGCATTCAGCGCGTCGAGGTTGACCCGCTCGCCGCCGAGGATGCTTTGCTTGGTCGACACCACCAGCGCTTCGGCCGAGGTCAGGGCCTTTTGGTACGCGCGCAATTTGCTCACGCCCGACAGGCACGCACTGAACTGGCGACGCAGCTCGATCAGGGTTTCGCGGGTCTTGCCTTCCAGCTCGTACTCGGCCTGTTCCATGCCGCGGCTGGCCTGGCGGGTGGACGCCGAAACGCCGCCACCGGCATACAACGGCACGCTGATTTCAATGCCGATGGTGTTGGTGTCGTAGCGCTGGTTGTAGGTGTTGCCGCTGTCGGACTCCTGCTTGCGCGAGCTGGCAAACGCGGTGACCTTGGGTAAATGCCCGGCGCGGTTGCGTTCCACTTCATAACGCGCCACTTCCACGGCCTGGCGCTGAGACGCCAGCGTGGGGTTATTGCTGATCGCCAGTTCATGCCAGGTGTCGTAGTTGGCCGGGGTCAGGGTGAAGGCGGCAAAGCTTTGGTTCAGCGGCGCCAGGTCGTTGATGTTGACGCTCTGCACACCGATCAACGCGCCCAGTTCGCGCAACGACGCATCTTGCTCATCCAGCGCCTGGATCTCTTCGGCGGTGGCCAGCTCGTAACGCGATTCGGCTTCGAGAATGTCGGTGCGCGTGCCCTCGCCTTGCTGGAACAAGTGCTGGTTTTGCTGGAACTGCTGCTCGAAGGCCTTCTTCTTGGCGCGGGCGATGTCGATCTGGTCCTGGGCGAACAACGCCTGGGTGTAATAGCTCAGCACCCGCACCAGCAGGGCCTGGCTCTTGTCGCGAAAACTTTCATCGGCAAACAGCGACTGGGCCACGCCCTTGCGGTAGTTGGCATAGGCTTCGTAGTCGAACAACGGCTGTTGCAGGCTGAAGGTCGAGCCATAACTGTTGTAGTTGCGGTCGTCGCGATAGGTGCCGCCGCGCCCGTCCGGCAGGTGCGCTTCGGAGTTGTTGCGGCCCTTGTTGTAGTTGTACGACAGCTTCGGCAGCAGCCCGGCGCGGCCGATGGTGCGGTTTTCCAGGCCGGCATCGCGCTCCTTGATCGCGCCGAGAAACACCGGGTCGTTACGTAACGCTTGCTCGTAGACATCAAACGGGCCCATGGCCGCCTGGGCCGACCCGCACAGCAAACACAGAGAAAGGCACACCGACTTCATGCTCATTCCTCGGTCAACGCAGAGCCGGCGCGATCCAGCAGCGGCTTGAACAGGTAATTGAGCAGCGAGCGCTCGCCGGTGCGCACGAACATCTCAGCGGGCATGCCCGGCTTGATCACCAGGCCATGCAGTTTCTCCAGCGCGGCCTCGCTGACGGTGGTGCGCAGCACGTAGTACGGCTGGCCGGTCTTTTCATCGAGCATCTGGTCGGCGGAAATCAGGCTGACTTCGCCGGGCACACGCGGGGTGCGGCTCTGGTTGAAGGCGGTGAAGAGAATGTCCACCGGCAAGTGGGTGCCGACCTTATCCACCAGGTTCACCGGCAAACGTCCTTCCACTTCCAGGCGTGTGCCCTGGGGCACGATTTCCAGCAGGGTTTCACCGGCACGCACCACGGCGCCTTCGGTGTGCACGCTGAGGTTGACCGCAATACCATCGGCCGGCGCGTTGATTTCGCTGTGCTGCAGGTCGAACCCGGCCGAGGTGAGTTGCTGCTCAAGGGTCAAGCTGCGCAGTTGTGCGTCGGCCAATTGGCTGCGCACTTCCTTTTGATATTCCTCGCTGTGCTGCTGCAACTTCAGGCGTGACTCAAGGATGCCCTGCTCCACGCGGCCGCTTTCGCCGGTGTTCTGTGCCAGGTCCTGCTGCACCTGGGACAGTTGACGCTGGTAATCGAGCAGGCGGTTGCGCGGGATATAGCCGTTGTCGGCCAAAGGCTGCAGGTTGGCCAGTTGATCGCGCAGGGATTGGGCCTGGGCCGACAAGTCACTGCGCGCGCGGCGCATGCCATTCAGTTGCGAGGTGGCGCCGTCGATATTGGCGCGAATCCCCGCTTGTTCACGGGCAAACGCTTCGCGGCGGCTGCTGAACAATTGGCGCTGGCCTTCCAGCACCAGCGCCAGTGCCGGGTCGGGGTTAGCGCTCAGTTCGGCCGGAAAGACGATGCTGGAACGGTTGTCGCGCTCGCTCTGCCAACGCGCCGCACTGGCCCAGGCCATGCGGTACTGGGCTTGCAGCGATTGCACATCGGCCTGGTTCTGGGTCTGGTCGAGGCGAAACAGCGGCTGGCCCTGTTTGACCAGTTCGCCCTCCTTCACCAGGATCCGGCTGACCACGCCGGGGCTGAAGGTTTGCACGGCCTTGCGCTTGCCCGACACCACCACCGTGCCTTGCACCGGGATGCCTTGGTCGAGTGGGGCGAGGCTGGCCCAAAGGAAAAAGCCGCCGGCGCCGACGATGGTCAGCAGCCAACTCATTTTTACGAAAAACCCGGCATCGCGTTCTTTAAAGCGTGGCTCAACGGTAAGGCTGCTCATGCGCCTGGATTCCTTCCGGCTTGGTACTGACGACTGAAACTCACCCCAGGCTTTTCCTTGGGCGCTTCCTGCTGGCCTGACAACGCGCGCAGCACTTCCTGGCTCGGCCCGAACGCCTGCAAACGGCCGTCGTCGAGCACCAGCAACTTGTCGGCCTGGGCCAACGCCGAGGACCGGTGCGTCACCAGCACCACGCTGCTGCCCTGGGCCTTCATCTGCACGATGGCACTGGCCAGTGCCGCTTCGCCGACGGTGTCGAGGTTGGAGTTGGGCTCATCCAGCACAATCAAACGCGGCCCGCCGTATAGCGCGCGGGCCAGGGCCACGCGTTGTTTCTGGCCACCGGACAGGCCGCCGCCGTTGTCGCCCAGCACCGTGTCGTAACCCTGTGGCAGGCGCAGGATCAGCTCGTGCACACCGGCTTGCTGCGCGGCTTTCACCACGAGTTCCGGGTCGGCATCGCGAAAACGCGCGATGTTGTCGGCGATGCTGCCGCTGAACAGTTCGATGTCCTGGGGCAAGTAGCCGATATGCGGGCCGAGGTCGTCGCGGTCCCAGCGGTGAATGTCGGCGCCGTCCAGGCGCACGGTGCCGGCCAGGGTGGGCCACACACCGACCAGCACGCGGGCCAGGGTGGATTTACCCGAACCCGACGCACCCAGCACGCCAAGCACTTCGCCGGCGCCGAGGTTGAAGCTCACTTGCTGCAAGGTCGCCATGCGCCGCCCGGGCGGGCCTGCGCTGACCTGCTCGAAACTCACCTGGCCGTTGGGCGCCGGCAAGGCCATGGGTTCGACTTCCGGCGGGAATTCACGCAGCAAATCATCGAGCCGCTGATACGCCAACTTGGCCGAACTCCACTGCTTCCACACCGCAATCAACTGGTCGATGGGGCTGAGCACGCGGCCCATCAGGATGGAACCGGCGATCATCATCCCGGCGGTCATATCGCCCTTGATCACCAAAAAGGCGCCCAGGCCCAGCACCAACGATTGCAGGCACAGGCGCAGGGATTTACTCAGCGAAGTGATCACCGAGCCGGTGTCGCTGGCCTTGTTCTGGTAACCGAGGAATTGCGAGTGCACCGCGAACCAGCGTTTGCGCAACGCGCCGAGCATGCCCATGGCCTGGATCGTTTCGGCGTTGTGCAAATGGCTGGTGGCCAACTGAGTGGACTGTTGGGAAAACGCGCCCGCCTCGCCCAAGGGCTTTTTGGTCAGGTATTCATTCAGGCAGGCCAGCGCAATCAGCAACACGGCGCCTGCCGTGGCCAGCACGCCGAGCCATACGTTGAAGAGGAAAATCACGAAGAGGTAGATGGGAAACCACGGCGCATCGAAAAACGCGAACAGCGCCGGCCCGGTGATGAATTGGCGGATCACGGTGAGGTCGCCCAGCGATTGCCCGGCATGCCCCTGGCCGCGCAGCAGGTTGCGTTCAAACGCGGCTTTGTACACGCGCAAGTTGAAACGCCGTTCCAATTGGCTGCCGATGCGGATCACGATAAAACTGCGCAGCACTTCCAGCGTGCCGATAAAGGCAAAGAAGCCCACGACCATCAGCGTCAACATCACCAGGGTGGTTTCATTCTGGGAGGACAACACGCGGTCATACACTTGCAGCATGTAAATCGACGGCACCAGCATCAACAGGTTAATCAATGCGGTGAAACAGCCAATGCTGATCAAAATACTCTTGTATTCACCCAACGCCCGGAATAAGGGCGCAACCGCATGGGACTTCGCCATATCGTATGATCTTCCCTGAAACAAATTACGCGCAATAGTTACCCGCGCCCCAAATAAGGGCGGCCAACTATTAAAATCGAGTTATATGTTTATAACTTTTAATTAGGGTGTTCGTTGCAGCACAACTTCGGGGATCGAAGACGTCTGCCCTTTATATTCGCCGTCTTTTTCACGGTTCAAATGGATAATGCCGGTGCCTTCGGCATTCATCAGCCAGATTCCGTCCGGGGTCGGTGTCCAGCTCAGGGGTTTCTGGCCCAGCCATTGTTCTGCGCAGGCAACATCACCGGCCAACGCGTTTGGCTGGTCCAACAGGTCCAACGCGCACACCTGATCCTGCTGGTGCAACTGCCAGTGCCCGGCCAATTGGGCGGCGCTGGGTAAAACTTGACTGCTAGCCATTGCGTGGGCTCCTGCCGACATGAACACCACCTGTGAAGCACAGGCGATCAGATGAGAAAAACGCGCCATCTTCTGCTCCATCCTAGAGCGCGGCGCCGGAGCGCCGCGCGCTTTACATCACGCTACGATGTCGCTGGCAACCGCCTGGCCAACGGTGGTGACGAGGAAATCCGCCACGCCGTGCCCGGAGAAGTCCACGGCCAAAGTGCCCAGGTTAGTCCCCGAGGCATAGCTCAGCACCGCGTCGCCGGCATGGCCGGTGAACGCGTTGACGAAGGTCAGGCCTGCACCTTTGGTAATGCCGGACAGGTCGATCTTGTCCGAACCCGAGGTGAAGTCAAAGATCTTGTCGGCTGCACCTGGCTTGGAATCGGAGCTGGCACCGAACACAAACGTGTCGTTGCCGGCGCCGCCC
Organism: Pseudomonas sp. MONT-RG-20F-20-E-7-02; assembly: GCF_022662395.1. NCBI lineage: Bacteria > Pseudomonadati > Pseudomonadota > Gammaproteobacteria > Pseudomonadales > Pseudomonadaceae > Pseudomonas > Pseudomonas sp. MONT-RG-20F-20-E-7-02. Next base: position 402,898 of record NZ_JAKNQN010000002.1, read on the forward strand.
CACAGTTGGTCAGCACCGCCACCCCCGTAGATGATGTCGTTGCCGGCACCGCCTTTGATGATATTGGCGGCGTTGTTACCAATAATCAGGTCGTTGCCCGCACCACCGAACGCGTTCTCGACGGTCACGCCCTTGGCGATGGACACGTTGCCCACCAGGCCGCCAACGTCGGAGAACGAGCCCTCGTTGAGGTTGATCTTCTGGTTTTGGGTAAAGCCGGAGAAGTCCAGGGTGTCATTGCCACCGCCGTCCCATACCGAGAACACCAGCTTGTCGGCATTGGAGGTGGCGCTGTAGAAATCGCGCCCGGTGTTGGAGTTGAAACCGTAGGTGGTGTCACCGGCGCGGGTGCTGTAGTTGGCACCGTAGAGCTTCTGGATCGCGGCAATGTCGTCGATCAGCGGGCCGGAAGCATAGGCCTCGACGCCGCCTTTGGTGAAGTTCTGGTTGGTGTTGCTCTCGCTCCAGTAACTCATGACGCTGTAGCCACGCGTGTCCTGTCCATAGTCCGCGTCTTTGTACGAAGGGTTGCCGGTCCCGGCGTTGTAGTCGCCAGGGTGCGCCAGGCCCAGGGTGTGGCCGATTTCGTGGGTCAGGGTCTGCCGGCCGTAGTTGTTCACGTCCGGGGTCTTGTTCGGCGTGTAGCTGCTGTTGGTCAGGTACCACGACGTGCCGTCGTAGCCTGCGCCGGTGCCGGGCAGGTAGGCGAAGGCTGCTGCGCCGTCCTGGCCGCCGCTGTAGTTGCCGAAGGTCATGTGCGTGTCGCCGCCCGAAGCGCTTTCGGTAAAGCTCACGTTGGCGACATCCGCCCAGGATTGCATGGCCAGTACGGCCTGTGCTTTCTGCTGGGCGTTGAACTGGCTGAACCCGGAGATGCCATGTTTGTTCATGGTCGCCGAGGAAGCCGAGGTCAGGAACGTGTAGGTCAGATCGATCTTGCCGTTGTGGTTCACATCTTTGTACGAGGCGCCATCACGCAGCAGGTGGTCCGCTGCCTGATCCACCGTCCAGGACGGTTTGCCATTGACCGTGAGGTTTCCGCCACGGTCATACAGATGGCTGAAGCTATCGATTTGCGAGTAAGCAGTGCTGGCTTGCGCGGCAGAAACAATAGCTTTGTCTTTTACTTTTGACATAAACGTACTTCCTTGTTTGCAAGTGCATCAGTCTTTGGTCGATAGGAACCCCGCGGGCGAGATCGTCCTATCACTCGCCTCTTTTGAAGGCGTATCGAAACTGACACAACTTGAAATCTTTCGTCTACAAATATTTCCGCGATGAAAATGTGACGTGGATTCAACTTCAGGAAGTCGCAGGCAGTGTTTATTGGGGACAACTGCGTTTGCGCAAAAGCGCCGGCCCGAGTGGTATTTAAATATTAAATAGCAGTAAAGCCGCTCAACTTGAGCGGCGCACTTGAATAATGGATCCAATATATTGTCACGGTGTCATTGGCGACATTAAAGAGCCACTACTTAGATAATTAATTAGAGTTGCCCCCTATTACGGGGACACGCTCCAGCCGCACTTGTTTAGTGCGGCCAATAAGGTCTCGTCCGCCAGGCCGGGGACCTTGACGCCATCCTCGGTGGTCATGTCCTCGCCGGCCAGCATGGCGTTGATGATCGCCTCCTCCACCGCCTCCGCCGCTGCGCTGAACAACGGCGAAATATGGTCGTTGTTGAGCATCTGCAACGCGCTGCTCAGCGGCAGGTTCTTGCGCCCGTAATCGGCCGGTGGCAGCTCGCGGTTGCCGGTGGCGAACGCCAGGAACAGGTCGCCACTGGAGTCCTCGGTGCCACCGCCGGTGCGGGCAATGCCAATCGAGGCGCGTTGCGCCAGGCGCTGACATTGGTGCGGCAGCAAGGGCGCGTCGGTGGCGATGATCACCACAATCGAGCCCATGCCCGGCGTGCCACGCGCGGCGAACGGCGAAGCAATGCCCATCAAGTGGCGGCCCACCGGGTAACCGTCGACCCGCAGTTCCTGACGCTTGCCGTGGTTGGCCTGCACCAGCACGCCGACGGTCCAGCCGCCCTGCTCGGCCGGCAAGCGCCGTGACGCGGTGCCGATGCCGCCCTTGAACTCATGGCAGATCATCCCGGTGCCGCCGCCCACTGCGCCTTCCTGCACCGGGCCACTCTCGGCGTTATCCAGCGCCTGGCGTACATGCTCAGGCTTGACGTGCTGGCCCCAGATATCGTTGAGCAGGCCGTCATAGGTTTCCATCACCACCGGCATGCACCAGTACACCGCAGAGTCCGCCAGGCGCTCGCGCTCCAGGGCGATCAAGGTGTCACGCACAATGCCGAGGCTGTGGGTGTTGGTGATGGCCACGGGCGTGGTCAGCAACCCGGCTTCACTGATCCACTCAAGGCCGGTGGCATCGCCATTGCCGTTGAGTACGTGATAACCGGCAAAGCACGGCTGGTGCCGCGCCTCGCCCGCGCGCGGCTGCACCACGGTGACGCCGGTGCGCACCTGTTTGCCGTCGATACGCGTGTTGAGCGTACTGTGGCCGACCCGAACGCCCGGAACATCGGTGATGGCATTCAATTCGCCGGGTGTGCCCAGCCCCAACGTAATGCCCAATTGACGTGCACGCATACCCACTCCTTACAATTTTTGATACGCCGGACTCAACCGGCCACTGATGCAATACAAAATCACCGACAGCGCGAGCAAACCGATGATGATCATGATGTCGCGCACTGACGCAGCGTAGATCAAGGTGACCAGCAGGTAACCGGCGCCCAGCACCGCCAATAGCGCCGGCAGCGGCCACAACGGCATGCGATAGGGATGCTCGCGGTCACGCAGCAGCACCCGGCTCATCAGTGCGCACAAGGCCACCGCCAGGTACACCAGCATGATCAGCAACACGCTGAAGGACGTGAGGTCCGCCAGGTTGGAGCTGAAACTCAACAGCGCCGAGGGAATGGCCAGGAACAAGGTCGCCAGCCACGGCGAATCCCAACGCGGATGAATACGCGTGAACAACGTGTTGATGCGCGGCGTCCACAGCGCATCGCGGCCGCTGCTGAACACCACACGGCCAATCTGGATGACGATGGCGACAATCGCGTTGAACACTGAGAGGAAGATCCCCGCGCTGACCAGCCGCGACAGCGTTTCATTGCCGTGGCTGGTCAGCAGGTAGCCGATCGGGTCCGGGCTGCTGATCATCGCACTCAGCGACGGCGCGCCGATCAACAGCGCGGTGATGGGCACCAGTTCGATCACCACCACCAGCCCCAACGACCACAACACCGCCTTGTGCACGCCTTTGCCACCGCACTTCATGTCTTCGGCCAACAACACGGCGGGCCCGTAACCGTTGTACGAGAACAACCCAATACCGATCGCGCCGATCACCAAGCCCCACGGCGCCAGGTGCAGCACGCCGTTTTCGACGATCTGCGGTTGAAACAACACGCTGGCCGGCTGCACCGGATTACCGAAGCCGATGCACACAATCACCAGCAGCGCGGCGATTTCCAGCAACAAGCACGTGCCGGTGATCCAGGCGTTTAGCTTGATATTGAGGATGCCCAGCGCGTAGCTGCACACCACAATGACCAGGGCCACGGTTTGCGAATCGAATTGAGTGCCCAGGGCATTGTTCAGGTACGTCGCCGCGCCGGTGGCCAACACCGGTGGGATAAACAGCAACATCACCAAAACGGTCAGGAACGTGGCATACCCGGCCATGCCACCAAACACCCGCTTGGCGTAAACGTATTCGCCACCGGCACTGTTGTGCGCGCGGCCCAGCTCCGCGTAGCAGAAGGCGAACATCAACGCGAGCAAGCCGGCCATCACAAACGCCAGGAACACACCACTGCCCGCTTGCTGGATGGCAAACGGGGCAATCACAAACACGGAACTGGCCGGCGTTACCGCGGAAACGGTGATGGCGACCACATCGAACACGCTCAGCGTGGGTTTGAGCACGCCGTCTGGCGCGGGGGAAGCACTCATATCGTTATCCTCTGTCGTTGTTTTTGGTGTGAGGCAGAAACGAAAGGTCTGACGGTTGCGGGATATGTTTCCCACTCGATGGTCGAGAAAGTAAACGCTGCGTGCAGCCCGGCCAATTCCCCTATTGGCGTACTCCCCTTGACGGTACGCGCCAAAAGCCGAACCCTTGGACGATATTTTGAGGGTGGGAGCCTGTGATATGAGCCTGTTCAGAGAGGTCGGCATGCACGCGGGCCTGGGCCGCACCGTCGCGCACATCGGCACCGAGCGGTTCTGGAAACAACTGGTGTTGTTGCTGCACCAATGCCTGCCGTTCGATAACGCACTGGCGATTTTCTACCCTGCCGACGGCCCGCCCCAGGCCCTGGAGGAATACGACGCCCAGCCGAGCAGTAAACCGGCGTCGATGCTGGTGTACCTCAATGGCCTGTATTTGCTCGACCCGTTTTACCAGGCTTGCCGCGAGGGCTATGCCAGCGGCGTGTATCGACTGGAGGAAGTCGCACCGGACCATTTTCGCCAGAGTGAATACTTTCTCAACTACTTCCACGACAACGTGCTTGAGGACGAGGTGCAGTTCATCCTGCAAGTGCCGGGTACGGGGACGTTGTCGTTATCGCTGGGCATGCAGCGGCGGTTCAGCGTTGAGGAGACCGGGTTGATGACGCTGCTGGCGGCCTGGGTGTTGCCGTTGATGCAGCAGCATTGGCAGCAAAGTACCCAACGTGCGCCCGCCATGGACAGCCAGATCAGGGATGCATTGAGCCATTTCGGCAGCGGTGTGCTCTCGGAGCGCGAACTGGAAGTGGCGCGCCTGGTGCTGCGCGGGTTCTCGTCCAAGGCCATGGCCGAGCGTTTGAAGATATCGCCGGACACCGTGAAAGTGCACCGGCGACACCTGTACGCAAAGCTGGATATTGCCTCACAGCCGGAGCTGTTTTCGTTGTTTATCCAGTCGTTGGGGCATGATCTGGAAAACCCCTGATTCAGCGGTTTTGCAGTGCTTGGACTTGTTGTGGCGAGCGGGCTTGTTGTGGCAAGCGGGCTTGCCCCGCGTTGGGGCGCGAAGCGGCCCCAGTCAGGACAAATGCGGTGAATCAGGCAGTTCTCAGTGGCAGGTTTTGGGGCTGCTTCGCAGCCCAACGCGGGGCAAGCCCGCTCGCCACGACAGGTCCCACAACAGGCCTGCTCACCACAGTAAGCCCACTCGCCACAATGCCAGCTCCCACCTTATTCAGCGCCCGGTACGAATGGTGTTCCACACCCTTGTACGAATCCGGTCGATATTCAGCGGCATGGCCTCCAGTGCAAACAACTTGCCCATCATTTCCGGGCTCGGGTACACCTTGGTGTCGGCCTTGATTGCCGGGTCCACCAGGCTGTCGGCCGCGCTGTTGCCGTTGGCGTAGTGCACGTAGTTGGTGATGCTGGCCATCACTTCCGGGCGCAGCAGGTAGTTCATGAACGCGTAGCCGGCCTTTTCGTCAGGCGCATCGGCGGGCATGGCGACCATGTCGAACCAGATGGCGGCGCCTTCCTTGGGAATGTTGTAGCCGATGTTCACGCCGTTCTTGGCTTCCTTGGCGCGGCTTTCGGCCTGCAGGATGTCGCCGGAGAAGCCCACGGCCACGCAGATATCGCCATTGGCCAGGTCGGCGGTGTATTTCGAGGAATGGAAGTACGCCACGTACGGCCGCACTTTCATCAGCAGGTCTTCCGCCTTCTTGTAGTCATCGGCCTTTTTGCTGTGGTGCGGCAGGCCCAGGTAGTTAAGCGCTGCGGGCAGCAGTTCCGGACCGTTGTCGAGGATCGCCACGCCGCATTTCTGCAACTTGGCCATGTTTTCCGGCTTGAAGATCAGGTCCCAGGAATCCACTGGTGCGTTGTCGCCCAGCACCGCCTTGACCTTGTCGATGTTATAGCCGATGCCGGTGCTGCCCCACAGGTACGGGAAGCCGTGCGCATTGCCCGGGTCGTTGTTTTCCAGGGCCTTGAGCAGCACCGGGTTGAGGTTTTTCCAGTTCGGCAGCTGGCTCTTGTCGAGCTTCTTCAGAGCGCCGCCCTGGATCTGCCGGGCCATGAAGTGGTTGGACGGGAACACCACATCGTAACCGGATTTGCCGGTCATCAACTTACCGTCGAGGGTTTCGTTGCTGTCGTACACGTCGTAGGTGAAACCGATGCCGGTTTCTTTCTGGAAATTCTTGGTGGTGTCCGGCGCAATGTAGTCCGACCAGTTGTAGATCTTCACCGTCTCGGCGGCCTGGCTGATAGAGGCCACCAACATCAAGGGCAACAGGGCAATGGCTTTCATGGTTCGATTTCCTGGCGGTTTTAGGGCTGTTTTTATGGCAGGCGATCAAGGATCAAAGCGTTACAGAATCAATACGTAGGTCTTGCGCACGGTTTCCTGGATATCCCAGATGCCAGTGCTGTTGGCCGGCAACATCAGTGCATCGCCAGCTTGTAGGTGAACCACTTCACCGTTGTCGGGGGTGAAGGTGCAGCGGCCCTGGATAAAGTGGCAAAACTCCTGGGATTTGATCTGCCGACGCCAGCGCCCTGGGGTGCATGCCCAGATGCCGGTTTCGACGCCGTCGCTGCGTTCCACACTCAAGGTGGAGGCCACGGCGATGGGTTCGCCCAAGGGCACGGCCACCGGCGAGGCGTCCGGCAAGTGGGCATTCAGCGTGTCTTTGAAGTGAGTGATGCTCATGGGTTTTCCCGTGTGAGTGAAACGGCTTAGTGCATGAAACCTTCCATGAACCCGGCCACGCCGGTTGCCAGCTTGCGGCGCCAAGGGGCGGTGTTGGGGTTGGCCAACACTTGGTCTTCATGGACAAAACTGCGAATGATCGCGTTGTAGCCCAACCAACGGCACGGCTCGGGTTCCCAGGCTTTAAGCGCCTCCAGGCCGCGCTCGCGGATCACCCAGGGCTGGGTGGTGAGCGGCGTGTCGAGGCCCAGAATCAGGTCTGCCAGGGTGCGGCCGCCCAGGTTGGTGGCGCCTACGCCCTCCCCGCCATAACCGCCGGACAACGCGATGCCAGTCTTGTGGTCGCAGAGCATGTGCGGGCGGAAATTGCGCGACATGCCGAGGTTGCCGCCCCAGGAGTGGGTAATCCGCACGTTTTTGAGCTGTGGGAAAAGTTCGCCGAACAGGTAGCGACGCAGTTCGACTTCGCTGCTGGTCAGGTCGAAGTTGTGACGCAGCTTCCCGGCGAACTGGTAGCCGCCACGGGCACCGAACACCAGGCGATTGTCGGCGGAGCGCTGGCCGTAAGTGACCTGGCGGCTGCTTTCGCCGAACGCCTGGCCATGCTCCAGGCCGATTTCAGCCCAGGTGCTGGCGGGCAGCGGCTCGGTGGCCACAATCAGGCTTTGCACCGGCAACTGATAGCGGCCCAACGGCGGCAACGTGGTCGCGTAGCCTTCCACCGCCGGCACCACCCAAGCCGCGCGCACACCCGCTTTCGCGGTGCGCAGGCTGCCGGACTGCCAATGGGTGACGGGGCTGTTCTCATAGATCGTGACGCCCATGCTCTCCACCACCCGCGCCAGGCCGCGCACCAGCTTGGCCGGGTTGATGGTCGCCACATGCGGTGCATAAATGCCGCCATAAGGCCTGGCGATGCGGATTTGCTCGGCCAGCTGTTGTGGGCTGAGCCAGCGGTAGTCGTCCTCAGTCAGGCCCTGGGCGTGGAGTTTGTCGAGGTAGCGACGCAGGCTGCCTTCCTGCTCGGGGTAGCGCGCGGCGCAGTACAGCGCGCCGCCCTTGCGGTAGTCGCAGTCAATGCCTTCGCGGGTCAGCACCTGGGCGACTTCATCGGGAATACCGTGCAGCAGGTCAAAGGAGGCGCGGCGTTGCTGCGGCGAAAGCCCGGCCAGCAAGCGGTCTTCGCCCAGCAGGTTGCCCATCAACCAACCGCCGTTGCGGCCGGAGGCGCCGAAACCTGCGGTCTGCGCCTCGATAATCGCAATTTTCAGCTCGGGCGCCTGGCGCTTCAGGTAGTAGGCGGTCCACAGGCCGGTGTACCCGGCGCCGATGATGGCCACGTTGACGTCCAGGTCATGCTCCAGGGACGGCCGCGCCACCAGTGGGTCATTCAGCTGGTCCATCCATAAACTGATACTGCGCCATGCCGGCATGCCAAGCTCCCCACCCTCATTTCGATAGGCTGGATCCTAGAGCGCGGCGTTATGGGCTGTCTTGCGCGCGTGCACGCAGGGAAATTTGTTTGACGTAGGCCTTGGGCGATTGGCCGGTGTGCTGGCGAAACGCGCTGTAGAACGCCGACAGCGAATTGAAACCGGCGGCGAACGCCAGGTCGTCGACCTTGATTGGCGGCTGGGCGCTGTCCAGTGCGGCGAGCAAATGCTGGAGCCTGGCCTGGTTGACGTAGCGGTAGAAGCTCTGCCCCAGCACCTGGTTCAGCAGGTAGGAAATCTGATTACGGCTGTAGCCACATTCCTTGGCCACCCGCTGCAGGTCCAGTTCCGGGTCCAGGTACGGTTGTTTAAGTTGGAAGTATTGCTGCAAGTCATTGGCCATATGCCCCAATTGCTGGGGCGACAGGCCCAGGCGGCTGACCGTGGGGCGCATGGCCTGGGTTGGCTGCTCGTGCACCAGCGAAGCGTATTCGTTGACTCGCCAGATCAGTCCGTCGCGCACGGTGATGGCTTCGCTGGTGCGAAACGACACCAGGCCCTGGCCGCCGCGCAAGGTGATACGGTACTGGATGAACGCGGTGTCGCCATCGGCGCGGATGCGGTCGGTGTGCTCGATCGCCTCGTCGGCGCCACGCGGCATGCTGGCTTGCAGGTACTCACGCAGTTCGGCGTAGCCGATGACGCGGTTCTGGAAGAAATCGTGGTACTGGATTTCAGGGTGGTAGTAGGCCATCACGCCATCCAGGTCACGATGGCGCCAACACAAGTGGTGACGCAAGACCAGCTCGCCGGTAGCTTGGGTGTTCTGGCAATCATCCGCTGGGGCGATGGTGGTCATGTAGGGCTCGACGGCGGATAAACGGTTGAGAGTGCCGAAGTTTACCGGCGCGTTCAATGGTCAATGGGCACAGCTAAATAGTGGCGTTCTGCCTAGTTTGGGGTAGGACATGACGCACATCAAATTAATCGAATACAACCGCCGAACGGGAGCAAAAAAAACCCTTGGAGGCGCGAACGAGTGCTATTTTTGAAGCTCTTCGACGCCAAGACCAGTGAAGGTCATGGCCCCCTGCCGCGAGCTAAAGGAAGCGCTCAATGAACAAGGTGGGCAACATGAATAAAGTGACGTTCCCCAACGCCTGCCAACTGATGCGCTGGCATTTTCATCCGATGGGTTTCGAGGGGAGCATGGACGCCCCTGGCAGCATGGTCGCTCGATTGTTTGACCGAGAGAGCGGTGAGACGTTGATAGCCATTGCCGGCATTCCCTGCGCGACTGTGATGAATGCGGCCGATGTGGAGCGCATTATCGAGGCGGTGGAGGATGAGCTGGAGTGTTTTGTGCCGCCGCTGTCGTTGCGGGCTTGACGGCCCATGTGGGAGCTGGCTTGCCTGCGATGGCATCACCTCGGTGTGTCAGTGATACCTGGGTGATGCAATCGCAGGCAAGCCAGCTCCCACAGAAGCCAGCTCCCACATTTGATATGTGTCTATGCGCTAATTGCGCTGATCGTCAAAAAACGCCTTTTTGCCCTCTACCCGTTCTGACGCCCTGGGCACATTCACGCCCTGGCCTTCGGGTTTTTCCACATACCAATAGCAATGGCTCACGGCTCGGGTAATGCCCACATAGGCCAGGCGCAGCACCTCGTCTTTTTGCGCAGAATCATAGGGCTCGCTGTCACCGTCCTTACCCAGGCCGGCCATGCGGTAAACCTGATTCTTATACGGCGAACTGGTCACATGCTGGCAATCCCCAAGCAGGAATACGGCATCCGCCTGCAGGCCTTTGGCACTGTGATACGTCAGTTGTTTCAACCGACGCGCCGCTGGCGGCAAGCTAGAATCCACATTAACTACAGACTGAATATGCTCTTGAATCAGTAACTTGTCGTTACTTTTTCGATAAAGCATTAACACCGAATCGCCCTTTTGATAGTGCTCCAGCAGCCGCCGACCCAACGCGGCGTCATCCCGCTCAAGCACCGTCACAGGCACCAAAGCCTTGGGCTCACCACTGGCCTTGGCCTTTTTGCCGGGGATCGCCGGCGCGGCCCGCACAATATGCTCGGCAGCATCGATGATGTGCTGGTGGCTGCGGTAGTTCTCGCTCAGCATCACGCGGGTGGTGGTCGGTGACGGGAATTCGTTGTTGAATTCCATGAAGTACTTGGGCGAACTGCCGCGCCAGCCGTAGATCGACTGCCAGTCGTCGCCCACGCACAGCAAGGACGAACGCTGCGCGCCACGGCCAACGTGCATCGCCGGGCCACGGCTGCGTATTTCACGCAGGCTGGCGCGAATCCACGAGACGATCTGCGGCGAGACGTCCTGGAACTCGTCGATCATCAAGTGCGACATCGGCCGCAACAGCGGGTCACTGAGCAGCTTGAGGTTTTCCGGGGTGTTTTCGCCGAACAGCGAGAACATGCGGTTGTAGGTCATGATCGGCGGCGATTGGTCGAGCAGATGGTCTTCCAGGGCTTTCCAGAAAATGCTCAGGGCTTCAAAGAAGCACCGGTCTGGGTCGTCCTTGGCGAAACTCATCTGGCCGACGGCGGTCGGCACGTCCAACCCAAGGTTCTCGATAAACCCGGCAGCCATGACAAAACTGTCCAGCAGCGGCGCCGAGGCCAGCTCGCCTTTCACCTTATAGTCTAAACCTGGCCCGGCGGTGGCATCACCGGCGAGGCTGCTTAAAAGGCGCTTAGAAGACTCATAACTATCCAGCCATATCAAAGGCTTACGACAGAATGCTTGAAACAAGGTGCGTTTAACCGCCCACTCTGCGCGCACGGAAAGCTTTGAGTTGGGCCGACTGATCTGGGCGTTTTCCCGCGAATCGAAACCCAGCACCACCCAGGCGTCCAGCTCAGGAATGTAGCCGTGGCAATGGAACTGCGCGCCATTGATTTCGAAGGTCTGGCGGCTGGGTTCGATACCCTTGATCGGCCAGGCACCGGCGCGAAACCATAAGTCTTCGATCACATCGCAGAGTTCTTCATCGCGCTTGGCGGCCAACTCAGTCACAGCGATGCGCTTTTGCACATCCGGGTGGTCACGTTCCAGCTCTTTGAGTTGCAGGCCATGGCGCGCCAATGGCGCCATCAACTCACGGAAGCGCGCGTGTCGGCTATGCAACTGGTGGTAGCAGGCATTCATCTGTTGGCGCTGGGCGTCACTGATGCGCAGGTCGAACGGGTTACTGTCGGCATCCTCGAAACCGCTGCTGAGGTTTTCAAACGCCTGCAGCCGTTCAAAGCCCGGCAAGCTGCGCACCATCGGCAGAATGCGCGAGTGGAAGGTGCGCACCACGGCTTGGGCTTCTTTGCTGCCAAGGGGTTGGCCCCACAGGCTGAGAATTTCCATGAGTTTGTGGATGAAGTCCTTGCGCGACTCGCGGGTGAACGTCACCACGGTCATCGAGCTGAGCTCAAAGCCCAGGTAATGGGTGAGCAGCAGGATCCGCAGCACCAGCGAAGTCGACTTACCCGCGCCCGCCCCGGCAATGACTGACGTCGAGGGCGTGTCGCTGAAAATCATCTTCCATTGTGCGGCGCTCGGCTGTGCGTGGGCCGGCAGCAAACGCGCCACGTCGGCCTTCATGCGCTTCTTGACCTCGGCGGTGAGCGGCAGACGCCAGTCGTCGAACAGGCTGTCGTCCACGCCCGGTGCGCGGTGTTCATCCGGGCGGAAGTCGCGAATCAGCAAGACCTGCCGACCCTCTTCAATGCCGTCAGCCTTGCCCTCGCGGTAGCCATACTCCACACCGGCCTCGTGCCCACTGCGAAAACCGTCGGCCTGGCCATGCAGCCAGGAGAACCGATGCTGCGCACGCAGGCGCGTGAGGCCATGGCCAAATAAACGCGCGGCCAGGCGTTTGAGCAGCGGCATTTCTGCCAGAGGGCGAAGCTCAGGGGGCAAATCAGGCGTTTGTTGCGGCACGCGGACTCCAGCGATGAGGTTGGTTTTGGCGAAGGCGCCATGGTCGCCGGAATCGGCGCGCAGTTCCAGCCAATTGCTTTGCCGTCATGCAGTTAGGCGATGAAGTGAAAGTCAAAACGCCAGCAACCAATCGAATTGTTAGATCGGAATCAGGCATTTTTTACGCTTTTTATCGATCATGTACTGCTGGATCATGGCAGCATCAACAGGAGACTCTCATGCTCGAACTTCGACCTTTCAACACCCTGGGTGGCGCCCACCATGGTTGGCTTGACGCCCATCACCACTTTTCATTTGCCGAGTACCACGACCCCAAGCGCATGCACTGGGGCAACCTGCGGGTATGGAACGACGACATTATCGCGCCGGGCACCGGTTTCCCGCAGCACCCGCACCGCGACATGGAAATCATTACCTATGTGCGCGAAGGCGCCATCAGCCATGCCGACAACCTCGGCAACAAGGGCCGCACCGAGGCTGGCGATGTGCAGGTGATGAGCGCCGGCACCGGCATTGCCCACAGTGAATACAACCTGGAAGCGGCGCCGACCAAGATCTTTCAGATCTGGATCATTCCGAATGAAGCCGGCCTGCCGCCGTCGTGGGGTGCCAAACCGTTTCCAAAGGGCGATCGTGAAGGGTTCGTGACCTTGGCCAGCGGCAAGGCCGGCGACAGCGAAAGCCTGCGCATTCGCGCCGACGCACGCCTGGTGGCGGCGAATCTGAAAGCTGGGGAAACGGCTGAATACCCGCTGGACAGCGGACGCCGCGCGTACCTGGTGCCGGCGACGGGCGTGATTGAAGTCAATGGCTTGCGTGCGCAAGCTCGAGACGGTGTCGCGGTTGAGGATGAGCAGGTGTTGCGAGTCACCGCGATTGAGGACAGCGAGATCGTGCTGGTCGACCTGGCCTGATCTAACCCCCAGCCCAAAATGACTGTGGGAGCAGGCTTGCCTGCTCCCACCTTTACTGCAGCCTGTCAGTTATTCGGAAATGGCGCCGTCTACCAACACCTGCGCCTCTTCCACCAGTTGCTTGAGGTGGTCTTCGCCAATAAAGCTCTCGGCGTAGATCTTGTAGATGTCCTCAGTGCCCGATGGCCGCGCGGCAAACCAGCCGTTTTCAGTCATCACTTTCAGGCCGCCGATTGCCTGGTTGTTGCCGGGTGCGTGGCTGAGGATTTGCTGGATGCTTTCGCCGGCCAATTGCGTGGAAGTCACCTGCTCCGGCGCCAATTTGCCCAGCAGGGCTTTCTGCGCCGGGGTGGCCTTGGCGTCGACACGAATCGCAAACGGCTCGCCCAGAGCGTCGGTCAGGCCACGGTAGATCTGGCTCGGGTCCTGGCCTTTGCGCGAGGTCATCTCTGCCGCCAGCAGGGCTGGAATCAGGCCGTCCTTGTCGGTGCTCCATACCGTGCCGTCCTTGCGCAGGAACGACGCACCGGCACTTTCTTCACCGCCAAAGCCCAGCGAGCCTTCGAACAAGCCATCGGCAAACCACTTGAAGCCCACCGGCACTTCGTACAGGCGACGGCCGATACGTGCGGCCACACGGTCAATCAAGCCACTGCTGACCACGGTCTTGCCCACGGCCGCATCGGCGCGCCACTGCGGACGGTTCTGGAACAGGTAGTCGATGGACACCGCCAGGTAATTGTTCGGCGCCAGCAGGCCACCGGACGGCGTGACAATGCCGTGGCGGTCGTGATCCGGGTCGCAGGCGAAGGCCACGTCGAAACGCTCCTTCAGGCCAATCAGGCCTTGCATCGCGTAGCTGGAGGACGGGTCCATACGAATCTGGCCGTCCCAGTCGACGCTCATAAAGCGGAAGGTGGAATCGACTTCGGTGTTGACCACGTCCAGGTTCAAGCGATAGTGCTCGGCAATCGCCGACCAGTAGCGCACCCCTGCTCCGCCCAACGGATCGACGCCCAGGCGCAGGTCGGCGCTGCGGATGGCGTCCATGTCGATCACATTGACCAGGTCAGCCACGTAGCTGTTGAGGTAGTCATGGCGGTGGGTGGTATCGGCCTTGAGCGCCTGGGCGTGGGTGATGCGCTTGACGCCGGCGAGCTTATTGGCCAGCAGTTCGTTGGCCTTGGCTTCGATCCACTTGGTGACGTGAGTGTCAGCCGGGCCGCCGTTAGGCGGGTTGTACTTGTAGCCGCCACTTTGAGGCGGGTTATGCGACGGCGTGATAACGATGCCGTCGGCCAAACCGCTGGTGCGGCCACGGTTGTAGCAAATGATCGCGTGGGAAATCGCCGGGGTCGGCGTGTATTCATCGCCTTCGGCCAGCATCACGTGCACGCCGTTGGCAGCCAGCACTTCCAGGGCACTGGCACCGGCTGGCGTCGACAGCGCATGGGTATCCAGGCCGACAAACAAAGGGCCATTGATGCCTTGGGCTTCTCGGTACAGGCAAATGGCCTGGCTGATCGCGAGCACATGCCATTCGTTGAAGCTCAGCTCAAACGAGCTGCCACGGTGCCCGGACGTGCCAAAAGCCACGCGCTGGGTGGAGATCGCTGCATCAGGCTGGCCGGTGTAATAGGCCGTGACCAGTCGCGGGATATCCACCAGCAACTGAGCTGGCGCCGGCTTGCCCGCAAAAGGACTGATTGTCATGCATAAACCTCGAAAGAAGGGTTTGGAGAAAAAACGACAGTTTACTGAGAGTTGGACTACTGCGCGACGGTATCGATCCTACGCAGACAAGAGAAATTTCATGCATTCAGCCGAGTTGCGCCTGCCGCAGTGCCTCACCCAGCGCAGCCAGGGCGATTTCCAAGTTCGGCTGCCCGTGAAAGGTGTGGCTCAAACGCACATGCTGGCTGTGCAGGCCACCGAGGCTGAAGAGTTCACCCGGCGCCACCACCACCTGGCGGGCCAGCAGATGCTGGAACACTTGGCGCATGTCCACCGCATGCACAGAGCCCAGCCAGAATGTGGCGCCGCCGCTGGGCATGCGATAGGTCACTTGCTCGCCCAGGTGGTGGTCCAGGCGCTGGCTCATCTCGCCTGCTTGCTCGCGCAATAACTGGCGCAAAGCGTTCAGGTGCTGGTCGATTTGCCCGCTGTGATAGAGCCGCGCAATCGCGCGCTGGCGAATCGAGGACAACCGAAACGAGCGCAACAGGAATTGACGCTGCAACTCGCCGCTCATGTGCCGGGACAGCAGGTAGCCATACGGCGCCTCTGGCCCGAGTATCTTCTCGAAACAGGAAAACACCACCAGCCGGTCGGGGTTGACCAGGTCGCGCAGCGCGGCCTGTTGCGGCTGGAAACCCAGCTCGCTGTAGGTGTCGTTTTCCAGCAACCAACACCCGTATTGTTCAAGCAACCGCGCGACTTCCAGGCGTTCGAAAGGCTGCATGGCAACCCCCGAGGGCAGGCTGACCGCTGATGAGAGCAACACCAGGTGCACGGTTTCCTCGATCAGCGTGCCTTCGAGCGCCGGCAGGTCCAGGCGGCCATCGGGCGCCCATGGCAACTCGATGATGCGCACCCCCGCGTCCTGCAGCAGGCGCAGGATCAGCCAGTCGCAGGGAGACTCGACAATCACCGTGGAGCCGCGCAAACCCAGCACCTCAATCAGAATGTCGAGCACGCCTCGCAGGTCGGCGCCGATGTACACGTCGTCGGCGTGCCAGCAGCGGCTGGGCGAAGAGGTGTACCGCGCCGCCAACGCCGCGCGCAGCTCCCAAACCCCGCAGGTCTGGGACCACGATTGCAAATGGCGCGGATGCTGGCGCACCAGCTCGCGCTCGAGGCGCAGCAACGTTGCGTCCAGCGAGGCCAGCAGCGCGGGCTCATCGGCGCTGAGCACCACCATGCCAGGGCGGCGGGCGGCGACGTAAAGGCGCTCGAGCAGATCCCCGCTGGGCACCGTCGAAGGGCTGCCGGAGAGTGGCCAGGCGTAATAGCCGGACTTGGCCACCGAATACACCCGGCCTTCTTTTTCCAACAGTGAGTAGGCGTACTGGATGGTGGAGATCGATACATTCAGGCGCTGGGATAGCTGGCGCAAAGAAGGCAGTTTCACCCGCGTATCGGTACTGACCTCGTTGATCAGGTTAATCATGTAGCGGTAGACCGCCTGATAGGCGAAATCCGCCTGCCGCTCACCACGCAGCGTCATCGCCCGGACAGCTGGAAGGCCAGGTCGCCGTCGGCCATAGACTGCTCGTGACGCCCGTAATCGGCACGGCCGCCGGGCACGAGCGTCATCGGCCGTTTGCGGTACAGGTGCTGGAGCAACGGCAGCGGCACCCCGCTGGTGTCGGCGACCCATTGTTGCAACATCTCGGCGGCCGGCTTGCCCTGCAGCACCTTGTGCAGTTCAGGCAGAGCCACCAGCATGCCGGGGTGGCACTGGCGCAGGTAACCTTCCAGGCGTTCACCGTGATGAATGAACGGTGAAAACAACAGGCAGATCAATTGGCCTTCATCCAGACCAAAGAACTGCTCGGCAAGGTTGCTCGACAAGGCACGCCCTTCGCGGCTGACGGCCTGGGCTATCAGCGCATCGGGAATCTGCCGGCGACGCAGGTACTCCGCCGCCTGCCGCAAGAAACCTTCCACCCCTTCCTGGTAATCCAACTCGCGCAGGCATTCGGCCTGCAGGCCGCGCAGGTGTGCCATCAACAATGGATTGGCGAAGGTTGGGTGACTGAAATGAAAGCCCAGCGGGTCCGGCGTATAGGCCATGAACTCGCTGAGTACAGGCGCACAGCCACGGTCGGTGCCCTCGAGCAGGTCGGCAACGCCGATATACGCCAAGTGGCGGTGCCCACCGGCGCTGGCGTCGGCCTTTGGCACATAGTGCTCGCCAAACAGATCCCGGTAGAAATCGTCGCTCCATTCGTCCATACGGCGGAACAACCCGGTGAGCGATGCAGGCTTGCCCGTGGGCGCCTTGTCTTCCTTGGCCTGCGCGGATTTTTTCAACCAGGCGAGCAACTGCCCCTGCTTGCGCGCGGAATCGCCGCTGACCAACGCATGCACCCCGCCATCCCAGGCAGTCACACGCTGGTAGAAATCACCCAATGCCAGGTAGGTGTCATTGCACAGCGTTGCGCGCACATCGCCGGCGGTCAGGTGCCCGATCATCACCCGCTGGCGCTGGCTGGATTCACGCCCTGGCGTCGATACCGGGCGCTGGTAGTTAAAGGGCAGCACCTGTTCATTTTCCACCATCAGCAGCTCAACCCGGTCGTCGTCGTGGAAAAACAATCGGCTGTAACCACGATGGATGGTGTCAAGGGTTTCCTGAGTCATGCCCACGTGGCGCAGCGTAGCGACCCGCAACTGGAACGTCCTGGGCGCTCGCCCGGCGATGCTTAATTGGGCGGCACGCAACAGCGCCAGGGTATAAGTGCTGACTTCCCCGCCGCCGTGGGCCACCAGCACCTTGTAATCGCCTATCTGTTCCATGCCACCCGCCGCCACGACAATACGCTGGATCAACAATTGAAGTGCGGTGCGTTCCGCGCGCGTGAAATACCCAATCAACCGTTGCTGAACTTGTTGGTAAACATAATTCATCGCCTGTTCGTGAATAGCGCTCATAGTTCTACTACCTGAGTTGAAATATCAGTTTCAAACAACTACCGAGCGTAGTTGCTCGATCTATTGCATCTGTAAGAATGTTGCCCGCCTGCCGTGCTCGCGAAGCACGAACACTAGCACCCTGCAACAAATCGACATAAGCGGCGCACCCGGCCGTCCGTGGAGTGTTCCGACGGGCTAATGCCTCTACGCCGAGGGGTGTGGCGCCTTTCGCGACAACCCTAGGAAGATTCCGACAGCTTCCTACAGCGCTTTAACCCGGAATTAAAAGATTTGCCTGACAAATATAATTTGCCAAATGTTGATCCTCGCTTGCGCGCTGTTTGAAAGCTGCCCTGAAAATACCCGCGTCCTCGGGCTGGGGCAGAGGCTGCACTATTAGTTGCAGAAAGTACTTGCAGCAGCATCAAAAAATCATTCATTACTCAGTCCTTGAGTTCAAAGTGAAGACTCAATTATCAGGGCTGGAATTATGATTAACAGATACAGAACTTGTTGAAAAACCAGTTCAGATGATCATCCGGCGAAAGGCGGATAACGCAGACACAACAACGCCGCACTGAGTTTCAGGGCGGCGCCGGGGAGAAAGGTATCGTTTACAGGACCGAGCGGCCCGTTATCGCGTCGGGCAACGCGCAGGTTAAGCCCTGTCAAATGGCGCATTTGCCCCATGCGCCAAGGGTTTGGAACACTCCTTTGCGAATATTCCTACATATCAAACAGCTTCAACCTGCAATGCAACGCGCTCGCGGCACGGGCATTCGTCCATGTAACGGTGCGCTTCCACGAACTGGTTGAACGGAAACACCGTCGTTTTCAGCGGCACCAGCACGCGATCGGCCGTCAGCTGGTTGATATCACGCAAGGCACGCTGCAACGCCACCTGATCCTGAATGATGCCCAGCTCCGGCTTACCGGTGAAGTTGCCGATGCAGTGCACAAAGAACTGAATGTTCTTCTGGAACGCCGCGCAGGCCGGGAATGGCGTCTGGTTGCCACCTTGCAGGCCGTAAAGTACCAGGCTGCCACGCGGCGCCAGCACATCGCCGAGCAACGACATCTGCGGGCCACCCAAGCCATCGAACACCACATCTACGCCGCGGTTGTCGGTGAACTTGTTGATCTGCATAAGCAGGTCCTGCTCTTCGGTGACAATCACCTTTTCCGCCCCGAGGGACAGCAGGTACTCACGCTCGGCACTGTCCTTGGTCGCAGCAATCACCCGCACACCCAGGGCCTTGCCCAGTTGTACAAACGAGGGGCCGGCGCAGTGGCTGGCGTCGGTGACCAAGGCAAATTGCCCAGGCTTGACCCGTGCCAGGTCCACGTAGGCAAAGTAGGCAATCAGCAGCGGCGTGTAGTGCACGCTGGCTTCAATGGGGCTCAAGACATCCGGGTAGCGGGTCAAGGCCGAACGGGGCAGGACGATCTGTTCGCCATACACCGGGTAATCGTTGGGGCTCTCGGCCGGAAAACTGGCCACTTTATCGCCCACTGCCAAGTCATCCACGCCGTCGCCAAGGGCGACCACTACCCCGGCCATCTCATGGCCAAGGCCGGACGGCAGACGTGCATGGGAAGACGCCAGGTTCTGGCGCCACAAAATGTCATACCAGCTGATGCCAATCGCGTCGACACGCACCTGCACTTCGCCCGGTGCGGGCTGCGCGGCTACATGCTCTTCGCACTTGAGCACCTCGGCCGGACCAAACTTGTGAAAACGGATCGTGCGGGACATCGCAAACCTCGTCAAAGTAACCTCTAATGCCATGAACTCTATCTGGGCTTTCCGGGTAAGACCACCGGTCGCCGTTAATAGTCGACATGCCTGTCATTGATTCCGCAACTGAGCAATTGACCTCAGCGCGTGTAGAAAAACTCAATTGGGCCGTAGGAAAACTCAATTAGCCGGTGCAGAGTACCAGCCTTTGCCCGTAAGATTCATGCCGGTCATGCTTCTAAATGGAACCTTAGGGCTCTCATATGACCGCTCTCGTCAAGCACGCTGACTCTTCCAGGACACAAGATGAACCGTAACGACCTGCGTCGTGTCGACCTGAACCTCTTGATCGTATTCGAAACCTTGATGCATGAGCGCAGCGTGACCCGCGCCGCCGAGAAGCTGTTTCTCGGCCAGCCGGCCATCAGCGCGGCCCTGTCGCGCCTGCGTGGTCTGTTCGATGACCCGCTGTTTGTGCGCACCGGCCGCAGCATGGAGCCCTCGGCACGCGCCGTGGAGATCTTCGCCCTGCTCTCTCCGGCCCTGGACTCGATTTCCACCGCCGTCAGCCGCGCCGCCGAATTCGACCCGGCCACCAGCACGGCCGTGTTCCGTATCGGCCTGTCCGACGACGTGGAATTCGCCCTGCTGCCCCAACTGCTCAAACGCCTGCGCGCCGAAGCCCCAGGCATTGTGCTGGTGGTGCGCCGCGTCAACTACATCCTGATGCCGGGCCTGCTGGCCTCCGGTGAAATCTCCATCGGCGTCAGCTACACCGCCGACCTGCCGGCCAACGCCAAGCGCAAGGTGTTGCGCCGCAGCCTACCGAAACTGCTGCGCGCCGACAGCGTGCCCGGCTCGCTGAGCCTGGACGACTTCTGCTCACGCCCCCACGCGCTGGTGTCATTCGCCGGCGACTTGAGTGGGTTTATCGATGAAGAGCTGGAGAAGCTCGACCGCAAACGCCACGTGGTCTTGGCCGTACCGCAATTCAACGGGCTGGGCACGTTACTGGCGGGCACGGATATTCTGGCCACCGTGCCGGATTATGCGGCTGAGGCGCTGACGTCTGCAGGTGGATTGCGGGCGGAAGACCCGCCACTGCCGGTGCGCTCGTTTGAATTGCACATGGCGTGGCGTGGGTCGCAGGATAATGATCCGGGGGAGCGGTGGTTGCGGTCGCGGATTCAGATGTTTTTTGGGGATCCTGAGAGTCTTTAGGGTTCGTCTGGAAGGCTATGCGGCTGATCATTTCTGCCTTTCCATAAACCATGGAGTCCATTCACTTCCAGTGGATTGGACTGCCCCCGCTCCCGTAGACTTTTCTCAACCCTATCGTATGCGTGATTACGATCCGAGCCGCGGGCATACGACCTGCGGCTCATAATGATGAGTCACTGTGAAATGCGCAGGATGTGCTGTACGCATCTTAGTTGTCAGCTACTCTCCAGCAGTCCATTTTAAGACGCGCTGACGGGCCAACCTTTATGCGTGAGTGAGGTACCAGCGCCAGTCCTGTTCTCCGACTTCAGCATTGAATTGACGGAACTCGCGCCACTTGATCGCCATGAACACCTTCAGGAACTCAGCGCCCAGCGCCTCTCGTGCCCAGGTTGAACGTTGCAGTGCCTGCAACGCTGTCAGCCAGTCGGTGGGTAGAAAATCGGTCGCCTGTTCATAGCCATTCCCCACAATCGCCGCGCCGGGATCGCTTTCATGCGTGATGCCGTAGTGAATGCCCGCAAGTAACGCGGCAGCGGCAAGATAGGGGTTGGCATCGGCACCGCAAATGCGGTGTTCGATATGCCGACTGATTGCAGGGCCGCCGGGCACGCGGAAAGACACAGTACGGTTGTTGACGCCCCAACTTTTAGCCAGCGGCGCGTAACTACCGGTTTGGAAGCGTCGATATGAATTGGCGTGGGGGCAAAATATCGCCAGAGAGTCAAACAAGGTCTCCATCATCCCGCCGATGGAGTACCGCAACAGTGGCGTACCCTGTGGGTCTTCGCTCGCATACAAGTTATTCCCGTGATCGTCGGCAAGGCTGACGTGCAGGTGCATACCGCTGCCGGTCTGATCGCTGAATGGCTTGGCCATGAAGCACGCTTGCAGCCCGTGTTTGTTAGCCACACCCTTGACCAGGCGTTTGTAACGCACGCCTTCATCAATGGCCTGGAGTGCGTCGAACCGATGCTCCAGCGTCAACTCAACCTGGCCTGGCGCGTACTCGGATATCGCCGTACGTACCGGCAACCCCTGCAGTGCGCACGCCGCGTAGAGGTCATCAAGAAACGGTTGAAGCTGCTCCAGCTCGTATACGCCATAGACCTGTGGCGCAACAGGGCGTACGCCATTGGTCTGCAACGCCGGCTGCGGCCGACCGTTGACGTCGCGTTGTCGGTCCAGCAGGTAAAACTCCAACTCAACGGCCATGACCGGATGAAATCCATCGGCTTTCAGACGCTCGATGGTGTTCACCAGTACGTGGCGCGGGTCCGCCGGTGCGGCGGGAATACCTTGGGTCGGGTGCATGCTCACCTGCACTTGACCGGTGGGGTTGGTGCGCCAGGGTTGCAAGGTCAGGCTTCCCGCCAAGGGGTATGTCCAGCAATCGGCATCAGCAACATCCCAGACCAAGCCTGTGTCTTCTACGTCTTCACCCTGCACGGTCAAGGCGAGAATGGAGCTTGGCAGTGGCCGACCAGTTTCGTAGATCGCCAGCAGTTCGTCGCGATGCAGCAGTTTGCCTCGCGGGACACCGTTCGCGTCGATAAGGAACAACTCGATGCTCAGGACTTCAGGGTGGGCGGCCAGATAATCCAAGGCCTCTTTTTTATCCGCAAATTGCATGTCAAACCTCTTAGCGCTCATTCAAGCGACTGGCAGTATTTAAGAACAATGGCGTTTTCAGACGTGCCGTTATGAAGCGACAACCCGCGCGCCAGGGAGAGCAAGCAACGCCGTCAGCGCGTTATCCAGCGCGTCGATGAGCCTGTCGACATCCGCATGGCTTGTTTGCGGACAGCACAGGGTCATGTTGTGAAAAGGCGTGATCAGGATGCCGCGATTGATCAAGTACAGGTGCAGCGCCATTTGAAGGCTGTCATGAAAAGCCGCCTCGGCTTGCGCACCGGTCCTGGGCGAGGTGGCACAGAATTGAAACTCACAACGGGCACCCAATTCTGTGACCGACCAGTTAAGTTGGTGCTGCTTGAACAAGTACCGAAGTCCCTGAGCCAGTCCCGAGGCAAGAGGCAACATATGTTGGTAGGCGGACTCTGTCATGACCTCTTCGAGGCTGACTCGCATGCAACGCATCGCCAGCGAGTTGGCGGACAGCGTGGTTCCCATACCGCTGTGGCCATGCCCGCTACTCTCTTCACTGACAGTTTTCTGCACATCGCGCATGGCCACGGCAACCTGCTCGGTCACGCCAAACACCGCGCAAGGTATGCCTCCCGCGATGGGTTTACCCACCACGAAAAAGTCGGGCTTCAACTCCCATTGGCGAGTGCATCCACCGAGGCCAGTGGAAATAGTGTGGGTCTCATCAATGACCAAAAGGCTGCCGTATTTGAGGGTCAACTCTCGGCACTTCTGCATGAACCCCGGATCGGGCAGCACCATGCCTATGTTCGTCATCGCCGGCTCGCACATCAGCGCGCACACATCGCCCTGGGCTAAAGCAGCCTCCAGTGCGTCGACATCGTTGAAGGGAATGGATCGACTGTACTGGCTCAAGTCGTAGGCCTGGCCCACAAGACCTGCACGGGGCACTGTTTTACCGTCGCGGTAGCGCACCATGACGTCATCCACGGTACCGTGATAGCAGCCGTCGAACACCAGCAAGACGTTGCGTTTGGTAATCGCGCGCGCCCAGCGCACCACATACCGGTTGGCGTCCGTCGCAGTGGCGGTCACCTGCCAGTAAGGCAGCCCGAATCGCTCAGCCAGCAACTCGCCGCAGACCACCGCGTCTTCGCCAGGCAGCATCGTGGTCAAGCCATTATTGGCCTGCTCGGCTATGGCGCGAGCGACAGGATCAGGTGAATGGCCAAACATCGTGCCAGTGTCGCCCAGACAAAAATCTATGTACTCATGACCGTCAACATCGGTAAAGCGCGCCCCTTTGGCACGCTGGACGAAAAGCGGCGAAGGCATCGACCAATCGCTCATCCAGTGCATGGGAACACCTTTGAACAGATTCGCCTTGGCGCGTTTGGCCAGCGCCAGTGAAATTGGGTTGTTTTCTATAAACCGGGCACGCTCGGAGACGGTAAAAGCAGCAATCGCTGATTCACTAATTCCACTTTTCGACATGATCAATACCCCATATTAATTATCAAATTAATTAAAAATTCATTGCTCAATGACAGCCGGATACGGCTCAAAGAACTCAACTGCTCCTTGATACATCGCGCTTTTATAAATCTCGGTTATAGCCCCCCGCCCACTATCGTGGATTGAGCGCGCTGGAGCGTATTCAAACTTAATAATCGCCGTGAGGGGCTTTGTTCTCGACCAGACAGTTCCCGCCATCCACCACGAGGACTTCCCCTGTGATGTAACTGGCGTCAGGCGATGCCAGAAATGCAACCGCCGCCGCCACTTCGCGGGGGCTGCCTGCGCGCCCTATCGGAGTGAAGCGCCCTGCCTCGGCCTCAACGGGGGTGGTTGAGCCCGTGGTGATCCAGCCGGGGGCCACACTGTTGACGGTAATCCCCTGCTTGGCGACTTCAAGCGCAAGCCCCATGTTCATGCCCACCATCGCGGCCTTGGCGGCGCTATACGCGGCTTCCCCCGGATTGCTCCCGCGGGTGCCCGTGGTGGAACTGATATTGACAATGCGCCCGTAACTTCTCGCCTTCATACCGGGCAACACGGCTCGGGTCAGCAGAAAGGCAGTGGTCAGGTTTCGGGCCAGTGAAAGGTTCCAGTCAAGCAATTCCATCGACGCCAATTCCGAGAAAATCTCAGGGCTGCCGTGCATGGACATACCGGCATTGTTCACCAGAATATCGACCTGCCCCCAGACTGACTCTGCCCAGAGGCTGAAGTCTCGCACCTGACTTTCATCGGTAAGATCAGTGGGCCTGCCTTCAACTTCAAACCCTTCAAGGCGCAGCTCTTTAACCCGATCCACAATGCGGTTGCTGCTGGCAGTGATGATCAACTTCGCCCCGGATGCACCTAGCCTGTGAGCAATAGCCATGCCGATGCCGGATTTACTCCCGGCACCACTGACGAGTGCAACATGCCCTCTCAATTGCATATCCAACATGGCGTGCCCCACGTATTTAATGTGAAAGAGAGTAGAAACTAGGCGAATAAATCTGATACATAAAGACAATCATCATCAGAAAATCTGACAACTCCTATGGCGTTTACCAGTGAGTCACTTAAAATTTTCCTCTCGGTCATCGACAGCGGATCCTTTTCGGCGGCGGCGCGAAAATTAGGCCGGGTACCCTCGGCCGTTAACATGGCGGTGTCGCAGCTTGAAGCAGAGTTGGATTTGTTGCTTTTTGACCGATCAACTCGCAAAGCCATTCCTACGGCCGCCGCCAAGGCACTTGAGCCACAGGCACGACAGGTCGCAAGCCAGATAAACCTGCTGGATGCGCATGCCCTCCAGTTGCATCAGGGGTTGGAGGAGCGACTGGTCTTTGCGATGGCGCCGGAGTTGCAAACAGGCGTATGGAATCGTCCGCTGTCGATTATCGCCAGGGAGTTTCCCACACTGGAAATCGAGATCCGCTCCGCGTCCCATCCGGAGGCAATGCGCATGCTCCATGAAGGGCGTGTGCAGTTGGCACTTGGATTTGAACGACCAGGGCTTGATGAGCGAGAAACATTTCTTGAAGCGGGGAGCCAATTGTTAGTAGCGGTTGCTGCTCCAGATCACCCTGCGGCCGCCGGCAAGAAAAGCCCCTTGAGCGAGGAGCAACTGGTCAACGTTCGGCAGATCATCGTCGCCACAGGAGGGCCTGCAGACTCTGACCCGCGTGTTGTGCTGTCGCGGCGGATTTGGCACAGCGACAATTATCTGGCCACGCTGGACCTGGTGCAGCAAGGATTGGGTTGGGCTTATCTTCCAAAATCGCTGGTACACCCTCTCATCACGTCAGGCGCATTGACGGAGGTGGTGTTTGACTACATGCCGAGTCAGATGCGGTTATGGGTCGATATCATCTGGGTAAAAAACCGCCCCCTGGGACTGGGCGCGCTTCGTTACCTGAGCCTGATACGCGAAATTACGCAGGGGGAGCCTCGTCGTATTTGATGAGTAAAAGTGCAGATTGAGGCTTGCGACGGCGACGCCCACTCGCCGTCGCGAAGATTAAACAACTCATCACCTCGTCATTATTAGCCGTCTGGCTCAGCGCTTGTGTAGCCGCTCACCAAACCGCGATATGTGAGTCTGCCCTTGGCTCAGTGCCCCCGCACAACACGCCAGTGGCCGGGTCACGCAGGATGATCTGCCCACGCCCGTAGTCGGTCAGGTCGCTGTCGGTCTGCACCTTGTGCCCACGCCGCGCCAGCGCATTGACCAGGTCGCGGGACGCACCGTGTTCGATGCCGACCTTCATGTCGCCCAGCCATTGCCAGCGCGGTGCGTCGAGGGCCGCCTGGGGGTTGAGGCCGAAGTCCACCAGGTTCATCACCATCTGCACATGGCCCTGGGGCTGCATGTAGCCGCCCATCACGCCGAACGGGCCAAGGGCCTCGCCGTCCTTACTGAGAAAACCCGGGATGATGGTGTGGAAGGTTTTCTTGCCGGGTGCCAGGCAATTGGCATGGGACTCATCGAGGCTGAATTCCTGCCCGCGATTCTGCAGGGCGATGCCACTGTCGGGCAGCACCACGCCGGAGCCGAAGCCGTGGTAGTTGCTCTGGATGAACGAAACCATATTGCCTTCGGCGTCGGCGGTCGCCAGGTACACCGTGCCGCTGGCGTGAGGGTCGCCAGGCTTGGGTGGCTGGGCCTGCTCGCCGATCTGGCCACGGCGACGGGTGCTGTAGTCGTCGCTGAGCAGGTCGGCCACTGCCACGCGCATGTGCTCAGGGTCGGTGATGTGATGCAGGCCGTCGCTGTAGGCCAGCTTCATGGCTTCGAGTTGGCGATGCCAGGTCTGCTGGCTGTCGCGGTGATCGAAGTTGAAGCCTTCAAGGATCTTCAGCGCCATCAGTGCAACCAGGCCCTGGCCGCTCGGCGGGATTTCCCAAACATCCACGCCCCGGTAATTGATGTGGATCGGCTCCACCCACTGCGCGCGGTAATCCTGAAGGTCGCTGGCGCGCAGGTAGCCGCCGCTGGCGCGCGAATGCGCATCCAGGCGCTCGGCCAGAGCGCCGCGATACAGGCTTTCGCAGCCGGTGGCGGCGAGTTCTTCCAGGGTACGGGCCTGGGCCAGGTTGCGGAAAATCTCGCCTGCCTGGGGCGCGCGCCCGTCGATCAGGAAGGTGTCAAACCAGGCTTGCAGCACGTCATCACGGTGCGGGCTAAATTCGTTCAAGGAGATCTGCCATTGATGGGCAACCACCGGCGATAGCGGGTAACCGTCGCGCGCCAGGCTGATGGCCGGCTGCAGCAAATCGGCAAACGGCAATTTACCGAAGCGTTTCGACAACTCGGACCACGCCGACGGGCAACCGGGCACCGTGACCGAGGTCCAGCCGTACAGCGGCATCTGTTGATGCCCCGCCGCCTTGACCGCCTCGATACTCAAGGCGGCCGGCGCATGGCCGTTACCGTTAAGGCCATGCAACTGCCCCTTGCACCACACCAGCGCAAAGGCATCGCCGCCCAGGCCACAACCGGTGGGCTCTACCACCGTCAGCGCGGCGGCGGTGGCGATGGCGGCATCAATGGCGTTACCGCCCTTCTGCATGATTTCGATGCCGGCCTGAGATGCCAGCGGTTGCGAGGCGGCGACCATGCCCCGACGCGCGAACACGCTCTGGCGTTGCGATGAGTAGGGGTATTCGTGAGCGGAGAATTTCAACATGGCAAAGGCTCTTCAAAAAAAGGTCATAACACACGACTGAGAAACGCCCGAGTACGCGGATGGCTGGGGTGGCTGAAGATCTGTTCCGGAGGCCCCTGCTCAATGAGTTCGCCCTGGTCGAGCACCACCACGCGGTCGGCCACTTCACGGGCAAAGCCCATTTCGTGGGTGACCACCACCATGGTCATGCCCTCCTCGGCCAGCTCCTTCATCACCTGCAGCACTTCGCCGACGGTTTCCGGGTCGAGGGCGCTGGTGGGCTCGTCAAACAACATCGCCTGGGGTTTCATCGCCAGTGCACGAGCAATGGCGACCCGTTGCTGCTGGCCGCCGGAGAGCATCGACGGATAGTGGCTGGCCTTGTCCGCCAGGCCCACCCGCGCCAGCAAGCCCCGGGCCTGTTCCAACGCCTGGGCACGCGGTACGCCGAGCACCTGGATCGGCGCTTCGATGATGTTTTCCAATGCGGTCATGTGCGGGAACAGGTTGAAGCGCTGGAACACCATGCCGATGTCGCGGCGCTGACGGGCGATGTTGCGCTCCGAATCGCGCACCAGACTGCCATCGGCGCGTTCGCGATAGCCCATGGCGCGGCCGTTGACGCGAATGCGCCCGCCCTGGATGTCTTCCAGCAGGTTGATGCAGCGGATAAAGGTGGTCTTGCCGGAGCCGGAGGCGCCGATCAGCACTACCACTTCGCCGCGCCGCACTTGCAGGGAGATGCCCTTGAGGATCTGCAACTCGCCGAACGACTTCTGGATATCCTGTGCGTCAATGATCAGCTCTTCACTTTGGTGCGCCATGGTTAACGTCCCCTCAGCAGTTTCAGGGTGCTGCGACCGAACATGCGGCTGGCGGCCGGAGGTGGCGCCGAAGGTCGATCGGACTGGCCAAAACGGTTTTCGAGCCAGCGTTGGAAAAAGCCCCACAGCGTGGTCAACGTCAGGAAGTAAATCGCGACGACCAGGTACAACTCGAATACGCGAAACGTCGCCGAGGTCACCATCTGCGTGCTGAGCAACAACTCCTGCACGCCGATCACGCTCACCAGCGTGGTGTTCTTGAGCATCACATTGAACTCATTGCCCAGCGGCGGCACGATCACCCGAAACGCCTGGGGCAGCACGATGCGCCGCATCAGCTTGCCGAACCCCATACCCAGGGAACGCCCGGCTTCGTACTGGCCCTTGTCCACCGCGCCGATACCGGCGCGGATGATTTCGGCCATGTACGCGCCTTCATTCAGGCCCAGGGCGATGATCGCCGCCTGGATATTGCCGGGGACGATCAACCCGAACAGCTCGATGTCCTCGAAGCGGAAGATCCCGCCCGCTGCCAGTGCGGTGTACAAAAACACGATCTGCACCAGCAGCGGCGTGCCGCGCATCAGCCACACATAAAGGCGTACCGGCAGGTGCAGCAGCGGGTTCTTCGACAGGCGCAACAGCGCCGCCGCCAGGCCCAGCGCACAGCCGAGCAGCATCGCCAGCACGCTGATCAGGCAAGTCAGCCACAGCCCGGTGAGGTAGACCCCACTGGGCTGCAACAGGTATTGCCAGAACACATCCCAATTGAAATTCATCGTGGTAGAACCTCAGTCGAGTGTGTCGCTGCTGACATGCCATTTGTTGAGCAATTGCACATAGCTGCCGTCGCTGCGCATGTCGCTGATGATCTGCTGCACGGCGGCGGTCAGTTGCGGGTCGTCCTTGCGCATGCCCAGGCCGGTGAGGATGCGGCTGAACGCAGGCACCCCTTCCTGAAAAAGCTCCGGGGCCATCGCCGCGTAGTAACCGGCGGTTTCAACGGTGGTGCCGTAGGCGTCGACCTGGCTGATGCGCAGCGCCTGGAACGCATCGGTGTCGGTGTTGTAGACCACCAGTTTCATCGGTGGCTTGCCGGCCTTGGCAAGGCTCTCGTTCTGGGTGTCGAGCAAGGTCTTGATGGTAGAGCCGTTGAGCACCGCCACCTTGTGCGCAGACAGGTCATCCAGGGTCTTGATGCCTTTGGGGTTGCCCTTGGGCACCACCACCGCCTGGCTGGAGTACATGTAGTTGACTATGTCGATCACCTGGCGGCGCTCGGGTTTGTCGAACAACTGGTCGACGATCATGTCGCACTGCTGGGCAAGCAGCGCCGGCACCAGGCCGGAAAACGGAATGACCCGCCATTGCACGGTTTTATTGCCCAGGCGCTTGGCGATTTCCAGCCCCAGGTCGACGGTGAGCCCACGCGGTTTCTGGGATTCGTCGAAGGACACCAAGGGCGGTGAATCCATCCCCGAGCAATAGGTGAGTTTGTCGACGCTCTTCAGGCGCTCAGGCACCTGGACTGTGGCGCTGGCCCATTGTGTACAGAGACCCAGGGTTACAGCCACCAGCAAGGCGCGGTGTTGTTTATGCATGACCAGACACTCCACTTCGTTAAATAACGGGGCAGGAATCAACGTCTAAACAAGGACGGGTTGGAACCCGCCTCTTTTATTTTTCCAATTGC
Source organism: Pseudomonas sp. MONT-RG-20F-20-E-7-02 (assembly GCF_022662395.1). Classification (NCBI taxonomy): domain Bacteria; kingdom Pseudomonadati; phylum Pseudomonadota; class Gammaproteobacteria; order Pseudomonadales; family Pseudomonadaceae; genus Pseudomonas; species Pseudomonas sp. MONT-RG-20F-20-E-7-02. The sequence continues at coordinate 432,792 of NZ_JAKNQN010000002.1, forward strand.
AGAAATTGAATCAGCAGCGGCACGGTGCTTTCGATGTGTTCGCGTACCACAGCTTCGGCACCGGCGGCGTCACCGGCGCGAATCGCGTCGAGGATTACTGCGTGTTCCTGGCGCGCGCTGAGGGGTTTTTCGCTGTGATGCAGCCACAAGCGCATAGGCGCTTCCACCAGCGAATACAACGCCGAAATCTGCTTCAGCAAGCGTGGCCGGCCGCTGAGCCCGCACAGGTACTCGTGAAAGGCACGGTGGCGACGAACCCACGCGGCACTCTCGTCGCGGTAGTCATCCATTTCATCCAGCAGCCGCTCCAAAGCCGCCATCTGGCGCTCACCGATACGGCTGACCGCGACGCGCACGGCCAGGCCTTCCAGTGCGCTGCGCATCTCGAACACCTCATGCAGTTCATCAATATCCAGACCGCTGACGATGGCACCGCGATTTGGCCGCAGCGTCACCAGGCCCTGGGCATCCAGGCGGCGGAATGCCTCACGCACCGGCATGCGGCTCATGCCGATCTCGCCGGCGATATCCTCGGCGATCAGGCGATCGCCCTTGCGGAAACGACCGCCGCAGATGGCGTCGAGGAGGAAGTTGTAGGCCTCCTCCTCGGCAGTGAGGGGCTGGCGGTCAACGTAAGCGGGGGCAAATTGCATTGGCGGCCTCTTTGTATTTTTGTATCCAATTATCCACGAATACAGTAATGCATAACGCGCGCCAACAGCTCGCGCAGAACATTACTCATTGATTTAAATGAAGTCTTCCGTTCGGATGTGGAACATTGCGCAAAGAGGGTTAAGCGATTTGCTACTAAATGACTCAGCAACTTTCCATTTCTGCGCAAAAAAGTAGCGGATGTCCGTTGAAGGCCCTGGTTACGCCTGATGATCTACACAGGGTATTTTTTGGCAGGCCTTTTTTTCTGCGATCAGCGCACCAAGCCCTTACCGCTCAATGGATCCAGTAAAATCGTGTTGATCGATAATCGCCCAAAACAACCTCAAAACAAATGATTTATCCATTGACTCACAGCAGCTCCGGAAATTTAATGGATCCATTAAACAAAAATAATTAACCAACCAGAGAGTTGCCATGTACCCCAAAAACACTTGGTACGTCGCCTGCACACCCGATGAAATCGCCCAAAAACCCTTGGGTCGGCAGATCTGCGGTGAAAAAATGGTGTTTTATCGTGGCTCGCGAGGCAGCGTCGTAGCCATCGAGGACTTTTGCCCCCATCGCGGCGCACCGCTTTCACTGGGTTATGTCGAAAATGGCAACCTGGTTTGCGGCTATCACGGCCTGGTCATGGGGGCCGACGGTAAGACCGTCGAAATGCCCGGGCAGCGGGTGCGTGGCTTTCCGTGCAACAAGACCTTTGCCGCAGTTGAACGCTATGGCTTTATCTGGGTATGGCCCGGCGATCAGGCGCTTGCCGACCCGGCGCTGATTCATCACCTGGAGTGGGCAGTGAGTGACCAGTGGGCGTACGGCGGCGGGCTGTTTGATATCCAGTGCGATTACCGCTTGATGATCGATAACCTGATGGACCTGACCCACGAAACCTACGTCCACGCTTCCAGCATCGGCCAAAAGGAAATCGATGAAGCCCCTCCCGTCACCACGGTTGAAGGCGACCAAGTCATCACCGCCCGGCACATGGAAAACATCATGGCTCCGCCGTTCTGGCGCATGGCCCTGCGCGGCAACAACCTCGCCGACGATGTGCCGGTGGACCGCTGGCAGATCTGTCGCTTCACCCCGCCCAGCCATGTACTGATCGAGGTAGGCGTGGCCCACGCCGGCAAGGGTGGCTACCACGCAGCGCCCGAACACAAGGCGGCAAGCATTGTGGTCGACTTCATCACCCCGCAGACCGAGACGTCGATCTGGTATTTCTGGGGCATGGCGCGCAACTTCAATCCTCACGATGAGACGCTGACCGCCAGCATCCGCGAAGGCCAGGGGAAGATTTTCAGCGAAGACCTGGAGATGCTCGAACGTCAGCAGCAGAACCTGCTGGCCCACCCGCAACGCAACTTGCTCAAGTTGAATATCGATGCCGGCGGCGTGCAGTCGCGCAAGATCCTGGAACGACTGATTGCCAAGGAACGCACCCTCGAACCACAACTGATCACGACCACCACCGCCTGAACGGCGCGACAACTCTGCGAGGACCGAACATGATCGATGTGGTGGTGGTATCCCGTAATAACGAAGCCCAGGACATTTGCAGCTATGAACTGGCCAGGGTCGATGGCCAGCCGCTGCCCGCCTTCAGTGCCGGCGCGCACATTGACGTGCATCTGCCGGACGGGCGGGTGCGCCAGTATTCGCTGTGCAATCACCCCGAGGAGCGTCATCGCTATCTGATCGGCGTACTCAACGACCCGGCTTCTCGCGGCGGCTCGCGCAGCTTGCATGAGCAGGTACACCAGGGCGCCCACCTGACGATCAGCGAACCACGCAATCTCTTCCCCCTGACCCATGAAGCACGACGCAGCCTGCTGTTCGCCGGCGGCATCGGCATCACCCCGATCCTGTGCATGGCCGAGCGCCTGGCCCATGCAGGTGCCGACTTCGACCTGCATTACTGTGCCCGCGCCAGTGAGCGTGCGGCGTTTGTACAGCGGCTCAAGGCGTCACCGTTTGCCGAGCGAGTGTTCCTGCATTTCGATGAGCAGCCCCACACGGCCCTCAAGACAGCCGAGGTGTTGGCTGCGCCCGCAGACGATGTGCACCTGTATGTCTGCGGCCCCGGCGGTTTCATGCAACACGTGCTCGACAGCGCGCGGGCGCAAGGCTGGCAGGAGGACTGCCTGCATCGCGAGTACTTCTCGGCGGCGCCAGTGGACAACAGCCTCGACGGGAGCTTTTCGGTGAAGCTCGGCAGCAGCGGCCAGGTCTTCACGATCCCCGCCGACAAGACCGTGGTCCAGGTCCTGGAAAGCCAGGGCATCGAGATTGCCGTGTCCTGCGAACAAGGGATCTGTGGCACCTGCCTGACCCGTGTGCTGGACGGCATCCCGGAGCACCGCGACCTGTTCCTCACCGAGCAGGAACAGGCGCTGAACGACCAGTTCACGCCCTGCTGCTCACGCTCGAAAACCCCACTGTTGGTGCTCGACATCTGAACCGTGTCACGACGCGGGCAAAATCACCTTCATGCGCGCGTCGGCGGTGGCTGAGCTGAAGATCTCGGCATAACGCAACGTCGCATTGGCGTGTTCGCGCATGATGGCTTCGGCGCGCGCGCCCTGGCGATTGACCAGGGCATCGAACACGGAGTGATGCTGCATGTGGGCATAGTTGAAGCGCCGGTATTCACGAGCCATATCCTCACGATCCACCGCCAGCGCGGTCACCGATGCGAATGGCAGGTGATCATTGCGTGCCAGCGCATCCGTGATCGCCGGGTTGTGGCTGCCCTCCACAATGACCTGGTGAAAGCGCATGTTAAGGTCGTGGTAAACCTCAAGGTCATCTTCGGTCACGTAGCCTTTGTCGAACAGCTGGTCGCCTTCCACCAGGCAGCGCTCCAGCGCCGCACGCGCCGCATCGGAAAGACCATGCTCTGCGGCTTGCCGCGCAGCCAGGCCTTCCAGCACACCGCGCACCTCGACGGCGCCGGCAATGTCACCGGGGCTGACCGACCGCACCTGATAGCCGCGCCCGCCAAACGGCACCAGCAGCCCTTCCTGCTCAAGGGTACGAAAGGCCATGCGCACCGGCATGCGCGACACACCAAAGCGTTGCGCCGTGGGGATTTCCATCAGGCGTTCCCCCGCCACCAGCTCCCCGCTGGCAATCATCTTGCGCAGTGCAACCAGCACCAATTGACCGGGCTTACTCATCCAGGCAACTTCCAGAAAACGTGGGCTGCCATAGTACCGCAAGCATCCGATCCCGTCAGACGAACGCCAGCGCGGCGCGCGCCCCCTCTATGGCACCCAGGTGTTGCGCCAGTCGCGACGGCAGGTAATCGAAAAAGAACCCGGCGCTTTGCAGCTTGGCGGCACGCAATGGATCGTCTTCGGGCAATGCCCTGGAGACCCGCGCAGCCCGCGCCCAGGCAAAGGCCAGCAACGCCACGCCACAGAGCTGGAGGAAATCCGGCGCGGCCCGATAGGGGTATTCACTGTCTTCCTGCGCGCGTTCACGCACGGCGCTCACCACACTGGCCAGCGCGTCGCACAGACTACCCAATGCGCGGGAGAACCCTGTGCACTCGACATACTGCAAGCCCTGCCCGGCCTCGGCACGCAACTCGGCCAGCAGCAGGCCAAAGGCTCGACCTTCATCCCCCAGCACTTTGCGCAGCAACAAATCATTGGCCTGGATCTCGTTACTCCCCTCGTAGATCATCGCGATGCGACTGTCCCGCAGGGTTTGCTCGATGGCGAACTCGGTGACATAGCCGTAACCGCCCAGTACCTGCAGCGCATTGCTGGCCTGACGAAAGCCCTGCTCGGTGAAAAACGCCTTGATGATAGGCGTCAGCAAAGGCGCCAATCGGGCGGCCGACGAGTCCTGGCCATGCTCGGCCTGATCCAGCAAGTGCGCCGCCCAATAGCCGATGGCGCGCATGCCCTCGCTGGTGGTGCGCAGCTCCAGCAACACGCGGCGCATGGCCGGGTGATAACGGATCGGGTCAGCGGCCTGGGCCGCCACCTCTTCGGGCCTTGACGGTGCACGCATCTGCACACGCTCGGCGGCGTACTGCCGGGCATTTTGCCAAGCTGCCTCGACATGCCCCAAGCCCTGCAGGCCGACATGCAGGCGCGCCGAATTCATCATCACGAACATCGCCGCCAGGCCCTGGTTGGCATCACCGATCAGCCAGCCTTGGGCGGCGTTGAATACCAGGGAGCAGGTGGCGCTGCCTTTGATGCCCATTTTGTGTTCGATACCGTCGCAATGCACACCATTTACCCGGCCATCGTCCAGCCGCTTGGGTACCAGGAACAGTGAAATGCCGCGACTGCCCGGCGGCGCACCGGGCAGGCGCGCCAGCACCAAGTGCAGGATATTGGCCGTGAGGTCATGCTCACCGCCGGAGATAAACAGCTTGCTGCCGCTCAAGCGATAGCTGCCATCCGCCCGTGGTTCAGCGCGACAACGCAGCAGGCCGACATCGCTGCCGGCCTGGGGCTCGGTCAGGCACATGGTGGGCAACGCCTGGCCACTGACAATCTCCGGCAAGTAGCGTGCCTGCAGCCAAGGGTCGGCGTGAGTCTTGAGGCACAGGTAGGCGCCGTGGGCGATCCCGGTGTACATGGCCCAGGCATGGTTGCTGGCGTAGAGCATTTCTTGCAGCGCCGCATCGAGCAGTTGCGGCAGGCCCTGCCCGCCCTGCTCTTCGGCGCACGCCAGCGCCGGCCAACCACCCTCGACGTAAGCACGATAGGCCTCGACGAAGCCGTCCGGGGTGCTGACCTGGCCCGCCTGCCAGCGGCAGCCCTGGCGATCGCCATGGCTGTTCAACGGCGCCAGCACGCCCTGGCTGAAGCGTGCCGCCTCCTCGAATACTTGTAATGCCAGCGGCAGGTCGAGGGCCTCAAACGCCGGGTTGCGCCGCCAGCTTTCGGGCGCCTGCAACCAGTGTTCGAGGACAAATTGCATATCGCGCAGGGGCGCCTCATAGCTCCACATCGGTACACCTCATCGACTAAAAAAGAATCACGTACTCATGCGCAAAAAGCAGGGTTCTCGATCAGCAGCGCCATGCCCTGCCCGCCGCCCACACACGCCGCGGCAATCCCGTAGCGCAGGTTGTGCTGACGCAGTTGTCGGGCCAGGGACATAACCAGGCGCAGGCCAGTGGCAGCCAGTGGATGCCCAAGTGCCAGCGAGCCGCCCTGGACGTTGAGGCGGGTGCTGTCCAGCTCAAGTTCATGGGCCACCGCCAGCACTTGGGCGGCCTGGGCTTCGTTGATCTCGAAGCGGCCGATGTCATCCAGATTCAACTCGCTGCGTTGCAGCAGCAGACGAATCGCCGGCGCCGGGCCGATGCCCATGAACTCGGGGGCCACGCCGACCACCGCGCTGGCCAGCAACCGAGCCAGTGCCGGACGCGTGCAGGCCGAGGCGCGGCCCACCAACGCTGCCGCAGCGCCATCCACCACGGCACAACTGTTGCCGGCGGTTTGCACGCCGCCGGGATGCACGGCGCGCAAGCGTTTCAAGCTCGCAAGGTCGGTGGGCCGAGGGTGGCTGTCCTCGCTCACGGCACCGGCCCGACGCGCCAGGCTGATGCCTCTGGGCTGGTATCCCTCAAGCTCGAATACCTGGTTATCGACCGCCACCACCTCGTCAACCCAAGCGCCGTCACGCTGCGCCTGCAACGCTCGCTGGTGGCTGGCGCAGGCGTAGCGGTCCACCGCCTCGCGGCCCAGGCCATAACAGCGCGCCAGGTTGTCGGCCGTGGCGATCATGTCCAGGCCTGGGGCCGGGTCGTACAGGGCTTCCCACAGAAAATCCTTGAACTGGACCTCGCCGCCAAGACGAAACCCGCCCCTGTGGGTGTAAGCCGCAATGGGGTTGCGCGACATGGATTCACTGGCCACACATAAGGCCAGTTGCACGCCGTCCCGCAGTTGCCCGGCAGCCTGGCGCAACAGTTCGAAACCGGTGGCGCAGATGCGCTGCACCCCCAGTGCCGGAACCGCTTGCGCCACACCGCTGTACAAGCCGATATGCCTTGGCAACAAGTAAGCATCGAAGCTGGCCTGGGCCATGGAGCCGGCCAATACGCTGTCCACTGCTTGCGGTTCAATACCCGCCCGGGCCAGCACCTCACGGCCCACCTTGATCCCCAGGTCGATGGGCGAGACCTGAGACAGTGCCCCACCCAGGTCAACCCAGGGAGTGCGCACGGCCTCGAAAATCGCCACATCGGCAAACGCCGAATACTGCCCGTTCAAGGCCTGGCCTCGGCACGCAGCAGCGTGGTGTCTTCGCCGCGATACAACGCCTCGACCTTGGCGGCGCGCCATTGCAGCACGGCGCGCTGGTTGATCGAACCTTTGTCGGTGATTTCCCCACGATCGATGGACGCCGGCTCGTCGAGCAGGGCAATCCATTCCAGGCGACTGGCATTGCCGGTGGCCCCGCGATTGAGGCGTTGCAACCAGTCGCCGAACCACTGGCGTACCGGCGCGCTGCCCAGCACTTCGGCGTCACTGGCGTCGGCGTCCAGGCCCGCCAGCCGACGGCATTCGTAGAGCCTGGGGAACACCAGTGCTCCGAGACACTCGCGGTCGGGCGCGGCAATCACCAGGTCCTGCACATAGGGCGAGCCGTCGAGCACCGCGCGATTGCGCAACGGACCCACGCTGACAAACACCCCGGAAGAGAGCTTGAAATCCTCGGCAATCCGCCCATCGAACATCAGGCCCAGTTGCGGCTGCTGAGGGTCGGCGAGCTTGATCGCGTCTCCTGAACAGTAGAACCCCTGTTCATCGAACACCTCGGCGGTTTGCTGGGGCGCCCGCCAATACCCCGGCATGATATGCGGCCCGCGAAAGCGCCCTTCGAACTTGCCGTCCACCGGCACCAGGCGCACCTCGCAGCCCGGCGCGGGCAAGCCGATATAGCCGGCCATGGACAACGGCCCGGTGGTGAAGGTGCAGGACGGTGCGGCTTCGGTCATGCCCAGCCCGGCCATCATGCGAATGCGTTCACCACAGTGCTGTTCGGACACGCGGTCGAGACGGTCCCAGATGCTTTGGGACAGGCCGGCGGCGGCGAAGAAGAACAGTTTCATCCGCGCAAAAAAACGCTCGCGCAACTCGGCGTCCTGTTCCAGGGCGTTGACCAGCTCTTCCCAGCCCTTGGGCACCGTCAGGTAAGCCGTGGGCGACACCTCCTTGAGGTTGCGCAAGGTCTGGGCAAATCCCTGGACCGTGGGCTTGCCGTCGTCCAGATAAAAGGTGCCACCGTTGTAGAGCACGATGCCGACGTTGTGGCTGCCGCCAAAGGTGTGATTCCACGGCAGCCAGTCCACCAGCACCGGCGGCTCCTCACCGAACACCGGAAATGTCTGCAACAGCATTTGCTGGTTGGCACAGAGCATGCGCTGGGTGGTGATCACGGCCTTGGGTAATTTGGTCGAGCCCGAGGTGAAGAGAAACTTGGCGATGCTGTCGGGACCGGTTGCATTGAAGGCCTGCTCGGCCTCAGCGCCCCCCGGCGTGTGCAGCAGGCTGGCGAAGCTTATCTGGCTGCGCCCGGGCACTTGGCCGCGCACGCAGATCAGCGGGGTTTCGGCCGGTAATACGGCCTCGATCGCACGCTGGTAGGCCACCGCATCGCTGACGAACACCAGCCCGGGTTGCAGCAGGTCACAGACATGCCGCAGCTTGGCGAAATCCTGGGACAACAACGAATACGCGGGCGATACCGGGCAATAGGGAATGCCGGCGTACATGGCGCCAAGGGCGACCTGCAAATGCTCGATGTCGTTGCCCGACAGCAAGGCCAACGGCTTGTCCGCCGACAGCCCGTAACTCAGCAGGCCCTGGGCAATCGCGCGTACGCTGTCGAGCATCTCGCGGTAGCTGACACGGCGCCAATCACCGCCGGCCTGGCGTGCCGCGATAAACGTCTGCTCGGGCCGCACCCGAGCCCAATGCACCAGGCGATCGAGCAAGCGCGCCGGCAACTCGGCCAGGGGTTCCAGGGAGCGCATGTGCAACACGCCCTGTTCTTCAGTGACCGCCACGGGTGCGTGGCCGATGGAGACCTCACGGTATCGCGGTGCGGGCTGGGGTTGCGGTCGGAATTCGGAACTCACAAGGATGTCCTCCAGCAAGGCGGATCACAGCCGCCTTGTTATTGTTATGTCGCAGCAACTGCTCAGATCGGGTAATGCCGTGGCCCGTTCTGCAAGGTCACCCAGCGCAATTGCGTGAAGTGCTCAATGGACGCCTTGCCACCAAAGCTGCCGTACCCACTGGACTTGACCCCACCAAACGGCATCTGCGCCTCGTCATGCACGGTCGGCCCGTTGATATGGCAAATACCCGACTCGACCCGCTGCGCCAGTGCCAGCGCGCGTGCGGTGTCGCGACTGAAGATCGCCGCCGACAGGCCGAACTCGGAATCGTTGGCCAGGCGCAACAAGGCTTCATCTCCCTCACCACGCAGCAGGACCGCCACCGGGCCAAAGGACTCTTCGCGGTACAAGCGCATCTGTTCGGTGACACCATCGATCAGGGTCGGCTGCAGGATGCTGCCCTCCAGCTGGCCGCCCACCACCAGCCGCGCGCCCTTGGCCAGAGCATCGTCGATCAGGGCCTTGATGCGCGTGCCGGCGCTGGCGTCCACCAGGGAACCGAGTACCGAATCCGCCGCAGCGGGGTCACCCGCACGCAGGGTCGCGACCTTGGCCGCCAGCTTGGCGGTGAACGCATCGGCCACCCTGGCATCGACGATCAGGCGTTCGGTGGACATGCAAATCTGGCCCTGGTTGAAATAGGCGCCAAAGGCCGCCGCCGCCACAGCGGCGTCAAGATCGGCATCGTCGAGCACCAGCAACGGCGCCTTGCCGCCCAACTCCAGCAACGCCGGCTTGAGGTGACGGGCCGAGAGTTCGCCGACAATCCGCCCGACATGGGTCGAGCCGGTGAAGTTGACCCGCCGCACGGCCGGGTTGGCGATCAGCCGCTCGACAATCGCGGCGGCATCCGCCGGAGCATTGCTGATGACGTTGACCACGCCATCGCCCAGGCCGGCGTCCTGCAACACCTGGCCGATCAGGCGGTGCACCGCCGGGCTTAATTCCGAGGCCTTGAGCACCACGGTATTACCGCAGGCCAGCGGCATGGCGATGGCGCGCGTGGCGAGGATGACAGGAGCGTTCCACGGCGCGATGCCCAGCACCACACCGCACGGTTGACGCAAGGCCATGGCGAAACTGCCGGGGACATCGGAGGGGATCACCTCCCCCGTGATCTGGGTGGTCATCGACGCTGCTTCGCGCAGCATATTGGCCGCCAGGCGCACATTGAAGCCATACCAGTTGTCCATGGCGCCGGTCTCGCCGGCGGCGGCGATGAATTCGCTGCTGCGCGCCTGCAATTGCTCGGCAGCGTTGAGCAAGCGGGTCCGGCGCTCATTGGGCGCCAGCGCCGCCCAGGCGGGGAACGCGGCGTGGGCGGCAGCGACCGCGGCGTCGGCATCTTCCAGGGTCGCGGCGGCCACTCGGGAGACCACTTCACCGTTCACCGGGTTGCGACGTTCGAAGGTTCGACCGTCACGGGCGCGGCACGACTGGCCGCCGATCAACAGGGGCACGTCCAGCATGGTGATTCCTCTTTATTGTCTTTATCGGGAATACGTTCAAACAGGGTACAACGGCGCGGCCAGGCGGCCGCGCCCTTCAGCGTTTATACGCCTGCAGGCCAGGCTTGATGCTCTTGTCGTCGAGGAACTGTTTCATGCCCTGCTCGCGACCGCCTTCGGTGTCGAGCAGGCGCGACTGATCGAGCTTGGCGTAGAGGTAATCCTCGTTCTGCTCCCAGGTCAGTTCGCGGCAGCGCTTGAAGCCATGCTTGGCGGCACGCAGCACCACCGGGTTTTTCTCCAGCAGGTTGCGCGCCAGTTCGATGGTCACTTCGCGCAGTTGAGCCAGGGGCACGCTTTCGTTGACCAGGCCCATTTGCGCGGCTTTCTGCCCGCCAAAGGTCTTGCCGGTCATGATGTAGTACAGCGATTGACGATGGCCCACGGTGTCGGCCATGGCCTTGCTCACCAGGTTGCCCGGCGGGATGCCCCAGTTGATTTCCGAGAGGCCGAAGGTCGCTTCGTCGGCGCAGATCGCCAGGTCGCACGCCACCAGCGGGCTGAAGCCACCGCCGAAGCACCAGCCATTGACCATGGCGATGGTCGGCTTGGCGTACATGCGCAGCAGCTTCCATTGCCATTGCGAGGCTTCGCGGCGGATTTTTTCCTGGAGGATTTCCGGGCCGGCATCCACTTCACGGAAGTATTCCTTGAGGTCCATGCCCGCCGTCCAGGCTTCGCCCGCTCCGGTGAGGACCAGCACGCCGGCGGCAGGGTCCTGCTCGAGGGTTTCCAGGACGTCGATCATTTCCCGGTTCAGGGTCGGGCTCATGGCGTTGCGTTTTTCCGGACGATTGAGAATGACCCAGGCGATGCCTTCTTCGATCTCAACCTTGACTGTGGTCCAACGGCCTTCGTAATTGCTCATAGCGGTACGCTCTTGTTCTGGGTGTGAAGATGATTCGAAATTAAACCGCAAATATAGTTATGTCAATTAACTATTAATCTTAATAACCAATATTTTTCATGCTTAAAACCCACGCGTTGCAGGCGCTGTGAAAACCCGGCATAGCCATAGCCAGCCAACACCGGCAAACTAGATAGCATTCTTAACCTGCACCTTTTGAGGATTGCACTGCCAATGGCCAAGCCTTCCAACATCGCCACCGCCAGCCAGGCCCTGCCCGACAACGACGAGATACGGCCGCCGCTGGATTCAGCACTGGACGATCTGATCGGTTACGCCATGCGCCGCGCCCAGCTCAAGCTGTTCCAGAACCTGATCGGCCGGTTGTCGGACCACGACCTGCGCCCGGCGCAATTCTCGGCCCTGGCGATCATCGAGCAGAACCCCGGGCTGATGCAGGCCGACCTGGCTCGCGCCCTGGCCATTGAGCCACCCCAGGTGGTGCCGTTGCTGAACAAGCTGGAAAGCCGCGCCCTCGCGGTGCGGGTACGCTGCAAGCCGGACAAGCGCTCCTACGGGATCTTCCTCAGCAAGACCGGCGAAACCCTGCTCAAGGAGCTCAAGGAAATCGCCGCACAAAGTGACCTGGACGCCACCGCCGCCCTCGACGGCCAGGAGCGTGAAGAGCTGCTGCGCTTACTGAAGAAGGTCTACCAGGACTGATCGGCCTACCAGAGCGCCACGGTGTAGAGCACCAGGAAACGGGTCTGGTTTTCATCGCGAAAGGCCGCGCCGCTCGGGAAGTCATTGCGGTAGATCGACTTGCGCGCCAGGAACCCGACGTTCTTCAGCGGGCCGCTCTGGATCACATACCCCAGTTCCATCTGGAACTCGCGCTCCTTGCGATCCTCGGCGTTGAAAGCGGCCAGTTCGATGTTGTCGCCACGCACATACCGCAGCCGCGTCTTCAGCCCCGGCATCCCCGCTGCCGCGAAGTCATAGTCGTAGATGGCTTGCCAGGTGCGCTCCTTGGCGTTGAGAAAGTCCGAACTCATGGTCAGTTCGCTCATGCCCATCAACTCCGTTCCCGAGATATAGGGCGTGGCCGTCTCCCCGCTTGAGTGCATGTAGCCAAGGCTGACGCGATGGCCGCCCAGGCGGTAGCCGAACAGCGCCGAAAGGTTGCGGTTATCCACCTTGCCCGCCTTGGCACTGCCATCCTCACGGCTGAAAAAACTGCGCAGGTCGCTGGTGAGTACGCCGTCGCCCACCGGCAGGTTGTGCAGCAGCGCCAGGGTGTCCTGCTGGTAGAGGTCCGCGATCTGCGAGTGATAGGCGCGCAAGCTGAGGTCTTTGTTGACCTGATAGTCACCGCCCACATAAGCCAGGTGCGACGTGGTGGCAGTGGCGTTGAAGCGCCGGTTGGGCGAGGCGATGGTCATGGCCTGGTAATCGGTGGAGTCGCGCTTGTTGATGCGGTCGATATAGCCCGTGTTGAGGGTCAGGCCATCGATGTCCTTGGAGCTCAACGTGGTGCCGCGAAAAGTTTGCGGCAGCAGCCGCGACGGACTGGCAAAGGCAAACGGCAGGAAGATCGACACATCGCCGGCCTTGATCGTGGTTTGGGCGAACCGCAGCTTGGCGGTTGGGGCCAGGCGCGAGTACTCGTCGGCGGCGCGCTTGTCGCTGGCCGACACCGGTAACAACTCGGTACCGCTACGGTCCGGCGAAGAGTCGAGCTTGACCCCCATCAACCCGCGTACATCCAGGCCAAAGCCCACCGGGCCAGGGGTGTAACCCGATTCCAGGTTGAGGATGAACGCCTGGGCCCATTCCCGTGCGGCGGTCTTCGCACCGTCGTCCTTGTAGTCACGGTCCAGGTAGTAATTGCGCAAGGTCAGGGTGCCGTGGCTGTCGTCGATAAAGCCTGCAGCCCACAGCGAACCGGGCAGCACGCTCAAGGCCAGCAAGGCCAGCAGCCGGCGTGGAGTGGTGTTCGACACACAGGGGACGGACGCCGCTGCAACGGCGTCCTCCATAGGGAGTTTTGGCATGTTCGATGTCCATTTTTGTTGTTGTTATTGGGTTGGCACACGCTCGGCCCTGTCAGCCTCACGAGCCAAGAATGGAAACAGCCGACGGCACTCGTCAACCGTAAATGACCGATAATCGAACATTAATAAAGCTATCTATTTTTTAGCAATTAACAAACAAGTATTTCAATTAATTGAATTTAATGACTTTATTCTGTTTTTTTACTGATCTTATTCCACGATTCATTTTTTAGTTATATTTGTTATCTTAATCCTCAGCAGCCGCTCAAGCTCGCCACCACAACAAAAAAAACAACAATGAGGTTTGCCATGGACAGTTCATCGCGTCGTTCGACGCTGACTATTGCGTTGTGCTTTATCGTTGCGCTGATCGAAGGGTTCGATCTGCAAGCCGCCGGCACCGCCGCCGCCGGGTTGCGTCAAACCTTCGCCCTGGACCCGAAGATGCTCGGCTGGGTGTTCAGCGTCGGCATCATCGGCCTGCTGCCGGGGGCGTTCTTCGGCGGCTGGGTTGCCGACCGGATCGGGCGCAAGAAAATCCTGGTCAGCGCCGTGCTGCTGTTCGGGCTGTTCTCCCTGAGCACCGCGTTTGTCGACAGCTACTCAAGCCTGTTGCTGGTGCGTTTCCTCACCGGCCTGGGCCTGGGCGCCGCGCTGCCCAACCTGATCGCGCTGTGCGCCGAAGCAGTGAGCGAACGCAACCGTGGCACGGCCATCAGCGTGATGTACTGCGGGGTACCGCTGGGGGGCGCATTGGCCGCGGTGGTGGCGATGTTTTCCAGTGAGCACTGGCAGACCACGTTTATCATTGGCGGCCTGGCGCCCTTGCTGGCCGTACCGTTGATGATCCTGCTGCTGCCTGAGTCCAGTGCCTTTCGCCAACAGCTCGACACCCCCCACGGCGCCCGCCCCTCCACCGGCCAGGCGCTGTTCGGCGAGGGTCGCGCCCGCACCACGCTGGCCTTGTGGCTCAGCTACTTCTTCACCCTGACCGTGATGTATATGCTGCTTAACTGGCTGCCGTCGCTGTTGCTGGAACAGGGTTTCAGCAAGCCCCAGGCGGGCATGGTGCAGATGCTCTTCAATATCGGCGGCGCTCTGGGTTCACTGCTCGGCGGCGTGTTGCTGGACCGCTGCAATGCCGTCAACGTGGTGTTGTCGGTGTATGCCGGGTTGCTGGCGGCGTTGGCCGGGGTCGGATTGTCGGTGGGCATCGTGCCCATGGCCATCGCTGGCTTTGCCGCCGGCTTGTTCGTGATGGCTGCGCAGTTGGTGCTGTACGCCTCGGCACCGCCCTCGTATCCCACCTCGGTGCGTGCCACCGGCGTCGGTGCCGCCGTGGCTGTCGGCCGCCTGGGTTCGGTGGCCGGGCCCCTGGCGGCCGGGCAACTCCTTGCCGCCGGCGCCGGCACCGCCGGGGTACTGCTGGCGACGTCCCCCGGAGTGGTGATTGCCGCACTGACCATCATTAGCGTGATGGTGCGTACGGCGCCAACTAGAACTTATGCAGCCAATTGAGCACCAGTTTGTTGCCCTCGGTGCGGTTCTGCGCCTGCTGTTCGAAGTAGGCGTTTACCGATAGCACCTCTTCCTTGCTGAACGCGTAGACCAGGCCTGGGCCGATGGCCCACACCTTTTCCCGACGCCCGCTCAAGGCGTGCCCATCGACCTGGGTATCAGTGATCTGCTTCAACCAGTAGCCGTTGACCCCCACGCTCAGTTGCTGGTTCAAGGCATATTGCAGCGTCAGATTGGCATGCAATGCCTGGCCGGCCTGGGTATCGGAAACATCCCCGAAGCCTGCCTGCGGATCATCATTCTTGCCATTCCACAGGTACATGAAACGTCCGCTCGCCGACCATTTCGGGCTGAACCAGTACGTCGCCGCGTAATACGGGTTGAATGACCAGAAATTGCTGCCGGGGTTGATCGAACGATTGCGGTCATAGGCTCCCACCGGGATCGACACATCAGCCTCGACACGCTGGGTCAACAGCGGGCTGCCATCGGCGCGGCTCAGGGTCGGCAGTTGCAGGAAGGCACCGACCGTCAGATCACCGAAGCCGGCACGGGAACTCAGCGCCGCATTGTTCAACCCATCGTCGACATTCACATGGGCCAGGGAGGTGTTGATCAGGGTGAATCCGGGCATCGCGCCATTGGCCAGGGGTTGGCCGACGTAGATGATCTGCGTGGTAGGCGCCACCACTTCCACATCCTGCCTGGGCAACGCCAGCTTGTTGCCGTGGGCATCGTTGAAACGGCTCGCTCGGGAGTACGTCAGGTATTCCTCCAGGTACCAGCCAGGCCCCGCCGGGGCCGGTGAGCCATCGTAGAAACTGGTGGTGCCCAGGTTGAGTCCTGGCAGGTCATAAGCGTGTGCAATCGGTGACAGTGCGACAAACGTGGTGGCCGCAACCTTCCGCAAGATAGGCTTGAGCATCTTGTATGTCCTGTATTTTTGTTGTTGTTCAAGACTCCCGGCACGGAGGGGCCGCACCGGGATTTTTCGCTGTGGCAGGCCCTACACGTAGGTGGCGGCCAACCCGCCATCCACCGGCAGATTGACCCCGTTGACCCAGCGCGAAGCGTCCGAGCAGAGGAAGGCAATCACCGGCGCCACCTCATCGGCCAGGGCTGGACGGGTCATGCGCTGGCTGTCCTCGGCCACCCGCTGCGGCCCGAGCATGCTGACGAAATCGCCGAGAATCGGGGTAAACACCGGCCCCGGCGCCACGCAGTTGATACGCACCGAGTGATCGCGAAACCAGCACTGGGATTGTTGGAAGCTCCACACGATCAGCGCTTCCTTGAAGTACTGATAACAGCTGGCCTGCTCCACCGGATTGGCCGCCAGCCACTGCTGCCCCGCCTCGAAGCTGGACGTCGCAGCCAGGGCCTTGTGCAGCTCCAGCCGTTGCGGCCATTGCGCGCCAAGCACCGAGGCGACATTGACGATGCTGCCGCCCGCCGGCAGGCGTGGCAGCAGCGATTGAGTCAGGTGCCGCAGCCCCAGGTAGTTGACCGTGGCCACCGCTTGCGCGGGCGCCGTACCGGGCACCCCGGCGATGTTGCACAGCCCGTCGACCCGCGCGGGCAGGCGCGCCACCAGCGCATCAATGCTGACAGGGTCACCCAGGTCAGCCTGGAAGAAGCCATCCAGGGTCAGTTGCGGTTCATGGCGATCCACACCGATCACCGTGGCACCCTGGAAACGCGCGAGCCGCGCCAGTTCTGCGCCAATGCCGGAAGCGACACCGGTGACAATGATGGTTTTGTTGTGCAGGTTCATGTTCAAGCCCTCTTATTTTTGTATAGGCATGGGTGTATCAAAGCGATGAGCCAGGGCCCGGAACGGCCACGGCTCAGAATGGATAGACCGGCGGAGTATTTTTCACCGTGACCCATTGCCACTGGCTGTACTCGTCCCAGTCGGCCGGCCCGCCGACGCTGCCGCCGTTGCCGGAGGCACCGCGCCCGCCGAACGGGTTGATGCATTCGTCGGCCACGGTCTGGTCGTTGATGTGCAGCAGGCCGCAGTCCAGCCGCTCACCGATGGCCATGGCGCGCCCGACCGACGGCGAGATGATGGCGGCCGAAAGGCCGTACTCCGTGCGGTTGGCCAGTTCGATGGCTTCCTCGTCGGTGGAGAAACTGACCACCGTGGCCACCGGGCCGAACAACTCTTCCTCAAAGGCGCGCATGCCCGGACGTACGCCACTGAGCACGGTGGGCTGGTAGAACAACCGGTCATAGTCGCCGCCCGCCTCCAGCCGTGCGCCGTCCTGCAGGCTGTCACTGACAATCTCGTGCACGCGCTGCAGTTGCCGTTGGTTGATCAGCGGGCCGAGCGCCGCTTCACCCTGGGCGGCATTGCCCACAGTGAGCGCCCGGGCCTTGTCCACCAGCTTGCGGGTGAGGCTGTCGGCGATGGATTGATGCACGAGAATCAGCCCGGTCGCCATGCAGATTTGCCCCTGATGCAGCCAGGCACCCCAGGCTGCATTGCTCGCGGCCAGGTCGAGGTCGGCGTCTTCGAGAATGATCAGCGGGTTTTTCCCGCCCAGCTCCAGTGCAACTTTTTTCAGGTGTCGACCGGCCACTTCAGCGACTTTTCGCCCCGCCGCCGTGGACCCGGTGAACGCAATCATCCGCACATTCGGATCGCGGCACAGCGCTTCCCCCGCCGGCGCCGCGCCCGGCAACACCTGAAGCAGACCCTTGGGCAAGCCCGCCTCTTCGAACAGTCGGGCAATGAGAAACCCCCCGCTGACCGGAGTCTGTGGGTCGGGTTTGAGCACCACTGCATTGCCCGCCGCCAGCGCTGGAGCCACTGAACGCAGTGACAGCACCAGCGGGAAGTTGAACGGTGAAATCACCCCGACCACGCCGTGGGGCTGGCGCCGTGCATAGGAAAGTCGGCCTGCAGCGCTGGGCAGCACCACCCCGTGAGGTTGGGACAACAGCCCCGCCGCCTGATGCAGCAGCACAATCGCTTCGCGCACCTCGTGTTCGCCCTTGAACAATGCGCCCCCGGTTTCCCGCGCGACGTACAGCGCCAGCTCGGCGAAGGACCGCTGGGCCAGGTCCGCAGCTCTGCGAAATACCTCGGCGCGCTCCCGTGGGCCCAACGCAGCCCAGGCCGGCTGCGCCAGGGCCGCGCTGCGGCAGGCGATGGCGATGTCGGCCGCGTTGGCCATGGCGCAGCGCATCAGGGGTTCGCCGGTGGCGGGTTCAATCACGTCAATCACAGATCCCGAAACGGGAATCCAGTCGCCGTTGAACAGGCATTCGGACGCGATGGCCCGCTGTAGAAAGGGGGTGGTCTCAGACACTGACATTGGCAACTCCGGTTCTTGTAATTGTCATCGTCTGCACAGGGTGCAAACGCCGCATCAGGTCTTGAGCAAAGGCTGTGCCGCTTGCACGCAACGGCGCGGACATCAATCGGCGAGGTCTCTGGGTCGAGGCCTGCCACGCAGCGTTCACACGCCTGGGGTGTTCACCCGCAAAAAACCCGGGCTCTGCCACTTGTTCAATTGATAAGGTTATGTTTTATAACTATCTGAGTAGTTGCTCATATCGATCACTCGCTTTGCAGGGGCATAACAATGACTAATCCCCACAGCGCGCTGCCCGACGACCGGGTGGCCACCGCGCCCTACCCTCCGCGCGGCGACAGTCGCCAACTCAGTGACAGCAGCTCGCCCACCACAGCGGAACTGGCCGACTGCCTGTTCTTTTCCCCTGAAGACGGGCGCATCTGGCTCAACGATCAACGCATGTTGTTGCTGCACAGTTCGTCGTTCGGCGCCCTGCGCGCCGAGGTCATCGAGCGCCTGGGACGGGACCAGGCCCGGGGCTTGTTCACCCGCACCGGTTATGCCTCCGGCGCACGGGATGCGCGCTTGATCCGCGAGCGCTGGCCACAGGCCGATGCCGCCGCGGTGTTTCGCGCCGGGACTCACCTGCACACCCTGGAAGGCATGACCAAGGTCGAACCGCTGCACTTCAAGTTCGATGCCGAATCGGGGTTCTATGAAGGGGAGTTTCTCTGGCACCACTCGTGCGAAGCCGATGAGCATGTGGGGGCCTACGGCATCGGCCAGGACCCGGTGTGCTGGACCGAAACCGGCTATGCCATCGGCTTCGTCAGCGGTCTCTTCGGGCAAATGGTGATTTTCCGCGAAGTGGAATGCCGTGGCATGGGCCATCGCCGTTGCCGCGTGATTGGCAAGACCGCCGAGCAATGGGGTGATGTCGAGCAGGACCTGCGCTACCTGAATGTTTCCCAGGCCGTCACTGGCCCTGCCACCCCCACGCTCGCAGGCCCCGTAGCCAGCAGTGGCGGAACCCGCCAGCCGCAACCGTTGGTGGGCGCCAGTGCTGCGTTCAACGCGGCGATGCAAGCGCTGCAAAGGGTTGCACTGACGCCCGCGACAGTGCTGATCAGCGGTGAGTCCGGCGTGGGCAAGGAGATGTTTGCGCGCCAGCTGCACCAGCTCAGTCGTCGCCACGACAGCCCGTTTGTGGCACTCAATTGCGCCGCCATCCCGGATAACCTGGTGGAGGCCGAACTCTTCGGTGTCGAACGCGGCGCCTATACCGGCGCGACGCACTCGCGCCCCGGGCGGTTCGAACGGGCCCAGGGCGGCACCCTGTTCCTGGATGAAATCACCAGCCTCAGCCTGCCGGGGCAAAGCAAGTTGCTGCGAGCCTTGCAGGAACGGGAAATCGAACGGGTCGGCGGGGTGCGCGGGATCAAGGTGGATGTGCGCGTGGTGGCCGCCACCAATATCGACCTGCGTAAAGCGGTGGCAGACGGAAGCTTTCGCGAAGACCTGTTCTACCGGCTGAACGTCTACCCCATCGCCCTGCCCCCGCTGCGTGAACGCCGGGACGACATCCCGCTGCTGATCAATGCGTTCCTGACGCGCTTCTGCCAGGACTACGCCCGGACCCCGTCAGGCCTGACCATGCGCGCCCTGAAGACGTTGCTGCGCTACGACTTCGCGGGCAATGTGCGCGAGCTGCAAAACCTCATCGAACGCGGCCTGATTGCAAGCGATGAAGGCCAGGCCATTGACCTAGTGCATTTGTTTCGCAACGAACCGATGCCCGCCGAGCCCTATGGCCTCGACGACCAAGGCGGCCTGTCAAATACCGCGCAGGCGCGGCGCGCGACGCTGCTGGATACCCTCGCCCCGTTGGACCAGGGGTTTTCCATCGAAGGCCTTGAATCGCGCCTGATCACTGAAGCGTTGCAACAAAGCGCCGGCAACCTGGCTGCGGCCGCCAGACTCGTGGGGCTCAGCCGTGCTCAATTTGCTTACCGTATGAAGAAGCACCAGCGGCAAACCCCTTGAATGGCAATTAGGGCTTTAAAAGCTTTACCCAATTAAGTATTTTGCAGGGGTATGGGGCCGACACGCGCCCCTCTTTTTATTCGTGACAAGGATCTCCTGTGAGTGGACTGCGTGAACGTCAGAAAGCCGAGCGCCGGCAAGCTATCAGTAAAGCCGCGGTCGAACTGTTTGAGCGCCAGGGTTTCCAGAACACCACCATCGAACAGATAGCCAGCCAGGCCGGAGTGTCGCCGCCGACGGTGTTCAAGTACTTCGGCAACAAACAGGAAATCATCCTGGAGATCCTGCACCATGCCGATCAACGCGCGATCACCGACACCCGCAGCCTGATCCACCAAATAGACGACCCGGTCGAAGCGCTCTGCCACCTGGAACGCCTGCTCACGGGCTATGCCCTGGAGGTCATGCACCCCAGCCTGTGGCGTGAACTGCTGCCGCTGATCCTGTTCGGCGGCAGCAATGGACTGCCCGAAGGCTATCGGGCCATGAACGATGCGCTCAGGGCCGAAATCAGCGAACTGCTGCGCGAGTTGCAACGGGCCGGCAAGCTGCGCCCGCAACTCGATGTGGAATTGGCCGCGTTCCTGTTGAATGACTATTCGCACCTGCAACTGTTCAGGCTGGTGAACCAGGAACACCCGGATATCGACGCGCACTCCCTGCAGGTCAGGCGTATCACCGAGCTGGTGTTTTACGGCATGCAGGCCTGATTGCCTCCCGAGTGGAGCCCGGCGCACACGCACCGGGCCACACTGATCAGCGGTTACTCTTGATGGCGGTCCAGGTGCGGGTACGGATGCGCTCCGCGGCAGCCGGGATCGGCTCCAGGGCGAACAGGGTCTTGCGCGCTTCGTCCGGCACATACATGTTGGGGTCGTTGCGGATGCTGGCGTCCACCAGCGCGGTAGCGTCCTTGTTCGGGTTGGGGTAGCCGATTTTGTTGCTGATGCGCGCAATCACGTCCGGGCGCAGGATGTAATTGATGAACGCATGGGCCTCCGCCGGATCGGGAGCCTTGGCCGGGATCATCATCACGTCCGACCACATCGGCGCGCCTTCCCTGGGCAGTGCCATCTCGACCTTGACGCCCTTGCCGGCGGCATCTGCCAGTCGTGTGGCCAATGCGACACCGCCTGACCAGCCCACGCCCACGCAGATATCACCGTTGGCCAGGTCCATGCCGTAGCGCGACGAGTTGAAGTAACTGACGTAAGGGCGAATCTTCATCATCAAGGCCTGGGCTTGCACATAGTCCTCACGCTTCTGGCTATTGGGGTCGAGGCCCTTGTAGTGCAATGCAATCGGCAGGATCTCGTTGCTGGCGTCGAGGAAACCCACGCCACAACTGGCGAGCTTGGCGAGGTTTTCTTCCTTGAAGATGATGTCCCAGCTGTTCATCTGCACGTTGGGGCCCAGGGCTTTGCGCACCTTGTCGACGTTGTAGCCGATCAGTGTGGTGCCCCACAGGTAAGGCGCGGCATAGCGATTGCCTGAGTCACCTGCGGTTTCCAGGGTTTGCATGAATTGCGGGTCCAGGTGCAGCCAGTTTGGCAACTGCTTGCGATCCAGCGGCTGCACGGCCCCGGCCGTGATCAAGCGTCCCAGGTTAGCGGAGCCGGGAAACACCACGTCATACCCGGAGTTGCCCGTCAGCAGCTTGGACTCCATGGTTTCGACGCTGTCGAATACATCGTAAATCGGGCGAATGCCGGTTTCCTCCTGAAAACTCTTGAGCACTTCGGGGGGCAGGTATTCGATCCAGTTGTAGATCCGTACGGTTCGTTCTTCAGCCAGGCAAACTCCACTGATGAGCAACGAGGCGACAGTGCCCAGCACGGTGTTACGCAAAAATCTGTTCATGATCAAAACACTCCAGCGCGGCCGCGATGGCTCGCAGCACTTAATAGCGGTAGGTGAAATACAGTTCCAGCGCACTGAACATCTGGTCGTTGCCGAACACCTGTTTGGCGGCGGCGAGTGGCTTGACCCAGTTGTACGACAGCGACGTATAGAACGACGGCGTGGGTGTCCAGTCGAGGAAAACCACACTTTCGTCAGCAAAGCGCCGATCGCTGACCGGCGCGCCCAGGTAGTTTTTCTCGTCCAGCCAGAACTGGTAGTGAATCGCGCCCAGGGTCAGGGTTTCGTTGAGGTGGGTCTTGAGGGAGAACTGCTGGACGTTTTCGTTGCTGTTGAACATCAGGTAATTGCCGACCACGTCCCCGACCAGCCACGTGCTCCAATCGATGAAGCCTTTGCTCAGTGGGTCCCAGGCTTTTTGCCGGTGGTCGGTGAGGTTGTCGTCGCCGGAAAAGCTCGCGTAGCGGTAGCCAAGGACCGGCGTCAGCGGCAAGGTGTTGAAGGCATAGTCGGCCTGGGCATACCAGGCGTTGGCAGCGTAATCGACACCCTCGCCGCTCCCCCTCTCCAGCGCGTACTCGGCATTCAGCGTCAGCGCCTGTACGCCGGGCACATTGGCGTTGAGCGCCCGCAGGTTGTACACCTGCATCCCGTCCCGACGGCGCGGGAGCGTGCTGCCTCGGGGGCCAGGGCATTGACCTTCATGGCCATGGCGCCGAGCGTCACCTGGTCATCAAGGTTGTAATCGAGGTTGATGCCGGTCATGCGGAAGTCGCCCAAGTCATCATCGGTGCGCAAGGTGAAGGCCTGGGACTTCAGCGCGCCATGATCCCAGGCGAGGATCGCCGAATCCTTGAAGGCGGTGCGCGGGCCGAGCCAGTAGGCGCCATCCTTGTACTGGTCGAGGTTACCGTCCATGACGATGAACCCCGTACCGATCATGTAGTTCTGGCGGCCGGCGGTGAACTTCCACTCGCCGGCGCGAAAACCACCGTAGAGTTCTTCGGTAGCCACCTTGCCGTCGGAGCTGCGAGTAAAGCCTCCCGCATCGCCATCACCGAAGGTGCTGGCCGCCACCAGGGAACCGCCCGCCAACAGGCTGAAATCCGGTTGCAGCGCGTACTCGAGTTTGACTCCCGGTTTTACGTAGACCTCTTGCCAGTTGATCCTGGCGCCGCCGTTTTTACCGTTGCGCGCATCGACCTGGCCGCTGCCGAAGTTGACGCCACGGGTAAACAGCGTCGCCCCTCCTGCCGTGAGATTGACTTCACCCTTGAGATCGCCGTCCTCAAAGGTGTAGCCCGCCAGCGCAACGTGGGTGGTCAAGGGTAAGCCGAGCGCTAACAGCGCTCGGGAAAAACGCTTGGTGAAAACCATAAGAAGCTCCTGTGGAATTATTGTTGTTACAGGGCAGTCAATGGCGACGCAGGGCGCCGCACAACACCTGGGCAAGCCAGGTGAATAGAACGCAAGACTCTTATTTTTTGGGCGTGGATCAGTGACTCAGGTGGGCAGCAATCGCGCGCAGCATGCGCACGCTGTCGGTATCGAACGGGCTGACCGCATCGGTGAGCGACGATTGCTTGACGATCACCACGCCGGACGGCTTGTCGATGAACAGGTATTGGCCGTGGATCCCTCCGGCCATCAGGGCTTGGCTGTGGTCGTTGAACACATACCACTGGCTGCGATAGGACGCACCGGGCGTCCAGCGGGAGAACTCGGCATTTTGCGCATAGATCGCCGGATCCGCACCGGCGGTGATACGAGCCACAGTCTCGGGCGACAGCAGCTCAACACCGTCGTGGCGACCGTTGTTAGCCAGCAGGCGACCGAAGCGCGCGATGTCTCTCAAGGTGGCACTGAAGCCCGCCCCGGCCACGTTACGCCCCCAGGGATCGGCCATGAAATAACCGTCGCGGTCGCACCCCAGGCGCCCCCAGACCTCCTCCAGCATCTGACTGCAGGCCTTGCCCGAGGCACGTTCCATGACCCACGCCAAGGCTTCAGTGGTGGCCGTCACATAATGGAAAAAGCCCCCGTGGCTGCCCCGTTTCTTGAGGGATGGCAAGTACTGGTACAACGATTCGAACTGCGCGTACTGCGCCGGTGCGGGTTGAAAACCGCAGGCGTAGCCGTACTGTGAGCTTTCTGAATTGGGGTCGTCATACACCTCGCTGTAGTCGATGCCCACCGCCATGTCGAACAACTGGCGCACCGTGGCATCGCCAAACGCACTGCCCGCCAGTTCAGGCACGTAGTAAGCGGCCGGCCGCTCGGGCTTGAGCACGCCGCGCGTCACCAACTGTTCACCCAAGGTACCGATCAGCGACTTGGTCACCGAGAACATGATGTGCCGGTCACAGGCGCGCTGACCGTTGAAGTAACGCTCGTACAACACCGTGTCACCCTGCATCACCAAAAAGGCGTCCGTCTGGCTGGCGACGAGATGCTCGATCACGCGGATGCCCAGCCCACTCTCACTGTCGAAACACAGCTGATCCAGTGCGCGCGGCGCCTCCTGCAACTGACTGGCAGGCCCTGGCCCCGCCGCAACATCAATGCTGGGTCTCAGTCGAGACAGATGACGGAACCCCCATTGATTGAAGGGCGCGCGCATCCAGTTGTTCCACGTTACCCGGTGTTCCGGCGCGGCGGGAAAACCCTGCATCAGCAGCGGCGCCACGCGAGTGGCCAATGAAGATTCATTGGCCTTGACGTAAGAAGTCGCGAGGGAGAATTGGGCTTTATGATTCATCGGGATAACCCTGAAGATGACTCTGCATGAAGCAGATGCAGAGAAATAATTACCCCATACAATATTTTAGTCAATAAAACTTTTTTATCATAAAAGTAGATTTACTTGCACGTAGTGCGCGGGTCCACCCTGCCCATTCTCCAGCAACAGACCTGAGGTTCGCTTCGAGCGCGGGAAATACTTCGTTCCACAAAACGGTGTGGATTTCCTGAGGTAATTAGTCTGTTTGACTGACGACGCGCGCGACGTCGTTTTTTCTACGTTAGAAAAAGATCAGTCAACTTGTAGTGGTCCAATGAAACCGGACACCCATTTAGGCGAAAATGCTCGCCAGATAGACGCGTCTGGTCCCTGGCGGGATCGGCATCGAGTTAATCTAATACCTCGCCAGCACGATTTTCAGCAGCGGAAACGGATTTGGCGGACATTCAACGGCGCAGGCTTCAAGGTCAGCTAGCCGCAATCAGCCACTGAAGGACATCCCTAACCAGAAGTGTCTCGTGATAGTTCGATCTCACAATGTAACCCCGGTGAGGCCGGTCTACTGAAGGCCCGAGAGCGATCAATTTGCCCGCCTTGATCTGCTCTTCGATCAGCCCAGCCCAGCCCAAGGCGATACCTTGACCCTCCTGCGCAGCGGTCAGCAGCAACGGATAGTTATTGAAGCAAAAAACTGGCGCTTCCTCTGGCGGAGTGATCTTCGCGTGCAGGCACCAGTGATGCCAATCCAGCCACCGGGAGTCATCGCTGTCCTTATGAAGCAGCGGTAGATCCTCGATACTGCTTATTTTCGTACCTTCCATTAGCCCCAGTTTTTCAGCCAGATCTGGACTGCACACTGGGAATACCGTCTCGGGAATCAGTAGCTTTTCAAATCGGAAGTCACCGTCGAGGGATCCAAACTGAATGGCGATATCGGCATCTTGAAGCATCGGATCATCGTCAAGGTTTACTGGGCGAATCTTGAATTGGATCTGGGGGAACTGGCCCTGGAGCGCAGGCAATTTCGGCATAAGCCAGAAATAGCAGAATCCAAAATTCGCAGCGATCGAGAGGGTAGGTTTCTGTTTGTTGAAATGGCGACGCATGCGCTTGACCGCTGCCTTAATTTCACTCACCGGGGAGGCTAGGCCTGAATAAATCTGCTGACCCTCATAGGTGGGTCGCAACAGCTTACCGTTACGTTCGAAGAGTACACACCCAAGCGACTCCTCCAAGGTGCGAATCCGCTGAGAAATCGCCGGTTGAGTAGTGCCCAATTCAACCGCTGCGGCCGTCATCGAACCCAAGCGGATTGTGGCCTCAAAGGCGACCAAAGATTTAAGTGGCGGGAGGTCCTGTTCGCTCGGCTCCATAACGTTTATGCATACCTCTAATAAGGGGATTGCGGGTGTTTATCCCCTGAGCACGTAAGGATACTGAGACCACCTATTTGGAGGTTCTCATGGTACAGGTCACTTTTGAAATCAAGCAACAACCGGCATCCGTGATCGCACAGTTGCCAGGGGAAACCATTGTGCTAGCGCCTCTGTGGTTGCGGGAGCGCTGCCAGGACGCTGTCAGTCTTGATGTCACTACTCAGCAAAGACTGTTCAACCCGCATAACCTTCCTGACGGCATCACTCTGGTTGAAGCAGAGGCCAAAGGCGTAGATCAGGCATGGCTGTCATTCAGTGATGGTTATGCGGGGCTGTATGACCTCACGGAGTTTCGTGCCGACTTCGATCCGTTGGATGGCCTGCCAACGCCCATCAGTTGGAAGAGCAACATTGACACCCAACTCATCTACATCGACTTCAACCGACTGACCGACTTCGATTATCGATTGGAGGCATTCAGCAAGTTTTTGACCTATGGGGTTGTCGTTATCCAGAACGTGCCTACCGAAGCCGAGTCAGTTCTGGATGTAGGCAGAATCTTTGGCCAGGTGCGCGAAACCAATTTCGGCAAGTACTTCGAGGTGTACTCCCGGCCGAACTCCAATGACCTGGCCTATCGCTCAATTCACCTCGATCCTCATACCGATAACCCTTATCGCGACCCGATGCCTGGCATCCAGCTCTTGCACTGCCTGATCAACGAAACATCGGGGGGGCTCTCTACACTCGTTGACAGTCTCGCGGTCGCAGAGCAGCTCAAATTGGAAGATCCCGAAGGCTTCGAACTGCTGGCCAACGTGCCTGTGCGTTACCGCCACGTCGATAACGACGTTGAGCTGATTGAGCGGCGGCCAATCATCATGACCGACGCGCTGGGCCGAATGACAGGTGTCAGCTATAGCCCACGCCTCGACTATCTACCGTTGCTGAATGAACACGACATGGCCGTATTCCACCGTGCACGTCGTCGCATGGGCGAGCTCTTTGTGGATCCGGCATTTGAGCGACGTTTCAAGCTGGAGAAGGGCGAGCTGCAAATGTTCAACAACACACGTGTCCTCCATGGCCGGACGAGCTTTGATACCAATGAAGGTCGCCGTCATCTGCAAGGTTGCTACATGGATATGGATGGCCCCAAAGGCATCTACAAAGCCATGAAAAGAAGCTTGAAAGCTCAATAAGATTCGAAAGCCTGAGGACTGATGATGGAAACCGTAGCTTTTACCCAGATGAAAGACGGCACCAAAGCCGAATATGAAATGCTGACCCAGCTGGAAACTGATTTCGCAAAGGAGCTTCCTGACCGGCTCCTTAAATGCCTGCGGGATCTGGAACACTCTCTGAGCGGTTACAAGGTGAGCAGGCTCGCTCATTCGCTTCAGACCGCCTGTAGAGCTGAGGACGCTGGTGCAGATGAGGAGATGGTGGTTGCAGCGCTGATCCATGATCTAGGCGACGAGCTCGCCCCCTACAACCACTCCCAGTATGCAGCATCCATCCTTCGCCCTTATGTTCGTCCAGAGGTGACCTGGGTCATCAATTATCACGGCCTTTTCCAGAACTACTACTACGTTCACTTCTTCGGCGGTGATCGTAATGAGCGGGATCTGTACAAGGATCACCCTTACTACGAGAGTTGTGTGCGCTTCTGTGAGGAATGGGACCAATCATCCTTTGACCCTGATTACCCTACTCGCCCTTTGGAGCACTTCGAGCCTATGGTTCGGAGGATTTTCACTCGGCCAGCATTCGATCAAAAGTACGTTGGTGACCAGACTATGGGCCGCAGCGCGCTCGACCAACCTGTGGCCTAGGCATTTTACTGACGGTTCAAATTTGCGTAATAGCGGCAGCGTGCTGCCGCTATTACGTTCCTATCCAGGTGGATCCCTCCCTACTGATCCATAAGAAAACCGCATGCTCCTCATAATAGAAACGCGGTTATGCCGTACTGGCGATTGGCCGATAATCGAAGCGGGAAAGGCGCAATTCATAAGCGTCAGCCACGTGCAAATTTGAGTCTGCCATCCAGATACGTCAAACAGAGTTAGTGCAACTCTAGAGGGGAGTCGGATGAACAAGTTTTACAAAACCGTGATCGCAGTAACCTTGGCATCTCAAAGCGTGTTGGTTATGGCTCAAGAACCCAGTAGTTGCCGAGTCATCAAGACCGCGAACGTGGGGTGGCTTGATGGTATATCGACAAACGCATTAACTCAGGTGGTGGCCGAAGGTCTGGGGTACAAATTTGAGGACAATATGCTTTCACTGCCAATCGTTCTGAAGTCTATTAGCGATGGCAAGTTGGATACGTTCATTAACTACTGGTCGCCCTCTCAAGATCCTCTGGTCACCCCGCTTAAGGATTCTTTGTCCGTTCTACCGGCCCCTAACCTCACAGGTGCAAAATACACACTCGCAGTTCCAAAATTTCTGGCCGATGAGGGGTTGAAGGATTTCAAGGACATCGAGAAATTTAAAGATCAGCTCGGAGGCCGCATTTACGGCATCCAGCCTGGTAGCGGCGGAAACACGTTGGTGCAGAAGATCATCAAGGACAACTCGTATGGTTTGAAGGATTTCAAACTGGTCGAGTCTGGTGAAGCAGGCATGATCCAAGAGGTAGGTCGCTCGATTCAACGCAAGAAGCCCATTGTGTTCCTGGCGTGGGCGCCTCACCCAATGAACGTGAACATGGACATCGTGTATCTAACGGGTGGTGATGATTCCTTCGGTCACGATTTCGGCGCAGCAACGGTCAAAACCATCACATCCAAAGACTATGTCGAGCGCTGCGGTAACGTTGGCAAGTTGTACAGCAATCTGAAATTCACGGTCGACATGGAGAGCAGCATCATGAACTCCCTCGACAAAAAAGAGCCCGCATTGAGTGCGGCGAAAAAATGGCTGGCCGCTCATCCTGAGACTCTGGATAGCTGGCTGGCTGGTGTGACTACCGTCGACGGTAAAGACGCGAAAGCAGCAGTATTAGCAAACATCTCCAAGTAAAGAAAAGCCGCTTCAGTGAAGCGGCTTTTTTTCGGCAGTCTACCGCGCCAACCAATATGGCCCTGACCCAGGCCACCTGTAAGCGTCCTTGGGGACGGGCCGCACCTGTCGTCGCTCACTTGAGGGCCGCGAACGGCAAACGCTCAGCCAACGCCTGCGCAAGGTAACGGGCGAAGACCGAGATGCGCTGGGGGATATGCCGCCGGTGCTGATACACCGCAAAAATGTCAGCCTTCGGTGCCTGGTGATCGGTCAGTACTGCCTGCAGGCGACCACTTTCAAGATGTTGCTGAACATTCCAGCGCGACCGCAGGATCAATCCATGCCCGTCCAGCGCCAGGCTCAGCGCAACCTCGCCATCATTACTCGACAGCGTCCCGCTGACCTTGTGTGAGTAATCCTGGCCATCCTTGCTGAAGCGCCAGATCGCATAGTCGCTGCCGAACTGTCGCAGAACAATGCAGTTATGCTGCGCCAACTGCGCCACACGCGTCAGTTCAGGCATCGCTTCAAGGTATGCCCCAGAGGCGCTGAGAATGCGTGGGTTCTCCAGCAGACGAATGCCGACCAACCGTGAGTCCGGCGGCTCGCCCATGCACACGCCAATATCGAATTGATCGTCCAGCATGCTCAGTGGCTGGCTGGTCAGCTCCAGAGAAATCTCAAGTTCCGGGTGCAGCCGAGCGAAGCTCGATACCACCGGTGCGAGATGCTGCCGCCCGAAACCGAGCGTGCCATTGATCCGCAACCGGCCGTGCAAGGTCGGCTGACGGCTGCCGAGCGCGCTCTCCAGTTCCTCAAGCTGGCGCAGAATCGGACGACTGCCCTCCAGGTACAGCACCCCTTCTGGGGTCAGCGACAATCGGCGTGTGGTGCGCTGTAACAACTGCACCCCGAGCCTGGCCTCCAGTTGGCTGAGCCGTTTGCTCACGGCAGGCAGCGACAGCCCCAGATGGCGTGCCACTTCCGTAAGGCTGGCGCGCGTAGCCACCTGCTGAAAGAAACTCAGGTCATCGATCATGCTCATGGATTCTTTCCTAAAAACTAAGAATGGATTTACATCAAGACTAATTATTAATCCATACACACTGCATACACTGAGATCCATGCGCCAATCAACCCAGGAGTCGAATCCATGAGCAGAACCCAGTACAAAATTGCAGTGATCCCCGGCGACGGCATTGGCAAGGAGGTGATGCCCGAAGGCGTGCGTGTGCTCGACGCTGTGGCTGCAAGGTTCAACCTGGAACTGCAATGGGACTGGTTCGACTTCGCCAGCGCCGATTACTA
The DNA here is from genome assembly GCF_022662395.1 of Pseudomonas sp. MONT-RG-20F-20-E-7-02. Taxonomy (NCBI): domain Bacteria; kingdom Pseudomonadati; phylum Pseudomonadota; class Gammaproteobacteria; order Pseudomonadales; family Pseudomonadaceae; genus Pseudomonas; species Pseudomonas sp. MONT-RG-20F-20-E-7-02. Next base: position 463,196 of record NZ_JAKNQN010000002.1, read on the forward strand.
CCTGGCTCACGGCAAGATGATGCCCGACGACTGGTTCGACACCCTCAAGGGCTACGATGCGATCTACTTCGGTGCCGTGGGCTGGCCGGACGTGGTGCCTGACCATATTTCCCTGTGGGATTCACTGCTGCAGTTCCGTCGTGAGTTCGACCAGTACGTCAATCTGCGCCCCTGCCGCCTCATGCCCGGCGTGAAGTCCCCACTGGCGGACCGCAAGCCCGGCGACATCGATTTCTGGGTGGTGCGCGAGAACACCGAAGGCGAGTACTCCAGTGTCGGCGGCAAAATGTTCCCCGGAACCGATCGCGAGATCGTACTGCAGGAAACCGTGATGACCCGCGTCGGCGTCGATCGTATCCTCAAGTTCGCCTACAACCTGGCGCAGAGCCGTCCGAAAAAGCACCTGACCTCGGCCACCAAATCCAACGGCATCGCGATCACCATGCCCTACTGGGATGAGCGCGTCGTGGAAATGGGCAAAAAGTATCCCGACGTCAACGTCGACAAGTACCACATCGATATTCTCACTGCGAACTTCGTCCTGCACCCGGACTGGTTCGACGTGGTGGTGGCAAGCAACCTGTTCGGTGACATCCTTTCCGACCTGGGCCCTGCATGCACCGGCACGATAGGCATCGCCCCCTCGGCCAACATCAACCCGGAACGCAACTTCCCGAGTCTGTTCGAGCCGGTGCATGGTTCGGCGCCCGATATCGCCGGAAAAGGCATCGCCAACCCGATCGGGCAAATCTGGTGTGGTGCGATGATGCTCGAACACCTGGGCCATCCCGAAGCCGGAGCCGCGGTGCTGACCGCCATCGAAACCGTGCTTGCGATGGGCCCGCAGAATGCTCCCTTGACCGCCGACATCGGTGGCACCGGCAACACTGAATCGTTGGGCAAGGCCATCGCTGCTGCGGTCTGAAGCCTGGAACAGAGCGTGCAATCCGGATGCGCGTCTGCTCACCACAACCGTCGCCTGTGCATTCACTCAGGCGCGGTCTCGCCTCTGATGTCCCTAGCCTTTTCGTGCAGGGCGTCGATGAGGGTGCCTGCAACGGGAGTTCTCAGCCCGTTACGTAGCAGAATGATGCCCACCGACGGTAATTCGATCGGCACCTCCAGCGGCAAGGCGTGACCCAGGCCCACGGATTCGAGGTAATGCGCGACTTTAGTGGCGACGAAACAGACGCAGCTTCTGTCTCTCATAAACGCCATCATCACCAAAAAGGACGAGGTTTCGATGATGTCAGCGGGTGGTTGCAGTTTGTGCTTGTAGAACATCTGATTCAGCTTGACGCGCGAGGAGGCCCACGCCGGGGGAACGACCCAGGGAAGCGTCGCCAGATGATGCCAAGTGGGTTTGGCCACTGCGGCCAAAGGATGATCGGCGGCGACGACGACTCGCATGGCGTCGGTGTATAACGCCTCCGTTTCAAGGTCCGGAGAACTGTAGCCGGGCTCCAGCCGACCCACGATAAAATCAAGCTCGCCTGTACGTAGCCTCGGCAACAGGCGCGTGAGATCACCCTCCTCGATCGACACCGTCGTGTGTGGCGAGCTGAGCTTAAGGCGGCTGACAGCGCCTGCCAGCAATCCAGGCGTGGCGACGACCATTGCGCCGACACGGATACGGCCGGCTCCGCCGCTGGCGACTGAAGCGATGTCGTCACAGGTACGGTCAAAATCTACCAGCACCGAACGCGCAAATCGGACCACTTGCTCGCCATAGGCGGTGGGCCGGGTACCTCGCGTTGAGCGGATGAATAACTCAAGCCCGAACATCTTTTCGACCTCCGCCAGCGACTTGCTGACTGCCGGCTGGGTCAGCGACAAAAATTCCGCTGACCGCCCCAGATGACGGAATTCATCCAGTGCAACGACGAGCTGCAGATGCTTGAGTTTGAGGTTGGAGCGCAAAACTCTATCAATGTCGCTCACCAGCTTTATCTCCGAAAGAAGACGCCTAGATATCAAAAAGGTTATGAAGTATGTCGGCTTATTCATTGTTCAGCAATGTAGCCGCGAGTCAGTATTGAAGAACAAAAATAATGATCGGAGACTAGCAATGCGCACTCCAATGACCACAAAACCGTTAAATGACGCCGTGGTGAATAAAGGCAAGAAATCCAACGCACGTTGGGTTGTGGCAGCTCTCATGTGGTTTGCCATCGCCATCAACTATATCGATCGCACCGTTCTCTCAGTCGCAGCCCCCGAGCTCATCAAAGAATTCAGCCTGACCCCCGAAATGATGGGTATCGTCTTGTCCGCGTTTTTCTGGTCCTACGCGCTGCTGCAAATCCCTGCTGGCTGGGTAGCGGACAAATTCGGGCAGAAAATGGGGCTTGGGATCGCCGTAGGCTCATGGTCGCTTGCGACGGCAGCGACAGGGCTTGCGACAGGTTTTGCATCCTTGGTGGGCCTGCGAGTGGCACTCGGCGTCGGTGAAGCCGGCGCTTACCCGGCCAACGCCGGGATCGCGTCAAAATGGTTTCCCGACAAGGAGCGGGCCACTATTTCCGGGCTGTTTGACAGTGCCTCGAAGTTCGGCGGTGCCGTGGCGATGCCGCTCATTGTGACATTGATGATGACGTTCGACTGGCGCATGACGTTTGTGATCGTGGGCCTGACCGGCCTGGTCTGGAGCCTGATCTGGTGGTGGTATTTCTCGGACACGCCGGAGAAACACAGAAGCGTCAACGCCGCCGAAGTGGAATACATCCGGGGTGGTCAGACCCAGCAGCACGGTGTCGATACCACGATTGCGATGAAATGGTACGAACTGCTCAAGCACCGCAATATCTGGGCGATGTGCCTGGGCTTCTTCACCATCAACTACATCTCGTACTTCTTCATCACCTGGCTGCCCACGTACCTTGTAAAGGAACAGGGGATGGGCTTGCTTAAGATGGGCATGGTCGCTTCGCTACCGCTGATTTGCGGCCTCTTCGCCGAGATCGCTGCCGGCTGGCTTTCCGACAGGGTGGTGCACAGTGGACGCCTGTCGCTAACCGCCACACGCAAACTGTTTCTGATCGTGGGGCTTTCAATGGCGCTGTGTATCGGCCTGGCTCCATTGACCACGTCGGTCGGGCTCACTGTTCTGCTGCTGTGCATCGCAAAGGCCGGAACCACCGTCGCGGCCTCGCAAGTCTGGGCTCTGCCGGGTGACGTCGCACCGAAGAACATGACGTCCACCGTGGCCGGATTGCAGAACATGGTTGCGAACTTCGGCGGCGTACTGGGGCCGGTGATTACCGGATTTATCGTTGCCTCGACCGGTTCTTTCAAAATGGCTTTGGTCTTCTCGGCGGTGCTCGGAATGCTGGGCATCTTGAACTACGCCCTGCTGCTGAAGAAGGTGGAACCCATCGTGGCGTCCATGCCGACCAAACCTCAGCACGCTCCAGTCCCCTCGCAGGTATTGAATGAACCCTATAGCCGCTGAAGCCTGAAGCGCCGACGCCGGGATGACACCTGCGTTTCAACTTCTCCGACGCCGTAATCTGGATGCCAGGATTTTTTATGACGACTGCCACGCCCCATGCCACTCACAGACTGATCCGCCTGCACACCAATGACAACGTCCTCATCGCTCGCCAATTGATCGGCCTTGGGGACGAGTTGCCTGAACTGGGCGTACGCATCCGGGCGCAAGTGCCCGGCGGGCACAAGATCGCAGCGCAAGACATCATGTCCGGTGAACCCGTGCGCAAGTACGACACGATCATCGGTGTCGCTTCGCGCAATATCCTCAAGGGCGAGCACGTTCACTCCCACAACATCGCACTCATCGATTTTCATCGAGACCCAGGCTTCTGTGAGGATGTGCGCCCGGTGGACTACGTAGCCCCCGATAAGCGCGCGACCTTCATGGGTATCGTGCGAGCAGACGGCCGTGTTGCCACGCGCAACTTCATCGGGCTGCTGTCGTCGGTGAACTGCTCGTCGAGCGTAATCAAGAAAATCGCCGAACACTTCACGCCCGAGCGGCTCGCCGCCTACCCGAATGTCGATGGTGTCGTCGCATTCGCTCAGACAAGCGGGTGCGGCATGTCGTCCCCCAGTCATCATTTCGACGTGCTGCAGCGCACCATTGCCGGGTACGCGCGCCACCCCAATTTGGCAGCCGTACTGATCGTCGGACTGGGTTGCGAGCGAAACCAGGTGGCCAGCCTCGTCGATGCCCAGCACCTGGTGCCCGATCGCAATCTGCGTACATTCGTGATGCAGGATACCGGCGGCACGCGTGCAACCATCGCTCAAGGCATTGCGGCGATCGAAGCGATGCTGCCCGAAGCCAACGCTATCAAGCGTGTCCCGGTCAGTGCGGCGCACCTGAAGATCGGACTGGAATGCGGCGGTTCCGATGGCTTTTCAGGCATCACCGCCAACCCGGCATTGGGGGCTGCGATGGATATTCTCGTGCGTCATGGCGGCACGGCCATTCTGTCTGAGACACCCGAGATCCACGGCGTGGAGTACATGCTTACGCGACGTGCGGTCAGTGCCGAGGTGGGCCAGAAGCTACTGGACCGCCTGGCCTGGTGGGAAGAATACACACGAGGTCAGAATGGGCAGTTCAATGGCGTCGTAGGCCCCGGCAATCAGGCCGGCGGTCTGGCCAATATCTTCGAAAAATCGCTGGGGTCTGCCATGAAAGGCGGCACGACACCGTTGCAGGCGGTGTACGAGTACGCGGAGCCGATTGACAAGGCCGGGTTCGTGTTCATGGATTCACCGGGCTACGACCCTGTCGCGGCAACCGGTCAAATCGCCAGCGGTGCAAACCTCATTTGCTTCACCACGGGAAGGGGCTCGATGTTCGGGAGCAAGCCTGCACCCACGATCAAACTCGCCAGCAATACCCCGATGTTCACCCGCCTGGAAGAAGACATGGACATTAATTGCGGCCTCATTCTTGACGGTGAGTTGTCGGTTGAACAGATGGGTGAACGCATCTTTGAGCACATTCTGCAGGCTGCTTCAGGCGCCTCGACCAAGAGCGAATTGTTGGGGCTTGGGGATCATGAGTTCGTGCCCTGGCACCTGGGCATCGTCAGCTGATCCAACCCATTTGCACACATTTAAGGAACCTCGGCATGAACTTGAAACTGACCCGCACTGACCTGATTCGAACGCAGAATTTCATTGGCGGCCATTGGCGCAACCGAGACCCGGAGGCGATGTTGACTGTCACCAACCCGGCCGACGAAAGCTATATCGCCCAAGTACCCGACAGCAACGGCATTGATGCCCGGGAAGCCGTCGATGCCGCCCATTCGGCTTTTGTCGCTTGGCGAAGCACCCCTGCCAAGCAGCGCGCGCAATTGATCAAACGCTGGAACGATCTGATTCTGGAGCACCAGGAAGATCTGGGCAGGCTCATATCGCTGGAGCAGGGAAAACCGCTGGCAGAGGGACGGGGCGAAGTGGTCTACGCCGCCAGCTATGTCGAGTGGTTTGCCGAGGAAGCGACGCGCTCATATGGCGATGTGATCCCGGCGCCGGTCTCGGGTCGCCGCATGACCGCAATCAAGGAGCCCGTCGGCGTGGTCGCAGCGATCACACCCTGGAATTTTCCGGCAGCGATGATTGCCCGCAAGATCGCACCAGCACTGGCAGCCGGTTGCACCGTCGTCTGCAAGCCCGCCGAAGACACGCCACTGACGTCCCTGGCGCTTGTGCGCCTGGCTGAAGAAGCAGGCTTTCCGGCAGGCACACTGAACATCGTCACCGCTTCGCGGGCGCGTACACCCGAAGTGGTAGACGCTTGGCTGGCTGATTCACGGGTGCGCAAGATCACTTTTACAGGGTCGACGCCAGTGGGCAAGCACCTGGCCCGAATGTCAGCCGACACCTTGAAGAAGTGTTCGCTCGAACTGGGCGGTAATGCCCCATTCATTGTTTTTGATGATGCGGACCTCGACGCTGCCGTGGACGGCCTTATGGTCTCCAAGTTTCGTAATGGTGGCCAGACCTGCGTGTGCCCCAATCGGATCTATGTGCAAAGCGCTGTGCACGATCAATTCGTTCAAAAGCTGGTGGCAAGAGTCAGCGCGCTGAAGGTTGGGCCAGCCTCCCACAGCGACTCTCAGATTGGTCCGATGATCAACGCGCGCGCCATCGACAAGATCGCCCGCCACGTGGATGACGCTGTTTCAAAAGGCGCAGAAATCGCCACCGGCGGTCGACGTATCCGCGACGCTGTCGCGGACGGTCCGAACTACTACGCGCCTACCGTGTTGATCAATGCGACCTCGCACATGAAACTCTGCCATGAAGAGACATTCGGCCCCGTGGCCCCCATTTTCCGCTTCACGACTGAAGCACAAGTGATCGAACTGGCCAACGACACGCCATTCGGGTTGGCGGCCTACTTTTACACCCAGGACGTCAAACGCGTCTGGCGCGTAGCTGAGGCGCTGGAGTCGGGCATCGTGGGCATCAACGAAGGTGCGCTCACCGCAGAGGCCGCCCCGTTTGGCGGGGTCAAAGAATCGGGGTATGGCCGTGAAGGTTCACGCTACGGCCTGGAGGACTACATGCACATCAAATACCTGTGTCAGGGCGGCCTGAACTAGTTCCGACAACTATTACAGAGGAGTACAGGCAATCATGGGCAATCCATTCAAGACCGCGCTTTCGCGAGGCGATAAGGTCATCGGCCTCTGGCTTTCACTTGCCAATGCCTACAGCGCCGAAATTTGCGCGACAGCAGGCTTCCAGTGGGTGCTGATCGACGGTGAACACGCGCCAAACGATGTGCGTAGCACACTGGCACAGTTGCAGGCCGTTGCGCCCTACCCGACCCACCCGGTGGCCCGCACGGTCGATGGCAATCCGGCAATGATCAAACAGCTGCTCGACATTGGCGTTCAAACATTGCTGGTGCCCATGGTCGATACTGCCGAGCAAGCCATCGCTCTAGCGGCCGCGACCCGATACCCGCCGCAAGGAACAAGAGGCGTCGGTGCAGCGGCAGCGCGTGCTTCGCGCTGGGGAGGCCACACGGACTACCTGGAGACCGCCAATGACGATGTATGCTTATTGGTGCAGGCTGAATCCAGGGTTGCACTGGAGAACCTTGAAGCCATCTGCGCCGTCGACGGCGTGCATGGCATTTTCATCGGGCCGGCGGATCTGGCCGCATCAATGGGGCATCGTGGGCATCCTGAGCACCCTGAAGTGCAACAAGCGATAGAGAACGCCATACGCACCATTGTTGCCAGCGGCAAAGCCGCCGGCACCCTGACAGGCGATGCCAGACTCGCTCGGCACTATCTCGAACTGGGTGCCAGCTTCGTCGCAGTGGGGCTGGATCTCACCCTGCTGGCACGGGCGACCCGCGGATTGGCCAACGACTTCGGCCTCGGCGCCTTATCGGCAGCCCCCGCCAGCGGTGCCTCACCCTACTGATTGCTCTGCCAATCGCGCGTCGACGTCGCTTTTGGAGATCTTCAAGGGAATCAAACCGGTAAACAGGCGGTCCTTTATCACGCAGATATCAGCTGCTGCCTGGAAAGGTCCGTTATGCTCAAGCGCTTCGACAAATCCCGCCTCGTGCTGTGGGCAACCGCGTTAGCGCTGCTGTTGTCGGCCGCCGCGCTGGCGTGGAGCCTGGTCCAACTGAGCCGTCAGAGTGCCGATACTCAAGTACTCAATGCCAAGTCCCAATCCGAATTCGCGTGCGCATCGCTGGCCGCTGGATTGAAGCGTTTCGAGCAACTCCAGGGCACCCCTGATCATACGGCGGCCCAAGCGGTGATCGACATGGCATTGCGAGACTTGAGCGGGCTGGAGGGGGGCTTCTGGCAGGCTGATCGGGGGGTCATCGCCTATGCGTTCCCGACCTATGATGGCACGGGCATCAAGCTGGATCCGCCCAGCGCCGAGCTTGCCCGCATCGTGGCGACCGCACAGCGGGCAATGGACAGCAAAAGCCTGGTGGTGGATGTTCGCCCTGGTCAGCGTGAAGCGGTGGTATTCAGTGCCTGTGTCGTCGACGGTGATACCTTGGGGCGAATGGCGTGGACGTTGATGCGTGTTTCTACCTCCAGCGCTCAGGCCAGCAGTCCCGTCAGCTTGACCCTGAGTTTGCTACTCGGGTTCGTGTTGACCGGCGGCGCGGTGCTACTCTTGGCGCTTCGCCATGTTTTGCAGGAGCGCAAGCGCGCGTTCGAACACGTTGAGGCGGCTGAGCGCCTGGCGATGGTCGGGCAGTTGTCGGCGGGGTTGGCCCATGAAATTCGCAACCCGTTGGGCACCATCCGCATCAAGGTGGAAAACGCGCTGGCGGCGCCACCGCCGTTGCGTGAACAGCGTACGCACAGCGCGTTGCAGGTGGTGCTGGAGCAAACGCAGCGCCTGGAGAGCCTGACCAGCAGCTTGTTGGCGCTGACGCAACTGAACTCATTGCAACTGCAGTTGATCGACCTGCCAGGCTGGCTACAGGACGTGTGCGACTTCTATCGGGAGCGCGCCGAGCAACTGGGTTTGACCCTCGAACTTCAACTTGAACCGCCATTAGGCGAAGGTCGAGCCGAGCCGGTGACCTTTGACCCGCTGTGGGTACGTCGGGCGTTGGATAATTTGATGCTAAACGCGCTGGCCCATGTGCGGTCCGGGGGCACCATCAGGATAGGCGCCCGTCGGCTCGCCGCCCAATCGCTAGTGCTATGGGTGGAGGATGACGGCGATGGCGTTGCGCCTGCGCTGCGGGACAGCCTCTTTTCGCCCTTCACCAGCCATCGCCCCGGTGGCAGCGGCCTGGGCCTGGCTCTGGTGCAGGAAGTGGCCAGGGCACACAAGGGGGCCGCCACACTGGTCCCCTCTCGTCGCGGCGCGCGATTTGAAATGGAGCTCGGTCAATGAGCATCTTGTTGGTGGACGATGATGCAGCTTTTCGCGAAAGTCTGGGAGAGGCCCTGGAGGACTTAGGCTATGCCGTGGTCCAGGCGGGTTCTACTCGGCAGGCCCTGGACTGCCTCAGCAGGCATTCTCCGGCCTTGGCCATCGTCGACCTGCGCATGCACCAAGACGACGGGCTGACCTTCCTGCGCGAGGCTCGCACCCAGCGTCCCGAGATGCCTTGCGTTATCCTCACCGGCTATGCCAGCAGCCAGAACACCATCGAAGCCATGCGCCTGGGAGCCTTCGACCACCTGACCAAACCTATCGGGCGCGAGCCGTTGCGCGAGTTGCTGCTGCGCGCGCTCCCGCCTGCTGAACCCGCTGCTGCGGCGCCACTACCGGCTTCGACCGACGAATTGATCGGTGACAGTGAGGCCATGCGCCAAGTGTTCAAACTCATCGGCCAGGCAGCGGCCAGCGATGCGACCGTTATGATCCTGGGCGAAACCGGTACGGGCAAGGAGATGGTCGCCAGTGCGTTGCATCGCAATGGCCCGCGCGCCCAGAGGCCATTCATAGCGGTCAATTGCGCGGCCATTCCCGCAGACCTGCTGGAAAGCGAGCTGTTCGGCCACGTCAAAGGTGCTTTTACCGGCGCTCACGCTGACCGCCTCGGGCGCTTTCGGGAGGCGCAGGGCGGCACGCTGTTCCTGGATGAAATTGGCGATATGAGTCTGGTCACCCAAGCCAAAATCCTGCGGGTGCTGCAGGAGCGTCAGGTATCGCCGCTGGGCAGTTCGCAGAACATCGCGGTGGACGTGCGCCTTGTCGCCGCGACCCACCGCGACCTGACGGCCTGGATCGAACAAGGGCAGTTTCGCGAAGACCTCTGGTACCGCCTGCAAGTGATCACTGTCCAGTTACCGCCACTGCGTGAGCGCCAGGGCGATATCGTAGCGTTGGCCGAGCATTTCCTGCAGTCGGCCAGCGGTGGGCCTTTAGCAAAACGTTTAAGTGCGCAAGCCATCCAAGGCCTGCTGAACCATACTTGGCCCGGCAATGTGCGCGAATTGCGAAATGCGATGCAACGGGCGGCGCTGCTCGGCAAAGGCACGGTCATCGATGTTCAGGCGCTGGGGTTGACCCCGCCGACGCTGAGTTCAACCAGGTTGGAGTTGGACTGGGAGGGCCCGCTGGAGGCGGCCGTAGCGGCCGTGGAACGGGAGATGATCGTTCGCGCACTGGTCCGCGCGGGGCAGAATCGCGCCGAGGCCGCGCGCCTGCTGGGTATCTCACGCCAGCAGCTGTACCGAAAGATCGAGCAATTGCACCTTCAAATGTGAACCTGTCCGATGAAGTGACAGGAGGTGTCGCACAAGCGGACATGTCCGCCCGGCGCTTTTACTCAAACCTTTGATTTAACAGGCTTTTTAAGTTGGTACGGTGGTTGCAACAGCCCTCTCTGTGACAATCCGTCAAACTCAGGAATCCTACTCATGAAACATCATCATCACGTGTCGCTGCTCGTTCTCACCCTGTTGATGGGAGGGCAGGCCCTGGCGCAGACCACTCCCCTTCCCGTCCCACCCGCACCGCCTCTACCTGCCCCGGGCGCGGCGCCAGGCGCCACTATGCGCAGCGAAGAGACAACCGTCGACGGGCAGGTGCGACAGTTGCTGATCAACCCCTACGGGGAGGTCGACGGCTTGATGCTCGACAGCCGTCAGATTATTAAATTTCCACCGCACATGAGTGCTTCACTTGCCGAAAACTTCAGCGTCGGTACTCCCGTCAAGGCCGTGGGGTTTCGCGAGAGTGAAGCTACCTTGCGCGGCAGTGCCGTGGTCAACCAGCAGACCGGGAAGATCATTGTAGAGCGCCCGCCGCAACCCGGCGAACCCGCCCCTGTGCCCCCGCACTTGCGCACGGCGCAATTGCAGAACCTGCAAGTGGAAGGCAAGGTTCAGGCCGTGCTGAGCGGCCCTGCCGGCGATACCAACGGCGTAATTCTCGAAGACGGCAGCATTGTGCGCTTTGCGCCGATGGCGTTGACCCAGCCAGTGGCGGTTGGCAAGTACCTTGCCGCAAGCGGCGTCGGCACTCGCAATAACTACGGGGTAGCCATCGAAGCGCTGCGCATAGGGGATAACGCGCAATCCTTGCAACCCGTGGGGGCTGCTCCCGCGCCCTGAGAGAACACCATTTCGCCTTCTGGATGGCAACTTTGTCCAGATCCAAAATATCCGCGGGAGTAAATGTGGAGGTATTTTTCACACATGACTTAGCCCGACCTTTTCAGATTGGGCTAAGTCATTGAAGAAAAACCTTGCGCCGCAACGACGGGAAGCGACCCCATGCGTTGCGACACCCCTTACACAGTCTTACTCTCCAAGCTTCGACTCAACGCAACCGGTACTGGTGCACTCGCGTTCGCGCTCCTGCAGGAATGCCATGCGTTTTTGGGTCATGTCGACCGCGCAATCCAGATTGACGAAATAGCCGGTTGGCTTCTCTTCGCTGCATTGTCCATCACGCTGCTTGATCCAGGCCAGTTGGCCCTGTTTCAGCGAGCTCTGCTGCGTTGGATTGAGATGCTTGCGCAGGCCCGTGTATTGCTGATTCAAATCACGGTCAACCTGCGCAAACAGGTTGCCCGCACAGTAGACCTGATCGAACGCGTTACGGGGCTTGGCACACCCCGCCGCGTGTGCACCTAGGGGGAAAACGATAGCCATCAGGACAATTGCGACTTTCTTCATCTTCGCGCTCACTTCTCTGGGTTGAAATTCTTGGCTGAACAGCGATATTCCTGCGCGTCACGGCTGGCAAGCCATGACCCCTTGTGAAATTGCATCAGCGATCTTCGCAATCGTTGCGGGGTCCTGAAGGCGTGGTTCCTCGTCGGGATTGGCAATAACACCCGCTTCGATGAGCACAGCCGGCATCGGAGCCGTCTTGAGCACGATCAGATCGTCGAAACGATGAATACCGAGTCGCGGGTCGATAAGCGGGCGGTTTTCGCCTTTTATCGGTGTCGCATGATAAAGCGACGGTGTTTCGCCAGCCGCGAGCAGCTTCTCACCCATGGCCTTTGCGCAAGCGAGGCTTTGTTGATAATGCGGGTTGAGCATAGACACGAAAATCGAGAATCCCTTGAACTCTCGACGGCGACCCGCGTCGATCCACGCCTGCTGCATCGAGTCATGATGAATTGAAACGAAGAGGTTCGCACCTGGTTCGGCGTTAGGTCTGTCGGCCAGTGTGAGTTCGCGATTGTCGGCACCTGTACGCGTGACGCGATCACCGTCGGCCTGAAGGTCTTGGGCAACTGCTGCGCTCAGATCCAGGTTGTAAAGATGCTCTACCCTGCCGCTTGCCCCCGTTGCACCGGGATGAGCAGGTGTATGACCCGCATCGACGATGACCCAGGCTGCATGGCAAGGCGAGGCGCACACCACAAAAGCAAATGGAATAATTCTCGAAGTCAGCACTCTGAGCATTGTAGTTTGCCAGCGGTGTTGGTTGATAGAACGTCATCAGGCAGAGTGGAGACGCGTATCCAAAATGCACTGCGCATGAATGTAGCCGACATCCTGGCATGCACTGTAGTCAAATCCCACACTTGAGGCAAAATTTGGAAACCGCCTTGCAGTCCGAAAAATGCCTGACCGAAACCAAGCGGACAGTGTCATTGGGGGCTCGCAGGCCGGGATCTTTGTCGGGATGGCTAATGTCGTTAAATTGATCGCAATCCCGCCATAACCTCCCGTTCAATCCCTGTGCTTGCCAGGGCTGAGCACCCGGAATTGCCCCGCCAAGCAACTATCAAGTGATGTAGCCTGCATCCAGGCGTTTGCTGACTGAACTCAAAAACGCGGTTTGACCGCCTTCCACTCCGGCTTGTAACGCTGCATCTGTTTCACGTCATCGCGCTGACGAATGCCGCACGTCAGGTACTGGTCGTGCAACTTGCCCAGTTGATCGTGATCCAGCTCCAGGCCCAATCCGGGCGCACGGGTGATCTTCACGCAGCCATCGACGATGGGTATTTTGCCGCCCTTGATCACTTCTTCATCCGCTTCCTGCCAAGGGTAATGCGTGTCACAGGCGTAATCCAGATTGGGCACCGCGGCGGCGACATGCGCCATCGCCATCAGGCTGATGCCCAAATGGGAGTTGGAATGCATGGACACGCCCAAGCCAAAAGTGTCACACATTTTCGCAAGCATCTGGGTGTCGCGCAGGCCGCCCCAGTAGTGGTGGTCGGCGAGCACGATCTGCACGCTGTTTAACGCAACACTGCGGCGGAATTCATCGAAATCGGTGACCACCATGTTGGTCGCCAGCGGCATGCCGGTGCGCTTGTGCAGTTCGGACATGCCGTCCAGGCCCGGTGTCGGGTCTTCGTAATATTGCAGGTCATCGCCCAACCATTCAGCCATGCGAATCGAGGTTTCCAGCGACCAATTGCCGTTCGGGTCGATGCGCAGCGGGTAACCGGGAAAAGCCTTTTTCAACGCCTTGATGCACAACACTTCGTGTTCCGGTGGCAGCGTGCCAGCCTTGAGTTTGATGCTCTTGAAACCGTTGGCTTCGATCATGCGTTGGGCCTGGGCGACGATCTGTTCTTCGTTCAGCGCTTCGCCCCAACTGTCGGGTTTGTAGGGTGAATCGACATGCTGGGCGTATTTGAAGAACAGGTAGGCGCTAAACGGAATCTCGTCGCGAATCGCACCGCCCAATAAGTCCACCAACGGCACGTTCAACGAGTGCGCCTGCAAATCCAGGAACGCGACTTCAAACGCCGAATACGCGTTGCTCACCGCTTTGCTGGCATGGGATCCCGGCGCCAGTTCCGCACCGGCAATGCTCGTCGGTTTGTTCGCCGCCACCGTAGCTTGCACGATGCGGCGCAGTTGATTGAGGTTGAACGGGTCGAGGCCGATTAACTGGTCTTGCAGTTGCTGCTGGATCAACAGCGCCGGGGCGTCCCCGTAGCTTTCACCCAGGCCAATGTAGCCATTATCGCTTTCAATTTCGATGATCGAGCGCAGCGCAAAAGGTTCGTGAATCCCACTGGCGTTCAGTAGAGGCGGATCACGGAAAGCGATTGGGGTGACGGTGACTTGTTTGATTTTCAAGAGGCTGCTCCTTTCGAACCTGAACTCAAGGCTTGATGACTGATGGATTTTTCAGGCGTTGCAACGTCGCCACGCGGTGCGGTGCGGGCAAAAAAGATCACCACAGCCGCAACCAGTGAGGTGGCCGCCAAACCGTAGAGGCCGCCTTCGATGGAGCCGGTTTTTTGCTCCAGGAAACCGAACGCTGTCGGGGCGACGAAGCCACCGAGGTTGCCGATGGAATTGATCAAGGCGATCACGGCGGCGGCGATGCGAGCGTCCAGATAGCCTTGGGGAATCGGCCAGAACAATGCCGAGGCCGCTTTGAACCCAATGGCGGCAAAACAGATGGCAACGAAGGCGAAGATCGGCCCGCCAATGGTGGACATGAACATGCCGAACGCGGCGATCACCAGGGTCAAGGCGACCCAGGCTTGCTGGTGTTTCCATTTGCTGGCCATGGCGGCGAAGCCGTACATCGCGATGATCGAAATGATCCACGGAATCGAGTTGAACAGGCCCACCTGGAAATCGCCGAGGTTGCCCATTTTTTTGATCATGCTCGGCAGCCAGAACGTGGCACCGTAGATGGTCAGGGCGATGGAAAAGTAGATGAAGCAGAACAACGCGATTTGCTTGTCGGCCAGCAGCTTGAACATCGATGGTTTGACTGTCTGCGTGGCTTCGCGGGCCTGTTGTTCCAGGGCGATGGTGTCAACCAGCGCGTCCTTTTCTTCGGCGCTCAACCATTTCGCCTCGCGCGGGTGGGATTGCAACCAGAACCACACAAATCCACAGAGTACGATCGAGGCAAAGCCTTCAATCAAGAACATCCACTGCCAGCCATGCAGGCTGAAACCGCTGACGTTCAACAGTGCGCCAGAGACGGGACCGGAGATCACCGAGGCGATGGCCGAACCGCTGAGGAAAATCGCCATGGCCTTCCCACGTTCAGTCGACGGCAGCCATTGGGTGAAGTAGTAAATGATGCCGGGAAAGAAGCCTGCCTCGGCCGCACCGAGGACAAAACGCAGCACATAGAAGCTGGTTTCCCCGCGCACAAACGCCATTGCCATCGCCGCCGCGCCCCAAGTGAACATGATGCGCGTCAGCCAGGCACGGGCACCGTAACGCTGCAGCAGCATATTGGAGGGGACTTCGAATATCGCGTAGCCGACAAAGAACAACCCGGCACCCAAGCCGTAGGCGGCAGCGCCAATACCGAGGTCGGCTTCCATGTGGCTGCGTACGAAACCAATGTTGACCCGGTCGATGTAGTTGACGATGAACATCACCACGAACAGCGGCAGCACATGATGCTTCACCTTGGTAGCAGCGCGGGCGAGCACATTCGGATCAGGCGGACTTTGAAGGGTATTCAAGGGGCACTCCCGTTCATTATTTTTTTAGGGGCGGGCCGATCATGGACGCGCAGATTGATCCCGTCTAATCTAAATTGGCATTCTATTGATACCGGAATTAGATCAATGTTCGAGCTGACTCAACTGCGCTGTTTCACCACGTTGGCGACGGAACTGAATTTCCGCCGCGCCGCCGAACGGTTGAACATGACCCAACCGCCTCTCAGTCGACAGATTCAACTGCTGGAACATCACCTGGGTGTAGAACTGTTAACCCGCACTACCCGCAGCGTCGCCCTGACCGCCGCCGGCCGCGCATTTTTCATCGAAGCGCAAAACCTGCTGGAGCGTGCCCAACAAGCCGCCGTTACCGCCCGCCGTTTTGCCGAGGGGGACATCGGCTCGGTCAATATCAGCTTCGTCGGCAGCGCGGTGTACGAATTCCTGCCCAAGGTCATCGCCGAAGCACGGCTCAAACAGCCCCATGTGAAAATCGACCTGACGGAGATGAACACCTATCAGCAGCATGAAGCGCTGCGTGCGCGGCGTATCGATCTGGGTATCGCTCGAGCGCCGTTGCTGGAGCGGGGATACGCCACCGAATGCCTGGTGCGTGAACCGTTTGTATTGGCAGTGCCGAGCCGTCATCGGCTGGCGAGCGCTGAAACCGTCTCGGTCAAAGACCTCGATGCGCAGCCTTTTCTGATGTATTCCCACGCCGCCTACCCGCCGTTCAACGAACTGCTGACCGGCATGCTCCGATCTGCCCGCGTCGCTCCGGAATACGTGCAATGGCTCGGCTCCTCATTGACCATCCTGGCCTTGGTCAACGCCGGAATGGGCCTGGCCCTGGTGCCTCGCTGCGCCACCAGCGTGGTGTTCAAGAACGTGGTGTTTCGCGATATCGATTTGGGCGAAGGTACTCAGAGCGAGCTGCATTTGATCTGGCACGAGCATAATGACAACCCGGCGTTTGCGATGTTGCTGGAGGGGATTCGAAGGGCGGTGCGGGAGGGATGGGGAGTGTAAACTGTCAGAACAAACCGACCGTCGGATCCGCCGACGAGTCTGGCTAAAACTGAGGGCCGTATCATGTTTGACGTATCCCTGAGCGTCCTGAGCGTCTTCAACCCAACCGAGATAGTTATTTCCCTCCTCCGATAGCTCGTTGGTAGGGGATGCGCCCTTGCCCGACTCAGTCGCGATCCAATTTGTGGTTGATCATCTTGGCGAGCCAGATAAACCTGCTGGACGCGCATGCGCTCCAGATTCATCAGGGGTTGGAATCGCGCTTAGTCCTTGCGATGACGCCGGAGTTGCAAACAGGCGTATGGAATCGTCCGCTGTCCATTATCGCCAGCGAGTTCCCCACGCTTGAAATCGAGGTTCGCTCCGCGTCCCATCCGGAGGCGATGCGCATGCTCCATGAAGGGCGTGTGCAGTTGGCACTTGGGTTTGAACGACCAGGGCTTGACGAGCGGGAGACGTTTCTTCAAGCAGGGAGCCAATTGTTAGTAGCCGTTGCCTCTCCCGATCATCCTGCGGCCGCCGGCAAGAAACGCCCCTTAAGTGAAGAGCAACTGGTCAACGTTCGGCAGATCATCGTTGCTACTGGAGGACCTACAGACTCTGATCCACGTGTTGTGCTATCACGGCGGATTTGGCACAGCGACAACTATCTGGCAACGCTGGACTTGGTGCAGCAAGGATTGGGCTGGGCTTATCTTCCACAACCGCTGGTACAACCCCTGATCACCTCGGGCGCATTGACGGAGGTGGTGTTTGACTACATGCCAAGTCAGATGCGGTTATGGGTCGATATCATCTGGGTAAAGAACCGCCCCCTGGGGCTGGCAGCGAGTCGCTATCTGAGCCTGATGCGCAAAATTGCCGAGGGCGAGCCTCGTCGTGTTTAAGGAGTAAAAAATACTGCCCGTGGCATGGCTCATTGCGGCCATTGCTCAAGCAGTATCGAGACGAATTTTTCCGCCGCCGGCGAAAGCGATGACCCCCGGCGGTAGACCAAGCCCAAAGAGCGGTTCACAACCGGCTCGATCAACGGGACGCTGACCAAGGTTGGATGATCTTGCGCCGGCATGGCCAGGCTCGGCATCGCCGAAACTCCCAGGCCCGCCTCCACCAGCCCCAACGAAGTAGAAAGTTGCTGGACTTCGTAGAACCATTGCGGCCTCCAACTCAAGCCAGACAGGGCGTGATCGAGCAGCATGCGGTTCCCGCTCAGGCGCCCTACCCCGATAAGACGGTAATCGCTCAATTCAGACCAGGTGACCGCACTGCGTCCAGCCAATTCATGATCACGCCGGCAGGCCAATACAAAAGGTTCGCTGACCAATGGCACGAACTCGATATCCGGGTGCTGCCCACTCATCATGTTGATACCGAAGTCGGCTTCCCCCCGCAGTACCGCTTCAAGCCCTTCATTGGCGCTCAAATCCAGCAGGCGGATCCGGATTTTTGGATAGCGCTCGTTATACAAACGAATGACTGACGGCAAAAAATAGAAAGCGGCAGTAGGGATACATGCCAGGGTTACCCGGCCAATCTGGCGTTCGGCTAGTTCGCGGATATTGAGAATCGACTCATCGAAGTCATCCAGCAACCGGCGTGCCTTTGGCAGAAAGTCGCGGCCGACGCTCGTGAGGCTGACCTTGCGCGTGGTGCGATCGAGCAACGCGGTGCCCAACCCCTCTTCCAGTTTTTTTATCCGACGACTGATTGCAGGTTGAGACAAATGCAAGGCATCGGCAGCTTCGTGAAAACTGCCAAGTTCGGCGATTTTAACGAAGGATCGAATGTCGTTCAGCTCATATTCCATGTCTTATCTCATCCGCAGAAGGCGTCAAAAAGTAATTCAGCGTAAATTCATCATTTGTAAAACGCAATAATCTCATCAATTTTTGCATTTGAAACATTTTTTAAAGCTTGCGACTCTTGCTCCAAGAACATCAATTACGTCAATTGATCAACAAGAGTCAGGATCATGCAAAGAATTCCCTGTGTGCTGATGCGCGGCGGTACCTCTAAAGGCCCGGTTTTTCTTGACTGGGATTTGCCGGCAGCCGTTGAAGCGCGCGACGAGCTTCTGCTCAACCTGATGGGCTCCGGCCATGAGCTGGAGATCGACGGTATCGGTGGGGGCAGCCCGCAAACCAGCAAGGTCGCGATTGTCAGCCCTTCGCTGCACCCGGACGCAGACGTTGATTACTTGTTCGTTCAGGTGATGGTTTCGCAACGCCGGGTCGACAGCGCCCCCAACTGCGGCAACATGCTTTGCGCGGTCGGGCCGTTCGCCATTGAACAGGGTCTGGTCAAAGGCAATCCAGGGCGTACTCGTGTACGCATTCGCAATGTGAACACCGGGACCTTTATCCATTCCGAGGTGTACACACCGAATGGCAAAGTCAGTTATGAGGGCGACACCGCCATCGATGGCGTGCCAGGTACTGCAGCGCCCGTGCAACTCACCTTCCTCGATGCGGCCGGCAGCAAGACCGGCAAACTCTTCCCGACCGGCAATACGCAGGACGTCATCGATGGCATTGCGGTGACCTGTATCGACATGGCGATGCCGATGGTGCTCATCGAAGCCAGTCAACTGGGCAAGCGTGGCGATGAGAAACCAGCGGAACTGGACGCCGATAGAGAATTCCTGTGTCGCCTTGAGTCCTTGCGGCTTCAGGCCGGCCAGGCCATGGGCTTAGGCGATGTCAGCAACAAGGTGATTCCCAAACCGGTCCTTGTATCGCGTGCGAAATCCGGCGGTACGATTCAGGTTCGCTATTTCATGCCGCACAACTGCCACCGTGCGCTGGCCATTACTGGCTCGATTGGTTTGGCTACCGCGTGCGTGATAGAAGGCAGCATCGTCTCGCAGATGCTCGGCGGGATTAGTACGCCGCGCCTTGAAGCCGTGCGTATCGAACATCCTAGCGGCGGGATTGATGTCGTATTGTCCTACACCGGCGTCAACGGTGAGACAATTCAAGCGTCCGTCGTACGCACCGCGCGCAGGCTTTTTTCAGGTTACGTCTACGCCACGGGCTCTCAGCGCCTCGCCGGATAATTCCGGCGGTCGTTGGCATTTTTGCATCCACACAATTCTAAAAATGGGTGATGCCATGAAAGTTGTTAAATCGCTCTACTTCCAGATTCTCTGCGCCGTGGTGCTGGGCATTGTGGTTGGCCATTTCTGGGCTCAGCAGGCCATCGCACTCAAGCCATTGGGTGATGCGTTCATCAAGCTCATCAAGATGATGATTGCCCCCGTGGTGTTCTGCACCATCGTCACCGGCATCGCCGGGATGAGCGACAAACGCTCGCTTGGACGCCTGCTCAGCAAAACCATGCTGCTGTTTTTTTGCCTGACGGTGATCAGCCTGGTAATTGGCCTGGTGGCGGTGTACGTATTCCAGCCGGGCGCCGGCATGAATATTGATCCCAGCCAACTGAGCACCAAAGGCTTGGCCCAGTACACGGAGTCGGCTGCAAAGCTTGGGGTTGTGGAGTTTTTCATGCACATCATCCCCGACACCTTTATCGGTGCCTTCAGCAAAGGGGAAGTGCTGCCGGTGCTTTTTATTTCGGTATTGTCCGGCTTTGCCTTGTCTTCACTGGGCGAGCGCGGCAAGCCGGTGCTCGACGTGCTCGAGTCCGCCTCGCAAATGGTCTTCAAGATCTTCGCTTACCTGATGCGCTTTGCGCCGATCGGTGCCTTCGGGGCCTTGGCATTCACCGTTGGCCAGTACGGCATCACTTCGCTGGGTTCGCTGGCGAAGTTGATCATGACCTTGTACATCGCCTGCGGCTTCTTCGTGTTCGTGGTGCTGGGCAGCATTTGCCGCAGCAATGGCTTCAGCCTGTGGAAACTGTTGCGCTACTTTCGCGAAGAATTCCTGGTGGTGCTAGGGACGTCCTCCACGGAACCTGTCATGCCACGCATGCTGGAAAAACTTGAAGCGTTAGGCTGCAAGAAAGGCGTCGTGGGCCTGGTACTTCCAACCGGCTACTCGTTCAACCTGGACGGTACGGCCATCTATCTGTCGTTGGCGGCGATTTTCATTGCCCAGGCCTGCAACATTGACCTGAGCTTTATGCAAATCATCACTATGCTGGCGATCATGTTGTTGTCCTCCAAAGGAGCCGCCGGCGTGACTGGCAGCGGATTCGTGGCGCTTGCCTCGACCCTAACGGTCATTCACGACATCCCGTTGGCCGGCCTGGCGTTGCTGATCGGGGTAGACCGCTTCATGTCTGAAGCGCGCGCCCTGACCAGCCTGGCCAGCAACGCAGTCGCGACGGTCGTGATTTCGATATCCGAAAATGCCTGCCACCGCGAAACGCTGAACCGGATGCTCGATGCAAAACCTTCTGCGGCACAAGTAAACGCCTGGGAAGACCTGAAGATCGCAAACGCGTCCAGCAAAACCGGATAACGCCCTCTCCTGACTTGACTGAACCGCCGACCCCGCCAGGCGCCGTTGTGCAGCCCGGTGGGCCAGGGCTCGTGCGCCTTGGTATTTGTCACCATTACGATAACAACAAGAGAACCGTCCTATGCTCGCTTTCCTTGGCTTGGCCATGGTAGTCGTATTCACCTTCCTCATCATGACCAAGCGTTTGTCGCCGATCGTCGCACTCACCGTAGTACCTATCGTCTTTGCGGTGATCGGCGGTTTCGGCGGCACCACCGGCAAGATGATGCTCGATGGCCTGAAAATGGTCGCACCGTCTGCCGCATTGCTGCTGTTTGCGATCCTGTTCTTTGGCTTGATGATCGACGCGGGCCTGTTCGATCCACTGATCCGCAAGATCCTCAAGCGCGTCAATGGTGACCCCATGAAGATCGCGGTGGGCACTGCCCTGCTCTCGTTGCTGGTCGCTCTCGACGGCGATGGAACAACGACCTACATGATCACTTGCGCTGCGATGCTGCCGCTGTATAAACGTATCGGTATGAACCCGATGATCCTGGCAACCATCTCCATGCTGTCCTTGAGCATCATGAGTGGTATGACCCCCTGGGGCGGCCCCGCTACACGGGCCATTGCCGCGCTGGGTCTGGATGCCGGCGAGTACTTCGTGCCGTTGCTGCCGACCATGATCGGCGGCGCCATGTGGGTGGTTTTCACGGCCTTCCTGCTGGGGCGAGCCGAACGCAAGCGTATCGGCAACGTGCAACTGCAAAGCGGTGGCGGCAATTGCTACATCAACGCGATTCTTGAGGACACACCTCACAAACGTCCTAGGCTGGCCTACGTCAATCTGGTGCTGGTGATTGCGGTGATGGCGGCTCTGGTGATGGGGTTGATGCACTCAGCGATCTTGTTCCTGATCGGCTTCGTGCTTGCGCTGATGATTAACTACCCGCAATTAGACATTCAGAAAGAACGCATTCTGGCGCATTCAGGCAACGCCATGACGGTGGTGTTGCTGGTATTCGCAGCCGGTATTTTCGCCGGCATTTTTTCCGGTACCAAGATGGTCGACGCCCTGGCACAGACCCTCGTCGACTGGATCCCACCCTCTTGGGGCCACCTGTTTCCACTGGTCGTCGCGATCACCAGCATGCCGCTGACGTTCGTGCTGTCCAATGACGCCTACTATTTTGGTGTCGTACCGATCCTGGCTAATGCCGCCGCGGCGTATGGCATCGACCCGATTGAAATCGCGCGCGCCTCGATCCTGGGACAGCCCGTGCACTTGATGAGCCCGTTGGTTGCCTCGACCCTTTTGCTGGTAGGTATGGTCGATCGCGACATCGGCGACTTCCAGAAAGCTACCGTCAAATGGGCAGTGCTGACCTCCCTGGTCGTCACTGCACTGGCCTTGCTGACCGGCGCCATTAGCCTGTTTAAATAATTCTCCCACCAACCCCTGCTGACTTTCAACGCGCCTCACTCAGGGCGCGGGTGTAGCCCTGCATCCAAAATAACAACAACGAGTCATTTGCCATGAACCCTATGTATACCCGTCGAGCTTTGTTTTGCGCGTTAGGCTTGGTCCCCGTCGCGGGCGCCAACGCCGAAGGTTTTATTGATGACAGCAAACTCAAGCTGCAACTGCGCAATGTGTATTTCAACGAGAACTTTCGTGACGAGCACGGCTTGAGTACACGAGCCGCCAGAACGGCAAAAAGCGAACGGACCGAGTGGGCCCAGGGATTCCTGCTGGACTATCAGTCCGGATTTACCGCGGGCACGCTCGGCTTCGGCGTCGATGCTCTGGGTCTCTATGGCGTAAAGCTCGATTCAGGGCGCGGTCGCAGTGGTACCGGGCTCATGCCGGTGCATGATGACGGGCGAGCGGCCGACGAGTTTGCCAGCGCCGGCGCTACCGCAAAAGCCAGGTTCGCGAAAACCACCGTAAAGTACGGCACCTTGCTGCCCAAGGTGCCGGTGCTGATTTACAACGACGCACGTTTATTGCCCCAGACCTACCAGGGCACCCAGGTCAGCAGCACCGACATTGAGAACCTGACAGTCACCGGCGCGTACTTGGACCGATTCAAATTACGCGACTCCACCGACAGCGTGCCAATCGTGCCTGATGGCTATAGCGGGGCAAAGTCGGGAGACTTCAACTACGCCGGGGCCGAGTACAAGTGGGGCAAAAATATCCGCCTGAGCTATTTCTATGGCGAACTCGAAAACTTCTACCGGCAGAACTTCGCTGGCATTCAGTACGACCTGCCATTGGCGGGTGGCGTACTCACCAGCGACCTGCGTTACTTCAACAGCGCTGATAGCGGCTCTGCGTATGCAGGCAAAATCGACAATGACATGCTCAGCGGCCAACTGGCCTACGCGATCGCCGGCCACACCGTCGGCGGTGGCTATCAGGCCCTTCGCGGCGATGCCGGTTTGCCCTACATCAGCGGCGCGACCGTGTATTCATTCAGCAACGCAGGCATCGGCAAGTTCATCGAGGAAGACGAGAAGACCTGGATGCTCAACTACGCCTACAACTTCGCCGCCGTCGGCGTGCCCGGCTTGACCTTCTCCGCGCGCTACCTGAGCGGCAATGACGGTAAGTCCACGACCACGGTCAAGGAATGGGAGCGTGATACCGAGCTGGCTTACGTAGTACAGGCGGGTACGTTCAAGGGGCTGGGTGTGCGCATGCGCAACTATGTCTACCGCTCTGAGTTCTCCCGGGGACGCGACAGCAATCGCCTCTACCTCACCTATGACATCGCCCTCTGGTAGGTCGACGATCGCGGCCCTTGCGGCCGCTTTCTTAAAGCGTCAGGTAAGGAAACCCAAGCATGCTGTTTAAAAACAAAGTACTGATCCTGGTCCTGGCCCCCGTGGTGGTGATATCCACGGTGCTGGCACTGACAACAAGCACCATATTGAATCGCCCCGGGTTGCGTAGACACATCCGAGCAACTGCTCCTGGCCGCAAACCGCCGCTCATGGATGACAACTATCGGCCGAGGCTTTGTAAAAACGTTTTTGAGCGCGCCAGGTGCTCAAAACCAGACTGGAAATCGCCTTTTTACGCGAAATCCACATCTGCAGACGTGCCGATAAACTTCAAATTTAACGTAGACGCGGACACTTCAATTTTGGCGAAGCGTTGTTACACACTCTGGGCCAAAAGCGGACGCTTGCCGAGCCTGCTCATCGTTGAGAGATTAGGCGCTGCACAATTACTTTCAGCTCTTTCAGGGCAAAGGGCTTCAGCAGGAGTTCGGTCTGGCCGCTTTTTAGTGCGATCGCCGGGACAGCGTTTTCCACGAAACCGGAAATGAAAAGGACTTTGAGCGCCGGGCGCTTGTCGAGCGCGATCACCGCTAATTCATCGCCACTCATACTGCCGGGCAGACCGATGTCCGTAATCAGTAACGCTGCCTCTGCATGTGCCTCCAGCTCCCTTAGTGCTTGTGCAGGAGTTTCAGTCTTGGTGACCTGATAGCCGACTTCTTCCAGCGTCTCACCAATAAGGTCACGAATAGCGACCTCGTCGTCGAGCACGACTATTCTGGCGTTATCTGCCTGGAAATCGCATTCCATACTGCTGGGTGCGCTGATATCAACAGTTACGGCCTCGCTGTGGTGCAACGGCAGGAGAAGGCTCACCGTAGTCCCTTTCCCCATAACTGATTCGATCCGGGCTTCACCCGATGATTGCTGGGCAAAGCCATAGACCATCGAGAGGCCCAGTCCGGTTCCAGAGCCCAAGGGTTTGGTGGTGAAGAATGGGTCGAAAGCGCGCTCAAGCACGCTTTGTGGCATACCCACCCCGGTGTCAGATATCCGCAAAAGTGCGTATTGCCCTGCGTTCAGCGCTGTAGAGCCATCCGTAGTTTCAACGCGGGTCTGGCTAATTTCGATCCGTAGCCGACCTCCATTAGGCATAGCGTCGCGTGCATTGATGCAAAGGTTCAGTATCGCGTTTTCCAATTGGTGGGCGTCACATAAGCACAGCAAGGTTTCTTCTGGCACCACTAGCTCCAGTTCGATCCGCGGCGTGAGGGTCCTGCTGATGAGTTCCCTCATTTCTTGAGCTAGCAACGCTGGGTCGACCACTGAGCTCGCCAGAGGCTGACGTCGGGCGTAGGCCAGCAGCCGATGCGTCAGAGAGGCTGCTCGGGCAGAAGCATTTCGTGCGAGCCCTACATATTGTGGTAGATCCTCTTGCTTGCCCTGGGCGATACGTCGATCAAGCATGTCCAAGCTGCCAGTGATCACGGTCAGCAGGTTATTGAAGTCATGTGCCAATCCACCTGTTAGCTGGCCCACCGCTTCCATCTTCTGGCTCTGCTGCAACTGCGAACTCACTTGATCGAGCGCTTCTTGACGTTCTTTGTATAGAGTAACGTCTCGCGCGACCGCAAAGTACAGCCCCTCTCGACGTGCTATTCGCCAGTTCAGGTGCAGCGCTTTGCCATTGGCGCGAGAGCCTTGGGTATCGAGCTCTGCGATATCCCCTCTGCCGAGGGTGCGTAGGGCATCTGACAGTTGTGAGGGGGAGATGAAGCAGAAAAATGCACCGCCCTTGAGTTCCAGATCTGAAAGCCCGGTTTCGGTTTGCCAGGCCGGGTTCATCGCCACGACATCCCCGCCCACGGACAGTGTGCAGATTAGGTCAGGGGATACATTCCAGATACCATCTCGCTCCAGTGTACGACGCTCGACCTCATACTCCAGACGATCATTGACCGCGTAGAGGGCGCTCAAGGTTCTTCGGAACAAAGCGCAAACAACCGCCATGCCGAAAGTCACAAGGGCGAAACTTGCACTACTCGCCCAGGCGGTAAAGCCATCACTGAAGCCAATCTCGCCAATGAAGAAATAGTGTGCGGTGACCACTGCTAGCACGCAGCCCAGGAACGACGGGCCAACACCGAAGACGAAACCGATGAACATCAGGCCCGGTATGAAAAATAGGTAAGGTAATGCCGTGAATGGAAGCTGAACGCGCACCGCGGCACAAAGCGCAATCACCATGACGGTGCCGGCGTAGCTAACCGGAGGGCTTGGCTGGTAGCGCACCAATCGGCGCACCACCTCAAGAGTGCGAGAGAGAATACTAATCAAATGTTGCTCCGTCGGGGCCGGGTCGGAGAGCTGAGGTGCGAATTGTCGGCAGTCGATACGGCGACGGTTCGCCACCGCAGATAATTATCGGCAACAATGCCTTCAGCTTTAAGCAGTTCACAACCAGAGCCTATAGTTTCTGACTAACAGCGTAATGGCTAACCATAATTGTGGGACTTTGGCGCCGTGATAAGCTCAACGCATAGAATTAAAACCTAATCCTAGTGTTTCCAGCCGACTTATCTCTCAATAGTAGCCGATATGACCACGTGTAACTCATCGCCCGAAGAAGAACGCGCACGACTGGTCGACGTAGACCGTTTGACCTCGGACTTGGAAAGCGGCTCGGACCCTGTGCTCAATAGCATCGTGGCGATGGTCGCCAGCTATTTTAAAGTGCCTACTTCGCTGGTAAGCATCATCGAACGCGACTATCAGGTTTTCAAAGCCCGTGTGGGCATGGAGCCTGAACGGACTGTGCGCGAAACGTCCTTCTGCGCCCACAGTCTCGACGAAGGGGGGGTGTTGGAAGTGTGCGACCCTGTCGCTGACCCGCGCTTCTCGAGCAACCCGTTGGTATTAGGTGCTCCGTTCATCCGGTATTACGCAGGTGCTCCTTTGACGATCAAATCAGGGCGCAACTTGGGCAGGCTCTGCGTGATTGACCATAAAGCGCACGCGCCGATGGACGAGCAAGGTCGAACCCTTCTGCGCAACGCGGCCCAGGTCGTGGTGGCGCGGTTGGAATCTATGCATCGCTCGCATTACATCGACCCGATAACTGGCTTACCCAACCGGCAGCGCTTTGAAGCAGACATTCTGCAGGCTCCTGATCAGGATGATCGGGTCGCCATCCTTATAGAGCCACTCTCGGCATCGGGGATAGACAGTTTGGCGAAGTCGCTTGGCAGCGAGTTTTTCACCAACTTCATGCTGGCGGTCAAAGAGCTGCTTTTGAAGTTGCTGCCCGAAGGTACGCGTTTGTACCGCTCCGGTACCCTGGGCTTTGTCGCACTGCTCAACCGCCGGACGCTGTCGCTGTCCAGCCTGCTCGACAGCATCGTGCATGCGTTCGAAAGGCCGTTGTACTGTGTGGATATACCCGTTTTCTCCGATGTAGGGATCTGCGTACTGCCGCTCAAGCACGAGCCCGGCCAGCCAACAGATATCCTACGCCTGATGTCCAGCATCACTGATGCTGCGCGCCGAAGCGAGCAGCGTTGGCTCGATTACGATCCCGCTATCGATTCTAGCCTGCGTCGCAGCACCGCACTACTCAATGACATTGAAGCGGCACTTGCCACCGTTGACCAGTTCAGGCTGGTCTACCAACCTCGTGTCGATCTTGCCAGCAACCGGTGCGTCGCAGTTGAGGCACTGCTGCGGTGGTCGCATCCCAAGCTAGGTGAAATTAGCCCCGCTGAATTCATCCCACTGGCCGAAACCACAGCTTCTATTCGCCACATCACCAGTTGGGTAGTGCGGCGCGTCTGTGAGCAGCTATCAGAGTGGCGCGCTCAGGGCTTGGAAATAACTGTCTCCTTGAACGTCTCGGCACTGGATCTGACTGACGGGCGTCTGTTCAATCAGTTGGTCGAGGCCCTACAAGCCTTCAAGGTAGCACCACGACTCATCGAGCTCGAATTTACCGAAAGCGTTCTGGTAACCGACTTCCAGGCCGTGCGGATTCAGCTACAACGCTTTCGCGATATCGGCGTAGCCATTGGGATTGACGACTTTGGCAGTGGTTACAGTAACTGGGCCTACCTGCGCCAGATTCCAGCAACCAGCGTCAAGCTCGATCGTTCACTGCTGGCTGATCTTCAGCCGGGTAGCAACGAATGGCACATCATCCGAGGCCTGATCAGCTTAGTGCGGAATCTTCGCTTGACCGTCGTGGCGGAAGGGGTTGAAACGGAGCTGCACTACCACCTGCTGCGAGGTTGGGGCTGTCAGCAGGGTCAAGGATATTACTTCGCCAAGCCATTATCCCCGGTCGCCCTTCTCGCCTGGCTTGACGAGGGTATCTGGTTGTCTGAGCGGCCTCGCTGACGTATTCGCTCTGGGCTTACGAGACTGGAGGAGATTCAGGTCGGGTCAGCTAAAGCCGGCTTGAGGTTAATCAGTTACTGGGCATTAGGGTCATAAGGGTTGCCTCATCCCCACTGTTACTAAGGGTTGAAGCTTGCGCTCCGAACGTAATCGACACCGACGGAGTGGCCGAGTGCAGCCGCTCTGTAGGGGGGGTTGCATTCAGTACGTAAACCTCATCGTTAGTACTCAGCTTAAACGACTTTCGGATGAAACTCCGAAAAGAAGAACTCTCCGCCCCGTTGGCCGTTGCATAGAGGTTATCCTGTTCGGCTAAAACCTTCGGAATGAATTGCTGGCTGCTTCGTTTCGGCAGGACTGATCCAGCCATCTACAGTTACGAGAGAGCGATTCAAGGAGCGGATCAAATCCGATTTAAACGCATCGATACGCATGATGAAACTCAGTATCGAAGCTGGAAACGTATCCCCAAATCGGTCCTACCCTGCCGCGTTACAGAATCTCGACCGAGTAATCCTGGAGTACTTTTGGTACAGCGGCAATGCTCAGGATGAGATAGTAAGTCCCAGGTGTGCTTCTGGCCGAAAGGCGTCTGCTCGTGTTAAAGGGCCGGGCTTGAAGAATTGACAGACCAATTCCGATATCGTCGCGACGCTTCAAGCACAAAATTTTCTGCCGTTACGCAATGCGCCTCCTCTTTTGTGGTCTGTACCCCTGACTTCGCAAAAGGAAAGGCTTCATCTCGATACGCCCCCTGCTTGGCCTGATAGCATTGCTATTGTTCGCAGGCTGCCAGTATTTGCCCCACACCAACTACTTCACCGCGCCCGAAAACGAGCCCAACCCTGCCTTGGTACGTATCGTCGACTACACGCAACACGCCGAAATTTACCAATACGAAAACGGTAAACGTTCGGGCGGGGCTGTTCGCACCGGCCCCCTGCCGTTCACCCACACACAGGACGTGGGCATGCCCAAGGCAGGGCAAGACCTCACATGGGACTATTACGAAACGCAGATCCGACAGGGTATCGAAACGCAGGTGGATCTTTTCTGGACGGGTTCACGCACTCGCTCCTGCCACATCTCGACGAAGTTCACGCCCCAAGCCGAACGCTATTACCAGTTCAGGCTGACATCCGGCTCACCAGGCAGCTGTAGGTTGTACGCATCGCTGATCGAGCGCGACAAGGAAGGAAACGGTTGGCATCTCACGCCGAACCCGAAGGTGACCTATTACGGCGATGGACCGACGGCCAAAACCCATTACAACAACAGCAGGTTTAAGGACCCCGATTATCATCCACCTGAGGCTCTGTATCCGGGGATGGACATTCACTAGACAGGTGAACGACTACAAGGAATCGTTAATTGGCTAGCGCAAAATATTTCCGAACGCTCGGCGAGCGAGCCTCAGAAGATGTGTTTGCATGGGCGGCATTTGTCGCGCAAACAGAATTCCTTTGGCAAGACACTGCGTCAGTCAAGGACGCCGTCGCTTGGCAGCGGACTTGGTTCGAGCTGGAAATGCTCAACGGGCTTGCGTTGGCGCAATGGGAGGATGAGGGAAAGCCTATTAACTGGTCGTGCCGCTGGAACATCGGCTATCGACAAGAAGCGGCAGCCCTGGCCAATGAGTTGTTGGAACTTTTGTGCGATGCAAAATCATCTGGAGGCTGAACCATCACGCCGGCCTCACACATAGTGCCAGCTTATCCAACCCCATCCGCGCGCTTGTGCAATAGAGCATTTCATAAACCGCTCACACCGTATTTTTCCTCGATGCATTAATGCTCTGTTGGCATTACGCTACGACTGCGGATGGATACGCGGATCGATCACTCTGGCGACGAGCGCCATTGCAACATCGCGAAGAGCATGAGCGTCTCGCGATGCCAATTACAGGACAGGCGCTGAAAGACAGCCCGGACAACTCCGATTAAGGATATCGACTCATTGAACGACCAATTTGCCTAATTCGGATTAGTCATCCAGGTATACGGGAGCGCATTGAATACCAACAACGTTCACCCAGGTCAGCGTCAGAAATCGCCATTCGCGATCGCTCGAACACTTGGTGCAATTGGGGGCACAACTGGGGGCATAATTCGAGTTTTTCAAGCTGAAACCACTGTCCTAGAGCCCAGTCAAAATGTTTTTTGGGGATCCGGACAGTCTTTAGTCGTCATTGCCAACCCTCCAGCGAGGGAACGCCCGGTGCAAACATGCCCACCCGAAGCACCGCGCCTCTACACATAATCAGGCTCAAGGGAATTCCACCTCGCAATCTGAAAGAGCAATCGAGCGCCCGTCGGACACAACAAACTGATCACCGTCAATTCGCGCAAGCAGCAATCCACGGGCTTGTGCTCCGGCCTCAACTGCCTCCCGCCACCCCTCTATATCACCATGGTAAGAGAGGACATGGAACTGAAGCCCCTCCGGCAGATGAATTTTACAGCTGTCAGAAACAACCCCACCGCGGGTGGCCCTTATCTCACCTGCCGAGTCCAGGAGGGCATTGAACTGCTTCTTTGCCTTACTCTTTCCATCATCTTGGTAGTAAACAAACTCTACGCCTTCAACAGGATTCAAGCCGGGTACGGCACGCTGCCCGCGCTGCTCGATGGTGCCGCCTAGGATTTTCTCCAACGCATCCCGATCACTGCTCATTACCTACCTCACTTACGCGATCGTTGCCACGCTCCGCATGGGCGTAAACATTTCCCTTTGAAAAATCAGCCGGCCACAATTTGCCCCTGCCCTTTCAGGATATCCTCGATCAGCGTTTTATCAGGACAGCGAAAAACCACTTCAAGTTCGTGTACTTTTTACTGCGATCTGCGATCGCTCCCATGGTACAAAAATGACAGATGGGAAGATCGCCTTAAGACCTACTCTCTCACCTGAGAAAAAGTAACCACCGGGCCGTATTCCTGATCAGACACTATCGCCTGCACACAAAATTTCTTCTCTGGAAACTTACTCAGCAACACCATCCTCCATGACTGAGCAATAAGGTTGCACAGTTGTTCATAAACAGCTTCGTCCACTCTATCGCTGCAGCCTGCAAAAACATCATACAGGTGCACATGATTCAAAACCTTCTCAACCGCCACCACATCACTATTACAAGACTGCATCCAACTAGAGAATGCTTCAACAGTGAATCCGCTTTCCAGAAACACGCCCGACTCGTAAACAACAAAGTCTGGAAACAACACGGTGGAAAACACCAGGACATCTTCAGGATGTACAACATCACTAATAAAACAAGACTCAACCAACTCGGATTGATCCTTCCATTGTGACTTCCAGCGCTCGTATTTGGGAGACCTGACAGGGCCTGTCGTCCTGATTATTTTCATAGCACTGTTCCTGCACTGATGCCTTTTGGCGATTTTTTTTGAGCGAGAATCGATCGATGACTCATTGTTCATCAAGAAAAAAACTCTCTCGAAACAAACTCTTAAGCTCGGCCCGTCGCGTCGAGAATAGTGAAAAGTCACTCGCCACATCCTGAATATTCTCTGTGACCCTCACAAGATACCCAGTATTCAGCTTTTCAATGGGAAAGCCTGACGCAGCAATCCGCTCAACATCGACCTCTTCAGCAAACTCATCGCCGTAGAACATAGCCCAACCGATATTGGGCACGTCCGGTTTTAAAGCCGATTTGAATGAGCCGATCTGAAAACTATTATATTTCTCATGCGGGCCAAGTTCGGGTTCACTGAACAGGTGCAGCATTCCGAGTTGAGGAGGAAAAATTTCACACCATGCCTTGAAGAGCGAATACCAATCGACGCTCTTGCTACTGGCCGAGCGGTATGTGATTGCGCCAGGCACCACCTGCCCCCGGACATTGCGCGCCGTGTGGATGACGCTCCCACGGCCTTTAACCGCCTTTTTTCTGCGCCAGGCAAAGTCCAGGTAGAAGTCCGATAATGCGCCGTTAAACCGTATGGCCGCCTTTGATGCCCAGCACGCCTCACTCGCGGCCACGCCCATGAAGGGTTCTCCTAATTTATCCGCATTGTGCGACACCTGCTCTGGAACCAGTAACTCCCCTTCCCGACTTAATGACGAAATGAACGCCTCTCCAACACCCCAACCGATAGTTTCAGACTTCGTCCTGATTGAAATTTGCACATAGGGCTTCATAAATCGTCAAAGTCTCGTCAATTCGCGGGTGACACAAGTATATCTAAAGACCTCTCCCACCTTACTCATCGCATCGAGTCTATCAATCAACCAACGCTGCCCTACGCGCCAGTGCCCACGGCGCCATCAACCGCTGCGGGGTCTGGCAGGTTTTGCGCTTGAGCACGAAGTTGCGGCATTTCTCGGCGAATTGGTGGCGGTTGTGCACCATGTCTAGCTGCATCTGTACCAGCTCGGCTTCGCGGCAGCGTGCAACCTGGTCAATGTCCAGCGCCGCTTTACGAACGCGAGCCACGGCGTATTTTTCATCGGTTAACGCGCTGCCCGCCTGCTGCATCAGCCAGCGGCTGAAGGCGTGCGGGCAACGCGGGCCGATGCCCTGAACCAGCCCGTAGTGCTCGGCTTGCAAGGCACTGATCGGCAGGCAGGCGTCGGTGAGCTGTTGGGCGACCTCACTGCCGACTGCCCGTGGCAGGCTGTAGGTCCAGTATTCGGAGCCATATAAGCCCATGGTTTTGTAATGCGGGTTGAGTACCACGCCCTCGCGGGCCAATACGATGTCGGCGGCCAGCGCCAGCATTACACCACCGGCGCCGGCGCTGCCGGTCAGGCCGCTGATCACCAGTTGCCGGGCCGTGAGCAGTTCGTGGCACACATCGTCGATGGCCTGAATGTTGGCCCAGGCTTCCAGCCCCGGCATTGGGGCAGCCTGGATGACGTTGAGGTGCACACCATTGGAAAAGCTGCCGCGCCCGCCCTTGATCACCAGCACTTGCGTGTCCCGCGCCTTGGCCCAGCGCAACGCCGCCACCAGCCGCTGGCACTGCTCGGTGCTCATGGCGCCGTTGTAGAACTCAAAGGTGAGTTCACCGACGTGGCCGGCTTCGCGATAGCGAATCGGTTGATAGGCTTGCTCATCGAACATTTGATTGGCGATCGAGCTGTCCAGCACGGGAATATCCGCCAGTACTTCCGCCAGCACGTGGCGGGCCGGCAGCTTGAAGGTCTCCTCCCCCGGCCGGGCTTTGCGTTTGAGCGAGCCGATCCACAGGCTCTGATCACCGGCCGCCACCAGCACCGCGTCGTCCTGCACCGCGAGGATCTCACCCGGTGTGCCGTGGCGTGCATCCAGGTGCGCGTCGTACAGGTAATACTGCCCGCCCTGGATACTGGCCAGCACACCGGGCTGGCCATCGGCGGCGTCGATGCAGCGTTTGATGAAGCGTGCGCAATCGTACCAACTGAAGGTGCGGTCAGCCTGTGTCATGTTCGGCTGCAAACGCCCGATGACGTGGGCTTGGGTGTAATCGAGCGGCACCGGGACGAAACACCGGGCGAACTTTTCCACCACGTCGCGGATGCAATAGAGGGCGGCGTCACTCACCGCGCCGTTGTACAGCTCGGATTTGCGCACCTGGGCAGGCATGTCGAATTCGCAGGTCGACCAGATCGGCCCGGCGTCCATTTCCTCCACCGCCTGCAAAGCCGTGACGCCCCAGCGGCTGACCTGCTGGCTGATGGCCCAGTCCAGCGCGCTGGCACCACGGTCGCCGACGATGCCCGGATGGATAATCACCACAGGGCGCTCAAGGTTGCTCCAAAGTTGCTGTGGCACACGGTCTTTCAGAAAGGGGCAGATCACCAGGTCGGCGTCTGAATCCTCGATCTGCTGGCACACCGAGGCTGCATCGGTGAACAGAACAACGCTGGGCGCGTGCCCCGACTGGCGTAAATCCAGCCAGGCCCGCTGGGTCAAACCGTTGAACGCCGACGCTAACAACATGATCTTCAATGACCGCATGGCTGACTCATCCTTGAGAATGCGCGGCCAGAGCTGCTCCTTGAGCCTTCCCTGGCCTTTGATGGAAGCACAAGGATAGTTGGCGTGCGAGGCAGGCCACCTGATCAGGATCAATCTTGTGTCAGCGAGTGCTTGAACGTAGGCGCCTGCGTTCAACCAATAGGCGCATGAGCCGGCGAGTGCTCCCGCGCGCCCTCTGCCACAAGGGATGCCAGGTATTCACCAAACCCGCCGCGACACTTGTAGTCCCGACGCGCGCTGGTGACCACGGGATTGGTCGCCGTCCACACGATCCGCGCGCCGATCCTCTCGAGGTCGGCCACCAACTGCACATCTTCATGGGCAACCAAATGCTGGAACCCACCCGCATTTAAATAGGCATCCGCACTCAGGCCCAGGTTGGCACCGTGGATATGGCGGTGGTTCTCGGTGAACTGATACAACTCGAGGTAGCGCGAACGAACCGATTCACCGTACTCGCTCCAGCTGTCCACCTCGACGGTCCCGCACACCGCATCGGCGCCAAAGCCGATCTGGCGCACCAGCCAGTCGGCGGGCACGACCGTGTCAGCGTCGGTGAATGCCAGCCACTGAGCGCCCACTTCAAGCAATTGCTCCGCGCCCACGGCCCTGGCCTTGCCCACATTTCGAACGCTCACCTCGAGCGTTGCAACACCCATGGCTGACACGCGCGTGGCGGTCTCGTCCGAACACGCATCCAGCACCACCAGCAATTGGACCTGTTGATGGGCTAGGGCCGGATGAGCAATGGCGCGCTGGATGGAGGCGAGGCAGGCACTGATGTGCCGTTCTTCGTTATGGGCAGGTATCACTATCCCTATCATTGACGTTCCCTCTACCAGGCAAAGTGTCTACAGCTATCGACCGGGCCCTGAGGCAGAAGGTTTAAACAATCTGAAGGCGCCGCCAAATAATGGCGACAGGCAGGTCGCGGTGATTAAACGGAACGTCACAGGCGCCACAGGCTCAGATGGTTTACGTGTTTGATGCACGGATGAACCCGCCATTCCTACAAAAAGGTCAGCCATCATGTCTAACGATTATCAAGGTATCGCCAGTGTCATCACGGCGTCTCGCCACATGGGTACAGACTCGGATGAACGCCTTAATGAGACGGTAAATATTCAATTGACCTGCAGCGGCAAACCAACGATTGCGCGGTTGAGTTTCGCCACCCCGCTTCAATGGCCCGGCCACCCCAACTTTGTGCTGATCAACCTGCCGGACGGTACATCGGTGGGTGGTGTGATTGCCGAGATTGAAAAGTCGACCGATGGCCCGGGTTGGGTGACGTTTACGGTGGATGATTGAGGTCTTCCCAACAGGCTTCAAATCACCTCCAGACGGCTGCCTCGAATGAGACACACAGGCCAGTAATCGAGACGCACAGACAAGCCTATTTTCCCAGATACATTTTGTAACGTCCTATGATTGACGCTTGCTCGAATCGCCGCAGGGATTGGGTGGAGTGTGTTTATCACGCCCTTGAATCCGCAGCGAAAAATGAATCGAGTTCAGCAAACCAATCGATTTGGACAGACAAAAGGATGCGGGCTATGTCATTGCGTAATTTATCTTTACTGGTCACCACACTGGCGCTGTTAAGTGGGTGTAATGCGCTCGCGGGCAAAACCAACATGCTCAGTGATGAAGACGTGAAATCCCAAAGTGCCGGCGCATTGGGCTATGCCCCGACAGACCTGAGCATCGTCAACCGTCGAACCGAAGGCACCAACACCTACGTACTGCTTAAAACCAACGACAACAAGCAATTCAACTGCATTATCAACGGGGGCAATATCCTGACCTTCGGTATGTCCAACCCGCCTTCGTGTGCGAAGAAAGGTGAACAGATCAAGAGTGGCCCGTTCGGGAGCTGATCTGTCGCTGGAAAAAGGGCCAGGCCACCTCTATGAACGGAGGCCTGGCCCTTTTTTATTCGCTCAGATGAGTTTAAAAGACAAGATATCGGGCAGCTGGGCTCCGGCCCGTTCAGTCTGGGCAACCCAAACAAAATGCTCAGCGACTACTCGGCCGTCGCCGCACACCGTTTAAAGGGTGCGACCTACAGCGTCGCCCTGGTTGAAGGCAGCAACGAATAAACCCTATTGATCGGAGAGCGACCATGCACCCGCATAAAACCGCGATTGTTTTGATTGAATACCAGAACGACTTCACCACCCCCGGCGGCGTGTTCCATGACGCGGTGAAAGGCGTCATGCAAACGTCCAACATGCTGGCGAATACCGCCACCACGATTGAGCAGGCACGCAAGCTGGGCGTGAAGATCATCCACTTACCCATCCGCTTTGCCGACGGCTACCCAGAGCTGACCCTGCGCGCCTACGGCATCCTCAAAGGCGTCGCCGACGGCAGCGCGTTTCGTGCCGGCAGCTGGGGCGCCGAGATCACCGACGCGCTGAAACGCGAACCCACCGATATTGTGATCGAAGGCAAACGCGGGCTGGATGCTTTCGCCACCACCGGCCTGGACCTGGTGCTGCGCAACAATGGCATCCAGAACCTGGTTGTCGCAGGTTTCCTGACCAACTGCTGCGTCGAAGGCACGGTTCGCTCCGGTTACGAGAAAGGTTATGACGTGGTGACTTTGACCGACTGCACGGCGACGTTCAGTGATGAACAACAGCGCGCAGCCGAGCAGTTTACGTTGCCGATGTTTTCGCAAACCCTGCAACACACCGCGTTTCTGCAAGCACTGAACGCCGAATAAAAAAGCGGCGACTCCTGCCGAGTCGCCGCTTTTTTAGTGCTAGGGTCATTCGGTTGGCGCGTACTGCATTTCGCCGTTCCCAAACGACCAGTCTTCGCGCTTCACGTCCACCAGGCTGATCCACACGTCTTCCTTGCGCAGCCCGGTCTTGGCATTGCCGACGGTTTGCGCGAGTGCGCCGCGAAACTTCGGCATTTGAAGCATCGGTGAATGGCTGACCGGATGTCAGTGCTTATTGACCTGAACATAGACTGCCGCAAACAGACCAATCAAACAAACACCGGCGATGTAGTAAGCGGCGCCCATCTGACTGTATTGAAGCAACAGGGTGACGACCATCGGCGTCAGGCCACCGAATACGGCGTACGACACGTTGTAGGAAAAGGACAAGCCGGAAAACCGCACCACCGGTGGAAAGGCACGCACCATCACGGCAGGGGCTGCGCCTATCGCGCCGACAAAAAAACCGGTAAGTGAATAGAGTGGAACCAGCCATTGCGGGTGCGTTTCAAGCGTTTTGAACAAAAGCAGTGCGCTGAACAGAAGCATGACGCTGCCGATCATCAGTACCCAACCCGCACTGAAATGATCGGCCAGTTTCCCGGCGATCACGCAGCCAACACTCAAACACACAATAGCGAGACTATTGGCCTGCAAGGCTTGCGCTGCAGTAAAGCCATAGTGGGTTTGCAGCAGCGTCGGCGTCATCAAGATAATCACCACCACCCCCGCCGACATAAACCAGGTCAACAGCATAGACACACCGACGGCTTTTCGATGAGCTCGCAGCACAGTGCGTAAAGGCAGCTCTGCGGCCACTTCCTTGCGCTGCTGCATCTCTGCGAAAACCGGCGTCTCATGCAGCCATCGACGCAGATACACCGCCATCAGCCCGAACCCTCCGCCGAGCAGGAAAGGCACGCGCCAAGCAAAATCCAGTATTTCCTGCGCGGTGTAAAAACTGTTGATGAGGGTGGCGACAAAAGAGCCCAACAAAATCCCGGCCATCAACCCTGCCGTGAGTACGCCGCAGGCTAAACCAATATGGCGCGAAGGCACATGCTCGGAAACAAACACCCAGGCGCCCGGGACTTCCCCACCAATGGCAGCCCCTTGAATAACACGCAAGAGTAATAACAGCACTGGCGCCCACAGCCCAATCTCGGCATAAGTCGGCATCAAGCCCATGATGAGTGTGGGAACAGCCATCATTAAGATACTGAGCGTGAACATTTTCTTGCGCCCCAGAAGGTCGCCGAAGTGGGCGATCACCACACCGCCTAATGGACGCGCAAAGTAGCCGGCAGCAAAGATTCCGAATGTTTGCATCAATCGCATCCATTCCGGCATCTCGGGAGGGAAAAACAACTGCCCCACGACGGCGGCGAAGAACACAAAAATAATGAAGTCGTAAAACTCCAAAGCACCGCCCAAGGCGGACAATGACAAGGTTTTATAGTCCTCACTTTTAAGCGGGCGCGAGCCCTCTGGAACACCCGTCTGAATAGAGCTCATAGGACTATCTCTTTCTGATTTTATAGGTCTGACGACGTGGCAAAACACGGGTGGAGTCTAAGAAAGGCTCTATAGTTTTGAACGTCAGAACAATCTGAAAGCAGAGCGGTACTATCGACCGTGGCGCACTTTTAACGCGCGCTCGCCGATGCGTTTGGTGGGGGGAACACGCCGTGCCAATAGCACGGCGCCGGGTTAATCATTGGCCATTAAACCATCGGCGAATGGCTGACCACTCGCAGCGCCAGACCCTCGTAGGCATCCAGCGTGATGGTGAACTCACCCTCGGCGGTCAGATCGCCCTCGACCCGTTCATTGATGATGTCCACCACCGGCCCCGGCGCGATATTGGGCAGGTGCAGGGTTTCGGTAATCGCCGTGGCGCCGAAGTTAAGCGCGGTGATCTGCGTGCCCTTCCCGGCCGGCAGCTCGTGAACCATGATCAGCAAGCCGGGATGCTCGACGTCCGGCACCAGAATCTGCCGGCTGGCGGCGATGCCGTAGGCACTGCGCACCGCGAGGATTTTTTGCAGCTGCGAGGCAAATGACTGCGGGTCCTGCAACTGATGATTGAGGCTGCCGTACAAGGTTTTCGAACGCGGCATCTGCCCGGCCGACAGCTCGGCCTCCGGGTTCAAGTCCACCAGGTCATAGGCGCCGCGATGCACCCAGCGGGTATCGCCATCGGCCATCAAATGCGCGACGTCATCCGCCGCCAACGGCAGCGCACCGACCAGGTCCCAACCCGACAAGGCAAACACCCCAGGCTGCATGGCGTTGTACATCACCAACAACAAATGGATCTGCCGGATCTGCTCGATATCAGCCGGTGTAATCGCCTCCAGGTCACGAATACCCAGGGCCGCCGTGATGATGCTGGCGGTGGTGCAGGACACGCCGTTGGTGACGAATTTGAGGTTATACGGCGCATGCTCGCCGGCCAGGCGCTCATACATCTGCTCGCGGATATGCTCGCGCAGGATGTTGCCGGGGAACGTCTGGCCCTGATAGAGGTAATTATCGTGGGCGTGCAAGGTCCAGAAGTGCACCAGTTCCAGGGTCAGCTCGTCGTGGTTCTGCAAGGCATGAATCAACGAACCGGGGTCGATGCCCAGGCTGTGCATCTCGCGCAGCATCAGGCGCAGGAACTCGGTGTCGCCCATCAGCAACGCATGCTGGTAAGCCGGGCGCGTGATGAAGTCATAGGACAGGTCCGCGCCGCCGTGGGACATGGCGGCGATATCGTCGACCGTCAGGTTCAGCTCCTGAAAGCTGAACCCACCGGCCTTGCGAATCGCGCCGCCGAGCAACTGATTGCCAGTGATCGAGAGCGGGTGGCTTTCCGACCACGCGCCGCCTTCCAGCTTGCGCTCCACACCGAGGAAGCCGTTGGCGTCCAGGCGCAGGATCTTCGCGCCCATCACGTCAATCGCATGCAAGGCATCACCAATGATCATCTGCTGCGCGGCAAATGAGGGGTCGAGCCAGTTCAGCGACGGCTGGCCTTCCTTGAAGTAATGCAGGTACACCCAGCGCCGTGGTTTGCCGTCCACGCCCACCACTACCGGGGTTGCGCTCCAGTCGGTTTCCTTCACGCCAGGCTCGAAAAAGATCACCCGCTGCAACTGGCCGACGATGTAATGCTTGTCGCGCAGCGCATCCACCTGCAAGGGGCTGAGGTTCTGCGCGTCACGGCCTTCGGCGACATCGGGCAACATCGACCAGTCTTCCTCGCGGATCTCCACCATGTGGTAAAGCCCGGGGTAGTCCTCATACGCCATCTCGGCCAGGCGAAAATCCGCACCCTTGCCGGTGTGCGAGGGGATCACGTCGTCGATGATCACCGCGTTATGCGCGGCGGCCATGCGCGTCAGGGCTTGCAGCTGCGCCTCGGTGCCCAGTTGCGGGTCGATTTCAAAACTGATGCGGTCAAAATTGCCGTCAATGGTAGGCGTATGCCGCGTGCCGGACAGCCCGCCGGACTTTTTCAGCGGGCCATTGTGAATGCCCTGGATGCCGATTTTCGACAGCGCATGCCACAGGCTCTCATCCCCCAGCGCCTCCAGCACCGTGCCGTTTTCGCGGGTCACTATCGAAGCCGGGTACGCGGTAAACCACACCGACGACAACGCCGTGGCATCACGCGGCCGGGTCTGCGCATACGGCTGCTGCCACATCCGGCCTTGGCCCGAATAGAGCTTGGCGCGCTGGCGCGCCGCGTGCAGCATCGATTGCTCAACCAGCCAGTTCACATGATTGTTGTCCGCCGCCGTCATAAGCCCGTTACCTGTGTGCGTGAAAAGGTCATTCGTAAGCATAGGAGCGGCCACGGGGGTGATTCGTTGCATTGCAATGCGCGCAACTACGTCAACTGCCGATATTGCCTCGGCGTAAACCCGGTCAACGCCTTGAACTGGCGCGTAAACGCGCTGTGGTCGGTGTAGCCGCATTGCAGCGCAACCTCAGTGATCGGCAATTCGCTGTGCAGCAACCGGTGCGCATGTTCCAGGCGCACTTTCTGGATCATCTGCCGGGGCGTCAGGTGGAACACGCGCTTGCAGTAGCGCTCCAGCTGCGCCACGGAGATCCCGGCGATGCGCGTCAGTTCGCCAAGGCTCACGCGCCGGTTGAAATGCGTGCGGATGTACGCGTCCACGGCGGCCAGGCGCTGGTACGCCGGGTGGGTTTCGCTGGCCGATTGCAGGTCGACCGAAATCCCCGCCAAGCCTATGATCTGGCCGTCATCACTGTACAGCGGCCATTTGTGCGTCAGGCACCAGCCGGGTTCGCGCGTGCCGTACAGGTGCAGTTCCAGCTGGTCCTCAAGCACAAACCCTTGCTCCAGCACTCGCCGGTCCTGCTCGGTATAGCCCGGCCCCAACTGCGCAGGGAACACTTCGGCGCTGGTCTTGCCCAGCAGCGGTTGCAGTTGCTTGAGGCCGCAGCGTTGCACCAGCGTGTGGTTGGCGAGCACGTAGCGTGCGTCGATGTCCTTGATAAAGATCGCGGCATTCGGGATCACGTCCAGCAGCGGCAACAACTGCGCCACGCCATCCAATAGCTGCTGCATGTCGTGGGGGCGACGCGCCTCGAATAGGCGTGCAAATGCGCTGGGCAACATGAGGTGACTCCCGGTTTTTTTGAGCAGATTGCCCCATGCCGAAGTGACTGTCGAGCGCGGCAAACTGTGCCGAATTCGTCATCACCACACGCGCAAAACATCAATCCCCACGCCGTTGATGGGTTCAGGATAGCGCCACTACCTGCCTATCCAATAACTCACAAGAAGGCGCCGCCATGTCTGCTCAAGGCAAGTTCAAGAAACAACTTTCACTGATGGACCTCACCTTTATCGGGCTGGGCGCCATCTTCGGTTCGGGCTGGCTGTTCGCGGCCAGTCACGTGTCCGCCATCGCCGGGCCGGCCGGGATTATTTCCTGGCTGATCGGCGGTTTCGCCGTGCTGTTGCTCGGCATCGTCTACTGCGAGCTTGGCGCCGCCCTGCCCCGCGCCGGTGGCGTGGTGCGTTACCCGGTGTATTCCCACGGCCCGCTGCTGGGCTACTTGATGGGTTTTATCACGCTGATTGCGTTCTCAAGCCTGGTGGCGATTGAAGTGGTCGCCTCGCGCCAATACGCAGCGGCCTGGTTTCCCGAACTGACGAAGGCCGGTTCCAGCGACCCGACCACCCTCGGCTGGCTGGTGCAATTCGCGCTGCTGTGCCTGTTCTTTATCCTTAATTATCGCAGTGTGAAAACCTTCGCCATCGCCAATAACCTGGTGAGCGTGTTCAAGTTCATCGTGCCGCTGTTGGTGATTGGCGTGCTGTTCACCTTCTTCAAACCGGCGAACTTCCAGGTGCAGGGTTTTGCACCGTTCGGGCTGTCGGGTATTGAGATGGCGGTATCGGCCGGTGGGGTGATCTTCGCTTACTTGGGCCTCACGCCGATCATCTCGGTGGCCAGTGAAGTGAAGAACCCGCAACGCACGATTCCAATTGCGTTGATCCTCTCCGTGCTGCTTTCGACCGCCATCTATGTGCTGCTGCAAACCGCGTTCCTTGGCGGCGTGCCGACCGAGATGCTCGCCAACGGTTGGGCCGGGATCAGCAAGGAACTCGCGCTGCCTTATCGTGATATCGCGCTGGCGCTGGGCGTGGGTTGGCTGGCGTATCTGGTGGTGGCCGACGCGGTGATCTCGCCCAGCGGCTGCGGCAATATCTACATGAATGCCACCCCGCGCGTGGTGTATGGCTGGGCGCAGACCGGCACGTTTTTCAAGATCTTCACGCGTATCGATGAAAAATCCGGCATCCCGCGCCCGGCGCTGTGGCTGACCTTTGGCCTGTCGGTGTTCTGGACCCTGCCGTTCCCGTCCTGGGAAGCGCTGATCAATGTGGTGTCGGCCGCGTTGATCCTGAGCTACGCCGTGGCCCCGGTGACCGTCGCCGCGCTGCGCCGCAATGCACCGCAAATGGCGCGGCCATTCCGGGTCAAGGGCATGGCGGTACTCGGCCCGCTGTCGTTCATCATCGCCGCGCTGATCGTGTACTGGTCGGGCTGGAGCACCGTGTCGTGGCTGCTCGGCCTGCAAATTCTGATGTTTGTGATTTACCTGCTCTGCGCGCGCTGGGTGCCGACCGCGCACCTGACTATCAAGCAGCAAGTGCGCTCGTCGGCGTGGCTGATCGGCTTCTACGCGGTGACCATCCTGCTCTCCAAGCTCGGCAGCTTCGGCGGCATCGGCGTGCTCAGCCACCCGTTTGACACGCTGGTGGTCGCGGTCTGCGCCTTGGGCATCTACTACTGGGGCGCCGCCACCGGCGTGCCTGCACACCTTGTGCGCCTGGAACACGAAGATGACGAAAGCGAAGCCGTCAGCGAGCCCCAGCACAACGCGCCCTTGTCCCCGGCCACTCACTGAATGGAGCGTCATATGAAGCGCCTGCACGTTATCGACTCCCACACCGCCGGCGAACCGACGCGCCTGGTGCTGGACGGTTTTCCCACGCTTTCAGGCAACACCATCGCCGAGCAACTGGAGAACCTGCGCACCGAGCACGACCCATGGCGCCGCGCCTGCCTGCTGGAGCCGCGTGGCAATGATGTACTGGTCGGCGCGCTGTACTGCGAGCCGGTCACGCCCGGCGCCACCTGTGGGGTGATCTTCTTCAACAACGCCGGTTACCTCGGCATGTGCGGCCACGGCACGATCGGGCTGGTCGCCTCTTTGCATCACCTGGGGCGCATCCAGCCCGGCGTGCACAGCATCGACACGCCGGTCGGCCCAGTCGCGGCGACGTTACATGAAGACGGCGCCGTGACTCTGCGCAATGTGCCCGCCTACCGCCACCGCCAGCAGGTGGCGGTAGACGTGCCCGGCCATGGCGTGGTCCACGGCGACATCGCCTGGGGCGGCAACTGGTTCTTCCTGGTCTCGCAGCACGGGCAAACCCTGGAGATGGACAACGTCGAAGCCCTGACTGATTACACCTGGGCGATGCTCAAGGCCCTGGAACAGCAAGGTATTCACGGTGCCGATGGCGCGTTGATCGACCATGTCGAGCTGTTCGCAGACGACCCGCACGCAAACAGCCGCAACTTCGTGATGTGCCCCGGCAAAGCCTACGACCGCTCGCCGTGCGGCACCGGCACCAGCGCCAAGCTCGCGTGCCTGGCCGCCGACGGCAAACTCGCCCCCGGCGCAACCTGGGTGCAAGCCAGCATCACCGGCAGCCAATTCCAGGGCCGTTATGAATGGGACGGCGAACGCGTGCGCCCGTTCATCACCGGCCGCGCCTATATGACCGCCGACAGCACCTTGCTGATCGACGAACAGGACCCTTTCGCCTGGGGCATCTGAGCCCGGGCCGTATTTAACTGAACGCTGGAGTTAGAACAATGAGCGACAACATCTTCACCGGTTGCATCCCCGCACTGATGACCCCGTGCACACCGCAACGCAAGCCGGACTTCGACGCGCTGGTTGCCAAGGGCCGCGAGCTGATCGATATCGGCATGAGCGCCGTGGTGTACTGCGGCTCCATGGGCGACTGGCCGTTGCTCACCGAAGCCGAACGCCAGGAAGGCGTAGCACGCCTGGTGGCAGCCGGTGTGCCGACCATCGTCGGCACCGGCGCCGTCAACAGCCGCGAAGCGGTGGCCCACGCGGCGCATGCGGCCAAGGTCGGTGCCCATGGCCTGATGGTGATCCCGCGCGTGCTCTCCCGTGGTGCTTCGGCCACCGCGCAAAAGGCGCACTTCGCGGCGATCCTCAAGGCCGCGCCAAACTTGCCGGCGGTGATCTACAACAGCCCGTATTACGGCTTTGCCACCCGCGCCGACTTGTTCTTCGAACTGCGCCGCGAACACCCGAACCT
The DNA here is from genome assembly GCF_022662395.1 of Pseudomonas sp. MONT-RG-20F-20-E-7-02. NCBI lineage: Bacteria > Pseudomonadati > Pseudomonadota > Gammaproteobacteria > Pseudomonadales > Pseudomonadaceae > Pseudomonas > Pseudomonas sp. MONT-RG-20F-20-E-7-02. Next base: position 507,758 of record NZ_JAKNQN010000002.1, read on the forward strand.
GATTGGCTTCAAGGAGTTCGGCGGCGGCGCCGATTTGCGTTACGCGGCGGAAAACATCACCTTCCAGGACGATAACGTCACGCTGATGGTCGGTGTCGACACCCAAGTGGTGCACGGTTTCGTCAACTGCAACGCCACCGGCGCCATCACCGGCATCGGCAACGCCCTGCCCCGCGAAGTGCTGCAACTGGTGGCCCTGAGCAAACAAGCCGCCAAAGGCGACGCCAAGGCACGGCGCCTGGCGCGCGAATTGGAAGCCGCGCTGGGCGTGCTGTCGTCCTTCGACGAAGGCTGCGACCTGGTGCTGTATTACAAGCACCTGATGGTGCTCAACGGCGACCAGGGTTACGCCCTGCACTTCAATGAAACTGACGTGCTCAGCGATGCGCAACGCCGTTATGCGGAAAACCAGTACGCGCTGTTCCGCCAGTGGTACGCCAACTGGTCGGCCGAGCAGAACCTGGCCTGACCCGTGCGCGCCGCTGTGGTGGTCACAGCGGCCAACCCTCTTTTTTGCAGGACGACCCCATGACTCTGACGGGCAAGATGCTGATCGGTCAGCAAGCAATTTCCGGCGATCGCGAAGCGATCCGGGCCATCAATCCCGCCACCGACACGCCATTGGAACCTGCGTACGGCGGTGGCCATGGCGCGCATGTCGAACAGGCATGCGCCTTGGCGTGGGCGGCGTTCGACACTTATCGCGAAACCTCACTGGGAGATCGCGCCACGTTCCTTGAAACCATTGCCGACGCCATTGAAGCCCTCGGCGATGCGTTGATCGACCGCGCCGTGGCCGAAACCGGCCTGCCGCGCGCGCGTATTCAAGGTGAGCGCGGCCGCACCTGCGGGCAATTGCGCAGCTTCGCGCGTACCGTGCGTGCCGGTGAATGGCTGGATGTGCGCGTCGATACGGCGCAGCCTGAGCGCCAACCGCTACCGCGTGCGGACCTGCGTCAACGCCACGTGCCACTCGGGCCGGTGGCAGTGTTCGGCGCAAGCAATTTCCCGCTGGCGTTCTCGGTGGCGGGCGGCGACACCGCTTCGGCACTGGCGGCCGGTTGCCCGGTGATCGTCAAGGCCCACGGTGCGCATCCGGGCACCAGCGAGCTGGTCGGGCGTGCGGTGGCCAAGGCCGTCAACGCCTGTGGTTTGCCGGAAGGCGTATTTTCACTGTTGTACGGCTCCGGTCGCGAGGTGGGCATTGCGCTGGTCACCGACCCGCGCATCAAGGCCGTCGGTTTTACCGGCTCGCGCAGCGGCGGCATGGCGTTGACCCAGACGGCGCAGGCACGGCCGGAGCCAATTCCGGTGTACGCCGAGATGAGCTCGATCAACCCGGTGTATCTGTTTCCTGCGGCGTTGCAGGCACGGGCCGAAGACTTGGCGCAGGGGTTTGTGGCGTCGTTGACCCAAGGCGCTGGGCAGTTCTGTACCAACCCAGGCCTGGTGATTGCCGTCGCAGGCAACGCACTAGAGCTCTTTATTGCCAAGGCGAGCCAGTTGCTGCCAGGGTGTGCGGCGCAGACCATGCTGACGCCAGGTATTTTCAGCGCTTACCAAACCGGTGTCGGTGCATTGACAGAGCATGCCCAGGTTGTCGCCACCGGCGCGGCGTCCGTTGGCCCAAATCAAGGCCAGGCGCACCTGTTCGTGACCCAGGCCAAGGCGTTTTTGGCCGATGAACACCTGCAAGGGGAAGTCTTCGGCGCCGCTTCGCTGGTGGTTGTGTGCGCCAATAACGAAGAAGTACGCCAGGTCTCGGAACACCTGGAAGGCCAACTGACCGCCACGCTGCACCTGGATGACGATGACCTGGCACACGCCAAAGCCTTGCTCCCGGTGCTCGAACGCAAAGCCGGCCGCCTGCTGGTGAACGGCTGGCCAACCGGCGTGGAAGTCTGTGACGCCATGGTCCACGGCGGTCCTTTCCCGGCCACCTCGGATTCGCGCAGCACCTCGGTCGGCACGGCGGCGATCCTGCGGTTCTTGCGCCCGGTGTGTTATCAGGATTTCCCCGACAGCCTGCTGCCCGACGCCCTGCAACAGGGCAACCCATTGCGGTTACGGCGCTTGCTCGACGGCCAGAGAGAGGCCTAGGCCATGTCCGATTCCAACACTGGCGATATCGTCGTGGTCGGCGCCGGCATTATCGGCGTGGCCTGCGCCCTGCAATTGGCAAGACAGGGCCAGCGCGTGGTGGTGATTGACGCGCAAGCGCCCGGCAACGGCGCCTCCTACGGTAATGCCGGGCACCTGGCGACCGAACAGGTGTTTCCCATCGCCGATGTGTCGATTCTAAAGCGCCTGCCCGCGATGCTGATGGACCCGATGGGCCCGCTGCGCCTGGACTGGAAATACCTGCCCCGCGCCCTGCCCTGGTTTGTCCGCCTGTTGCTGAACCTGCGCCCGGCGAACTACCGGCGCACGGTCGCGGGTATTCGGGCGCTGAATGAAAGCAGCCTCGGCGCCTGGCAACGCTTGCTGCACTCCATTGACCGCGCGCAGTTATTGCGCGAAGACGGTTCGCTGTTGGTGTTTGAGCGCGCCGAATCGCGTGAGGCCATTGAGGCCTTGCAACAGCGCATGCGGCAACAAAACGTGCCGGTGGCGCTCTGGTCAAGTAGTGATGTGCGCAAAGCAGCGCCGCAGTTGAGCGACGCGGTACAAGGTGGGCTGTTTTTCCCCGGCACCGGGCATTTTCTCGACCCGTACCACGTGGTCTGCGAACTGGTTGAGGCCGCCAGGGCCGAAGGTGTGCAGTTTCTCAAGCAGCGCGTCGTGGACGCGCGCCTCACGCCAGATGGGGTGTCGCTGTTGACCGATCAAGGCACCCTCACTGCACGCCAGGTGCTGATCGCCTGCGGCGCACACTCGGCCAAACTCACCGCGGCACTCACCGGCAAAACAGTGCCGCTGGACACCGAGCGCGGCTATCACTTGATGCTGCCCCAGGAGCCACAGCGCCTGCCCTTTGCCGTCACCTCATTCGAGCGCAAATTCATCATGACGCCCATGGCCGGCGGCCTGCGCCTGGCCGGCACGGTGGAATTCTCCGGGCTCGAACGCCCGGCAAACATGAGACGTGCCTGGCAACTGCACCGGCTGAGCCAGGGACTGTTTCGCCACGACCTCAGCACGCAAGACGCCACGCCGTGGATGGGGTTTCGGCCTTCCCTGCCTGACTCGCTGCCGATCATCGACCGGGTGTGCGACGGCAAGGTGTTGCTCGCCTTTGGGCACCAGCATTTGGGTTTGACGCAAGCGGCGGTGACGGCGGAAATGGTCGCGCAGTTGGCCGCTGAAACTCCGGTGTTTTCCGGGCTACCTGCGTTTGCGTCGTATCGCTTGGATCGATTCTGAAAAAACGGTGAGTTGCGAGTATTCAGCAGCGGGCCTGGGATGCAGCCAATAAATCATCAGCCATCTGCTGAATCTCCTCGCGCATCCATAGCGTCTCCAGCCATCCTGCCGGAATGCCTTGAACGCCGTAGTAGGCACCCGCCAACTGCCCCACGATAGCGGCCGTGGTATCTGCGTCATCACCGAGGTTCGCCGCAGCGAGCACAGCTTCGGCAAAACTGTCGGTGTGCTGGAAGCACCAGAACGCAGCCTCCAGAGAGGCCACGGAATACCCGGAACCGACAACGTCATCGCGGGATTTGTGCTGGTACTCGCCGGCTGCGATAGCCAGCACTTTAGGCGCAGTCAGGCCTGATCCAGAGACCTGCAAGACTGCATTCTTCGAGGCGCCGCTCAAGGCATTGCTGATGGCTTGCGCCAGCACCACGCAGCACTCGATTGCCTCCTGGGCCGCGTGAGTCGTGCGGGAGCTTTCGATGGCGAACTTACGCACGGTTTCCGGGTTGGGAAAGAACAACAGCACCACCGGAGCAAGGCGCATCAGCGAACCATTGCCGGCAGAATACGGATCGGTAGAGCCCGAAAATGCGTCGCCGCTGCCCTCGAACCGTGCCAATGCCTCACGCACGGTCATGCCGATATCAAAGCAGTCTCCGGTAGAACTCAAGTAGCCCCATTTCCACCAGTTAAGATACCGGCCCATCTGGTCCTTCGGGTCAAAACCACCCTTGCGCAGCAGGCTTTCAGCCAGGCACAGCGCCATCGATGTGTCGTCCGTCCACTGGCCGGGCTTAAGGTTAAACGGCCCGCCGCCGACCATATCCGTGAGCGGCGTAAACGAACCGCGTGGCATAAATTCAACCGTGGTGCCAACGGCGTCACCACATGCCAAACCCAGCAAACTGCCGCGGTAGCGATCTGAAAGCGTTATAGACATCGGCACTCCTTGGTAAGTATTCGTCCGGTAAAAAGCCATCCGTGCCCATGCTACTTGACCAACCGCTTCTCCTTGGAGGGGCGATATCCGAAATACGCGCTATAGCACTTACTGAAATGACTTGGCGAGACAAACCCGCACGCCACCAGCACATCCACTTGCGACAGCTCGGTGTGCTGCAGCAAACGCCGCGCCTCGGTGACGCGCAACTCCATGTAGTAGCGTTGCGGCGTGGTGCCCAGCTGCTCCTTGAACAACCGCTCCAGCTGGCGTCGGGAGCGGCCGGCGTAAACCGCAAGTTGGTCCAGTTCCAGGGGCTCTTCGAGGTTGGCGTCCATCAGCTTGACCACTTCACGCAGTGGCGCGCTGACGCAGACGTTTTCCGTGGGTTTGATGCGCCGGTAACGCGACTCTTCGAACGACAGGATATCTTCGATACCTTCGACCAGGGCCTTGCCGTGCAGGCCCTTGATCCAGTCCAGGGCCATGTGGAAGGAGCCCGAGGGGCTGGAGGCCGTGAGGCGGTCACGGTCGATCACAAAGGCTTCGCTGGTGACCTGGGCAGCCTTGGCGACTTCCGCCAGCGCCGGGCGATGTTCCGGATGAATCGCGCAGCGGTAGCCCTGCAACAGCCCGGCGCGGCCCAGGAACCACGCGCCATTCCACAGGCCGGCGAGGCTGACACCCTGTTCGGCGGCGGCGCGCAACAGCTGGATGAGTTCATCGCCGGCTTTGAGTTCGGTGCGAAAACCTCCGCACATAACCAACAACTCCAGCTCGCACAGCGCTGAGAGTTCCAGGCGCGCGTCGGGGCGGATCACCAGGCCCAGGTCGCTGATGACCTCGCCATCGCCGCAGCCGAAGGTACGCGTGGCGAACAGTTCGGGGCGCAGCAGGTTGGCGGTGATGAGGGTGTCGAGGGTCTGGGTGAACGCGGGCAGGGAGAAGTGCTCAAGCAGCAAAAAGCCGACACGCGTGGCGGCGGCCGGCTGCTGTGGGGTTTCATTGAGGTAGCGCAGGTTCTTGCCTTGCATGCCACCGCTGAACTGGCGTCTTTCCATCGAGGCTTAGCCCACTCTTATTGTTGATGCAGTGGGCGCCATCTTAGAGGATTGCGGCACCAAATCGGCGAAATCGTGGCATCCAGTTATCCAGGATCTGCGCCGAAGCCAGCACATGGTGCGCGCGCCCGATCAGCAGGCGGCGCGGCACAAAGCCGATGTAGCGCGAATCTGCACTGTTGTCGCGGTTATCGCCCAACATGAAGTAGCTGTCGGCGGGTACCACGACGGGGCCGAAATCCCGCAGCGCACGCACCACCGGCATGAATTGCACGGTGCGCCGGCTGGTGTTCACCTGCTCAGTCAGCTTGATACCCGGCACAGACTGGCCTGGCACAAGGGGCTCGTTGATGGCCTGCTCATCCGAGTAGGTGGCCGGCACGCCGTTGATCCACAGCACCTCGTTCTTCATTTGCAGCGTGTCACCAGGGATGCCGACGATACGTTTGATCAAGCGCACACCGTCTTTGGGCGAGGAAAAGGTCACCACGTCACCGCGCTGCGGGTTATCCAGCTTGAGCAGTGAAATATCCGTGAGCGGCACCTTGAGGTCATACGCGACGCGGTTCACCAGCACCACATCGCCTTCCACCAGGGTCGGGCGCATGGAGCCGGAGGGGATCGGGTTCCAGTCGGCCAAGGAGGTGCGGAACACGCCAAAACACAGCCAGAAAAGGATGGCGTAACGGTATTTGCTCAACAGACTTCGCATACATCCTCGCACTGCAAAGGCGGCGCAGAGCAGGCTCTACGCTGGCCGAGGTCATTTTTTGAAACATTCACGCTTGCCGATGAAGATTACATTAAGGCTTGCCCATACACCTCTACGCGCGGGCGTTAAGCGCTGATCTTCATAAACTCGCGCGCTTGCCAAGCCCTTGTTCAAGGCTTCACGCCCCATCTGATACGGTTTTTTCTTTGCCATCTGCGTCTGTATCGAAAACGGTCTGGGGCGGACAATGGGCGCATTCCCGACACCCTTGTCGAGTGCGGCAGGAAGGTTCCTGTCGCCCCTTCCCTTCGGAGGCCTTATGACCAAGATGGCAATTTTCCTGTTCGGCTTTTTGGTGCTGACCATCGGCATTGGCTTGCTGGCGACTATCTCGCCGGTCTGATCCAGTTCAGCAGAACGTCACCATTTCGAAATCCGCCAAGGTGCCCGCTGCCTGCGCCGCCAATTCGCTGATCGCGATGGTGCGCAGGGCACTGGCATGACTGAGCAGAAACCGCGTGATGTCCTCGGGTGAGCCGTGTACATCGGCCAGGCGCTGGTGGTCGCCATATTGGCCGGCCAACAGTTCCATGACTTTATGGGTCGGCAGCGAGCCCTTGGCCGGGTCGAGATGAAGTTTGATTGAGGTGAGTGCCGATCGGCTACGTGATCGGGTTGCCGGCCAGGCATATGGCGCCGAGCATGCAATAGCCCGCCAAAACCCGTCAATGTCGGCAACCGGCTACTGCTTCAATTGAAGAGCATCGGGTACAGCGACAGTACCAACAACGCCGCCATCGAGCCGTTGAACACCCTGACCCGGCGCGGTTCGCGCAGCACATTGCGCAGGCCGGTGCCACAGCCCACCCAGACACACACGCTGGGCAAATTGACCACTGCGAACACCAGGGCAATCACCAGCACATTGGTCACATAACCCTCAGCCGGCGTATAGGTGGTGATCGCGCCCAACGCCATGATCCATGCTTTGGGGTTGACCCACTGGAACGCCGCCGCGCCGAGGAACGTCATGGGCTTGGCGTGCGCATCACTGCTGTCGGACATGCCGCCTGCGGTGGCGATTTTCCACGCCAGGTACAACAAGTAGGCCGCGCCGACATAACGCAGCACCGTGTAGGCCCACGGGAACACCTTGAATACTTCGCCCAGGCCCAGGCCTACCGAAATCACCAACAGCATGAAGCCTATGCTGATCCCCAGCGCGTGAGGCATCGAGCGGCGAAACCCGAAGTTCACCCCCGACGCCAGCAACATGGTGTTGTTGGGCCCTGGGGTGATCGAGGACACAAAGGCGAAAAGCACAAAGGCTGACAGCAGGCTGGTGGACATGAACATGGCGCGGCATCCGAACGGCAGTGGTATGCCTGCGACAGTAGTGGGTTCTGGCGCCATTCGCCCCGTACAGCTAAGGGCGGATCGAGGAATACACTTTGGCCTTGTCGAGCAGTTCACGGCAGTGGTCGACGGTTTGCTGCGTAGACTCCACCATCGGCAGGTGCCCTATGCCGTCAAGAATCACCAGCCGTGCATGGGGAATGCCCGCGAGCCAGGTGTGCGCACTGGCGACGGGCACCATGCGGTCCTCGCGGCCCCATAGAATCAGGCTCGGCACGCGCACCTCAGGCAGCCAGGGTTCAATGCGCGGGCTGTCGGAAAAATTCGCAAAAATCTCCGCCAGCTCATCACGCCGCTTGATATAGCTTTGCGCCTCAGCCGCCAGCAATACCTCGGGTATAGACGGTGGCGCGGCCATGGTCATGGCAAAAAAACGGTCGAACTGCGCACGTGTACGAATCAGGAATGGGTTATCACCCCTGTTGACCAATTCTTCCACTTCATTGGGTTGCGGCAGGTTCACCCCCGCGGCCCCAATCAAGCCCAGGGACAACACCCGCTCCGGGTGATGGGTGGCCAACCAGCTGGCGACATACGCGCCCATGGAGCTGCCAATCACGTGCACTTTGTCGATATGGCACGCATCCAGCAACGCCACCATCCGCCGCGCTTGCGCCGCAATGCTGTAGTCGCCACCCGGCACAAAGGTATTTTTACCGTGGCCGGCAAGGTCCGGGATGATCACCCGGTAGTCATCTACAAAATGCCGGGCAAACCCGAGCCAGACGCCCTTGTCCGCGCTGAAACCGTGCAACAGCAACAGGGCTGGCGCATGGCCGCGGCCGCCTTGGTAAGTTGCGAGCGTCATGCCCTTGATCGGCAGGGTAACGGCCTTCAAACGAGACCGCCGTGCTTCCACCCAGGCGATCAGCTCAAACAGCACATTGCCAACGCGTGGGTAGGTCCACCACACCCACAACGCAACGGTGGCAAGCACGCCGACGATCACAAGCATCAAGGTTTCTCCGACAGTGGCGATGGGATTGCTTTCACTGGCCGGTATACTTGCTCACTGCGCTTGAATCCGTGCTGAACGCATCACAAAAGGACAGGGAATGAAGGTCATCAGGTTCTTACTGATTGTACTGCTGGTGCCCTTTGGCAGCGACTTGGGCTTCACGTATGAAAAGCCACGTAGGGTATTCACACGCGGTTTTTTAGGGCTCTGTGTGATGGTGGCGACGCTTGAATGTCTGATCCTGCACGATATCTACAACAAATAACCCCGCCTAACCGGTTTAAAACAGTTCCCGATAACGCGCCGGGAACCGTTTATCTTGGCTGGCAAAGTACGTCACTCAGTTTTGCGGGCGTTGCTTGGTCGAGTCCAGTTCGGCTTTTTTGGCCGTTGAAATTTCAGTGATCTGCGCAGACTTGGCGATGGCCAGGTCGAACGTGTCCTGCATTTTTGCGATGGCGTCGGTCGCCGTGCCCTTGAGCCCACCGTTGGCCGCCCAATCGAAGTTCCACACGCCGGACAAGTTGTCGGCACCGGCGACATCGTGGGTTTCGATGGCAGTGAACACATCCGGGTGTTTTTCCATGTACTTGGCCGCATCGGAAACGTCGGTGGGCACCTTGCCTGAAGCATTGTTGGCCAACTGCGTCAGCTCCTGCTTGGTAATGGCCGACTTGCCGGTCTGGCGCATGTAATCGGCAATTACCTTACTGGACTTGGCAATGTTCAATTTGTCGTCGAACGTGGACGGCGAGGACTTTGGCGTGTTCGACCCGCCAGACGCGGGCGTTACGGTAGTAGACATCGGCGCTGCTCCCTCAATGGAACGAATGAAATCGTCGTGCTGACGATACCCCGACGCGGACGTTAGCATGGGCAAAGGGCCATTCCCCATGCTTCACAACATTTCACAACGGCAGGCTGATTTTCGCCGCATTTTCCGCTGCCTTCCCGGCCGGCATCAGTCGTACTTCGGCGGCGGCGGTGGTGTCGGCGCCCTGGTCGGTCGCACGTTTCGGCGCTTGCCTGAATTGATGTTTACCGCATCACGCAGATATTTGCGGTCTATGACTGTCGTCTGAGGTAGCGCGCCTATCTCGCAGGCTCACCAGCCCTTCAAGCGTAAAGCGTGCCTGTGTCAGCACCACCTCCTGCACGATTTCCATCTCCTTCTGGCTCACCTCTGTCCACTTCAGCGCTTCGAGCAGTTTGGGTTTCTGCACCCGGAACGCCAGACCTTGGGTGAATAGCGCCATTGAGTGAATCACCGTGCGCTCGTCCTCTACGGCAAAACCCGACAAATGCGCGATCAGTTGGCGGATGACCCGGCCGATGCGCGCCTTGAAGCGGTCTTCAAATGCGCTAGTGGCGCTTTCCGGGCACAGGCCCGCTTGGTGGCGATCAAGAAATGCACGCCAGGCCGTGGTCTGCGGGCTGTCCTGGATAGTCGACACGACCGTGCCGAGGATACCCAACGACACGTCGATCAAGGTTTTATCCTCGGCCTCAAGGTCGGCCAGCGCGTTCTCTGCAGCTTCCACGCAAGGGCCCATCTTGCGCCAAAGCAACGTGATCAAATGCTCGACACACGCCAGGTACACGCCTTCCTTGCCATCAAAGTAGTACTGAATCGCCGGTGCGTTGACCCCGGCTGCCGTGGCGATGTCGCGCGTGGACGCGCGGTCGTAGCCGCGCTCGCCGAACACCACGACCGCCGCCTCGACAATACGCGCACGGGTTTCTTCGCCACGCTGATAACCACCTTCGGCGGCAGGTTTATGTCGTGCCATGTGCAGCTCCTTTCGAATACCGGACCAAAATATACCAGTTGACAAAAATTCGCGAAAAATGGAATTTATTCCAACTGCTATAAATCCGGAGTGACCCGATGTCCGCTGCACCTCCCTCCCCTCAGGTCATTCCTGAAGACACCGTCAACGGCCAACGCGGCAAGGCTCGACGCATACTGCTCACGATTGCCACCGTCGCGCTGCTGGTCGGCCTGGGCTGGGCCGCCTGGTGGTGGCTCACCGGGCGGTTTATCGAGACCACCGACGATGCCTATCTGCAAGCCGACAGCATCAGCGTGGCGCCAAAGATCAACGGCTATGTCGCCGACGTGCTGGTGGGCGATAACCAGAACGTCAAACGCGGTGACGTGCTGGTACGCCTGGATGCACGCAAATACCAGGCCGTGAGCGACGAAGCCTCGGCGACGATTGCCGCGCGCAACGCCGACTACGCCAAGGCCCAGGCCGACCTGGTGCAACAGGACTCGACCATTGCCGAAGCCCGCGCCCAGCTGCAAGGCGCCGAAGCCGATGCGAAACACGCGCAAACCGAGGTCGCCCGCTACGCCCCGTTGGCACGCTCCGGCGCCGAACCGGAAGAACGCCTGGCGCAACTGAACAACCAACTGGCCCAAGCGCGCAGCACCGTGGCGGCCAAGCAGGCGGCCTTGCGCTCCAGCCAGACCCGCTACGGCACGCTTGAAGCGCAACTCAAACAGGCCCAGGCGCAACTCGGCGTGGCCAAGGCCAGCGAAGCGCAGAGCCAATTGGACGTGGATGACGCCGTGATCCGCAGCCCGCTCGACGGTCGCGTGGCCGATCGTGGCGTGCGTGTCGGCCAGTACGTACAGCCCGGCACGCGCTTGCTGACGGTGGTGCCGATCAGCGCGATTTATCTCACCGCCAACTACAAGGAAACCCAGATCGGTGCGATGCGCCCCGGCCAATCCGTCACCGTGCACGTGGACGCCCTGCCCGGTCGCGACCTGCAGGGCCATATCGATAGCCTCTCGCCCGGCACCGGCGCGCAATTTGCGCTGCTGCCGCCGTCGAATGCCACCGGCAACTTCACCAAAATCGTGCAGCGCGTGCCGGTGCGTATTGCCCTGGATGTGCCGGATGACGTACGAGCGGCGTTGATGCCGGGCTTGTCGGCGACCGTTGAAGTCGACACCCGCACCCACGCCGCGGACGCCAATCATGGCTGAGGCACTCACGGCCGAGGTGGTCGCAGAAAAACCGCGCAACGCCTCGCTGACCGACTGGATCGCCGTCGCTGCCGGCGCACTCGGCGCCTTGCTGGCGACGCTGGACGTGTCGATCACCAACTCGGCACTCCCGCAGATCCAGGGGCAAATCGGCGCCACCGGCACTGAAGGCACGTGGATCGCCACCGGCTATTTGATGTCGGAGATCGTCATGATCCCCCTCGCCGCCTGGCTGACGCGTGTGTTCGGGTTGCGCCGATTCCTGATCGGCACCGCCTTGATGTTCACCGCCTTTTCGATGTTCTGCGGCCTCTCCACCAGCCTCGGTGCGATGATCGCCGGGCGTATAGGCCAGGGCTTTGCCGGCGGCGCGATGATCCCCACCGCGCAAACCATCGTGCGCACGCGCCTGCCGCCACACCAGTTGGCGATCGGCACGACACTGTTCGGCATGACGGTGATCCTCGGCCCCTTGCTCGGCCCGGTCATCGGCGGTTGGCTCACGGAAAACATCAACTGGCGCTGGTGCTTCTTTCTCAACCTGCCCATCAGCATCGCCCTGATCACCTTGCTGATCACTGGCCTGCCCACTGAACGCATGAACCTGCAACGTTTTATCAGCGCCGACTGGCTGGGCATCCTCGGCCTGGCCATGGGCCTGAGTTCGCTCACGGTGGTGCTTGAAGAAGGCCAGCGCGAGCACTGGTTCGATTCCCTGCTGATCTGCTGGCTGAGCATCGCCACGGTGACCGGTTTCTTCCTGATTGCGGTTGGGCAATTCAGGTCGAGCACGCCGATCCTGCGCCTGCAATTGGTGCTCAACAAAAGTTTTGGCAGCGTGCTGTTGATCGGCACCGCCGTCGGCGCCGGGATTTACGGTACGGCGTATCTGGTGCCGCAGTTCCTGGGCATCCTTTCCGGCTATAACGCCCAGCAGTCGGGCTCGATCATGTTGCTGTCGGGGATTCCAGCCTTCCTGCTGATGCCGATTCTGCCGCGCATGCTCGGCCGCTACGACCTGCGCTGGATGGTCGGTGCCGGGCTGTTGCTGTATTGGGCCAGCTGCTTTGTCGACACCCAATTGACGGCCGACAGTGTCGGGCATGATTTTGTCTGGTCGCAGTTGCTGCGCGGTTTCGGGCAGATACTGGTGATGATGCCCCTGAGCCAATTGTCCATGCGTTCGGTCGACACCCGCGACGCAGGGGACGCCGCCGGGCTCTACAACATGTCGCGCAACCTCGGCGGCACTATCGGCCTGGCGTTGCTTGGCGTGCTGATGGACCGGCGCAGCCACTTTCATGACGACACGCTGCGCGAAGGTATCCAGGCCAACAGCCAATTGGCCCAGGATCACATGGCCAGCAGCGCTGCCAGTTACCTCGCGCAAACCGGCGATGCGTCCACATCGCAGTTGCAGGCGTTTGCCCAACTCGCCAACGACATAGCGCGGCAGGCCTCGGTAATGGCCTACAACGACTCGTTTTATGTACTGGGACTCGCGATGCTGGCGTGCCTGCCCCTGATCTTCATCCTGAAAAAGCGCACGGTACAACGATGACTCCTCGCACCCTTCCCCTGCTCTTGACCGTCGGCCTGCTGTCCGCCTGCACCGTCGGCCCGGACTATCACGGTGCGCCCGATGTCGCGCCAAAAACCCTCGCAGCCGGGCGTTTGCCGCATGCCCAAAGCTCCGCGCCAAACGCGCCGGCTGTCGCGCAGTGGTGGCGAACCTTGGGCGACACGCAACTCAACACGCTGGTCGAACAAGCCCTGCAGAACAGCCCGGACATCGCCACGACACAGGCGCGCTTGCGGCAGTCCCGCGCCAGCCTCGGCGGCGCGCAAGCCAACGCGCTGCCCAAGGTTACCGGCGACGCGGCGATGCTTAAATTGCGCTCACCGGACACCTCCGCGCTGGGCGGCAACAGTGGCGGCGGCCGTGGCCCGTTAAACCTCTACCTCGCAGGCTTCGATGCCAGCTGGGAAGCCGACCTGTTCGGCGGCACCCGCCGCGCAGTCGAAGCCGCACAGGCAGAAGCCGACGCCTCACAAGCCCAACTGGCGGATGCCCAGGTGCAACTGGCGGCCGAAATCGTCCAGGCCTACACCGACCTGCGCGACCAGCAAGCGCGCCTGGCGCTGGTAGACGCCAGCGTCGAGATTGAAAACCAGGCCCTGGACCTGACCCAGCAACGCCGCGAGCGTGGCGTGGCCTCACAGCTGCAACTGGAACAAGTGCTCACCCAGGCCGAAAACACCCAGGCCCAACGCCTGCCACTGCAAGCCGCCATCGTCGAATCCCTCGACCAACTCGGGTTGCTCTGTGGCCTGGAACCTGGCGAACTGGATGGCCAACTCGCCACCGTGCGTGCCCTGCCCGCCATTCCCGCCGCCGTGCCGGTTGCCGACCCAGCCGCGCTGTTGAAGGCCAGGCCCGACATCCGCAGGGCCGAGCGTCAATTAGCCTCGAGCAATGCGCAGATCGGCGAAAAAACCGCTGATTGGTTTCCCAAACTAAGCCTCATGGGTGACCTGTCGTTCTCGGCCGGCGACCCTGGGCACCTGGCGCGCAAGGACAACGGCACGTGGCTGATCCTGCCGCGAATCACCTGGAACGCACTGGATTTCGGCCGCGTTGCCGCCAGCGTCAAAGGTGCCGAGGCCGGGCGTGATGAGGCGCTTGCGCAGTACAAGAGCGTGGTATTGAGTGCGTTGCGGGATGCGGACGTGGCGTTGGCGCGATACGGCCATCAGCGCCAGAACGTGGTGCTGCTGCGCAATGTTGAATCTTCCGCCGTGCGTGCGGCGGACCTGACGCGCCAGCGCTATCGCGCAGGCACCGCAAGTACGCTGGATTGGCTGGATGCTGAACGCACGCGCTATCAGGCGCAGGAGAGTCGGATATCCGGCGACGCAGAGCTGCTCAAGGATTTTGCCTCGCTGCATAAGGCGTTGGGGCTTGGGTGGACACTGTGAGCAGGCGATCGCGTGCAAATCAACTACCATGAACCTTCATTCATGGCCACCGACTTCCCTGCGATGAGAGACTTACCGCCCACTGCGACCTTGCGTGCCTTTGAAGTGGCTACCCGGCATGCCACCTTCACCGCGGCTTCCGAAGAGCTGCACGTGACCCAAAGTGCCGTCAGCCATCAGCTCAAACACCTCGAAGACATCTGGGGCTTGCAGCTATTCCAGCGCGGCAAGTCGTTAACACTGACGCCGGCCGGTGCCGCGCTTGCGCCCATCGTGCGTGAGTTTTTCATGAACCTGCAAGCCACCCTGTCCGATCTGAGAGAACAAAAAGGCAGGGTGCGGCTCAAGGTCAGTACCACCTACTCCTTCGCGCTCAAATGGCTGCTGCCGAGGTTGCCCAGCCTGTCACAGCTGCACCCGGAAATTTTGATCACGCTGGAGACCAGCGACACCGCCATCAAGTTTTCCACGGCGGAATCAGACGTCGCAATCCGCCTGGGCAATGGCAACTATCCCGGCCTGCACTCGGAATTCATGCTCAGGGAACAGATTTTCCCCGTGGCCAGCCCCGACCTCCTGCACCGCTTTGGCACCCCACAAGAGCCTGCCGAACTGTTGCGCTATCCATTGCTGACCCGCGACGGCGCAGACCTGGTGCCGAAGTGGGAGGCATGGTTTCAACAGGTCGGTATCGGCATTGGCGCCCTCAAGGAAAGCGTGCGGTTTGCCGACACCAACATGACCATCGAAGCGGCACTATTGGGCCAGGGCATTGCACTGGCGCGCAGCGGGCACGTCGAAGCGCAAATCCGCGACGGCCGTTTGGTCAGGTTGTTTGAGGTGCCATTCGCCTCGCCGGTCGCCTACTATTTTGTCTGCCCCAAGGGGATCGAATCCCAGCCTCACGTCGTGAGTTTTCGCGAGTGGCTGCTGAAAGAGTCGAGCGAGGCGCAACAAAGCTACGGGTAAGGCATGAGGTTTTGTTCATGGCAGGATGAAGGGACTTCGCTTTAATGCCGGCGCGCCATTGCCTAGGATGGCGCATGCCTTTTCATATCGTGTTACTCATCCTGTTCGCCGCCCTCTTGCACGCCAGTTGGAACGCACTGCTGTGTGGCGGCGCCGACAGGCTGTGGTCGATGACCCTCATGTGCGTGGCGGTGGCCATCGCCAGCGCACTCATTGCTGTGTTCCTGGCCCCGCCTGCCGCAGCCAGCTGGGTCTACGCCGTGCTGTCGGCGGTGCTGCATGTGGGCTATAACCTGTTCCTGGTGCGCAGCTACAAGGTGGGCGACCTGGGGCAAACCTATCCGATTTCCCGGGGTTCCTCGCCCATCCTGATTACCCTGGCGGCGTCGGTGTTCGCCGGGGAAACCGTCAGTGTCAACGCGATGCTGGGCATTGCGTTAGTGTCTGGCGGCATCATTTCATTGGCGTTTCACAAGCGCAGGTTTGCGGTTCCCAGCCTGCCCTACGCGCTGGGTACCGGGGTTTTCATCGCTGCCTACAGCGTGACCGACGGCATTGGCGCACGCCTGTCTGGCGCGCCATTGGCCTATACCGTGTGGATGTGCGCACTATGGGGCGTATTGATGCCCATGGTGTACATCGGCCTTCGCGGGGCGCGCAGCTTATTCAGCGTGCGACCGGGTTTCATCACGGCCTTAAGCGGCGGGCTGGTCTCGCTGTTGGCGTACGCGATCATCATCTACGCCATGTCCTATGCGCCCATGGGCGCGGTGTCGGCATTGCGCGAGACCAGCGTGTTGTTTGCGGCGCTGATCGGTTATTGGTTTCTCGGCGAGGCACTCACACTGCGCAAGTTTCTAGCCTGTGCGGTGATTGCCCTCGGCACTGTACTCATCGGCTGAGGCCGCCCATTCCTGTCCAAAAATAGAGGTCCACCCTATGAGTTCCCCCGTCATCCTGATCACTGGTGGTAGCCGTGGCGTCGGCGCCGCCACTGCGCGATTGGCCGCCGCACGCGGCTACGATGTAGCAATCAGCTACGTGTCGGACGAAGCCGCCGCCCACGCCGTGGCCGAAGACGTTAAAGCAGCCGGGCGTCGCGCGCTGGCAATACGCGCCGACAGCGCTGAGCCGGAGCAAGTCGCCGCACTCTTCGCCGCCATCGACCGAGAATTTGGCCGCATTGATGTGCTGGTCAACAACGCGGCGATACTGGGGCTGCAATCGCGCCTGGAAGACCTCGACTTCGCACGGATGCAACGTGTCTTTGCGGTGAATGCCATTGGCCCAATGCTGTGCTCACAGCACGCCATCAAACGCATGTCCCATCGCTACAACGGCGCCGGTGGCGTGGTGATCAACATCTCATCCGGCGCGGCCCGCCTTGGCAGCCCGAACGAGTACGTCGACTACGCCGCCTCAAAAGGCGCTTTGGAATCCTTTACCATCGGCTTCGCTAAAGAAGTCGCACGGGACGGCATCCGCGTAAACTGCGTCCGCCCGGGGCACATCTACACCGACATGCACGCCAGCGGCGGCGAGCCTGGCCGAGTGGATCGGGTGCGGGACTCGATCCCCATGGGCCGCGGCGGACAACCTGAAGAAGTGGCGCGGGCCATATTGTGGCTGGCCAGTGATGAAGCTTCGTTTATTACTGGGACGTTTCTTGACGTGACCGGGGGCAAGTAAGCGCAAAGGTTGCCGATGTGGCTGATAGCCGCAACGGCATGATTGTGCGGGGAATGTTGCTGAGGAAACCTCAGGCGGGGAACGCGATGGAAGACCTGATACAAGGCCTCGATGGGCCGAGGACGGCCCAGCAAGAGCTGTTTTATGACCTTGAGGATGCGGCGGCGGTTATCGGGTGGTCGGTGGTTGAGCTGACAGCCATGGCGGCCAACGCTAAAACCCCTGCCGAGGCGGTAGCGCTGATGAGGATAGGCGCTTTGCTGACCGCTCAGCAGGCAAAGCTCGGAGGGTATGCCGAAGAAGTTAAGGAACAACGCATTAACAGGGCCGAGTACGACCTGGGCTGATAACAGCGTCTGCTCTTCGGTCAGTCGATGATGACATCGCGACCTTGCGCTTTTAAACGGGCGAGGTTGTCTTTCATCTGCTGCAACCGTTCAGGCGGATGCCCTTGCCATTTCGTCACCTCAGCCACCACTCGCAGAGGCTCTGAGGAACGATAGGACAGCGTGGGGTTACCGGGGAATTTCTTATCCGTCACATTCGGGTCATCCATTATTGACCCCGTTGGTTCTACGACATAAATCCGCTCGCGCCCATCGCCGAGCGCCAGCTCCGCGCCCCAGATGGCGGCATCCAGGGTGCCCGCAAAGTAAACCCAGGACAGCGGTTTACCTTGCGTGAAGTTCGACGGGTAGCCGACACGGATCATATCGCCTGGCTCTAGATCAGCGCGGGTGCCGTGGAAGAACTGTCGTGTGAACATGCCGGCGGTGTTTGACATGGGCTCGTGCTCATTGGAGGAATGGGTTCGTGGCAATAGGGACCCAGAGTTTTCAGGGCCTGGCCTCATCTTGTCCGGTACAGCAGAGATTTTGAATGTTGTGGCGCCGCCCAGTCTAGCTTCGGACATTTCCCACAGCCTGACGAGGTTGAGCCATAGGAAGCTATTTGGCTAGGATTCGCCGTCGCAGTAAATCCTGTGGCCGGGTGTCGCAACCTGAAGTAATCTGAGGCGCGGTAGCGCCATAGCTCTGTAGCAGGCGCTTTTTTTGTGCCTGCTCACTGCATCTATGGTGGACCGTGTGAGGCGGGCTTTTGCCCGGCCGGTTTCCTCAGAGACTGGTTTGCGACCCTCGCACGGTCCACCACCCACCCGTGTCGCAACGGCGGTGGTGGCCTCTTAATTTTCTGAGGATAAAGAGGATGTTTTCTACACATCGAAACTACCGAGTTATTGAAGCAAAAATCAGTGCTGCGCAGTGGCATTCGGCTGTGAATGCACACTCAATTAATCGCACATTGGAGTCTCATTCATGAAAACACGCACAGTTGATGAAGACCTTCCCACCAGTGTATTCAAAGTGAGGCCAGACTTGAGTTCAGAAGAAGCATTAGTGAATGCTTGTGAGCTTCTGATATCGGCGTCGGTAATGGCTAATGAACAAGCAATCACCGCGAGTGGTTCGCAGCGTTTCCAAACATTCGGATTGGCCCACTTGATTGAAAGTGCGCAGCTTCTAGTGAATGACGCGCTGGAGAAAACGAGCCCGATAAATCCCTGATTATCGGCTCAAATGTCGAGCAATACATCCCAAGTGCTGGGAATACGTATTAAATTCCAACCAATAAAAAACCCCGTAGACGTTAATCTACGGGGTTTTCAAGAGTGGAGGCCGAGGTCGGAATCGAACCGGCGTAGGCGGATTTGCAATCCGCTGCATAACCATTTTGCTACTCGGCCTCAAACGATCAATGCCCTTACTACCGACATTCACCGCATAAAAACTTGAGTGGGCTATAAAACCCTGCCTCTACTCTAACTCATTGAATACATTGAAGTTTTTAATGCTTCGTTGCGTTCGATGGGCGCCATTATGTACTCATTTGCTTTTGCCTGCAACCCCTTGATTTCAAAAATATTTCGTATTGGCATCAAGGGGTTGCACGCCTGCCCTACTCCTTGATGAGCAGTTGTTGATACTGCGGGTCGGCCTTGATCTGGGCGTCGGTGAAGGGCAGCGGGCGCAGTTTTTTCTCTGAAAACGCTTGGGTCTGGTCCTTTGAGTATTTCGATTCAGGGTTACTGGATTCGGAGAATGCCAGCACGCCAAGGGCGTGAGGGCCGTTGTCGTCGAAGGTGACGATTTGCAGGTAGCTGCTGCCGCTGACCACTTCGCGTTTGCCGTCGGCGCGGGGCATGGTTTGCATGGCGTTGTAGACGCCCAGTTCTTGCGGGCCGCCGTGGATGGGAATGTGGCCCGAGACTTGAATATCGCCCCAGCGGGTCAGGCCGAGTTTGCTGACGTCTGCGGTAGAAGCCAGCATGGCTTCGCGCAGGGCCTTGGCGACCGGCTCGCGCTCGATGGCCAGGCCACGCGGCGTGGTCAGGGGTTGGGCCGGGTCGAAGGCGACGCGCCAGGCGTCGGGGAGTTGCTGCAGGTGCTCAAACAGGTTGATGAAATGCACCAGGCCTAGGCCACTGTCGAGGTTGGCGCGCTGGTCCCAGGCTTTCAGGCTGGCACACAGTGGCTGCAAGGCCACAGCGTCAGCGCCCAGATGTTTGGCGCAGAACGCCAGCAAATCGGGCATGACTTGGCCGGCGAGGTAAACCTCGTTGTCCATGACCATATTTTTCAGGTCGGCCACGCTGATCGGTTGCTTCTTCAGGGATTGCAGGCGTTGCACGGCGAAACGGGCACGTGGGCCAAGCGCGATATGGTCCTGGCTGATCACCGGCGAGAAACCGGTGAGCGGCGCCTTGGGGTTGGCCAGCCACGCCGAGTCGTTGGAGTGCTGCACGTAGTCGGTGCGCTGCAGTTGCGGCAGTTGGTCGGCGGCGAAGATGCCGGGCTGCGCGGCACGCGGGTCGATATCCCAGGCGCAGGCACTGTGGGCGCCGTCAAGCATGATCAGCTGCAGCCCGGCCCGTGGGTCGCTGCATTGCGCGAGTTTGGCGGCGCTGACGTTGGGCACCACCGACAGGTTCATGTACAGGCTCTGGCCCTGGTCGTCGGCGGCCACCGTGTTGACCCACGGGATACCTTGCAACGTATGCACCGAGGTTTGCAGTGCTTTGAGGCTAGTGGCTTGGTTCATGGCGTACCACTGCTGCAGCACGCGGTCATTGCCCAGGTTGGCGTCGCGCAGGCTAAAGGCGTAGTGGCTGTCCCAATCGAGCTTGCCGGGCCATTGCACCACCGGGCCGAACTGTGAGCTGTACACGGTATGCGGCTGGGCCTTGAGGCTGCCGTCGGCTTGCTTGACCTGCACCGTCAGCGTGGTTTTCTCCAGGGGAATGGATTTGCCGTCGAGCAGGTAGCGCGTCGAATCCTTGGGATCCAGGGTCAAGCGGTACAGGGTGAAATGCTTGGAGGTGTCGACCGTGTGGGTCCAGGCCACATGCCTGTTGAAGCCGATATTGATCACCGGCAAGCCTGGCAAGGCTGCGCCCATCACGTCGAGTTGGCCGGGAATGGTCAGGTGCATTTGGTAAAAACGCATGCCGCCCATCCACGGGAAATGCGGGTTGGCCAGCAACATGCCACGACCATTAAACGAACGATCACGACCTACGGCGACGGCGTTGCTGCCACGGTCGAAGCTGAAGCGCTGCTGATTGGCCGCGGCCAACTCAAAGGCTTTTACACCGGGCTGCGCACTGGCCGTGGCTTGAGGCGGTGTGGCGCCCACCAGCGCTTCGGCGAATTGGCCGACCCCGCCTTCCACCAGCAATCTGCGAGTCAGCTTGACCAGGTCTTGCGCCACGAGCGGGCGCACCCACGCCGCCTGGCACTGTGCGGGAGCGCCCTGCTCTTTCAGATAACGGTTGTAGCCCGCGACGTAGCCCTCAATGCGCTGCTGGATCTGCGGTGTCTGGGCGTTCCAGAACGCAGCGACTGCATCCGGTGTATTTAACCAGGTGAAAAACACATCGCTGGCGAGGTTGTTGCGCTCTTCCAGGGTGGCCTGCTCCGGGCCAAAAAACCTGGCGCGCTCGCCATTCACGGTGACCACTTCATTGGCCAGCAGGCACAGGTTGTCCTGGGCATACGCGTAGCCGATGCCGTAGCCCAGGCTACGTTCGTCATGGGCGCGAATATGCGGTACGCCGTAGGTGGTGCGACGGATATCCGCCGAGGTCTGTGACACAGGCTGACCCACACAGGCTGCCAGGCTCAGGCCCAGCAATACCCCCGTAACACACGCCCTGGTTACCCTGTTGAAAATAATCACATCGACTCCACAGTCATATTGAACACCCTCACTGGGGGCAACTACCCCACCGTAAGGACGCAAAATATCGGGAGTGATTTAGTCGCGAGCGGTATCTATTTTTGTCATCGGCGCTGTGACAAATCGGATACCGACAAAATTTCTACATCCGGCACTTCATGATTTTGCTCGCTCGTTCGTCTTATTAGATAAGAGCGCCATCATTTTCCTGATCAGGCTCTGATAAGGAGTTTTTTGCATGTACAACTCGCAACTGCCCACGGACGGACACACACCTGCCGCCGATGCCAATTTCGGCGGCGGCGCACAAGCGTTCGGCAAAGCGCCCGAACAGCAAGGCAACCAGCGTATTCGCCATTTGCTCAAGTGTTTCGGTTTGCGCACCAGCCTGATTCGGCTGAAGGTCATCGACGCCCTGCTCACCGCTGCCGACAACCAGCGCACCCTGGGCGTACGCGGCGTGCACAGCCATTTGCTGGAGCTGGGCATTCCTTTGTCGTTTCTCAGCGTGCGTGAGGTGCTCAAGCGCCTGTGCAGCGAGGGCGTGATCACCCTCAATGCGGATAAAAGCTACAGCCTCCACGAAGAGGCTGCCAAAGTGCTCGACAGCCGCGCCTGAGTCAGCCTCAGAAGTTAGGCTTGACCTTGCGGCGCATGATGCCGTTGATCACCACCACGGTCACCGCCACGGCAATGGCGATGTACTGGAACGTCTTCTCGCTGATAACCCCGGTGTTCTGCAGGTAGGACAGGCCAAACATCGTCCCCAGCACCACAAGGGAAATCAGAATCGAATATTTCAAACGTTGCTTTTGGGTCATGACGGGGTTCCTGAACCTGATAAATGTATCCACTTTGTATCGTCGAGCATGCCAAGCACATACCCGGTTACGGGGATGGATGCGGGTCGACAGGGTCACATGTTACAGGCGATGAAAAGCTTTGGCTCGTCCCACGCCTGATTGACCCTGTCAGTACCCTAGAGGATGTTGAAATGCTTCGTCGAATCACACTGCTGATTCCATTGCTGATCATGCTGAGCATGAGCGGCTGCTTCTTTTTCCCACACGGCGGCGGTGGCGGCTGGCACGACCACCGCTATGACGGCGGCCGAGGCTACGAGCACCGCTGATCGTGCCTGCGTCTCGCTTTCCGGGCTGGAAAGCGAGACGCTCAGCCCGCGTGCACCCAGCGCTGGTGCAACCACCGTGCAAATGCGTCAAGGGCAAAGCCCAGCAGCCCGATCAGCAGCACCATCGCCATCAACTCTGAATACGCCAGACGGTCACGCGTGTCGAGAATGTAGTACCCCAGCCCCGCACTGACCCCGAGCATTTCGCACGGCACCAGCACAATCCACAAAATGCCGATGGCCAGGCGCACGCCGGTCAGCACATGCCCCACGACGCCGGGAATAATTACCCGACGCAGGGTTTCCCAGCGTGTTGCACTCAAGCTCTTGCTCAATTGCAACCAGCGCGGGTCCAGCTGACGCACGCCCGCAGCGGTGTTGAGCATGATCGGCCACACCGCAGCAAAGGCCAGCAGAAAGTAGATAGGCTGGTCGCCGACGCCCATCAACATCACCACGATGGGCATCCACGACAGCGGTGAAATCATCCGCAGAAACTGGAAAGCCGGCGTGGTTGCCGCCTCCAGGTTGCGCGAACTGCCCACCAGCAACCCCAGCGGCACGCCCACCAGCAACGCCAGGAATAACCCGACGAAGATGCGTTTCAGGCTCACCGCGATATGCACATACAGCTCGCCGCGCCCGAGCAGTTCCCACAGGCTGCTGAAGGTCGCCGTCAGTGAGAAGCGCGCCGACAAGCCGTCGGCATCGCCAAACACCTTCACACCCAGCCACCATAAAAACAGCAAGCCTGCCAAGCCACTCAGCCCCAGCAACCAGCCCGGGATTCTGCCGTTGTTCAAACGCCAATCTCCTCGTGTCGTTCATAGCCATCCGGCAAGCCGAAGGTCTGCATGCCGCCCACCGACTCAATGGCACTGCGCACAAAGCGGTCATCCACCAGGTCTTTGGCGACGAAAGCCGGGTCGAGGTCGGCAAGGAATTTCTTGTCGCCTTCGATCAACGTGTCTTTCAAGCGCCGCACCAATTCCTCGGTGTAGCTGGGGAATGGGTAAGGCTGGAAGTCGATGCGGTGCTCGTCCCAGTTGGCGTGCTGAATCGCGCCATCGGCCAGGTAAGCGGCGCGGTCGCCGGCAGCCGGGGCCAATACTTTGCTCAACACCGGTTCAGCATGTGGCGTGTAGCGGTTCGGGCCGTCCTTGGACAGCAGCTTCACTGCCTCTTCGCGGTTGTCGCGTGTCCATACCTGCGCCTTGACGATGGCATTCACCACCTTCTGCGACCATTCCGGGCGATTGGTCAGGTCGTGCTCGTGCATGAACACAACGCAGCACGCGTGGTTGCGCCACACGTCGCCGGTAAAGCGTTGCACGCGACCTACCTTGAGGTTTTCCGCCAGGGCGTTGAAGGGCTCGGCAACGATGTAGCCGTCGATGCGCTTGCTGGCCAGGGCCGGAGGCATGTCGGAGGGCGGCAACACGATCAGGTTGACTTCATTGGCGGCAATCGCCGTACCTGCTGCACGGGCCACCGGCGTCAGGCCGTTATCACGGAACAGTTGCTGCACCACCACGTTATGGATCGAGTACCAGAACGGAATCGCCACTGACTTGCCGCCCAGTTGTTTCACCTCGGTAATGCCGGGCGACACCGTCAGGCCCGAACCGCCGACGTGGTTCCAGGCCACCACTTTAGCCGGCACCTTGCTGGCGTAGCGCGCCCACACCGTCATCGGCGACAACAGGTGAATCACGTTGACCTGCCCGGAAATAAACGCCTCAATCACCTGCGCCCAACTGCGCAACAGCACTGGGCGCTCGGCCTTGATACCTTCGGCTTCGAACAGGCCGTTGTTGTGCGCAACCAATAGCGGCGTGGCGTCGGTGATCGGCAAGTAGCCGATGCGCACCGGCGCGTCCGGCTCATTGGCGGCGCGGGCCTGCAAGCTGCTCAGCAGCGGTAAGGCACCGGCGGCGCTGAGCACTGCCGAGAGTTTGAGAAAATCACGGCGCGAGTGGGTCAGGTCATCCAGACACATAGTTGGGCTCCAGTTGTTCAAGAGGGTTGGGTTGAGGGCGGCTCGCCTGCCGTAAGGTTTTCAGAATCTCGATACGCAGCGCGCCGATGGCCTCCACTTGCTCTTCGCGCGGTTGCGGCAGGTCGATATGCCATTCGCCCAACGTGCGCGCCGGGCGGTTGCCCAGCAGCAGGATACGGTCGGACAGCAACAGCGCCTCATCAATATCGTGAGTAATCAATACCGCCGCCGAGCCTTGCTCGCGGTTGACCTTGAGCAGCAGGTGCTGCATGTCGGCGCGGGTGACTTCATCCAGCGCGCCGAACGGCTCATCCAGCAGCAACACTTGCGGTTGCCGCGCCAGGCAGCGGGCCAACGCCGTGCGCTGCGCCATCCCGCCGGACAACTGCGCCGGGAACTGCTGGCGCGCATGTTCCAGCCCGACCGCCGCAATGGCGCGATCAACGCGCAGGCGGCGTTCTTCAGGGCTCAAGTGCGGTTGGCGAGCGAAATCCAGGCCGAAAGCGACGTTCTTTTCCAGGTTCAGCCATGGCAACAGGCCAGGGTCTTGAAAGGCCACCGCCACGCGCGGATGCGGGCCGTCCAGCGGCTCGCCGAGCACCTGCACGCCACCGCCCTGTGGCGCCTGCAAACCGGCGAGCACCCGCAACAGGCTGGATTTGCCGACGCCGCTGGGGCCAAGGATCGACACCACTTCGCCCGGCTGCAAGTGCAAGTCGAACCCTTGCAACACCGGGCCACTGGCATACCCCAGGCAAATCCCCTGGGCGCTTAATACCGCCTGGCTCACAGCGCGGCCTGGCGTTGCAACTCGGTGCGCAATTGCACCAGGCTCGGTGTGACAATCGGCACGAAGGCCGACTCGCGCCAACGCCGGGCAAAACCGCTGCCGTGAGCGGTGAGGTAAGCCTTGCCGCCGCTGGCTTGCAGCTCAAGCTGCACGGCACTGGCGGCGGTTTCGGCGAGGGCGATACGCAGCTTGAACAAGGGCACCGGCTCGGCAGCAAAACGCCCGGCCAGCAGGCCTTTTTTCAGGTCATTGACCAAGTGGTCGAGGGTCACGCGCAGCGCTTCCAATTCATCGCGCAACACGGTGCGGCTCGACCCCAGATGGTTGGCCACTTCCGCCAGCGAGCGCCGCGCCAGACCAATCGACATGCCGCACTGCAAGCCCAGAAACGCCGGGCGTACGGCCGGTAGAAATTTGCGCGCATCCTCATGCAACAACCACTCACGGCTCAGCTCAACGCCTTCCAGGCCCAGGGCTGCGGTGTTGCTCGACTGCAACCCCAACAGTTCCAGGTCGCGCGAGCGTTGCAAGCCTGCCACCGAATCCGGAATCGCCAGGATAAACGGCGCGCCACCCCCGGCATGCTCGATAGCCGCCGCGGCTACAAAGCCGTTCTTGCGCAGGTTGGTCACCCAATGCAGGCGACCGTTGAGGGTCCAGCCGTCGTCCGTCGGCTCGGCGCTGATCTGCAGCGTCTCGATGCCCGACAAAAACTTCATCGCATTCGACAGCCCCGTGGCCCCGGCCAACTTGCCACTGAGCAAGTCCGGCAACAGTTGCTCACGCAGCCGCTCATTCGGGCTCTGCAACAAATATTCGATAAAGGAGCGCTGGCCCCAGCACACAAACGCCGCCGCCAGGGAATGGCTGGCAACATTGGCGATGGCGTCCACCGCAGCGGTTACATCGCCGCCCGAGCCACCGAGGTTTTTTGGCACGCCGATACGCAATACATTGGCTTCTGCCAGCCGTGGCAGCACTTCCTGTGGATCGCAACTGCCCACATCCAGGGCCTGCGCTTGAACATCGAGCCAACGGCTCAAGATTGGGTCAAGCATTCGTTTCTCCTTATTACAGCAGGTAGACCATCGCCTAATCAGCTTGCCGGTTTTTCCCAACGGTATTGCGCCAGCTCCGGGTTCAGCGGGGTACGGGCAAACACGTTAGCGAAGTTGCACAGGGTTGCCAGGCTCACGCCCAAAATAACTTCCAGGGCCTGGCCTTCGGAGTAACCGGCAGCACGAAACGCCTCGAAACCTGCGTCGCTGACATCACCTCGCGTGGCGATCACTTCACGGGTGAAGGCGGCGAGTGTCTCATAGCGGGCATTGGGCAATTCACCGCGCTGGCGCAGTGCATCAATCACCTCCTCCGGCAGCTTGGCTTTGTTGCGCGCCACGGCGGTGTGCCCGGCGACGCAGAAATCACAACCGTGGGTGGTGGCCGCCACCAGTTGCACCACCTCGCGGTCGGCCAGGCTCAGTTCGGCCTTGGCGTTGAGGCCGGAGACGGTGATGTAGGTTTCCAGGGCGGCCGGTGCGTTAGCCAGTACGGCGAGCAGGTTCGGAATGAAACCCGAAGCTTTCAGGGCGTTTTCCAGCAAGGGTTTGGCGGCTTCCGGTGCGGTTTGCGGGGTCAACAACGGTACACGGGACATGGAGTGGTCTCCTGATGGGTTCGTGTACCCAGTCTGTTGGTTATAAAAAATCACCTCAATAGGCTAAAGTAGCGATTACTTGCTCTAGAGTCTTTCCGTTAGATGAATTCGTCCAGTGCACTTGTCGATTGGTTATTAGACAGCCTTGAACTCAACACCAGCTTGTTCCATGTGGGCCGCTACTGCGGCGATTGGCATGCGAGTACCCATGGGCTGGCCAGCGCGAGTTTCCACCTGATCGTGCAAGGCCAGTGCTGGCTGCATATCGACGGTGAACCGAGCCCGCAACACCTGAACAATGGTGACGCGGTGTTTCTACTGCGCGACTTGGTTTATCAGTTGTCTGGCGAAGCGACGGCGGCGGCCGCGCAGGAATGCCCGCGCCGCCCGATGCTGCCGCTGGACAGCACCGCCAACGATGGCGTAGGCCTGGTCTGCGGTTTCTTCCACTTCCATTCCGGCTTGTCGGCGCTGATCGTCGACACCCTGCCCTCTTGGATCATCCTGCGCGCTGGCGACCCTTCACTGACCGCCGCGCGCAACCTGTTCGAACTGATCCTGCAGGAATGCGAACGCACCCCGGCGCCCTCTTCCGCGCTGCTCGAACGCCTTTGCCACTTGCTGTTTCTGTACGTGCTGCGCCAGCAAGTCCTCGACAACACCGAACTTGGCGGCCTGGCCGCACTGGGTCGGCAACCGGCGTTCGCCAACCTGTTGGAACAACTGATCGCCCACCCTGCCGATGCCTGGACGCTGGAAAGCATGGCGGCCTGCACCGGGCTGTCGCGCTCGGCGTTTTTCAAACGGTTTAACGAACTGTGCGGCCAATCGCCAGGGCAAGTGCTGCTGCTGATGCGCATGCGCCACGCGTGCCAGTTGTTCAAGGAAGACCAGACGGTGGCGGAGGTAGCGCTGGCGGTGGGTTATCAATCGGTGGCGGCGTTTACCCGGGCGTTCCACAAGGTCACCGGGCAGCAGCCCGGCGCCTACCGCAAGGCTCAGGCCTGACGCTGCAGCCCGGTGCCGGGTCGGGCACACAGCTCAACCAACCAATCCACAAACACCCGTACCCGCTGCGACAACTGACGGTGCGGCGGGTACAGCGCGGTCAGCGCCATCGTAGGCACCGGCAGCTGTGGCAGCACGTGCACCAACGTGCCCTTGGCCAGCTGTTGCATGGCGTGATAGTGCGGCGCCTGGATCAGCCCATAACCGGCCTCGCATGCGGCGAAATACGCATCGGAGCTGTTCACCGAGACAACCTTCGGCAAGTTGACCGGGCGTAGTTCGGTGCCAATCTGGAACTCCAAACCAAACCGTTTGCCGCTGGCACTGGAGAGGTACTCGACCATCTGGTGCCCGGCCAGATCGTCCAGGCTCGCCGGCACGCCCATGCGCTCAAGGTACGCGGGGCTGGCCAACGTCAGTTGATCCATCACGGCCAGCGGCCGCGCCACCAGCGATTCGTCCAGTGCCAGGCCACCGCGCAGGACACAGTCGACGCCCTCGCGGATCAAGTCCACGGGGCGGTCGTTGAGGCCGATCTCCAGTTCGATCAGTGGGTAGCGTGCGGTAAAATCTGGCAACGCGGGAATCACGATCAACCGACCAATGCCTGAGGGCATGTCGATGCTCAGGGTGCCGCGTGGGTTTTGGCGACTCACCGAAAACACCGCCTCGGTTTCTTCCAGGTCCATCAATAACTGCACACAACGCTGGTAATACGCGGCGCCGTCCAGGGTCGGGCTGACCTGGCGCGTTGTACGCTGCAACAGCTGCACGCCCAGGTGTGCTTCCAACTGCTTGATCAGGATGGTCACCGATGCTCGGGGCAGTTGCAGGCTGTCCGCCGCCTTGGCGAAACCGCCCAATTCCACGATTCGAGTGAACACGCGCATGGCGTTAAATCGATCCAAAGCCGGGCTACCTTGTTGGATTGTTTAGAAAATCATAATAGTGATAGCGGTTTTAGCCGCTTTATCCACGGTTTGTCGAGGAGAACAATAAGGCCTTTCCCACCACAGGAGCTGCTCCGATGCACACTCGTCAACTCGGCAAAAACGGCCCTAAGGTCTCCGCCATCGGCCTCGGCTGCATGGGCATGACCGACTTCTACACCACCGGCACCGATACACAGGAAGCCATCGCGACCCTGCACCGCGCGCTGGAGCTGGGCGTGACCCTGCTCGACACTGCCGATATGTACGGCCCTCACACCAATGAAACACTGATCGGCAAGGCCATCGCCGGCAAGCGTGACCAGGTGTTCCTGGCCAGTAAGTTCGGCTTTGTACGCGACCCATCGAACCCGGCTGCACGCGGCGTAAATGGCCGCCCTGAATACATTCGCCAGGCCATAGACGGCACCTTGAAACGCCTGGGCGTCGAAACCCTGGACCTCTACTACCAGCACCGGGTCGACCCCGAAGTGGCCATCGAAGAAAGCGTCGGTGCGATGGCCGAGCTGGTCAAGCAAGGCAAGGTGCGTTACCTGGGCTTGAGCGAAGCGTCCGCCGCCAGCCTGGAGCGCGCGCACAAGGTGCATCCGATCAGTGCCCTGCAAAGCGAATACTCGCTGTGGAGTCGCGACCAGGAAGACAACGGCTGTCTGGCTGCCTGCCAGCGTCTTGGCATCGCCTTTGTGCCTTACAGCCCCCTGGGGCGTGGTTTCCTCACCGGCGCGCTGAAGAGCCCGAATGACTTCGCCGCCGACGACTACCGCCGCTCCAGCCCGCGCTTCCAGGGTGAGAACTTTGCAAAAAACCTGCTGCTGGTGGAGCAGGTGCAAGGGCTGGCGGCTGAAAAAGGCATTAGCGCCGGGCAACTGGCACTGGCCTGGGTGCTCGCACAAGGCGATTACCTGATCCCGATTCCGGGGACCAAACAGCGCAAGTACCTGGAAGAAAACGTGGCGGCTGTGGATGTCACGCTGAGCCCTGCCGAATTGACGGCGCTGGCGTCGATCTTCCCGGCGGGTGCTACGGCCGGTTCGCGCTACCCCGAATTTGCCATGCAACTGGTGAATCAATAGCCTTTTCAGACCAGAGCGCACCGGTTCACGGGGCGCTCTGATTATCTTGCACCATCGTACCTAAAGCTCTTCCTTGCCAAGCCGATAGCCCGACGAAGCTCTAACAAAGCCGCGTCGATAATAAACGCTTCGTAAGGACGACCCCCATGCCCCCATTGCGCTCCATTCAAACCCGCTACACCGTGTTTCTGGTGCTGTTCGTCCTGGTGCTATTTGTGTTGACCGTCGTGGGCATTGGCCAGTTGGTCGCCCCCACGCTCAAACACACCGAAGAACAGGTGGTGCTCAACCGCATCGCCGAAGTGGCCCAACAGATCCAGGGCGAACTCAACAAGGTTCAAGCCCAGCAACGCAGCATCACCCAGACCATCCCGCTGCTCGACAGCGATGCCATCGACAAGGTGCTGCCCGGCCTGGTGGACCAGTATGGCGAACTGAAAGTCTTCGGCGGCGGGATCTGGCCGCTGCCCAACCAGCGCACGCCAGGACGCAACAAGCACAGCACCTTCTGGCACCGCGATGCCTCGGGCAAGCTGGCGGTCAACACCTTCTGGAACAGTGACGCCGCGCCCAATTATTACGACCAGAGCTGGTACAAAGGCGGCCTCGCCTCGCCACGCGGCCAGTGCGCCTGGGCAGCCGCCTACAAGGACGACGCCAGCCAGGAGCCGCGCACCAACTGCGCCATGGCCATCCAGCGTGACGGTGCGGCCTACGGCGTCGCCACCATCGACGTGACCCTGGGGTTTTTCAATGACCTGGTCGCCAGCAAGGAAAAAGACATCGGCGGGCAGATGCTGATCGTGGAAGGCGACGGCAAGATCATCAGCAACAGCACGCGCATCAGCGGCCCGGTGGTGTTGAAGAACATCAGCGAACTGGCCGGCACCTCGGCCTTCGCCGCCCAGGTCAGCAAAGCCCTCGCCCATCGCGACCAGGCGCTGCAGCGCAGTGAGTTCGACAACCAGGGCGTGGCCAGCACCTTCTACATGCGCCCGATCGAGGGTACGCCGTGGTTCCTCGCCACCGCCCTGCCCACCTCGCTGATCACCGCCCAGCGCGATGACGTACTCGGCACCCTGGCCATGCTGCAAATTCCCATGGTGTTGCTGCTGGTGCTGTTGGCGTTCTACGCGATTCGCCAGTTGGTGCAGCGCATGAAGTCGCTGAGAACCAACATCGACGCATTGTCGGCCGGCGATGCCGACCTGACACGGCGTATCACCATCCGTGCCGAAGACGAAATGGGCGCCATCGGCCATTCGGTCAACCGCTTTATCATCTCCCTGCAAAACATGATCGGTGAAGTGACCCAGGCCACCGGCGCCATGTCGTCGGGGCTTGAGCAGTTGCAGCAGACCTCGGCGCAGACCAACCGGATTCTGGTGCGGCACGCCTCGGAGACGGACCAGACGGTCACCGCCATCACCGAAATGAGCTCGACCGCCGACACCGTTGCGCAAAACGCGGCTGAAACCGCCTCGTTTACCCAGCGCGCCAACGAACACGCCGATCGCTCCCGCGTCGTCGTCGGTGAAGCCTCCAACAGCGTCAGCGCGTTGATCGGCGAAGTGGCCAGCGCCACACACACCGTGGAAAACATGCGCCAGGACGCTGCGCGCATCACCGAAACCCTCGGCGTGATCGGCGCCATTGCCGGCCAGACCAACCTGCTGGCACTCAACGCCGCGATTGAAGCGGCACGGGCCGGCGAGCAAGGTCGTGGTTTTGCGGTGGTGGCCGATGAAGTCCGGGCGCTGGCGGCACGCACCCAGGCCAGTACCTCGCAGATCAATGAGATGCTCGCACGCCTGACCACGGGGGTGAGTTCGTCGGTGGCGGCCATGGAAAACACCCAGGCCAGTTGCCAGTCGGCAGCGGATGCCACGGCACGGGTCAACACCGGCCTGGACGAAATGGCCGGGTCGGTCAGCCATATCAACAACCTCAGCACCCAGATCGCCACGGCCGCCGAACAGCAGAGCGCGGTGACCGAGGAAATCAACCGCAGCATGGTGCATATCCGACATATGGTCGAAGAACTGGTGGAAAGTGGGCATGCCACTGAAACCAATACGCAAAGCCTGTTGGATGCCAATGGCCGGGTGATTGCGTTGATGAGCCGCTTCAAGGTGCGCTGATAAATGCGTGAAACACTCCCGTGCAAAACGCGGGAGTGGGACTATTCTGACAGCTCCTAGTGCAAAGTCTCGCCACACAGGAGGTGTGTCATGCACGCTGTCGAGCATTCGAGCCGCTTGGAGCGGATCAGCCACGAACGCTTTATCAACGCCCCTATCGAGGTCGTCTACGACTACGTGACCCAGCCCGACCGCTGGCACGAGTGGCACCCCACCTCCCTCAGCGCCGACACCGGCACCACCGGCTCACTCCCGGCCGGCACCCGGTTTACCGAAGTCATCGACCTGCTGGGCGTGCGCGTGCCGATGAGTTATCGCGTACAGATTGCCCGGCCCGCGACTGAATTCAAAACCGTGTTCACCTCCCTGGCCGTGGACGGCTCCATCCACTACTTCTTGCAGGCCCATCGCGGCGGCACGCTGTTCAAACGCGTATTGACCTACGAAACCGAACTGCAACTCGCCACCTTGCATGGGCGTATGGTCGAGCTGTCGGCCATCGCGCTGGACCAGCTCAAGCACCGCCTGGAAAACACGGCCTTCGTATAATTTAGAAACATTACCGAAACTGTGACTCACCTGTGGGAGCTGGCTTGCCTGCGATGACATCGTCATGATCGCCGCCATCTATCGGCTACCTCCTACACGCGAGCCCCCCTATGAAAAACACCGTGCGACTGGCCCTGCTCTCAGCCCTGCTTACCTCCAGCCTGGCCCAGGCTGCCGACCTGATCCCTATCGACGTGCACCGCGACGCCAACTGCGGCTGCTGCAAAAAGTGGATCAGCCATTTGCAAAGCAACGGCTTCAAGGTCAACGACCATGTGGAAGCCGACATGAGCGCCTTCAAGCAGCGCCTGGGCGTGGCACCGCGCCTGGCCTCGTGCCACACCGGCGTGATCGACGGCAAGTTCGTCGAAGGCCACGTACCCGCCGAACAGGTGATGGCCCTGCGCAAACGCGACGACTTGCTCGGCATCGCGGCGCCGGGCATGCCAGTGGGTTCGCCGGGCATGGAAATGGACGGAAAAAGCGATGCCTATCAGGTCATCGGCCTGACCCGTGAAGGTAACGACGTGGTGGTGGCCGACTACCCGGCACGTTGATTAATGCTCGCCGGTTACCTGGGTTTATTTTTCGCCGCCTTCGGGGCCGCCACGCTGTTGCCGATGCAATCGGAGGCGGTGCTGGTGGGCTTGCTGATCAGCGGGCATTACAGCCTGTGGGGGCTGCTGACGATTGCCACCGTGGGCAATGTGCTGGGCTCGGTGGGCAATTGGTGGCTGGGGCGCTCGGTTGAGCGCTTCAAGGACCGGCGCTGGTTTCCGGTCAGCCCCCGACACCTGGAAAAAGCCCGCACGCACTACCAGCGCTGGGGGCATTGGTCGTTGTGGCTCAGTTGGGTGCCGATTATCGGCGACCCACTGACATTGGTGGCGGGCGTCATGCGCGAGCCGTTCTGGCGCTTCCTGCTGATCGTCACCTTGGCCAAAGGGGCTCGATATGCCGTGTTGACGATGGTGACGGTGAGCCAGTTCGCAGGCGCATAAGTCAGTACCGTTGGTCGCCACTGTCAGTTTTGACAGCTATACGCGCCAACCGTCTGCGGCTTAATTTCCTACTCGTATGCCGGGCGACATGGAAGTTTTCGAGTAGGAACTTTCCGTTTTGATACGTCTTTGAGCTGTGCCTATCGGCCGCCCCCAATGGTTAATCCTCGATTAATCGTTCGCCAACAGCATCCGATGTTTCACTGCGGAGACACTTCATGCAACCCAAGCGCGCGCTCTATCTCACTCTCTTGTTACTTGCGGCCACCCTCACCGGCTGTGCCAACCAACAAAAAGACACCTACGGCCCCGAGCTGCAGGGTTTCAAATACCCCTACCCGGTCGAGCGGTTCAAATTCTCGTCCCAGGGCCAATCGTTGCAAATGGGTTACATGGACGTGAAACCCAAGGGCACGCCGAATGGCCGCAGCATTGTGCTGATGCACGGCAAGAACTTCTGTGCTGCCACCTGGGAAGGCTCGATCAAGGCGCTGAGCAACGCCGGTTACCGCGTGGTAGTGCCAGACCAGATCGGCTTCTGCACCTCCAGCAAGCCGGACCACTACCAGTACAGTTTCCAGCAACTGGCACTCAACACCCACCAACTGCTGGAAAAACTCGGGATTAAAAAGGCCACGCTCCTGGGGCATTCCACCGGCGGCATGCTCGCCACCCGCTACGCGTTGATGTACCCAACCCAAACCGAACAGCTGGCGATGGTCAACCCCATCGGCCTGGAAGACTGGAAAGCCATCGGCGTGCCCTACCGCACGATCGACCAATGGGCGCAAGCCGACAGTCAATTGACCTACGAAAGCGTGCGTCGCTATCAACAGGCCAACTACTACCTGGGACGCTGGGAACCTGCGTACGACCGTTGGGTGGACATGGTGGTGGGCCTGCACAACGGGTCCGGCAAGCGGGAAGTGGTGTGGAACTCCGCATTGATCTGGGACATGATCTTCACCCAGCCGGTGTACTACGAGTTCAAGGACCTGAAGATGCCGACCCTGCTGATCATCGGCACCTCCGACACCACAGCCCTCAACCGCGACCTGGCGTCAGCGGAAGTCGGGGCGAAAATCGGCAACTATCATCTACTGGGCAAGCAGGTCGCCAAGTTGATTCCGCGCGCAACCCTGGTGGAATTCGCCGACCGGGGCCATTCGCCGCAGATCGAAGACCCTGACCAGTTTCACGCGGCGTTGCTGCAAGGTTTGAAAGCCCTGTAACCCAGCGGGGCGCCAGCGATCTCGCGGCGCCCCGTTAATCCCCGCTTAATCCTTGCGCCACAGCATCCGGGCACTGTTTGCGGAGACTGCCCATGCCCCTGATCCGATCACTGTGCGCCGCCAGCCTGCTGGCCAGCTGTGCCCTTCCCGCCTTCGCCGCCCCTGAAGGCCCCGCCTACGGCCCCGAGCTGCAAGGCTTCCAGTACCCCTACCCGGTCGAACATTTCAACTTTCAGTCCCAGGGCAAAACCCTGCAAATGGGCTATATGGACGTGCCCGCCCAGGGCAAGGCCAACGGGCGCAGCGTGGTGCTGATGCACGGCAAGAACTTCTGCGGCGCCACCTGGGATGACTCGATCAAAGCCCTGAGCAGTGCCGGCTACCGCGTGATCGCGCCGGACCAGATCGGCTTCTGCACCTCCAGCAAGCCGGACCACTACCAGTACAGCTTCCAGCAGCTGGCACTCAACACCCACCAACTGCTGGATAAACTCGGCATTCAAAAAGCCACGATTGTCGGCCACTCCACCGGCGGTATGCTCGCCACCCGTTATGCCCTGCTTTACCCGGCACAGACCGAACAACTGGCACTGGTCAACCCGATTGGCCTGGAAGATTGGAAGGCGCTGGGCGTGCCGTATCGCAGCGTCGACCAATGGTATGAGCGCGAGTTGAAACTCAGCGCCGAAGGCATTCGCCAATACGAACTCAACACGTATTACGTCGGGCGCTGGAAGCCTGAGTACGACCGTTGGGTCGACATGCTCGCGGGCTTGAATAAAGGCCCGGGGCATACCCAGGTCGCATGGAACTCGGCGTTGATTTACGACATGATCTTCACCCAGCCGGTGTACTACGAGTTCAAGGATTTGCAGATGTCCACCTTGCTGCTGATCGGCACGTCCGACACCACCGCCATCGGCAGCGATATTGCGCCGCCAGCGGTCAAGGCCAAACTTGGCCATTACGATGTGCTGGGCAAGCAAGCGGCCAAGTTGATTCCCCACGTAACCCTGGTGGAATTCCCCGGCCTTGGGCATGCGCCGCAAATGGAAGAACCGGCCCGGTTCAATAAAACGCTGTTGCAGGGTTTGAATGCCCTTTAATCCAAAATTTTTCGAGGCACTCGTGAATGTCGGTACAGATTGCGGTCATTGATGATTGGCAGAATGTGGCCAGTGGCGTAGTGGATTGGTCGGTGTTGAACGCGGTGGGCCAGGTGCACTTCCTGCACGATTACCCGGCGGACACCGCGACGATGATCGAGCGTTTGCGCGGCTTCGAGGTGATTTGCGTGATGCGCGAGCGCTCCACCTTCGACAAAGCCCTGCTTCAGGGCCTGCCCAACCTCAAGCTGCTGGTAACCGGCGGCATGCGCAATGCGGCCATCGACATTCCTGCCGCCAAGGCCCTGGGCATCCAGGTGTGCGGCACCGACAGCTATAAACAGGCGGCGCCGGAGCTGACTTGGGCGTTGATCATGGCCTCCACCCGCAACCTGTTGGTCGAAGCCAACTCCCTGCGGGACGGCGGATGGCAGGTCGGGCTGGGCGGCGATCTGTATGGCAAGACCCTGGGCATTCTCGGGCTGGGCAGCATTGGCCAGAAAGTCGCGCAGTTTGCCCAGGTGTTCGGCATGCGCGTGATTGCCTGGAGTGAAAACCTCACGCCGCAACGCGCAGCCGAAGCGGGCGTAACCTGGGTCAGCAAGCGTGAGCTGTTCGAACAGGCCGATATTCTCACCGTGCACCTGGTACTCAGCGACCGCAGCCGCGGCCTGGTGGATGCCGAGGCGTTGGGCTGGATGAAGCCGACTGCACGTTTAGTGAACACGGCACGCGGGCCGATTGTGGATGAACAGGCGCTGGTCGCGGCACTGTCCGAAGGGCGACTGGCGGGGGCGGCGCTGGACGTTTATAGCGAAGAGCCACTGCCGGTTGATCACCCGTTCCGGCGGTTGCCCAATGTGTTGGCCACCCCGCATGTGGGGTACGTGAGCGAGCAGAATTACCGGCAGTTTTATCAGCAGATGATTGAAG
The DNA here is from genome assembly GCF_022662395.1 of Pseudomonas sp. MONT-RG-20F-20-E-7-02. Taxonomy (NCBI): domain Bacteria; kingdom Pseudomonadati; phylum Pseudomonadota; class Gammaproteobacteria; order Pseudomonadales; family Pseudomonadaceae; genus Pseudomonas; species Pseudomonas sp. MONT-RG-20F-20-E-7-02. The sequence goes on from NZ_JAKNQN010000002.1 coordinate 544,647, forward strand.
ATGTTCAGGCCTGGGCCAGCGGCGCGCCCGTTCGCGTGCTGGGCTGATCCTGCGCCGCACCATTTTGTGGCGAGCAGGCTTGTTGTGGGAAGCAGGCTTGGTGTGGCGAGCAGGCTTGTTGTGGCGAGCAGGCTTGTTGTGGCGAGCAGGCTTGCCCTGCGTTGGAGTGCGAAGCGCTCCCAATAAGGCACCCTCGGTACACCTGCCATACCGAGGCTGCCGATTTTAGGGCCGCTTCGCGCCCCAACGCGGGGCAAGCCCGCTCGCCACAACAAGCCTGCTTGCCACAGTAAGCCTCATTGCCACAACAGGCCTTTTGCCCACCGAAACACCGCCAATCCCCGCCAGTATTCAACCTTGCATATCGTTACAAGTTTTTTGTCCTACAAAAATGCCTTGTAAACCCTACAGGCTCTGGAATCTGTCCTAGACTCATGACCGATGGGTCCGTTCCAAAACAAAAACCCCGCAAAAAATCTAAACTTTCCAACTCTGCCATAGGTCCAGTTTTTAAGGGAGGCGAGCGCACGCGGTTCACACCAAATGCCCGTCCATCCACTCTTTTTTAGCAATGGGTGCAACTGGCATACGCCTTGCCAGTTTGTACAGTGCTTGTGCGCCTGGCCGCAGGATGCGGTCATCGGAGCTAATGGCAGCGGGCCATTAGCCGACCATACATGTGGGAGAGAACTATGATCAGTGCCGCAGTAGATACTCAGGGAGAGCGTTTTAGTCAGCCGGTAGGGGGACCGACTTCGTTGGTCGACCTGCCCAACACTGTGCGGCCGATCGTGAGTCAGAACCCTAATCGAAAGAAAGTCTTGTTTGTGACCTCCGAATTCGCCGATCTGGTGAAAACTGGTGGCCTGGGCGACGTGTCCGCTGCCCTGCCCCGCGCCATGGCGCATTTGCACGATGTGCGCGTACTCATCCCCGGCTACCCGCAGGTAATGGAGAGCGATAACCCGATCCACATCATCGGCGAACTGGGTGGCCACGCGGCGCTGCCGCCGTGCAAGATCGGGCGCATGGACCTCAAGGACGGGCTGGTCATCTATGTACTGATCTGCCCCGAGCTCTACGAGCGCGAAGGCACGCCTTACGGCGCCAACAACGGCCGCGACTGGCCCGACAACCATATTCGTTTCGCCCGCCTGGGCCTGGCCGCCGCCGACATGGCTGCCAACCTCGCGCAGATCCACTGGTGCCCGGACCTGGTGCACGCCCACGACTGGCCCGCTGGCCTGGCCCCGGCGTACATGCACTGGCGTGGTTCACGCACGCCCACCCTGTTCACCATTCATAACCTGGCCTATCAAGGCGTGGTCAGCCTGGCCTCCACGCCGGAGCTGGGCATTCCGCCACATGCCTTGCAACAGGAAGGCATGGAGTTCTACGGCAAGATGTCGTTCCTCAAGGCCGGCATGGCGTATTCCAGCCATATCACCACGGTGAGCGCCACCTACGCCCAGGAAATCACCACGCCGGAATTCGGCTGCGGCCTGGATGGCTTCCTGGCCAGCAAGACCCAGCAAGGCCTGCTCAGTGGCATTCCCAATGGTATCGACGAAAGCTGGGAAACCTCCACCGACACGCACCTGACCCACAACTTCAATATCGGCGACTGGGAAGGCAAAGCCGTCAACGCCGCCCATGTCCGCGAGCTGTTCGGTCTGCATGATTCAACCGGCCCGCTGTTCGCCGTGGTGTCGCGCCTGGTCTATCAGAAAGGCCTGGACCTGACCGAAGCGGTCAGCAGCTTTATCGTCGAAAACGGCGGCCAGATTGCGATTATCGGCCGCGGTGAGCCAGAAGAAGAAAACGCCATGCGTGAACTCGCCCTGCGCTTCCCCGGCCAGGTCGGCGTGCGCATTGGCTTCAATGAAACCGACGCACGCCGCATGTTCGCTGGCAGTGACTTCCTGCTGATGCCTTCACGTTACGAACCCTGCGGCCTGAGCCAGATGTATGCCCAGCGCTTCGGTTCGTTGCCGGTGGCGCGTAATACCGGCGGGCTGGCCGACACCATCGAAAATGGCGTCACCGGGTTCCTGTTCAATGAATCCACGGTGGAAAGCTACAAAGAGGCACTGAGCCGCGCGTTCCGCGTGTTTGCCAATAAAGGCTTGCTCAACGCCATGCGCAGCCGCTCCATGACCCAACCCTTCAACTGGTGCCAGGCGGTGGAACCCTACGCCGAACTGTACGAACAACTGGTCGCTAAAGCACTGGGGAAATCCGCTAAATAATCAAGGGAGGGCTTCATAGATGCCGTCACGGACTCTGGAAACCTGGCCCCACGGCGCAATCATGCTGGACGCGCAACACACGCGTTTTGCCTTGTGGGCGCCAGACGCGTTTTATGTCAGCGTTGAATTGGAAGACGGCAAATCCATCGCCATGCTGCCCCAGGCAGAAGGCTGGTTTGAGGTAGAGATAAAGTGCCCGGCGGGCACTCGCTACCGCTACAACATCGACGGCGAAATGGATGTACCCGACCCGGCGTCCAGGGCCCAGGCTTTGGACGTGCATGGTTGGAGCGTGGTCGTCGACCCACTCGCCTATCAATGGCGACACTGCACCTGGCAAGGCCGCCCCTGGCATGAAGCCGTCATTTACGAGCTGCATGTCGGCGTACTGGGTGGCTACGCTGCGGTTGAACAACAACTGCCACGCCTGGCCGAACTGGGCATCACCGCAATTGAACTGATGCCATTGGCGCAGTTTCCCGGCGAGCGCAATTGGGGCTATGACGGGGTTCTGCCCTACGCGCCGCAATCCTCATACGGCACGCCCGAACAACTCAAACAGCTGATCGACAGCGCCCACGAGCACGGTTTGGCGGTGATCCTCGACGTGGTCTACAACCACTTCGGCCCCGACGGCAATTACCTCGGCCAATACGCCCAGGGCTTCTTTCAGGAAGACGTGCACACGCCGTGGGGCGCCGGCATCGATTTTGATCGACGTGAAGTGCGGGATTTCTTCCTCGATAACGCACTGATGTGGCTGCTGGAGTACCGTTTCGACGGCCTGCGCCTGGACGCGGTGCACGCCATCGACAATCCGGGGTTCCTCAAAGAACTGGCACGCCGGGTACGCCAACAGGTGGACACCGGTCGTCACGTGTGGCTGATGCTGGAAAACGAACTCAACCAGGCCAGCCTGCTGACGCATGATTTCGATGCGCAGTGGAACGACGACTTCCATAACGTCTTGCATGTGCTGCTGACCGGCGAGACCGACGCCTATTACAGCGACTTCGCCGAAAACCCGACAGACAAGCTCGCACGCTGCCTGGGCGAAGGTTTCATCTATCAAGGCCACACCACTCGCCACGGCCATGAGCGCGGCGAACCCAGCGGCGACTTGCCTCCCAGCGCTTTTGTGGCGTTTTTGCAGAACCACGACCAGATCGGCAACCGCGCCCTGGGCGAGCGCCTGCATCAATTGTGCTCGCCCCAGGCGCTCAAAGCGGCCACCACGTTATTGCTGCTGTCGCCGATGATCCCGCTGATGTTTATGGGCGACGAGGTCAACGCCGAAGCGCCGTTTCTGTTCTTTACCGACCACCACGGCGAATTGGCCGAAGCCGTGCGCGAAGGCCGGCGCAACGAGTTCGCCGACTTTGCGGCGTTCAAAGACCCGGAGCGGCGCGAACATATCCCCGACCCGAATGCCCTGCCGACCTTTCTGCAATCGGCACCCGGCTTTGCCGAGAACACCCACAGCCAGTTTTACCGGCACCTGCTGAGCTTGCGTCACCTGCATATCGTGCCGCACCTGCCCGGCAGCATGGCGCTGGGCGCACAGGTACTGGCTGACGGCGCCGTCACCGCGCGCTGGCGCCTGGGCAACGGCAGCGTGTTGCAGATTGACCTGAACCTTGGCGACACGCCGCTGGACCACCCCGCGCCGACGCACCTGCTATTCGAGACGCCTGCCACGGACGAGGCGCACTTGGCGCCGTTCAGCGCACGCGTCGCCCTATTCCCTGTTGGAGAGCACCTTTGAGCGAAGCGAACCTGGAAATACTCGCCAGCCGCGCGGGCCTGGCCGTCGATTGGATCGACGCAAACGGCCGCCCGCAACATGTGAAACCCGACGCCCTGCGTGCCGTTCTCAAAGGCCTGGGCCACCCGGCCGATACCGACGCCGAAATCGATGCCAGCCTGCGCGAACTGGAGCAGGTGCAACAGGACAAACACTTGCCACCGTTGATGACCGTCGACACCGGCGAAGGCCTCGACCTGGCGCGTTACTTCGCTGCAGACACGCCGTGCCGGGTCAGCCTGGAAGGCGGCGAAACCCTGGAGTTGCGCCTCGACGGCGACGGCGTGCTGCCCGGCATTATTGCGCTGGGCTACCACCAGGTGCACATCGACGACCAGACCTTCACCCTGGCCGTAGCGCCCACGCACTGCTACAGCGTGGCCGAAGCCGTGGACAGCCAACCGGCGCGCGCCTGGGGCATGAGTGCCCAGTTGTATGCGCTGCGCCGCCTCGGTGATGGCGGTTTTGGCGACACCCAAGCCCTGGAACACCTGGCACGCTCCGCCGCCGAGCGCGGCGCCGACGCCTTGGCCATCAGCCCGATGCATGCAATGTTCAGTGCCGACACCAAGCGTTACAGCCCCTACTCGCCCTCCAGCCGTTTGTTTCTGAACAGCCTGTACGCCTCGCCCGCCTGCATCCTCGGCGAGCGCGAAGTGCGCAACGCGATAGACGCCCTCGGGCTGGCGGATGAATTGCACACACTGGAGCAGCACACGCTGATCGACTGGCCGGCCGCGGCCAAGGCCAAGCAGCGCCTGTTGCGCGCCTTGTATGAAGACTTCCGCCACGGCCAGCACCCGCAGCATGCCGACTTCCTGAGCTTCCGCCAGGCCGGCGGCGAAGCCCTGGAAAACCACTGCCGCTTCGAAGCCGTACAAGCCGTGCGCGCCGCTGCCGGGGAAGACCTCGACTGGCGTCACTGGCCCGAAGCCTGGCGCAGCCCGCAGAGCCCGGCGCTGGTGGAGTTTGCCGCAGAACACCCTGAAGAAATCGGCTTTTACGCCTTCAGCCAGTGGCTGATCGCGCGCTGCCTGGAACGTGCGCAACAAGCCGCGCGGGGCAGCGGCATGGGCGTCGGCCTGATCGCCGACCTGGCCGTTGGCGCCGACGGCGGCGGCAGCCAGGCCTGGAGCCGCCAGGATGAATTACTCGCCAACCTCACGGTGGGCGCGCCGCCGGATATTCTCAACCGCGCCGGTCAAGGTTGGGGCATCTCGGCGTTTTCCCCGGAAGGTCTCAAACGCCATGGTTTCCGCGCCTTCATCGAGATGCTGCGCGCCAACTTCGCCCACGCCGGCGGCTTGCGCATCGACCACGTGATGGGCCTGCAGCGCCTGTGGGTGATGCCCATGGATGCCTCGCCGCGTGAAGGCGCCTACCTGTACTACCCGGTAGACGACATGCTGCGGTTGCTGGCGTTGGAATCCCACCGCCACAAAGCGATTGTGCTGGGTGAAGACCTCGGTACCGTGCCCGACGGCCTGCGCGAAAAACTCAGCGGCCGTTCGATCCTGGGCATGCGTGTGCTGCTGTTCGAACAAGGCCACGACGGCCAGTTCAAGCCGATCCTCGACTGGCCGGATAACGCCCTGGCGACCACCAGCACCCACGATTTGCCGACGCTCAATGGCTGGTGGCACAGCCGCGACATCGAGTGGAACATTCAACTCGGCCTGATTGACGCACCGACCGTGGAGCAATGGAGCGAGCACCGCCTGCGTGAACGCCAGGCGCTGCGCCAGGCCTTGAGCCAGGACCCGCAAAACTTCGTCGATGAGATCCGCAACGACACCGATCATATGATCGACGCCAGTGTGCGCTACCTGGGCCACACCCGTGCGCCGCTGGTGCTGCTGCCGCTGGAAGACGCGCTGGGCATTGAGGAACAAGCCAACCTGCCCGGCACCACCGACACCCATCCCAATTGGCGTCGCCGCCTGCCGGGCGAGGCCGCCAGCCTGCTCGACAACGCCGGTGCCGCCCGCCGCCTCGAACTGCTGGCCGTCGCGCGCAACCAAGCCCATGAGCGTGACCGATGAAAGACCTGCCCCTGCGCGCGACCCAGCGCCTGCAATTTCATAAAGGCTTCACCCTGGATGACGCGGTGCCGCTGGTGCCGTACTTTGCCCGGTTGGGCATCAGCCACCTGTACGCCTCGCCGCTGCTCAGCGCCCGGGCCGGCTCCATGCACGGTTACGATGTGGTCGACCCGACCACGGTCAACCCGGAACTGGGCGGCGAAGCGGCCTTGCGTCGCCTGGTCGCGGCGCTGCGTGAACACGGTATGGGCCTGATCCTGGATATCGTCTCCAACCACATGGCCGTCGGCGGCGCCGATAACCCGTGGTGGCTGGACCTGCTGGAATGGGGCCGCTTGAGCGCCTACAGCGAGTTTTTCGACATTCAATGGCACTCGCCCGACCCGTTGCTCAAGGGCCAGTTGCTGATGCCGTTTCTCGGCAGTGACTACGGCGAAGCCCTGCAAAGCGGCACGCTGGTGCTGCAGTTCGATGCCGAGCACGGCGCGTTCTACGTCGAGCATTACGAACACCGCTTCCCGATCTGCCCGCGCGATTACGCGCTGATCTTCGGCAACGACGAACTGCTCAAGCCGTTGGCCGATCGCTTCAACGCCCTCGCCTATCAGGACGACGCTTACCACGAAGCGGCGTGGCTCAAGCAGGCGCTGGCCGAACGTGCTACCGAAAGCGACGTGCTGCACGCTATTGAGCAGCGCCTTAGCGAGTTCGACGGGCGCCAACCGGAAGGGTTTGCCCGCCTGCATCACTTGCTCGAACAGCAAACTTACCGCCTCGCCAGCTGGCGCACCGCCGCGGACGACATCAACTGGCGGCGCTTCTTCGACGTCAACGAGTTGGGCGGCCTGCGCGTAGAACGCACAGCCGTATTCGAAGCCACCCACGGCAAGATCTTCGAATTGATCAGCGAGGGTCTGGTGGATGGCCTGCGCATCGACCATATCGACGGGCTCGCCGACCCGCGCGGTTACTGCCGCAAGTTGCGCCGTCGCGTGGATTCGCTGGCGCCCGAGCGGCACCTGCCGATCTTCGTGGAGAAAATCCTCGGCGAAGGCGAAACCTTGCGTGAAGACTGGAAAGTCGACGGCACCACCGGCTACGAGTTCATGAACCAGCTGTCACTGCTGCAACATGATCCTCAAGGCTTTGAACCGCTTGCCGAGCTGTGGACCCGCCACAGCGAACGGCCTTCAGCGTTTATCGAAGAAGCCTGGCTGGCACGCCAGCAGATCCTCAACGGCTCCCTGGCCGGTGACTTTGAAAGCGTGGCCCAAGCCCTGCTGCAAGTGGCCCGCGATGATGTGATGACCCGCGACCTGACCTTGGGCGCTATCCGCCGCGCCTTGCAGGAACTGATCGTGCACTTCCCGGTGTACCGCACCTACATCAGTGCGCGCGGGCGCAGCGAACGCGATGATGTGTTCTTCCTGCAGGCCCTGGCCGGTGCCCGCAGTACCTTGAGCGAAGGCGACTGGCCGGTGCTCGATCACCTGGAAAAATGGCTCGGCGGCCAACCCTGGCGCAATCGCCCGGTGGGCCGTGAACGCAAGATGCTCAAGCATGCCTGCGTACGCTTCCAGCAACTGACGTCGCCCGCCGCTGCCAAGGCCGTGGAAGACACGGCGTTCTATCGCTCGGCGGTGCTGCTGTCGCGCAATGATGTGGGCTTCAGCACCGAGCAGTTCAGTGCACCTGTCGAGGCATTTCACGCGGTCAACCAACAGCGCTTGCAAACCTTTCCCGACAACCTGCTGGCCACCGCCACCCACGACCACAAACGCGGCGAAGACAGCCGCGCGCGCCTGGCGGTACTCAGCGAATGTGCGCCGTGGTACGCCGAGCAGGTCGAACACTGGCGCACCCTCGCGGCACCGTTGCGCGACGACGCCAACAGCCCGTCCGCCGGTGACGAGCTGATCCTTTATCAAGTGCTGTTGGGCAGTTGGCCGTTGGACGCCAACCCGGACTTGCAGGCCTATCAACAGCGCCTGTGGCAGTGGCAACAAAAAGCCCTGCGCGAAGCCAAGCTGCAAAGCAGCTGGAGCGCGCCGAACGAGGCCTATGAGCAAAGCGTCGAGGCCTTCCTCACGCGCCTGCTGCTCAGCGAAGCAGGCAGCGCATTGCGCAGTGCCCTGGGCAACGCCGCCCACGCCATCGCGGCGGCCGGCGCGGTCAATAGCCTGGCGCAATCCTTGCTTCGTATCACCGTGCCGGGTGTGCCGGACCTGTACCAGGGCGCTGAGTTCTGGGACTTCAGCCTGGTGGACCCGGATAACCGTCGACCGGTGGATTTCAACGCACGGCAACGTGCGCTGGATGCACCACCGGACGTCGGCGAGCTGTTGTCCCACTGGCGCGACGGGCGTATCAAACAGGCGCTGATTGCTGAGGTTTTAGCCTTGCGCAAGGCTGATCCCGCGATCTTCCGCAGCGGCAGCTATACGCCGCTGGAAGTCATCGGCAAACAGGCCGATCACGTCGTCGCATTCTGCCGCGAGCATTACGGTAAACGCCTGCTGGTGGTGGTGCCACGCTGGCCTCATCGCCTGCTGGAAAACGGTGAACAGCCCCACATCAATGCGCAGGTTTGGGGCGATACGCGGGTGAAATTACCGTTCGCCGTGACAACACAAAACTGGAAGGGACTTTTTCATACAGGCGCAGTCACACCAAACAAGGAGCTGTTGATCAGCGCTGCCCTGGGGGATTTCCCGGTCAATGTCTTTATCAATCCTGATGATCAAGAAAGCTGAAAATTTTCTGTGAGGAGTTTTGTGATGAGTACTGAAGACAAACGCATTCGCGAGTTGGCGCATCAGATCTGGGAGTCCGAAGGTAAACCCCACGGGGAGGACGCGCGCCACTGGGAGATGGCACGCAAGCTGGCCGAAGCGGAAGCGCTGACGCCGAGCAAGCCCAAGCCAGCCGCCAAACCCAAGACCGCGCCAAAGCCTGCGCCAAAAGCCAAGCCCCCGGCGCCCGCCGCAAGCAAGCCGGCCCCACCGGCGGCGAAAAAACCGGCAGCACCGAAAAAACCCAAGCCTTAACGCTTTCGACCTCATGGGCCGCCTGCCGACACTGTCGTCAGGCGGTCACTTCACTTTTCAAGCGTCAGCTGAACGATCGTCGGCACGGTCGCGCTCGGCCCGAAAAAAGACCTTTGCAGGAGCAACTCAATGAGCAAGCCCGATAAAACCCAACCGACGTCGGAAAACGAGCCGTCGCGGATTCGTGAAGGTTTGCCCTTCCCCCTCGGCGCCACCTGGGACGGCCTGGGCGTCAACTTCGCGCTGTTCTCGGCCAACGCAACAAAGGTCGAACTGTGCCTGTTCGATGACACCGGCGAAATCGAGCTGGAGCGCATCGAACTGCCCGAATACACCGATGAAACCTTCCACGGTTACCTGCCCGACGCCCATCCAGGGCTGATTTACGGCTACCGCGTTTACGGTGCGTATGACCCGGCCAACGGCCACCGTTTCAACCACAACAAATTGCTGATCGACCCCTATGCCAAACAGCTGGTGGGCGAACTCAAATGGTCCGAGGCGCTGTTCGGCTACACCATCGGCCACCCGGATGACGACCTCAGTTTCGACGAGCGCGACAGCGCGCCCTTCGTGCCCAAGTGCAAGGTCATCGACCCGGCGCACACCTGGGGCAATGACCAGCCGGTGCGCGTGCCGTGGGACCGTACGATCATCTACGAAACCCATCTGCGCGGCATCAGCATGCGCCACCCTTCAGTGGGCGAGTCGGTGCGCGGCACCTGCGCCGGGTTGATGGAAGACGATGTGCTCAAGCACATTCGCCAACTGGGCGTGTCGTCGGTCGAACTGCTGCCAGTGCATGCCTTCGTCAACGACCAGCACTTGCTGCAAAAAGGCATGACCAACTATTGGGGCTACAACAGCATCGCCTTTTTTGCCCCGGACCCGCGTTACCTGGCCAGCGGCAAGATCGCCGAGTTCAAGGAAATGGTCGCGCACCTGCACGAAGCCAAGCTGGAAGTGATCCTCGACGTGGTCTACAACCACACCGCCGAAGGCAACGAGCGCGGCCCGACCCTGTCCATGCGCGGGATCGACAACGCCTCGTACTACCGCTTGATGCCCGACGACAAGCGTTTCTACATCAACGACTCCGGCACCGGTAACACCCTGGACCTGAGCCACCCGTGCGTGCTGCAAATGGTCACCGACTCCCTGCGCTACTGGGCCACCGAGATGCACGTGGACGGTTTCCGCTTCGACTTGGCGACCATTCTCGGTCGTTATCGCGATGGTTTCGACGAGCGCCACAGCTTCCTCGTGGCCTGCCGCCAGGACCCGGTGCTGCGTCAGCTGAAAATGATCGCCGAACCCTGGGACTGCGGCCCTGGCGGCTATCAAGTGGGTAAATTCCCGCCCGGCTGGGTCGAGTGGAACGACCGATTCCGCGACACCGTGCGCGCGTTCTGGAAAGGCGACGACGGCCAGCTGGCCGATTTCGCCGCACGCATGACCGCTTCGGGCGAGATGTTCAACCAGCGCGGTCGACGCCCCTACAGCTCGGTGAACTTCATCACCGCCCACGACGGGTTCACGTTGCACGACCTGGTGTCGTACAACGACAAGCACAACGAAGCCAACGACGAGAACAACCAGGACGGCAGCAACAACAACCTGTCCTGGAACCATGGCGTCGAAGGCCCCACCGACGACCCGGAAATCAACGCGCTGCGCCTGCGCCAGATGCGCAACTTCTTCGCCACCTTGCTGCTGGCCCAAGGCACGCCGATGTTGGTGGCCGGTGACGAATTCGCGCGTACCCAGCATGGCAACAACAATGCCTATTGCCAGGACAGCGAAATCGGCTGGGTCAACTGGGACCTGGACGACGACGGCAAAGCGCTACTCAAGTTTGTGAAACGCCTGATCAAGCTGCGCCTGGCCTATCCGATCCTGCGCCGTGGGCGCTTCCTGGTCGGCGATTACAATGAAGACATCGGCGTGAAGGACGTCACCTGGCTGGCGCCGGATGGCAACGAGATGAGCACCGAGCAGTGGCAGGACAGCCAGGGCCGCTGCCTGGGCATGCTGATGGATGGGCGCGCCCAGGAAACCGGGATTCGTCGGCCAGGTGGCGATGCCACCGTGCTGCTGGTGGTCAATGCCCACCACGACATGGTCAATTTCCGCCTGCCGCCGGTGCCGGAGGGCGAGTTCTGGACCTGTATGCTGGACACCAATGACCCTGCGGTGCGTGGCCAGGAACGCTTTGATTTCGAGCACGAGTACGCCGTGACCGGCCGCTCGCTGTTACTGTTTGAACTGCAGCGCGACGAGGTGTGAGATGGCCCTGCATGGATTCCTTCAAGGCTACCGGAGCTATGCGGACACGCAGGCCTTGGGTAATGCACTGAAGGCGCTTCAGGAAGAAGGCCTGGACCAACTGCCATTGCCCGGTAGCGGCGAGACATTGGCGCGCTTCAGCGGCCTCGCCCAAGTGGCGGGGCATGACTTGCGCCTGTGCAAGCTGTTCGAAGGCCATACCGATGCCTTGGCGATCATCGCCGAACTCGACAGCCCCTTGCCGCCACTGGGCAGCATTTGGGGCATGTGGGCTGCCGAGCCGCCGACAGCCAAGGTGCGTGTGCGTCGCGACGGTCACCAGTTGCTCGTCGAGGGGCGCAAGGCCTGGTGTTCCGGGGCGGCCGTGGTCAGCCATGGGTTGTTGACCGCCTGGGACGAAGAGGACCGCCAGCAATTGGTTGCCGTGGCCATGGACCAGCCCGGCATCACCGTCACCAATGAAGGCTGGAACGCCGTGGGCATGGCGGCCACAGGCAGCGTCGAGATTGTGTTTGACCAGGCCAAGGGCATCGCGGTCGGCGGGCCGGGGGATTACCTCTCCCGGCCCGGTTTTTGGCACGGCGGCGTCGGCATCGCGGCGTGTTGGTATGGCGGCGCGCAACGCCTGGCCGAAGTGCTGCGCGAGCAATGCACCAAACGCCCTGAACCCCACGCCCTCGCCCACCTGGGCGCGGTGGACAGTGTGCTGAACAGCGCCGCGTGCGTACTGCGTGACAGTGCCGAACAGATCGACCGCGACCCGCGGGCCGATGCGCGCCTGCTGGCTCAGCAGGCACGCGCCTGCATCGAAGATACCGTCGAGCAAGTCATTCAGCATGTCGGCCGCGCAGTCGGCGCGGGCCCTTATTGCAAAGACCCGCACTTCGCGCAGTTGATGGCGGATTTGCCGGTGTACGTGCGGCAAAGTCACGCCGAACGTGACCTGGCGGCCCTGGGTGAATTGGTCGCCGGCGATTCCACACGGAGGTGGCATCTATGAAGGCTAATCCGATTGTCGGCCAGGGCACGCCGCTGCATCAGTGGCAAGCGTCGCCCCATATGGCTGAGCTGCCGCTGATCAGCGTCGAGCAACTGGTGCCCGAAGGTCACCGCGCGGTGGTCATCGCCCCGCACCCGGACGATGAAGTGCTCGGCTGTGGCGGCCTGTTGCAAGGCCTGGCCTCGCTCGGGCGGCCGATTCAGCTGATTTCCGTGACCGACGGCAGCGCCAGTCATCCAGGCTCCCGGCGTTGGCCGGTGGAACGCTTGAGCGTGGTGCGCCCGCAAGAGTCGGCCCAGGCTCTGCACCGTCTGGGCTTGCCGCTGCACAGCCTGAAATGGCTGCGCGCAGGTTTTGCCGACAGCCAGGTGGCGGCCGGTGAAGAGCACTTGTGCGCCTTTATACAACGCTACCTCAAGCCCACCGATGTGGTGTTCACCACCTGGCGCGAAGACGGGCATTGCGACCATGAAGCCGTCGGCCGCGCCAGTGCCAAGGCCGCCCAGGCGGTGGGCGCCACGCTCTACGAACTGCCGGTGTGGACCTGGCACTGGGCAACCCCCGAAGACAGCCAGGTGCCGTGGCATCGCGCGCGCAAAATCCTGCTGACACCCGAGGCGGTCGCGCGCAAACGCCACGCCATTCACGCCTTCGCCAGCCAGCTGGAAGGCGACCCGCAGATCGGCCTGCCACCGGTGCTCGCGCCCTATGTGGTGGAGCGCCTGCTGCAACCATTTGAAGTGGTGTTTGTATGAGCGTTGCCACGCCCTATTTCGATCAACTGTTCGCCGGTAATGACGACCCTTGGGCATTTCGCCAACGCTGGTACGAGCGGCGCAAGCGTGCCCTGACCTTGGCGCTGCTGACCCGACCACGCTACACCTCGATATTCGAACCCGGCTGCGCCAATGGCGAGCTGAGCGCCGAACTGGCGCCGCGCTGTGATCGCCTGGTGTGTTGTGACACGGCTGCCGCTGCCGTGGCGCTGGCGAAAAACCGCTTGCTGGGGTTTGCCCATGCGCAGGTGCACCAAAGCCGCTTGCCCGAACAATGGCCGACGGAGCCTTTCGAACTGATCGTGTTGAGCGAGCTGTGTTACTACCTTGATGCCGAAGATTTGCACCGTCTGATCGATCGCGCCCTCGCCTCGTTGACCGACAACGGCCAACTGCTGGCCTGCCACTGGCGCCCGGCCATCGACGGCTGCCCGCAAACCGCCGAACAGGTGCACGCACTGCTGCAACAACGCCTGGGCATGCCGCCTGTTGCGCAGCATCACGAGAGCGATTTCCTCCTCGACCTGTGGAGCCGCGACGGCACCTCGGTCGCCTCCCACGAGGGCTTGCGATGATCGGCATTCTGATCCCGGTGCATAACGAAGAAGCCCTGTTGGCCGAGTGCCTGAACGCCGCCCTGATTGCTGCGAACCATCCCGGACTGCAGGGCGAAGCGGTACAGATTCTCGCGGTACTCGACAGCTGCGACGACGGCAGTGCCGCTATCGCCCAGGCCTATCCGGTGCAGAGCCTGCACGTACAGGCCCGCAATGTGGGCCATGTGCGCGGGGTGGGCGCGCGCCATCTGTTGAATCTGGGCGCACGCTGGATCTCCTGCACCGACGCCGACAGCCGCGTAGCGCCCGACTGGCTGGTGGCGCAATTGGCGCTGGGCGCCGACGCGGTGTGCGGCACGGTCACCGTCGATGCCTGGAGCGAAGATTTCGACCCGGCCGCGCAAATTCGCTACAACCAGGCGTATGAGGCACGCGAAGGCCATCGGCATGTGCACGGCGCCAACCTGGGCGTGAGCGCCGGCGCCTATGTGCAAGCCGGTGGTTTTGAGCCGTTGGCGTGCCACGAAGATGTGCAACTGGTGCGTAACCTGGAACGCTGCGGCGCCTCTATCGCCTGGAGCCACACCCCGCAAGTCATCACCAGCGCGCGCCTGGATTGCCGTGCCCAGGGCGGGTTTGGCGACTACCTGAAAAGCCTGATGCAGGCCTCCTGAAAAAAATCGACATTACAAGATGTAAAAGTGACCAATCCTTGACTATGCTGACATTGCCTCGCTGGCACTCCAGGGTTGGAGTGTCGCACCCGCGCAGCGGAGCCTGCGCTGACTAAAAGAGCGTCGTCCCGTCAACGGGGTACGACCCAGCACCATTTGACAAGGATGTGACACCCATGAAGCCTGCCTCCTTAGGCGAGGGCCGCCGCGGCCCCGCGCAAATCTGGAACAGCGCCCCGCAGTTGGCGCAAATCCCCACCGTCGCCCCTTCAACCCTCGTGCCGCCCGGCGCGCGCGTGGTGGTGATCGCCCCGCACCCCGGCGACGAGGTGTTGGCCTGCGGCGGGCTGCTGCAACTGCTCAGCAGCCGCGAACACCCACTGCTGCTGATTTCAATCACCGATGGCAGTGCCAGCCACCCCGGCTCCAACGCCTGGCCGGCGAGCCGCTTGAGTGTGATTCGCCCCCAGGAAAGTGCCGAAGCGCTGCGTCGCCTGGGCATGCCATTGCACAGTTTGAAGTGGATTCGTGGTGGGTTTTGCGACGACGCCCTGGCGGCCCGCGAGCAGCCGATGAGCCAATTTATTGCACGCTACCTGCAACCCGGCGATGTGGTGTTCACCACTTGGCGCAACGACGGCAATGACGACCACGACGCCGTCGGCCGTGCCAGCGCCAAGGCCTGTAGCCTGATTGGCGCGCGCCTGTATGAATTGCCCATTTGGGCCTGGCATTGGCCGGTGCGCGAAGGTGCGGTGATCCCGTGGCAGCGTGCGCACAAGGTGCGCCTGGACTCCTGGTGCGTTGCGCGCAAGCTCCACGCCGCCCATGCGTATGCAAGCCAGTTGGTCGGCGACCCGTCAATCGGCCTGGCGCCAATGCTCGCCCAGGAGCTGCTGGAGCGGATGCGCGAGCCCTATGAGATCGTGTTCGCCTAGGGCGTGAGGCGTATGTATCACAGTGTGTACTGCGCAGCCGAGGATACACAGCGTTTAACCCGGGGCACTTGCTGAAACATGCCCGATACAGCACAGCGGTCAACTGAGCGCCAGGTACACACCCGCCGCAGGAGGCCCGCCATGCACACTCAGTTGACTCACCGCTCCAAACTCCGCCCGCTGTTCCTGGCATTTGCACTGTTGCAGCTCGGCGCCGTGGGCCTGGCCCACGCCGAGATGCCCGAGCCGCCATCGCCCGTCAGCCATAGCCAAACCGCGTTTGGCGCGCTTAAACACATCAAGGCCGGCGTGCTCGATGTGGCCTATGCCGAGGTCGGCCCGGCGAATGGCCAAGTGGTGATCCTGCTGCACGGCTGGCCCTACGACATTGACAGTTATGCCAACGTCGTCCCGCTGCTGGCAGCCAAGGGTTATCGCGTGCTGATCCCCTACGCCCGAGGCTACGGCGACACGCGTTTTCTGTCGGATAAAACCCTGCGCAACGGCGAGCCTGCGGCATTGGCGCAGGATGTGATCGACTTCATGGACGCGCTGAAGATCAAGCAAGCCGTGCTGGGCGGCTACGACTGGGGCGCGCGCTCGGCGGATATCGTCTCGGCGCTGTGGCCCGAGCGGGTCAAGGCGCTGGTGTCGGTGAGTGGCTACCTGATCGGCAATCAGGCTGCGGGCCACAACCCTCTGCCGCCCAAGGCCGAATTGCAGTGGTGGTATCAGTTCTACTTTGCCACCGAGCGCGGCGCTGCCGGCTACCAGAAAAACACCCACGATTTTGCCAAGCTGATCTGGCAGACCGCCTCGCCGAAGTGGGCCTTTGACGAGGCTACCTTCGAGCGCAGCGCCAAAGGCCTGGACAACCCCGACCACGTCGCCATTACGGTCTTCAACTATCGCTGGCGCCTGGGCCTGGTGCAGGGCGAAGCCCACTACGACGCGCTGGAACAACAGCTCGCTCAGTCACCGAGCATTGGCGTACCGACCATTATCCTGGAAGGCGACGCCAACGGCGCCCCGCACCCGCAACCCGAGGACTACGCCAAGCGCTTTACGGGCAAGTATGCGTTCCGCCTGATCAGCGGCGGCATTGGCCACAACCTGCCGCAGGAAGCGCCGGCAGCGTTTGCCCAGGCCGTCGTCGATGCGGATCACCTGTAAGGTTTTTCGCTTCCCTCTTCACTTCATGGCGGCCTGCGCAGTGAAACGTTTACGCACGTGCGACAACTGATAGGCAATGCCCAGCCAGATAAACCAGGCGGGCATCACACACAGCGCCAATCGCGTGTCCGGTCGCAAGGCGAGCAGGCACAGCACAAAGCCGAGAAACGCCAGGGTAAACCACGCCATCGGCACACCGCCGGGCATTTTGTAGATCGATTGAGCGTGCAAGTCCGGGCGTTTTTTGCGGTAGGCAATGTAGGACGCGAGGATAGTCGACCAGGTAAAAATCACCAGGATCGCCGACACCGTCGACACGATGGTGAAGGCCGTCATCACCTCCGGCACCACAAACAGCAACACCAGGCCCAGCAGCATCAACAGCGTGGTGAACGCCAGGCTGAAAAACGGCACGCTGTGGGTGGACAGCCGCCGAAAAATGCCCGGTGCGTCGCCCAGGTCGGCCAAACCGAAGAGCATGCGGCTGGCGGAAAACACCCCGCTGTTGGCCGATGAAGCCGCCGACGTCAGCACCACGAAATTCACAATGCCCGCCGCCGCGGGAAAGCCCGCCACCAGGAACAGCTCCACAAACGGGCTTTTGCTCGGCGACACTTGCTGCCACGACGTCACCGCGATGATGCACGCCAGGGCCAGCACGTAGAACAGGATGATGCGCAGCGGGATCGAGTTGATCGCCTTGGGCAAAGTCTTCTCCGGCGCGCGGGTTTCAGCGGCGGCCGTGCCGATCAGTTCGGTGCCGGCGAAGGAGAAAATCGCCATCTGGAAACCGGCGAAGAACCCGAACAGACCATTAGGAAACGCCGCCTGTTTATCCAGCAAGTGACTCAACGAGGCGGTGACGCCGGTGGGCGACACAAACGCACTGGCAATCAGCACCAGGCTCACGCTGATCAACGTCACCACGGCGATGATCTTGATGATCGCAAACCAGAACTCCACCTCGCCAAACAGCCTGACCGTGAGCACGTTCAACGCGAACAGCGTGAGCAACATGCCCCCGGCCGGCATCCACGCCGGCACACCGGGAAACCAGTACTGGAAAAACCCGCCCACCACCACCGCATCGCCCACCACTGCCACGCTCCAGCTCAGCCAGTACGACCAGCCGAGAAAAAACGCCGCGCGCGGCCCCAGGTAGGCACCGGCAAAGTCGGCGAAGCTCTTGAAGTTCAGGTTGGATAACAGCAGCTCGCCCATGGCGCGCATCACGAAGTACACGAAGAGCCCGATGATCATGTAGATCAGGATGATCGAGGTGCCCGACAGCGCGATGATCTTGCCCGAGCCCATGAACAGGCCGGTGCCGATCGCGCCGCCCATGGCCATCAACTGGATGTGGCGGTTGCTCAGGGTGCGTTGCAACGCAGGCTTTTCTGTCAGCCCGGGCGTGGTTGTTTTCATCACAAAACCTCTTGTTATGTTTTTGAGTTTTGGCAGAAAAAAGAATCAGCGGTTTTTTGTTCTTGGGTTCAGGCGGTCTTGCTTTCGAAACCGTGCAGCACGTTGACGGCATTGATGCCGATCTCATCGACCATGTAGCCGCCTTCCATCACAAACAGCGTGGGCACGCCGACGCTGGCGATGATTTCGCCCATGCCGATGAAGTCCTGGCTGTCGAGGAGGAAGTGGCTGATGGGGTCGTCCTTGAAGGTGTCGACTCCGAGGGAAATCACCAGCACCTCGGGGGCGAAGTGGCGCAGGTGCCGGCAGGCGTCGAGCAGCGCGATGGTGTAATCGGCCCAGGCGGTGTTTTTCGGCAGTGGGTAATTGAGGTTGAAGCCCTCCCCGGCACCCGCGCCGCGCTCGCTGCTGAAGCCGGAAAAATACGGGTAGGACACCGCCGGTTCGCCATGCAGGGAGATGAACATGACGTCGGCGCGGTCATAGAAAATATTCTGGGTGCCGTTGCCATGGTGGAAATCCACGTCCAGCACCGCCACGCGCCGGGCGCCTTGGGTAATCGCCTGTTGCGCCGCAATCGCCGCGTTGTTGAGGTAGCAATAACCGCCCATGTATTCGCGGGCGGCATGGTGCCCAGGTGGCCGGCACAGGGCAAAGGCGCTGTGATGGCCTTCGTCGATCAGGGCCAGGCCGGTGAGCGCGATGTCGGCGCTGGTTTTGACCGCGTCCCAGGTGGTGCGGGTGATCGGCGAGCCGGCGTCCATGGCGAAGAAACCCAGCTTGCCGTCGATGAAATCCGGCACCTGTTGATTGGCCAGGTCGCGCACCGGCCACACCAGCGGCAGTGCGTCATGGCTGCGGCCAATCGCGGTCCATTGCGCCCAGGCGGTTTCGAGGAAGGACACATAGCGTTCGCTGTGGGCATTGACGTAACACGCGCGGTCGAAGGTGCGCGGCACGATGATATCGCCCAGCCCGACCTGCCGGACGCGGTCACGTACGGTGTCGGCACGGCTGGGTTGTTCGAATGAGGGCTTAAGCACACCGTCTTTCAATTCGGTGCCATGGTGCAAACGGTGGGCATCACTAAAAACAGTCAGCATTTCTCAACATCCCCGAGTAAAAGACAGGCTCTATTTTGTTCGGGCGAGGCTGGGCTTTCTTTGCTTTTAGTTCGCGCACTGTTAGGTTTATCGGGAATATTTACCCTTGTGGCGGCACATTATGAAAAATAAAACCAAACAGGTCGCGCTTGACGACACCGATCTCGCCATCCTCGCGTTACTGCAGGAAGACGCAAGTATTTCCAACGCCCAACTGAGCGAGCGCCTGTCCCTGAGCCTGACGCCGTGCTGGCGTCGACGTAAGCGCCTGGAAGAAGAAGGCGTGATCAAGGACTACCAGGCCAACCTGGATCGCAAGCTGCTTGGGCTGGACATCATGGCCTTTGTGCATGTGCGCTTTGCCATCCACACCGACCACGCGCCGGACGCGTTCGAGGCGGTGGTCAAGCAACTGCCCCAGGTGCTGGCCTGTCACAAAATCACCGGCGATGCGGACTACCTGCTGCAGGTGCTGGCGCAAGACCTGGACAGTTACAGTGAGTTTGTCGAGAGCGTGTTGCGCCGTCAGTTGGGGATTGCGTCGATCCAATCGAGCCTGGCGCTGCGTGAGGTGAAGGCGACGAGCCGGGTCGCGATTCCTGGGCAGGAAAGCGGTCCGCGTAAATAACCGAGGGCTTTGGACGTTAATTACCTTGGTTAGTGGCAAAATGCCTTTTTCCCCACACTCATGGAGCGACTGTGACGCACGTTCTTGCCCCCTCGGAATCCATCCTTCCACCCGCCTCGCCGTCGAAATTCCGCTTCTTCAGACGCCTCGGGATGTTCGTCCTCGCGGCGTTGATTATGCTGCTGGCGCCCGTTCCCGGCCTGTTGCTGTTGCCACCGGCGATGCAAAGCTACTTGATGTTCGTGATCAGCCATGGCGCCATCGGGTTGCTGTTGTGCGGTCTGTTCGTGGTGCAACACCGGCATAACCTGGCCGCTAGGTTTTACGGCCACCACATCCGTAAGACTTTGCGCCTGGGCGTAATTGCCCTGATCGCCGCGTATGCCCTGTTCGGGTTGCTGGTCACCGCACTGGGGTTACCGCGTGAAGCGTTCATGGCTGAGCTGTACAGCGGCCTGACCCAGTGGCAAACCCTGATCAAATTGGCGTCGCTGATTATCCTGCCACCGATCGCCGAAGAACTGATGATGCGGCACTACCTGCTGCGCCTGTTTCCCTACGAACGTAGTGTGGCCTGGAAGTGGACGGCGGTGATTGTCACGTCCGCGCTGTTCGCCAGCGTGCATACCCAATACGGCAGCTGGAACACGTTGGTGATGATCTTCGTGGTGGGTTGCCTGTTTGCCTGGGCGAGGATTGCCAGCGGCGGCTTGCTCGTGCCTATCTTGCTGCACATGCTGGCGGAAGTGGTCGGGTCGAGCTTCGACTGGACCTGGACGTGGGCCGGGCTTTACGGCTGATCCCAGGCATTCTTTGGAGTGGGCGTAACACGGGGTGTTCACGCCCGCTCCCGGCTGTGAAGCGGTAAAACGCCCCCGCCGAAATGTGAAAAATTCGTTAACTAATTCTCCCCCAAGGCTTTTTCCGACAGCCTCAATCTGACAAACTGATGCGAATAATTCTTAACATCATTATTATTCGCCAGGGACGGCGCTTCGGGGAGAGTCTGTTCCATGTCTGTGCAACAACCAATCGGCAAGCGTTTTACACCTAATTTGATCGCGATGGCGGTTTGTATCGCCAGCTCACAAGCGGCCTTCGCCGCCGATGCGCAACAACCGTCAGCCGTGGTGGAACTGGGCGCGACGCAAATCAACACCGAGCAACAACTCGGCGCCACCACCGAAGGCAGCCAGTCCTACACCACCGGCTCAATGGCCACCGCCACCAAGCTGCCGCTGACCTTGCGTGAAACCCCGCAGGCCGTCACGGTCATCACGCGCCAGCGCATGGACGACCAGGCGATGACCAGCATCAACGACGTGGTCAGGGCCACGCCCGGATTGTTCCTCAACTACTCCAACGGCCCTGGGCGGCAGTCCTACAAGGCGCGCGGTTTCGACATCGACAACCTGATGTATGACGGCATCCCGACCGGCTACAACGGCGTTGACGTAGGCGCCCAGCCAAACCTGGCAATGTTCGACCGCGTCGAGATCGTGCGCGGCGCCACCGGCCTGGTCACCGGCGCAGGCAACCCGTCGGCCGCCATCAACCTGATCCGCAAGCGGCCACTGGACGAGCAGAAAGTCACCCTCACCGGCGCCGCCGGCAGTTGGGACGACTACCGTGGCGAGCTGGACGCCTCCAGCCCACTCAACGACAGTGGCACGTGGCGCGGCCGCGTCGTCACCTCTTACCGTGACGCCAACAGCTTTATCGACAAGGTCGAGGAAGACCACGGCCTGTTCTACGCCGTCACCGAAGCCGACCTGAGCGAAGACACCACCCTGACCCTCGGCTTTTCCAACCAGAAGGACAAGACCAATTACTTCTGGGGCTCTTCGATGGTCGGCCAGGATGGCCATCACCTTGACCTGCCGCGTTCCTACAACCCCGGCACACGTTGGGAGAACAAGGACCAGGAGATCAACACCGTATTCGCCGAACTGCGCCAGCGCCTGGCCAACGACTGGAGCCTGCAGGTCAACGCCAACTACGCCGCACAGGACGCGCTGTTCTCCGGTTCCTACCAGTCGCGCTGGGTCAACAACACACCGGCGCGCACCGTTTACCAGGCCGCCTACGATGAAAATCAGGCCGGCATCGACGCGTTCGCCAGCGGCCCGTTCCAGGCGTTCGGGCGTACCCATGAACTGGTGGTGGGCGCCAGCAAGCGCATCTACGACATGACCACCCACAACTACAGCCCGTACGACATGAACTGGCCGCTGACGGCGGGCAAACCGGATTTCGTCCACACCAACAACCAGCGTGAAGTCACCACCCAGGAAGGCGTTTACGTGACCACGCGCCTGAGCCTGGCCGACCCGTTGAAGCTGATCCTCGGCGGGCGCCTGGACTGGTACGACTACGACAACCGCGATGGCGACGGCGACTTTCATGTCACCCGTAACCTCACCCGCTACGCCGGCTTGATCTACGAGCTGGACGAGCATCACTCGGTATACCTCAGCTACAGCGATATTTTTACGCCGCAAAGGGACAAGGACACGTCCGGCAACCCGCTCAAGCCGATTGTCGGCAAAAACTACGAGGTGGGCATCAAGGGCGAATACCTCGGCGGCGCGCTGAACGCGAGTGTGGCGCTGTTCCGCGTCAACCAGGAAAACCGCGCCGTGCCAGTGGTGGTGCCGAACTGCCCGCAGGCCGCGTGCAGTGAAGCCTCCGGCGAGATCCGCAGCCAGGGCATCGACCTCGAACTGCAAGGCGCGCTGACCCCGAACTGGCAGGTCGGCGGTGGTTACACTTACGCGCGCACCCACACCATCAAGGATGACGCCAACCCGCAGTTGGTCAACAAGCAGTTCGATACCGACACGCCCGAGCATCTGTTCAAGCTCACCACCCGCTACAACTTCCAGGGCCCGCTGGAAAAACTGCGCGTTGGTGGCAACGTCTCCTGGCAGAGCCGCCTGTACAACGACCTCAAAGTGGCTGACGGCAGCACCTACCGCCTGCAACAGGGCAGCTACGCGGTTACCGACCTGATGGCCGGCTACGAGGTCAGCCAGCACCTGGACCTGCAGCTCAACGCCAACAACATCTTCGACCGCCGCTACTACTCAACCATCGCCAACGACGTGAGCTACGGCGGTGATGCCTACGGCAACCCACGCAACATGATGCTCACCGCCAAGTACAGCTTCTGACCTGCCCTGCCCCTGCGGCTATCCATTTGGATAGCCGCTCTTAAAGTCCCGCTCAGGGATGCCGATAACACCATGGCATCCCTGGATCTGAAAGCAACCGAACACCTGCTTCACTCCACCGGCGGCCCACGTGGCACGCCGCATGCTTAGCTGTTTCCGGCTCGACCACATGGAGTAAGAGTGAATGCCAACCCGCACGCGTTTTTTCGAGCACTACCGCAAGGCCGACCGCATCATGCTGGCGCTGGTGTGGCTGATGTTCCTGTTTTCCGTAGGCCTGGCGTTCTGGCACGACACACTGCTGCAGGCCGTGATCGTCGGCGGCGGCACCAGCGTGGTGCTGACAGCAGTCTATCGCGCCATCGGCGGCACCCGCCTGATGCGCTGCCTATTGGGCGCCGGCTTGATGGTGATGGCCGCCCTGCACATCAACCAGGCGCAAGGTGTGATCGAATCGCACTTCGGCATTTTCGCGCTGCTGGCCGTGCTGACCTTCTACCGCGACTGGCTGCCGATCCTGGTAGCGGCGGCAACGATCGCCGTGCACCACGTGGTCTTCCATGCGTTGCAGCATCAAGGCTTCCCCGTGTTCGTGATGGAACACCATGGCGGCTGGAGCATGGTGTTCGTCCATGCTTTCTACGTGGTCATGGAGACCGTTGCCCTGCTCTACCTCGCCATTCACAGCCAGCGCGAAGCGGTCGAAAGCCAGGAAATGCTCGAAAAAATGCTCGCCGTGACCACCCAACTCACCGTCGAAACCGCCCAGGGTGAAGGCAAGGTGCATGTGTCGCTGGCCAAGCGTTTCGACCACTTCCTGCAGCAAATTACCCATCTTATCGACGGCGTCGCCCGCGACTCCCACGGCCTCGGCCAACTCGGCCAGGAACTGGCCAGCGCCAGCGGCACCCTGGAAAAAGGCGCCCGCCATCAGTTGGCCGAAATCACCCAAATGACCGGCTCCATGCAGCGCATGGAAGACGCCATGGGCCACATCACCGTGCACGTTGAACAGGCCGTCGAACACGCAGGCCAGGCCAGCAAACAAATCGTGCGCGGCCAGGAAAGCGTCGGCCGCGCCCAGCACGAAATCAGCCAATTGGCCTCACGCATCAACGGCACCAACGAGACCGTGCAAGGCCTGGCGGTGCAGGCAGAACAGATCGGCTCGGTACTCGAAGTGATCAGCAGCATCGCCAACCAGACCAACCTGCTCGCCCTCAACGCCGCCATCGAAGCCGCCCGCGCCGGCGAACAAGGCCGAGGCTTTGCCGTGGTCGCCGACGAAGTGCGCAGCCTGGCGCAGCGCACCGCCGTGTCCACCCAGGAAATCAAACAGATCATCGAAGGCTTGCAACACGGCAGCCGTCAAGCCGTCGAGGCCATGCACGACAGCCAGCAAGGCGTGGAGCGTTGCGTGCAAGACAGCCAAGTGGCAGTGGAAATGCTGCAAGCGGTGGGCGCCGACATTGCGCACATCGACGAACTGAACGGGCGGATCGTGACGACCACCCGTGAGCAATCCACGGCGAACCTGGAAATCGTCGGACGGTTGCAGTCGGTGCAGAGCATTGCGCAAAGCACTGCCGATGATGTGGAGACACTGGCGCGCAGCAGTGAGCGGCTACCGCCCATTGCGGTGCGGTTGGACGCGTTGGGGAGGCGGTTTCATCAGTAGGCTTTTTGTTGCCTTTCAAGTGTGCGTTTCAGCCGCTTCAAATCACTGTTGACGATCAACTTGTGCACCTGGCCGACCGGCACCATGTAGGCGCGGCCAAACGCGTTATGGGTGACCACTGATGAAGTGATGGTGAAAACGCGCTCGCTGATCGACAGGCAAATCATCACATCCAGGTGCCGGTCGCGCTCGGTCAGCACCAGCATGTCGGGGGCGCTGTGTTCTACCAGAAAGAAGTCCAGGTATTCGCCCACTTGCACGCTGTCTCGGCGGGTGCCGGAAAACCCGCCAATGCGCTTTACGCCAAACACAGCGGAAATCGCGTCCCGAATGCGGAACGCCAGCTGCAACAACGGCCCCGGTTCGGCAGTCATGATATTCCAGGCTTCAAGCGCGGTGACTTCGGACGGCAGCAGGGTTGAGCGGCAGTCGTAGTAATCCAGTTCAGACGGTGCGCGCAGGGTGTGAGCAATCGGGGTAGTTGCCAAACATTCTCTCCTTGGCCAGATGCCTTATGAATAATTTAAACGGCTAGCCCTTCTTTTAGCGCAGTTGTACGGCTCTGCGCCACCGGCACCAACGGCTCGCGAGCAAGTGACCGAGTTTGATCGAGCAAATTATTTTGCCTATCGGGTCAGCGAGTTCACTTTCACCGTCAGGTATTTGGCCACCCATGCTACCGGACAATCGTGGTTTGACGAGCCTCGTGCTGGCGAACCCCGTGTTCGATGGACCTATACTTTTTATGCAAAAAACGCCGTGTCGGCCATTACGCTGAAGGTGTTTACGACGCTTTTGTGGCGTGGGTATATGCAGGTGTGCATGGATTAGACGCGTAAGTTGATAGCGGTTGGTGGGTAATGCGCGAAAGGATCCGTGTCGGGATTGATGGGAGATTTTTGGATGGGGTGGCAGGCAGCAATCGGCCGATTCTGTTGAAAAAGTCGGATTTTCAAACGGCCTGAACTCAGGCACGACCACCACGGGAGAACCTACTCACCACATTGAGTGGTTTTTCGGTCCTTCGATGACCTTTGCCGCTCTGTTATTGGGTTAATTTGAGGTTTTTTGCTTGGTGCAGGCGCACCTATCCCGTGACTGGTGGCCCTTGAGATGAAAATTTGGCAAGCCGTCGCAGGTTCTGCACCGCAGCGGCCAGCGTGAGTTCATCCGTCGCGCCACTCATGCCACGTAGCCGCAGCCGATCCAATTTCAGGATGCGCTTGAGGTGGGCAAACAACATTTCGACCTTTTTACGTTCGTGGCGAGACCGCTGATATGCCGGCGTTGCTGCAATGCGCCGAGCCACATCGCGAGCGGCTTCATGGACGCTGCGAGCGATCTTGCGGAACGCTGTGTTTGGGCAGCACTTGGCTTTCATCGGACACGTAGCGCAGTCGGTCTGCCGGGATCGGAAGATGATGGTGTTGGCTTTGGTGACATGTGAACGCTCATTCTTGAAGGCTCGCCATTCGCTGCGCAATGGGTTTCCGGCCGGGCAGCGGTATTCCTCAGCCTCTTCATTCCAGTGGAAATCGTTGCTCGAAAAACTGTCGTTCTTGCGCTCGGTTTTGTCCCACACCGGCACATGCGGTTCGATGTCTTTTTCCTCCACCATCCAGGCCAGCATCGGCGCGGTACCGTAAGCGGTGTCGCCAATGAGACGCTCCGGCTTGATGTCGAATTGCGCTTCGACCCGTTCGATCATCGTCTTGGTGCTCTCGACTTCTGCGGTTCGATGAGCGGGTGTGGGTTCCACATCCATGATCACGCCGTGCTCGGTATCGATCAGATAATTCGTGGAGTAAGCGTAGAAAGCTGGGCCGCCTGGCGCAGCGGTCCAGCGGGCTTGAGGATCCGTCAGCGACAGGCGCTTCGGTAGCGTTTCGGCCAAAGCCTCTTCATCGAGGCCTTCAAGGTACTCACGCACGGCGCGGGTGCTCAGGGCCGGATCGCTCCAGTTGACCGGTTCATCACCCGGTACGCCGCGCTGCCGACTCGCATCCGCTTTGATGATGCTGGCGTCCACGGCAAAGCCTTCGCCCTTGACCAGGCCGGCGTCCATGCAGCGACGCAGCACTTCATTGAACAACCAGCGAAACAGATCACTCTCTCGAAAACGGCCGTGTCGATTTTTCGAAAAGGTTGAGTGGTTGGGGACTTCATCTTCAAGGCTCAACCGGCAGAACCAGCGATATGCCAGGTTCAAATGGGCCTCTTCGCACAACCGCCGTTCGGAGCGGATGCCATAGCAATAGCCCACGACTAGCATGCGGATCATCAGCTCAGGATCAATCGAAGGACGCCCAATTGGGCTATAGAAATCGGCGAGGTAGTGGCGCAGGTCGCTCAGATCGAGACACCGATCAATGCTGCGCAGAAGATGATTTTTTGGGATGTGGTCTTCAAGGTTGAACGAGTAAAACAGCCGCTCCTGCCCACTCGATAACTGTCCCATCATGCTGCGTACTCTCCCGCTGGCCGATGGAGTGATTTTGCCGCAGATCAGTCGATGGAGCTACTCAGGGAATCAGTTAACCTTGGGAGCGTTTCCCCGAGCAATCAGCAGCGAGCGCTCAATCATTTCAACGGTGATGTATGGGACGAACCCCAGCCTTTCGCCCTTTTTAAAGCTTTTTTCGTAATCCTCTAACTGATCGACAGCTTGCGCAATTGCTAGCGCAGCTAGATGCCTGAGTGGCATTGCTCCTTTGGCGTCTGTAGGTAAAGACCTGTAGAGCGCCAAGCCGGCATCTATATCTTGATTCTGAGCCCAAGATAACGCCCTGTCAGATAGCTCGACTACATCGTCAGCGCCAATGGTCTCTAGCTTCTGGGGCGTTTCGTTGCTTACGATGACAGGTGAAAAATATTTTCCCTCCCCAAAGATGAACGCGACAGCATCCGAAAACGCTGTCGAGGAGATGGAGGGCATGAACGAAACTCTAAAATGATCCGAGCGCTTCCCTATAGTCGGAATGATCTGGACTTGGATCTCGCCCAAACACTTGATGCAAAAGCGGTCACTTACCTCATCCTTTCCACAGGCCCAACCTTGTGCTTGCAAAATCGCACATGCCTCTTTCTCTGTCATAGTTCTGCTCTCGATATCACCTATCGGATGATACTGGTTTCTTAGGCTCTCAAGGGGGCGCTTTCTAGCCAACCTGCTTTAGCTGGTCGCGCGCTATAGATCGACAGGAGACCTACTTTTTCAACAGAATCGGCCAAAAGCGGTCGTTCGTGTATCTCTTTATAGTGCTTCTGATGGGGCGTTAATTTAGTATCAGAATGACTAACCCGGCTCCGATTGAGGCTCCAGTACGACATGAATGAATGCGCAAATTTGATAGTGCATGCAATCATCAAACGAACACTGTGGTGTGAGACTAATGACAGTCGAATCACTATGCCTCAGGACGACCTGTTAAAAAGAACCGAGTCGCTCGTGATACTTGGCGAAGCCGGCATGGGAAAATCTCACCTGCTTGACTGGCTTGCAGCGTCTCCAGGTTATTCGCATTGCACCGCCCGCCAACTGATTAACCGATATGATCCGAATACGCTACTAAGCGACGCCAAAATCCTAGTGATTGATGCACTAGATGAGGTAAGCAGCCAGAAGGAAGGAGACGGGGTGGATCTTGTCCTGCGTCAACTCGGTAAGCTGGGCTACCCTCGCTTCATTCTTGCGTGCCGGGTGGCGGATTGGCGTAGCGCGACGGGTTTAGAGGCTATTCACGAACAGTACGCGGAAAAGCCACTAGAGCTTCACATTGAGCCCTTCAACGACGATGACGCTTCCACCTTTCTAAGCGCCACACTCGGTTTGGCGGAAGCCGAAAATGTGATCGAGCATTTCAATGCACGAGGGCTCAATGGATTGCTCGGCAATCCGCAAACTCTCGAGCTAATTGCTCGCGTTGCGGGGTCGAGGAAATTACCTGAAACGCGTAGCGAGCTTTTCGAGCGCGCCATTGAGGTTTTACGAGTCGAACATCGTGACACCAAGGCCAGAAGTCAGCCAGGGCGGGAAGCTGGCCTTGATGCCGCAGGCGCCGCATTTGCCGGTTTGATCCTAACTGGCAGTGAGGCCATTGTTCGGATTTCCGCAGCGAACGCTGCCGAAGGTGAACTGCAACTTTCCGATATCTCTCTTCTTCCTGATGGTGAAGTAGTGGAAGCCATGTTAGGTACTCGTTTGTTCAAAGCTGACGGCGTCGATCGCTTCACCTACCTTCACCGCCGGGTCGGGGAGTACTTAGGGGCTCAATGGCTCGCGAAGCAGGCGAATACCCCACAAAAACGCAGACGCCTCCTCTCAGTGTTTCACAGCCACGGGCTTGTACCTTCAAGCCTTCGGGGCATTCATGCCTGGCTCGCATTAGAACCGGCTCTTACCAAGGCTGTTATCACCGCGGACCCAATGGGATTGATTGAGTATGGGGATGCAGATGTACTCACGGCCGATCAAGCTCACTTGCTTATTGGCTCACTGGAGCTTCTGGCAAAGGATAATCCGCGCTTTCGTGACTGGGGACCGTATGCGTTACGTGGTTTCAGGCACCCAGTTGTCATCGAGGACATACGGCGACTGATCTCAACACCTGAAACATCGTTCAGCCTTTGCCTTCTTATGCTCGAAGCAGTCAGGGGAAGTGATATTGCGTCCCTGCTGAAAGATGAACTGCGGAAAATCGTTATCGATCCCCGAGCGTACTTTGCATGCAGGAAAGTTGCAGGCGAAATTCTAATTGATGTAAATGACGATATAGATTGGCCAACCGTTCTTCACACGCTGGGTAGCTCTCGAGATGAGCTTTCTATTCGGCTTGCAGTCGAAGTTATTGATAAAATCGGATACGAACAATTCGATGCAAATCTGATTGTCAGCCTCGTAATTGCTTATGCAGGCAGTGGTAGTCGTACGATCGGAGTATTGATGCTCTTGGAGAGGCATCTTCCAGATGGGCAGATAGCGGATGTCCTTGATCTCTTAGCCGTAGCAGCAAAGAGTCTTGGTAAGTGGGATGATCGACCTGGAAACGACGTGTTGACCGATCTTGCTTATCATCTAATCGTTCGCGTCGTAGAGGCCGGCGGTGTCACTGCGAACGAGCTTTGGTCTTGGCTAGAGCCCTTCCATAGCCGTGATGGATATCAACGTGATGTTCATCAGAAATTGCACGAGCTCATTCGGAGCGACGACCATTTGCGGCGGTCCGTTCAACGACTAGTGCTTTTAGAACTGCCCAGTGATCACAACCCTTATCAGCAATCTTGGCGGCTCAGCGAACGATCGACCGGCTTTATACCGTCCGACACAGATGTTATTGCGCTACTTAATTGGCTCGACCCCATAAATAATAGCGACGAACGCTGGCGCGATTTGGTCCTGCTTTCACGGCATGATAGTGAAGCAGGCGCAGAGGTACGTGCTGCTGCACGACTCTTTGCTGCTCGCAGTGCCGATCTATTGCAATGGCTCGACAAGCTCACAGAGCAGACAGTACCTGATTGGCAGATCAAACAGACCGAACGTGAGCGAGAGCGTCGAGCAGAACAAGCGGCCATTCACGCTGGACACCGAAATCATTTTTCTGCTCGCATCGATCAGATGCGCGCGGGTGATTACAGTGCGATTGTCGGCCCCGCTAAAGCCTATCTCAACCTCTACAACGACATTGAAGATGCACCTGCCCATAAGCGGATCGGGCAGTGGCTTGGAGATGATATTGGCGAAGTAGCGCATGCCGGGTTCGAAGCATTTCTAACACTTAATCCACCCAAACCCACTGCGCAGCAGATCGCGAAGAGCAACGCGAACGGCAAGGCTTACGATGCCGCGTACATTATCGTTGCCGCACTCGCCGAGCGGCATCGAGTAGGCGTAGGGTTCGATGACCTTTCTGATGAGCGCTTAATGGCAGGACTGTTCGAGCTTCGCCGTAGTCGCATCGACGATCATGCAGGAGTCGTGGGTCTCATTGAAGCTGTTGAAGCTACCATCCACATTCGCGGTGGCTGGAAGGAAGCGATGAAGCTCTACCATGAGCCGCAACTACAGCAGCGGCGTGAAGATGTAGATGGCCTCTACACGCTGATGCACGACCAAGTCCATGTCGCCATGAGCACCGAACTTGCTGCGGAGTGGCTGGAGCGGTTTCCAGACTTACCGGCCGGTCCGGAACTAGAGTTGGTTGATAGACTTATCCGCTCAGGGCGATTTGAGGAATTACGCCGAACTCTAGCGCTTCGTTCTACGTCGACGGACGAAGAGCGCCGCCGCAATTGGGTTGCGATTGGCGTCATTGTTGATTTCCCCGTCACTGTAGCGCGGCTTGGCGCTAAGCCGATTGAACCTGAACTGCTCTGGCACATACGGCATCGAATCAGCAACCGCATTAACGATGATACCAATGTCCTCCTCAATGCTGCGCAGAGTGAGTGGATGATCAATACGTTTCGATCGCTTTGGCCAATGGTGCATCGCCCAAGCGGGGCTTCGTCAGGGGATTCAAATTCTTGGGATGCAAGCAGTTTCATCGTCCAACTCATCCGCCGCCTTGCCAATGACACCAGCGATGACGCAAACGATGCATTAGTCCGTTTAAGGGATGCACCTGTCGATGGCTACTCTGAAGAGGTCAAGATTGTTATTGCTGAGCAGAAGCGCATCCGCGTCGAAGCTACCTATGTTCCGCCCACACTTGCTGCTATCGATGCGATCACACGCAGTCTTGCCCCTGTGTCCCTTGTTGACCTACAAACTGTTGTTCTTGAAGAACTCGCCATCGCCCAAGCGAAGATAAAGAGCGACGATGCTGAATCTTGGCGCGGGTTTTATGACGACAAAAAAATCCCGTTCGTTGAGGAGCGTTGCCGTGATCACCTTCTAGGTCTTCTCCGTCAAGGATCGTCAGGCTTCACTTTCGATCCTGAAACGCATGTTGCCGCCGATAAGGAAGTTGATATCACTTGTTCGGCTGGCACACTTCGGATTCCGATCGAGATCAAAGGGCAGTGGCACTCCGAGCTCTGGACAGGATCAGATAGGCAGCTTGATGCTCTCTACACTCCAGACTGGCGAGCGGAAGGGCGTGGTATTTATCTGGTGCTCTGGTTTGGAGAACAAAAACAAACAACCAAGAGGTTGAAGAGTCCAGGTCGACACGAAACCCTTCCCACAACCGCCGATGAACTGAAAAGAATGCTCGTCGCGAAGAGCAGGTCTGCGCGAGAAGGAAGAGTCGCCGTTTTCGTGCTTGATCTCGTTCGATGTAATGCTAGCTGAAGACGAAGCTTGTGGTAGTAATGTCGACGGTCATCAAAGAAAGCGGGCTGTTTTTACTGAGCTGCTTCGTAGCGCTGGAACTACGATGCATCCCATTGCATTTTCGAAAGCCCGCTACCAGTCAACTAAACCTCTTTTAACGAATGTCTGCTTTCGGTCCAGAGTGTGTAAAAACGCTTCGTCAAAATTGAAGTGCGCGCGTCTACGTTAAATCTGAAATTTATCGGCACGTCAGCAGATGTAGATTTCGCGCAGATTCGCGATTTCCAGTCCGGTTTTGAGTACCTGTCGTGCTCGAAAACGTTTTTACACAGCCTCGGCCGAAAGCAGACACTCTACTATCGGGCAACCACAGTGCTATTAATTCACCCGCCGGATTTGAAGCTGTGCCCCCCACCCTACCGGCGCCACTTACAACTTCAAGCTTGCCCCCCAATCCCAACGCCCCTTATAGTCCGCCCCGTCGCCCACATGGCGATCAGGTTTGGCGACCTGACTATCGGATGCAAAAGCACTGCGCTTTTTTGCAGATGCTGTTGCACGCTCGCAAAGCTGCCTCAATGGCGGCTGTGCGCGGGAGACCTTCGGGTCTGCCGGGCTCTCCGATACCGGTTCGCCAACCTGCGTACAGCTGCCACCCTATCGTTTGGCGACGTGTGAGTGGCGGTTAATTGCAGCATTTATCGGAGTTTCAAACATGGAAAGATACACCCCGCTAACCGGAATCGACCTAGTCCCCGCCTCCCTCCTGATCGACTCCGAAGCACCCCTCGACGTGCTACACGCAATGGCCGATTACCGCATCCGCACCGTCACTCAAGTGCTGGAAAACATCGCCTTCCGCAGCGAAATGGAAACCGACGCCGTCATACTCTCCGACTTCGCGCAGTTAGTCGCGATCCCCTTGCGCGACGGTTGTGACTTGATGGACGTCATCGGTCGACGCTTACGCACGCAAGCCACAGAGACAGAAGAAACGCCTGCCAGCTAAACGCTCCACGCGCGTTGGCGTCCTCACGACCCCAACGCGCGAATTGTCCACCGCCTGTTATCCCCCGAACGCCCCGTGTCCCAATCCCGCTCGTAATCCGGCCCGATCCCGCGCGCCATAAAAAAACCACACGGCATGCTCACCCCAATCTATCAGCGCTGCTGATATGCAGAAGACCCCGCCCAAACACTAACAAAGAGGTGCTTATGCCCGTGTTCCTGCGCCCTTCATAGCGCTTTGTTGGCATGGGGCCGTCCGCTTGTGTCGTTACCCGCAACGCGCAGATTGTCCAACCGCCCCAACTGCCCTTATCCTCAACGCTCCCCGCCCACACCGGAGCCGCCATGGACCTCGCCACGCTCGCCCTCTTCCTCCCCGCCTGCTTCGCCCTGAACATGGCGCCCGGCCCGAACAACCTGTTGTCTGTGAGCAACTCCACACGCTACGGCTACCGCACATCATGCCTGGCGGGCATCGGCCGCTTGCTGGCCTTCGCCGGCATGATCGCCCTCGCCTCCGCCGGGCTGGCGGTGGTGCTGCAAACCTCGGAGCTGCTGTTCTACGGGATCAAGATTCTGGGCGCGGCGTATCTGTTTTATCTGGCGTTTCAATTGTGGCGGGCCAACCCGCAAGCAGAGGCTGAATCATCCGCGTCGAAGGTGGGATTGTGGGCGTTGGCGCGTCAGGAGTTTCTGGTGGCGGCGGGCAACCCGAAAGCCATCCTGATTTTCACCGCATTCCTGCCGCAATTCGTAGTACCCGGCCAACCAATCACGCCCCAATTTGCGCTGTTGGGTGCGATGTTTCTGGTGCTGGAGTGGATCGCCATCAGCGCCTACGCCTATATGGGCCTGCACATGCGCCGCTGGTTCGCCGAGCCGAGGGGCAAGCGGATATTCAATCGCTGCTGCGCGGGGCTGTTGTCGGCGGCAGCGACGGTGTTGTTGATGGCGCGTCGGGCGTGAACTGGCGCCTGCAAGTTTTCCAACCCAACGGTGAGCGCACATGAGCGAATTTGATTTCAAAGCTCGGTTTTCCTGCGCACTCCCCTCTCTCACGTCCGGGTTGGAGCACGCGGCATGACCCGAAACCAGCTCGCCGACCTTTACCGCGGCTACATCGACTGCCTCAACCGCCAGGACTGGGAACACCTCGGCGCTTTCGTGCACCCGCAGGTGACCTACAACGCCACCACCGTGGGCCTTGCCGGTTACCGCGCGATGCTGGAGCGGGACTTTCGCGAGATCCCCGACCTGGTGTTTCGCATCCAGTTGCTGGTCGCCGACCCGCCCACGGTTGCCAGCCGCTTGAATTTCCACGTCACGCCCAAAGGTGAATTTTTCGGCTTGCCGATCAACGGCAAGACGGTGACCTTCGATGAGAACGTATTCTACGAATTCGTCGATGGGAAAATCGCGCACGTCTGGTCCGTGATCGATAAGGCGGCGATCGAACAACAGCTTTAACGGATGGAGCCGCTTGTGGAGAACCCGCTTTTTACCTTCACCACCCAGCCTTACCCGCCCCGCCAGCGCTTTGAAGTATGGCGTGAAGAAGTGAATGCAATCTTCGACATCAACATCAGCGAACCGGAATCTTCGGCGTTCAATTACCGCCTGGCCACCGGTTACCTCGGTTCGTTATTGATGGGCTGCGGTGCCTGGGACGGTGACGGCGCGCCGGTGCCGTATCGGGTCAAGCGCTCCACGCAGATGATTCGCCGTGACAGCCTGGACCACTACTACCTCTGCCTGGGCCTGTCCCACACGATCAATGGCACCGCTGGCCGCACCACGCTGGCGGCGAGTAACTCGCAAATCTACATCCTCGACCTGGCCCGTGAGCTGGATTGCCTGATCACAGCCGGCGACACGGTAATCCTCACCATCCCCCGTGACTTGCTGGCGCCCAGCCTCAATTACAAAGACGTGCATGGCCAGGTGCTGCAAGGCGGCTTGAGCGAACTGCTCGCCGACCATATGCGCGCGTTGCAACAGCGCCTGCCGCGCCTCACACCGGATGAAATCCCCCACGCCCAACAGGCGACATTGGCCATGGTCTCGGCGGCCCTTGCACCCTCGGTGGCCAACCTGCAGACCGCCGAGCAGGCCATCGACCACACCCTGTTCAACCGCGCCCGGCGCGTGATCGAACAGCACCTGCGCAGCCCCGAGTTGTCACCGGGTTTCCTGTGCAAACACTTGGGTATTTCGCGGGCGCAACTCTACCGTGTGTTCAGCCACGAATCCGGCGTAGCGGCGTATATCCAGCAACGCCGGTTGAACCGCGCGCGGATGATTATCCAGAGTGAATCCGGCGCACGGCAGCGGGTGTCGGGGTTGGCGTTTCAGTTTGGGTTCAAGAGTGATGCGCACTTCAGTCGTACCTTCAAGCAAGCCTTCGGTTATTCACCGCGCGAGGCGCGCGAGTTGCACACTGCTGCCCAGGCGCCGGGGCGCGAGAGCCGGCACACCGGGTTCTCGTTACGCAACATCCTGGGGCAGATGAAACCGGGTTGAGACGCCCAGACAAGTCATTGAGACGCGGAGACAGGAAGTTTTTTTCCACGTTTTTTTCACCGTTTTATGATTGGCCGATGTTTTAAAGCCCTGACTAAACGGAGAAAATCATGGCCCGTCGTACCGTTATCGCAACGCTTGCCACCGCCCTTCTGCTGACCGGTTGCGCCAATGGCGTCAACGGCCTCAACAGCTTGAACAACCTGTCATTGCCGGGCATTCAGGGCAAGGCCGGGCCGGATATTTCGCTGTTCGACACCACGTATGTCCGCACGCATATCATTTCCGGCAAGACCACCGCCCAACAGCTTAAAGCCCTGTATGGCGAGCCGCAGGACCAGTCGATTTCCTCCGACGGCACCGAAACCTGGAACTACGCGCCCTCCACCACCCAGAATGCATCCATGCGCCACTTGCTTGGGCTGGTGTCCAACCGTATCCCCGGCAATACCTACGACAACGCCCTCGACACCCGGCGCACCGCCATCGATAACATTGCACCGCAGCAACAGAGCCGCCGCCTGAACATCCACCTCAACAATGGCGTGGTCAGGGACTACAGCATTCTGTAATCGGCGAGCGGGTTTGCAGTGGCGAGCGGGCTTGCCCCGCGTTGGAGTGCGAAGCGCTCCTAATTCAACCGCCTTGGTATGACTGATGGATCTCATTGGCAGGTTCTGGGGCTGCTGCGCAGCCCAACGCGGGGCAAGCCCGCTCGCCACAACAAGCCCGCGCGCCGGAACAGGTCGTGGTCGGGAGTTGAAGCGGGGTTGACACATTCCGTCACATCCGCTGAAGATGGAGGCCTTCTTCAGGGTGTGTCAGCGCATGTCTGCATCGTCTTTCGTTAACCATTGCGTTATTGGCTTGATTGTCAAGGCGCAAGGTTGCGTGGCGCACGCCCTCAAATCGAAGAAACAGTCGCTCATGTGACCGGGGCGCGCTGTCCCGTCAGATGAGCTGACAGGACATTGAGCGCGACGGACCTCCCTCCCTTTGCACAATCCCTCTGCCCTTCTGACGGTGACTTCAGCGGTCAACCATCAGGAGAAAGTGCATGTCATCGTTTCAAGGTATCTGGGTTCCCGTGGTCACGCCGTTTCATGACGGCGCCATCGACTTTAACGGCCTGCGCCGCTTGGTCAGCCACCTGCTGGAAAAGCACGTGGCTGGGATCATGGTGTGCACCACCACCGGCGAAGCCGCCTCGCTCAGCCGTCAGGAACAGTTGGCGGTGCTGGATGCGGTATTGCAGCTGGTGCCCGCGTACCGCGTGGTGATGGGCCTGGCAGGCTACAACCAGATAGAACTGCTGCAGTTCCAACGCGAAATCCTCAAACGCCCGCTGGCCGGTTTGCTGGTGCCGGCACCGAGCTATATCCGCCCTTCCCAGGCCGGCCTTGAAGCGTTTTTCCGCACGGTGGCCGATGCGTCCAGCATGCCGATTATTCTGTATGACATCCCCTACCGCACCGGCGTGACCTTTGAACAGGCCACGCTGCTGAACATCGTCAAGCACCCGCGCATCGTCGCGATCAAGGACTGCGGCGGCAACCTGGCGACCACCTTGGCGCTGCTCGCCAGTGGCGATGTTGATGTGCTCTGTGGCGAGGACCTGCAGATCTTCAACGCGCTGTGCCTGGGCGCCAGTGGCGCGATTGCGGCCTCAGCGCATGTACACACCGAGGACTTTGTGGCGCTGTGCCAGCTCGTGCGGGATAACCAGCTGACTGAAGCCCGGTCAATTTTTTTCAAGTTGATACCGCTGATCAACACGATGTTTATGGAGCCTAATCCGGCGCCGGTGAAGGCTGCGCTGGCCCTGGAAGGCTTGATCGGCAGTGAATTGCGCGAGCCGATGCAAGTGGCCAGCACTGCCGTGGTAGAGCGGTTGCAGCAGGTTTTAATGGGCGGCGTTTAAGCGTCAAAACCCGCGCATGCGCCAAAAAAAGACATCCAACGGACCGCCCGGTTGCGACCGGCGCGATCCCGGCCTATGTTCCAAGCCATGCTTTGGATTTTCAGCAGTCCCCCTCTCTATGCTCTCTCGTACCAGGTGACGACATGCCCACGCTTTCCCGCCCCGCTGTACTCGAACTGATCGGCAATACGCCGCTGGTCAAGGTCAGCCGTTTTGATACCGGCCTGTGCACGCTGTTCCTCAAGCTGGAATCGCAAAACCCTGGCGGCTCGATCAAGGACCGCATCGGCCTGGCGATGATCGACGCCGCCGAACGCGACGGCCGCCTGCGCCCTGGCGGCACCATCATCGAAGCCACCGCCGGCAACACCGGCCTGGGCCTCGCGCTGGTCGGCCGGGCAAAAGGCTATCGCGTGGTGCTGGTCGTGCCCGACAAGATGTCCACCGAAAAGGTGCTGCACTTGAAGGCTATGGGCGCCGAGGTGCATATCACCCGCTCCGACGTCGGCAAGGGCCACCCCGAGTATTACCAGGATGTGGCCGCGCGCCTGGCCAAGGACATTCCCGATTCGTTTTTCGCCGACCAGTTCAACAACCCGGCCAACCCGCTGGCTCACGAAACCAGCACCGCCCCGGAAATCTGGGCACAAACCCAGCACGATCTGGACGCGATTGTAGTGGGCGTCGGCTCGGCGGGCACCCTTACCGGCCTGACCCGCTTCTTCAAACGCGTACAACCGGAGCTGGCCATGGTGCTGGCTGACCCGGTGGGCTCGGTGATGGCTGAATACAGCCGCAGCGGCAAGATGCAAACCCCAGGCTCATGGGCCGTAGAGGGCATCGGCGAAGACTTCATCCCCTCGATCGCCGACCTCTCCAGCGTACGCCACGCCTATTCCATCAGCGATGAAGAAAGCTTCGATCACGCCCGCCAGTTGCTCAAGGCCGAGGGCATTCTCGGCGGCTCGTCCACCGGTACCCTGCTCGCTGCCGCCCTGCGCTATTGCCGCGAGCAAACCGTACCGAAACGTGTGGTCACCTTCGTGTGCGACACCGGCACGCGCTACCTGTCCAAGGTCTACAACGACCAGTGGATGAACGACGCGGGCCTGCTGCAATACAAACACTACGGCGACCTGCGTGACTTGATCTCGCGTCGCTTCGAGGATGGCCGCGTGATCAGCGTCGGCCCCGACGACACCCTGCTCACCGCCTTCCAGCGCATGCGCCTGGCCGATGTGTCGCAACTGCCGGTGCTGGTGGACGGCCAGCAACTGGTCGGTGTGATCGATGAATCCGACATTCTGCTGGGCCTGCATCACGACGCCGCAGACTTTTCCATGACCGTCGCCAGTGCCATGTCCGACACCTTGCAAACCCTGGCCCCGAGTGCCAGCCTGGCAGAACTGCAGGCGGAACTGGATCGCGGCCTCGTCGCCATCATCGCCGACGCCTCAGGCTTCCACGGCCTGATCACCCGCGTCGACCTGCTTAATCACCTTCGGAGAACCCTTGCATGAGTCAGCCTGATAAAAGCGCCTTTGCCACCCGCGTGATCCACGCCGGGCAATCACCCGACCCGACCACGGGAGCGCTGATGCCGCCGATCTATGCCAACTCCACCTATTTGCAAGACAGCCCCGGCGTGCACAAGGGCTTTGATTATGGTCGTTCCCACAACCCCACGCGTTTCGCCCTGGAGCGTTGCGTCGCCGACCTTGAAGGCGGCAGCCAGGCGTTTGCCTTTGCCTCGGGGCTGGCAGCGATTTCCACCGTGCTGGAACTGCTCGACGCCGGTGCGCACATCGTCTCCGGCAATGACTTGTACGGCGGCACCTTCCGCCTGTTCGACAAGGTGCGCCAACGCAGCGCCGGGCACCGTTTCAGCTTTGTCGACCTGAGCGACCTTTCGGCGTTTGAAGCGTCATTGCAAGACGACACGCGCATGGTCTGGGTCGAAACCCCAAGCAACCCGCTGCTGAGCCTGACGGACCTGAGCGCCATCGCGCGCATCTGCCGTGCTCGCGGCATCATCTGCGTGGCCGACAACACCTTCGCCAGCCCGTGGATCCAGCGCCCGCTGGAGCTGGGTTTCGACATCGTGGTGCACTCCACCACCAAATACCTCAATGGCCACTCCGACGTGATCGGCGGTATCGCCATCGTCGGCCATAACCCTGAGCTGGCCGAGCGCCTGGGTTTCCTGCAAAACTCCGTGGGTGCGATTGCCGGCCCGTTCGATGCGTTCCTGACCCTGCGCGGCGTGAAAACCCTGGCGCTGCGCATGGAGCGCCATTGCAGCAACGCCCTCGACCTGGCCACCTGGCTGGAGCAGCAGCCGCAAGTGTCGCGGGTTTACTACCCAGGCCTGCCCTCGCACCCGCAGCATGAGCTGGCGCGCAAACAGATGCGGGGGTTCGGCGGGATGATTTCGGTCGACCTCAACAGTGATCTGGCGGGCGCGACGCGCTTCCTGGAAAACGTCAAGATCTTCGCCCTGGCCGAGAGCCTGGGCGGCGTGGAAAGCCTGATCGAACACCCGGCGATCATGACCCATGCCAGTATTCCAGCGGCAACGCGGGCGCAGTTGGGCATTGGTGATGGGTTGGTGCGGTTGTCGGTGGGGGTTGAGGATGTGGAAGACCTGCGCGCCGACCTGGCACAGGCGTTGGCGCTGATCTAACCCTGACAGCTGATCGTTCCCACGCTCCGCGTGGGAATGCCGCCTGGGACGCTCCGCGTCCCGCCTGGAAAGGCTGACGCAGAGCGTCACGGGATACATTCCCACGCAGAGCGTGGGAACGATCGATGTCAGGCTGAGCTGATGTTGGCGCGTGCCGAGTGCAGCTGATCGTTCCCACGCTCCGCGTGGGAACGCCGCCTGGGACGCTCCGCGTCCCGCCTGGAAAGGCTGACGCAGAGCGTCACGGAATACATTCCCACGCAGAGCGTGGGAACGATCAATGTCAGGCTGAGCTGATGTTGGCGCGTGCCGAGTGCATCTGATCGTTCCCACGCTCCGCGTGGGAATGCCGCCTGGGACGCTCCGCGTCCCGCCTGGAAAGGCTGACGCAGAGCGTCATGGGATACATTCCCACGCAGAGCGTGGGAACGATCGATGTCAGGCTGAGGTGATGTTGGCACGCGCTGAGTGCAGCTGATCGTTCCCACGCTCCGCGTGGGAACGCCGCCTGGGACGCTCCGCGTCCCGTCTGGAAAGGGTGACGCGGAGCGTCACGGGATACATTCCCACGCAGAGCGTGGGAACGATCGATGTCAGGCTGAGCTGATGTTGGCGCGTGCCGAGTGCAACTGATCGTTCCCACGCTCCGCGTGGGAACGCCGCCTGGGACGCTCCGCGTCCCGCCTGGAAAGGGTGACGCGGAGCGTCACGGGATACATTCCCACGCGGAGCGTGGGAACGATCGATGTCAGGCTGAGGTGATGTTGGCGCGTGCGCTGTGCAGCTTTTTATAGCTGTCGATCAAGCGCAAATGCCGATCCAGGCCTTCCAGCTTCATGCTGGTCGGCGTCAAGCCATAGAAACGCACCGTGCCGTTCACCGAACCAATCACCGCGTCCATCCGCTCGTTGCCGAACATGCGGCGGAAGTTGGTCTCGTAATCCTCGAGTTCCAGATCTTCGTCCAGGTGCATCTCCAATACCGCATTCACCGCCTGATAAAACAGGCCGCGCTCAGCGGTGTTGTCGTTGTACTGCAGGAACATCTCCACGCACTCTTTCGCCTCTTCGTATTGCTGCAAGGCGAGGTAGATCAGCAGCTTCAACTCCAGGATGGTCAGCTGACCCCACGCCGTGTTGTCGTCGAATTCGATGCCGATCAAGGTGGTGATGTCGGTGTAGTCGTCCAGCTCGCTTTCCACCAGGCGCTCAGCCAGTGCTTTGAGTTCGTCGTCGCTGAGGCTGTGCAGGTTGAGGATATCGGCGCGGAAAAACAGCGCCTTGTTGGTGTTGTCCCAGATCAGGTCGTCCACCGGGTAGATTTCCGAGTAGTCCGGCACCAGGATGCGGCAGGCGGTTGCACCGAGGTGTTCGTACACCGCCATGTAGGACTCTTTGCCCATGCCTTCGAGAATACCGAACAAGGTCGCGGCTTCCTGGGCGTTGGAGTCTTCGCCGTGGCCGGAAAAATCCCACTCGACGAATTCGTAATCCGACTGGGCACTGAAGAAGCGCCAAGAGACCACACCGCTGGAGTCGATAAAGTGCTCGACGAAGTTGTTCGGCTCGGTCACCGCATGGCCTTCGAAGGTCGGCTGTGGCAAATCGTTCAAGCCTTCGAAGCTGCGGCCCTGAAGCAATTCGGTGAGGCTGCGTTCCAGCGCCACTTCCAGGCTTGGGTGGGCGCCGAAGGATGCAAATACGCCGCCGGTGCGCGGGTTCATCAAGGTCACGCACATCACCGGGAATTCACCGCCCAGGGACGCGTCCTTGACCAGCACCGGGAAGCCCTGGGCTTCCAGGCCCTGGATACCGGCAAGAATGCCGGGGTATTTCGCGATCACTTCAGCCGGCACGTCCGGCAGCGCGAATTCGCCTTCGATGATTTCGCGTTTCACCGCACGCTCAAAAATCTCCGACAGGCACTGCACCTGGGCTTCCGCCAAAGTGTTACCCGCGCTCATGCCGTTGCTGAGGTAGAGGTTTTCGATCAGGTTGGAGGGGAAGTACACCACTTCGCCGTCGGACTGGCGCACGAACGGCAGCGAAACAATGCCGCGCTCTTCATTGCCCGAGTTGGTGTCGTACAGGTGCGAGCCACGCAGCTCGCCGTCGCGGTTGTAGATCTTCAGGCAGTAGGCATCGAGGATTTCAGCCGGCAGTTCGTCTTTGCGGCCCGGCTGGAACCAGCGCTCATCCGGGTAATGCACGAACGGCGCGTTGGCCAGTTCCTCGCCCCAGAACTGATCGTTGTAGAAGAAGTTGCAGTTGAGCCGCTCGATAAACTCGCCCAACGCCGACGCCAGCGCGCCTTCCTTGGTCGCGCCCTTGCCGTTGGTGAAGCACATCGGCGAGTGGGCATCGCGGATATGCAACGACCAGACGTTGGGCACGATATTGCGCCACGAGGCGATTTCGATCTTCATGCCCAGGCCCGCGAGAATGCCGGACATATTGGCAATGGTCTGCTCCAGCGGCAGGTCTTTGCCGGCAATGTAGGTGCCCGCCTCGCCCGTCGTATTCGGCATCAATAGCGCCTGGGCATCGGCGTCGAGGTTTTCCACCTCTTCAATCACGAACTCGGGCCCGGCCTGCACGACTTTCTTCACGGTGCAGCGGTCGATGGAACGCAGGATGCCCTGGCGGTCCTTGTCGGAGATGTCGGCGGGCAACTCGACCTGGATCTTGAAGATCTGGTTGTAGCGGTTTTCCGGGTCGACGATGTTGTTCTGCGACAGGCGAATATTCTCCGTGGGGATATTGCGCGTTTCGCAGTACAGCTTCACAAAGTACGCCGCACACAACGCCGACGAAGCCAGGAAGTAATCGAACGGACCCGGTGCCGAACCATCGCCTTTGTAGCGAATCGGTTGGTCGGCAATTACCGTGAAGTCATCGAACTTGGCTTCAAGCCGAAGGTTGTCGAGAAAGTTGACCTTAATTTCCATGCGGGCACACCAGAATAACGGGCTAAACAAATTGGCCGCCATTATGAAGATTTTCGCCGGGAAGTCTCAGGGTTTTCCGAATTGCCTGCCGATCGGTGCTGACGTTTCCCTCAACAGCACCCGGTGGCTCCCGTGACAAATACATGCATAAAGGTCGCGCCTGTCAGCGCAGGCGAATCGAGAGCTCAATGTCATCGGCAAATGGCACCGACAGATAGCCGTTCGCAGGCTCGCGCACATGTGCCAGGTATTCGGGGCAGTAGTTGGTGTTGTCGGCCACCACCCATGCGCCGGGGCGCAGGTATTTTTCAACCAGGTTCAGCACGTCGCCATACAAGGCCTTGGCGCCGTCCAGCAGCAACAGGTCGACGGCTTCAGGCAAGTCGCTGGCCAGCGTCACGAGGGCATCGCCTTCACGGATTTCGATCAGGTCACTCACGCCGCCCTGGATGAAATGCTCGCGCGCCAGGGCGATCTTTGCGGGCTCGAACTCACTGCCAATCAGCACACCGCCGCCGTTGTCGCGCAGTGCGGCGGCCAGGAACAAGGTGGACAGGCCAAACGAGGTGCCGAATTCAACGATAGCCCGCGCATTGCTGCTGCGCGCCAGCATGTAGAGCAAGTTGCCGGTGTCGCGGGAGACCGGCAGCCACAGGTGCTTGAGCAGCGTGTAGAGCTCAAGGTAATCGGTTTTGCTGTGCATCAGGCGGTCGCGCTCTTCGCCGGATAGGTCGTTGAAGATCGGGCTGGTGCTTGCGTCGGCTTGTGCGTAGAGGCGTTCGATCAGGGGCGCCAGTGGCGCGGTGGTCAGGGTCGTCATGATTGATTTCCGTCAGGTTGGGACTAAGATGCGACTAATCCGTCGCATTTAAAGTATGCGAGTGATTCGTCGCATTCGCTATTCGCGTTAGCCCCGCCGCTGGAGCCCCAGATGACAACCCGCCAGACCGCCCGTATTTCCTCACGCAAGCAGCCGCAACAGGCACGTTCCACCGAACTGGTGGCGGCGATCCTGGAGGCGGCTATTCAGGTTTTGGCCAAGGAAGGCGCCACGCGTTTCACCACCGCGCGGGTGGCGGAAAAAGCCGGCGTGAGTGT
Organism: Pseudomonas sp. MONT-RG-20F-20-E-7-02; assembly: GCF_022662395.1. Lineage (NCBI taxonomy): Bacteria > Pseudomonadati > Pseudomonadota > Gammaproteobacteria > Pseudomonadales > Pseudomonadaceae > Pseudomonas > Pseudomonas sp. MONT-RG-20F-20-E-7-02. Next base: position 588,653 of record NZ_JAKNQN010000002.1, read on the forward strand.
GGGCTCGGTGTATCAATACTTCCCTAACAAAGCGGCGATTCTGTTTAGGTTGCAGAGCGATGAGTGGCAGCAAACCACGCAGTTGCTGCGCAGCATCCTCGAGCAAACCGACCTGCCGCCGCTGCAGCGCCTGCGCACCCTGGTGCATGCGTTTATCCATTCCGAATGCGAAGAAGCGCAGATGCGCGTGGCGCTCAACGACGCCGCGCCGTTGTACCGCGATGCGCCCGAAGCCGTCGAAGTACGTGCGGCAGGCCAGCGCGCATTTGAGGCGTTCATGCTCGAATTGCTGCCGGACGTGCCTGAACAGACGCGCGCACTGGCGTGCGATTTGATCCTGACCACCCTCAGTTCGGTGGGCAAGGATTTTTCCGGCAGCCCGCGTACAGCCAGCGAGATTGAGGGGTACGCCGAGGGTATGGCGGACATGTTTAGCGCCTACGCGAATGCGCTCAATCAACCCTGATTGTTTAACAAAGGCATAACTGAAGGTACACAAACGGCGATTGAACGCATCCGCGTGCGATGGGAGCATCGGCAGCCATGATTTCGCGCTTGTGTGTGTTCCGTCGCCAGCTGCAGCCTTCCTTCCCGAAGGTGCAGGCGCGTCCCTGCGAAAATCCGCTGTTCAATATCATCCTGGCCTTCTGGGCACTGTGGCATTGCCGCCATGCGCGCCCGCCCGATGCACACCTCTGATTAATCCGAACCGGCCTCGCCGGCATTCATTTATCAGAAGGAACATGCCATGACCGCAGCCATGCGCCCTGTCACCGGTGCTGCCCAGCGCAGCGCCTCGTATTACACCGCCAGCCTCAACGACGCCATCCACTACCCGACTTTGCACGGCCAGGTCAGTGTCGACGTGGTGATTATCGGCGGCGGCTTTACCGGCGTCGCCAGCGCGGTCGAGCTGGCCGAACGCGGGCTCAAGGTCGCGATTGTCGAGAGCCATCGCATCGGCTGGGGCGCCAGCGGGCGCAATGGTGGGCAAGTCACCGGAAGCCTGTCGGGCGACGAGGCCATGCGCGCGCAAATGCGCAGCCGCCTGGGCGCTGAGGTCGACGATTTCATCTGGCACCTGCGCTGGCGCGGGCATCAAATCATCGAGCAACGCGTCAATAAGTACGCGATTGCCTGCGACCTCAAGCACGGCCACTTGCATGCCGCGATGAAGCCCTCGCACCTGACCGAACTGCGCGCCTTTCACGATGAAGCGCAACGGCGCGGCATGGGCGATCAGGTCAGCCTGCTCGATCAAGCCGGTGTGCGTCAGCATCTGGGCAGCGAGCTGTACCTGGGCGCGCTGAAAAACACGCGCAACCTGCACCTGCACCCGCTCAACCTTTGCCTGGGCGAGGCGCGCGCGGCGCACAGCCTCGGCGCGTTGATTTACGAGAACACCGAAGTGCTGCAAATCGTACACGGCGAGCGGCCTGCGGTGGTCACCGCCCTTGGCCGCATCGACGCGCGCCACGTACTGCTGGCCGGCGACGTGTACCACAAACTCGAACCCCAACAGCTCAAGGGCAAGATATTCCCGGCCATGGGCGGCATCGTCACCACCGCGCCATTAGGCGAACTGGCGCAGCAAATCAACCCGCACGACCTGGCGGTGTACGACTGCCGGTTTGTGCTCGATTACTACCGCCTGACCGGCGATGGCCGCTTGCTGTTCGGTGGCGGCGCCAACTATTCCGGGCGCGATTCACGCGACATCGCCGCAGAGCTGCGCCCGTGTATCGAGCGCACGTTCCCGGCACTCAAGGGCGTCGACATCGAGTTCCAGTGGAGCTGCGCGATGGGCATCGTGATGAACCGCATCCCGCAGCTGGGCAAGCTCTCGGACAACGTCTGGTACTGCCAGGGCTATTCGGGGCATGGCATCGCCACCAGCCACATCATGGGTGAAATCATGGCTGAAGCGCTGACCGGCACACTGGAAAAATTCGACACCTTTGCCGGCTGCAAACACATCAAGGTGCCGCTGGGCGATGTGTTCGGCAACCCGATGCTGGCGGTGGGCATGTGGTACTACCAGATGCTTGAGAAGCTGCGCTGAGCGATTCACGGCTGAGCAGGCTGCTTGCGGTACATCCCGGTGAAATAGTGGTCATTTTCCGGCGCGGCATTGTGGTTGATCACCGCGAAGTTTCTCACCAGTTGAATGTGATACGGGCCATTTGAATGCGGCGCCAGCGGCTCAGGCACGATGATCAGGTTCTCGGTTTCCATTGGCACGGTGTGGTGTGCAGTCACGATCTCCTGGCCGGTTGCGGTGGTTTTCAGGCGGAGAGTGAACTCCGCCACTTCCCTGCCCTGGGCGTCGCGTTCAGGCAGGATGTGCACATCGAGGTCGCCATCACGCCCGAGGAAATCATCGCGCATCTGGTAATGCCCGCTGCGCTGATCGCGGGCCACATCCGTGGCTTTCTCGTAGTCGGGTTCGCGCTCTTCAGGCTGTAGCTGAATCACCCGTTCAGGCTTGGCGACTTTGGCTTCACGCACCCAGGTGCCGCCGTACTCGTAGGGCTCACGGTCACTGCGGGTTATCCGCCAGATGCCCGTCTGATGGCCGTCGTCGGCGGATTCGAACAAGTAAAGGAAGTTGTCACCGTCACTCTCCTCTTTTTCCCCCACCAGTTGGATCGGCTGCCCGTTGCCGCTTCGGGTGTAGCGCAGTTCGCCAATAATCACCGCGCCTTGCTCCTGATACCAGAGTTGCACCGGTAGCGTGCCGTCCAGGGTGCCGGTGAGTGACTGCACCTCCTGATTGACCGGGCCTTCGAGGCTCGGCTGCTCATGCCACTGGCCGTCCTTCCATCCGCCAGTGGTGCGCAGCAAAAAGCCACGCGGCATGCTGGAATTTTCGCCAGACTCGGTGGCCGGGACTTCTTCCTGGGTGTACGCGCTGAGCCGCTTGAGCTCGCCGTTACGCATTTGCCATTGGGTCGAGCGTGTCCAGCAGCAACCACGGTCAACCTGCGAGAGCAAAGTGCCTTCGAACGGGCTGAGGGAGAACATGCCACTGCTGGTTTCCCAAGCCAGTTTGGTCAAGGGCGCGTTAAGCACCCAGCGCTGGGTTTGCGGGTCTTGCAGGTAAACATCGAACATCGGTTTGTAGCGCTGCGTCGGGTCGTTGCCATTGCGAATCGCCAGGTCCTGGCGCCCGTCTAGGTCGAAGTCAGCGAAGTACAGCAGGCTGAACGGCCCAAGCAGCCAATTGTCGATCTTGCCGTTTTGGTCCACCGGCACATTGGCGGCCGGCGAGTGCAGCTGCTGGAGGGTTTCAAGGGTGTTTTTATCGCGCACGGTAATCAGTGCAGGCGCCAATTCGCCGGGGTCCTCGGGCACCTCGGGGAACAACACGTCGACCAGGTACTGGCCGCTGGGGTCATTGACCGACACCGAGCGTGGTTCGGCGATGGCAGTCGCCGTCAGGGCCAGGGAGATGAGCACACCGTTGAAGAGCGAACGCATCCAGCGCTTCCTTGCTGAGATTGGGGGGGCGATAGTGTATGCGCTCAGTGCGCCGTAAACACTGGGTTTAAGCAAAGGTTAAAGAGGCGTCGTTTCAAGTGACTTTGTTGGGTGACACCCACCACGTCATCGCGCAGCGGCTACCGGGCTCGAAGCCGTGGGCATACTCGTCGGCCAGGATGTCCGCCAGGCGCTTGTCGCCTGTCGGCTGAAACCCTAGACGCGTGTAAAACGGCGCATTCCACGGCACGTGCCTGAACGTGGTCAACGTGACTGAACGCAGCAGGTTCGCGCGCGCATAGTCCATCGCCGTTTCCACCAACTTACACCCCCAGCCTTGGCCTTGTATGGATTGCGCGACCGACACTTCATGAATGTGCAGCGCATCCCCCTGACGTTCGGCGCTGAGAAAGCCGTGTGGCCGGGCATCAGCGTCGACCACCACCCAACAGGTGGATAACGCAATCAGTTGACGGTGACGTTCGACGCTCATCGTGGCGGTGTCCGCCAGCCAGCTCAGGCCATCGATACGGCGGAATACCTGGGCGGCGCTCAGCTCAACGCGGGGCAGCAGCGGCGCGTCGTCGGCAAGCGCCAGGCGAATGTGTACAGGCATGCGTTATCAAGTCCGTGCTGGGCAGGCGAATCAGGGTTGTTTGCGGTACATGCCGGTGAAGTAGTCCGAACTGTCCGGTGCGGAGTTGTGTTCGATCACCGCGAAGTTTTTCACCAATTGGATGTGATACGGGCCAACGCGCGGCGATGCCAGTGGCTCACGCACGATGATCAGGTTTTCGGTTTCCATCGGCACCGTATAGTGCGCCGTCGTGATCTCTTTTGCGCTCGCAGTGTCTTTCAAAGTCAGGGTGATGTCTGCAAGCTCCCGGCCCTGGGCATCACGCTCGGGCAGGATTTTCAGGTCGAGGTCGCCGTCGCGCCGCAAAAAGTCATTGCGCATCTGGTAGTGGCCGTCGCGCTGATCCCGCGCGACTTCATCGAGTTTGGCGTAGTCCGGTTCGCGGTATTCGTCGCGTAGTTGGATCGTCAACTCGCGGTCATCGTCCCTGGCGCCACTGACCCAGGTGCCGCCATAGTCACGGGAGATCCGCCAAATGCCGGTTTGATGACCATCGTCCGTGTATTCGTGAAGATTGAGGAACGGCTGGTTGTCGTAGTCCTCGCGCGCGCCGATCAATTTGATCGGCTCACCGCTGCCACGCTGGAGGTAACGCAACTCGCCAATCACCACCGCGCCCTGATCCTGATACCACAGCTCGACCGCAATCTTGCCATCCAGCGTGCCGACCAGCCGGTGTGGGTCTTCGTTGACCGGCCCTTCCAACCTTGGTGTTTCCTGCCATTTGCCGTCTTTCCACTCGCCGGTGGTACGCAGCATATAGCCGCGCGGCATGCTGGAGTTCTGGCCAAATTCGGTGGGCAGCACCTCTTCCTGCGTGTACGCACTCAACTGCACCAACTGACCGTCGCGCATTTGCCATTGCGCGGAGCGCATCCAGCAGCAGCCACGGTCCGTTTGCGAATGCAGCGTGCGGTCTTTCGCGTTGACCGAAAACATCCCGCCTGAGTTAGCATTCGCCAGTTCGGTCAGGGGCCCATTGAGTACCCATTGGGTCTTCTGCGGGTCTTGCAGATATACATCGTAGTTGTACTGAAAGCCTTCATCGACGCCACTGCTATTGCGGATCGCCAGGTCTTGGCGGCCATCGAAGTCGATGTCGGCGAAGTACAGCACGCCGTATTCACCCACCAAATGATCCGGGTCTGTTTTGCCGTTGCGCAGCGGCACGTTAGCGGCCGGGGTGCGCAGCTGCTGAAGGACTTGCAGGGTGTTTTTGTCGCGCACGGTGATCAGTGCCGGCGCCGGTTGATCCAGCGCTTCTGGCACTTCGGGAAACAGCACTTCGACGAGGAATTTGCCGCTGGGATCATTGACCGAAAAGGAGCGCGGCTCGGCCATTAGCGGCGCCACGAAGGTCATGGAAAGGAACACACCGCAAAGTAGCGCGCGCATCCAAAGCATCCTTGCTGAAAATTGGGTGCGCAGTGTAAAGGCAAACGGGGTTAGGTTCGAACAAATCCCTGTTTGCACCCTTGCATTCGCTGCTATGTTTCGTGCTCGATCAGGAAAGGATGTGCCATGGAACCGTTAGCGCCAAACGCAGCATTGGTGATCATCGACATGCAACAGGGCATGAACAACCCAACGCTTGGGCGTCGCAACAATCCCGACGCCGAATTGCATATGCAGCAACTGCTGGGCGCCTGGCGGCAGTCGCAGCGCGCGGTCGTCCATGTGCGACACCTGTCGCGTACGCCCGGCTCGGTATTTTGGCCAGGCCAGCCAGGCTGCGAGTTCCAGGCCGCGCTGGCGCCGCTCAAACATGAACATGTGCTGGAGAAGAATGTGCCGGATGCGTTTGCGGCCACGGGCCTGGAGCGCTGGCTGCACATGCGCGCGATCCGGCAGTTGGTGATCGTCGGCGTGATCACCAACAACTCCGTGGAATCCACGGCACGCTCCGCCGGAAACCTGGGCTTTGAAGTGATCGTGGCCGGGGATGCCTGCTATACGTTTGACCAAACCGACTTGTCCGGGCGCCTGTGGCCTGCCGAAGATGTGCATGCGCTGTCGCTGAGTAACCTGGCGATGGACTACGCCAGGGTGATCGAAACGGCCGAGATTCTAGCCGGTACTTAAGCTGTAAAGACGCCCGCCTCCACCAGTATTTCAACCAGCCTCTCGGGCCATACCGTTTCCTCGGTCAAGCGCAGCGCCTGGGCGGACCACCAGCGATGGTCCGCCATCACCTGGGTCTCTTCCGGCGTCCACTCGGCCCTGGACAGCGCCGCGTTGGCGGCGTGAACGATAAAATAATGCTCGATCGCCAACACCGTCTCGCCGCTGGGCAGCATCAGTGGAAAGCTGCGCTCGGCCACCGATGCGTCCACGCCGCCGACCACAATCCCGGTTTCTTCGCGCAGCTCCCGGACCGCCGCCGCGTGGAAGCTTTCGCCCGCTTCGACACCGCCGCCTGGCGTGGCCCAGTAATTCCTGCCGGCCAGCGCGCCGTCTTTATGCACAAACCGGAACAGCAGGACTTCCCCGGCGGGGTTTATAACCAGCAATCGTGACGCTTTGCGCTCGCGCATCGGCGCTACTCCTTGTGTGTATGGGTTTGCAAATAAGCCTTGAGCAGCAACGTGGTCTGCTGCTCAAGCCCCGTTTCGAATGCAGGCGACGCGTTGCCCTCGAGCAAGGTCCGCACCGGGCCGACAATAGCGCTCAGGGCAATGCTCGCCGTCAGGACCGGGTCGTCAAACTGAGCATCCGTTGCCGTGCGCAACATCGCAGCAATTACCGCCACCATCCGCGCATTGATACGCGCGACCAATTCAGTACCGCCCCGCTCGCCTGCAATCGCATACAGCGCCTTGGACACGCCCTGGTCGCGCAGCTTGGCGTTGAGCAGCGCCGTCACCAGCCCGGACGCCATCTCGGCCACCGGCAGCTGTTGATGGCGGCTGCACGCCAACTCGACCGCCTCGGCCACCCACTCCAAATGTTGTTGCAGCACGGCGGCCAGCAGCGCGTCGCGGTTCGGGTAGTACTGATAGAGGCTGCCCACCGACATACCGGCGCGCTCAGCCACGCGGGTGGTGGTGCAGCGGATCAGGCCCTGCTGGGTCAAAACCTGAAGGGTTGCCGTGTGCAGCGCCTCGACGGTGGCGACGGAACGCGCCTGAACCGCTGATTTTCTTGGCTTTAGCGTGGCTTTGACGGGGCTCATGGAATGCGAATTCCAATATCTGAAGGATCCTTCATATTAGAGCCTTACTCCGATGACGCAAGGGTGGCAGCAATGACGGGCTTGGCAAACAGCGGCACATTTACCTTGGGCGACCACCAGGTCAACCGCATCGGCTATGGCGCGATGCAACTGGCCGGCCCCGGCGTGTTCGGCCCGCCCAAGGATCGTGCAGGCGCGTTGGCGGTGCTGCGGGCGGCCGTCGCCGCCGGCGTCAACCATATCGACACCAGTGATTTCTACGGGCCGCATATCACCAATCAGCTGATCCGCGAGGCGCTGCACCCTTACCGCGATGACCTTACCCTCGTCACCAAGATTGGCGCCCGCCGTGATAACGAAGGCGGCTGGCATGCCGCGCCGTCCAAGCAAGAACTGACACAGGCCGTGCATGACAACCTGCGCAACCTCGGGCTGGACGTACTCGACGTGGTCAACTTCCGCGCGTCCCATAACCTGATGGGCCCCGGCGAAGGTTCCAACGAAGCGCCACTGACCGTGCTGGCCGAGCTGCAACAGCAAGGCTTGGTGCGCCATATCGGCATCAGCAACGTGACCCCGACGCAGGTGGCCGAGGCGCGCAAAATCGTCAAGTTCGTGTGCGTGCAGAACCTCTACAACATCGCCCATCAGCACGATAACGCGCTGATCGACGAACTGGCACGCGACGGCATTGCCTACGTGCCGTTCTTCCCGCTGGGCGGTTTTACCCCGGTTCAGTCATCGACGCTGACACGTGTTGCCCAGCGGCTGGGCGTGACACCCAAGCAACTGGCACTGGCCTGGTTGCTGCGACGCTCGCCAAATATCCTGCTGATTCCCGGCACCTCATCAGTGGCGCACCTGCATGAAAACCTGGCGGTCGGCGAACTGGCGTTATCCGCTGAGACCTTCGCTGAGTTGAATGCCATCGCGGGCTGAAACCGGCGCTATTCGGGCACCTCGGCTTCCACCGGGCGTGCCCTTTCACCGAGCCTTTCTACAAGCCTGACCAAATAACCATCCGGGTCCTGCAGCAGAAACTCACGCTGCCCGACCTCGACCTCGCCGGCTCTGTACCACACATCTTTGCTTGCCTTGAACAAGGGATACGCCGCCGCGTCCAGCCGTTGTATCACCGGCAGTACCGAAGCGACGTCAATCTGCAAATTCATCCCACGCCCGAACGGCCGCTCCAGCGCGGCGGTCAGCCATTGGTTGGCGAGCGGGTCGACTTGCTCAAGCATCACCTGCGCGCCGTCCAGATCCAGGTAGGCAAAACCGTCTTCCAGGCGTTGATACGCGATCTTGAAGCCTACCAACGCCACCCAGAATTCGAGACTGTCACTCAGGTTGCTCACCATTAATTCCGGGACCAGCTTATTTCTGTGCATCATCCTGCGTTCCTTGTGGCTGTCAGCCGCTGCGCGATCTTTTTGCGCAGCTCGCCGTGCTGGGTTTCTGCGTAAGGCGTGGCGGTTTTCCAGTCGTAGAACCAGACCGGCATCTTGCGCTTGTCGTCCGGCTCCGTGGCGTAGCGAGGAAAGAGATGGCAGTGCAACTCCGGCTCGGAATTGCCGAGGATTTCGTAGTTCATGCGCAACGCGCCGGTCGCCGCCAGCACGGCGTCGCCAAGGCGGGCCATATCGAGCAGATAGGTCGCGCGGGCGTCGGCATCCAGGTCATTCAAGCTGGCCACCACCGGGTCGGGCAGCAGCAGGCAATAACCCCGCAGAAACTGCACATCGCCCATCACCGCCCAGCCCGAGGGCATGCGGCAGATAACCTTGTCGTTGGCGCCGTTGCGGGCCAGTACTACGCGTTGCGAAATCAGTGACATGCATTGTCCTTAATGATGACGTTCAACTCAGGCGAGCGACCATAGCCAAGCCGTCCTCCACTGTCGATAACGCACTGCACGTGGATCGCATCGGCGCAGGCCTGCGCTGCGAGTTTCAGCTGTTCGGCTCACCTTGTGCAACCATCGCACGCCAAGCCTGAACGCTGGGCCGCTCATTCATCCGCGCATGCCATGCGTGCAGCGCCGCGCATTCATCGGGTATCGGCAAGCTCACCAGCGCGGCGAAGATCAACCCGCCCAGCAGCGCAATGTCGGCCATTGAAAATGCGTTGCCGGCCACATAGGGCTGAGTCGCCAGCAGCTTGTCGAAATAGTGCATGCCCCTGACCGCCTTGTCGCGCATGCGCCCGCCCCATTCGGCGTTTTGATACAGCTCGACCTCAGGTCCCAAACCAGGCGTTGCGTGGTGGAAATACACGCTGATCGCGTCCATCAGCTCGATCTCGGCGCGGCGGGTCATCATATGGATAAGGCCTTGCTCGGTCGGCGTTTTGCCGGTGAGCGTCGATTGGCCATCGAGGGCATCCAGGTACTGCGTGATCGCGGTGCACTCGGCGATCAGCGTGCCGTCGTGCAACGCCAGCACTGGCAAGGTTCCGGAATAGTTGAGCGCCAGGAATGCGGGCTGTTTGTGCTTGCCTTCCCATAGGTTGACGGGCACGAACTCGACCTGCGAGAGCAAGCCTTTCTCTGCCAGTGCGATGCGCACACGTGCCGGGTACGGGCCGTTGTACCAGTCGTAGATTTTCATCGAAGGGGATGTGGAAGTGTCGGAATGAGGCTGTTGGAATGTCATGGGTTAATCGCCTACCTGTCAAATGGTAGGTAAAGATTGGAAGGTTTATCCGGCATTGTCAAGCACTACCTACCAGTTGGCAGGTAAAGCCGTGTGGGCGTAGAATCGCGCCATCCACCCATTCGATCTGAGGCATAAAACGTGAGCGAGAACGCCCGGGAAGCGATCCTGGAAGCTGCAAGAATCGCAGCCCAGCACTACGGCTACGGCGGCATCAACTTTCGCAGTATCGGCGAGACGGTCGGGATCAAGAACGCGAGTATCTATTACCACTTCCCGAGCAAGGCCGACCTCGGTGCGGCAGTCGCCAAACGCTATTGGCAAGACGCCGTGAAGGCGCTGGAGGTGTTACGCGAGGAAAACCCCGAGCCGCTGCGCAGCTTGCAGGCCTACCCGAGCCTGTTTCGCAAATCCCTGGAAGATGGCAACCGGCTGTGCCTTTCCAGCTTCATGGCCGCCGAATACGTGGACCTGCCCGACGCCGTGCGCAGCGAAGTGCTGGCGTTCGCAGACATCAATGTGGCGTGGTTGATGGCGCGCCTCACCGACCTCGGTGCAGGCAGCCCCGAGGTCTGTGAGCGACGCGCCCGCGCGATCTATTCGGCGATTGCCGGCGCGCAGCTGATTGCGCGTACGCGCGCCGACATCGGCCTGTATGACGAACTGGTCCAGAGTTACCAGGACGCGGGGCTCATCCCGGCATAACGGGCCCCAGGCCGACTTGCAGCAGGTAGCCTTCGAGCCTTTCGAGCGCAGCCGAGGGCACGAATGCGCCGACATAACCGTCCGGGCGCACCAGCACCCAGTCGCCAACGGCCAGCGCATACGCACGTTGCAACTGCCCATGCTCATCCACGAGCTCGCACTGCGGGCCGATGTGATGGATATGCAGCCCCGGCCGAGGCGACACGGCACCGGCTGTAACGCCATAACCCAGCAGCGTCCAATGCGTGCCTTTGTACAGGTCGAACAGGCGCAGCGCTTGGCCGCTGGCGCCGCGCAGTTGCGCATCCGGCGCACGATCACCCGCCAGCAGGTTGCCGGTGCGTTCGGCGTGCTGCAGCGCGAGTGATGTTTGCGCGTAGCCGAGATCCAGTTGATGCACTTCCCTGCCCCGGCGCATGTCGCCACGCTGCATGCCGTCGAGCAGTTTGGTCGACAAGCCCAGTACTGAAGCGGCTATGGGGCGCCGCTCTTCTTCGTAACTGTCGAGCAGCGTTTGCGGTGCACCGTTGGCCACCGCTGCCAGTTTCCAGCCCAGGTTGTAGGCGTCCTGCACGCTGGTGTTGAGGCCCTGGCCACCGGTTGGCGGATGGATATGCGCAGCGTCCCCAACCAGAAACACCTGGCCGACACGGTATTGATCAGCCAACCGCGCATTCATGTTGTAGGCCGAAGCCCAGGACACCGAATGCACTTGAATACCATCGCGCCCGGTGCGCTCGGCCAGGATTGCCGTCAGCCCTTCGGCGCTGAGGTCGATGTCAGCTTCCAGCGGGATCGGCGCCTGAATCTGGAACAACTCGGTGCCGGCCAGTGGGCACACGGCGATCTGCCGGAGCATGTCGCCTTCGCCGAAACGGTGCCAGCAGTCAGCAGAAAGGCCGGACAACCGCACATCCGCAACCAGCGCACGCACGCCCAGCGTTTTGCCTGGGAAGCCGATATCCAGGGCGTGACGCACAAAACTGCGGCCGCCATCGGCGCCTACCAGCCAGCGCACGCGCACAGATTGTGTGCCGGTGTTATCGGCCAACTGTGCGCTGACACCCTCGGCGTCCTGCTCGAACGCCACCAACTCGCAGGCAAATTCCGGCGCGTGGCCCAGCTCCAGCAGGCGTTCGCGCAGCACGCGTTCGGTGAGAAATTGCGCCACCATCAACGGCTGTTGATACGGCTCGGCCGACGTCGGCGCGTTGTGTTCAATGGAATTGGCTTCGCTGTAGCTGCCATCGTCGCGGTAGCGCCGCTCAGTCGGATAGACTCCACCCACAGCGAACAGGCGATCCAGAATCCCCAGGTCTTCGAACAGTTCCTGAGAGCGCGGCTGAATGCCCTTGCCCCGCGAACCGTGAAAAGGCTCGGCGTTTTTCTCGATCAGGCGAAAGCTGATACCACGGCGTGCCAGGTCAATCGCCAGAGTCAAACCGGCCGCACCGGCACCGCAAATCAGTACATCAACAGCGCATTGCTCGTTCATACGGATCACCTATATGTGCAATACGCACATATTAAGATGGAGAAACACGGTGTCAAGAAAAAGCGTGCAAAACGCACATATCAGCGCACAACTGCGAGACCTGCATGACTCGCTGGTGGAAATTGTCGGGGTGATGAACCGCCCCCAGCGTGACGAGGCGATGGTGCGCGAGGCCGGGATTTCCCTGGACCGCGCGCTGTTTCCACTGCTGGTGCTGGTCGAGCGGCTCGGCCCGATTGGCGTGGTTGAACTGGCCGACCGCGTGGGCCGCGACTACACCACCGTCAGCCGCCAGGTGGCGAAACTCGAAAGCCTGGGCCTGATCCTGCGCCAGGAAAGCGCCGTGGACCGCCGCGTGCGTGAGTCGGTCATCACCGAAAAAGGCAAGACCATGACCGACCGTGTGGATGACGCCCGCGAGCGCATGGGCGTGTCGATCTTCTCGACCTGGGACGAAGGCGATTTCGAAAACCTGGTGCGCCTGATGCGCAAGTTCGCTGCGGACATCAAGGACGATTCGATACTGGCAACCAAAGACATACGCTGACCCGCCGCAGATCGGGATTACCACGCTAACGTCACGCCGAAATGAGCGGTTTTGCAGTCAGCAAAGTTCCAGGACAAAAACTATTTCTGTTGTACACAAAATATCGCTAAAGATTTAGCGTGCCCGAGCCGAAACAGCAGTGATAGCAAATCGCCCTCCCTGCTGATGGTCGTCTCGATGAAAATAAAAAACAAGCTGGTGCTCGCGTTCGTCTCCGTGGCGTTTATCCCGGTCAGCCTGGTTGCGGTGATCTCCGTGATGAACACTCGGACCCAGGCGGTCGAGCAGTTCATTGACGGCAGCACCCGCGAAATACGCCAGATCGACGGCAATATCCGGCAGTTTTTCGATGGCACGCTGCAGAACGTCGATCAAATGTCCGCCGATCCTGTATACACTTCCGTGAACACTCTCAAGGATTACCAGCCCGCCAACGCCGCCAGCCAACCGCTACCGGCCCAGGCTAAGCAGGTGATCGACCAGTTCGCCCGGTTCGGCGCCAGCCATCCTTCGGCGGCGATCCTGTCCATCGGCCTCGAAGACGGCACCTACGCCAAATGGCCCGATGACCCGCAACTGGCCAAGTACGACCCGCGCACCCGCCCGTGGTACAAGGCCGCCATGGCCAGCCCGAACAAAACCGTGCGCACGCCGGCTTACTATTACGACAAAGATGACGTCGCCCTGGTCGGCACCGCCCGCGCGCTGCTGGACACCAACGGCAAGGCCAAAGGCGTGTTCGTGGTCAGCGTATCGCTGAAGAACCTCACCGAATTGCTCAAGAGCATCAAGCTGGGTGAAAGCGGCTACGTGATGCTGATCGAAGACGGCGTGGTGCTGGTTGACCCGCGCGATGCCGCGCACAACTTCAAGCCGCTCAAGGACCTCGGCGCGCCCTATGCGCACTTGGCGCAAACGCCGCAAGGCTCGACCGAAGTGGTCATCGACGGCGTGCGTTACATGGCCAACGTGTGGACCTCGCCGGGCCTGGGTTGGCGCTATGTCGGGCTGATCGAATACAACGAAGTGATGGCCGCCGCCACGCGCATGACCTACCTGACCACTGCGATCGTGGCGGTGCTGGTGCTGATCTTCGGGTTGATTGCCGCAGCGTTTTCCAAAGTCATCGTCAAGCCGATCGGTCAGGTCAGCACCGGCTTGCAGTCCATCGCCCAAGGCGAAGGCGACTTGCGCCACGAATTGCAGGTGCAGGGCAAGGATGAAACCGCTGAGCTGGCCGGCTGGTTCAACAAGTTTCTCGCCGCGATCCGCCAATTGATCCAGCACATCGGCGCCGCCTCGACCAACTTGCAGGACGCCTCACGGGTCAACAGTGAAGTGGCGCACAACATGAACGAAGCCGCCGGGCGCCAGCGTGAGGCGGTGGAGTTGGTGTCGACCGCGTTCAACGAGATGGTCGCCACCGCCAACGAAGTCGCGCGTTCGTGCAGCGGCGCGGCGGAATCGGCGGAGAACGGCCATCGCCGCGTGGCCGAGGGCAAGCAGCAGATCGAAGTCACCACCGACAACGTCAATCGCCTCGGCCGGCGGTTGACCGAGTCGTCCCAGGCCATGGTCGAGCTGGAAGCCGGCAGCCGCAGCATCAACCAGATCCTCGGCACCATTCGCGCGATTGCCGAACAGACCAACCTGCTCGCGCTCAACGCGGCGATTGAAGCCGCCCGCGCCGGTGATCAAGGTCGTGGTTTCGCGGTGGTCGCGGATGAAGTGCGGGCGTTGGCCAAGCGCACCTCCGACTCCACCGGCGAGATCGAGCAACTGCTCGGCACCCTCGGCAGCAAAACCGAGGAAGTCACGCAGAAGATGAGCAGTTGCCTGGACCTGTCCCGCGCGAGCGTTTCATCCATCGAAAACGCGCGGGACAGCTTCGAAGGCATCCAGTTGTCGGTGAATGAAATCCGCGACCAGAACCTGCAGATTTCAGCCGCCGCCGAGGAACAACACAGCGTCGCCGAAGAGATCAACCGGCATATCCAGCAGATCTATGACGAGGCGCGGCTGGTGGAAAGCCTGGCCAATTCTGCGCAGGATGACTCGGGGCGGTTGGCCAATTTGTCGAATGAGTTGAACGGTTTGGTGGGGCGCTTCAAGTCCTGACGCACACGTCCGTGGAAATTCGCGATCTGTTGCCACGGTAAGTGCCCGCACGCGGCAATTTCGGGCACGGCAGGCCGAGGAACTTGCCCATCAGGTCGCCATGGTCGGACAGCTCGACCATCGACTGGAATATCCCGTGCACCGCGCCGGCGCGTACCTTGTGGCGCATAGTCCTCTTTGGTCGATCCAAACTATGCCTGCTGTGAAACCATCCAGCTGACAAAGGCCTGCAGCCGCGTGCAAAAGGCCTCGCGTTCGGCACTCGGGTTGCGCGCTTCAAACAGGAAGTAGGCAATCTGGATGCGCATCGTCGGGTACTGCTGCACGAACAACGCGACGTGTTCTTCAAGGCTGTGGGGCCAGCCTGCGGCGTCTGCTGTGCGCAGAGTGTGCGTCGCCCGAATCAGCTTGCGTGCCGCTTCGCGTTGCAGGCGATGGCGTTGCTGTTCGGTGCCGGCTTGCTCGATACGTGTGAGATAGGCCGTGAGCACGGGTTCAAAGTCGGCATTGAGCGCCAAGGCGATCTCACGCGACGGCCGAAACGGTTCCAGGCGCAGTGAAAGGTCCTCGCCCCACACGCACCGGCAATGATGCTTGAGCCAGAAGCCCCAGCGATTGTGGTTTTCAGCGGCCAGCACCTCGGCGCTGTGGCCGATATCGAAGTCGATTTTGCTCACCGTAGAATGCCGTTGTTCCAATGCCTGGCGAAGCTGCTCCAATCGCTCCAGCACGTGCGAATCTGGCGGTTCACTGAATACCAGCGTGAGGTCCAGGTCCGACTCAGCCGGGATCGCGTCGCCCCTGGCGACGCTGCCATACAGATAAAGGCTGTGCAGCCCCAAACCGGCCTGCGCAAGCGTGGTACACACGTCGGTCAGCACCGGCTGAAACTCAGGCTGCAGGGGCACATCGCCAACCGTCAACACACAGCCGTTTGCATCCAGACCTTGAACGGTGCTCATGGGCGATGCACCTTAATCACCAGGCCCTCGGCCTCACTCGGCACACTGAAGTGCCGGGTGATCAGCTCGAATTCGGCATCGGTGGCGGCGAAATCATGCTCGCCTTGGGCATTGCGTGCATGCAGGCGCGCGCGGCAGGTGGCATCGTCCAGTTCGAGGTAATGCAGGCAGTGCGGCACCTGCGCGGCGTGCGCCAGGCCGAGCAGCCATTCGCGATTGGCCCGTGTGTTGGCGGGAACGTCCAGCACCACATTGACGCCCGATTGCAGCAGGTTGATCACCAGCGGCCCCAACACCCCGCGAACACGCTGGGCGCAGCGCAGGTAATCGGCAATCGACTGGATCTCGGCAGGATACAGCTGCGCGAGCCAGTGGTCTTCGCTGAGCACGACGGCGGCGTGCTCGGCGGCCAGGGTGTTAGCCAGGGTGGATTTGCCGGAGGCAATCTTGCCGCACAGCAGGTGCAGGGTTGGCATGGCACGGGTCCTTATATCGGGCCGTCAAGCATGCCATTTTTTACGCCGAACGATGTTGCCAATACTCATAAAACGCCAGCGCCGCGACGTTCTTGTCCTTGGCTTCAAGCATGATGTCGAAACGGTCGAGAAACTGCAGGGCGTAATCGTTGGTCCAGCGGTTCCACATCTGCGCGCTGTGGGCGTACAGGTCGCGTTTGGAGACCACCTTCAACAGCGCGTCCATCTCCAGTTTGTGCTCGGCGTCGAAACCCAGCGCTTGCAGGCTCTCCTGGGGCTGGGAGTAATGCATCGTGGGGCGCACGCCGCGCCAGCTGTCGATCACGCGGGCGACCCGTGGCGAATCGGGGTCGATGTACTGGTCTTCGTGGATCCAGCAGTGGTGGATGTCCAGCACCACCGGCGCCAGGTCGGCGACTTGCAGGCAATGGTCGAGGCCGTAGGTCTTTTCGTCGTTCTCGAAGGTGATGCAATTGCGCGCCACTTCGGACAAGCGCGACCACACCGAGCGGGTCCCTTCAACGCCCAGGCGGCCAGCAATGTGCACGTTGCACTTGAGGTCCTGGAAGCGTCGGCCGTAGCCCATCATGCGAATCATGTCGGCGTGGTATTCGAACTCGGCCACACTGTTTTCCACCACGCCGGGGTTTTCCGAGCCCAGTACGCAGTATTGGCCTGGGTGGAATGACAGGCGAATGTCCGAGGCGCGCGCGAAGTCGCCGATGGCCGCAAAGCCCTCGATCAACTGGCGTTCGATTGCCGGGTCTTTGTACACGTCCGCGACTTTCGGGTGGCTGTAGAACGGCAGCAAGTCACTGCTCAAGCGCAGCATGCGCAAGGTCGGCGGCAGCTCGGCGACGTAGGCCAGCAAGCGCAATTGCGCCGCCAGATTATGCGTGACGATTTCCACCAGCTTGTCGCGGGCCACAGACGGCGCCACGCCTTCGAGCCAACGCAACGTCGTGGTGCGCGGGTTGAACGGGCCTTCAATCAACTTCAAGGCGCTGGCCGAGAGTTGACGGTCGGAATGCTTGTATTGGCAGACGAAGCCGATGCGCGGGTGGGTCATAACACTGCCTGGCGGGGACAAAGGGTTGGATGATACGGCGTTAGGCCCAGGCCTACCCAGTGGGTTCATAATATTTCGACACGAAATACCCTGAACTTTCTGACAAACGCTGCGCTCCTCTCCTATGCGCTGCCCCGACCCCAGGGGCGTTGTACAACAAGGAGCCGCCATCAACATGACTACCCTTCCCGTCTATAGCAGGTCAACGCCGGGGCCGCTGCATGCGACCTTATTGGCAGGCACGGTGCCGCTGTTTCTCGGCGCCCTGCTCAGCGACATCGCCTACACCCAGACCTACCAGATTCAATGGGCCAACTTCGCCTCGTGGCTGATCGCCGGTGCCTTGGTGTTCGCGGGTTTCGCGTTTTTGTTTGCGCTGGTCAATCTGCTGCGCGCCGAGCGTAAAGCAGGTCAACCGGTTGTGTATGTGCTGCTGCTGTTGGCCACCTGGGTACTGGGCCTGATCAATGCCTTCCAGCATGCCAAGGACGCATACGCCGCCATGCCTGCCGGCCTGGTGCTGTCGGTGATCGTCACGGTGTTGACGCTCGCCGCCACCTGGACCGGCCTGCGCACCGGAGGTGCCAAATGAAAACGTCCCACACACTGACCCTGCTCAGCACCGCCCTGTTGCTGGCTGCCTGCGGTGGCGAAGGCGACAAGACCCAGGCCCGTGGCCCTGATCCGAAATTGCCCGAGCAACAAAGCAGCCTGTTGCCGAGCATGAAAATTGCCGAACCCACGCCCTGGGGCGCGCAAAAACCCAAGGTGCCCGAAGGCTATAGCGTCACCGCCATCGCCACCGATTTGGCGATCCCGCGCCAAACCCTGGTATTGCCCAACGGCGACATCCTGGTTGCCGAAGGCCGGGGCGGCAGCGCGGCCAAGCTCAAGCCCAAGGACGTGATTGCCAGCGTGATCAAGGCCAAGGGCAACACTCAGGTCAAGGGCGGCAACCGCCTGACCCTGCTGCGCGATGCCGACGGTGACGGCACCTATGAACTGAAAACCGTGTTCGCCGACAACCTCAATGCGCCTTACGGCCTGGCGTTCGCCGACGGCAAACTCTACGTCGCCAACCAGGACGCGCTGGTGCGCTTCGACTATGCCGACGGCCAGACCAAGGCCAGCGGCCCGCCGACCAAAATCACCGACCTGCCGGCGCAGATCAACCACCACTGGACCAAGTCCCTGGCCGTGAGCGAGGACGGGCGCCAGCTCTACGTGGGCATCGGCTCCAACAGCAACATCACCGAGCGCGGCATGGAAGTGGAAATCGACCGGGCAATGGTCTGGCAGATCGACGCCGCCACGGGCGCGCACAAACCCTACGCCACCGGCATTCGTAACCCGACCGCACTGACCATTCAGCCGGGCTCCGGGCAATTGTGGGCGGTGGCCAACGAGCGCGATGAACTCGGCCCGGACCTGGTGCCGGACTACCTGACCTCGGTGCGTGAAGGCGCCTTCTATGGCTGGCCCTACAGCTACTGGGGCCAGAACGTCGACCCGCGCGCGCAACCGCAGAACCCGGCAAAAGTCGCCGAGGCGATCAAGCCGGATTACAGCCTGGGCTCCCACGTTGCAGCGCTGGGCGTGGATTTTTCCATCCCTGCCATGGGTGAAAAATTCGCCGACGGCGTATTTGTCGGCGAGCACGGCAGCTGGAACCGCGACAACCCGGTAGGCTACAAAGTGATCTTCGTGCCATTCAGTAACGGTAAGCCGTCCGGTGAACCCATCGACTTCGCCACTGGCTTTCGCGGCGATGACGGCAAGACCCGCGGGCGCCCGGTGGGTGTGACCGTGGACCCGAAAGGTGCGCTGATCATCGCCGATGACCTGGCCAACACCGTTTGGCGGGTGACGCGTAACCGCTGAACAAAGTGTTTGACTTGGTTGCCTGAAGCAACAATATAATTGCTTCAGGCAACCAACCGAGCATCATCATGTCTACGACCCTTGTCGAACGCGCCGCGATCATTCGCGGTTTCAACCGTTTCTACACGCACCAGATCGGTGTGCTGCAGGAACACCTGCTGCAAAGCGACTTCTCCCTCACCGAAATCCGTGTGATGTACGAACTCTCCTCGCGTGGCGACCTGACCAGCGCCGACCTGTGCCAGATGCTCGGCCTCGATGCGGGTTACCTGAGCCGGCTGATCAGCGGGTTTGAAAAGAAAGGCTTGATCCAGAAAGTCCGCTCTGTCACCGACGCGCGCGCCGTGCAACTGCACCTCAGCGACGTCGGCCGCGCCGTGCTCGCACCGCTGGAAAACCAGACCCAACAGGAAGTCATCGCCTTGTTGCAGGCCCTGCCCGAGTCGCAGCAACAGCAATTGACGGCCGCCATGCAGCGTATCCAGACACTGTTGCAAGGCCGCACGCCAAGTTACTTGCTGCGCGACCCGCAACCGGGCGATATGGGCCTGGTGGTGCAGCAGCAATCGGCGCTGTATGCCCGCGAATACAACTGGAACTGGGAGTTTGAAGCGCTGGTGTCGGAGATTGTCGCCAAGTACCTGCGCGAGTTTGACCCTGCCAGCGAGCGTTGCTGGATCGCGGAAAAAGACGGCGAAGTGGTGGGTTCGGTGTTCGTGGTGCGCCATGACGAAACCACGGCGAAGCTGCGCATGCTGTATGTAGACGCCAGTGCGCGCGGCATGGGCATCGGCCAACGTCTGGTGGACGAATGCCTGCGCTTTGCACGCCATGCAGGGTACAAAAGCATGTTGCTGTGGACGGTGGACGCGCTGACCGACGCGCGCAGGCTGTATCAGAAGGCCGGGTTCAACCTGGTTGATGAAGAGGCCACGGTCAGTTTCGGCAAATCGCTGGTGAGTGAAACCTGGGCGCGAGAGCTGTAAGGCATTCGCCCTGTGGACGGGCTTTGTGGGAGCCGGGCTTGCCCGCGATAGTGTCACCTCGGTGTGTCAGTCACACCGCGGTGCCTGCATCGCGGGCAAGCCCGGCTCCCACATTTGAACTGGGTGGATTTGAGGTTTGTGTCTGCCTTACAGATCAGTGATTTCCTTATGACGCGGCACCAGCGCCTTCATCACACTCCACGCCACCAGGTAAGCCAGGGCACAGATTGCGAACATGATCATGTAGCCGGTGTGGATGTCGTTGATGGACTTGTAGTAGTCGAACACCCAACCGCCAATCTTGGTCATCACCACACCACCCAAGCCACCCGCCATGCCGCCAATGCCGACCACCGAGGCCACGGTTTTTTGCGGGAACATGTCGGAAACGGTGGTAAAGATGTTGCACGACCACGCCTGGTGCGCCGAGGCCCCCACGCCGATCAACAGCACCGGCACCCAGAAGCTCAGGTAGCCGAAAGGCTGGGCCAGCAACACCACCAGCGGGAACAGCGCGATCACCAGCATGGCTTTCATGCGGCCGTCATACGGTGCATCGCCGCGGGCCATGAAGTAGCTGGGGAACCAGCCGCCGCCAATACTGCCGACCATGGTCATGCTGTAGAGCACGGCCAGCGGCATCACGATATCGGCGCCTTTCATGCCGTATTGCGCCGATAAGTAGGTGGGCAGCCAGAACAGGAAGAACCACCACACGCCGTCGGTCATGAACTTGCCGAAGGCAAACGCCCAGGTCTGGCGGTAAGTCAGCAACTTGAACCACGAGACTTTCTTCGGCGCTGTACCGACAGGTTCCGGTGTGAACGGCTGCACGGTCTGGTCGCTGCGGATGTAAGCCAGCTCTGCGGCCGACAGGCGTTTTTGCTGCTCCGGTTTTTCGTAAACCGCCGCCCACACCGCCACCCATACAAAACCCAGCGCGCCGATGACAATAAAGGCGGCTTCCCAGCCCCAAATCCCGGCAATCAACGGCACACAGATCGGCGCCAGGATCGCGCCGACGTTGGCGCCGGAGTTGAAAATACCGGTGGCCAGGGAGCGTTCTTTTTTCGGGAAGTATTCGGCGGTGGCCTTGATCGCGATGGGGAAGTTGCCCGCCTCGCCAATCGCCAGCACGGCGCGTGACAGCATGAAACCGGCAATCGATACCGGAATCACCGCCAGGCCGATAGCCGTGCTGACCGCTGCAATGCCCTCGCCCATCGGCACCGAGAACGCATGCATGATGGCGCCCGAAGACCAGATGCCAATCGCTATCACGTAGGCGGCTTTGGTGCCGATCTTGTCGACAAAGCGTCCGGCAAACAGCATCGAAATCGCATAAACAAACTGGAAGACCGCCGCAATGTTGGCGTAGTCGGTGTTGCTCCAGCCAAATTGCGTCGACAGTTGCGGCGCTAAAAGGCTGAGGACTTGGCGGTCGAGGTAGTTGACGGTGGTGGCGAAGAACAACATCGCGCAGATGGTCCAGCGATAGTTGCCGACGGCCGTGCCGACGCGATGGGCGTTGAGGGGCTCATTCAAATTCATGGCATCACTTTTTATTTTTGTTAGGTAGGACATACGTAACGTCATATGTCGTCGTACAACTGTGACTTTTATAGCGGGCTGTCTGGGCGGTGTCAATCGCAAAGATTGCGGTTTATTGAGGTGTCAGGCCGGTATAGACCGGCTCAATCAACGGCAGTTGTAGGATGACAAATCCGTAATACCAGGCTAGGCGCCTGGCCCGGCACATCGTCGAGCACGCCGAAAGGCTGCATGCCGAGCTTTTCCAGCACACGAATCGACGCGGCGTGATCCGGGCGCACCAACCCGAACACAGCCGGCAGGCGCAGCGGTCCGAACGCCTGCGCCAGCGCATCACGGCCAAGCTGCGTGGCGAAGCCCTGCCCCCAGGCCTCGACAGCAAAGCGATAACCCAGGTTGATACGGCGCTCGGTCAGGTAATTAAGCGGCGCCACGCCGCCAAAGCCGATGATGCGCTCAGGCTGCTCGCTGCGGGCAACCGCCCACCAGCCGTAGCCTTGAGTGGCCCATTGTTCGAGCCAGTGGTCGAGCAAGCGTTGGGCGTCGGCCAGGCTGGCCATCGGGCCGTTGGGATTGAACAGGTTAGTCTGCGGGTCGCCGAAGATCGCGAACAATCGCTGCACGTCGCGGGCTTCGGGCTTGCGGTAGGTCAGGCGTGAGGTGGCGGCTGGCATTCGGATAATTCCCTCGTAAAGCCACGAAGTTCAATACATCTGCAAAAAAACGCAAATAGTGGTGAATTATTTGATGTCCTCTTGTATCTGAACTGACAGAGCGGTGCCATCGCAACGATGGCACCTCCCCTGTTCTGTTTTAGAGTGGCCCGCATGAAAATACGTAAGAAAAGTGTCAAACCCATCGGTTTGAAAGACATCACCATCGTCGACGATACCAAGGTGCGCAAGGCGATCACCGCCGCTGCCCTGGGTAACGCCATGGAATGGTTCGACTTCGGCGTCTACGGGTTTGTCGCCTATGTACTCGGCAAGGTGTTCTTCCCCGACGCCTCGCCCAGCGTACAAATGATCGCTGCCTTGGGTACTTTCTCCGTGCCGTTCCTGATTCGCCCATTGGGCGGCCTGTTCTTCGGCGCCCTGGGCGACAAATACGGGCGGCAGAAGGTCCTTGCTGCAACCATTGTGATCATGTCCCTGAGCACCTTCGCCATCGGCCTGATTCCCGGCTATGCCTCGATTGGCATCTGGGCGCCGATCCTGCTGTTGCTGTGCAAAATGGCCCAAGGGTTCTCGGTGGGCGGTGAATACACCGGCGCCTCGATCTTCGTCGCCGAATATGCGCCAGACCGCAAACGCGGGTTCCTCGGCAGTTGGCTGGACTTCGGCTCCATCGCCGGCTTCGTGCTCGGCGCGGGTGTGGTGGTGCTGATCTCAACGATATTGGGTGAAGCCGATTTCGAAGCGTGGGGCTGGCGCCTGCCGTTCTTCCTCGCCCTGCCCCTGGGCATCATCGGCCTTTATCTGCGTCACGCGCTGGAAGAAACCCCAGCCTTCCAGCAGCACATGGACAAACTCGAACAAGGCGACCGCCAGGGCCTGACCCACGGCCCCAAAGTGTCGTTCAAGGAAGTCGCCACCAAGCACTGGCGTAGCCTGCTGACCTGCATCGGCATCGTCGCGGCTACCAACGTGACGTACTACATGCTGCTCACGTATATGCCGAGCTACCTGTCGCATAACCTGCATTACAAAGAAAACAGCGGCGTGCTGATCATCATCGCAATCATGGTCGGCATGCTGTTCGTGCAGCCGTTCATTGGCTTTGTCAGCGACAAGATCGGCCGCAAGCCCTTCATCATCGCTGGTAGCGTCGGCCTGCTGTTTCTGTCGATCCCGGCGTTCATGCTGATCACCAGCGGCAAGATCGGCCTGATCTTCGCAGGCTTGCTGATCCTGGCCGTGGTCCTTAACTTCTTTATCGGCGTAATGGCCTCGACACTGCCGGCGATGTTCCCCACGCACTTGCGCTACAGCGCGCTGGCCAGTGCGTTCAACGTCTCGGTATTGATCGCCGGCGTTACCCCGACCGCCGTGGCCTGGCTGGTGGAAAGCACCAACAACCTGTACATGCCCGCCTACTACTTGATGGTGTTTGCCGTGGTCGGCCTTGTCACCGGCCTGACGATGAAGGAAACTGCCAACAAGCCCCTGCGCGGCGCGGCGCCGGCCGCTTCGGACATGGAAGAAGCCAAGGAAATCCTGCAAGAGCACCACGACAATATTGAGCAGAAGATCGAAGACATCGACGCCGAAATTGCCGCGCTCGAAGCCAAGCGCCAGAACCTGGTGCAACAGCATCCACGTATTAACTAACACCTGACCATGCGTGGTGGCCCCCAGGCCGCCACGCCATTGGAGTGCTCAAGCATGCTTCCAAGCGTCACCGCAGCCCATTCGTTACTCAGCGCCGATGAGCGCGCTGCCATCGCCGAAATCGAAGCCACTACCAGCATCCTGCAACTGGTTACCCGCCTGACCGGCATGCGCTTTGCCGGCATCGCCAAATTCACCGACCTGGAATGGGTGGTGTGCTCCGCGCACGACCCGCTCAACATGGGCATTCATGTCGATGACGTACTCGACCTGGAAACCACCCTGTGCAGTGAGTTCTGCGTCAATCCGCAGACCCTGTTTATTCCGCAAATCAGCCAGAACGGCCGCTTCGCCACGCGCCCGGTGGTCAAGCAATACGCCATCGAAAGCTACGCCGGCGCGCCGATCTTCCTGCCCGATGGCCGCCTGTTCGGCGCGCTGTGTGCGCTGGATTCGCGAGCGATGTTGTTTGACGACCCCAACTTGCCGGAAACCTTGAGCCTGTTTGCGCGGCTGATTGGCTGTATTTTTTACGCGAACCTGACCTCGGCTGAGCAGTAGCCCTAGCGGAAAAACTGACTTGGCGTCTTGCCAAATTGCTTCTTGAACATGCTGGTAAAGGCGCTCGGGCTTTCATAGCCCAACTCGATGGCCACATCGATGATCTTCTCCCCCACCGCAATGCGCTCCAGCGCCAACAGCAAGCGCGCCTGCTGGCGCCACTGGCCGAAGGTCAGGCCGGTTTCCTTGCGGAACAGGCGCTGGATGGTTTTCTGGTCCAGGGCCAGCCGTTCACTCCAATCCGCCACTGTCGAAGCATCCCCCGGCTCGTGTTGCAGCGCCTGGCAAATACGGTTGATGCGCAGGTCCGCAGGCTGGGGCAGCGACAGCGGTAACGCGGGCAGAATCGCCAACTCATCGAGGATCAGGTGCATGATCCGCGCGTCACGCGAATCCTCGGCGTACGGCGGTTTCAAGCTGACCGAAGCCTTGATCAACTCGCTCAGCAGCGGCGAGACGCTGACGGTCTTGGGCTCGGTGGGCAGGTTGGGAAAGCGCTCCGGGCGCACAAATACGCTGCGCATTTTCAAGGTGCCGACGCAGCGCAGCGAATGCACTTGCCCGCAGGGCATCCAGAAGCCGCGATTGGGCGGCACCGTCCATTGGTTCAGCGCCGAGTACACCACCATCACGCCTTCAACCGCATACAGCAGTTGATGCTTCTCGTGGCTGTGCTCGGGGATCACCCAATTTTCGGGATAATCGGTGGCGGAACTGATCACAGACCAGTCGCCTTCGTCGATCTCCCGCAGAAATACATCCAGTGGTTTGATGATTTCGCCCTTTTTGCAACAGTTGGCGCCCGAATTTCGCGAGACAGGCATTTGCAGCAAACCTAGCATAAACACCGCAACATTTAGAAACGGACGGCGAGCTTAAGTACTCGCTGCCCCTGTTCGCTGCCCTGTATGGAATGCCTGCATGTCGAGCCTGACCGCGTCACCTGCCGCTGCAACCGCCACACCGCAAATAAGCCCCTTGGTCATGCGCGTTCTCGGCGCCTGCGCCCTGGCGCACATGATCAATGACCTGATCCAGGCCGTGCTGCCGTCGGTGTACCCGATGCTCAAGACCAACTACGGGCTGAGCTTCACCCAGGTCGGCCTGATCACCCTGACCTTTCAACTGACCGCGTCCCTGCTGCAACCCTGGATCGGCTACCACACCGACCGCCATCCCAAGCCGTGGCTGCTGCCGGCCGGCATGGTGTGCACCTTGATCGGCATTCTGATGCTGGCGTTTGTCGGCAGCTTCCCGGCGATCCTGCTGGCGGCGGCACTGGTCGGCGTCGGTTCCTCGACCTTCCACCCGGAAACCTCGCGCGTGGCGCGCCTGGCCTCCGGCGGCCGCTACGGCCTGGCGCAATCGACGTTCCAGGTCGGCGGCAACACCGGCAGCGCCTTCGGCCCATTGCTGGCGGCGGCAATCATCATTCCTTACGGCCAAACCCATATCGCCTGGTTCGGGCTGTTCGCCGTGTTCGCCATTTTGGTGCTGTACGGCCTGAGCCGCTGGTACCGCCACCACCTTAACCTGTTCAAGCTCAAGCAAGGCGGCAAGGCCACCCACGGCTTGTCCAAAGGCCGCGTGACGTTTGCCCTGGTAGTGCTGGCGCTGTTGGTGTTTACCAAATACTTCTACATGACCAGCCTGACCAGCTACTTCACCTTTTACCTGATCGAGAAATTCCACCTGTCGGTGGCCAGCTCGCAGATGTACCTGTTCCTGTTCCTCGGTGCGGTGGCCGTCGGCACCTTCGCCGGTGGCCCGATCGGCGACAAGATCGGCCGCAAGAAAGTCATCTGGTTCTCGATCCTCGGCGCCGCGCCGTTCACCCTGGCCCTGCCCTACGTCGACCTGTTCTGGACCGCCGTGCTCAGTGTGGTGATCGGCTTCGTCATCGCCTCGGCCTTCTCGGCCATCGTGGTGTTCGCCCAGGAACTGGTGCCGGGCAATGTGGGGATGATCGCCGGCATCTTTTTCGGCCTGATGTTCGGTTTCAGTGGCATTGGCGCCGCGCTGCTGGGCTTGCTTGCCGACAACCATGGCATCGAGTACGTCTACAAGATCTGCTCGTTCCTGCCGCTGGCGGGCATCCTCACGATCTTGCTGCCTTCAACCAAAGGCGTCTGACCCGCCGATCATCGGCTGGCCGTGTGCTACTACACGGAATGCTCTGAAAAACCTGCGTGTGCGCTTACAATCCCGACTTTAAGCGCACACCCAGGCAGACCCGGCACGACATGACGCTCGACCCTCCTACGATTTTGACCCTGAGCATTGCGCTCGCAGCGGCCGCGGCCCTGTACCTGGCCGTTGAGTGGCGCAGCGTGCGCGAGCCATCGCTGCTGTTCTGGGCCGCTGGCTTTGCGACCATCAGCCTCGGTTCCACCCTGGCGTTGCTGCGCGGCAGCGGCCTGTTGATGATCGGTATCTGGTTCGCCAACGGCCTGCTGGTGACCGCGCACTTCCTGTTTTTGCTCGGCGTGGCACGCTTTACCCAGGTGCGCCTGTCGCGGCTATGGCTGCTGTTGCTGATCATCTGGCTCGGCATGCTCGCGTTGCCAATCGACCTGTCGTGGTCCAAAGCCATGCTGGCCGTGCAATCGCTGCTGGTGGCGCTGCCGACCCTACGCGCCAGCTTCCTGCTGCGCCCCCACGGCAAATCCCTGAGCATAGGCGCCGTGCAGTTGCGCTATGTGTTGCTGCTGCACGGCGCGTTCTACGTGGCCAAGGCGCTGTCGGTGCTGATCCCCGGCACGCTGATCGACCTCGCCGCGTTCAAGGGCGAAATCATCCAAATCTCCCTGGTGGAAGGTGCCATGGCGATCATGCTGATCGCCTTGTCGATGACCGGCTCGGAACGCTATCGGCGTGAACAACAAATCGCCCGCCTGGCGGCCCGCGACCCGCTAACAGCGCTGTACAACCGTCGCGCCCTCGATTTACGTGCGCCGCCGCTGTTGGCCCAGGTATCGCCCGCACAACCGGGCGCCTTGCTATTGATCGACATCGACAATTTCAAACTGGTCAACGACCTCTACGGCCACAGCGCCGGCGACCGCTTGCTGATCGCCTTGAGCGAGATGATCCGCGCGGTGGTGCCCAGAGGTGCATTGGCGGCACGCCTGGGCGGGGATGAGTTTGTGATCCTGCTGAACAAGGCTTCGACGCAGCAGATTGTCGAACTGGGCAGCTGTTTGCGCGAGCAGTTCCAGCAAACGACATCTACGACTTTCACCACCCCGGCGCCGGTGACCTTGAGCATCGGTGCAAACCTGTTCGACCAACCACCGGAGAACCTCACGGCATTGATCGAACAGGGCGACACCACGCTCTATGAAACCAAGCGCGGCGGGCGTGACAGTATTCGGTTGGTGGACCGAACGGGAGCCGGTTCGTAAGGCTAATGGGTTCCTGTGGGAGCGGGCTTGCCCGCGAAAGCGGTGGGTCAGTCACTATCAATGTTTGCTGGGCCGACGTCTTCGCGGGCAAGCCCGCTCCCACATTTGATCTTCGCTGTTTTAAGCATTGCGTTTGCTTAACTGAACGGCATTAGGGCTTGCCACAGGTTTAGTGGCGACGGCGTGAAAACCCATTCACCACGATATAAAGCAACGGCCCCACCGACACAAACACCGCCGTCAGCAAAAAATACGGCACCAGCGAACCCACCGACCGCCCTCGCCCGCGCGCATCCCGATACATCCACACACACGCCAGCGCCGCCATCAGGTACAGGTCGATGACCACCTGCGCGGTGTCCGGCCGCGACATCAATTCGCGCCCAAACGCCACCAGTGATTGTTCGGCCGTGAGCAGCGTAGCCAAGGTGTAAAACGAAAATCCCAGCAAACCGGCCAGGGCGAAATAGGGTCTGCGCATGGTGCCTTCCTTGAAATGATCGAGGCTCAACATAGTGATAAGGTGGCGCCTCTCGCAATGACCTCGGAGGTCATGATCAGGCCATGGACACCCCTTCAACTGCCGGCCGGCACCTGCGCCAATTGCGTCGACACGCCAAGCTCAGCCAGCTGGACCTGGCGTTGATAACCGGTGTTTCCCAGCGCCACCTCAGTTGCCTCGAAACCGGCCGCGCCAAGCCGAGCCCGGGCACCTTGCATAATTTGCTGACGGCGCTGGAAGCCCCGCTGGAGCAGTGCAACCAAGTGTTTCTCGCGGCCGGTTACGCGCCGCGTTACACCGCCACGCCACTCGCCGACCCGCCCATGGCCGCCATACGTGAAGCCGTCAGCCATGTGCTGCATGCCAATAACCCGGCCCCGGCGATTTTGCTCGGCAGCGAATGGCAAGTGCTCGCGGCCAATGCCAGTACCGGCGTGCTGTTCGAGTTGGTCGGGATTGAGCCGAATGCCGCCGACGGACTGAACCTGCTGACCACGCTGCTGCAAGCAGGCGGCCTGGGCGACCACCTGATCAACGCCGAGGAGATCCGTACCGTCGCCTGGCAACGCGCAACCCGTGAGGCGCTGGGCAATCCGGCCTTGGCCCAGTTACTGGCGCGCTTGCCCGTGCCGAGCAGCACCGAACTGCCCGATGCAATGCCGCCACTGGTGCTGACGCGCATCCGCTCTACGCGCGGTGAGCTGAGCTTCCTGTCGACCTTCACCACCTTCGGCATGCCCCAGGACATCACCCTCACCTCGCTGCGCATCGAACATCTGATTCCGGCTGACGCGCCCACGTGGCAAGTGATGCGCGCCGCCTATGCGGATTATGCCGCGCTGGTTTTGTGAAATATCTGTACGTAGACTGCCGCCATACCTCCCACTTGAAGGCGGCGAAAAAAACCTGATGCAAGTTACCGAAGTCTCCATTGCCCAACTGCGCGCGGCGCTTGAAAGCGGCCAGACCACTGCCGTAGAACTGGTCCAGGCTTACCTGGCGCGTATCGAGGCCTATGACGGGCCGCAGACCGCGACCGCGCTGAACGCCGTGGTGGTGCGCAACCCGCACGCCCTTGAAGAAGCCCAGGCCTCCGATGCGCGCCGGGCCAAGGGCGAAACCTTGGGGCCATTGGACGGCATTCCTTACACCGCCAAAGACAGTTACCTGGTCAAGGGCCTGACGGCAGCCTCGGGCAGCCCGGCCTTTGCCAAGCTGGTCGCGCAGCGCGACGCCTTCACCATTGAACGCTTGCGCGCGGGCGGTGCCATTTGCCTGGGCAAGACCAACATGCCGCCGATGGCTAACGGCGGGATGCAGCGCGGCGTATATGGCCGCGCAGAAAGCCCGTATAACGCCGACTACCTCACCGCACCGTTCGCCTCGGGCTCGTCCAACGGTGCGGGCACGGCCACGGCGGCCAGCTTCGCCGCCTTTGGCCTGGCCGAAGAAACCTGGTCGAGCGGGCGCGGCCCGGCATCCAACAACGGCTTGTGCGCCTACACACCATCGCGCGGGGTGATTTCGGTGCGCGGCAACTGGCCGTTAACGCCGACCATGGACGTGGTGGTGCCCTATGCGCGCACCATGGCCGACTTGCTCGAAGTACTCGACGTGGTGGTCGCTGAAGACCCCAACCCGCGCGGCGACCTGTGGCGCCTGCAGCCGTGGGTGCCGATCCCGAGCGTGGCCTCGGTGCGCCCGGCGTCCTATGCTGAGTTGGCCGTCAGCAGCGCAGCCCTCGCCGGCAAACGCTTCGGCGTACCGCGCATGTACATCAATGCCGACCCCGAGGCCGGCACCAGCGAAAAACCCGGGATCGGCGGGCCGACCGGGCAAAAAATCAACACCCGCGCCAGCGTTATCGACCTATGGCACGCCGCGCGCCAAGCGCTGGAAGCGGCCGGCGCCGAAGTGATCGAGGTGGACTTCCCACTGGTCTCCAACTGCGAAGGCGACCGTCCTGGCGCGCCGACGGTGTTTACCCGTGGCTTGGTCTCCAAGCAGTTTTTGCACGACGAGTTGTGGGAACTGTCGGCCTGGGCATTCGATGATTTCCTGCGCGCCAATGACGACCCGGCGCTGAACCGCCTGGCGGATGTCGACGGGCCGAAAATCTTCCCGCACGACCCCGGCACCCTGCCCAACCGTGAAGACGACCTGGCCGCTGGCATGGACGAATACGTGCGCATGGCCGAGCGCGGCATTACGCCGTGGAACGAAATCAGCAGCGTGCCGGACGGCCTGCGCGGCCTGGAGCAAACCCGGCGCATCGACCTGGAAGACTGGATGGACGCGCTGGGGCTGGATGCGGTGTTGTTCCCGACCGTGGCCGATGTGGGGCCGGCCGATGCCGATGTCAACGAAGCGTCCGCCGATATTGCCTGGAGCAACGGCGTCTGGGTGGCCAACGGCAACCTCGCGATTCGCCACCTGGGCGTGCCCACCGTCACCGTGCCGATGGGCGTGATGGCCGACATCGGCATGCCGGTGGGGCTGACCTTCGCCGGGCGTGCTTATGACGACTCAGCGCTGCTGCGCTTTGCCGCGGCGTATGAAGCCACCGGCAGCAAACGCCTGATCCCGCCACGTACGCCACCGTTGGCAGCAGGCTAAACGCCGTTCAATTGTGGGAGCGGGTTCGCTCGCGAAGGCAGTGTGTCAGTCAATACATTGGGTGACTGACCGACCGCTTTCGCGAGCAAGCCCGCTCCCACATTTTTAACTGCATATCACCTCAAACCACGGACAACCTGTGGGAGCTGGCTCGCCTGCGATGGCGGTGGGTCAGCCAGTCTATTTGTCACTGACAGACCGCTTTCGCAGGCAAGCCAGCTCCCACATTTTTAACGGCATTTCACTTCAACCCATGCAGGGCCGCAGCGAGCAGCAACTGGCTAAACCCGGTCAACCTGTGGGAGCTGGCTCGCCTGCGATGGCGGTGGGTCAGCCAGTCTATTTGTCACTGACAGGCCGCTTTCGCAGGCAAGCCAGCTCCCACAGTTTTAACTGCATTTCACCTCAAACCATGCAGGGCACGGCGAGCAGCAACTGGCTAAACCCGGTCAACCTGTGGGAGCTGGCTTGCCTGCGATGGCGGTGGGTCAGCCGGTCTATTTGTCACTGACAGACCGCTTTCGCAGGCAAGCCAGCTCCCACAGTTTTAACTGCATTTCACCTCAAACCATGCAGGGCACGGCGAGCAGCAACTGGCTAAACCCGGTCAACCTGTGGGAGCTGGCTCGCCTGCGATGGCGGTGGGTCAGCCAGTCTATTTGTCACTGACAGACCGCTTTCGCAGGCAAGCCAGCTCCCACAGTTTTAACTGCATTTCACCTCAAGCCATGCAGAGCACGGTGAGCAGCGACAGGCTAAATGCGGTTAAAAATGTGGGAGCGGGCTTGCTCGCGAAGAGGACATGTCAGTCAATACATCGGGTGACTGACCCACCGCTTTCGCGAGCAAGCCAGCTCCCACAGGGTTTACTGCATTTCACCTCAAGCCAGGTAGGGCACGGCGATCAGCAGGATGGCGGTGCCGTGGGCCAGGGTCGCCGGCAGCACGCCATAGCGCATGCGCACCAGTGCGCAGGCCAGCCCTTCGATCAGGGTGAACAGCAACACCGGCCAGCCTAGCTGGGTGACGCTCAACGCCAGGAAAGCATGGCACGCCGCAAACGCCACGCCGCTGATCAACGCCGCACGCAATGGCGTCACCTGTTGCTCCAGGTAGCCCTGCAAGAACCCGCGAAACAACACCTCTTCCAAGGCATTGGCGCCATAGGCCAAGACCACCATGCCCGGCAGCCACACCCAATAGCCGTGAATCTCGGTCGCCTCGATACCTTGGTAAACCCGCAGCGGCACGCCGATCAAACACCCCACGAGAAGCCCAACGGCCACACCAACGACCGGGTTGCCGATAGACCAGCGCACCAGCCGCCACAACTCCGGTGCCAGGCGTGCCAGCAGCATGATCAGCAACACCGAGAGCCCGCCCAGTGTCGCCAACACGAACGCATTGGCGCTGAACGCGATCTGCACGTCGCTGCTGAGCGCCCACATTCCCAAGGGCGTCATCGCATCGCGCATCAATACAAAGGCTGCCAGCAGGATCAGGATGCGCATCGCGCCCAGCGCCCTGGGCGTGAGCGCGAACCACAGGCCAAACAGCAACAGGCCCGGCGCCACGTGGGCGCTGTAATCAATCAGTACCTCCAGGCCCTGGCTGATCATCGACGACTCAGCCGTGGGCCACAGCAATCATGTCGACCTCGACCGCTGCCGACTTCGGCAACTGCATCACCCCCACCGAGGTCCGCGTATGCACCCCGGCGCTGCCGAGGATCTCGTGCAGCAGGTCCGAGGCGCCGTTGGCCACTTCGCTCTGCTGGTCAAAATCCTCAGCACTGCGCACATACACGGTGATGCGCGGGATTGCCTTGATCTGGTCCAACGAACCCAGCGCCTGCTTGAGCAAACCCAGGCAACGCAGCGCGCTGATACCCGCAGCGATTTGCGCCTGGGCCAGGGTCAGGCTGTCGCCGACTTTGCCCGGCAGCACAATCGTGTCGCCCACGCGCGGGATCTGGCCGCTGATGTACAGGTGGTCGCCATCGCGAACCAGCGGCGTGTAATTGCCGCCGACTTTGAATTCGTCCAGTTGATAGCCGATGCGCTGTTGCGCAGCCTGGTATTTTTCATCGCGGGTCATGGGCGTGATTCCTCGTGTCGACGTTGCCATTCATCCACCACATCGCCCAGGGTCTTGGGGATGTCGTTGCGAATCCAGGCCATGAATGGCCGGTCGAACTTGAACGCTGGGCCACAGTGTTCAAGCATGAAACGGCGTACGTTCTGGGTATTTTTGTAGTGTGGGGTCACGGGAGTGGCGCGAGTGATGGCGTCGCTGTGCCAGTCAAAATCCATTTCGTCTCTCGGGCAGTGTGTGCTTTCGGCAGTAGCATAGCGAGGTGCTTGTTGGGCAGGAAGCAGCACGAAGAAACGCTTGAGCATTCATGCAGTGTTGGGATGTCGTACAAGAATCCTAACTGCTTATAACGGTAAATCCGCCAATCTTTTCAAGATATTTCAAAATTTCACTTTCCTTCCCCAGCGAAAATATTGCATGGTTGTACGACGACTTAAATTGTCGCATCCGCCCCAACAACAATAAGGAAACACCCATGCCAAACGTCAAAGTGCTGATCGGTTTTCTGTGCCTGTTCACCGGCTACGTCGCAGCTGCGCCTGCCCCTGCCGAGAAGGATGTGGCCCAAGCGGTCGACCAACTGACCCAAGCCATGCTGCACCTGGACCTCAAGCAGCTTCACGCCTTGACGTCCGACAAACTCACCTACGGCCACTCCAGCGGCAAGGTGCAGAACAAAGCGCAATTCATCGCGGACCTTGAAACCCATACCAGCGCCTTCAAAACCCTCGAAATGCAGAACCAGACCATCACCCTCGACGGCGACACGGCCCTGGTGCGCAACCACTTTCACGCGCTGGCGGTGAACAGCGGCGTCGACACGCCAACCGACATCGACAACTTCCAGGTCTGGCAGAAGCAAAAAGGCAAATGGCTGCTGATCGGGCGTCAGGCTTACAAATACTGATGGCTGACGGTGAGCTGACCGGCGTCAGCTCACCAGCGCACCACCTCGCGCACCTTCACCAGCGCTTCGCGCAACGCCTGCATGTCCACCGAGCCCAAGGCCAAACGTAGCGCGTGCGGCACGGTTGCCGAGACGGCAAACGGCTCGGCGGTGGACACCGAAATACCCTCCCGCTGCAAGGCCATGGCGACCTGATCAGCCCGCGCATCTTCCCCCAGCGGCAACCATAGAAAATACGACGAGGGATGGCTGATGTAATTCACGCCGTCCAACACCTGCGCCGCCAGGGCTTGTCGCGCCTGGGCGTCCTGGCGCTTTTGCGCTTCCAAGTGGGCGACGGTGCCGTCTTCGATCCAGGCCACGGCCAGTGCGCTCATCACCCCCGGCACGTTCCAGGTGGTGGCCATGATGGTGCGCTCCAGCTTCTTTACCCACGCCGCCGGCGCCGCAAGAAACCCAACGCGTAAACCGGTGGCAACGCTTTTGGAAAACCCGCCGACGTACACCGTGCGCTCCGGCGCCAAAGTCGCCAGTGGCGGCGGCGCGTCTGCGGCCAGAAACGCGTAGGCCGCATCCTCGATGATCATCAGGTTGTGCTGACGGGCAACCCCGACCAATTGCTCGCGCTGCGCCAGGCTCATCACCCAGCCCAACGGGTTGTGCAGCGTCGGAATGCTATACACCGCGCGCACCGGGCGCTTGCTGCACAGGCGTTGCAGGGCGTCCAGGTCCGGCCCGCTGGCGCTGACCGGTATCGCGACCATTTCCAGGTACAGGGTTTCGGCCAGCACCTTGAAGCCTGAATAGGTCAGCGCATCAACAGCAACCACGTCGCCAGGCTTGAGCATTGCCATCATCGTCACCGCCAACCCGTGTTGGGCGCCGCTGACCACCAGCACCTGCTCGGCCTCGACCGCCAACCCTCGGCTCAACAGGTGCCGCGCCACCGCCGCGCGCTCGTGCAGGCGCCCGGCATGGGGCTGGTAGCGCAGCAGCGCTTCCAGGTCGCCCGACAGCGCCAGTTGGCGCAAGGCCGTGCGCAACAGGTCGGCCTGGCCCGGCAGCGACGGGTAGTTGAAATTGAGGTCGAGCATGCCGGTGCCGACGGTCATCTGCCCACTGCCCTGCCCCGGCGGTAACGCGATCTCACGCACGAACGTGCCGCGCCCGGTTTCACCGCTGACTAGGCCCATGGCTTCCAGCTCGGTATACACGCGGCTGGCTGTGACCAGCGCCAGGCCGTGGTCGGCGGCCAGTTGTCGATGGGTCGGCAGGCGTGTGCCGGGCGCCAGTGTGCCGCTGCGGATGTTCTCGGCGAAGGTGTCGACCAGCGACTTGTAGCGGGCGCGCGGCATAGGCGGTGTATCCATGACAATTTTTTGATTGTCTTAATCTTCAATCCTAGGATGGCCGAACGCAACTTATCCTTTTCGAGCACGCCCTTATGGAACGCACCTCGCGCCTCAACACCCTCGACCGCAGCACCCAAGGCTGGGTCAATGGCTTTATCGGCGTGCTGATTTTCAGCGGCTCATTGCCGGCCACGCGCCTGGCGGTGATGGAATTCGACCCGGTGTTCCTGACCATGATCCGCGCCACCCTGGCTGCGGCGCTGGGGTTGTGCCTGCTGTGGCTGTTCAAGGAGAAACGCCCGGCGCGCGCGCAATGGATGCCGTTGGCAATCGTCGCGCTCGGCGTAGTGATTGGCTTCCCGCTGCTGACGGCGCTGGCGCTGCAATACGTGACCTCGGCGCACTCCATCGTCTTCATCGGCCTGCTGCCGCTGGCCACGGCGGTGTTTGGCGTGCTGCGTGGCGGTGAGCGGCCGCGTCCGGTGTTCTGGCTGTTTTCGATTCTCGGCAGCCTGTTGGTGATGGGCTACGCCTTCGCCCAAGGCTTGAGTGCCGCGCCGGCCGGTGACGTGCTGATGCTGCTGGCGGTGCTGGTGTGCGGTTTGGGTTATGCCGAGGGCGCCAAGTTGTCGCGCAGCCTCGGCGGCTGGCAGGTGATCTGCTGGGCGCTGGTGCTGTCGCTGCCGGTGGTGGCGCCGCTGAGTGTGATCCTCGCGCCGCCCACCTTGAGCGGCATCAGCCTGCCCGCCTGGCTGAGCCTGGGGTATGTGGCGCTGTTCAGCATGCTGATCGGTTTTGTGTTCTGGTATCGCGGCCTGGCCCAGGGTGGCATCGCCGCCGTCGGCCAATTGCAGTTGCTGCAACCGTTCTTCGGCCTGGCATTGGCGGCGGGCCTGCTGCATGAGCAGGTCAGCCTGGGCATGCTGCTGGTGACGGTTGCGGTGATCGCCTGCGTGGCCGGCGCGAAACGGTTTGCACGTTAACGCTGCGGCGCGACCATCTTGAATTTGATGTTGATGTCATTGGACACCACGCTGTTGCCGGCCCATTCGCCCTCGCCGATTTTGAAGTCGTCGCGCTTGAGCACGAATTCACCGTCAAACACGCCAATGCCGCTTTGCTCCTTGAGCAGCACAGTGATGTCCACCGGCCGCGTGATGCCCTTGATCGTCAGGTTGCCGGTGATCTTGTAGCGGTTATCGCCGAGCGCGGTGGCGCCTTTGGATTCATACACACCGACCGGATAGGCCGCGGTGTCGAACCACGCGGGCTGCTGCAGCTGGGTATTGGCGTCCTGGCTGCCCGCATCGATGCTGGCGAGCTGGATCTTGAGCAACGCATGCGCCGCCTCGGGCTTTTGCGTGTCGAAACTCAGGGTGCCCTCAAAGTCGCTGAAGGTGCCATACACGCGCTGCCCGAACTGCTGAAAGGTAAAGCTGATCTGGCTGGCAGTGCGGTTGACATCTTTGTATTCCACGGCCTGCGCGTTGGCCAACCAACCGAAGACCAGCGCCAGCAAGCACACCTTGGACATTCGACGCTTCATGGAACACTCCGTAAGAGAAAAGGACACAGGTGCTGAGCTAACACGCCATGCCATGGATTTATTCCCTTTCGGTGCGCGCCCTGCTAAACAGAGTAGTCGCCAAAAGGAACAATAAGGACTTTGCATGCACCCCCCTTCCCTGCAGGACACCACCGCCCCCGAAGGCATCTGCTACGGCTGCGGCGGCAGCAACCCGCATGGCCTGCACATCAAGAGCCGCTGGGCTGCCGATGGCGTGCATGTCATCGCCGAGCATCAGCCCGAGGCCAAATACAGCGGCTGGCCCGACCTGGTCTACGGCGGCCTGATCGCCATGCTGGTGGACTGCCACTCCAACTGGACGGCCATGGCCTACCACTACCGCGCCGAACAGCGCGAACCCGGCAGCCTGCCGCGCATCGACTGCGTCACCGGCAACCTCGGCATCAAATTCATCAAGCCCACGCCCATGGGCGTCACGCTGAGCCTGCGCGCGCGGGTCGAGGGTGAGGTGGGGCGCAAAAGCCGCGTGGTCTGTGAGGTGTACGCCGGTGACGTGCTCACGGCTATCGGCGACTCGGTGTTCGTGCGCGTCGACACCGGCCAACTGGCCGCCGCCGCGCATGGTCGCGAGGGCTGATCCTGGTCTACATTGATTGCCACCGCTAATCGAGGATTGCACCGATGACTCGTCTCACCGCGAAAGACTTTGCCCCCGAACTGCTGGAACTCTACGACGGCTACGCCCACGGCAAGCTCAACCGCCGCGAATTTCTCGACCGCGCCGCGCTGTTCACCTTCGGCGGCCTCACCGCCTCCGCGCTGCTCGCGGCCCTGAGCCCCAACTACGCGCTGGCCGAGCAAGTCAAATTCACCGACCCGGACATCGTCGCCGACTACATCACCTACCCCTCGCCCAAAGGCAACGGCAGCGTGCGCGGTTACCTGGTGCGCCCGGCCAACGCCAGCGGCAAACTGCCGGCGGTGGTGGTGGTCCACGAAAACCGCGGCCTCAACCCGTATATCGAAGACGTCGCCCGCCGCCTGGCCAAAGCCGGCTTCATCGCCTTGGCGCCCGACGGCCTGACTTCAATGGGTGGCTACCCCGGCAACGATGAAAAAGGCGTGGAATTGCAGCAAAAAGTCGACCCGGAAAAACTCATGAACGACTTCTTCGCCGCCATCGAATGGCTGATGCACCACGACAGCAGCACCGGCAAAGTCGGGATTACCGGCTTCTGCTATGGCGGCGGCGTAACCAATGCGGCGGCGGTGGCCTACCCGGAGTTGGGCGCGGCGGTGTCGTTCTACGGGAAGCAGCCGGAAGCGAAAGATGTGCCCCGCATCAAGGCGCCGATCATGTTGCATTACGGCGAGTTGGATACGCGGATCAACGAGGGCTGGCCGGCGTATGAGAAGGCGCTGAAGGCCGCGGGTACGACCTATGAGGCGTATATCTACAAGGGCGCCAACCACGGGTTTCATAATGATTCGACGCCAAGGTATGACGAGGCGGCGGCGAACTTGGCATGGGAAAGAACCCTCGGCTGGTTTCACAAATACCTGGCCTGACCACACTCTGAAATGTGGGAGCTGGCTTGCCTGCGATGGCGGTCTGACAGTGATAGATAGGCTGGCTGATCCACCGCTATCGCAGGCAAGCCAGCTCCCACAGGTGGGCTGTGTTGAACCAGTTGCTGATCGCCGCGCACCGCATGACTTGATTTGAAACACGGGCAAATTGTGGCAGCTGGCTTGCCTGCGATGGCGGTCTGACAGTGACACGTGGGCTGGCTGATTCACTGCTATCGCAGGCAAGCCAGCTCTTTCACATGGGCTCGTCGCTGATTTCCAGGTTAGTGTTCGAGGGCATACCGCCGACAATGGTTGAGATAACCCTGCTCATGGCTGCCCACCAACTGCACCACGCTGGTCCATAACCATGAGGGTGCATCCAGCTGTTTCGACCGGTTCTCCTGCAGCACGGCCATCCACTGCTTGCGTGAGTCCCGGTCCATCTGTCGGGCGTGGGCGATGCCGACCACGCGGGCCAGGTAACCGGCGGCGTGCATCGCATCGATTTCGCTAAGTTCATCCAGCTCCAGCTTCATGTCCTGGGGCAGCAATTCGCGGATGAAAAAACCATGATCCAAAAAGCGCGTCGCCAGCATACGCTCACCCAACCCCGGTGACAGCTGGCGCGCACCCTCCACTACTCGGCGCCCGTTATCCCTGGGCATCTTCGCCCGGGCCGCACGCGGTGCCGCGGCGCCGACGGCTTCCTTGATATCGATGAGGCAATATTCCTGATCATCCTTATCGCCCACGCCCAGCAGTACCGCATAGCGCAACAGGCCGAGGGAGCTGCAGCCCTTGACCCAATAGGCGCAGTCCAGCAGTTCAACTTCGGCGTCTTTTGGCCGGCCTTTGAGTGAGGTGACCAACTGGTGGAGGTCATCGGAGGCGCACAGCGTTTTCAGCGCAGCCTTTTCTGCGCGCGACAGCGACCAGAAATGCTTGCCCAGCGGAATCGTCGGTCGTGCGTTTTCAATGCGTTCACGCGCCAGGTTCTTCCACGTGCGCTCCACCGCGCTGCGCATACCGGCCTTGACCTGGGACGGACGTGGCGGTGCTTCATCGGGTTTGTCCTTAAAGGCCTGCTCGTAGCCGACCATCATTTCTTCCAGCATGCGCGCGGTGGTCACCCCTGGCAGGTCCGAGCCGCGAGCGGCAGTGGCCAACGACAGCGCCAGGCGCACCAGGTCGTGGGCCGGGTTGCCGATCACGGTCTGGTCGAGGTCGCGGATGTGCATGTCGATACGGCCCTTGATATCGCCGGTCGGGCCGAGGTTGCCCGCATGGCAATCGCCGCAGATCCAGATCGCCGGGCCATGGGGCAAGCGGCGACCGGGTTGGCTGTGCAGCCATTCGTAAAACTGCACCGTGCTGCCACGTACATAGGCGTGGGCGGAGCGCGCCATCTTCAAATTGCGTAGTTGCGTGAGGTGGGGCATGCGGTCGGCGGGGCGCGGGGTTTTCATGGATGAACTCAAGACGGGAGAAACTGTAGATCGCTATCGCCGAGAGAATGTTTCATTTTGTTTCAAAATAATGGCGTTAGGACAGCTTTCGATGCGCTGCCGACAACTCCTCCAGCCAGCCCTTGAACGCCAGCATCGCCGAGGTCTGCGCCCGTGACTGCAAGCGCGTCAACCAATAACTGCCGGTAGTAATGCCGATGTCGAACGGCTGGCGAATCACGTCCGTCGCCAATTGCCGCGAAAACATCATCGCCGGGGCCAATGCCACGCCGATGCCTTGCTGCGC
The DNA here is from genome assembly GCF_022662395.1 of Pseudomonas sp. MONT-RG-20F-20-E-7-02. Taxonomy (NCBI): domain Bacteria; kingdom Pseudomonadati; phylum Pseudomonadota; class Gammaproteobacteria; order Pseudomonadales; family Pseudomonadaceae; genus Pseudomonas; species Pseudomonas sp. MONT-RG-20F-20-E-7-02. The sequence goes on from NZ_JAKNQN010000002.1 coordinate 629,004, forward strand.
CGCCTCCATCATTGCCAGCGACGAATCGAACACAATGCTGCGCGGTACGACGGTGTCGGCGGGCAGGCCTGCGGCCTGGAACCATTGGGTCCACTCATCGGCGCGGTAGGAGCGCAGCAGCGTGTGTTTCAACAGGTCGGCCGGCGTGCGCAATTGCTCGGCCAGCGTGGGCGTACACAGCACGGTCAGCGGTGCTGCGAGCAGCTCGCTGGCGTCAGTGCCGTGCCAGGCTCCAGCGCCGAAACGGATGGCGTAATCCAGGCCTTCGGCGGCTACGTCGACGCGGTTGTTGTGGGTGGACAGGCGCAGGTCGATAAACGGGTAGCGCGCCTGAAAATCCGGCAGGCGCGGCAGCAGCCAACCCACGGTAAAGGTGCCCACCGCGCCCACGGTAAGCACTTCGCGATAATGCCCGCCTTCGAACTGGTTGAGCGTCTGGGCAATGCGGTCAAACGATTCGCGCACCACCGGCAGCAAGGTCTCGCCCTCACGGGTGAGCATCAAGCCGCGCGGCAAGCGCTTGAACAAGGTGACATTGAGTTGTGTTTCCAAGCTCTTGACCTGATGACTGACCGCCGCCTGGGTCACACACAGCTCAATCGCGGCGCGGGTAAAACTCAGGTGGCGGGCCGACGCCTCGAACGCGCGCAAGGCATTGAGCGGCAGATGGGAACGCAGCATGCTTGACCCTAATTTATCTAATGGCTGGTGCAAGATATGATCGTTTGATCGCGGCCGGCAAACTGCCTACATTTGCCCCGCCTGCGCAGGCTATCTATTTAATCGATCACCTCATGGAAGCGACATCATGCCCCAACTTTCTCTGTTTGGAGTGCGTAATTTAACCGCCCTGGCCGTATTGCTGGCAGCCGGCAACTGCCTGGCGGCCACCGACCTGCAAGCCGTGGTAGACGCCAACGTAAAACCGTTGATGCAACAACAGGCGATTCCGGGCCTGGCGGTCGCCGTGGTTCAGAACGGCAAGGTGCAATACTTTAACTACGGCGCGGCTTCAAAGGAAACCCAGCAACCGGTCAGCGAAAACACCCTGTTCGAGATCGGCTCGGTGAGCAAAACCTTCACCGCCACCCTCGGCGGCTATGCCCAGGCGACCGGCAAGCTCAAGCTCTCGGACACCGCCAGCCAGCACCTGCCCGCGTTGGCCGGCAGCGCTTTCGACAAGATCAGCCTGGTGCAACTGGCGACCTACACCCCTGGCGGCCTGCCCCTGCAGTTCCCAGACGCGGCCGACAGCCCTGAGACCATGCTCGGCTACTTCCAGCATTGGAAGCCGACTTACACGCCAGGCACGCAACGCCTGTATTCCAACCCGAGCATCGGGCTGTTCGGCTACCTGTCGGCGCAAAGCCTTGGCCAACCGTTCAACGTGGCCATGGAGAAAACCCTGCTGCCCAAGCTGGGCTTGACCAACACCCACGTCAGCGTGCCCGCCGACAAGTCCAGCCTGTACGCACAGGGCTATGACAAGAACCTGAAGCCCATCCGCGTCAGCCCAGGTGCACTCGACAGCGAAGCCTATGGCATCAAGACCAGCGCCCAGGACCTGGCCCACTACGTGATGGTGAACATGCACCCGCAAACCCTGGAAAAGCCGCTGCAACAGGCGATTGCCAGCACCCACGCGGGTTACTACACCGTGAACGGCATGACCCAAGGCCTGGGTTGGGAACGCTACCCTTACCCGATCACGCTACAAGCCCTGCTGGAGGGCAACTCCACGCCAATGGCAATGGAGCCGCACAAGGTCACTTGGTTGACACCGGCCCAGCCGCAACCGGCGAACGTGCTGTACAACAAAACCGGCTCAACCGGCGGTTTTGGCGCGTACGTGGTGTACGTGCCGAGCAAGGACATGGGCGTGGTGATGTTGGCGAACAAGAATTACCCGAATGCTGAACGGGTGAAGGTGGCGCATGCGATCTTGAGTGCGATGGATCACTAAGCGACAAGCCTGTTCACGACCGTCGCGGACACACGTGGCCGCGACGGTGTTACGCGAGCACGCGCTTGTAGTAATTGTCGTCCGGGCCAGGCTGAAAATGCAGGGTACTTAAAAACACCTCCAGCATGTTGATATTGACCGCACCCTTGCACTGCCTCACAGCCTCCAAGTAACTGAGAAGCTGTGCATAGGGCGGATTCAACCGGTCGTCGCAACACCTTGTTCGAGGTGTTTATGGGACGACCCGCAGGATGGATGCAAAAATTGACGGGCCGGGGAGCGATGCGTTCTCCAGGTGCGCCCTCACTTCGTAATGAGATCGAGCGGCTATTTTGGGTGCAGATTGCAACAGGCATCACAAGCGAAAAGGCAGCACATGCCGTTGGCGTATCAACAGCGGTAGGTACACGCTGGTTCCGTCATCGCGGCGGGATGCCATTATTCATGTCGAATCACATATCAGGACGATACTTATCGTTTGCAGAGCGAGAAGAGATTGGGCTGCTTCGAGCGCAAAGTATTGGCGTTCGTGAGATCGCCCGTCGCCTTGGACGAAGCCCATCGACAATTTCACGGGAGCTGACACGAAATGCTGCTACCCGTTGCGGTCGGCTTGAATATCGAGCGTCAGTAGCGCAATGGAAGGCAGAACTGGTGGCCAAGAGGCCGAAACCAGCGAAATTGGTCACTAACCCGCGACTGCACCAGTACGTACGCGACCGCCTTGAGGGCAAGGTTCAAGACGCCGATGGTCGTGAGATTTCTGGGCCTCGGCAAGCACCCTTCAAAGGCCGAAATAAACCGCATCGCAGTGACCGTAAATGGGTCAATGGCTGGTCGCCTGAACAAATTGCCAACCGGCTCCAGATCGATTTTCCGGATGATGAATCCATGCGCATCTCTCATGAAGCCATATATCAGGCGCTCTACATTCAGGGTCGAGGAGCTCTCAAGCGCGAACTGGTGAGCTGCCTGCGCTCAGGACGCGCATTGCGCGTGCCGAGAGCCAGAGCGCAGGCCAAAGTGTGGGCACATGTCAGCGAGGACGTCATGATCTCCAGTCGCCCTGCTGAGGTAGAAGATCGGGCTGTACCCGGGCATTGGGAGGGCGACCTGATCATCGGTCTGAACCGGTCTGCGATTGGAACTCTGGTCGAGCGCTCAACTCGATTTACCATGCTCGTCCATCTGCCTCGCGAGAAAGGTTATGGGCTAATTCCCCGCACGAAGAACGGCCCGGCGCTGGCTGGCTATGGGGCTGTTAGTATGGCCAACGCATTGAAGAAGACGGTGACTGATCTTCCCATCGAGCTGTGGCGATCTTTGACCTGGGATCGTGGAAAGGAGCTGTCGGATCACGCTCGATTTACCATCGAGTCCGGAGTAAAGGTTTTCTTTGCTGATCCACATAGTCCATGGCAGCGCGGTACAAACGAAAATACGAACGGCCTTCTACGGCAATACTTCCCGAAAGGCACTGACCTCTCTCGTTGGAGTGCCCAAGAATTACAGGCGGTAGCTCACGTACTTAACACTAGACCTCGAAAAACACTCGGCTGGAAAACACCTGCCGAAGCACTCAATGAGTATCTAAAGTCTGTACAACAATCCAGTGTTGCGACGACCGGTTGAATCCGCCATGTCTTCGTGGGTATCAGTGACGCAACACCCAATCCTGCCCCTGATGAAGCCAAGGCCTGGCGTTGGGTACACCCTCTCGACTTGCAGGATGAGCTGGATAACGCACCCGATACCTTCACCATTTGGTTTCGCACACTGATCGAGCGTTACGGGTTAAATGAGATAGCCAAGTGGGCAGGTTCATCGGAACACACGCCCTCACCCTCATCACCGCATAGCACCCCGCCGTCGGTTGCTCCCTTCCATATACCCCGCTGGCTTGAAACAGCCACGTACCCCCTGAGCCCCTTTACGGATCAGGTCCAACAGCACACTCGTCAATGGCTCAAATCCATGGGGTTGGAAGACAGCCCCGAAACTACCCGCCGATTGGACATATACGTTCCGGGTAAATACGCCGGTTACATGTGGAGTGCTGCCCCCATTGAGATACTGCTCATTCTTTCTGACCTTTTGGGGTGGTTCTGCTGCCAGGACAACCTTGCCGACGAAGACTGCAATAATCCTGAAGCCCTTGAACGCTTGATTCGTGGCGTTTACACCACTGCCTTCACACGCGACACCACAAACCGAGAGCCCTTGGCGTGTGCGCTGGCAGATATCATTCGGCGCGCGTCACGCCTGATGCCGCCACTCTGGAAACAGCGCGTTGGCGAGCAATACTCAACGTACTTGACGCCCTCTACCACCGCATTGATGCACCGCATCAACCACACACAGCCGGGCGTGGAAGGTTATGAAACGCTCTGGCAAAACGGCGGCGGTTTTCAAGTCTGTCTCGAGTTCATCTACCTGGTGCAAAACATCCAATTGTCGTCGTCGCTTTACTACAGCCAACCCTGGCAGGAACTGCGCAGCCTGACTTTGAACTTGCTGAAGGCCGTTAACGATTTGCTGTCGTTTCGGATCATGGAAAACCCTGATGAAGATATCTACAACCTGCTCACTCACCTGAGGCACACCCAAGGCCTTAGCGCGGCGCAAGCCGCGAGCCAAGTGTCGCAACGCATTGACCAGTGGGCCACACAGTTCGCACGGGCTCAGGCCGCGCTGCCCGAGCGCCTGGCAGCGTTGGGCTATGAAGAACGGGCTCGGGAGCAAGCGATGATCTGCGCCCAAGCCCTGCATGATCTATGGCGCGGCAACATCGCCTGGCACCTGGCAGTGCCGCGCTATCGAGAAATACGCTTCAAAGGCGAGTAATCAGCGCTGCCTTTACATACCCAGCCAGTGCGGCAACGCCAGCGAGATAAACGGCAAGTAAGTCACCATAATCAGGAACACCAGCAGGATCATCAGCCACGGCAACGCCGCGCGGATGGTCTGCCCCAGCGTCAAACCGGTCACCGCAGAAGTCACGAACAGGTTCAACCCCACCGGCGGGTGCACCAGGCCGATTTCCATATTGACCACCATCACAATCCCCAAGTGAATCGGGTCAATGCCCAGCTTCATCGCGATCGGGAAGAAGATCGGTGCCAGGATCAGCACGATGGCCGACGGCTCCATGAAGCTGCCCGCCACCAGCAACACGATGTTGACCATGATCAAAAAGCCAATCGGCGTGAGGCCTTCGGAGATCACCCAGGCGGTGATTTCCTGCGGGATTTGTTCGGTGGTCAGTACGTGGGCAAACAGCATGGCATTGGCGATGATAAACATCAGCATGATCGCCAGGCGTCCGGACTCCAGCAGCACCTTGGGGCAATCGCGCAGTTTCATGTCCTTGTAGATGAACAAAGCCACGAACGCCGAGTACACCGCCGCCACCGCCGCTGCTTCCGTCGGCGTGAACATGCCGCTGTAGATGCCGCCGAGGATGATCACCAGCAACAGCAAGCCCCAGAAGGCACGGCGCGCGCAGGTCAGCCATTCGCGAAAGGTCGCGCGTGGCTGCGCGGGCAGCTTCTTGATGCGCGCGACGATGTAGATCGCGACCATCAGCATCAGGCCCAGCAGCAACCCCGGAATCACCCCGGCCATAAACAGCTTGCCCACCGAGGTTTCCGTGGCCGCCGAGTACACCACCATCACAATCGACGGCGGAATCAGGATGCCCAAGGTGCCGGCGTTGCAAATGATGCCGGCGCCGAATTCCTTCGGGTAACCGGAACGCACCATGCCCGCCACGGCAATCGAACCCACCGCCGCCACCGTCGCTGGCGATGAGCCGGACAGCGCCGCAAACAGCATGCACGCCAACACCGCCGCAATCGCCAGGCCGCCACGGATGTGGCCGACACAGGCGTTGGCGAAGTCGATCAGCCGTTGCGCCACGCCGCCGGTGGTCATGAACGCGCCGGAGAGCAGGAAGAACGGAATCGCCAGGAAGGTGTAGGCGTCGGAGGTTTCAAACAGCTTGATCGCCAGCGAACTCACCGAGTCCTGGCTGAACATCAGGATCGACACCGCGCCGGACAACCCGAGGGAAATCGCAATCGGCACGCCAAGGAACATGAACACGAACAACAGCAAAAACAGACAGAGCACGGCCATCAGTGACGCTCCTCATGGCTGCCGGCCAACTTGCTGGCTTCACCGGCCTCGTCGGCCAGGCCCAACCCGACCTGACGGTGGGTAAAGATGCGGTAGAAAATTTCCAGGTAGCGGATAAACACCAGGGCAAAACCGATGGGCACGATGATCACGATATCGCCCACGTCCACGCCGTATTGGTCGAGGTCTTCGGCGCCGATGTGGGCGGTCATCACCGCGCTGACCCACTTGTAGCTGGCGACCATGAACAGCCCGGCGTACGCCAGGCAGCACAGGCACGCAAGCATGCCGAGCAGGCGCTGCACCGGGCGTTTGGTCAGCTTGACCAGCGCGTCCACGCCGAGGTGGCCGGCGGTGCGCACGCCATAGGAAATGCCGAAGAAAATCAGCCAACCGAACATGGCCTTGGTCAGCGCCACGCTCCAGGTCATGTCCTGGGCCCACGTCATGGTGTGGTCGCCCAGGGCGCCGAAGAATTGGCTGCTCCACGCCCACTTGTCGGACAAGGCAAAGAACAGCGTGTAGATGTTGTTGAGCATGACGTAGACGAATGTCACCAGGGTCATGGCGGCCAGCAGGAAGGCGATAAACCCTTCCTCCAGGTGCTCCCAGACGCGCCTTAGCGTTTGCATGGCAAAACCTCGCGAAGCGGGAATGATGTCGGGGTGGAAAGCGGAACAAACTGTAGAGGCGGACCACTGTGGGAGCCGGGCTTGCCCGCGATGGGATCAACTCGGTGCTACAGACACACCGAGTTGCCTGCATCGCAGGCAAGCCAGCTCCCACATAAAGCCCTTTCCACAGTAGCTTTGGGTGGTCGCCCAATCACTGGTTGGACGCATCCGCCGCCTTGATCAGATCAGCGCCAATCTCACCCTCGAACTTCTGCCACACCGGGCGCATGGCTTCGCGCCAGAGCTGGCGTTGCTCGGGGGTCAGTTCGATGATTTCGCTGGTCTTGGCGTCGATGATCTTCTGCTTGGCCGACTGGTTCAGCGCCTCGGCCTGCTTGTTCACCTCGACGGTGACTTCGGCCATGATCTGTTCCAGGGTGGTGCGGATGTCCGGCGGCAAGCCGTTCCAGAATTTGGCGTTGGTGATCACCATGTAGTCGATCAGGCCATGGTTGGACTCGGTGAAGTACTTCTGCACTTCGTTGACCTTCTGGCTTTCATAGTTCGACCAGGTGTTCTCGGTGCCGTTGACGGTGCCGGTCTGCAAGCCCTGGTAAACCTCGGCAAAGCTCATTTTGCGCGGGTTGGCGCGGATCGCCTTGAACTGTTCTTCGAGCACGCTGGAGGCCTGCACGCGGAACTTCAGGCCACGCGCATCCTTGGGTTCATGCAGCGCCTTGTTCGAGGAGAGTTGCTTGAGGCCGTTGTGCCAATAGGCCAGGCCGAGGATGTTCTTGTCCTGCATCGAAGTCAGCAGGGCCTTGCCCTGGGCGGCCTGGAAGCGGTCGACGGCGGCCAGGTCGTTGAACAGGAACGGCAGGTCGTAGATCTGCACTTGCTTGGTGTATTGCTCAAATTTGGCCAGCGACGGCGCCAGCATCTGCACGTCGCCCAGCAGCAGCGCTTCCATTTCCTTGCCATCGCCAAACAGTGATGAGTTCGGGTACACCTCGACCTTGACCCGGCCCGGCAGGCGTTCTTCGGCGAGCTTCTTGAACAGCAGCGCGCCCTGGCCTTTGGGGGTGTTTTCGGCGACCACGTGGGCGAACTTGATCACGATCGGATCCGCCGCCTGGGCCAGGCCCGCGGCAAACAAGGTGGCGGCGCACAGCAGCGCCCGAGAAAGCTTGAGCATGGAAAATCACCTTCTTATTGTTGTGTTGTAGGGCAAGGTGCCTGATGTCACGCGTGTAGTGAATTTCGAATTTTAGATACCTGCGTTCGGTGTGGGTGAACGCCGATCCCATCAACACCAGTCATCCCCTGTGGGAGCTGGCTTGCCTGCGATAGCGGTGCGTCAGGCAGTCGATTTGTTAGCTGAACCACCGCCATCGCAGGCAAGCCAGCTCCCACAATTTTTGATTCGGTTTTGGTCAGTTAGAGTTGGGCTGCCAGCAACCTCTGCGCACGCAGCAACACCGGCGCATCCACCATCTGCCCATCAATCTGATACGCCCCTGCCCCATGCGCCCCGGCCTCTACCACACGTTTGGCCCAGGCCAAATCATCGGCGCTCGGCGCCAACGCCGCATGTATCACCGCCACCTGCTTGGGATGGATACACAGCGCACCGGCAAAGCCCATTTCATAGGCGTGCCGGATCGAACGCCGCAACCCTTCAGGGTCATCGATTGCCGGGTGCACGCCATCCAGCGGCGCGACCAGACCCGCAGCGCGCGAGTGCACGATCAACGCCAGGCGTGCCTGGTCGAGGGCGAACTGCGCAGCCGGCGAGTTGCTGCTCAGGTTGAGGTCCAGCGCCAGGTCCAGGCCGCCAAACGACAGGCGCTCCACCTGCGGCGCATGGGCGATTTCGGCGACTGCCAACAAACCCCGCGCGCTTTCGATGATCGGCCAAATCAGCTTTCCGGTGGCGGCCACCACGGCGACCTGGGCCGCGCTTTCCACCTTCGGCAACAGCACACCGGCCACATTGGAGTGGGCCTTGCAGAACGCCACATCTTCAAAGTGCTCGGCATGTTCCGGAGCGTTGATGCGCACCCACACCTGGGCCTCGGGATGCTCGTTAAGAAACGCGCCGAGGTTGTCTCGCGCCTGACGCTTGAGCGGCTCTTCCACCGCGTCTTCAAAATCCACGATCACCGCATCGGCGCCACTGGCCAACGCCTTGGAAAACCGCTCCGGGCGGCTGCCCGGTACAAACAAGGCCGAACGCACTAAAGGCTTTGGCATCAGGTAAATTCCTTATTAGATAACGCCGCGCGCGCGCAGGCTGTCGATGGCATCGGCCGAGTAGCCGAGACGGTCGAGAATGCTCATGCTGTGCTGCCCCAGCGCGGGCACAGCGTCCATTCTCGGCGTGAACGCGGCATTACGCGCCGGTGGCAGCAGCGACGGCAACGGCCCGGCCGGGCTCTGCACTTCACGCCAGCTGTCGCGCGCCTTGAGCTGCGGGTGGTCCCACACGCCCTGCATGTCATTGACGCGCGCACTGGCGATTTGTGCGTCTTCCAAGCGCTGAATCACCGCCTCGGCGTCCAGCTGCGCAAAGCTGTCGACGATGATCTGGCGCAGCACCTCACGGTTTGCCGAACGCTTGAAGTTGGCCGAGAAGCGCTCATCGGTGGCCAATTCAGGCGTGAGCAGCACCTTGTCGCAGAACGCCGCCCATTCGCGCTCGTTCTGCAAACCGAGCATCACCGTGCCGCCGCCGCCGGTGGGAAACGGCCCGTACGGGTAAATCGTCGAGTGCGCCGCCCCAGCGCGCGGTGGCTGGGGCGCGCCGTCGAACGCGTAGTACATCGGGTAGCCCATCCACTCCACCAGGCTTTCGAGCATGCTCACATCGATGCGGCTGCCCTTCCCGGTCTTGCCGCGCAGCAGCAGTGCCGAGAGGATGCCGCTGTAGGCGTACATGCCCGCCGAGATATCGGCGATGGAGCAACCGGCCTTGGCCATCTGGTCGTCACCGGGCCCACCGGTCACCGACAAAAAGCCGCCCTCGCTCTGGATCAGCAAGTCATAGGCCTTCTTCTTCTCGTAAGGCCCGCCTTCGCCATAGCCGGAAATATCGCAGACGATCAGCCGTGGGAAACGCGCATGCAGCGCCTCGAACGACAAGCCCATGCGCGCCGCCGCACCGGGTGCGAGGTTTTGCACCAGCACATCGGCGTCGGCCAGCAAGCTGTCGAGAATGTCGCCCGCCTCGTCCTGCTTGAGGTCCAGGGTCAGGCTTTCCTTGGAGCGGTTGGTCCACACAAAATGCGAGGCCAGGCCGCGCACGCGCTCGTCATAGCCACGGGCAAAGTCACCGGCGCCGGGGCGTTCGATCTTGATCACGCGGGCGCCCAAATCGGCCAATTGGCGGGTGCAGAACGGCGCGGCAATCGCGTGTTCCAGGCTGACAACGGTGATGCCGTCCAGCGGTCGTTGAGTAGTCATCACAGTTCCTCAGAGCCAGTGGGCCATGGACGCCGCGTTACGCAGGTTCCAGACCTTGTCGATCAGTGCAGTGGCTTGTGCCGGTGTACGCGCGCCGCTGAAGTGGGTCAGGCGCTGGAATTTATCCGCCAGCTCCACACGGCTCAGGGTGTTGCCTGGGTCGCCCTTGGGTTCGTCGATGGCGCCGTGCAGCGTGCGGCCGTCGAGCGTGGTGACGGTGACGCGGCCCAGCCAGCGTTGCGGGTAAGCGCCGTCGACCTCGGGGTCGAGGGTCATGCTGACCTTGTCGCGAAACGTCGAGACAGCAGGATCGCTCAGCGCCAGTTCGTGGAACTCGGTGAGCCCGGCCTTGCCATGCACGGCGATCAGGCCGAGCACGGTGCCCATGGAGAACTTGGCCTGGTGCACGCTGGCAGGCACGGTGACGCGCCCCAGCACATCAATGGCACCCTGATGCACGCGGGTTTGCACGCGCGCAATCTGATCGGCGCCCAGCCCTTCGCGCTGCATCAACTCCAACAGCGCATCGGCGGCCGGATGGGTGTGGCGGCACGAGGCGTGGAACTTGAACGAGGTTTCCAACAGTGCCCAGCGCGTGCCGAGGTCGGCAGACAGTTTGCGCGGTTCGGCATCGCTGGACATGCCAGCCGCCAAGCCCTGGTCGCCTTCAAGAATATTGCGCGCGCCGGTCAGCCCGTCCGCCGTCAGGTAGGCGGCAAGCAACCCATCGGCTGCGGCCTTGGCGGTGTGCAGCTGCTTGGAATCGGCGGCATCGCGCAGGAATTCCCACAGCCCTGCAGCCTGGGTGCCGGCACTGCCGAGCACATTGATGAATTGCTCCTGGTTGAAATCCAGCAGCTTGCCCACGGCAACGGCGGCGGCCAAGGTGCCGACAGTCGCCGTGGTGTGAAAGATGCGGTAGTGAGAACGCCCCATGAATTCGCCGATGCGAATCCCGGCCTCATAGCCCGCCACCGACGCCAGCAGCAGCTCGCGGCCGGATTTGCCGAGGTCTTGCGCGGCGGCCAAGGCGGCGGGAAACACCACCGTGGCCGGGTGCAGCACCGAGCTGTTGTGCAGGTCATCCTGCTCCACCAGATGGGACGAGGCGCCGTTCACCAGCGCAGCGAAATACGCGCTGCTGCTGCCGCCGTTAACAATGATCTGCGCCGGGCCAGTGCTCGGGCCCATCTTTTGCGCGTAGCGTTCGAACAGTGGAATCGGGTGCGCGCCTTTGCTGGCCAGCGCCGAGGCGAGCCAATCCAGATACAGGTCTTCGGTGCGCGCCAGCACGTTGTCGGGCAACTGTTCGTAGCTCAACTCGGCAAGGAACCGACACAAGGCGTGGGTATGGCTCATGGTCAGGCCCTCAGAAGCTGCGTGGCAGTTCGAGCAGATGCTCGGCCACGTACGACAGGATCAGGTTGGTGGAGATCGGCGCCACTTGGTACAGGCGCGTTTCGCGGAATTTGCGCTCCACGTCGTATTCGCAGGCAAAGCCAAAGCCGCCGTGGGTTTGCAGGCAGGCGTTGGCCGCTTCCCAGGACGCCTTGGCCGCCAGGTACTTGGCCATGTTGGCGCTGGCCCCGGCGTTCTGGCCGCTGTCGTATTCCTCGCAGGCACGCCAGCGCATCAGGTCCGCCGCCTCGATTTCGATGTGCGCTTCGGCAATCGGGAACTGCACGCCCTGGTTCTGCCCGATGGGCCGGCCAAATACCACGCGGTCACGGGCATAGGCGCTGGCCTTTTCGATAAACCAGCGGCCGTCGCCGATGCACTCGGCAGCGATCAGCGTGCGCTCGGCATTCAGGCCGTCGAGGATATATTTGAAGCCCTTGCCCTCCTCGCCAATCAGGCTGTCGAGTGGCAGCTCCAGGTTGTCGAAGAACAGCTCGTTGGTTTCGTGGTTGACCATATTGGCGATGGGCTGCACGGTCAGGCCGTTGCCGATGGCTTCGCGCAGGTCGACCAGGAAAATCGACATGCCTTCGGACTTTTTCTTCACCTCGGCCAGCGGCGTGGTGCGCGCCAGCAGGATCATCAGGTCGGAATGCTGCACCCGCGAGATCCAGACTTTCTGGCCGTTGACCACGTATTTGTCGCCGCGCTTAATCGCGGTGGTCTTGATCTTGGTGGTGTCGGTGCCGGTGGTGGGCTCGGTGACGCCCATCGATTGCAGGCGCAATTCGCCGCTGGCGAGTTTGGGCAGGTAGAAACTTTTTTGCGCTGGGCTGCCATGGCGCAGCAAGGTGAACATGTTGTACATCTGGCCGTGAACCGTGCCGGAGTTGCCGCCGCAACGGTTCACTTCTTCCAGAATCACCGAGGCTTCGGCCAGGCCCAGGCCGGAGCCGCCGTATTCTTCGGGGATCATTGCCGACAACCAGCCGGCGTCGGTCAGGGCCTTGACGAAGGCTTCGGGGAAGCCTTTTTCTTCATCGACCTTGCGCCAGTAAGCGGCATCGAATTCGGCGCACAAGGCGCGCACGCCTTCGCGGATGGCATTGAGTTCTTCGTTGTCATTCGGGTTCATTAACGGCTCTCCGCCTGTTGTTCTGGTGTTAGTCGAAATGCAGTTCGGCTGTTTGCGCCACGCCATCGGCATTGCCTGCCCACAACTGGGCGACGCCGGGTGCAGTCACGCGCCCACCCACGGTAAATGGCTGTGGCGCAATCAACGGGCGCACGCCGCGATAGGCGAAACGGCGCAAGGTGGCGCCCGGGTGCGCACGGCAAAAGGCGCGCAGGCTCAAGGTGGCGATCAACGGCCCATGCACCACCAGGCCCGAATAGCCTTCGATGCCGGTGACATAGGGGTAGTCGTAGTGGATGCGGTGGCCGTTGAAGGTCACGGCGCTGTAGCGAAACAACAGGGTTGGCGTGGGGTCGACACTCTCACGCCATTCACCCTCGGCGAGTGAGTCGCCGCTGCCTGGCTTGGGCGGCGTGGGTTCGCGGTAGACGATGTCCTGTTCCTCGCGAATCGCCAGGCGACCGTCCTGGGAATAGTCATGGCGCACGGTGACAAACAGCAGCGCACCGGTGCGGCCGGTTTTTTCTTCGACGTGGGTGATGGTCGACACGCGGGTGGCCGCCTCGCCGGCGCGCAAGGCATGCAGGAACTCGATCCGCCCACCGGCCCACATGCGATTGCGATTTTCCGCCGGCGGCAGAAACCCGCCACGGGCCGGGTGGCCGTCAGTGCCCAACGCCGATTCCGGCAGTGGGTCCTGGAAGAAACACCACTGCCACAGCGGTGGAACGGCTTCGCCTTCCAGGGGCACCGCCGCGCCGAAGGTCGCGGCAATACGCTTGAGCAGGTTGTGGCTCAGGTGGTCGTGGGCGGTTTCACTTAGGCCGATCCAATCGGTGGCGCTCATCGGGTACACATCCTCTGGCAGTGGTGGTCTGCCCCGGATCATGCAAGCGCCTGCCCGTTCTGAGAATTTGCATTTCAATAAACCAGCGTTCGGTTATGCTGAACGCCACTCGTCACACCTCAAATTCATTGTGATAGCTGGCTTGCCAGCTCCCACAATTGATCTTCATCGTTGCCGAATAGGTGTTTTGCATGCACTTCGATCTCGCCGACCTGCGCCTGTTTATTCATATCGCCGAATCCCCCAGCCTGACCCAGGGCGCCAAGCGTGCGTTCCTCTCGCCCGCCGCCGCGAGTGCGCGGATCAAGGCGCTGGAAGGCCAGCTCGACACGCGGCTGCTGTACCGCGACAGCCGTGGCGTGGAGATCACCCCGGCCGGTGAGCGCCTGCTGCACCATGCGCGACTGATCATGCGCCAGGTGGATTACCTGAAAAGCGAGTTCACCCAGTACGGCGTGGACTCGGCCGGGCATATCCGCATCTTTGCCAATACCACGGCGGTCACCGAGTTTCTGCCGGAGGTGCTGGCGGGCTTTTTGTCCCAGCGCCCCGGCGTCACCGTCGACCTGCAAGAGCGCCTGTCCCGCGATATCGTGCGTGGCGTGCTGGATGGCACCAGCGACATGGGCATCATCGCCGGGCCGGTTGAAGCGGCAGGCTTGCAGGTGCTGCACTTCAGCACCGACGAACTGGTGCTGATGGTGCCCGTGGGTCATCCGTTGGCCGACCAGCCTTCAGTGACGCTGGACCAAACCCTCGCCTACCAACATATCGGCCTGCACGAAGGCAGCACGCTGTTGAGCTTTTTGCGTGAGCACGTGGAGCGGCTCGGCAAGCATTTGTCGCTGCGTATCCAGGTGTCGAGTTTCGAGGCGATTTGCCGGATGGTCGAGGCCGGCGTGGGCATCGGCATCATCCCCGAATCTGCCGCGGTGCGGCACAGCCGGACCATGCAGTTGGTGGCGGTAAAGCTCGATGAGCCCTGGGCGATTCGCGAGCGGAGCATTTTGGTGCGCGAACTGGAAGCCCTGCCCGGCACCATTCGGGCGCTGATCGCCACCCTGATGCCGGACCCACTCAGTGCAGGCTAATGTTGCGCTGGCTGGCGGTATCGATATTGATATGGCTCAGCCGGCCCTGCCCGTCGAACAGCAACAAATCAGACCCCAGGCGGCGAAGCTGGGCCGGCGATTGCGGCCAGTGCAACGTGACGCAAAGCCGATCGCTGGTACGGTGGATCACGTGCCAACAGGTGTCGTGCTCCTCAACCCGATAGCTGATCAGCAACCAGTCCTCAAATAGAAACGGGCTGACGGACTCATCCCATTCTTCGTCCGGCAAGTTGCCAGGCAGCCTGTAGCCCTTTCTAACCCCGTGCTGCTTAAGGACCAGAATGGGTGTGCCATCGTCGTGCTTGATACGATACTGCGCCGATTCAGCGGTGGCACTGGGAACCTGGAAGTCCGTCGCCACGATGTCAAACGCGCTTTCGCGGCTGACCAGGCGCCGCTCCGGCAGACGATAATGCCACAGCATCAGGCACCCACCCGGCGCTGACAACCACAGGTACTCGTTGTGTTCATCGACCTTGATGGCCCGCACCGGCTCCGGCAGATCACTCACATGCCAGAGCGTTTCAAAGCCACGGTCCACATCCACCACGCGCAACTGCGGGCCTTTGCCGATGGTCCAGCGGCTGCCATCAAACGCGTTTGCAAACACATCCATGGCCAACACGCCGAGGTCTTTGGCAACACGATTGACCAGGTCCAGTTTGCTCACGCGCCATACATTCCCCCGCCAGATCAGCACCAACGCGACCTGTCGGCTATGGGCAATCACGATCTTCTGCGCCGGCACTGCAAAGTGAAACAACGCTGCGCCCGCCGCGTCCACCACCATCACGCCGGCCTCGCCCAGCGCCACCAGGTAACGTTCATCCTCCAGCGGTGCCGCGTCGAAAATCGGCCGGCTGCCGGCGGCCGGTGCAGACCACTCGCGGGTGTCCCCCAAACGCTCCAGCGAGACCACAGGCGTACGCTTCAGCGCCTGGCCCGGCAAGTCCGCCTGAAGCGCTTTGTCGCGACTCATCTTGACCAGCGCTTGTAGCTGGTTATGGGTCAGTTGGCCCTGATGGCTGAATTGATCGGCCAGAATCGCGTGCACGGTGGCACCGGCCAGCCAGGCCAGGGCGGTGGTGTTGGCCTTGTGCAGCAATAAGGCTTGCGCCAGGGCGGCGCGTTCGCCGGCGCGCGCGGGGTCGTCACGCAATTGCTCGACCCACGGCCCGTAAGCCTGCAGCGTTTCGGGCAAAAGGATCGCGCGCTTGACCAGCGCCTCAACGCCCAAGCGCCCGCCGGCCGCCTCGGCGTTGAGCAACCATTGCGCAGCGCGTGGGCGTTCAGCCGGCAGGCTCCAGATCACATCGACGGCTTGCAACCACAGGCCTTTGGCGATCAACGACTCAGCCCATTCCAGACGCAAGCGGTCGGCGGCTTCCGGCGACTTGGCCTGGAGCATTACCACGGCGTCGGCGAACGCATTATCGCGCCGCGCCACCAGCACGGCGCGATGCCACTGCTCGGCCAGGCACAGCAGGCGCACGATCACCGCAGGCGGCATGTCCCACGCCAGGGCCAGGTCGGCGGCCTGCTGATAGCGCGCGTGTTTCTCCAGGTAATCGAGGGCTTGCTGGTGCTCTTTGAGCAATTCGGCGAGTACAAACACCGCTTCCTCGATGCGACCGGCACGGTCCAGGCGTTCAAAGGTCTGGCGATACACCTGGCGCAAGTGCTCGGTCAAGTCGTCTTCGAACAGCATCGAGCGCGCCGGGCCATCCTGCTGGCTGAGGCTCAAGTCCTGGCGACGCTGGGGCGTACCAAAGCTCTGTTCACCGCTGGAGGCACCGCCGTTCAAGGGGATGGCGTGACGCAAGGCTTCTTCGAAATTGCCGTCTTCGAACATCTCCAACATGCGCTGCATGTAGGCGGCCTGGCGTTTGCCATACAGCTTGGAGAGCTGGGAGTGCTGGGTCAGCCGGGTCAACAGGCGGCGCCACACGGCAGGTTTGCGCCGGCGCGGGGTGGCACGCGCAGCGATGCCTGGGTTAGCGGGTGCGCGGGTCACCGGCCTGGGCGCCGCTTTGGCGGGTGCCGAGGCGCCACGGTGCAGGAAGCGGTTCAACCCGAACAGCAGCGCGGTGATCACCACCATCCAGATCACAGCGCCCAGGAGCATGCCGCCGAGGGACTGTGTGTGGGTGGCCAACATGGCGGCGGGCTCGCTCTGGCCGAAGAGGCGGACCAGCCCACCCAGCAGGAGCAAGCCGATCACGATTTTCAGCACCGGGGAAGAGACTTCGCGGGCGCCGTTTGCGTTGTTTTGCGCAGACGCCCCGCTGGCGCCCGGCCCTTTACTCGGCGTGTGACGGGGGCGCTCCAGCAGCGCTTGCATGATTGCTTCGCGCTCCGGGCTGACGGGCTCCAGTGGCCCGCCGAGGATTTCACGCAGGTCGGTGACCACCGCTTCCGGCAGCGTTGCCGGCAACGGGGTATGGCAGTCAAAGGTGTCTAGCAGCGTGTAGGTGCTGATGTCCAGCCACAGCGCGGGCTTCAGCACCTGTGCATCGCGCAACTGCAGGGCGTGGACATGACTGCCGCGCACCAGCCACAGGTCGGCAACGGGCAGCCCGCGCAATTCCTCAGGGTGCAGCGCGGCAGACGACAAGCCCCGGCCCTGGCGGATCAGCGGCCAGCCGTGCAGGCTTTCGCAATGCACCGGGCAAGGTCTGTGGAACTGCAACAAGTCGCCGTCGGCAAAGCGATAGGCACGCGCGTCGGTTTGCCAATAGTCGAGGATCAAGCGCCTGCGCTCACCTTCATCAAAACGCGCGGCGGCAAACCATAGGCCGTCAATCTGTTGGTGCCCGGTGAGTACCGGGCGGCGAATCAGCATCTGTTCTGGCTCAAGCATTGGCAGCGTCCTGGGTGAGCTGCGGTGCCTGGTTGCACATCACTTGCAAGCGCATGGCGCGCTCGCCGACCGAGTAAACCAGTAATTCGCGGTCAGTGGTCAGTACGGAGATCAAGCCGCTCATGGGGCAAAAGCTCGCGCGGGCAATCGGCGCCGAGGTGGTGAACAACGTGCGCTGTTGCCCCTCGGCGTACAGCCCGACGCTGTGCTGGTTCGGCCCCAGCAGCACCAGTGAGTAAGCCGGCCGCTGGGCGTACGTGTAGTGCAGGCCGATGGCTTTCCAGCCAGGCGCCAAGTCGATCTGCTCGTGTTTCGCCGGAAAACTTTCATGGGTCACCAGGCGCCAACTCTGGTGGCCGCCCTCGGTGGTCAGCAGCGCGCAACCGCCGCAGTACTGGCGCCAGTAAAAGTTGGCGGCCAGCAGCACCTGGCTGACGCCCGCTGCCGAGCCGACCGCATGACCATTGGTACGTAAACCGTCAGCAGACCCGGAATAGGCGACGATCTGCCCGCCTTCGCTGCGCGCATAAGCGATGGTCAAGGGGTCGACCTGCGCAAGGCTCATCACGTCATCCGCCACCCGGCAGAGTTGACGCGACTTCCAGTAGGCGAGCCGCCCCTGGCTGTCGAGCAAGTACACGCGCACGGAGTTCTGACTGTGCAGCCACACACTCGGCAGGAACGTCGCGGTGCCCGGTGGCAGTTGCAGCTCTTCACGGTTGGGCTTGCCGACGGTAGGCATACCGGGGATGTTCCAGAACGTCAGGCTGTCGTTATCACTCAACACGGCACCGAGGCTGCGGTGGTGAAAGGTCGTGCTCAAGACGCGCTGATGTTTGCCCCACAGACGGCGTCGAACCTCCAGGGACTTTTTCTGGTTCTTGTGCGGCAGCTTGATCACCACCATGCCCGGCTCATCGAGCATGCGCAGCGCCACATAGTTACCGGCGCTGGAGATGACCGGCGGCAAGGTCAAGGCGACGCGTGGCACCCCTTTTGCGAGCTTCAACGGCGGCGCCTGGCCTTCATCGTCGAACTGGCCTTTGAGCAGTTGCACCGCGCGCCCTTCATCCGGCATCGGCAGCAGCACGCGCCGCACCGATCCGGCCTGCAATTCGAAGGACAGACTTTGGCCATCCAGGCTGCGCTGCACCTGCACCCGGTGCGTACAGGTCTTGGTGGTGTCCTTGGGCAAGCGCTGTCCGACGGTCCAGCACTCACCCAACGTTTCGCCCTGCACAGCCAGCCATTCCTGCCAGGCGTGCCAGTGCGCCGGGGCGACACTTTCATAGGTGCGCGCCTTGAGCAGCCGTTTGAGCTGCCCCGCGCTATCGAATGCATGCAGCACCGGCGCGCCTTGCAGGATGCCCCAACGCAACTGCGCCCCCGCCTCCTCGGCACGCCGGGCCAGCAGCATCAGCAAGGCGATATGCACCAGCCGCGCGGCGCCCCACTGCAACGGGCCGGCGTCGAACAGCACGACAATCAGGCGGTTGGCTTCACGGGCGCGGTATTGCGGCGCCAGGAACATATGTTCGCCGCCGACAGCCCGGCGCATAAACTCATCCGGCACTTCATCGGCCAGCAGCCATTCGCTGGAAAGCAGGCGCTCGTAAGGCCCACGGCGTTGCAGATCACCCACGCCATCGGGCTCCGGCACCCCGCCTTGCTGCCGACCGCGCAGTGGCCCGAGCACCGGGTTGAGGCGCCCCAGCAAGTCGGCGAACAGCGGCAGATGCTGCGGCGCAAACCACTCCAACCATTGGCGCCAGGGTTGCAGGGCTTCAGGCAGTTGCATGGCGGGCTCCCCACTGCGTCGCGATGCGCTGAAGGTGTTCAACCGTCACCGGCAACAGGCGATCCAACGGCACCACGGCTTGCGGTTCGCGCCATAACAGCAAGGGCGAGCGCTTGAACCGTGCCGACAGCGTTTGGCCGAGCACGTCCACCGGCGCTGTCGGCTCCCAACTGGTGGGCAGCCACAGCCCCGGCGCGTCGGGGTGCACTGCGGCGTAGGCCACGCCGTCGACCCACGGTAAATCCGCCGATGCCCCGGTGACCACCAGGACGTCGCCGCTGGCGGTAGCGTGCAAGCGCGCCGCCTGTGCATCGGCGAGCAGCCGCAAGCGCGCATGCAAGCGGCGCGCGGCGTCGCCCCAGGCAACGGCGGCTTGAGGGTCGGCCGGCACCTGCCTTGGGCGCCAGGTCCAGGCGTAGTGGTCGGCACTCATGGCGTCAGCATTCGGGACAGTTGCCCGCGTACCTGCTGCAAGGGTTCCGGCATGGTCTCGCTATTGAAGTTGGCGTCGATCTCGCGCAGCAGCCCTTCGAGCGCCGGGCTGTCGGGTGGCTCGCTGCTGGCCAGGTAGTCTTGCGCCGTTTCGAGCAAGCGATTCAAGCGCGACATCGGCTGCAAGGTGGCCTCTTCGACCGCGCTGAACAAATGGCTGTTGCTGGACGCGGCAAACAGGTCGCGCAGTACCTCGCGGCCATGCTGCTGAGCCTCTTTGGTCGGCAGCACATACAGCAACGGCCACAGGTCAGCGTCGCTGGCTTGCAGCCGCCCGCCCAGCAGCGCGGCAGCCGCGATCAGCCGTTGGGACTTGACGATACGGCGGTCCGACAGCGGGATGCCGGCTTCGCGCAGGCGCCGAATCGCCTGGGCCAGGGCTGGACGCACGGCGCCCAGGTCGACGTTTTTCAGGGCCTGGCTCAGCGTGTCCAACTGCGCCAACCCGAGCAACTGTTGCACGGGCCGCTGTTCCGACTGCCAACCGCCCGCCAGCATGGCTTCCAGTTGATTGTCCGGCACCGACTCGACGAACAGGTGCAACAGGAAGCGGTCGCCAAATGCCGCCAGTGCTTCATCGTCCGGCAAGCCGTTGGCGGCGCCGACGCACACCCGCAGCGGGCATTGGATTTGGGTATGGCCACGGCGAAAGCGGCGCTCGTTGAGCACGCCCAGCAAGGTATTGAGGATGGCGGTGGAGCCCAGGAAGACTTCATCGAGAAACACGATATCGGCTTCCGGCAGCATGCCGCTGACGTCGGTTTCCACCGTGCCTTCACGCAGTTTCTTCAGGTCCACGGCACCGAAAAGCTCCGACGGTTCAGTGAAGCGCCCCAGCAAGTATTCGAAGTAACGCCCGCCCATGGATTGCGCCACACGGCGTACCACGGCGCTCTTGGCCGTGCCGGGCGGGCCGATGACCAGAATGTGCTCCTGGGCGACCGCCGCCAGCACAATCAGCTCGGCCAATTGCTCGCGCCCGACCAAGCCTTCGGTCGCCGTGCGCACAGCGTGGCGGATTTGCGTGGCAGCGCTTTGCAACTGAGCAATCATGGGTGTCTTCCCTGAAACCAAAGCGGGGAATCTTGCCTGAGGCTAAGGTATTAGCAAAGCGTTGTTACAACTGCCTTGAGGAGTCAGCCCATGCAACTCGAAGGATCCTGCCATTGCGGCGCCGTAACATTCAGCCTGAACAGCCAGCATCCGTACCCCTATCAGCGTTGCTACTGCTCGATCTGCCGCAAAACCCAAGGCGGCGGTGGCTATGCGATCAACCTTGCCGGCGATACGCCAAGCCTGAAGGTGCAGGGACGCAAGCACATCTCGATCTACCACGCCAGGCTCAAGCCCGAGGGCGCCAGCCGCGCGCACGCGAGCACTGCCGAACGGCATTTTTGCTCGCAGTGCGGCAGCGCCTTGTGGCTGTTCAGCCCGGAGTGGCCGGAGCTGATTCACCCGTTTGCCTCGGCCATCGACACGCCGTTGCCGGTGCCGCCGGAGCACACACACTTGATGCTCGGCTCCAAGGCGCCGTGGGTGGAAGTCAGCGTGCGCAAGGGTGACCTGCAGTTCGACGAATACCCCGAAGAATCCATCGCCCAGTGGCATGCACGCTTGGGCCTGTCGCGTTAACAGTCTTTGACAGTTTCCCGACAAAGCTCACAAAGATTGTTGGCCTGCCGCGCCCTAGCATTCGAGCATCCAAATAAGCCTGCGGGTGCTCTTCATGTTTCGCACATTGCGCGGTATTCCGCTGTTGGGTTGCCTGCTGGGCACGCTCGGTTGCCATGGGCAACCGCCTGCCCCGCCGCCAATTCCCAAGGGCGATTACGGCGCGATCATTCGTTACCTGCAAGCGCGTATTCCACGGGAAATGGCCCAGGAGAATGTGCCCGGCCTGTCGATTGCACTGGTCAATGGCCAGGAACTGATCTGGGCGCGCGGGTTCGGCATGGCCGACAAGGCCCAGGGCGTGCCGGTTACGCCGAACACGGCGTTTCGCGCCGGTGGCATCTCCAAACTGCTCACCGCCACGGCCGCGCTGCAACTGGTCGAGCAGCAACGCCTGGGCCTGGACGCGCCGATCCAGCAGACTTTGCGCGAGTTCTACGTGCGCTCGCGCTTTCATACCGACCAGGGCGCCGCCGACCGCGATATCACCCTGCGCCGTTTGCTCAGCCATCAGTCCGGCCTGCCCAGTGAACACCTGCGCGACCTGCGCAGCAGCTTCGCCATGGGCCAGATGCCGATGCGCGTGTCGGGTGTGTGGCTGAGCAGCCCACCCGGCTCGCAAGTGGCGTATTCCAATCTCGGCTATTCGCTGGTGGGCGCGGCGATTGAGCGGGTCAGCCACAAAAGCTTTGAAGCGCAGTTGCAGAGCAGCCTGCTCAAGCCACTGGACATGAGCCAGTCGAGCTTTGTCGGCACCGGCACGCAGTTGAGCTTTCGTGCCCTGGGCTATGAGGATGGCGTGGCGAGCACCGACGCCCAAGTGCGTGACCTTGCCGCCGGCGGTTTGTGGGCCAGCCCGAAAGACCTCAGCCACTACGTGCAGATGCTGTTCGCCCAGGGCCTGTACAAAGGCAACCGCGTGCTCGGCAGTGCGTCGATTGACGCGATGTTCACCCAGCAGAACACCGGCAACGCGCTGGATTTTGACTGCCAGATGGGCCTGGGCTGGTTCCTCGCGCCGTGCGGCGATGAGCCGGTCGCCCCCGGCGTGCGCACCTACCAGCACAGCGGCGGTGGCGATGATTTTGCCGCGCAATTGACCGTGTTGCCGGACGCGCAACTGGCCGTGATCATCATGGCCAATGACAGCAATGCCGAAGAGCTGGTCGCCAGGCTCGCCACCGACGCCCTGCGCCTGATGTTGCAGGGGCAAACCGGCGAAGCGGTCTGCGCCGACGACTGCCAGGCGCCCAGCCATGGGCTCAAGGTGCGCCATGTGCCGGCCGCCGTCGACCGCAAACGCCTGGCCGGGTTTTACGCGACGGCCTGGGGCGTGTTCCGCATCAAGGACGACAACGGTCGATTGGCCGGCGAGTTGGCCGGGTTCGACTTCGAGCTGTTACGCGATGAATCCGGCTGGCTGCGGGCACAGAAGAAGATCCTCGGCTTCTGGCTCAAGGACCTCGGTGACCTGGGCCGCGTGCAACTCGACGTGGTCACGGTGCAGGGCCGCCAGTTGCTCACCGCCCGCAGCCACGGCCAGCGCATTGCGATCGGCGAGCGCATCGACCCGCCGCCGCTGCCGCTGGCGTGGGCCGACACCATCGGCACTTACCAAGTGCTCAACACCCACGAGCCCGACGCGCCGTTAAGTGGCATCAGCGTGCGCCTGGAAGAAGGCTTCCTGGTGATTCGCGGCCAACTGCACGACGAGCCGCTGACCGACTACATCCTGCTCCCCGTCGACAACGCCCACGCCGTGCTGGCCGGCAACGGCTATGGCCTGGGCGACACCGTGAGCCGCCAGGTCAATGGCCTCAGCGCGTCGGGCTACTCCTTCAAACGCACCCGCGCCCCCAACCACCGCCTGAATTTCTAACACGGACGAACACCCTGATGCGCTCAAAAAACCTCTGCCTGTCGTTCACCTCGTTGTGCCTGCTCGCGGCTGCCGACACCGCGACTGCCGAAGACTGGCAATACAGCCTCAAGGCCGGCGTGGCCAACGCGCCCCGCTACAGCGGCAGCGACGAACGTATGACTACGCCACTGCTGGGCGGCAAAATTATCAGCCCCTGGGGGATTTTCCTCGACACCGACAAGGGCCTGGGCTGGGGCTACGAAGGCAATGCCTTGAGCTTCAGCGCTTATGTCGGCGCCAGCAGTTCACGCAAGGATAAAAACCAGCGCTTGCATGCCGGCTCCAAACGCCTCAAAGGCATGGGCGAAATCAAGGCGCGCCCGCAATTGGGGGTCAGCGCCGCCTACAACCTGGGCGGCGTGATCGTGGGTGCGACGCTGGAACATGCCCTTAAGGAAGATGACCACAAGGACACCGGCAAGGCCTACACCCACCTGGAACTGAACCTCGGCACCAACCTGTATGAAGGCCGCTTTGGCTCGGTGGATGCCAGCCTCAGCAGCCACTTCGGCGACCGCGACTACTTGCAGACCTGGTACGGCGTCACCACCGGCCAGGCCGCGCAAAGCCGCTTCAAGGCCTACAAGGCCGGTGCAGGCAACATCAGTAATGGCATGAATTTGGTGTGGAGCATGCCGATCAGCGAGCGCACGCAGTTTTCGACGTTATTGGACGTGCAGTACCTGGCGGATGAAGCAGGCAAGAGCCCGATTGTGGAGCGGCGGTTGCAGACGTCGGTGATGGGGGTGTTGGAATACACGTTCTGATTGGGTAACACGGTTAAAAATGTGGGAGCTGGCTTGCCTGCGATAGGTGTATCAGGCAACCATTTTTCTGGCTGACCCGCCGCCATCGCAGGCAAGCCAGCTCCCACCCTGAATCGGTTACCACCCTGACCCTTGCTTAAAGTCAGGCCTTACTCGGCATACGCCCAGGTCATCCGAAACGACGCCCCGCCCCACTCCGAATCCAGCACTTCCACTTGTCCGCCATGCCATTGGCTGACCCGCTTGACCAGCGCCAGTCCCAAACCAAACCCACCGGTGCGGCGGTCGCGGCTGGTGTCCAGGCGCAGGAAGGGTTCGAAGATCTTCGCCCGACCTTCCAGCGGTACGCCCGGCCCGTCGTCATTAACCCGCACTTCGTAACCGCTGCCGAATTTGACCAAGGACACTTCCACACGGCGCTCGGCGTAGCGAATCGCATTGCGCAGCAGGTTGATCACCGCGCGCGCCATAAAGCGTGGCTCGATCTGGATAAAGTCGACCTCACAGGTGCGCAACGACAGCTGCACCCCGGCCGCCTCGGCTTCCAGGGCCACGCTGCCGATCACGCTGTCGAGCCAGCTGTGGGCCTCGATGTTTTCCCGGGTGACCTGGGTGGCGCCGCGCTCCAGGCTCGCGTAGGTCAGCAGTTCGGAGACCATTTCTTCCAGCTCGCCCAGGTCGGCGTACATGTCGGCGATCAGCTCGCGGCTTTGGCGTGGGTCGGACTGTTGCTTGAGTTGGTCCAGCTCGAACGACAAGCGCGCAATCGGCGTGCGCAACTCGTGGGACACCGCGTTGGTCAGTTCACGCTGGTTGGCGATCAGGCTTTCGATGCGCTCGGCCATCTGGTTGAAGTGCCCGGCCAGTTCGCGCACGGTGGAGCGGCGCGGCAGCAGAATGCGCGAGGCCAGGTCGTTATCGCCAAAGCGCTGCGCGGCCAGGCGGATATGCTCAAGGTCACGCCAGTGCGGGCGCACCCAGAAATACAGCACGATGGCCAGGCTCACACCGAGGAAGCCGTAGGCCCACAGGTACAGCCATTTGGGCTCTTCCGGCAGTTTGATTTGCAGCAATTGCGGGCCACCATCAATCGTGGTCAGGAACTCCATAAAGTCCCCACGCACGACCAGTTGGCCGTCAGCCAGCAGTTTTTGTTCGCGCTCGTTCAGCGCCAGGGCATCGCTGGGCACCAATTTCAGGCGCAAGCCGTAATGGGGTTGAAGTTCATCCAGACGCGCTTGCCGCGCCGCGCATTGTACGGGCTTCAGTTGCTCCACCAAACCATAGGCCGGGCCACGCAGCGCCTCACGGTTATAGACTTCGTTGGCCTCGGGCAATAACTCGTCGAAGGTGTAGTTGACCAGCCAGATCGCCCCCGCCAAACCCAGCGCCAGGATCACATACAGGCGCAGAAACAGACGCAGCATCTAAACCTCCCACGCGAACGGGTTGAACAGGTAGCCCTTGCCCCAGATGGTCTTGATGCACACCGGCTCACGCGGGTTGTCATTGAGTTTGCCGCGCAGTTTGCTGATGTACACGTCGACGCTGCGGTTAAGGCCGTCGAAGGCGATACCGCGCATGCGATTGAGAATGTCGTCGCGGGAGAGGATTTTCCCCGAACTGCTGGCCAGCAGCCACAGCAACTCGAACTCCATGGTGGTGAGGTCGATCTTCTCATCGCCCAGGCTGACCACCCGGCAGCTGCGATCAATCGACAGCCGGCCGAACTCCAGCGAGCCGCGTACGGTGGGCTCGGGCACCTGGCGACGTTGCAGCGCACGCAGCCGTGCGAGCAATACCGGCGGTTTGATCGGTTTGATCACGTAGTCGTCGGCGCCGGACTCCAGGCCCAGGATGTGGTCCAGGTCGTCCTCCTTGGCCGTCAGAATCACAATGGGCGTGTCAGACACATTACGAATTTCGCGACACACGTGCAGGCCGCTCTGGCCCGGCAACATCAGGTCGAGCACGACAATCTTCGGCTTGAAGTCGAGAAACGCCGCCAGGGCTTCATCACCCCGATGCACCACGCGCACCTCGAAACCGTGCTGCGCCAGAAAGTGCGCGATCAGCCCTGCCAGCTTCTCGTCGTCCTCAACGAGCAAGACCTTGCCCAAACCCAGGTTTTCCATAAATTCTCAGTGTAAGAACGCGGATTGAAGTACCGGCATTATAGGTGGCAAGCTGGCCGGAAACGGTACTGTACAAGAAGGAAAATCCGATGCTCTCCGCGGTTTTTGCGCAACTTTCATGTTTTTAAGAGTTTTTTACATTTACCGCATACTTTTTAACCTGCTTTTTTGCGCGGCGTGCGCGGCCCCTTGTCACAGCATTTCAACAACCTGCGCGCCGCGAATCATCAGGTAATAAATCAGTCACGCGATGGTGAACTACACTGCGGCATAGTTAAATTTCATTCCTGCAAGAGCCACTTAACTATGCGTCATACCCAACTCAATACCCGAAGTAAAAGTAACCCAGGGAAAACCCTGCGTAACGTTTCAACCCTTGCCGGGCTCGTCGGTATCTTGGCCGGATGCAGTAACGGCGCCGTGTCCAATACCCTGCCCAACA
This sequence comes from Pseudomonas sp. MONT-RG-20F-20-E-7-02, assembly GCF_022662395.1. Classification (NCBI taxonomy): domain Bacteria; kingdom Pseudomonadati; phylum Pseudomonadota; class Gammaproteobacteria; order Pseudomonadales; family Pseudomonadaceae; genus Pseudomonas; species Pseudomonas sp. MONT-RG-20F-20-E-7-02. The sequence goes on from NZ_JAKNQN010000002.1 coordinate 655,758, forward strand.
AGGCCAAGTTTATCAACCCGGCCGGGCTATCCACGCCCACCGGCTATACCCATGTCGTAGAAGCGCCGGTGGGGCGCACGCTGTATATTTCCGGGCAGATCGCGTTCGACAAACAGGGACAACTTGTGGGTCCAGGCGACTTCACCGCCCAGGCTGAACAAGTGTTTGCCAATTTGAAAGTTGCACTGGAGGCCAGTGGCGCAACCTTTAATGATGTGGTCAAGCTGGGCGTCTATGTCACCGATGTGGGGCAACTAAGTGCCTTCCGAGCCGTTCGCGATAAATATATCAATCAGAAAAATCCGCCCGCCAGCACACTGGTTGAAGTATCCCAATTTATTCGCAAAGAGTTGTTGTTGGAAATAGATGCAGTGGTGGTAGTGCCTGCTCAACCCGCAACTGCACAGTAGCGCGATAACCGACTCGCTCAACGCCGACCTTGAACCGCCGTTGCCCTCGCAAAAAAGCCTGTCCACGTTACACTCGCAACGTGGATTCGCGCGTTGGCGCAGATGACCATGGGAAATCAAGGAAGGCATTGAACCGCTTTCAGTTGTCGCGGTGGTTACTGGAACGGGAGCAGCATGCGCAAGGACTACCTGGCTTTTTTTATCTCACTGTTCCTGTCGCGGCTGGCGGACCAGATCCTGCTGTTTATCGTGCCGCTGATCGTGTTCCAGACCACCAACAGTGTGTCGTGGGCAGGGCTGGCGTTCTTTGTCGAGTCGCTGCCGCGTTACTTGGCGTTCCCGGTGTGCGGGGCGTTGTGCGACAAGTTTTCGCCGGTGCGCATCCTGCATATCAGCCAGGTGTACCGGGCGCTGGCCTGCGTGGTGGCGGTGGCGTTGTACGGCGTGTTCGACGGCATCTATTGGCTGGTGATCCTGTCGGCGCTGTGCGGCGTGTTGACCACTCAGGGCCTCATGGCGCGGGAAGTGGTGATGCCGCATATCTTCAAGCATTACACCTACGCCAAAACCTTGTCCTACTCGCAGATTGCCGACCAGAGCGGCCTGGTGCTGGGGCCGTTGGTGGCAGCGCTGATGCTGGAAGTCTGGGCCTGGCATTGGGTGGTCATCGGGATTGCCGGCGTGTTTGTGCTGGCGGATGTGGCGATGTGGGTCTGGCAGCGCAACACCAGGGTGAATCTGCACAGCCATGAGCAGCACCCGGATATCTGGCTGCAGCCGCTGCGCATCGCGTTCGGGCATATCCGCAACCTGGTGGAGTTGAAACGGATCATCACCCTGGCGGTGGGTGTGAACCTGATGATTGGCGTAACGCTGGCCACGTCTGCCGCGATGGTCACGGGCCAATACGGCGCCGGCAAGGACACCTACGCCCTGCTGCAGGCGGCGGGTGCGCTGGTGACCATCGGCATTCTGTTTTATCTGGCGCGCGCCACGTTACCGTTGAAGGTGATGGGCGGGCTGTCTTACGCGATGATCGGCGTGGGCGCGTTGATCACCGCCCTGAGCCCCAGTGTGTGGGCGTACAGCGTTGGCTTCCTGCTGGTTACCGGCTTCGACAAGATGTTCAACGTGTACCTGCGCAGCACCCGTCAGCGCGTGATTCCGGTGCAGGACTTCGGCAAAACCGTCGGCGTGATGACCTTGCTCAACAACCTGTCCCAACCCTTGGCAGGCTTGTTGGTGGCCGTATTGGCGGCGCCGCTGGGCACGCAGACGGTGATCCTGCTGCTGGTGGGGCTCACCGCGCTGCTTGGGGTGGCGGTGGCCTCAGGCTGGCACGCCACTGTGAAAGCGGAACTCGATATCGGGTGATTCGATCAGTTCCTGCTCGGCCGCCCTCACCCGCTCGATCACTTGGGCGATGTCTTTGGCGTCGCCGTACTGGTAGGCCAGTTTCAAGTAACCCTGAAAGTGCCGAGCCTCGCTTTTGAGCAAACCGAAATAGAACTTGCCGAGTTCTTCGTCCAAATGTGGCACCAGTGCTTCGAAACGCTCACAACTGCGCGCTTCGATAAAGGCCCCGACCACCAGGGTATCCACCAGCTTGACCGGCTCGTGGCTGCGCACCACTTTGCGCAAACCCGAAGCATACCGGCCTGCATGCAGTTGACGCAGTTCGACTTTGCGCTTCTTGATCAGGCGCATGACTTGCTCGTGGTGCACCAGCTCTTCGCGGGCCAGGCGCGACATCATGTTGATCAGGTCAACATGGGCGTGGTACTTGGCGATCAGGCTGAGGGCGGTGCTGGCGGCTTTGAATTCGCAGTTCTTGTGGTCGATCAGCAGGGTTTCCTGATCGGCCAAAGCAGCCTGGACCCAGGCGTCGGGGGTGCGGCAGCCGAGGAATTCGTGGATTTCGGGCAGGTTCATCGGGCTCACGGGCAAAAGGATTACAAAAGGGCGCCGATTATACCGACCCCGCCGCAGACCACCAGCCACTGGCGTTGATGTGCATCAACATGACGTCTGGCGAGCAGCAACTATAGTTGTCCAGAGCGCCTTTTCCCCGTCTCTGGAGATCCGTCCATGCAAGCTATCCGCAGCATCCTGGTGGTCATCGAGCCCGAGCACTCGGAAAGCCTGGCCCTCAAGCGTGCCAAGCTGATCGCCGGGGTCACCGGCGCGCACCTGCACTTGCTGGTCTGCGACAAGAAGCATGAGCACTCGGCGCTGCTGAGCCTGCTCAAGTCCGGCCTGCAGGAAGACGGCTACAGCGTGACCACCGAGCAGGCGTGGAACGACAGCCTGCATGAAACCATTATCGACGTGCAGCAGGCCGAGGGCTGCGGGTTGGTGATCAAGCAGCACTTCGCCGACAGCCCGCTGAAAAAGGCCTTGCTGACCCCCGCCGACTGGAAACTGCTGCGCTACTGCCCTACTCCAGTGCTGCTGGTGAAAACGGCGACGCCGTGGGCCGACAAGGTGGTGCTGGCGGCGATTGACGTGGGCAACAACGACACTGAACACCAGGCACTGCACAACACCATCATTGACCACGGGTTTGAAATAGCCAGCCTGGCCAAGGCGCAATTGCACGTAATCAGCGCGCATCCATCGCCCATGCTCTCGGCGGCCGACCCGACGTTCCAGCTCAAGGAAACCATCGAGGCGCGCTATCGCGAGCAGTGCAAGGCGTTCCAGGCCGAGTTCGACGTGGATGACGCGCGCCTGCATATCGAGGAAGGCCCGGCCGATGTGTTGATCCCGCATGCGGCGCATAAATGGCAGGCGGCGGTGACGATTATCGGCACCGTGGCGCGCACGGGTATTTCGGGGGCGTTGATCGGCAATACGGCGGAAGTGGTACTGGATGCGGTGGAGAGTGATGTGCTGGTGCTCAAGCCGCAGGAGTTGATGGATCACTTGGAAGAGCTGGCCACAAAGCCCTGATGCCGCCCGTTCAAACCCTCTAGATCAACTGTGGGAGCTGGCTTGCCTGCGATAGCTGTCTGTCAGTTGATGCATCTTTGACTGATCTATCGCTATCGCAGGCAAGCCAGCTCCCACCTAGTGGATGGGCGTTGTCAGGCGCCGAATACATCCTTGAGAAAACCTGGGGCGATATAGCGCTGATAATGCGCCTCGGACAGAATAAAAAACTCGCGGTCAATGGCATCGCGCAGTTCCGGCAATGCCCAATCGCGAAACTCCGGCATCAGCACCATGCCATAAGCCTCCAGATTGGAAATCACCCGCGCCCCCCGGGCAATCAACTGGTAGGCCCAGCAGTACTCGGACTGGTGCGGCACAAAGCGAATTTTGCGCTGCTCCAACTGCCCGCGCAGCATCCTGGGGTCGAAAACCTCCAGTTTGCCGGCCATCACCTGCACCAACAGCTGTTCAAGCCGCAGCCAGACCGCGCGTTTTTCTTCCTCGTTATAGCCATTCCACTGGATCACTTCGTGGTGGAAACGCTTGCAGCCACGGCACACCAGATCGCCGTAAACCGTGGAGCACAGGCCGACGCAGGGGGTCTTGATGGTTTGGTTGGACATGGGCAGCGACACACAAATCAGCGAAACAGTGCGCCATGTTAGCCCTTTGTCTAAGGTTGATCACCCAGCAAACTTGGTTAGGCAACTTACCTTTAGATTTTTTTTGCCGTAGAATCATCCGGCCTTGTAAGGCGCCAATAATCCGCTGGAAGCTGTTTTCAAAGCGTCACGAGCACAGTCGTTCCTTCAGAACGGTGTTGGCGATGGTTATTACCCGGTAGGTAACAGCCAGCGCCAACCCTCATCAGCTCCGTTCTGCAGGCGTAAAACTTTGAAAGCAGCTTCTGTGAGGAATGCCGGCAGCGCTAGCTTTGCGGCCCAAAAAGCCCCCGAGCGCATGCGTGCCGTTCATTTCTGGATGAGCGTCCCGTGGGACCACTGATGAGGGTAATAACTGTGCTTGAAGCCTACCGCAAACATATCGAAGAGCGTGCAGCACTGGGTATCGTTCCCCAGCCGCTTAACGCCGAACAAACCGCAGGCCTGGTTGAGCTGCTGAAAAATCCCCCGGCTGGCGAAGAAGAATTCCTCGTTGACCTGATCACCAACCGCATTCCACCAGGCGTTGACGAAGCTGCCTACGTCAAGGCCGGTTTCCTGTCTGCCCTGGCCAAGGGCGAAGCCACTTCCCCCCTGATCGACAAGAAACGCGCTGTTGAACTGCTCGGCACCATGCAAGGCGGCTACAACATCGTGACCCTGGTCGAGCTGCTGGACGACGCCGAACTGGCGCCCGTCGCTGCCGCCCAACTCAAGCACACCCTGCTGATGTTCGATGCGTTCCACGACGTCGCGGAAAAAGCCAAGAACGGCAACGAGCACGCCAAAGCCGTGATCCAGTCCTGGGCCGACGGCGAGTGGTTCAAGAACCGCCCGACCCTGGCCGACAAGATCAGCCTGCGCGTGTTCAAGGTCACCGGCGAAACCAACACCGACGACCTGTCCCCTGCCCCGGATGCCTGGTCCCGTCCTGACATCCCGCTGCACGCCCTGGCCATGCTGAAAATGGCGCGCGAAGGCATCGTGCCGGACGAGCAAGGCAAGACCGGCCCGATGAAGCAGATCGAAGAGATGCGCGGCCAAGGCTTCCCGATCGCCTACGTCGGTGACGTGGTCGGCACCGGTTCGTCGCGTAAATCGGCAACCAACTCGGTACTGTGGTTCTTCGGCGATGACGTTCCTTACGTGCCGAACAAGCGCGCAGGCGGCTTCTGCTTCGGCAGCAAGATCGCTCCGATCTTCTACAACACCATGGAAGATGCCGGCGCACTGCCAATCGAATTCGACGTCACCAACATGAACATGGGCGACGTGATCGACCTGTACCCGCATGCTGGCAAAGTCTGCAAACACGGCACCGATGAAGTCCTGACCACCTTCGAAATGAAGACTCCGGTGCTGTTGGACGAAGTTCGCGCTGGCGGCCGTATTCCGCTGATCATCGGCCGTGGCCTGACCGAAAAAGCACGTGCCGAACTCGGCCTGCCGCCTTCGACCCTGTTCAAACTGCCGGAAGCACCGGCTGAAAGCGACAAGGGCTACACCCTGGCGCAGAAAATGGTCGGTCGCGCATGCGGTCTGCCAGAAGGCAAAGGCGTTCGCCCTGGCACCTACTGCGAACCGAAGATGACCACCGTGGGCTCCCAGGACACCACCGGTCCTATGACCCGTGACGAACTGAAAGACCTGGCGTGCCTGGGCTTCTCGACCGATCTGGTGATGCAGTCGTTCTGCCACACCGCGGCTTACCCCAAGCCGATCGACGTGACCACCCACCACACCCTGCCTGACTTCATCATGACCCGTGGCGGTGTATCGCTGCGTCCAGGCGACGGCATCATCCACAGCTGGCTGAACCGCATGCTGCTGCCGGACACCGTCGGCACCGGTGGTGACTCCCACACCCGTTTCCCGATGGGCATTTCGTTCCCGGCCGGTTCCGGTCTGGTCGCGTTCGCTGCAGCCACTGGCGTCATGCCACTGGACATGCCGGAATCGATCCTGGTGCGCTTCAAAGGCAAAATGCAACCTGGCATCACCCTGCGTGACCTGGTTCATGCCATTCCTTACTACGCGATCCAGGCTGGCCTGCTGACCGTAGAGAAGAAAGGCAAGAAGAACGCCTTCTCCGGCCGCATCCTGGAAATCGAAGGCCTGAACGACCTGACGCTGGAACAGGCGTTCGAGCTGTCCGACGCCTCGGCTGAACGTTCGGCTGCCGGTTGCACCATCAAGCTGTCGAAAGATTCGGTCACCGAATACCTGAACTCCAACATCACCCTGCTGCGCTGGATGATCGGCGAAGGCTACGGCGATGCACGTACCCTGGAACGTCGCGCCCAAGCGATGGAAGCCTGGGTTGCCAACCCGGAACTGATGGAAGCCGATGCCGACGCGGAATACGCCGAAATCATCGAGATCGACCTGGCCGAAATCAACGAGCCGATCCTCTGCGCACCAAACGACCCGGACGATGCCCGTCTGTTGTCCAGCGTTGCCGGTGAGAAGATCGACGAAGTGTTCATCGGTTCGTGCATGACCAACATCGGTCACTTCCGCGCTGCCGGCAAGTTGCTGGAACAGGTCAAAGGTCAGCTGCCAACCCGTCTGTGGCTGTCGCCGCCGACCAAGATGGACGCTCACCAACTGACCGAAGAAGGCTACTACGGCATCTACGGCAAGGCTGGCGCGCGCATGGAAATGCCGGGCTGCTCGCTGTGCATGGGTAACCAGGCACGTGTAGAGCCGAACTCGACCGTTGTGTCGACTTCGACCCGTAACTTCCCGAACCGTCTGGGTGACGGCGCCAACGTCTACCTGGCGTCGGCTGAGCTGGCAGCTGTGGCTTCCACGCTGGGTCGCCTGCCGACTGTCGAAGAGTACATGGGTTACGCAGCGAAACTGGACACCATGGCCAGTGACGTTTACCGCTACCTGAACTTCGACCAGATCGCCGAGTTCCGCAAAATCGCAGCAAGCGCCAACATCCCGGTGATTCAAGCCTAAGGTGTGTTGATGTAAAGGACGCCGCGTATCGAGAGGTACGCGGCGTTTTTTATGCCTGGAATACAGCCTCGACAACACCACAAAACACCTGTGGGAGCTGGCTTGCCTGCGATAGCTGTCCATCAGTTGATGCATCGTTGACTGACCTACCGCTATCGCAGGCAAGCCAGCTCCCACAGTTGATGCCTTGCACGCTCAGGTTTGGGTCTGTAGCGCCAACTGCACAGCACCGTCAACGCTCAAGCCGCTGAGCAAAACCTGTGGCGCAAGCGCCTCCGGCAAGGCTTGCAGCACTTCCAACGCGTCATGCCGCACGCGCGCCAGCACCAAACGCTTACCCTCCCCGCGCACCTGCGCAAAAAACGCCGCCAGCGCCTCGATGTGAGTTTATCTAAAGGACGCCGCATATCGAGAGGTACGCGGCGTTTTTTATGCCTGGAATACAGCCTCGACAACACCACAAAACCCCTGTGGAGCTGGCTTGCCTGCGATAGCTGTCCGTCAGTTGATACATCGTTGACTGACCTACCGCTATCGCAGGCAAGCCAGCTCCCACAGTTGATGCCTTGCACGCTCAGGTTTGGGTCTGTAGCGCCAACTGCACAGCACCATCAACGCTCAAGCCGCTGAGCAAGACCTGTGGCGCAAGCGCCTCCGGCAAGGCTTGCAGCACTTCCAACGCGTCATGCCGCACGCGCGCCAGCACCAAACGCTTGCCCTCCCCGCGCACCTGCGCGAAAAACGCCGCGAGCGCCTCGATACTGGTGCCATCCAGATCCGGAGATTCTTCCAGACTCAGCACCACCGCCTCCACCGGCGATTGGCGCATCAGGCGCAACGCTGCGCCAAGAATGCGTTCGGCATTGGCAAAAAACAGCGCCTCGCTGGGCCGTACGATCAACAGGCCCGGCACTTGCACGGCATCAGCGTGGTGTTGACGATCGACAAAGTCATGGCTGTCACCCAAGCGCCCCAGCACCTGGATATCAGCCGCCGACATCTGCCGCAGCATCAGCACCACGCTGATCGCTACCGACACCAGCAAGCCATCCAGCACGCCCAGCACCAGCACTGCAGCTACGGCACAGATCACCAACAGACGATCGCGCCGCCAGAGAAAATAACGCCCCAGCGGCTGCAGGCTCAAACCACGGCCCAGCGCGTAGATGACGATGGCGGCAAGCACCGGTTCCGGAGTCAGTGCGACATAGGGCAGTACCGTCAGCACGATCACCAGCACCACCAGCGCGGCGACGATTCCGGCCAGGCGTGAACCGGCACCGGCGGCCTCATTGGCCGAGGTCGCGGAATAGCCGGCACCGGCCGGCATGCCGTGAAACAGCCCGGAGATCAGGTTGGCCGCACCCAGCGCAAGCAGGTCACGGTTGGATGACACACGGTCGCCGTGCTTCAGCGCGAACGAACTGATAGAGCCGTAGGACTCCGCATACAGGATCATCACCAAGGCAAACGCCAACTCACCCAGGCGCAGCCAATCGGCGAATGGCAGCACCGGCAAATGCCCGAATTCCAGGCGCAAGTCGATCAGACCGATCAACGCCACACCATGGGCCTGTAAATCCAGGTACTGCCCGGCAACAATGCCCAGAATCACCACCAGCAGCCCGCCCGGCAGGCGCGGAATACGCGCACACAACCACAGCACTATCAACGCAGCCGCCGCGACCGTCGCAGCCGGCCAGTTCCAACGGGGCAACTGCTCTATCAGTTGCGGCAGAAAGCGGACCAGGTTGTTGTCGGTCAGGTGCACACCGACCACGCTGGCCAGCTGCTTGAGGATGATGGTCAGCGCCAGGCCGAAGGCGAACCCGCGCAACACCGGTTTAGCGATAAACGAAGTGACACCGCCAAGCTTGAACAGCCCGGCCAGCAGGAACAGCACCCCGGTGATCAACACCAACCCGAACGCCAGGGCCAGCCTCAGCGCCGGGTCACCGCCCGCCAGGCTGGCGGTGGCGGCAGCCAAAACTGCTGCCGAAGACGAGGTGGCCGAGACAATTGCAAAGCGGCTGGTGCCGAACAGGCCGTAACACACCAGCCCGGCAAACAGCGCAATCACCCCGGCCTGGGGCGGCAGCGCGGCGATACTGGAATAAGCCACGGCCTCCGGCAGCAGCAAACCGGCAATGGATAACCCGGCGAGCAGGTCCTGGGTGCGATTGGGAGGCGTGGCAACTGGGTCAGCGGTTTCAGTTTTCAATCGGCCCGACCCATCCCGGCAAGTAACGCGCTTCCTGGCTGCGCGCCAGGCCCATGGCCTTGCTCAACAGCTTGGCGTTCGGTTGGCTGACCACGTCGCTGCCGATGCGGGTGCGAAAAAAGTCGGCCCACAGAAACTCGCTGAACGGCGTCGCGTCCTTGGCGTAGCCACCCGCCATACGCAACAGGCCCGCCAGGCTGCGATACGGGTCGTCCTGCAGGTCGGTTATCTTGCGCGGAATGGCTTCGTAGGTCCGACGCAGTCCACGCGCGTCGTAAGGATGCACCCACTGATTGAACGCCATGACATTCCAGAAGGTGCTGCGCTCCACAAATGACAAGTCCTTGAGCATCAGCAACGAAACACTCTTGACCTCTTCCAGCAGCAGCGCCAGGCCGAAATGGTGGTGATCGGTGATGTAATAACGCTCGTCCGGCCCCAGCACGCAAGGAAACCAGTGCTTGTCGAGCGCGGCGGCGCGCTCCTTGCGTTTGAGCCTGGTCCAGGCTTCGCGCTTGGTGGCCACTTCAGCCATGCCGACGGTCAATTGCGTCGGGTGCAGCTTTTCCAGTTTGCAGGTGATCAGTTGCGGGCGCGGCCGTGCCATGAATCTCTCCACAGGAAATGACTATGCCGACAGCTTAGCCCTCATTGCCTGCCCAGGGTCGAGACTCGGCAAGTTTTCCAGGCGCAAAAAAAAGCCGATTCGCGCAGTGCGCGAATCGGCCTTGGGGTGTGCAGCTTGGTGTCAGGACAGCAGCGAGTAAATCAGCGCGGTAATCGCGACCAGACCGACTGCGGTGACAAACACGTTGGACGCCTGCCCACGGTACTTGGCCATGGCCGGCACCTTGCGGATCGCGTACATCGGCATCAGGAACAGGATCGACGCGATGATCGGGCCACCCAGGGTCTCAATCATGCCGAGGATGCTCGGGTTCAGCGTGGCGACGATCCAGCACACCACCAGCATGAAGGCGGCGGTCATGCGGTCCAGGGACTTGGCAGCCGGGCGGCGACCGGTCTTGAGCACCAGACCTTTGAGACCCTCGCTGGCGCCGATGTAGTGGCCCAGGAACGACTTGGCAATCGCCACAAACGCAATCAACGGCGCGGCGAAGGCGATGGTCGGGTTATCGAAGTGGTTGGCCAGGTACGACAGGATCGACAGGTTCTGCGCTTTCGCCTCGGCCAACTGCGCCGGCGACAGCGTCAGCACGCAGCTGAACACGAAGAACAGCACCATCACCACCATCAGCAAGTGCGCGCGCGACAGGATCTGCGAGCTGCGCTCATCGGCGTGCGCGCCGTACTGACGCTTCTGGTCCACCGCGAAGGCCGAGATGATCGGCGAATGGTTGAACGAGAACACCATCACCGGAATCGCCAGCCACAGCGTGTTGAGCAGCGCCGAGGGCGCCGGCACCTCGCTGGCGGTGCTGAGAATGCCACCGGTCCAGTGTGGGATCAGGTACACGGCGAGGAACAGCAACGCGACGATAAACGGATACACCATCAGGCTCATGGCCTTGACGATCACTTGCTCACCGCAACGCACCACGGCCAACAGGCCGAGGATCAGCACAAACGCCAGGATCGCGCGTGGCGGCGGCATGATGTGCAGTTGGTGCTCCATGAAGCTGCCGACCGTGTTGGTCAGTGCCACGCTGTAGATCAGCAGGATCGGGAAGATCGCGAAGAAGTACAACAAGGTGATCAGTGCACCGGCCTTGAGGCCGAAATGTTCTTCGACCACGTCGGTGATGTCGGAGCCTTCGCGCCCGGACAGTACGAAACGGGTCAGGCCACGGTGGGCAAAGAACGTCATCGGAAATGCCAGCAACGCCAGGATCACCAGCGGCCAGAAGCCCCCTAGGCCCGCGTTGATCGGCAAAAACAAAGTACCGGCGCCGATGGCGGTGCCGAACAGGCCAAGCATCCAGGTGGTGTCCTGGCGGCTCCAGCTTGTGAGGGTTGCAGGTGTCGTTGCATAGCGTTCGTCGACGCTATTGGCCTGATCATTCATCCGGTCGGATCTCCGCATTTCCATGGCCGGGACGAGTCAGAAAAACCTGACAGGCAGCGCCCCGACCATAACAAGCGCGCGATTGTCCGGGATTCTCTTGAATAAGCAAAGACTTAGCTGAGGAACGGTGGTGCGGTGCAGGTGCTTGAGTGCGGCCGCAGGCGGCGGTTTTAGAGGGCTGCGACGCTGCCGACAGAATACATTCCCAAACACATCTATTTTAGATGCCATGGCTTTCCTGTACTTTTCAGGCTGTGTCCACCTTTTAACCTGAGAGCCCCGCCATGCCTCGCGTTTCCCGCAAACAAGCCGCACTCAACCGTGAAATCATCGTCGAGGCGGCCACGCACCTGTTTCGTGAGCGCGGGCTGCACGGCATCAGCCTGTCGGATGTGATGGCCGCCGCCGGCCTGACCCACGGCGGTTTTTACGGGCACTTTGCGTCCAAGGAAGCCTTGGCCACCGAGGCCTGCCAGAAGGCATTCGAGCAATCCAACCAGGGCTGGCAGGAGAAACTCGAGCGCTGTGAAGACCCGCACTCCGCCCGCGAAGCCATCCTGCGTCACTATTTTTCAGCCAACCACCGCGACAATCCGGGCGACGGTTGCCCCATATCCGCCTTCACCCCGGACATGTGCCATGAGCCTGCCGACACGCCGCTGCACCACACCTTTATCGCTGGGGTTGAACAGTCATTGGAGATCTTCGCCCAGCTTCAGGATGACGACCGCCAGGCCATGCTGGCCAAGTACGCGATGATGATCGGCGCCGTCACGTTGGCGCGTGCGACACGCGGCGGCAGCTTGTCAGACGAATTCCTGGAAGCCGCGCGAAACACGCTGCTGCCCGAGAAGAAATCGGATGCAAGCGTTGACAGCCGCGCGCCCGGCCCAGCATGATCGGGGCATGAACCTTATTCAGCTGCACCTCACCCGCACCACCACCACGACCGCCAATGGCGGGTCGTGCGGTTGCTGTGGGTGCTTGAACTAAACACACACGGATTCAACCCAAGGCCCCGCCAGCAATGGACGGGGCCTTTTTTATGGCTCCGCCACCTGGCCACTGCAAGGAGCAAGACCATGGCAAACGCCCTGCTGATCATCGATATGCAAAACGGTTTATACGATGGCCCGGAAAAACCCTTTGAACGCGAACGCGTGCTGGAGACCATCAACCAACTGATTCAGCGCGCCCGCGCGGTCAACGCGCCGATCTTCGTCGCCCGCCACACGGGGCCGACGGGCTCGCCGATTGAAGCCGGCAGCCCGCTCTGGCAGCTGTGGCCCGGCCTGGCTGTCGACGCAGCCCGTGACCACCTGTTCAATAAAACCCGCCCCAGCTGCTTTTTCGGCACTGAACTCGCCCAGCAACTGGCGGCGGCGCAGGTCGATGAACTGGTGATTGTGGGGATGAAAACCCAGTTCTGCATCGACACTACTTGCCGCGTCGCCGTGGAACTGGGGGTTTCGGTGATCTTGCCGGAGGACGGCCATACCTGCATGGACACCCCGGCGTTGTCGGCCGCGGCGATCATCGAGCATCACAATGCGACCCTGGCGGGAGCGTTTGTGAAGCGGGTCAAGGCGATGGATGTCTGGAACAGCTGCAATCAGGCATCCAACTAAACAGCAGAAGCACCAATGTTTGCATTGCGCAGTTCGCCTTTTATGGCGTCCTGCGCAATACCGAGCTTTTCTACCAGCTCAGCGGTTTCGTGGGCGGTCAGCGCAAGAACAGGCTGGTCCCAGTCGTAATCCTTGATGACATTGATGCGAAATCCGCCTGCGGCATCGAATTCCGGATACCAACCCACATCAAGTAATAGCCCCCCAGCGAACTCGACCTGGAGCATGTCTTCTTTCAGCAGACCGATTTGCTTCGCCACCGCCACATCCTGCAAGAGCGACAGGTCATCATGGGTGACTGTGCCACCGATAAACTTGAGCGGGATCAATTTGTTAACCTCCTGAATTCCTGTTCAGAAATCGGATGACCGTGAATAACACCGGCACTCAACTCAATGCGAACCCAGCAACTGAGCTTGCCATGACTGGCGCCTATACAGTGTGGAAATTCCATCACTTTCCAAGGTTTTCCATTAGTGGTGGGCTTTCCATTTTTATAGACTTCCCTTTCAAGCATTTCAATAGCGATGCCGGGTCTGTACTGGGCAGGCCCGACACGCGTACCGGCGATAACAGTCCTCCAAGGTATCAGCGTCGAAGGGCTATGTTTGTAACCATGCGGTGTCCAGTCAATCTCATCGTGTGTGGCAGCAACAAGCATCCATGTCGTCTCTGCGGAAGGGAAAGTCGACAAAGTCTGGCGCAGTAAATCACCACTGGATGAGCGGTCGGAAAATTCAGAATAGCCTTACGAAAGAAGAAAATTTTCCACCTCAACAAAACGTTCCGTCGTACAAATCCCGCATACTCACCCTTCAAACCCTTCAGGAAGAGCCTTCCGATGTCCACCACCGTCCTGGTCCTGGTTGAAACCATCAATGAATACCTGCAAATCATCGAGAGCAATGACTTTCATGTGATTCTGGCTCCGACACCGGCCGAACGCGCCCAGGCGATCAAAGCCCACGGTGGGCAGATCAAGGCCGTGCTGACGCGTGGCCCGCTGGGGCTGTATGCGGAGGAAATCGCCGCGCTGCCGTTGCTGGAGATCATCTGCGTGATCGGCGCCGGCTACGAACATGTGGACCTGCAGGCGGCCGCCAACCGTGGCATCGTCGTCACCAACGGTGCCGGGGTGAATGCGCCGTCCGTGGCCGACCACGCCATGGCGTTGCTGCTGTCGCTGGTGCGCGGCATTCCCCAGACTGACGCGGCCGTGCGCCGCAGTGAATGGCCGAAGGTGATGCGCCCTTCCCTGGGCGGCAAGCAACTGGGGATTCTGGGGCTCGGCGCGGTGGGCATGGAGATCGCCAAGCGCGCCGCCCTCGGCTTCGGCATGGAGGTGAGCTATCACAACCGCCAGCCCCGCGATGATGTGGATTACACCTATTGCGCAACGGCGGTGGAACTCGCGCGCAATTCGGACTTCCTGATCCTGGCCACGCCTGGCGGCGCGAGTACCCGCCACCTGATCGATCGCCACGCCCTGGATGCGCTGGGCCCGAACGGCTACCTGGTGAACATAGGCCGTGGCAGCGTGGTGGTCACCGCCGACCTGGTGGCCGCGCTGGAGCAACGACGCATTGCCGGCGCGGCGCTGGATGTGTTCGACGATGAGCCCAAAGTGCCGGACGCCCTCAAGCGCCTGAGCAATACCGTGCTCACCTCTCATGTGGCTGGCCTGTCGCCGGAAGCCGCCCACGACACCGTGCAGCGCGTGGCCGATAACCTGGTTGAATATTTTGCCGGCCGCCCCGTGCTGACCCCGGTGAACCTGCCGCCGCGCAACTAGTAGCGAATAGCCAGCGCCGACCTGAAACCTGACTACACTGCTTGGCGGGGATGCTCAGGACGCCGGTGCATGACTGGCGAAGGAACGCAGAATGTTTGGCCATGGACTCGGCCCGGCCCGCCAGCGCGGGGCCATCGGCCTGATGGGCGCGGTGACCCTTGGGGTCGCGCTGTTGTTTCTGTTGCTGGTGGTCGACAGCGGTCGCCTGTACCTGGAAAAGCGCAAGTTGCAACGTGTGGCCGACACCGCCGCGCTGGAAGCGGTGAGCCGCAGCGGCAAGTGCGTGGCGCCCAACAACAATGCCGCACAATTTGCGACCGAAAGTGCGGCGCGCAACAACTTCAAGGTCGACGCCAATCGCACGCTGGCCATTGCCTGCGGCACCCTGGCCACCGGCGCCGACTTTATGCGCACCTTCAGCCCTGACCCCGCCAAAGCCGACGCCATCCGGGTGATCGCCACCCACCGGGTGCACACCAGCATCGCCCACGGCCTGCTCACGCTGTTCTCGGCCCAGCCCGTCAACCTCACCACACTCCTCAGCGCCACCGCCGTGGCCTCGACACCCGCCCCTACGGTGGCGTCACTCACCATTCGCAGCACGTTGTTGACCGTGGACAGCACCAAGTCTAAAGCCCTCAACGCGCTGATCGGTGGTTTGCTCGGCGGCAAGTTGCAACTCGACGCGGTCGGTTGGAACGGCTTGATCAATACCGATATCAGCCTGCTCAAGTACCTGGATGCCTTGGCCATCCAGCTGAATGTCAGCGCGGGCAACTACGACCAGTTGCTCAAGACCGACGCCACCGTTGGCCAGCTGATCCAGGCCGCCATTGACGTGCTCAAGCTCGGCGGAGACGCGGTCAAGGTAGTGATCAACAACCTCGAAGCCATCAAGTTGATCGCGCCGGGAACGCAGATCCTGCACCTGGGCGACTTGATCAATATCCAGAACGGCACGGACAAGAGTGCGCTGGATGTCGACCTGCAACTGTTCAACCTGATCCAGGGCTTTGTGCAGCTGTCGAACAAGGCCAGCGCGCTGGCGGTCGAGCTGCCGGTGGACGTGCTGGGCCTGATCGGTGTCACCGTCACCACCAAAGTGATCGAGCCCGCGCAGTTGTCCAGCATTGGCAACCCGAAAGACATCGACAAGCAGCCCATCTTTGTGCGCACCGCTCAAGTGCGCACACTGATTTCGGTAAAGTTGCCCATCGTCACGGTGGTCAATAGCGTGCTCGGGGGCCTGGTGGATACCTTGAATGTTGTGCTCGGCGGCCTGCTCGGCTTACTCGACCCCAATTGTTGTTTGGTCACCAGCCTTGAAATCGGCGACAAGCTCGACATCGCCCTGGAAGCCGCCGGCGGCAGCGCCGAGGTCACCGGCTACAGCTGCGACGGCGATAAAAAGTCCTTGTCGGTGCTCGGCGAAACCGCTGCGTTGCGCGCGATGATTGGCCAGGTTGATCCGCAGAACTTGTTCTCATCCAAAGAAGAACTCAGCGTGGACGAGTACCCGGTGGTCGATATCGGCACCAAAACCTGCAAGCGCGGCACCGGCGTGTGCAGCGACAGGCAGGCGTTTGCAGCGGGCGGCCTGGGCATCCGCGTCGACAGCAAAGTGCTGAAAACCGAGCGTGCGCACACCTACACCGCCCCGCCCGCGATTAATCAGCCACCCAGCTATTTTCAGTTCGCCGCCTCGAATGTGGTCAGCAGCCTCAAAGAAACCCTCACCGGCATCCAACTGATCAACCACCCGCCAAAAATGGCCAGCCTGCTCGGCGCTGTGCTGGGCCTGGTTACCGGCCTGCTCAACGGCTTGCTTTCAACCCTGGGCGGGTTGATCGCCGGAGTACTGGGCCCGCTGCTCGACCCCATCGTCAACAACCTGC
The DNA here is from genome assembly GCF_022662395.1 of Pseudomonas sp. MONT-RG-20F-20-E-7-02. NCBI lineage: Bacteria > Pseudomonadati > Pseudomonadota > Gammaproteobacteria > Pseudomonadales > Pseudomonadaceae > Pseudomonas > Pseudomonas sp. MONT-RG-20F-20-E-7-02. The sequence goes on from NZ_JAKNQN010000002.1 coordinate 672,293, forward strand.
TTGCCGGGCTTGGCATTGACCTGGCAAAAGTCGAAATCGGTGCCAACCTGTCCTGCAACCCCGGTGGCCGGGCCATGCTGGTGATTTGAGCACATCATGCCCGCTGATCATCGGCCAACACGCTAACCTATTAAGCTGCCCCGACCTTGTCGCTGGGCGGCGGTGCGCATTAGATTAGCCAATAGTCCAAGGCCTTTAGAATAAGCAGAAGGGATAAGCATGGCGCTTAACGACCAATCGACCCAGATTCGCCCAGGCGAAGAACTTGATGCCGGCCTCATCGATCCCTACCTCAAGGCCCATATTCCGGGCTTGAGCGGCACGGTCAAGATCAGCCAGTTCCCCGGCGGCGCGTCCAACCTGACTTACCTGCTGGAATACCCCGGCCAGGAGTTCGTACTGCGCCGCCCGCCGTTCGGCCACAAAGCCAAGTCCGCCCATGACATGGGCCGTGAGTACCGCATTCTCAACCAGCTCAAAGATGGTTTTCCGTATTGCCCCAAGGCCTACGTGCATTGCACCGACGAGTCAGTAATCGGCGCCGAGTTCTACGTGATGGAGCGGGTCAACGGCATCATCCTGCGTTCCGACCTGCCGCCCGAGCTGGGCCTGGATGCGGCCAAGACCGAGGCGCTGTGCAAAAGCTTTATCGACAAGTTCGTCGAGTTGCACCGGGTGGATTACGCCGCGTGCGGCCTGGCCGACCTGGGCAAACCCGAAGGCTATGTGGAGCGCCAGATTCGTGGCTGGAGCGACCGCTACGAAAAAGCCCTGACCCCCGACGCCCCCAGCTGGGAGGCCGTGCGCGCCTGGCTCAATGACAAGATGCCGGCCGACCACCCGACCTCCAGCATCGTGCATAACGACTACCGCTTCGACAACGTGATCCTCGACCCCCACAACCCGATGCAGATCATCGGCGTGCTGGACTGGGAACTGACCACCCTGGGCGACCCGCTGATGGATTTGGGCAACACCCTCGCCTACTGGATCGAAGCCGCCGACCCGGCGCCAGTGCAACTGATGCGCCGCCAGCCGAGCAATGCCCCCGGCATGCTCACGCGGCGCCAGTTCGTCGATTACTACGCCGAACGCTCGGGCATCCAGATCGACAATTTCGATTTCTACTACACCTACGGCCTGTTCCGTCTGGCCGGCATCGTGCAGCAGATCTACTACCGCTTCTTCCATGGCCAGACCCAGGACAAACGCTTTGCGCAGTTCATCCAGATGAACAAGCTGCTGGAGCAGATGAGCCTGAATGTGATCGGCAAATCCACCCTTTAAGGAGTTGTTATGTCCAAGACCCACCTGTTCGACCTCGACGGCAAAATTGCTTTTGTCTCCGGCGCCAGCCGCGGTATCGGTGAAGCCATCGCCAAGTTGCTGGCCCAGCAAGGCGCGCACGTGATCGTGTCGAGCCGCAAGCTCGAAGGCTGCCAGCACGTCGCTGACGCAATCATCGCCGACGGCGGCAAAGCCACGGCAGTGGCTTGCCACATTGGTGAGATGGAGCAGATCACCCAGGTGTTTGCCGGTATCCAAGAACAGTTCGGGCGCCTGGATATCCTGGTCAACAACGCCGCGACCAACCCGCAGTTCTGCAACGTGCTGGACACCGACCTCGGCGCCTTCCAGAAAACCGTCGACGTGAATATTCGCGGCTACTTCTTCATGTCGGTGGAAGCCGGCAAGCTGATGCGCGAAAACGGCGGCGGCAGCATCATCAACGTGGCGTCGATCAACGGCATTTCCCCCGGCGTGTTCCAGGGCATCTACTCGGTGACCAAAGCCGCCGTGATCAACATGACCAAGGTGTTCGCCAAGGAATGCGCGGCGTTCGGCATTCGTTGCAACGCCCTGCTGCCGGGCCTGACCGACACCAAGTTCGCCTCGGCGCTGGTGAAGAACGACTCGATCCTGAAGATGGCCCTGGCGCAAATCCCGCTCAAACGCGTGGCCGACCCGAGCGAAATGGCCGGCGCGGTGCTGTTCCTGGCCAGCGACGCCTCCAGCTACACCACCGGCGTGTCGTTGAATGTGGATGGCGGCTTCCTGTCCTGATCACGCATTCGGCGGTTGCTGGCGAAAGCTCACCGCCAGGCGGTTCCAGCCACTGATGCTGGACACCGCCATGGTCAGGTCGACCAACTCCTGCTCGCTGAACTCCACGCGTGTCGCCGCGTAGAGTTCATCCGAGACGCTGGACGTCGGCAGCCTTGCCACCGACTCGCTCCAGGCCAATGCGGCCCTCTCCCGCGCAGTAAAAAACGGCGAATCACGCCACACACACAGGGCAAACAAGCGTCGTTCGGTCTCGCCGCGCTGGCGCGCCGCCATTGAATGCATGTCGGTGCAGAACCCGCAGTGGTTGAGCTGCGAAACGCGGATCTTGATCAATTCCAACAGCGGTTTTTCGATGGACAGGTCAAAGGTCGCCGCCTCAAGCATCAACATGCCTTTGAGCGCTTGCGGTGAGGCGGTGTAGTAATCCAGACGGGGTTCCATGGGCGGCTCTCGGGCGGGGCAAGTCAACCTGCGCAAGCGTAGAGCCCGCAGCCCATAAGCCCTATAGCCAATCCGGCGATTTATGCGCAGACCATTTTGAGCCCGCCGCGCCAGCGAGTAGTCTGGGTGCAGAGCGAATGCCTTGGGATGAAACATGGAACTGCACGTGGTGATCAACGGCCGCAAGGACCTGGCCGAACAGTTGTACCGCCAGTTGCGCGAGGCGATTGCGTCCGGGCGCCTGGCGGCGGGTGCGCAACTGCCGCCCAGCCGCTTGTTGGCCGAACAGATCGGCGTATCGCGCAAAACCGTGTCCGACACTTACGCCACCCTGACCTACGAAGGCCTGCTGGTGGGCAAGACCGGCCGTGGCACTTTCGTCAATGCGCATGCGGTGCAGACCCAGCGCATCCAAACCGCCGCCGACCTGGCCTGCGCCGCCAACCTGAGCAAATGGGCGGCGCTGCCCTCGCCCATGCGCCACCCCACGCGCGACAGCACATTGCGTTATGAATTTATCGGCGGCGCCACCACGCGCAATCAATTCCCCCAGGATGAATGGCGGCGCTGCACCCAGGATGCGTTGCGCCGCATTGCCCGCGACAGCGGCTTCTACAGCCAGCCCGAAGGCCTGCCGGCGCTGCGTGAGGCCATCGCCGGGCACATCGCGTTTTCCCGTGGGGTGAAATGCCGCGCCGATGACATCGTGGTCACCAATGGCGCGCAACAAGCGCTGGACCTGATCACCCGCGTGGTGCTGGAACCGGGCATTACCGTCGCCATGGAAGACCCCGGCTACAGCCCGGCGCGCCAGTTGTTCATGGCCATGGGCGCTCACGTTGCCGGGGTGCCGGTCGACGCCCAGGGCATTCAGGTCGACAGGATCCCGGAGGGCACGCGGCTGATCTACGTGACGCCGTCCCACCAGTTCCCGCTCGGCATGCCCATGAGCCTGGCGCGCCGCGAAGCCCTGCTGGCACGTGCGTTCGAGCTGGGGGCAATCATTATCGAGGACGACTACGACAGCGAATTCCGCTACGAAGGCCGCCCCGCCGACTCGCTGCAAAGCATGGACAGCCGTGGCCTGGTCACCTATGTCGGGACCTTCTCGAAAACCCTGCTGCCGGAGTTGCGCCTGGGCTACGCGGTGCTGCCACCGGCGATTTACCCGGCGGTGATCAAGGCCAAGCAACTGACCGACCAGCACAGTTCCACACTGCCGCAATGGGCGCTGGCCAAGTTCATCAGCGAAGGCTACCTGCTCAAGCATATTCGCCGCTGCCACACGGTGTACGCCGGGCGCCGCGAGCGCATCCTGCAACGGCTGGCGGGTGATCTGTCGCCGTGGTTCGAGGCCGTGCCCACCGAAGCGGGGTTTCATATGGCCGCGCTGTGCAAGGTGCCGGTGAACATCCCACTGCTGATGGAGTTGGCACGGCGAGTTGAAGTGGGGTTGTACCCGGTGGACGTGTTCTTCCATGACACGCCCGTGCGGCACGGCTTGATCATCGGCTTCGGCGCCATCGAGCTGCTGGACATCGACCCGGCCCTGGACCGGGTGCGCGATATTCTCCAACAGATTGGCTAGCGGGTTTTCCGCAGGATTGGTCATTGGTCCAAGGTTGCCTGCGGCGTAGGGTGAAGAGGTCTCGAACTTCTCGGAAACCTCATCATGAAACGACTGCTCGCTGCCACCCTGATGCTCGCCTCGCTCAGCACCTTCGCCCACGAGCCGGTGTACAACCAGGAATCGATCAAGGTGCTGCAAGAACACGCCTTGACCAACGTGCCCGGCAAGAAAACCATCATGCTCACCGTCGATTACGCGCCGGGCCAGGCCACCGTGCCGCACAGCCATACCGGCACGGCTGTGGCCTACGTGCTGGAGGGCGAAATCACCTCGCGGGTCAATGATGAAAAAGCGATCACCTACAAGGTCGGTGAATCGTTTTATGAACCGGCCGGTTCGCGACACTTCGAATCGAGCAATGCCAGCCAGACACAGCCGGCCAAGCTGCTGGTGGTGATGGTGCTGGATGAGAAGGCTGAGGTGCTGACGCCGCTGGCGCAGTAACCTGCTACACCACAACACTCAATTGTGGGAGCTGGCTTGCCTGCTCCCACAGGTTGAAAGGTGTTTGATTCGAGGGTTCAGGGGCGTTTGAACTGGCGACGCAGGTGCTCGATCTGCGCTCGGCAAGCACAGCCTTCCAGGTGATCGTTAACCATGCCCATCGCCTGCATCAACGCATACATCGTGGTCGGGCCGACAAAGGTCCAGCCGCGTTTTTTCAAGGCTTTGGATAAACGCAGCGACGCCGGCGACGTCGGGTTGCCGGTCCAGTAAGCCCAGTCCACCACCGCCGGGCGCTCCTCCTCGGCTGGCTCAAACGCCCATAGCCAACGCGCCAGCGAGCCGGTTTCGTCCACCAGCTCACAGGCCCTGCGGGCATTGTTAATCGTCGACACAATCTTCGCCCGGTTTCGCACAATGCCGGGGTCATTCATCAGGCGCTCAATGTCGGCCTCGCCGTACTGCGCCACGCGGCGAAAATCAAAGCCTTCGAACGCCGCCCGAAACTGCTCGCGCTTGCGCAGGATGGTGATCCACGCCATGCCCGCCTGAAAACCTTCCAGGCAAATCTTCTCGTACAGCTGGATATCATCGGCTACCGGCACGCCCCACTCGTGGTCGTGGTAACGCGGGTACTCCGCAGCCGCTGTGCGCCAGGTGCAGTGGGTCAGCCCTGTTTCGTCCGTGGTCAGCCCTGGTTTGTCCATCCGTCACCTCAGGTATCAAGGCGCGGATGATAAGCGAATTTTTTTCCAGCCCGCCAACCGCTCAAGCATCACGCTTGCCGACCAACTGGTCAGACCGGGACCTGTCAACCGTCGAATATTTACTTGTGGTTTCAAAAAAACCCGGCGTAGACTGGCCGCGCACTGGACTTACCGGTAAGACCACAACAATTAAGCCCTGGAACCACCAGGGCACCGAATAGAGATCCCTCCCATGCTCAGATGGTGCTCGCGTTCGATTTTCCTGCAAGTCGTGATTGGCCTGATGCTCGGCATCATCTGCGGCCTGGCCCTTCCCGAATTCTCCTCGCAACTCAAACCCCTGGGTGACGGCTTCATCAAGCTGATCAAAATGCTGATTGGCCTGATCGTGTTCTGCGTGGTGGTCAGCGGTATTTCCGGCGCCGGCGACTTGAAGAAAGTCGGGCGCATCGGCCTCAAGTCAGTGATCTACTTTGAAGTGCTGACCACCGTCGCCCTGGTGATCGGCCTGATCATGGCGTTCAGCACCGGCATCGGCACCGGGGCCAATATCCACCTGGAGCAGTTGTCCTCCGCCGGCCTCAATGAGTTGGCCGACAAGGGCCAGCACATCCGCGGCACCAGCCAGTTCCTGATGGACCTGATCCCCAACTCGGTGATCGGCGCCTTCGCCGACAACAACGTGCTGCAAGTGCTGCTGTTCTCGGTGCTGTTCGGCAGCGCGCTGAACCTGGTGGGCGAAGCCGCTTCGGGCATCTCGCGGTTGATCAACGAGCTGAGCCACGTGATCTTCCGCATCATGGGCATGATCGTGCGCCTGGCGCCCATCGGCGTGTTCGGCGCCATCGCCTTCACCACCAGCACCTACGGCCTCGATTCGCTGCAACACCTGGGCAGCCTGGTGGGTTTGTTCTACCTGACCTGCTTTGCCTTTGTCGGGCTGGTGCTCGGCCTGGTGATGCGCCTGTCCGGCCTGCGCATGCTGCCGCTGCTCAAGTACCTGCGCGAAGAGCTGTTGATCGTGATGGGCACCGCTTCGTCCGACGCGGTGCTGCCGCAGATCATGCGTAAACTCGAGCACTTGGGCATCGGCAGTTCGACGGTTGGCCTGGTGATTCCGACGGGCTACTCGTTCAACCTCGACGGTTTTTCGATCTACCTGACTCTGGCCATCGTGTTTATCGCCAACGCCACCGGCACGCCACTGTCGATGACCGACTTGCTGACGATTCTGCTGGTCTCGCTGATTACCTCCAAGGGCGCCCATGGGATTCCAGGCTCGGCGCTGGTGATTCTGGCGGCGACACTCACCGCCATCCCGGCGATTCCGGTGGTGGGCCTGGTGCTGGTATTGGCCGTGGACTGGTTCATGGGCATTGGCCGCGCATTGACCAACCTGATCGGCAACTGTGTGGCCACCGTGGCCATTGCCCGCTGGGAAAAAGACATCGACATCCAGCGCGCCAACAAGGTGCTCGACGGCCAGCAAGGCTATGCGTTCCAGGCCAAGAAGCCGGTGCTGCCGGCGCATCAGGAGTTCTGATGCATTCCTGAGAACAACACACATCAATGTGGGAGCTGGCTTGTCGGCTCCCACAATTTGATCATCGTCATTGCACCATCAAGGAGACGTAGAAGTGATCAGCACCTCAACCGTCGTCAATTCAGTCGTAGAAAAACTGCGCGCCGCCCTCGCACGTGGCCAGTGGCGGCGTGGCGAAATGCTGCCCGGCCAGCGTGAACTGGCCGAACAGATGGGCATCAGCCGCCCCAGCCTGCGCGAAGCGGTGATCGTGCTGGAAACCCTCGGCCTGGTGCGCTCGATGCCCGGCAAAGGCGTGGTGGTGCTGGAAACCAGCGTCAGCGAACCGCAGGCCAGCGACGCCGTGGCCGATGCCAGCCTCGAAGATATCCTGCAACTGCGCTACACCCTCGAGCCGTTTATCGTCGGCCTGGTCGCCCAATCCATCAGCAGCAAGGAAGTCGGCCAATTGCGCCTCACCTTGATGGACATGCGCGAAGCCCTTGACGCCGGCGATGCCGAAGCGGGCATGAACGCCTACATCGGCTTCCATGAAGAACTGTTTGCGCTAACCTCCAACCCGATCTTCCAGAACGTGGTGCAACAGACCAGCAACGCGCTCAAGCAAAGCGCCCAGGTGCTGCGCAACTCGCCCGAACACCTGGCCGAACGCCTGCAGGAAAACGAAGCCGTGGTACGCGCCATCCGCAACAAAAACAGCGCCCTGGCCAGCGCCGAAATGCGTCGGCACATCCTCCAGGAAGGCCTGCGCATGGGCATTCGCTTGAACATCCCGGACGACCATCTGGGCAGTTGATATTTTGGAGACCGGCCATGACCGCCCACGCCCTGCAACGCAATTCCATCCTCCCTGCCCTGCGCCTGGTGTCCGGTAAAAAGCCCTCGGTGGATGACATCTACCCGCGCTTGTTCGACGCCATCCTCGAACAACGCATCGCGCCCTCCAGCCGATTTACCGAAGAAGGCCTGGGCGAAACGTTTGGGGTGAGCCGCAGTGTGATCCGCCGGGTGCTGGCCAAGCTGTCGCACCAGCAAGTCATCATCCTGCGCCCCAACCAGCGCGCCCAAGTGGCCGCCCCGGATGCCCAGCAAACACAGCAGATCCTGGAAGCGCGACGGCTGACGGAAATCACCGTGGTGCAACTGGCCTGTGCCCAGGCCACGCCCGCGCACATCCGCCAGTTGCGCGAATTGATCGCTAAAGAACGTGAGTGCATCGAGCGCGACCAGCGCGGCCCGGCGATTCGGCTGTCCGGGGAGTTTCACCTGCAATTGGCCGCGATGGCACGTAACGCGCCCTTGGCGCAGTTCCTCAACAGCCTCGTGCCGTTGACCTCGTTGATCATTGCCCAATACGAGGCGCAAGCCTGCACCTATTGCGCGTGGCAAGAACATGTGGCGATTGTGGATGCGGTGGAACAACGCGACGTGAAGCACGCGGTCGGTTTGATGACCCAGCATCTGGATCATCTGGAAGCGAAATTGTTGAAGCTCAACTGACGGTCACCGCCGCGTCGGTGTTTTGTGCAATCAGGTGTCTTCTCGCTTGATCCACTTGGGCACGTTGGGCGCCTGATAGCTCAGCACCGCGGCCAGCAAACGCTCCACGTTCGGTTCAACGATAAGCATGTCGCGGTGCACCGGTTTCAAAAACGCTTCGCTGACAACGGTGTCGAGGAACGTGGCCAGGCCGTCGTAGAAACCGTTGATGTTCAACAAAGCGCAAGGTTTGGCGTGCTGTCCGAGCTGCGCCCAGGTCCATACCTCAAACAGCTCTTCAAACGTGCCGATGCCGCCGGGCAACGCGATAAAGCCATCAGACAGATCCGCCATCAGCGCCTTGCGCTCGTGCATGGAGCTGACAATGCGCAAGTCTTGGAGGCCGGTGTGAGCCAGTTCTTTCTCGGCCAGGAACTCAGGCATGACACCGATCACTTCACCGCCGCTGGCCAACGCAGCGTCGGCCACTGCGCCCATCAAACCGACCGAAGCGCCACCGTAGACCACACCAATGCCCGCCTTGGCCAGCGCAGCGCCCAGTTGAGCGGCCATTTCCGCATACACCGGCAACCGGCCTGGGCTGGAGCCCGAGAAAATACAAAGTCGCATACACCCTCGCTTGATCTGATTGTGTTGAACACGGCCGTCATTTAACCATGCCAGGCCCCACACTGGATCGTTCCCACGTTCCACGTGGGAATGCAGCCCGTGACGCTCTGCGTCGCAAGCGCGCAAGGTCGGAAGTCGGCGCAGGCTGGCGGGGCGCGGAGCGCCCCATGAGGCATTCCCACGCAGAGCGTGGGAACGATCGGGTGTTGTTGAGCACAGCCCGTAAAACGGTTCTTTGCGTATTTACTGACAGCAAAGGCCAATGACAATCTGCACAATGCCGGCATTCCAGAAAGCCTTACACGGGGATGAATACCTCTATGCGAGCCCAGACCTTTACGCTGATAGCTGCCCTTTTGATTCCCTCTGCACAGGCCGGCGAAACGTCAGCGACAGACACTCCTGTGATCACTGAAGCGCAGCCTGTGTGGTTGCTTGAGCGGCCCTTACCAGACGGGTCGATGCTGGCAGCACGCACCTTTGGGGACAGCGCTTACGGTGACTACCACGCGAAGGCCAACCTGGCGATCAGCTGTCACCCACAGAACCCAAAAGCCGGCCTGACGCTAGAGATCAGCCCGCAATCACTGGGCTGGGACGGCGATCCATTTGAAGGCAAAGATGCCCCTGCCGATGGGCCGCTGCGTATCACCACAGGTACACGCGCTGCCGTCGATCACCTGGTCAATGGCGTGTGGAATCACGGCGGGTCTTTCCAGATAGGTATGGTCTTTGCGCTCAGCACCTCGGTTCCGCGCGAGGAATTAGCCTACTGGGCCAGCGATGCCTCGCGCGGGCAAACACTGACACTTTCGTTGGCCCCCGCCACCGCGGGCGGCAAGCCGCTGACAGCATCGTTCACAATGCCGATAAACAACAACGCGCTGATGAAAGCCGTCCAGCCTTGCCTGGGCCCTGCCGACGCGACTGCACGCTAAACCACAGTTGCCTCTTGCCGTTAGATCGTTCCCACGTTCCACGTGGGAATGCAGCCCGTGACGCTCTGCGTCACAAGCCGTGTGCGCGGGCTGGCGGAGCGCGGAGCGCGGAGCGCCCCATGAGGCGTTCCCACGGAGAGCGTGGGAACGATCGAATTGTGGGAGCTGGCTTGCCTGCGATAGCGGTGGGTCAGTTCGCACATCCTTCACTCAAAGACCGCCATCGCAGCGATGCGGCGACCCGACAAGCCAGCTCCCACATGTGGCCAAGGGTGTTTGGTAAATCGTGGCCTAACAAAAAGCCCCCGCATCTCACGATACGGGGGCTTTTGTTTTACCGCAGGATCAAGCCGGCTGCAGCACCGACTGACCGCTCAACGCCAGGTCCAGCAGCTCACGGTTGGCGACCGCGTACATGGCGTAGTCCGTACCGACGGCGGCACGGATTTCGACCATCATTGCGCGCCAGCGATCGGCCATGTCCTGGTGCTGCTCAAGCCACAGGGCCACGCGGGCTTCCATGTCTTGTGGCGCGTCGGCCATTTGCAGTACCGAGATGGTGATCGCCCGTTGCTGCCAGTCCACGTCGTCGCGGAACGCTTCGCGGGCCGCGGCCTGCCAGTTGTTGGCCACCGGCAGATCGCTGATCTGCTGCAAGTACCATGGCAAGTCCAGGGCGCTGCCGACGGCGAAGTAGGCCTTGGCCACTTCGGCGGCGTCATGCCCGGTCACGTCGGCAGCTTCGATGATCGGCAGCAAGGTGTACAGGTGAGTGGTGCCTGCAACCATGCGTGCCAACAACTCCGGTACGCCGGCTTCGGTGTAGGCCTGGTAGCGGTTCTGCCAGCCTTCACGGGTCGGGCCTTCCAGCAGTTCGTCGAGCTTGAGGCCCAACGCCGCCAGGTGCGGACCGAAGTGCGCGGTGTCACGGCCAGCGTCCTGCTCGTTGCGACGGCTGCGCAGGAACCAGCGCGTGGCACGACGGCCCAGGCGCATCAGCTCATCCATCAGCTCCAGTTGCACGTCGGCGCAGACCTGGTGGTCCAGGGCTTCGATCTGACGGAACCAGTGCGGGAGGTGGAAGATGTCACGCACGATCACGTAAGCACCGGCCACGTTCGCCGGGCTCATGCCGGTCGACTCTTTGAGTCGTTGCACGAAGGTGATGCCCATGTGGTTGACCAGGTCGTTGGCGATCTGGGTGCTGACGATTTCGCGCTTGAGGCGGTGGCGACGCATGGCTTCGCCGAACTTGGCGACCAGGCTCGGGGGGAACGCGGTCTCCATGTCACGGGTCAGGTAGTCGTCATCCGGCACCAGCGACTTGAGCAGGGCTTCCTTGAGGTCGATCTTGCTGTACGAGATCAACACCGACAGCTCCGGACGGGTCAGGCCCTTGCCGGTGGAGGCGCGCTCGCTGAGCTGCTCCTCGGTCGGCAGGTACTCGATGGCGCGGTCCAGCTTGCCACGGCCTTCCAGGTCGCTCATCAGGCGCTTGTACTCGGCTGCACGCTCGTAGGCTTTGCGCGCGGCCAGGGACAGGGCCTGGGTCTGCTTGTAGTTGTTGCCCAACACCAGGCTGCCGACTTCGTCGGTCATGCTCGCCAGCAGCTGGTTGCGCTGCTTGTCGGTCATGTCACCGGCCTGCACCACTTCGTTGAGCAGGATCTTGATGTTCACTTCGTGGTCGGAGCAGTCCACACCACCGGCGTTGTCGATGAAGTCGGTGTTGGAACCGCCGCCATTGAGGCCGAATTCCACACGACCCAGCTGGGTCATGCCGAGGTTACCGCCCTCGCCCACTACCTTGCAGCGCAGCTCGTTGCCGTTGACGCGCAATGCGTCGTTGGCCTTGTCGCCCACGTCGGCATGGCTTTCGGTACTGGCCTTGACGTAAGTACCGATACCGCCGTTCCACAACAGGTCCACCGGCGCCTTGAGCAAGGCGTTCAGCAGTTCGGTCGGGGTCAGCTTGTCGGCCGAAATGTCGAAGCGCTCTTTCATCTGTGGCGAGATGGCAATGCTCTTCGCGCTGCGCGAGAAGATACCGCCGCCTTCGGACATGATGCTGGTGTCGTAGTCGGTCCAGGCCGAACGCGGCAAGTCGAACAGGCGCTGACGCTCAACAAAGCTGGTCGCCGGGTTCGGGTTCGGGTCGATGAAGATGTGCAGGTGGTTGAAGGCCGCGACCAGTTGCAGCTTGTCGGACATCAGCAAGCCGTTACCGAACACGTCACCGGCCATATCGCCGACGCCCACTACCGTGATGCTGTCTTCCTGCACGTTGATGCCGCGCTCACGGAAGTGACGCTGCACACCGACCCACGCGCCTTTGGCGGTGATGCCCATCTTCTTGTGGTCGTAACCGGCCGAACCGCCGGAGGCGAACGCGTCGCCCAGCCAGAAGCCGTAGTCGATGGCGATACCGTTGGCGATGTCGGAGAAGGTCGCAGTGCCCTTGTCCGCCGCGACCACCAGGTACGGGTCATCGTCGTCATGGCGCACGACGTTGGCCGGTGGCACCAGGGCGCCGTCCTTGAGGTTGTCGGTGATGTCCAACAGGCCGGAAATGAAGATGCGGTAGCAGGCGATGCCCTCGGCCGCGATTTCGTCGCGGCTGCCGCCCAATGGCAGGCGACGCGGCAGGAAGCCGCCCTTCGCACCCACCGGCACGATGACCGAGTTCTTCACTTGCTGGGCTTTTACCAGGCCCAACACTTCGGTACGGAAGTCTTCTTCACGGTCGGACCAACGCAGGCCGCCACGGGCGACGTTGCCGAAGCGCAGGTGCACGCCTTCAACACGCGGCGAGTAGACGAAGATTTCGAACTTCGGCACCGGCTTCGGCAGCTCGGGAATTGCACGCGGGTCGAACTTGAAGCTGAAGTACGACTTGTTCTGGCCGTTGGCGTCGGTCTGGTAGAAGTTGGTCCGCAGCGTGGCCTTGATCAGGTCCAGGTAGCGACGCAGGATGCGGTCTTCGTTGAGCACCTGAACGTCGTCCAGGGCAGTGAGGATCGCTTGTTCCAGGCGTTGCTGCTTGTCTTCCAGGTCATCGGCGGTGAGCTTGCGCGCCAGGTAGAAGCGCGTCTTGAACAACCGGGTCAACTCGCGGGCGATGTCGGTGTGGTTGTTCAGGGTGCTGGCGATGTAACCGAGGTCGAAGCCCAGGCGAATTTGCTTGAGGTAACGCGCGTAGGCACGCAGCAGTGCCACGTCGCGCCACGGCAGGCCGGCGGTCAGGACCAAGCGGTTGAACGCATCGTTTTCGGCATCGCCGTGCACGATGTGCACGAACGCGTCTTGCAGGGTGTCGTTGAGCTGCTGAATATCCAGGTTCACGCCTTCGGCGGCGATGAACGCGAAATCATGAATCCAGAACTCGCGGCCATTGGCATGGCGCAGGCGGTACGGGAATTCACCCAGCACGCGCAGGCCGAGGTTTTCCAGGATCGGCAGCACGTCGGACAATGCCAGCGGCGTGTCGGCGTGGTAGAGCTTGCAATGCAGCTCACGCTGGCCGGAAACCTGGCCCAGCGGCTGGTAGAAGCTCATCACCAGCGGGTTGGCTTCGGTCAGGCTGTTGAGGTGCTGCATGTCGACCACGGCCGAATGCGCGGCAAAACGCTCGCGGTAGCCGGCCGGGAAGCCTTTCGGGAAGTCCGCCAGCACGTTGGTGCCCTGGGCTTCGCCGAAGCTCTCGACCACCAGGCTTGAGTAGTCGTCCTGCCAGCTGCGGCAGGCCTGCACCACTTCTTTTTCCAGTTGCAGCGGGTCGATGTCCAGGCGGTTCTTCGGGTCAACCCGCAGAATCAGCTGCACACGGGCCAGCACGGACTCGGAGAAGAAGGTCCAGAATTCGCAGTCCGAGGCTTTCAGGCGATCCATCAGCACTTGCTGGATCTTCTGGCGCACTTCGGTGGAATAGATGTCGCGCGGCACGTAGGCCAGGCAGTAGCAGAAGCGACCGTACGGGTCTTTGCGCAGGAATACGCGGATCTTGTTGCGTTCCTGGATCTGCACGATCGACATCACGGTGCTGAACAGCTCGTCGACCGGGGTCTGGAACAGGTCATCGCGCGGCAATACTTCCACCACTTGAGCCAGCTCTTTGCCCAGGTGCGCCTTGGGCTGGAAGCCCGAACGACGTTCGATTTCCGCCACTTTGCGACGGATGTACGGGATCACCCGCACGCTTTCGCCGTACACCGAGGAGGTGTAGAGGCCCATGAAGCGGTGTTCCTTGATGACCTTGCCGTCGGCGCTGATCTCGCGGATCGACACGTAGTCCGGGTACGCCGGGCGGTGCACACGGCTTGGGTGCGCGGCTTTGGCGAACGACAGCACGGTCGGTTCACGCAGGTAGGCCACGGCGTAGTCTTCGATGCGCAGGTCTTCAGCAGTGAGGCCAGCACGCAGCAGCTTGGTCAGACCGAGGAAGGAGCTGGCGTCATATTCGATATGACCGCCGTCCTTGTCGTCACGTACCACGAATTCTTCATAGCCGAGGAAGGTGAAGTGGTTGCCCACCAGCCATTCCAGGAAGTTCTTGATCTCGGCTTTTTCTTCGCCGTCGATGCTGAACTGGCTGGCGTCGATACCGGCCAGCAGGTCCTGGACCTTGGCCTTCATCGGTTCGAAATCGGCCACGGCCACGCGCACTTCACCCAGCACTTGCTCAAGCTCTTTGCTCAGCACGTTGAGTTCGGCGGCATTGGCGCAGCGGTCGATTTCCAGGTACATCAGCGATTCTTGCTGGATGCCTTCGCCCTGGGTGCCTTTTGGCAGAATTTCCAGCAGTTCGCCCTTCTTGCCACGGCGTACGCTGAGCACGGTGGTTTGCAGGGTGTGGATGCTGTAGCCACGGCGGTTCAGCTCGGTGCGTACCGAGTCCACCAGGAAGGGCAAGTCATGGTGCAGCACTTCGACCGCGGTATGGGTCGACTGCCAGCCATGACGTTCGTAATCGGGGTTGTAGACCCGCACTTGCGGTTGGGTGTGATCAAAGCGCTCAAGCAGGCGCCAGGCAGACAAGGTGCAACCGGCCAGGTCGGAAAGGCGACGTTGGGTCAGTTCGTCCAGGGAAATAATGCCGAAAAATTGCTCAGCGAACAGCGCCACTTGTGGCAGTGCCTGTTCACTGATGTGCTGCGCCAGTGCCGCTTGCAGTTGATGCTGGAAGTCGGCCTTGCTGGCTGCGGTGAAGAACGCCATCTGTGGTACTCCGCTTGGGCTTGTTATTGATGGAAGCGTCGCGTGTTATCCCCTTGCGGGGAGACCGTCAGCGCTGGTCGTCGGTGCTGATAACAAACACCTTAAACGAATCAGGGTGACAGGTGGGTGAAGCTGGACAAGACAATGAGGTCACATACAACTTCCATAAGAGGTGCGCCATGCAGGGTGACGGTACGACGGGCAGGTCAGACTCCCGGCACAGGGCACATCCGTTGCGCAGCTTAACGAGTGTAGGAAGACAGCTGCTTGCGACGCTGCGACATATTCGGTCATCGGTACGCAGGCTTGCGGTTGCGACTTGCGCAACCCGGATTTTTCTGCAGAAAAACCGGCTATTTTCAAGCCGGCGAGTACCGAAAATGACTGGTATGGCCCGTCAGGTCATGCACTGGGTCTGACATACGATGCAGCACAAAATTCGCTGCAATGGCACAATTGCGTGGCTGCGCCCTCCCCAAAGACAGGATTTCCCATGCTGCAACTGAACACCGACGCACTGATGGCCACCCCGTGCGACGACGAAGAAGACAACATGGCCATGCTCTGCTGCCACGGTAAAAACGGCGAGATGTTCATGCTGTCACGTTACCCGGATGAAGATGAAGTGGAACTCACCTGGGATTACGAGCCCTCGACCCTGGATGGCCTGAAGGTCACCCTGAGCGACACCACGTTGCTGATCGCGCTGGCGGCGGGCGATGCGGATGCGCTGGGGGGCAAGGATCAGCTGCTGATCAACCACAGCACCGCCGCGTCGGATTTGGCTGAAGTTGAAGAGACCTTGCAGAACATTCTCAAGGGCACCGGCACCTATACCCGTAGCTGAGCCGCAGCAGAGATCAAATGTGGGAGCTGGCTTGCCTGCGATGGCATCAACCGAGTTCACTTGAAGGACCGCGTCGTCTGCATCGCAGGCAAGCCAGCTCCCACATGGATCAGGCAAGCTCTGATCGTGCCCACGCTCCGGCGTGGGAACGCATCCTGTGACGCTCTGCGTCACCCGTGCGCAATAATTGAGCCTTGCATGCGTTGCCTGGACGCGGAGCGTCCGGGGCGGCGTTCCCACGCAGAGCGTGGGAACGATCAGCCTCAGCGCAATTTGTGCGATACACACAAAATTCCTACAAGTTTTCCTAAAAATACCCCGCGCGCCGTTAGTCTCCGCCCCCCTCGATGCATTAAAGTAAGCCCCCCAGGCCAGGCATTCTTTTCTCAACGCCCGGTCAATCTCTCCAGGAACCGTCATCGATGGAACATCGTGAAGCGCTGCTCGCGCTGCGAACCTTTCTTTCTACGCAGATTCTCGGCCAGGAAAAACTCATTGATCGCCTGCTGATCGCGCTGTTGGCCGACGGCCATATGCTGGTCGAAGGCGCACCGGGCCTGGCCAAGACCAAGGCCATCAAAGAGTTGGCCGAAGGCATCGAAGCGCAGTTCCATCGTATCCAGTTCACCCCCGACCTGTTGCCCGCCGACATCACCGGCACCGAGATCTATCGCCCGGAAACCGGCAGCTTCGTGTTCCAGCAAGGGCCGATCTTCCACAACCTGGTGCTGGCGGACGAAATCAACCGCGCCCCGGCCAAGGTGCAATCGGCGTTGCTCGAAGCCATGGCCGAACGCCAGGTCAGCGTCGGGCGCAGCACCTACGAGTTGTCACCGCTGTTTCTGGTGATGGCCACGCAAAACCCCATCGAGCAGGAAGGCACCTATCCGCTGCCCGAAGCCCAGCTCGACCGCTTCCTGATGCACGTCAAGATCGGCTTCCCGGACGCCGCCGTTGAACGGCGCATCCTGCAGCAAGCCCGTGGCGAAGCACTCAATGGCGAAACCAAGCCCGAACGCCGCGTCAGCCAACAGGCGATCTTCGCCGCGCGCAAGGAAATCCTCGGCCTGTACATGGCCGATGCGGTGGAGGAATACCTGGTGCAACTGGTGATGGCCACGCGCACCCCGGCCAAGTTCGACCCGGAGATGGCCGAGTGGATCGCCTACGGCGCCAGCCCGCGCGGCTCCATCGCGCTGGACCGCTGCGCGCGCGCCCACGCCTGGCTGGCCGGTCGCGACTTTGTGAGCCCGGAAGATATCCAGGCGGTGCTGTTCGACGTGCTGCGCCACCGCATTATTCTGTCGTTTGAAGCGGAAGCCGCCGGCATCGACCAGGACCGCGTGGTGCAACGCATTCTCGACGTCGTTGCCGTCGCTTGAAACCCATGAATGCAAGCGATGGAATCCGCGTCACTCTCAGCGAACTGATTGAGATGCGCCACCGCGTACGCGAAGTGCAGCTGTTTTCCACGCCGAGCCAGCGCAGCCCGCTGATCGGCCTGCACCATTCCAAACTGCGCGGGCGTGGCGTCGACTTTGATCAGGTGCGCGTGTACCAGGCCGGCGACGACGTGCGCACCATCGACTGGCGCGTGACCGCGCGTACTCAAGAGCCGCACACCAAGCTGTTCCACGAAGAGCGCGAACGGCCCATTTTCATCATGGTCGAGCAAAGCTGCCGGCTGTTTTTCGGCTCCGGCCAAATGTTCAAATCGGTGCTCGCCGCCCAAGCCGCCAGCCTGATCGGTTGGGCCGCGCTGGGGCATAACGACCGCGTCGGCGGGCTGGTGTTTGGCGACAGCGAGCACTACGAAATCAAACCCCGGCGCAGCAAGCAAAGCCTGCTGCAACTGCTCAACCGGCTGGTGCACGTCAACCAGAGCCTGAATACCGAAAGCCGCCCCGAAGCCGACGCCTTGGGCATGGCGCTGCGCCGTGGCCGCGAAGTGTTGCGACCGGGCAGCCTGGTCATCGTGATTTGCGATGAGCGCGCGCTGACCGAAGGCGCCGAGCAACAGCTGAGTTTGTTGTCACGCCATTGCGACTTGCTGCTGCTGCCGATCTCCGACCCGCTGGACCACGCCCTGCCCGCCGCCGGGCTGCTGCGTTTCGCGGAGCGCGGCGCACAGCTGGAACTGGACACGCTGAATTTCGACTTGCGCCAGGCCTACAAAGCCCAGGCCGAAGCCCGCGTCGCACGCTGGGAACTGCTCGCGCAAAAGCTGCGCATCCTGCTGATGCCGCTGAGCACCCAAAGCGAAATGGTCGAGCAACTGCGCGAATACCTCAACCCGCAACGCCCGGTTAAAAAGCAATGAGCAGCCTCGACCAACTGCAACCGCTGATTGCCCCGCCGGCCATCGGCTTCTGGCCGCCTGCGCCGGGCTGGTGGTTGTTGCTGCTGGTGATTCCGCTGCTGGGCTGGGGGCTGTGGTGGTTGCGCCGCTTCTTGCCCACGCGCCGCCCGCTGGCCCGCGCCGAACAACCGCTGGACCCGCTGCGCATCGCCGCCCTCGCCGAGCTGGCCTTGATGCCCAAACCCTACGACGGCGCGCCGGCCGGGGCCTGGCTGCAACAACTCAACGGCCTGCTCAAGCGCCTGTGCCGCAACGACTACCCCTACAGCCAGAGCCACACCCTCAATGGGCGAAAATGGTTGGCGTTCCTCGACAACCGCTGCCCGGCTGCCGGCCTCACGCGCTGGATGGTGCTGGTGGAAGGCGCCTACAAACCCGAATGCAAACTTGACGACAAGGCCATCGCCGGCCTGACGCAAGCCGTCGACACCTGGATTCGCAAACATGTTTGAGTTCGCCTGGCCGTGGATCTTCGCCCTGTTGCCATTGCCGTGGTTGATGCGGCTTATCTTGCCGGTGGCCGACAGTGGCGAGCCGGCATTAAAGGTCAGCTACCTCGCCGACCTCGAAGGCCTGGCCCGCCGCCGTGCACGCGTCAACCTGCCGGGCTGGCGCCAGCAAGCACCGTTCGTGGTGCTGTGGTTGCTTCTGCTCACCGCCGCCGCGCGCCCGGAATGGCTTGGCGAACCGCTGCCGATTGCCGCCAGTGGCCGCGACTTGCTGGTGGCGGTGGACGTGTCCGGTTCCATGGACTTCCCCGACATGCACTGGCAGGACGACGACGTCAGCCGCCTGAGCCTGGTGCAACACTTGCTCGGCGACTTCCTCGAAAGCCGCGAAGGCGACCGCGTCGGCCTGATCCTGTTTGGCAGCCAGGCTTACCTGCAAGCCCCGCTGACCTTCGACCGCCGCACCGTGCGCACCTGGCTGGACGAAGCGCGCATCGGCATTGCCGGCAAGAACACCGCCATCGGTGATGCGATTGGCCTGGCCTTGAAACGCCTGCGCCAGCGTCCGGCGCAAAGCCGCGTACTCATTTTGGTCACCGACGGCGCCAACAACGCCGGGCAGATCGACCCGTTGACCGCCGCGCGCCTGGCCGCTGAAGAAGGCGTGAAAATCTACCCGATCGGCATTGGCGCCGACCCGGAGCAAACCGGCTCGCTGGGCATTCTCGGCGTCAACCCGAGCCTGGACCTCGACGAACCCGCGCTGAAGGCTATCGCCGAGGCCACTGGCGGGCGCTACTTCCGTGCCCGTGACGGTGACGAACTGCAGAAGATCAAGGAAACCCTCGACCAGCTCGAACCCGTTGCGCAACAGCCGACCCAGGCCCGCCCGGCCCAGGCGCTGTACAGCGCGCCTTTGGCCCTGGCGCTGGTGTTGAGCATGCTGCTGGTGATCCAGGAGCGCTGGCCCAACAACGCGCTGCAACGCGCCTTCAATAAACTCTCGACCAAGGGCAATTTCCTGCAACAGCACCCTGAATGGCGCCAACGTCTTAAACGCCTGCGTTTGCGGAGGCGGCGATGATCGACCTGTGGCCGCACTGGTTCCGCCCTTGGTGGCTGTTGCTGCTGCCGCTGCTCGGCTGGCTGCTGTGGCAGCTGTGGCATCGGCAAAAGCGCGCCGGGCGCTGGCAGATGATTCTGCCGCCGGCCTTTCATGCGGTGTTGCTCAGTGGCGGCAGCGGCCGCGAAAGCAAATCGCCGTGGGTGGTGCTGGGCATCGCCTGGCTGTTGGCCGTGCTGGCCTTGCTCGGCCCTAGCTGGCAACGGGTTGAACAGTCCAGCCAGAAACCCGCCGACCCGGTGGTGGTGCTGCTGGAATTGACCCCGGAAATGCTCGCCACCGACAGCCCGCCCAATCGCCTGGAGCAAGCGCGGCGCAAGCTGTATGACTTGCTGCAGGCGCGCGCCGATGCGCCCACCGCCATCATCGTGTACGCCGGCAGCGCCCACACGTTGGTGCCGCTGTCGGATGACTTGGCCACCAGCCGCAACCTGCTCGACGCCCTGCGCCCCTCGATCATGCCCGAGCCCGGCCATCGCGCCGACCTCGCCGTGGAAAAAGCCCTGGGCTTGCTCAAGCAGGGCGGCCTTGGCCAGGGGCGCCTGTTGCTGGTCGGCTCCTCGCTGTCGAAACAGGAACGCCAAGGCATTCGACTGCAGTTGCAAGGCGCCCAGGCCCCGACCTTGTCGATCCTCGGCATCGGCAGCCGCGAAGGCACGCCGGTCACCCAGGAAAGCGGTGAGTTCCTCAAGGACGAACAGGGCGCGATTCTGGTGCCCCGCCTGGACAGCCCAACCCTCAAGGCCTTCGCCAGCGAAATGGGCGGCCGCTACCGCGCCGCACGCCTGGACGACAAAGACCTGCGCCAGCTCAACCTGCTTGATGGCCCGCAAAATCTGCGCAACGATGGCCAATTGCTGCACCTCGACACCTGGGCCGACCAGGGTTACTGGCTGCTGCTGCCGCTGTTGCTGCTCGCCGCCTGCGCCGGGCGTCGTGGCTGGTTGTTTTGTTTGCCGTTGCTGTTATTGGGCGCGCCGCAGCCCAGCTATGCGTTTGAACTGCAAGACCTGTGGCTGCGCCCCGACCAACAAGGCCAATACCTGCTGAAGAAAAAGCGCCCCGCCGAGGCCGCCGAACACTTCGAAGACCCGCAATGGCAAGGTGTAGCGCTGTATGAAGCGGGCAATTACGCCGAGGCGATCAAGCGTTTTGCCCAGGGCAATGACGCTTATTCCCACTACAATCGCGGTAATGCGTTGGCCAAATCCGGCGAGCTCGAAGCGGCGATTGATGCCTACGAACAGGCGCTGGAAGCCCAACCCGACCTGCAACCGGCGCTGAAAAACAAAGCCCTGGTCGAAACCCTGATCCAGGAAAAGGCCGAGCCCGAGCCCGCCAAACCGGCAAAAAAGGAAGATGACGAAACCACCCAACCCGGCCAAACTGCGCAACCGGGCACCAGTGGGCAAAGCGCCACGGGCGGCGAGCAATCGCCCCAAGGCCAGGGCGAGGCCAGCAACGGCGATAGCCAAACCGGCGGCACACCCAAGGCCGGTGGCAATGATGTGCCGGGCAGCGAGCTGGGCGATGAGCAAACCACCACGCCGCCGTTGCGGCCCGCCGATGCCAACCTCGACGGCGAGCACCGCCAGGCCCTGGAGCAATGGCTGCGGGAGATCCCGGACAACCCCGGCGAACTGCTGCGACGCAAATTCTGGTACGAACAGCAACAACATCAGGACAAGACTCGATGAGCCGCCGCACCACCCTTCTGCTCCTGCTGGCGTTAACGGCAGGCCACGCCCAGGCGGCGAACCTGGTCGCCAGCGTTGACCGCAGCCGCCTCAATTCCGGGGAAACGGTGGAACTGACGGTCGAGTCCAGCGACGTCACCCAGTTCGGCAAGCCCGACTTGTCGCCACTGGATGCGATGTTCGAAGTCAGCGGCACGCGCCAGATCAACCAACTGACCACACTGGGCGGCGACAACCACGCCACCACACGCTGGATCATCACCCTGCTGCCCAAGGAAAACGGCACCGTGGTGATTCCGCCGCTGCAAGTGGGCGAGCTCAAGACCCAGCCGATCAGCCTGCAAGTGGTGGAAACCGCCAGCCAGAACACCAGCGCCGAACTGGCGCCGGTGTTCATCGAAGCCAACCTTGACCAGAGCAGCGTGTACGTCCAGGCCCAGGCGCTGTTGACTGTGCGCGTGTACCACTCGGTGTCGCTGTACGACGACAGCAGCCTTACGCCGTTGCAGATTCCCGACGCGCGCATCGAGCAACTGGGCGAGTCGCGCACCTACGAAAAAGTCATCAACAGCATTCGCCATGGCGTGATCGAAACCCGCTACGCGATCTACCCCCAGCACAGCGGCGCCTTGGTGATTCCGGCGCAGACCTTCAGCGCTACGCTGGTGGAGTCGCGCCCGCCGCAGGAGAACACGCTGCAGGGCACCAAGCCGGGCAAGCTGATTCACGTCAGCTCCGCCGAGCTGGCGCTGAGCGTCAAACCCAAACCCGCGCTGTACCCGGCGGACGCCCCGTGGATCCCGGCACGCAGCCTGACCCTGAGCGAAGCCTGGAACCCGGAGCCCGAGCACGTGCAAGTCGGCGACTCGCTGACCCGCAGCCTTACGGTCAAGGCTGAAGGCCTGTCCAGCGCGCAACTGCCGGCCCTGCCCAGCGCCGACATCAATGGCCTGCGCCGCTACCCCGACCAGCCGGTGCTCGGCAACCAGAACAACGACCGTGGCCTGATCGGCAGCCGCGAAGACCGCGAAGCCCTGGTGCCGACCCACGCCGGCGCCGTCGAGCTGCCTGCGGTGGAGGTGGTGTGGTGGAACACCCACGAAGACCACCTCGAGCGCACCAGCCTGCCGGCCCGCACCCTGCAAGTGGCGACCAACCCGAGCCTGGTGGTCGACACACCGGCCACCCCGACCGTGATCACCGCGCCGGACGATGAGCGCCTGTGGCTATGGCAGCTCAGCACCTTGATTCTCGCCTGCACCACGTTGCTGGGTTTCGGCCTGTGGTGGCGTGCACGGCGCCAGCCCGCCGTGCAGCGTGCCGCACAAACCGGCCCAAGCCCGCGCACGCTGCTCGACGACCTCAAGCGCGCCACCCAGGCCAACGACCCACACGCCACGCGCCAGGCCCTGGACGCCTGGGCGCGGCAACAGCCGGAAACCCTGGCAGACATGGCGGCGCGGTTTGTGCCGTTGTCGGATGCGCTGGATGGGCTCAACGGTGCGCTCTATAGCGAGAGCGGGCATTTCTGGTTGGGCGAGGACTTGTGGCGTGCGGTCAAGGCCATTCCGGTCGCCGAGCGCGAGCAAGACCCGGCGACAGACACCACCAGTTTGCCGCCGCTGTATCCCAAATAACCCTCCTGCAGAAGATCGTTCCCACGCTCTGCGTGGGAATGCATCCGGTGACGCTGCGCGTCACCTTTGCGCAAAAACCTGAGCCTTGAGCGCGCAGCCTGGACGCAGAGCGTCCGGGGCGGCATTCCCACGCAGAGCGTGGGAACGATCAGAAACAGCACAAAAAACTGTGTGGGAGCTGGCTTGCCAGCTCCCACACCTGAACGGTATTAAAGGTCTACTTAATGGGGCTACATTAAAACTTATTCCACTGATCCTCGGCCTGCTTGCCAAAAATCACAGCGGCATTGCTGTTGTTGGTGCCATAAGACGTGACATGGCGGCTGGAATTCGGATCCAAACGGTGGTCACTGCGTAGCGCCCTATAACCCTGCTCTGTGAAGTCCTTCCACATCCCGGCCGGCGTGCCGCGACGAGCATCGCCACTGCGTGTGATGCCTTCCAGGTCGCCGTTATCCGAGTACTTGCCACGACTTTTACCGGTTGAGGTCAACGAGGTGTCGATCTAGTTGAGGACACGGGCGGCATTGAAAGCGGCGTCCGCCCTGGACTCTGGATCAGGATTATTGGCAGTCCAGTCACCCAGGCGCTCATAGGCCAGTTCACGCTTAATATCTTTTTGAAAGCCCAGATTTTTCAAAATGGGGTTGTCATTAATGATCTGCTCGGCGCTGCGGTGATCGCCCTCAGGCCGTTTGACGTTCTGCTGGGGAACAAAATGCTGGTTCCTCTCGCTGCGGTAGTTGGGCATACCGATATCAGCAGCGACGCTCGTGGGGCTACTCGCGGAGTAGGCGCCTACGCTGACGTTCGCGGTGGAGACCGTAGGCAGTGCTGAAAGGGAAGTCGTCATCTTGGGTACTACTCTTCGTTATTTATGATAAGAACCCACTGTCAAAGCCAGTGCGAAAAGTGATTGGTACCTGAAGGCAGTTCGGTTCCCTCTGCATTCGACGCGCAGGTAAGACTAAATATGGGTGCATAGTTAAAGGCCAGCAATCCATATCCCTTTAATTTGCAGGACGTTTCCTAGACAATCCTTTGGCCTTGCGCCTGCTCAGTCCACTGGCTAGCCTTCGCTCCGTCGCTGCATATCAGCGATCGGGTGTGAGAACCTGTGAACCAGTAGGCGCCAAGCGCCGCAACCGCGAGCAACATGCTCTATGGCGGCTGTGTGCAGGCAGACTTCGGTCTGGCTGGAGTCCTACTGTCCGGTATTCTCACCCTGCACATAGCTGCCACCCTTTTGTCGAGTGAGACCGACATCCGGATGGCTCCTTTTTCAGTAGGAATATCCGCATGACCAAAATAGTCCCAGACCCACCCCGCTTCACCCTCGACCGCGAAATCTTTGAGCGCGCCCTGAGCCACTACCTGCAACCCGACTCACCACCCGCGTTCACCGTGCATCACGACCTCAGCTTCGAAGACGCCCTGGCCCAACTCTGCGACCTGTTGCGCTGCGCTGCCGCCACCGCCGCCGTTTCCACCCAAGCGCTGGCCGGCGATCAACGCGACATTGCCGGCGCCACCGAGCACCTGATCAACCAGGCCAAAACCCTCGCCGACCGCGCACTGAACTGCCTGCACGCCGCATAACCCCCTGTGGGAGCTGGCTTGCCTGCGATGCAGGCACCTCGGTCTTTCTGTCACACCGAGGTGCTGCCATCGCAGGCAAGCCAGCTCCCACATCTGATAGACATTGCCTGATAGACATGCAGTGTCAAAGGCCGGCAATCCATATCCCTTTATTTGGTAGGCAGCGGGCTTGCACTACCGCTCGTCGCCACTGTCAATTCTGACAGTAGATCCGACTTCCCTCCCAAGCGCTTTATTCACCTTGCCCGTCGCGCTAGTCCCGCGCCCCCCTGACCCGCCAAGGTAAATAGCCATGTCTACCGTCCCACTTCCTTATGACGAATCCCTCACCATCCCCTTCCAGCCGTTCGATACTGTGGATCTGACCAAGACCTTGTATCCTGAAAATTCCTCCGAGGGCCTGGGGCGTGAAGCCTTGGTGCCTCGTTCCAGGTGGGGTCTCAACGCTTGGGAAGATCAGACCCCTGGCGACTTAAGGGGCCTATACATGGGCGTTCCGCCCCAGCAGCTAGTCTTGGCCCCTCTTGATAGCCTTGGGCCCATTGACTACTTCTTCGTTGACGCAGACAAGATTCCCGACGGGGACAACCCCTATTTTGCCCGGGTAGTGCGTTTCGGTAACAAACAGGAAAGCCGTTCCGTTCCGAAAACGATGCTGTTCAAACAGTCCATCCCCGGAGGGGAAGACCAGCGGCCTCAGGAGCCATGGCACAGCGGTTTGTTCATGTGGACGGAAGGCCTTGACCTTATTAAAGGTGGGGTCATCAACAAAGAAGTAGCCAAGAACGGTTTCGACTGCCTGTTCCAGCCCTATCTGAACATTCGCCAGAACGACCGCATCATCATTCGATTTGACAATATTTGTGTGGAGCATGTGGTAAGCCCCGATGAGGCCAAGAGCCTTAAGCCCATCAAGGTTCATATCGATAAAGCGACTATCCAACAACTCCCCAAGAACGGTGAAGTGTTGCTCGACTTCACGGTGATAGATGTCGTGGGGAACACACCTGAGGGGAAATACAAGTACTCCAAGCCGATCAAATTTATCAGCGAATTAAACCCCGACCTGTTGCAGTTTCCATTGGTTCAGTTGGGCGACGACCCGCTTGATCAGATCGATCTGGACAGTTTGAAGCAGGACTCGAACCTCAATATAAAAGTCACGCTAAAGGGTTACGACAAGGCGCCGCAGCCACCGCACAAGGTCTATGTCACATTGGTAGCAACCCGGCTGAATAATGACCCCATCACTATCGAGTTGCCGGTGGTTATTGATAGAAACAGGCACAGCGAATTAGTCCCGCTCCCCCAAGAGTACGTTAATAATTTGGCCGACTGGAATCTTCGGATATCGTTCGTGGTGAAAAGCGATGCCGGGGAGTTGCTGGGCACGTCGGGCAGCACCTCAGTGCGCGTGGTGGGCACGGCGACATTGATGGAGGCGCCGAATATCATCCCCTGCGAAGCAGGTTTGTCCCCGGCCAAGACAGAACTCGCAGGCGTCATTCCCAGCTATCAGCCCCATAACCCGGACTATCTGGAAATTTTTTACGTGGAATCGGCCAGGGCGGATGGGAGCGGCCTACAAATTTCACTGAATCAACTGGCGGGTCCGCAGGGCGGCACACGCCGATTGACCGCGCAGGCGCTGAGCGTGTTCGAGGGGCGCGGCCCGCTCTACGCTTATTATGAAACGATCAACGAAGACCAGATCCCTTCAGTTATCCGTCAATCGAAGAGAATGACCTTCGAAATAGGCGAGCGCATCGCAACGCTGCCGCGAATCTATTTAGCCGATGCCGTCGACGACAACATCGACCCGAACACGTTGGTGTATGACAGCACATCGATGTACATCCCCGTGGCCAGCACGGTTAACGGCGACCGAGTGGAGTGGTCGGTTACAGGCAAGGACAAAAGGAGTTCAACCAGCGGCGTTATCAAGATTACCAAATCGCTCGAAGGGCCTGGTTTACCCAAACTGGAAATCCCCTTGGATGTAAAGATTATCACCGATAATTTAAATGGCAGCCTCCTGTGCACCTACAGCGTCATCAAGGCTGGGCAGCCCCCCAAGGTTTTGCGCTCTGAGCTCTATGAAGTCACCATCGGCCTGCCAGTGGTACTCACCTCGCTTGAAGTGCTGGAAGCGGATCCCAAAGAGCGCACCCTTGCGCCCAAAGACGTCATCAATGGTGCCACCGTGGAGATGAAGTACTCGACGGCGCGGGCCACTGACCGGATTGCTTTCGAGTGGAAGGGACAATACGACGTCAGCCGATATCAAACGGTCGTGTCGGCCGACCCGAAGGCCAAGAGCGTCAAGATCACTATTCCTGCAGATGTGATTGCCAAGGGCATTCGCCAGGACGGCAATAACATTGAAATCACCTGCAAGATTATGCGCGGAAAGTTCCATTACGCGTTTGCGCCGTTAAAAGTGCGCCTGTTGGCACTCAAGTCGCTGCCTGCACCGCGTATCAGCGGGCAGGAGAACACCACCGTGTTGCCCGTGGACTTACTGGATGTATCGGCTCGAATTTTAGTAGCGATTTGGGAGTTTATGCGTGTGGGCCAACACATGTGGCTGGAGTGTTCGGGTACCTTTGCGGATGGAACGCCGTATACCGAGAACATCTTTACCGCCAATGAAGTCACCACAGACAACCTGACCAAGGGCGTGACGCTGAGCTTGCCGGTGGACAAGGTGCGCAACCTCCAGGACGGATCGCACTTCGAAATCAAGTTTTGGGTGAGCTTCCCGGGCCTTCCTCTTCTGCATACGGCGACCCTGTTCAACACGGCAAGTTTTATCATCCAACAACTGCCGGCTTCGTTGCCTTACCCAACCCTCAACGGCGTCTCCAGTACGGCGCAAGAGACGACGGTTGACCCGCTGACAATTCAGAACAACACCAGTGTCACGGTGAAATACCCAGGCATGCTGGCCACGGATATCATCCCGCTGTGCTGGGTCTTCGAAAATGGCACTCAGTATCAAACCACACTCAAGGGGCAGGCAAGTGGCTCAGTGGTGGTTGATCTGACGGCCGCTCAGGTGTTGCACAACAGTGTGAACAGCAGGGTGCAGTTAAAGTATTCCGTGGTGCGCGGCGCCAAAATTACGCAGTCTAATGTTCAGACCATCACCGTCGGCACTATTGCGCAGGCCAACTTACCCAGGGCGCTGATTAATGGCCTGGCCTCGGGTACGGCGCTTGTTTTGAACAGCATCAAGGGCAATGCCACAGCGGCATTGGCCATATGGCCGCTGATTAAAGCTGGGCAACGGGTATGGTTGAGCCTTATTAGGGATGGAGGGGAGTTGAAGGTGCTGGAGGGTTATCCCATCACCGCCGCAGAGGCCAGGGAGGGCTTATCCGGCCTGCCAGTATCGCGTGATTGGATAGCGGGCGTGCCGCATAACAAAGCAGTTACGGTGAAGGTGTGGGTGGCGTTTGATGGCACTGATAACAGGCCGGGGAGCGTTGAATTTCCGCCGACCACTCACACGGCGAACACCCGGGTCAACCCTCCAGTTATCACGATTGGGATCGTGGCGTCATCGGGCAGAGGCATTTACAACGGAGGTTCCACCACTGCCGCGGAAGGCCTTGCAACAGAAATTCACGGCACTTGCGATGCTCGTCCCTTCGCCAGAGGGATAAGAATCGGTCCCTACGCCGGGGGCGGTTACGGGATCCAGATTCCCGCAGGTACCACGACATGGAAATGCTGGACGTTGTGGTATTCCTGGAACCCCCAAGACATTTATGTTGTTGATAGCTCGCCAGGTTCCGACGTTTATTCCGCCCCCTTTAGAATATACAGGGGCTAATTGAACGGGTTTGTTTGCCCGAAAATAGTGCTTGGGTAAAACAACCGGGGCAGCTCTACTTAGCGGTAGGCTGCCCCTTTTTCATCGCCCCACGCACGCTGGGGGACATGCATGGTTAAAGGCCAGCAATCCATATCCCTTTAATTTGCAGGACGTTTCCTAGACAATCCTTTGGCCTTGCGCCTGCTCAGTCCACTGGCTAGCCTTCGCTCCGTCGCTGCATATCAGCGATCAGGAGTGAGATCCTGTGAACGGAGTGCCAAGTGCCACAACCGCGAGCAACATGCTCTATGGCGGCTGTGTGCGGGCAGACTTAGGTCTGGCCGGGTGCTCCTGACCGGTTATCTCACCCCGCACATAGCTGCCACCTTTTGTCGAGTGAGATCTGCAAAAGAATGGCTCCCAAACTTAGGAGTTTCATTCATGAAAAAAATCGTCCCAGACCCACCCCGCGAAATCTTCGAGCGCGCCCTGAGCCACTATCTGCAACCCGACTCACCGCCCTCGTTCACCGTCCATCACGACCTCAGCTTCGAAGACGCCCTCGCCCAACTCTGCGACCTGTTGCGCTGCGCTGCCGCCACCGCCGCCGTTTCCACCCAAGCGCTGACCGGCGATCAACGCGACATTGCCGGCGCCACCGAGCACCTGATCATCCAGGCCAAAACCCTCGCCGACCGCGCACTGAACTGCCTGCACGCCGCGTAACCCTCTGTGGGAGCTGGCTTGCTCGCGAAGGCGGTGTGTCAGTCACACATGTACTGACTGAACCACCGCCTTCGCGGGCAAGCTGAACTGGTCAAGTAATCTTGGACACCATTTAAGGTTCACGCCGCCAGTCTCTCCCTGACGACCGGCGACCGGTAACCGTTGTAACTGTGAGGCCTGGTGATGTTGTAGCGCGAGACATAACGCTGCACATCCGCCCGGGCCTCATGCTCTGACGCGTAGCCCGTTTCGGGCACCCACTCTGATTTCAAACTTCCGAAGAAACGCTCCATCGGAGCGTTATCCCAGCATTCGCCTTTACGACTCATGCTTTGCCGCAGGCCATGCTCCAGCAGCTCATTCCTGAACTTATGGCTGGTGTACTGGGCGGATTCAACCGGTCGTCGCAACACCTTGTTCGAGGTGTTTATGGGACGACCCGCAGGATGGATGCAAAAATTGACGGGCCGGGGAGCGATGCGTTCTCCAGGTGCGCCCTCACTTCGTAATGAGATCGAGCGGCTATTTTGGGTGCAGATTGCAACAGGCATCACAAGCGAAAAGGCAGCACATGCCGTTGGCGTATCAACAGCGGTAGGTACACGCTGGTTCCGTCATCGCGGCGGGATGCCATTATTCATGTCGAATCACATATCAGGACGATACTTATCGTTTGCAGAGCGAGAAGAGATTGGGCTGCTTCGAGCGCAAAGTATTGGCGTTCGTGAGATCGCCCGTCGCCTTGGACGAAGCCCATCGACAATTTCACGGGAGCTGACACGAAATGCTGCTACCCGTTGCGGTCGGCTTGAATATCGAGCGTCAGTAGCGCAATGGAAGGCAGAACTGGTGGCCAAGAGGCCGAAACCAGCGAAATTGGTCACTAACCCGCGACTGCACCAGTACGTACGCGACCGCCTTGAGGGCAAGGTTCAAGACGCCGATGGTCGTGAGATTTCTGGGCCTCGGCAAGCACCCTTCAAAGGCCGAAATAAACCGCATCGCAGTGACCGTAAATGGGTCAATGGCTGGTCGCCTGAACAAATTGCCAACCGGCTCCAGATCGATTTTCCGGATGATGAATCCATGCGCATCTCTCATGAAGCCATATATCAGGCGCTCTACATTCAGGGTCGAGGAGCTCTCAAGCGCGAACTGGTGAGCTGCCTGCGCTCAGGACGCGCATTGCGCGTGCCGAGAGCCAGAGCGCAGGCCAAAGTGTGGGCACATGTCAGCGAGGACGTCATGATCTCCAGTCGCCCTGCTGAGGTAGAAGATCGGGCTGTACCCGGGCATTGGGAGGGCGACCTGATCATCGGTCTGAACCGGTCTGCGATTGGAACTCTGGTCGAGCGCTCAACTCGATTTACCATGCTCGTCCATCTGCCTCGCGAGAAAGGTTATGGGCTAATTCCCCGCACGAAGAACGGCCCGGCGCTGGCTGGCTATGGGGCTGTTAGTATGGCCAACGCATTGAAGAAGACGGTGACTGATCTTCCCATCGAGCTGTGGCGATCTTTGACCTGGGATCGTGGAAAGGAGCTGTCGGATCACGCTCGATTTACCATCGAGTCCGGAGTAAAGGTTTTCTTTGCTGATCCACATAGTCCATGGCAGCGCGGTACAAACGAAAATACGAACGGCCTTCTACGGCAATACTTCCCGAAAGGCACTGACCTCTCTCGTTGGAGTGCCCAAGAATTACAGGCGGTAGCTCACGTACTTAACACTAGACCTCGAAAAACACTCGGCTGGAAAACACCTGCCGAAGCACTCAATGAGTATCTAAAGTCTGTACAACAATCCAGTGTTGCGACGACCGGTTGAATCCGCCCTGACAACCCTGGTCTGAGTGAAACAGCACCTCTTTAGGGCGACCTCTAAGCTCAACAGCCATCCGCAAAGCCTCGCACGTCAGCGTGGCATCGGAAATCATTGAAAACGACCAGCCCACGATCCGGCGGGCGAACAAATCCAGAACCGCAGCGAAATACAGCCATCGCTTGCCAACCTTGATGTACGTCACGTCGCCGCACCACACCTGATTGACCGCCGTGACATCAAACTTACGCTTGAGCACGTGCGGAGCCACCAAGGCCTCCACGCCGGGCGATTTGTACTTGTGACGTCGGCGCTGACGGCTGGCGATCCCAGCTTCGCGCATCAAACTGCGAGCCAAGTACCGCCCGATGCGATGCCCTTTCTCTTGCAGCTCCTTCGCCAAAGTCCTCGCTCCCGCAGACGCCCGCGATGCCTTGTGATGCCTGACCAGCGCGGCCTTGAGCTTCTCCCGCTCAGGATTTGCTTTGCCTTGGCGCTGACGCCAAGCGTAAAAGCTGCTTCGGTTGACGCTAAACACCCGGCAACACCTGATCACGCCGTACTGCTCGTCCAGCTCATCGATCAACGTGAATGATCTTTGGCGTCCAACAGCAGGAGAGCACTGGCCTTTTTTAGGATTTCGATATCCAGGTCTTTCTCTCTAAGCAAGGCTTTGAGCCTCTGAATCTCTCGCTGATCTGCGGTAATCGCCTTGGCACCTACCGGCGTCGAACCCAGGCGTTCTTTGCGCACCTGATCGACCCAGCGGCGCAAGGCTGTGGGGCCAATATCTAAACTGGCGCACACCTCGGGAACCTGCTGACCTTCGTCCAGCACCATGCTGGCAGCCTTGAGCTTGAACTCACTCGAATAAGATTTACGCATAGCCAAACACCTCAGATTTGGGCGCCATCATAGCGCCCGATTGAAGTGTCCAAAATCATTAGGCCAGTTCAAGCCCGCTCCCACATTGGATCTGCCACATTGGATCTTGGTCAGCCGCGGGCACCGAGTGGGCTTTTACAGGTAAACTCCCCTCCTTTTCATCTTCTCCACGGAGTTCGCCTTGCGTCTGTTCCACACCTCCGACTGGCACCTCGGCCAAAACCTGCATGGCCAGGAACGCGACTTCGAACACGCCTGTTTTCTTGAGTGGCTACTGGGCCAGTTAACAGCCCATCAGCCGGATGTGCTGCTGATCGCCGGCGATATCTTCGACACGGTCAACCCGCCGCTCAAGGCCCAGGAGCGTCTGTATGACTTCATCATCAGCGCCCACGAACAAAACCCCACACTCACGATTGTGATGATCGCCGGCAACCACGACTCCGGTTCGCGCATCGAATTGCCCGCGCCGTTGATGCGCCGCCTGCGCACCCATGCGCTGGGTCGCGTGCTATGGCTGGATGATGGCCAGCTGGATGCCGAGCGCCTGCTGATCCCGCTGCCTGACGCCAAGGGCAAGATCGCCGCCTGGTGCCTGGCGCTGCCGTTTTTGCGCCCGGCGGAAGTCACCGGCGCGCACTTGGGCGATGATTACCTGCGCGGTATCGGCCAGGTGCATGAGTGGCTGATCGCCGCCGCCAATGCCAAACGCAAAAAAGGCCAGGCGCTGATTGCTATCAGCCATGCACACATGGCCGGTGGTTCGGTGTCGGAAGACTCCGAGCGCAGCCTGATCATCGGCAATGCCGAGGCGCTGCCGGCCACACTGTTCGACAAAAGTGTCGGCTATGTTGCCCTCGGCCACTTGCACAAGCCGCAAAAGGTCAACGGCGAAGAGCGCATTCGCTACAGTGGCTCGCCGATTCCGCTGTCGTTTTCCGAAATCGGCTACAAGCACCAGGTGCTCGACGTGACGTTCCAGGGCCAATGCCTGGTGAGTGTCGAACCGCTGCTGATCCCCCGCTCGGTCGACCTGCAACGCCTCGAAGCCGCGCCGCTGGCGGATATCCTCACGCAGTTGGCGCAGTTGCCCGACGTCGACCTGCTCGCCGAAACCCAACGCCACCCGTGGCTGGAAGTCCGTGTGCGGCTCGACGAACCGCAGCCGGACCTGCGCCAGCAAATCGAAAGCGCCTTGCAGGGCAAGGCCGTGCGGCTGGTGCGCATTGCCGCCGAATACGCCGGCAAACGCGGCAGCGACGCCACTGAAGACGAGCGCCTGATCGAACTCGACCAGCTCACGCCCCAGGAACTGTTCAGCCGCGCCTGGCAGGACAACTACGGCAGTGAAGTGGATGAACAAACCTTGAAGGACTTCGCCGTGCTGCTCCAGGAAGTGCAACAGGAGGGCGAACAGCCATGAAGATCCTCGCCATCCGCCTGAAAAACCTCGCCTCGCTGGCGGGGCCGTTTGAAATCGACTTTACCGCCGAGCCACTGGCCAGCGCCGGGTTGTTCGCCATTACCGGGCCGACCGGCGCGGGTAAAAGTACCCTGCTGGATGCATTGTGCCTGGCGCTGTTTGGCGCGGTGCCGCGCCTGGGTGACACCGGCCAGGCAAAAATGCCGGATGCCGACAGCGATATTTCCATCGGCGACCCGCGCACCTTGCTGCGACGCGGCACCGGTGGCGGTTATGCCGAGGTGGATTTTGTCGGCGTCAGCGGCCGTCGCTACCGCGCGCGTTGGGAAGCCAACCGCGCCCGCGACAAGGCCAGCGGCAAATTGCAGAACAGCCGACAAAGCCTGATCGACCTCGACAGCGACCAACTGCTGGCCAGCCAGAAGACCGAATACAAAACCCAACTGGAACTGGCCCTGGGCCTGAATTTCGAGCAGTTCACCCGTGCGGTGTTGCTGGCGCAAAGCGAGTTCAGTGCGTTCCTCAAGGCCAATGACAACGAGCGCAGTGAACTGCTCGAAAAGCTCACCGACACCGCGCTCTACACCCAGCTGGGCCGCCGCGCCTTCGACAAGGCCAAGGATGCCAAGGACGCGCACAAACAGCTGCAAGACCAGGCCACCGGCGTTGTGCCCCTGGCTGGCGAAGCGCGTGCCGAACTCGATCAGCAGTTGGCAGACGCCCAGCAGCAGCTCAAGACTCAACAAGCCCAGCTCAAGCAGTTGGAGTTGCAGCACACCTGGCTCAAGGAACTGCGCGAATGGCAGGAACGCCAGCACAGTGCGACTGAGCAACTGCAACGCGCGCAAGCCGATTGGGAGAGCCAGGGCCCGCAGCGCCAGGACTTGAGCCGCCTGGAACAACTGGCGCCGCAACGCCATCAATTTGCTCGACAGGCCGAACTTGGCACGTTGCTGACGCCGCTCGCCGCGCAGATTCTGCAGCACCTTGAGCAGCAAACCGCACTGCATACCCGCCAGGAGCAGGCGCAACAACAGCTAGCGGCTGCTCAGGCGGCACTGGCTGACGCCCTGAAACACCAGGCCGACGCCGTGCCCTTGCTGCGTCAGGCGTTTGAAGAACAAAGCACCCTCGCCCACCTGACCAAGGACTTGGCCAAACGCAGCGAGGACAAGCAGCAACAGGAAAGCGCCTGTAGCGAAGGCCAAGCGTTGTTGAAGGGCTTGCAGGACAAGCACAGCCACGTCGCCGAACGCTTGCAGCGCCTGGCCGCCGAGCTTGAGCGCAGCGCACCGTTGGCGCCGCTGAGCGATGCCTGGGGCGCTTACCGCGACCGCCTGCAACAGCTGATGGTCATTGGCAGCCGCCTGAAAAAAGGCCAGGAAGAACTGCCGCAGCTCGAGCAACGCGCCACCCGCGCCGCCGAGCAATTCGCCCAGCAACGCGACGCGTTGGACCTGCTGTATCAGGAAGCCGGCGCCGAGCCACACGCGGTCACCGAACAGATCCAACTGCTCGCCAGCCTCTTGCAGGACAATCGCAAGCAGCAACGCGCCTTTGAAGCGCTGACGCGCCTGTGGGAAAACCAGCAACATCTGGATCAACAGAGCGCCGGCCTCACGCAAAAACTCGCGGACGCGCAGCAGCAGCGCGAACAACTGAACCAGACCGGCCTGCAAACCAAGGCCGAGCTGACCGTCGCCGAGCAAACCTTGACGGTGACCAAGCAACTGCTGGAGCGCCAACGTTTGGCGCGCAGTGCCAGCGTCGAAGAGTTGCGCGAGCAGTTGCAGGATGACCAGCCATGCCCGGTGTGTGGCAGCCATGAGCACCCGTATCACCAGCCCGAAGCCTTGCTGCACAGCCTCGGCCGGCATGACGAAAACGAAGAGGCCACGGCGCAGAAAGCCGTCGATGTGCTCAAGGAAAAGCTCACCGAGCTGCGCGGCGAAGTCGGCGGTTTGATCGCCCAGCAAAAGGAATACCTGCAACAACAGGAGCAGTTGGCGACGCAGCAACAAGCGCTCAAGCCAAGCCTGGACGCGCACCCGCTGGCGGCCTCGCTGTTCAATCAGGACGCCGCCCAGCGCAGCGCCTGGCTGGCCCAGCAATTGGCACAACTGACGCAAAGCATCACTCAGGATGAGCAACGCCAGGGCGCCCTGCTCAACCTGCAACAAAATGCCGGACGTTTGCAGCAGCAACTGCAAGCCGCCCAGGACGCGAGCCAGCAAGCCCGGCAGTTGCTGGTGGACCAGCAGCGCGAGCTGTCCAACGACCGCGAACGCCTCGACGAAGAACTCAATGCCTTCGCCAGCCTGTTGCCCGCCGACACCCTCGATGGCCTGCGCCGCGAACCGGCCGCGACCTTTATGCAACTGGACCAGCAGGTCAGCCAGCGCCTGGAACAGTTGGGCCATCAGCGCGACGAACTGGCTGAACAGCAGGAACGCCAGCAGGCCATCGAGAAACAACAAACCCATCAGCAGCATCGCCAACAGCAACTGGACGCCTTGCTCCAGCAGGTCTCCGAGCTGGCCAGCCAACAACAGGCGGCCCAGGCAAAACTCAGTGCCCTGCTGGGCGATCACGCCAGTGCCGAACAGTGGCAACAGCAGCTGGATCAGGCGGTGGCGCAGTCACGTCAGAGCGAAACCGACGCCAATCAGCAGCTGCAAGACATTCGTGGCGCCCTGATTCAACTGGCCGCCGACCTCAAGGCCCAACAGGAACGCCAAGCGGCACTGAGCGCCGAGCAGCACAACCTCGGCGAGCGCTTGAGTGAATGGCGCACCCTGCACCCCGAACTGGATGACGACGGGCTGACGCGTTTGCTGGCTTTTGATGACGGCCAGGTCAGCGCATTGCGCCAGCAGTTGCAACACAGCGAAAAAGCCGTGGAACAGGCCAAGGTGCTGCTGCAAGAGCGTGAACAACGCCTGGCCGAACACCAGGCCCTGCACAACGGCAACCTGGAAGCCGAACATCTCGAAAGAACCTTGGCTGCGCTCAATCAACAGTTGGCCGACAGCGAGAAACACTGCGCCGAACTGCGCGCACGCCAGCACGAGGACCAACGCCGACAGGACGCCAACCACGCCCTGACCGAACAGATCACCAAGGCCTACGAAGAATGGCAACGCTGGGCCCGCCTGAATGCGCTGATCGGCTCGGCCACCGGCGACACCTTCCGCAAGATCGCCCAGGCTTACAACCTCGATTTGCTGGTGCACCACGCCAACGTGCAATTGCGCCAACTGGTGCGCCGCTATCGCCTCAAACGCGGCGGCAGCATGCTCGGGCTGTTGGTGATGGACACGGAAATGGGCGATGAACTGCGCTCGGTGCATTCGTTGTCGGGTGGCGAGACCTTTTTGGTGTCGTTGGCATTGGCCTTGGGCCTGGCGTCGATGGCTTCCAGCACGTTGAAGATTGAGTCGCTGTTTATCGACGAAGGCTTTGGCAGCCTCGACCCCGAGTCGCTGCAATTGGCGATGGACGCCTTGGACGGCTTGCAGGCCCAGGGCCGCAAGGTGGCGGTGATTTCCCACGTGCAGGAAATGCACGAGCGCATTCCGGTGCAGATCCAGGTCAAGCGCCAGGGCAATGGCTTGAGCACCCTGGAGGTCAAGTGAGCCAGGCGCTGCTGTATTCGTTTCGGCGCTGCCCGTATGCGATGCGGGCGCGCCTGGCGCTGCGCTATTCAGGCGTGGCGGTGCAGATCGTCGAGGTGAGCCTCAAGGCCAAGCCGGCCCAGATGCTTGCACTGTCGCCCAAGGGCACGGTACCGGTGCTGAGTGTGGAGGGTCGGGTGATCGAGGAGAGCCTGGAGATCATGCAATGGGCGCTGGCGCAGCACGATCCCGAGGATTGGTTGCTGGGCGGTGACCCGTCGGCGTTGGAACTGATCGCCGAGAATGACGGGGCATTCAAACATCACTTGAATCGATACAAGTACGCCGAGCGCTACCCGGAGCAGACGATGGAACATTATCGGGCCGAGGGCGAGGTGTTTTTGCAGAAGCTGGAAGGTTTGCTGGCGGGGCGGGAGTTTTTGCTGGCCGACCATTTGAGCCTGGCCGATGTGGCACTGGCGCCGTTTGTGCGCCAGTTTGCGCATGTAGATCGCGAGTGGTTTGCCAGCACGCCGTATCGGCGGTTGCAGGCCTGGCTACGGCGCTTTCTGGAGTCGCCGCTGTTTATTGCCGTAATGGCAAAACCCTGAAACCAACCCAATCAAATGTGGGAGCTGGCTTGCCTGCGATGCTGACGACTCAGTCCAATTGATACACCGAGTTGATTTCATCGCAGGCAAGCCAGCTCCCACATTTGACCGTCGCTCAGTTCACGCTCAATGCTGGGCTTTATGATCCAGTGCGGCGTAGAAGTTGGCGCTTTGTTGCAGGTATTTTTGGGTGTAGGCGCTGGTGCTGGATTTTTTACCGGCAACGTCCACGCTGGCGGCGGCTGGCAATGCCACGGTGGCGGAAACAGCGGAAGCGGCGATGATGGAGAAGAGGTTCAAGTTCATGTCGGTAACCCTTGTGTTCGTTCGTTTAGGTGGCCGGGGAAGGCCTTGGAACCCAACTTACGCCCGAGGGCTGAACCTTAGAAATGCTTTGAAACAGTAGCCGCTATTAATAGAATTAATACACAGGGTCAGGCCCCGCACTGCGGGGCCTGTGGCTTATTGACGCACCAGGAACTTGAGGTCGCTGGGGGCATCAATCGGCAATTTCTGCACGGTTTTACCCAGCAGGCCGGTCTTGGGGTCACGTTCGACCACTACGATTTCATTGCTTTTCTGGTTGGCGATCAGCAAAAACTTGCCGCTCGGGTCCAGGCTGAACTCGCGCGGGTGGTCGCCTTCAACCGAACGGCGCTGCAGTTCCTTGAGGTGTGCGGTGGCCGGGTCGATGCTGAACACCAGCACTTGGTTGGCGGTGCCACGGTTGCTCACGTAGAGGAATTTGCCATCACTTGAAGCGTGCACAGCCGCACCCGCTTTGTCGGACACCGGTTGCCCGGCAGCAAACTCTACCAACTGGGTCTGGCTGAGCTTGCCGTCGTTGTAGTCGTATACCGCGACCTGCGCGCTCATCTCGGTGGTCAGCCAGGCATGTTTGCCATCGGCGCTGAACAGCAAGTGACGCGGGCCACTGCCCGGTGGCAACTGAACGAAGGACGGATCGGCCAAGGTTAATGGCAGTTCGTGGTTGGCCTTGGGGTCGTAGCGGTAGGCAAATACCTTGTCGGCGCCCAAGTCCTGCACGAACACGTATTTGCCGTCCGGCGATGACACCACCGAGTGCACGTGGTTGGAGGCCTGGCGCTCAGGGTTCACGCGACTGGACGGATGCCCGCTGAGTTGCACCGGCGCCGACAGCTTGCCATTGGCGTCGACCGGCAGCACAGCAAGGCTGCCGCCCGGGTCTTCGAGCACCGAATAGTTGGCCACGAACAGGTAGCGGCCATCGGCAGCGAGGCTGGAATGGGTCGGCTCATTGCCCAGGCTCTGCACCTGGTTGATCAGGCTGAGCTGATGATTCTGCGGGTCGATGCTGTAACTGCTGACACGGCCGACCGGGTCTTTCTGGCCTGGGCCGTTTTCGTTGACCACAAACAGGTGCTTCTGGTCTTTGGAAATCGTCAGCCACGAAGGGTTGGCCGCTTTGGCCGCCAGCACAGGCGTGCCGCTGAATTGACCGGTACGGCTGTCAAATTGCAGGCGGTAGATACCTTCGCTGGTGCCTGCGGTGTAGCTGCCCACCAGCAGTTCATAGGTGTCGGCCGGCGCGGCTTGCACCGACATCGCGCCGACACTGCCTGCCATTAGCAGGGGCCAGAATTTACGCATCATCATCCGCTTCGTCCTCGTCATTATTGTTGCCGGTGACGCCGCTCATGCAGACCAGGCGATGCTCGCCCGAGTCACCGGTAAGGGTCCAGCTTTGCAACGATTGATCAAAGATCGCCGCGTTGACTTGCTCCAGGCTGAAACTCCAGCGTTTCTCGGCCCGACCGTCCATGCAGATGATCAGCAACTTCTGGTCGTCCAGGCTGAAGTCAAAGGTGTGC
The DNA here is from genome assembly GCF_022662395.1 of Pseudomonas sp. MONT-RG-20F-20-E-7-02. Classification (NCBI taxonomy): domain Bacteria; kingdom Pseudomonadati; phylum Pseudomonadota; class Gammaproteobacteria; order Pseudomonadales; family Pseudomonadaceae; genus Pseudomonas; species Pseudomonas sp. MONT-RG-20F-20-E-7-02. The sequence goes on from NZ_JAKNQN010000002.1 coordinate 711,850, forward strand.
AGCCCATCGATTTCAACCATCTGGCAGTCTTTAAAAGCGTCGAGCAAGGTAGCGGTGTCAGCAGTCATGGCAGTCAATCATTTGGGGAAAGTGCCAATGATAGCCCACGCCGCATAGGTTGGACCTGGAATTAATGTGGGAGCGGGCTTGCTCGCGAAAGCGGTAGTTCAGTCTATGCATCTGGCGACTGACACACCGCATTCGCGAGCAAGCCCGCTCCCACAATTTGACCCCTAGTGCGCAAACAACGAATTGCCCTTCTGCCCCGCCAGCTTCTCCGGCTTGATCAGGAAACGCGCCAGCGCCGGCAACAGCCACAGCGCGCCGAACATGTTCCACAGCAGCATGAAGGTCAGCATCAGGCCCATGTCGGCCTGGAACTTGATCGCCGAGAAGATCCAGGTGCACACGCCGATCGCCAGGCACAGGCCGGTGAACAGCACGGCTTTGCCGGTGGACTTGAGCGTCTGGTAGTACGCCTCTTGCAACGGCAAACCGGCACGCAGGAAGCTTTCCAGGCGGCTGTAGATGTAGATGCCGTAGTCCACGCCAATCCCCACACCCAGCGCCACCACCGGCAAGGTCGCGACCTTGACGCCGATGCCCATGAACGCCATCAGCGCGTTGCCCAGCACCGAGGTCAGCACCAGCGGCAGCACGATGCACAGGGTCGCCGCCCACGAGCGGAAGGTGATCATGCACATGGTCGCCACGCACAGGTACACCAGGATCAGGATGGTCAGCTCGGACTCTTTGATCACCTCGTTGGTGGCCGCCTCAATCCCGGCGTTACCGGCGGCGAGGATGAATTCCAGGCCGTCCTTGTTGTTCTCTTTAGCAAAGTCCTGCACCGCATGCACCGCGCGGTCGAGGGTTTCAGCCTTGTGGTCGTTGAGGAACACCAGCACCGGCGCCAGCGAGCAATTGTTGTTGTACAGGCCATCGGCGCGGGCGATGGAGTTGTTTAACACGTCGGGGTTACGCGACAGGGTTTCCCATTTCAGGTTGCCCTCGTTCATGCCCTTGATCATCTGCTTGGACACGGTCACCAACGAGATCGCCGACTGCACGCCTTCGGTGTTCTGCATCTTCCACATCAACTGGTCGATGGGCGCCATGGCTTCATAGCGTGAGCAGCCTTCGGGCGGGGTCTTGACCATCACCACCAGCACGTCGGAGCTGGTGGAGTAGTTGTTGATGATGAAGTTGTTGTCTTTGTTGTAGCGCGAGTCGGGGCGCAGTTCCGGCGCGCCTTGGTCGAGGTCGCCGATTTTCAGGTTCTGGCTGTACCAGAGGCCGCCACCGAAGGCGATCAGCGCCAACAGGATCGACACTGGCGCGACTTTGGGGCTGGCGAATTTGGACAGCAGGCGCCAGAACGGGTGTTCGCGGTGCGCGTCCTTTTTGCTCTTGGCGATGGCGCGTTTGCTGATGCCGACGTAGGAAATCGCCACCGGCAGCAGGATCAGGTTGGTGAACACGATCACCGCTACGCCGATGGAAGCGCCGATGGCCAGCTCGCGGATCACACCGATGTCGATGATCAGCAGGGTGATAAAACCCACTGCGTCCGCAAGGATCGCGATCATGCCCGGCAGGAACAGTTGCCGGAACGTGCGCCGGGCCGCCGTCAGCGCGTTGTCCGCCTCGCTCGATTGCAGCGCGATGCCGTTGATCTTCTGCACGCCGTGGGAAATACCGATGGCGAAGATCAGGAACGGCACCAGCATCGAATACGGATCGAGGCCAAAACCAAAGAAGTGCATCAAACCGAGTTGCCACACCACCGCCACCAGCGTGGTGCTCAACACCGCCACGGTGCTGCGCAGGCAGTTGGTGAACCACAACAGCAGGATCAGAGTGATGACGAACGCGATGCCGAAGAACATCACCACCATCACCAGGCCGTCGATCAGGTCGCCGACCTTCTTGGCGAAGCCGACGATGTGGATCTTGACGTTGGGGTTTTGCGCTTCGAATTTGTCACGGATCTTGTCTTCAAGCTCATGGGAGAACTTGCGGTAGTCCAGGGCGAGTAATTTGCCTTGGTCTTGCGGGTCCGGGTAGGACTCCAGCAGCGGAATGTCGACGATGCTCGACTTGAAGTCGTTAGCCACCAGACGCCCGACCTGGCCGGACTTGAGCACGTTATTGCGCAGTTGGTCGAGGCTTTGCGGCGAGCCGTTGTAGCTTTGCGGGATCACTTCACCGCCGGCAAAGCCTTCCTCGGTGACTTCGGTCCAGCGCACGCTGGGGCTCCACAGCGACTTGAGGCCCGAGCGGTCGACGCCGGAGATGTAGAACACCTCGTCGTTGATCTGGCGCAGGGTCTCCATGTATTCCTTTGAAAAGATATCGCCGTCCTTGGCCTCCACCGAGATGCGCACCGTATTGCCCAGGTTGGCCAGGTCGTTGCGGTGTTCCATCATCTTTTCGATGAAGGGGTGTTTGAGGGGGATCATCTTTTCAAAGCTGGTGGACGGGCGAATCAACGTCGCCTGCCAGAACAGGAAAATGCTCACCAGCAGGCAGATGACGATAACTGCCGGGCGGTTGTTGAAGATCAGGCGCTCAAGAAAGGTCGCTTTATCGTTGTGATGACTGCTCATTCTCTGTCCGCCTTCTTATTGTTTTGTCGGTTCGGCGCCGGTCGGCGTGGCGACACGAACACCGCCCTGCCCGACCAGAATCAAGTTGCCGTTGCCCGCCGCCGTGACCGCCGAGAGTGAAATGCGGTCCGGGCGATTGAACACGCTGAAGGTTTGCCCATCGTCGTGGCTGACCACCACGCTGCCGCCGTTGCCGACCACCACCAGCGAGCCGTCATCAAGCAGCGTGGCGCCCGACAAGCCGAACTCCAGGGCGCCGCGCGCGGCATTCAGTTCAACCTGTTCCCACGTGCTGCCGAAATCCGTGGAGCGGTAAAGATTGCCGCGCAGGCCGTAGGCCAATAGCGTTTGCGCTTGCGCGGTGCTGATCACGCCAAACAGCGAGCCTTCGTACGGGCCTTCGAGCTTTTCCCAGGTCTGGCCGTCGTCGCTGGAGCGGAACATGCTGCCCTGCTCGCCGACGATAAACAGGCCGGCGTCCTTGATGTGAGCGATGGCGTTGAGGTGGAACTGGTCTTCGTTGTCGAGGCGGTCGCTGACGTCTTCCCAGGTGTTGCCGCCGTCGGTGGTTTCGATCAGCGCACCGTAGGCGCCCACGGCCAGGCCGTGCTCGGCGTCCTTGAACCAGATGTCGAGCAGTGGCGCTTCGCGCTTGAGGTCTTGGTATTGCTGAGTCCAGGTGGCGCCGCCGTCGACGCTTGCGAGGATTTGCGCATCATGGCCAACGGCCCAACCGTGTTTGTCGTCGACGAAGAACACCGCCGTGAGCAGTTGCCGAGTCGGCACTTTGGCTTGGGTCCAGGTGCTGCCCTGGTCATCGGAATAGAGGATGTGCCCGCGATCACCGACCGCCACCAGGCGCGAGCCTGCGTGAACCACATCGATCATCAAGCCTTTGGCGGCCTTGGGGGTTTGAATCGCAAATACCGGCTGTGCGATGGCATCGCCGGCGGCCAGCACGGGTGTCGACAGCGCCGCAACCAGCGAGAGCGCTGTGGCCAGCATCGCAACCCGGCGTGCGGCGCGCGGGCGGCAAACAACCCAACCCATGACAGGCTCACTCATAGACCTTTCTCCCGATTTATTATTGTTAGGTCGTCTTGCCTTCCCGGGCCCTGAAACCTGCAATCTAGAGCGCCTGAAGGAAGCAGGGGCCATCCTATCGGGCTTTCGAATCGTCTGACAATCGGCGCTACGTTATCTTTTGTTAACTGGTGGCGTTTGCCGATGGCCTGAATGGCACAGTATTACTGCGCATGATGATGATCGTTCCCACGCTCCTGCGTGGGAATGTATCCCGTGACGCGGAGCGTCACTCGCGGGACGCGGAGCGTCCCTGGCGGTGTTCCCACGCGGAGCGTGGGAACAATCAGATTACTGCGCACGATGATGATCGTTCCCACGCTCCTGCGTGGGAATGCATCCCGTGACGCTCTGCGTCACTCGCGGGACGCGGAGCGTCCCAGGCGGCGTTCCCACGCAGAGCGTGGGAACAATCAGATTACTGCGCACGATGATGATCGTTCCCACGCTCCTGCGTGGGAATGCATCCCGTGACGCTCTGCGTCACTCGCGGGACGCGGAACGTCCCTGGCGGCGTTCCCACGCGGAGCGTGGGGACGATCAGATTACTGCGCACGATGATGATCGTTCCCACGCTCCTGCGTGGGAATGTATCCCGTGACGCTCTGCGTCACTCGCGGGACGCGGAACGTCCCAGGCGGCGTTCCCACGCTCCTGCGTGGGAATGCATCCCGTGACGCTCTGCGTCACTCGCAGGACGCGGAGCGGCCCAGGCGGCATTCCCACGCGGAGCGTGGGGACGATCGGGTGGAATGAATTTTTATTCTATATCTTGAATTATGTGAATTTTTATTCCATTAATAGCCCTCCCGAAAACAATAATTCAAAGGACCACCGCTATGCGTGAACTCGGAATCGGCCTGATCGGCACGGGCTTCATGGGGCGCGCCCACGCCCTGGCGTTCAACAATGCCCGCGCGGTATTCGAACTGCCGGTCACCCTCAAATTGGTCGCCCTGGCCGATGCCGACACCGAGCGCGCCCAGCGCTGCGCCAGCGCATGGGGGTTTGCCCAGGCCCATGGCGACTGGCAGGCGTTGATCGACGACCCCAAAGTCGATGTCGTGGCCATTACCACGCCCAATCACCTGCATTACCCCATGGCCATGGCGGCGATCGCCGCAGGCAAGGCGGTGTATTGCGAAAAGCCGCTGGCCGTCAGCCTGGAGCAGGCCGACGCCATGCGCCGCGCCGCGAGTGCAGCCGGGGTGGTCACGCGGGTCGGCTACAACTATCAGCACAACCCGATGATCGGCCTGGCCCGGCAGATGATTGCCAAGGGCGAGCTGGGCGAGATCATCAGCTTCCAGGGCGAATTCAGCGAAGACTTCATGGCCGACCCGAGTTCACCCTGGTCATGGCGTTGCGAGGTGGAACACGCCGGGGGCGCCCTGGCGGATCTGGGCAGCCATTTGCTGTCGATGGCGCGCTATTTGGTCGGCGATGTAAACAGCGTGTGCGCCGACACCCAGACCGTGCACGCCCAACGCCCAGTCGTCAAAGGCAGCAGCAACCTCAAACCCATCGCCGTGGATGACCAGGTGCATGCGCTGCTGCGCTTCGCCAATGGCGCGCGTGGCACGGTGAGCAGCAGTTGGCTCAAGCATGGCTACAAGAACCACCTGAGCTTTGAAATCAGCGGCACCCAAGGCACCTTGGCGTTCGATCAGGAGCGCTTGAATGAACTGCGTGTGTGCCGCATCGGCCAGGACGGCTTCCAGCGTGTACTGGCCGGCCCAGCCCTGCCCGGCTACGCCGCATTCAGCCCGGCCGCCGGGCATCAACTGGGTTACAACGAATTGAAGACCCTGGAAGTGCACGAGTTGATCATGGCGCTGGCGGGGCACGGCGCGGATGGCACTGATTTCGAGGGCGCCTGGGCGGTGGAACAGCTGGCAACGGCGATTCGCCTGGCGGCTCGTGAAGAGCGCTGGGTCAAGGTTGGCGAGGTGTAAATAAGGGGAGCTGCGCGCTCCCCCGCACGTGTTGATCAGATGACGAACCGTGCCACCATCCCATTCAAATCCACCGCCAGGCGCGACAACTCATGGCTGGCCGCACTGGTCTGGTTGGCCCCGGCTGCCGACTGGGTCGCCAGGTCACGGATGTTGACCAGGTTGCGGTCCACTTCACGGGAGACCTGGGCCTGTTCTTCCGACGCGCTGGCAATCACCAGGTTGCGTTCGTTGATCAGGCTGATGGACTGGGTGATCTGCTCGAGTGCCACGCCCGCAGCGCGGGCCATTTCCAGGGTGGTCTGGGTGCGCTGGTTACTCTGCTGCATCGATTGCACGGCTTCACCGGTGCCGGTCTGGATGCCGGCGACCATTTTTTCGATTTCCTGGGTCGACTGCGCGGTGCGATGCGCCAACGCCCGGACCTCATCGGCGACCACCGCGAAGCCACGCCCGGCTTCACCGGCGCGGGCCGCTTCAATCGCCGCGTTGAGCGCAAGCAGGTTGGTCTGCTCGGCAATCGCGCGAATCACGTCGAGCACTTTGCCGATGTCGCGGCCCTGAGCCGCCAGGCCTTCGATCATTACCGAGGTGTTTTGTACGTCCTGGGTCATGGTCTGGATCGCGCCGACGGTTTCCACCACGCGGTCACGGCCTTCACGCGCCGCCTGGTTGGACTGGCTGGAGGCTTCGGAGGTGGACACCGCGTTGCGCGCGACTTCTTCCACGGCGGCGGTCATCTCGTTGACGGCGGTCGCAGCCTGGTCGATTTCGTTGTTCTGTTGTTGCAGGCCTTTGGAGGCTTCTTCGGTGACCGCGCTCAGCTCTTCGGCGGCGGACGCCAGTTGCGTGGCTGAACCGGCAATGTGCTGGATGGTCTGGCGCAGGTTGGCTTGCATGGCCGACAAGGCACCGAGCAGGCGTGCCGGTTCATCCTTGCCATCGTCTTCGATGGGTTTGCTCAGGTTGCCACCGGCGATGGTTTCGGCCGCTTCCACGGCTTTGCGCAGCGGCGTAACGATGCTGCGGGTCAGCAGCCAGGCCAGCAGCACGGTCATCAAGGCGGCCACGACCGACACGATGATGATCCCGGTGACTGCTTGCTGATAGCTGCCTTGCGCTTCAACCCCGGCCTGATCGGCGTCGGCACTGTTGATGGCGATCAGCTTGTTCAACTGCTCGCCCATCAGGTCGGTGCCGTCCTTGATACGCGTGTTGATGAGCGTGCGCATCTCCTCGACTTTGTTCTGCTGGGACAGCGACATCATCTCGGCCTGGGCCGTGAAGTAGCTGTCCAGGGTCGCGGCGAAGGTTTTGTACAAAGCCGCCTCTTCCGCGCCGGCCGGCATGACCGCATAAGCCTTCTGAGCCTGCTTGACCTTGTCGACCAAAACGCCCACGCGGACCTTGGCTTCATCCAGGGCTGCGGGCTCGCGGTTGATCAGGATGCGGAAGGACAAAATGCGCAGGCGCAGAACGTTTTCCGTCATGTTGCCAAGAAACTTCACGCTCGGTAGCTGGTTGGTCCCCATGTCCAGCGATGCTTGGCGGATAGTCGTCATGCGGTTGACGGCAAACACACCAAGGATCACGACCAGCAACGCAATGAACGCAAAACCGAGAAACGCGCGAGGGGCAATATTCAGATGACGAAGGGACATAGGGGGTGCTCTCGAGAAATAGTGTTGGCGAGCGTCCCTGCCGCGACACGATCAGTTGGCGTCAACGCGCCGCTCTGACCTTTGCGCACCCTTGTTGTTATAGTGGGGTGGGCTTACCTACGGTATCGGCCGACATGTGAATTTTATGCAGGATGTTTCGAAATATTTTTACACACTTCTGACTGCCGGCACTTTCTGGCATCCTGCGCGCCCCTTTCCCTACCGGGCCTGTATTTTGTCTGACGCTCAAACCCCTCGCCCCCGCTATAAATCCGACCTGATCTACGGCCTGGAAGATCGCCCGCATTTCACCGCCGCGATTTTCGCTGCGCTGCAGCATGTGCTCGCCAGTTTCGTCGGCATCATCACCCCCACCTTGATCGTCGGCGGCGTACTTGGCCTTGAAAGCGAAGTGCCGTACCTGGTGAGCATGGCGTTGTTCGTGTCGGGGCTCGGCACCTTTGTGCAGGCGCGTAAATTCGGCCCGGTCGGTTCCGGCCTGTTGTGCCTGCAAGGCACCAGCTTTTCGTTTATCAGCGTGATTCTCAGCGCCGGTTTTATGGTCAAGGCCCGGGGCGGCGGCACCGATGAAATTCTCTCGACCATTTTTGGTATCTGCTTTTTCGCGGCCTTTATCGAAGTGGTGCTCAGCCAGTTCATCGGCAAACTGCGCAAACTGATCACTCCGGTGGTCACCGGCACGATCATTACCTTGATGGGCCTGTCGCTGATCAAAGTGGCGGTCACTGACATGGCTGGCGGTTTTGGCTCCAGCGATTTGGGTGCGGCCAGCAACATGGGCCTGGCGGCCCTGGTGCTGCTGACGATTGTGGTTCTGAACCGCTTCAGCAATCCGTTCGTGCGCCTGGGCTCGATCGTGATCGGCCTGACGCTGGGGTTCGTCGTGGCCTGGTGGATGGGGCGCGTCGACCTGGCGGCCTTGCCGCAAGTGCCGCTGATCAGCGTGCCGGTGCCGTTTAGATACGGCTTCTCGTTCGACTGGGTGGCGTTTATTCCCGTCGCAGTGATCTTCCTGATTTCGCCACTGGAAGCCGCCGGTGACTTGACTGCCAACTCGATGATTTCCCAGCAGCCGGTCAAAGGCCCGCTGTACATCAAGCGCATCAAGTCGGGCCTGTTGGCCGATGGCCTCAATTCGGCAATGGCGGCGACCTTCAACAGCCTGCCGATGGTGACCTTCGCGCAGAATAATGGCGTGATCCAGCTGACCGGCGTGGCCAGCCGCTATGTTGCGTACTTTATCGCCGGCCTGCTGGTGCTGCTGGGGCTGTTCCCGATGATCGGCGCGGTGCTGCAATTGATGCCTAAACCGGTGCTCGGCGGCGCTACTCTGATCATGTTCGGCACTGTGGCCGTGGCCGGGATCAAGATCCTCGCCGAAGCCGGGCTGCACCGGCGCAATGTGCTGATCGTGGCGATCTCGCTGGGCATGGGCCTGGGCGTGGCCGCCGTGCCGGAAGTGTTGCGCGACCTGCCCAAGGCGCTGCACAACATCTTCGAATCGCCGATCACCGTGGGCGCGTTCTGTGCAATCCTGCTGAACATTTTCCTGCCGGAAGAGTTCATAGAGCTGGAAGAAGATGAATTTGATCCGGAGTCCTCTACCCTCAAGGTCATGCAGGACCCGGACGTCACGAAATAGGAGCACCTTATATGCGCAAGCTCATGGTTCTATCGTTACTGCTGCTGACCTTGAGCGCCTGCGCGCTGTTCCCCAATCGCGATCCGGTCAACATCACGGTGGTGGGCATCGAGCCGCTGCAAAGCCAGGACCTGGAAGTACGTTTTGCCGTGAAGCTGCGGGTGCAAAACCCCAATGAAACGGCGATCGACTACAGCGGCGTAGCCCTGGACCTGGACGTCAATGGCCGGCCGTTGGCGTCGGGGGTGAGTGATCAAAGCGGCAATATCCCACGCTTTTCCGAGACGGTGCTGACCGTGCCAGTGAGCGTTTCGGCGTTTTCCGTGTTGCGCCAGACCCTGGGCCTGAGCCAGACCCAGAGTTTGAACAACCTGCCCTACGTATTGCGCGGCAAACTCGCAGGTGGGCTGTTTGGCACCATGCGCTTTGTCGACCGCGGCACCTTGAACCTGCCAAACACGGCCACTTGGTAAACGCCATGCAACCGACGTTGTTCACCGACAGACTGATCCTGCGCCCGCTGACCCTCGACGATGCCGAGGCCACCCAGGCGCAGTTCGCGCATTGGGAAGTGGTGCGCTACCTCAATGCCCAGGTGCCCTGGCCGTACCCGGCCGACGGCGCGCGCCGCTACATTGAAGAGGTGGCCTTGCCGGGCATGGCCAGTGGCGACCAATGGCATTGGTCGATCCGCCTCAAAAATCCGCCGGAGCAGTTGATCGGCAATATCAACCTGACGGACGAGCAAGACGACAACCGAGGTTTCTGGCTGGGCCCGCAATGGCAAGGCCAAGGGTTTATGAGCGAAGCCAGTGCGGCGGTGACGGCGTTCTGGTTCGAGGTGCTCAAACGCCCACGAATGCGCGTGCCCAAAGCCGCGCCAAACTTAAGCTCGCGGCGCATTTCCGAACGCACCGGTATGCGCCTGATCCGAACGGATGAAGGCCAGTTTGTCGCCGGCAGCTTCCCGCGGGACATTTGGGAGATAACCCGCGAGGAATGGTTGGAATCACGCGCTTAGTGTGGGAGCTGGCTTGCCTGCGATAGCGCCGGGTCAGGCACAAATGTGTCAACTGACACGCCGCTATCGCAGGCAAGCCAGCTCCCACAGTGTGTTCTACCGCGTTTTAATCAGTGACGGTGCGCACGCCAGGCTTGGCGCGCTCATCCACCACCAGCTCGAAAATATCCGGCCGCGCGTAATGCCCCACCACGTCATAGTCATAACGTGCGCGCACCAACTCATCGGTGTTGATCCGCGCCGTCAACAGTCCCGCCTCGCCACGCAACGGCCCCGCCAGAATATCGCCCATCGGCCCGACAATCACGCTGCCGCCGGCGATCAAAGGGCGGTCTGACGGCCAGTTGGCCACCTGCACGCCCAGCGCCTGCGGCGATGCCTGCACCTGGCAGGCACTGACCACGAAGCAGCGGCCCTCATGGGCGATATGGCGCATGCTCACCTGCCACATTTCACGTTCATCCACGGTGGGCGCGCACCAGACCTCCACGCCTTTGGCGTACATCGCCGTGCGCAGCAACGGCATCATGTTTTCCCAGCACACCGCGCCACCCACGCGGCCGACTGCGGCGTCGATCACCGGCAAGGTCGAGCCATCGCCGGTGCCCCAGATCAGCCGTTCGGTGCCGGTGGGCATCAACTTGCGGTGCTTGGCCACCAGGCCGCCCGACGGCTCGAAATACAGCACGGTGCAGTACAAGGTGCTGCCACTGCGCTCAATCACACCGATCACCAGGCTGGCACCGGTACGCGCCGACAACCCGGCCAGCGCCTCGGTCTCGACCCCAGGCACATCGATGGCGTTGGCAAAATACTGCGCAAAGGCTTCGCGGCCTTCCGGCAGGCGATAGCCCAATTGCGTGCCGAAGCCCTCGCCCTTGGGGTAGCCACCCAGCAAGGCTTCGGGCATCACCACCAATTGCGCACCGCTGCGCAGGATTTCGTGCTCATACGTCAGGATTTGCGCCAGGGTGTCGGCCTTGCCACCTGGCAGCGAACCGATTTGCAAAGCAGCCACTGTTGAAACAGGCATCACACTCACTCCGAATGTTGGGGTTGCCCATTCTCCGGCGCGCAGCAATCATGAATAAAGCCCACCTCAGTGCTAAATGATATGAGCCAAATGAATATCGCCCAGGTTGATTTGAACCTGCTGAAAACCTTCGAAGCCCTGCATGACGAGTCCAGCGCCAGCCGCGCGGCGTTGCGCCTGGGCGTCACCCAATCGGCAATCAGCGCGGGCTTGCGGCGATTGCGCGAGCTGTATGGCGATCAATTGTTTGTGCGTACCGGGCGTGGTTTGGCGCCAACCTTGCGCGCCAACCAGTTGAAGCCGGTGATCAGCGAGGCGCTGGACCGCTGCCGCCAGAGCCTGGCGATGATCAACCCGGATAACCCGCACTATCAGGGGCGCTCGGTGGTGCTGGGTTTATCCGATGATTTCGAGATTGCCCATGGCCGTCGGCTGATCGAGGAGATTGCACGACGCGCGCCGAAGCTGCGCGTGATCTTCCGCCAGACCCATAGCCAGATCGTCGCCGCGGCCCTGCTCGACCGCAGCCTTGACCTGGCCATAACGGCCGGGGGTTTTGCCGAGCGCAGGCTGAGCCGACAAGTGTTGGGCGAAGGTGACTACCGCTGCCTGGTCGACCCGCACAGCCTGGCACCGGGCCAGGACAGTATCAGCCTGGAGGCATTCGTCACACGCGAGCATGTTCTGGTGTCATCGGGCGGGTTTATCGGGATTACCGATGAAGGCTTGGCAGCGCAAGGGTTGAGCCGCCAGGTGTGCGCGTCGACCAGCCACTTTGCCGCGCTGCCGTTTTTGCTCAAGGGCAGCGCGGCGGTGGCGACGATTCCCGGGCATGCCGCCGAGGCGATTGCGCAGATGACCGGCTTGCGTGTGCTGCCCTGCCCGCTGGCGCTGCCACGCTACCCGGTGGAACTGGGTTGGCGCACCCAGGCGCAGCTGGATCCGCTGTTGCTCAAAGTACGCGAGGCGATTGTGGCGTGCTTTATTTCGCCGCTGCCATCAGCTTGTTGACTTCGCTGCGCACCATGTTGGAAAACTCCGGCGGCGACATGCCGTCAAGCTCGGCGCGCACCCACTCGGCCCACTTGCCTTTGCGCTTGGCGCGCTCGCCGAACAAGCGTGCCGCTTCGCCTTTGGCCTTGCCCAGGTTGGTTTGCCACAGGTCGTAGAGGCGGGACTTTTCATCTTCCAGCTCGGCGCGTTCGGCGAGGGTTTTGTTGGCCAGATTGAAGCTCATGTTGAATTACCTGCTGCACAAATAGGTGACATCTTACACTGTAGGTCGAAATATCCAGATTCGGATTTTGCCCCCAAACAGCTCGCGGCAAAAAATCTGCAACTTTTGCCGTCGCCCGATACTCCATTGTTCACTGTCACATTCACTCGCAAGGAGTCACACAATGGCCCGCAAAACCGCTGCCCAAGCTGTCGAAGACCAAATCAAGGATCAAGCCTTCAGTGAACTGACGGCGTTGATTGAAGAATCGGACAAACTGCTCAAGAGCAGCGCCGCCCTGGTAGGCGAAGAAGGCGAAACCTTGCGCGAGCAGGTCGCCATCAAGCTCAAGCAGGCGCTGGAATCGGTGTCCAACGTGCGTGAACGCAGTAAGCCGGTGGTCGATGCCACCGAGACCTACATCGGTGGCCACCCGTGGCAGACCGTAGCGATTTCCGCAGGCTTTGGCCTGGTGGTTGGCCTGTTGCTCGGTCGTCGCAACTAAGCCATCGCTGCTAAATCCTTGAGGCTGCGCCGCTGGCGCAGCCCCTGTTAGCCTTCGGCGAGTGCCTGCAACTGCTGAAGGTCCTGCACGTCAATCTCGATACCTGTTTCCTGCGACTTCGCCCGTGTGCGATGGCGCCGATCCCCCGGCAACCGCCGCAACCCCGCCGCATGCATCTGCCGCACCAGTTCCTGGCTGCGCTCGGCGAAGTTTTGCCCGGCGGTTTTGCTCGGGTCGATCAGGATCAGCAACTGCCCGGTCCACGGCGTGCGGGCGCCGGGGTGATCCGACCAGTTGAATTCAAATGAGAAGTTCCCCCCCGTCAGGGCGGCCGCGAGCAATTCGACCATCATCGATAACGCCGAGCCCTTGTGCCCGCCGAACGGCAGCAGCGCCCCGCCCTCAAGGATGGCCTTGGGGTCCTGGGTCGGCTGGCCCAGGCTGTCGACGCCCATGCCCGGCGGCAAGCGCTCGCCCTTGCGCGCGGCAATTTGTACGTCGCCATGGGCGATGGCGCTGGTGGCCAAGTCAAACACAATCGGCGCGCCATCGGCCCGTGGCGCGGCAAACGCGATCGGGTTGGTGCCGAACAGCGGCCGATCGGCGCCATGGGGCACCACGCAGGTCATGCTGTTGACCACGCTCAGCGCCACCAGGCCTTCTTCGGCGAACGGTTCGACATCCGGCCACAACGCGGCGAAATGATGAGAGTTGTGAATGGCCAGCAGCGCAATCCCGGCACTGCGGGCTTTTTCCACCAGCAGCGCGCGCGCAGCTGCCAATGCTGGTTGGGCGAAGCCGTTGCAGGCGTCAACGCGCACAAAACCTGCGGCCACATCTGTGACCACCGGCAGGGCCTTGCCGTCGACCCAGCCACTGGCCAGGGTGCTGAGGTAACCGGGGATGCGAAAGATGCCATGGCTATGGGCGCCATCGCGTTCGGCGCTGGCGCAATTGTGCGCCAGGATGGCGGCCACCTCGGGCGAGGTCCCGTGCCGGACGAATATCTGTTGTAGCAAGGCCACCAGTTCAGTGAGACCGATGGAGGTTGAAGCCGTAGCCAGTGTCGGAGACTGCGCAGACATTTGAAGCTCCGTTTTTATGATTGGAGGGCGCAACGAATGAACATACAGGCCTCGATAAAACACCACGCACGGCGCCTGCTGTCAACTTGCGCGGGGGCTGATTATTTACCCCGGTCTGCCAATCACGCGCACTTACCCTGTCGTCTTCCGAGCACACTGGAGACTGATCATGGTCCGCGTCACCCCGCCGTACTTTTTCGACGAATTCCTGCAGCCCATCAGTCGAAAAACCCCCAGCGACCGCGAGCGCGCATTGGGGCTCACCACCCAAGACCTTGATTGGCTGCATAACCTTTACTACGCCAGCGATGCCGCTCGCCAGGATACCCAGCTGCGCGGCCATCCGATGCGCGTCGAGAGACTGCTGATCAACGTCTCAGGTCAACCGGCGACGCCCATCGCCGGTGCATTTGTGATGAGCCCCAGCCCGGACGGTCGCAAGGCCCTGCTGTACACCCCGTATGGCGGCATTCAGGTTGCTGACGATCATGCCTCGCTGCTCACCGAGGTGAGCGAGCAGTTGGTGGACCCGGTGCAGCGCGTCGAATGGCTGAGCTTCCTGTCGATTGCCCAGCGCAACGCGTTGCCTGTCGGCACCCCCATGACGTTAACCACTGCAACGATCGAAGGCTCGGTGCAAGTAGACCAGGAGCAGACGCTGCAGGCCTGCCAGCATGCCAACGTGCAGGCGATGCTGGCGCACCTGCAAAAAATCCCGACCTTGCCCGGCATGCTCGATACGCTGCTCGGCATCATGGCGCGCGCTGACTTCCCAGGGCTGGATCAACGCCATACGCAGGTGAACTGTTTTGTGCAAATGCCGGGAGACGGCGGTCGACGCTGGGTCGGTTCCCAACCGTTAAGCGAAGCGCTCCTGCAGTTTTATGTACGACATGCCTGGCCCAAGGCGCAAACCCGCGAGTTCATTAACCCCCGGCATGTCACCAGCACCTTCACCCAGCCCCAACTGGAACAGGATCAGCAGCAGTGGGAAACGCTGGTGGAACAGACCTCCAGCATCTTGTCAAAGCTGCTGGACAGCCTGCTGCAGACTTACTGGAACGAGGACACCGGCAACGGCACCTCGCGCCTGGATTTTTTCGCGCAGGTCATGGCTGACAAGTTTCGTCTCGATATCTTGCTCAAGCGCCAACAAGAAACCCTCACTGCCGACCAAAGCCACACGCTCCAGGCGCTGTTCCTCAGCGACCAGACCGCCCGCAGCCACTACGCCAGCCGCCTGAGCGTGGAGAAAGTGCGGCTTTACGCGCCGTATCAGCACTATGTGGAGCTGGCCGGCACGCTGATGCTCAGCGAAACACACGCGTACCTCTACACGCAATCGCGCGGATTGCAGGTGCTCGAAAACCTGGATGATCTGAAAGACACCTTGTTGAGCATGCTCAAGGCCGCCGGGCACGAAGATGAGTTGCTCAACGTGCTCTCCCTGGATGAACGCAACACGTTTATGAGCCTGGACCAGATAACCATCGCGGCCGGCCCCGTCACAGGCGGCGTGTTCACCGGCATGGTCGAAGACATTGCACTCAAGCAGATCAGCAATATGAACCACGCACTGGAACTTTACCGGCGCAGCGATGGCCAGGTAGACCTGGCTGCGCTGCTCGATTGCGCCCTGGATATACGCACGATACTGGACGATCGCCTGGCACCGCTGGACACCGCCGGGCGTTGGACGGTTCATCCGGTCACCAGCGGTAACAGCCGCCCCTCTACGGTAAAAGCCGAGCGCGCCAAGCTGCACCTTCAACGCCTGATGGCGGCCGAAGAGGCGCTGGCCATCGAGCGCAAACAACATCCGACCTTGCGCAGCATGGTCACCCTTGCCCTGGACGCGCAGCTGCAGGCACAGCAATTGGAGGTGAAGGCCGATGAGGTCTACATCAACACCTACGAAACGCCAGCCCAGGAACGTGAAGAGCGCCCGCCCGTGTCGTCGTTGAGCATGGTAGAGCACTTCATCGAACGCTTGAGCCTTGAAGCCGCACCGATTGCCGGCGCCGACACCACCGGCTTTTACAAAAAGCTCGACCCGCGTGTGGCCCAGCAGTTGCACAGCATGACCCTGAGCACTTTCAACGACGTGATTGACCGAGTGTTGAAGGTGTTTGCTGACACCGATATGCATAACCTCCCACGCCTGTTTTTGGGCAACGCCCGTGACAAGCATGCCCACTCAATGCGCCTTGGGTTGCAAAGCGAGGCCGACATGCGGTTATTGGGTAAAACCATGACCGCCCGCAGCCAGGCGGTGCTTGATACGGTGCTGCGGCCGGACAGCTTGTTGCGCTTGACCCGTCACGGCCTCAACGGCTTTTTGCCGGATGCCTACGCATTGACACTGGGTATTGGCACCTCGGCGGCTACCAGCCCCCTTGCCAACCTGTTTGTACTGACTGAACGCGGCGGTATTGACCCCGAACGCTCAGGCCGGGTCGTGCTTTGGACGCCTCGGCTGGGCCATGAAGTGTTTACGTCGATTGAAACCCTGCGCAGCGCGTTGACACAGCGCCTGGCGCATCCGATCAAGCGTTTGAGCCTGCTGGAAAACCTGCCCGTCTCCCTGCGTAGGCCCCATCAGGTGTATCGGTTGGGCCAGCTGCAACGCATCGATGACAACGTACTGAACAACCGCCTGCAAACCTACAGCGATTACGTGATGGACGGGGTTGATCACCTGCTTTCCATGAAGTTACCCGCGCGTGCCCTGCAAGACCGCCTGGACAACGTGCTGGAGCAGGCCGCGCCCACCAATCTGGCACGCGCGATCAGGGTGGCTGGCGCCCTCGTCAACCAGCAGGCCCTGCCCGTGTGGCTGGGCATGGCAACGACTGAGGACCAGATCCATCACGCTGAACTGCTTGAGCAATACCATAACAGTGCACCCGACGAAAAAGACTACCTGCACGGCATCGTGCCCCTGCGCAAACATGCGTTCACAGCCCTGCAGGCGCTGCTCAAGGCACGGTTTCCCGACCATGACCTCTCGCCAGATGACATTCAACTGCCGGTGCACCAGTCGCTGGACGTTCATGTATTGAGCCTGACCGATTTTGCCGTGCGTCACTGGCCGGACCTGGAAGCCGAAAACCTGCGTCCACGTTCACGCACTGCCACGCCGCTGCCGCCTGCACTGGATGCCAGTACGGTGATTCAGATGGTCCGGCAGCTGGACCTGAAAACCGCCTACCACACAATGGTGCAGAACACGCTCAATGCCCAGACCGAAGAGGCGCGCAAACGCCGGCGCCTGTTCTGCCGTCAACTGCCTTGGCAAATGCTGCAATACGCCCACGAGCAAAGGCTGCAGGAACGCCTTACAGCGCGGGCCCTTGGCTACGTCCAGCAGGTTTTCAACATGCCCGATGCCCTGGCACGCGCAACCCTTGCGGGTGCGACCGCCATTATTCGCCCGCTGGCGTTGATAGCGACCGATGGCGCTGCGGCCGTGAAGGCATTGGGCATGTACCTGATTGGCCCTGAAACCAGCAGCGCCGGGCCTCTGGTGTTATATGCGCCCTACAGTGAAAACCATGTGCTCAAGGAGTATGCAAACGAACAAGCCCTGCTGGATGAATTGGAAAAGCCGGGTGCACTTCAGGACTGGACCTTGAGGCACTTGGAGCTGGCGCATCAGGCCACTTACCGCAACCTGCTGCAAAACAACCGGCATCGCCCCTCCGACATCCGTCTCGCCGCGTCTGCGGTGAGCGGCAACGCCCTGCACGCCCTGTTCAGCGACAACACGCAAATGCTGCTCAAGATGCTGGCTTGCCAGTTCAAGAAAGACGCCAAAGTTCTATGGGACACTGCGGTCAACCTGCTGGGCGAGGACATTCCCACGGCCGTGCGCTTCATGGCCGGAAAACTTGCGTACCCTCTGGTGGTGTGGCGCAGCTACCGATTGTTCAAGCGCTCAGCCGAGGCGCTGCAATTGCACAGGTGGAGGGCTGCCTTGAAGGACTTTATCGCGGGCGTGGCGCAAATGGCCGCGCTGCGCGGGGAGCTGGACGGCAGCGCAAAACCGCCGCCCACAGAAAAACCCGTCACGCTGGCAGAGCTGTCGGACGACACGCTGCCCACGGCGACAAGCCTGAGCAGCCTGGACATCACCGCCCCCTCGCGCACTGAGTTACAGCCCTTCGAAGATCACGACATCGCGCTGAAGGACCTTGAAAAAAGCCCCACCAGCCATGTCTACCACGACAAGTCGAGGTCAAAAAGCTATGTGCCACTGGACGGAAAAGTCTACTCAGTCAAGAAAACCGCCCAGCACTGGCGCCTGGCCAAGGACCCACTGAACGGCGCCTACGTGGGCCGCAACCCACAAGGCAAATGGGTGCTGGACCTGCGTCGGCATAACCCGCGCTTCGGCAAAGTACTGTCGCGCTATAGAACGCGCAACGACGAGCGCGAGACGATCAACATCGAAGCGAGCGGCATACGCGCGATTGCCAGCCTGTCCAACTGGAAAGCCCAGGCCATCAATGAAGCGTTGAACGTGGCGACTTATTACGGCGTCACCTGCAAGCGCAACATCGCGCGCTTTTCGCTGCAACGTGATCCCGATAGCCGCGTCGGGCTTTTTTTGGGGGAAATGTTCGGTGTGATCAGCATCAGCCCGCAGCAGCTCAGTCGGGTCGAGAAAATTATCGATGGCATACTCGATGAATTAAGCGACCCCAGCTTGACCGGGCCTGATTCCAAACGCTTTGTCAGCGGCACCAGCCGCGTAAGCATGGCGCAGGAATACGCCTTTGTGATTCCTGAGGACCCGGAGCGCAAACTGTATTTGCTCAATCGGTTCTTTGATCCGGACATGGACGAGTACCAGAACCGCTTGAACTCACCCTTCGACATCTCGGCCCACGCCAGGGCCAGCACGCTGATTCACGAATTGACGCACTTGAGGTCGCGTACCGAAGACATCGCGTACATGGACACGATGCGCCCCTTTCCCGACTTGATTAACCCTGCGCAGCCGGGTGCGCAGTTGATGAAGACGACGCTGGAAGATTTGCGCAAGACCGCGCTGTCGACGCTGACACCCGCCACAATGCTGTTCAAGACCTGGGATGATCTCTCGGCGACATGGGAAGACTACGGTGCGGACAGCGGCACCCATTACGTCAAACAAAAAGTCCTCAGCGCCACGGGCGCCAAGGACCTTGATGACGCCCGGCAGGTATTCATGAGTGACCCCGACAAGCGAATCGACACCATTTTGGCCAACGCCGATTCAGTCACTTATCTGATTACTCACCTGGGCCGTTTGCTGGATGCGGGGGCCTGAGCGGCCCCCGGCAGTGCCTCAGTCTTTCTGGTCACGCAGGATATTGCCCGAGGCGCCGTCGATACGTGCTTCATAGACCGTGCCATCGGACTTGCGGCCTTTGACTTCCCAATAGCCATCGTTGTCGGCTTCGGCCTTGTAGACTTCGATATAGCCGGCCTTGGTCTTCGCGGTCTCGATGGCCTTTTCGATGGGGATCCAGCCCGCGCCCGGCTTATCGGCCAGGGCTGCGCCGGCACTCAGCAAAGCGGTGGTTGCACACAGGGCGGCTAAGGTTTTCTTCAGCATGTTCGTACTCCTTTGTGGGAATGACGGACTCGTGTCCTGTGTTTTCTGAGTTTTCCAAACGAGAATAAGTTCCAATTGATGTGCAATCGCCATGATGGTTGTTCTCGCCATCCGCCTCGGGAGGTTAGAATGTGCGAAATCAGGATGGATTAATGAGCGAAAACTCCCTTTCAGAAGCCGAATACGACGCCATCACCGACGCCGCTGCGCATTGGTGCATGCGCCTGCATGCCGGTGATTGCACGGCTGAAGAACGTCGGGCGTTTACGCAATGGCACGATGCCGACCCGCTGCACGCCTTCGAATACGCGGCCATGTTGGAAATCTGGGACGTGGCCGACCACTTGCCGCGCAGCGAGCCTTCGCCGGTGGTACTGCCGTTCAAGCCGCGCAGCCGCTTGCGCACTTACGCCGTCGCTGCAGCGGTGTGCCTCGCCGCCCTGCCGCTGGCAGCCTTCACGGGCTGGGAAGCGGGCTGGCTGCCCAGCGCCTATGAGCATTTCGACGCTGCCAATGGCCTGCGCAAGGTCACCCTTGGCGATGGCAGCCAAGTCGAGTTGAACCTGGGCACCGAATTGGTCTACCGCAATTACAAGGACCAACGCCAAGTCACCTTGAAAAAGGGCGAAGCGTTTTTCAAGGTCACCCATGACCGCAGTCACCCGTTTGTTGTGAAGGCCGGTGACGGGCAGGTTCGGGTCACCGGCACCCAATTCAACGTATGGAAGTATGAAGACCAGGTCCGGGTGATGTTGCTGGAAGGCTCGGTGCAGATTTCCAGCGATACGCAGCACGCCGGCGTGCCGCTCAGCCCTGGCATGCAAGCCAGTTACCACACGGGTGACGCCACCCCGCAAGTCGCCGCGATAGACCCCAACGACGCCGGCCTGGCATGGCGCCAGGGCAAGTTGGTGCTCGACAACCTGGCCCTGGCCGACGCGTTGCCGCTGATCAACCGCTACCTGAATAAACCGGTGATGCTGGCAGATGCCAATACCGGGGCGATTCGCATTGGCGGCATCTACAACATCAATGAGGTCAACAACCTCGTCCCTTCCCTGCCCAAGGTTTTGCCGGTCTACCTGACCCAGAATCAGGACGGCAACCCCGTACTCAATTCCATCCCGCGTAAAGCGCCGAAGGGCTAAGACCGCCTGCTCGTACGGGCTCGCTTGCGCCCGTAGTGTCCATTTTTGAAACACTTCCCTGGCCTGAATGGCCCGCCCGGTGCGGATTCATGGCTTTGTCATGTGCAGTGTTTCATCACTGAGACAGCCAACAGGTGGGGCTGCGCATAGACAGTCGCAGGGCGAGTGTTTCGCGGATGAAACACTTCGGCCGTCACCTCCCCACGCTTTAATCGCAACCTACTGAATATTCACGAAAAATCAAAAGCGGCACGCGTTCTGCTCTTTCCCTTACAGCGCTGTTTAGGGTCAGCGCGAAGAATAAGGAACACTGCCATGGACACACACAATCAAGGCTCCTTGAGCCTCCTGCTGATCAGCTGTGCACTGAGTGCCGGTGTGAGCCTCCCAGTGCTCGCGGCAGGTGATGGTGTGATCGTGATTGAACGCCAGGTGCAACCGTATTCAATCGGCCGTACACGCGGCACCGACCCCTACCCCACCACCGTCAACGCCAACCCGTCTGCGCAAATCTTCCGCGCCTCCACCAATGAGCTCAGCGACCACGACATCGCGGGCATCAGCAGTGGCTCCAGCATCACACGCAGCATCATGCCCAACGGCGACATCACCGGTTTGAACAATATCGGCGGTGCCAACAACCTTGGTGCAGGCAGCGCAGCGGGCCATAGCGGCAGCGGCGGCGGCATCGCCGGCACGGTAAACGGTGCGATTTCCAGCGGCCTCGCCCCACTGAACAACATCAGCGGCATGGTCGGGGGGGCAATGAAATGATCCGCTCCTGGATGCTGCTTGCCGCGCTCGGTTGCACAGCGGCCATGGCCGACAGCAACAACAACGCGACCATCGATAACTCGGGCAAGCAATACAACGGCGTGGTCACGGTCAACCAGGCCGCCGGCGACCAGCAACAGCTGAGTAACAACGTTGCCATCACCGTCGGCCACAACGCCCAGACGACCATCGCCGTCACGCAAAAAATCAGCGGCGCCGCCGCCGACCGGGCCCTCAACGCCAAGGCCGCGATCCAGGGCAACTCTTTCAGCAATGGCAACGGTGCACTGAGCGTCAACCAGTCCGCCGGGGCCCAGAACCAGATGATCAATGCCATGCGAATCAGCGTCAGCGCTGGCCCGCAAAGCATCGACGACAGCGTCATGTCGCAACAGAACGTTGCGCTTGCAACCGACTCAGGGTTGACCCCTACCACTGGCAGCCGCCAGGTCGTTACCAGCGACCAGGCCTTCACCGGCAGCCGTGGAGTGGTTCAGGTCAACCAGAGCGCCGGGGTGGGGAACCGAGTGGCTAACACCCTGAATGTACGACTCAACTGATGGAGCTGAGTCGATAGCTAGACCGTACCAACACTTAACCAACTAATAGAAGCAAGGAGATACACCATGAAAACTACAATGGCTCTTAAACCACTGGCTTTCGCTCTCGCTGCGCTCATGGCTGTTGCTGCTCAAGCGGGTCAACCTAACCATCATCCTCAGCCTGCGCCAACGACCGCTTCCGCGACGACGCTGGACGGTCAAAGCAACCACTCCAACGTGGTGATCAATGACAAAACCAAAAACAACGCTTCGGCCAATGACTCCTACAACCACATCAGTGGCGTAGCGAACGGCAACGTGCTGAGCGGCGACAACAACCAAGGCAAAAACGACGTGGCCATCGTTTCCGGTGATGCCGACTTCGTGTTCGCCAGCGCCGGTACCGCACAATCGAACACCGGCAACTTCGTGCTCAACAGCGGCACCAAAAACAACGCTTCGCTCAACGACAGCGGCAACAACGCATCGGGCATCATTCAGTTGAACGCAGCCTCTGGCACCTCCAACCAAGCCAGCAACAGCACTGCAATTGCCTCGGGCAATGGCGATGGTGGCGCAGCAGCGGTCACCGGCGTGCAGGACGTGTCGGGCAACCTGACGCTCAACCTGAGCAGCGGCCACGGCTGGAGCACCAAACCTGTGGTCAACAACGCCAGCGTGAACAACTCGATGAACTACAGCTCGGGCGTATCGAACTCCAACGTTCTGTCGGGCAGCAACAACCAAGGCCAGAACAACGTAGCAATCACTCGCTTCTGATCCAGATCGGGCCTTGGCAACAAGGCCCTTTTTATTTCCAGTGTCCAACAGGTCATACGATCATGCGCCTCGTTGCCGTCCTCCTTTTGCTCGCACTCACCGGCCCGACCTGGGCAGGCCAAGTGGCAATCGTCATGCCCGGTGGCGGGCTGATGTACAAAAAGGTCGAAAGCATTCGCGAGCGCAAATTCGCCAACCTGGTGGAACAGAAAACCGATTTCAGCTGCGGTGCCGCCGCGCTGGCGACCATCTTGCGCCAAGCCTATTGGATGGACGTGGATGAAGACCACGTCATCAAGGGCATGCTGGTCAATGCCGACCAGGATTTGGTGCGCACCCAGGGCTTCTCGATGCTCGACATGAAGCGCTATCTGGAAAGCATCCACATGCGTGCCAAGGGCTACCGGATTACGCCCGAAGTACTGATCACCGTGAAAGTGCCGGTAGTGGTGCTGCTGGAGATTCGCGGCTACAAGCACTTCGTGGTGATGCAGCGTGCCGACAAGGACTGGGTGTACATCGGCGATCCCGTGCTGGGTAACAAGCGCTATGCCAAAGACGATTTCATCAAAGGCTGGAATGGCATCGTGTTTGCGGTTATCGGCGAGGGCTACGACAAGACCAACGCCTTGCTCACCCCGCCCGCCCCACTGACCGCCAAGAACCAGCTGAACGAGTTCAGCCCGGTACGCGACAGTGAATTGATGGACTTCGGTTTCATCCAGAGCGACTTCTTCTAGAAGCGCAATAAGGAGCAGGACGCTCCAGGAGCAAACGATGAACACTCTCCGTTGGCTGACGGTCATGTGCCTGGCAGCCGCAGCACCGGCTTACGCCTCCTCGGCGTTCAAGCCGATCGAACTCAAGGACTCGGAAATGGCTGACCTGCGTGGGCGCTATGTGATGCCCGGGCGAATTGTCAGCTTCGGCATCGTGATGAGCAGCACCTGGACCAACGCCGCCGGTGCGAGCGTCACCGGCACCGCGAATATGCAGGTCAACTCGTCCACCATCACCCCACAGTTCTACGTGCAGATTACCGGCAACGACGGCAGCGGCGTGATCAAGCAGCCTGAAGGCACCGGCACGGTGGTGGGTGGCTCCGGCCTGGGCAGCGGCCAGGGCGTCGTGCAAAGCGTGCGCGCCGCCGGTGATGGCAACACCGCCAGCAACGGCGTCGATATTAACGTTAACAAAAACGGCCTGGCACCTGCCAACTACGTGCAATCCGGGCAGGCCTTGATGGCCGGCCAGCCGATTACCGGTGGCACCGCGGCGGGCCAGGTCACGGTCACGGCCAACAATGGCGGGCTGCAAATGGCCCTCCAGGCTAATAACAACCAAGGCAATGTGGTGCAGCAAATCGGCGGTGGCAACGTGCTGCAAGGCACCGTTATTCAGGGCAACAGTAACTTCGTGAACAACTTGACCCAGCTCAATGTGGTGTTGGGCAACAACGGTTTGAACAACATCACGCAGAACCTCAACCTGGATCAACTCAAAGGCCTACGCCCTGCCGGATATTGAACTACGCTGTGCCTCGACACTTACGCATTAGAAAGGGACGGCTTATTTCATGCATCGATCGTTATCGTTACGTGCCGTGGTTTGCTTGAGTACGCT
The DNA here is from genome assembly GCF_022662395.1 of Pseudomonas sp. MONT-RG-20F-20-E-7-02. Lineage (NCBI taxonomy): Bacteria > Pseudomonadati > Pseudomonadota > Gammaproteobacteria > Pseudomonadales > Pseudomonadaceae > Pseudomonas > Pseudomonas sp. MONT-RG-20F-20-E-7-02. The sequence goes on from NZ_JAKNQN010000002.1 coordinate 736,150, forward strand.
CCTGCCCGCATCCATGTTGTATGCCGCGCCGGATGCCGATATCGAAACGTTGAAGCAGGAACTGCTGGAGCTCAAGCAACGTTATGAAGTGCAGCAAAAAGCACTGGCCGTATTGGAGCAACGCGTACGCCAAGTAGAAGACCAACCCGCCACACCCGCGCCAAAACGCTTGGCCAAATCCCCTGCCGACTTCCAGAAAGGCGGCACCACGGTGGCCGGCAATACGCGTAGCGTCGGCGCCGCTGCAGCCTCTGGCGGCGCAGCGGGTGGCAGCTCGTACGGGCAGAGCCTCAAGGACGACTCCGCCCCGGCACAAAGCGTGAGCAACTTGTACAACGAGGCCAGCGGCTTTTTCGGCAACGGCAAGTTCAGCTTTGAAACCGGCATCACCTATGCGCGCTATGACGCTCGCCAGTTGTCGCTTAACGGTTTTCTGGCGCTGGACTCGATTTTCCTCGGCAATATCAACCTGGACCGAATCAAATCGGACAGCTGGACCCTGGACCTCACCGGCCGCTACAACCTGGATAACCGTTGGCAGTTCGACTTGAACGTGCCGGTGGTGTACCGCGAATCGACTTACCAGTCGGGAGGCGCCGGCGGCAACTCCAACGCCACATCGGAAGGTACGGTCACCCGTGACCCGACCATCGGCGATGTCAACTTCGGCATTGCGTACAAGTTTCTCGACGAGAGCGCCAACCTGCCGGATGCGGTGGTGTCGGTTCGCGTCAAGGCTCCCACCGGCCAAGACCCTTACGGCATCAAGCTGATCCAGCAACCCGGCAACGATAACCTCGCCGTGCCGGAAAGCCTGCCTACGGGTAACGGTGTGTGGTCGGTGACGCCGGGCATTTCCCTGGTCAAGACCTTCGACCCGGCCGTGCTGTTCGGTTCGCTGTCTTATACCCATAACTTCGAGGACTCGTTCAGCGACATCAGCCCCAACGTCAACCAGAAAATCCCCGGCAAAATCAGCCTGGGCGACAGCTTCCAACTCGGTGTGGGCGTAGCGTTTGCCCTCAACGAGAAGATGAGTATGTCGTTTTCCGTGTCTGACCTGGTGCAACGTAAAAGTAAGGTCAAGCAGAGTGGCCAGGATTGGCAGTCGGTGGTGTCCAGCGATGCGAACGCCGGTTACTTCAACGTGGGCATGACGATTGCGGCGTCGGAGAACCTGACGATTGTGCCGAACCTGTCGATTGGGATGACGGATGATGCGCCGGACTTTACGTTTAGTCTGAAGTTTCCGTATTACTTCTAGGGATGGCGGGACGCGGAGCGTCCCAGGCTACATTCCCACGCGGAGCGTGGGAACGATCATCCCACGCAGAGCGTGGGAACGATCACGATCAGCCCCGCAACGATAAGGGTCGTTGCGGGGCTTTTCGGTTTACCCGCCCTAGCGGATCTGGTGTTTGTGCAGCAACCGGTAGAACGTCGGCCGGGAAATCCCCAACACGCGGGCGGCGACACTCAGGTTGTCGCTGTGCCGGTTGAGCACATCGCACAGCGCCTGTCGTTCGGCGCGGTGCTTGTAATCTTCCAGTGTAGCCATCGGCGGCGCGATTGCCTGCTCGCCTTGCAGTCCCAGATCAACGGCTTCAATCTGCCGCCCTTCAGCCAGCACCAGGCCACGCCGCACGCGGTTGGCCAACTCACGCACATTGCCCGGCCACGGGTGTTGCCCCATGGCCACCAGTGCATCTTCGCTGAAACTGCGCGGGCGCCGGCCGGTTTCCTGGCTGTAGAAACGCGAAAAATGATTGGCCAGCATTGCCACATCGCCATGGCGCTCGCGCAGCGGCGCGGTCATCACCTGCAAAACGTTGAGTCGGTAATACAGGTCTTCGCGAAAGGTGCCCTTGGCCACTGCGGCCTCCAGGTCGACGTGAGTCGCCGCCAGCACGCGCACATCCACCGGGATGGGCTGGCTACCGCCGACGCGCTCGATCTGTTTTTCCTGCAGAAAGCGCAGCAGGTTGGCTTGCAGCTCCATGGGCAAGTCGCCGATTTCATCGAGAAACAGCGTGCCGCCATGGGCCGCCTCGATACGCCCGACTTTGCGCTGGTGCGCGCCGGTAAATGCACCTTTCTCATGGCCAAACAGTTCGGACTGGATCAAATGTTCCGGAATGGCGCCGCAGTTGATCGCCACAAACGGCTTGGCATGGCGCTGGGATTGGCGATGCAGGGTCTTGGCCACCAATTCTTTACCGGTGCCGCTGTCGCCGCGAATCAGTACCGGTGACTCCGTGGGCGCGAGCTTGGCCAGCAATTTGCGCAGTTCACGGATCGGCCGGCTGTCGCCAAGCAACTCATGTTCGGGCTCGTCGACCAGCGCGTAGCCTTTGCCCCGCAGGCGTGCCATGCCGAACGCACGCCCGAGGGTGACCTGCACGCGCGCCACGTCAAAGGGCAGCGTGTGGAAGTCAAAAAACCACTCACAGACAAAATCCCCGACATTTTGCAGGCGCAGCACATCCTGGCTGAGCACGGCGATCCATTCAGTGCCGCTGCGGCTGATCAACTCCTTGACCGCTTCGGGCCGTTCAAGGTGCTCGGGCTGCAAGCGCAGCAAGCCCACATCACAGGAGCGATCACCTACGGCGCCCAGCGCACAGCTGTCCACTTCCCACCCGGCCGTGCGCAAGCCGGGTAATAGCGCGTGGCAATCCTCACAGGGATCGACCACGAGCAGGCGACGTTGGACAGGTGTAACAACCATGACTATTCCTTGGCGCCAGAATTATTAAAGTTATTTAGAAACAATGGTTTGTGAGGCCTGGCGCTAACACTAGCAAGGTATTGACGCGCGCCTTGTACCGTTTCGCTATAAGTGTTGGCAGAAAGCCACTTCTGCAGTGTCTGGGGTTAAAAACTGAAGACGCGTTAACCCCCTCATTCAGCGACCAAAACAGCCGCTTACATGACGTTAATCAGGAAAAGTTGAAATTTCTTGCTCTAACATGTGACCCGTACCCCGCCATCGTGCATCAGTACAAGTAACTCACCGTTTGGCCCGCCCAACCAACGGCACACACTTGATGGGCATTTTAGAGAGAAGACCCACATGAACGCCCCGCTCCGCATCAACGAAGCTCTTTTGATCGCAGACCGTGCTTTCCAACCCTTTCAATGCGTGGCCTGGCACGATGGCAATGGCGCCCTCAGCCTGAGCGTCATCGACCGTACCAATACCCGTATCGGCAGTAAACAGCTGTCTTCGAGCGCCTATACCGACCCTGCGCAACTGGAAAACTTGCTGTTGCAGGCGCGCGCCGAACTCGACAAAGATGGCCATCAGTTGCAGTCGTGGGCAATGCCGAAGTAAGTCGCCCAAGTAAGTCGCCCAAGAAACTTCCGATCATTGCCTGCCAGCAGCAACAATGATCGCAAGTTGGGTGTTAGAGCGTGGGCACTTCAAGTTGGCGTTATTATTTCGCCGCGAGAATAAACCGCTCAATGGCTTGCGCAGCGCCGTCCTCGACATTGCTGCCGGTAACGACACTGGCTTGGCGCTTGACCACTTCTTCCGCCTGGCCCATGGCAATCGAAAAACCTGCCACGTGAAACATCGCCGGGTCGTTGCCGCCATCGCCGATGGCCAGCGTTTGCTCAAGCGGCACCCCAAGGTGCGCGGCCAGGGCCTTCAAGGCGTCACCCTTGTTGGCGAGCATGGCCGTCACGTCGAGGTACACCGGCTGTGAGCGCGACACATGCGCCAACCCTTCGACTTTGGGCTGCAGCTGCGCTTCCAGGGCTTTGAGCAACGGCGCGTTGTTACTGGCGGCAACGATCTTGTCGACGCGATCCAGGTAGGGCTCGAAACTCTCCACCACTATCGGCCCGTAACCCAAGCCGGCCGCCTCCCGCGCGACCATCGGGCCAGGCGGGTCACGGCGCAGCCAATCGCCGTCGGCGAACAGCCAGACTTCGACGTCCGGCTCTGCGCTGAACAGCGCCAGCGCCATCAAGGCCGCTTCTGCCGGCAAATGATGCGCCAGCAGGATGCTGCCATCGGGGTTGACCAGCGTACCGCCATTAAAGCCCGCCACCGGCACATCGATGCCGAACGCCTCGACCATCTGCATCATGGCCTTGGGCGGGCGCCCGCTGGCCAGGCTGAAGAACACCCCGGCATCGCGCAACGCGCGCACCGTGTCGATGGTGCGTTGACTGGGGGTGTGATCGGGGCGCAGCAGCGTGCCGTCCATATCACTCAGTACAAACCGGATGGGATGGATCGTGGCGTCACTCATCCGAGGCTGTGCCAGGTACGGCCGTCACGGGCCAGCAAGGCATCGGCCGCTGCCGGGCCATCTTCGCCAGCCTTGTAGGCCTGGATGCCGTCGTCCTCTTTCCAGGCATCCAGGAATGGCTGTACCGCACGCCAACCGTTTTCGATGTTGTCGGCGCGCTGGAACAGGGTCTGGTCACCGGTCATGCAATCGTAGATCAGGGTTTCGTAACCCGTCGACGGCTGCATTTCGAAGAAGTCCTTGTAGTCAAACCCCAGCTCGATATTGGCCATTTCCAGGGTCGGCCCAGGCTTTTTGGCCAGCAGGTCGAACCACATGCCTTCGTTCGGCTGGATCTGGATCTTGAGGTAAGTGGGCTTGAGCTCATCCACGTCAGTATCGCGGAACTGCGCGTAGGGCGCGTGCTTGAAGCAAATCACGATTTCAGTGTCGCGAATGCTCATGCGCTTGCCAGTACGCAGGTAGAACGGCACGCCAACCCAGCGCCAGTTGTCGATCATCACCTTCAGGGCAACGAACGTCTCGGTGCTGCTATCGGGCGCGACATTGGCTTCTTCGCGGTAACCGGGCAGCTGCTTGCCGGCGATTTCACCGGCGGTGTACTGGCCGCGCACCGAGTTGGCCCGCGCATCTTCCAACGACCAGGGCCGGATGGCACCGACAACCTTGGCTTTCTCGCCCCGCACCGCATCGGCGCCAAACGCCGCCGGCGGTTCCATGGCCACCATCGCCAGCAACTGGAACAGGTGGTTGGGCACCATGTCGCGCAGGGTGCCGGTTTTTTCGAAGAAATTACCCCGGGTTTCCACACCGACGGTTTCAGCCGCAGTGATTTGCACGTGGTCGATGTAATGGTTGTTCCAGAACGCTTCGAACAGCACGTTGGAGAAACGACTGATGAGGATGTTCTGCACCGTTTCCTTGCCCAGGTAATGGTCGATGCGATAGATCTGCTTCTCGCTCATCACCTTGAGCAGGCTCGCGTTCAGGGCTTCGGCGGTCGCCAAGTCGGAACCGAAAGGTTTCTCGATCACCACACGACGAAAGCCTTCGTCGGTTTCATTGAGCAAACCGGCGCTGCCCAGGCGCTGCACCACTTCACTGAAGAAGCGCGGTGCAGTGGCCAGGTAGAACACCGCGTTGGCGGTGCCGCTGTCGGCGATTTTCTTGCCGATGTCCGCGTAGGTGCTGTCGTCGAGGAAGTCGCCCTCGACGTAGCTGATGCCTTTGGCCAACTGCGCCCACAGCTCGGGGTCCAGGGCGTTATCGGCATTGCCCTTGACCTTGCTGGCGGCCTCGGTGCGAATAAAATCCTCGAGCTTCTTGGCAAAGTCGGCGTCACTGATGGCGTTGTGATCAACGCCGACAATGCGCAGGCCGTCGCCCAGCAGCCCATCACGGCTCAGGTTGTACAGCGCCGGCATGAGCAGGCGCTTGACCAGGTCGCCATGGGCGCCAAACAGAAACAGCGTGGTCGGTGGAGCGGGTTCGGCCTTGGATTTCTTGCCGTTAACGGTCATTTTTTGGAAGTCTCCACATGGCCGCCAAAGCCGAAGCGCATGGCAGAAAGCATTTTGTCACCGTAGGTGCTCTGCTGGCGGGAACGGAAACGCGCGAACAACGAGGTAGACAGCACCGGCACCGGCACCGCTTGTTCCATGGCCGCTTCGATGGTCCAGCGGCCTTCGCCACTGTCGGCCACGGAGCCCGAATAGCCGTCGAGTTTCGGGTCGGTGGCCAAGGCGTCGGCGGTCAGGTCCAGCAACCACGACGAAACCACGCTGCCACGGCGCCAGACTTCGGCGATGTCGGCGACGTTGAGATCAAAGCGCTGATCTTCCGGCAGGTTGTCCGAGTTCTTGGTTTTGAGGATGTCAAAACCTTCGGCAAAGGCCTGCATCATCCCGTACTCGATGCCGTTGTGAATCATCTTCACGAAATGCCCGGAACCGGCTGGGCCTGCGTGAATGTAGCCATGTTCGGCTCGTGAATCAGCCGACGCGGAACGGTCCTTGGTGCGCGGGATCGTGCCCAGGCCTGGGGCCAGGCTGGCGAAAATCGGGTCGAGGCGCTGCACGGTCTCGGCGTCGCCACCGATCATCATGCAATAACCGCGCTCCAGGCCCCAGACGCCGCCGGAGGTGCCGACGTCGACATAGTGCAGGCCTTTTTCCGACAGCGCCTTGGCACGGCGCACGTCGTCTTTATAGTTGGTGTTGCCGCCGTCGATGATTACGTCACCGTCTTCCAGCAGCTCACTCAATTCATTGATGGTGTTTTCAGTCGGGTCGCCTGCAGGCAACATGACCCAAACGGCGCGCGGCTTTTGCAGGCCGGCTACCAGGGCTTTCAAGTCGGCAACGCCGGTGGCGCCCTCTTCGCTCAAGCCTTTGACGAATGCTTCGTTACGGTCGTATACAACGGTGGTATGCCCATTGAGCATCAGGCGCCGCGCAATGTTACCGCCCATGCGGCCTAGTCCGATAATCCCCAGTTGCATGTGCTGATGCTCCTAACTGCTAAATAAATGTGTGACATAGTTTATAGCGCAATGAGGCTAATGAGGGTTAGTCCAGAGCGGATCCGTGTAGTTTCATGACAAAAAGTTGGCCATCGTTTCAGCATCACCGCCCAAAAAGTCACACGACCATCAAAAATAAAAAAGTTCCCTTGATTCAAAAAAGAATTCAGAATTGCTTCCGACTGGTGTCGAGCCCCTCCCCTCACGCGTTCCGACATCGCGATCTACCGGCTATTTGCGAGGCAAGCAATGAGCACAGCACAGATGACCCGCCCGCCACAGACCCTCTACGTCAGCGTCCGTCGCGATGAATTGCGCCAGTTGAAAGACGAACGCGATCAACTGCAGCAGGAAGTCCTGCGCTTGCGCTCGTACCTTCAGGCCCAGATCAGTCAGGCGTCCGGCACCCAGCCCGCGCTTTGCTGAACGTGAGCTGAACGAACCGTTCAGGAATAACTCACGAAGTTTTCACACCCTCCTCCCGATACTCCCGCCGAATAGGGCCGCCCACACGTGGCAGCCCTTGTGTTGCGCGCATTCCTGCGCGGTGACTGGCAATTATCGGGTTGGAGCGCTGGATGGCGATGTTCAAACGCAGCACGAAGTCTGCGAAAGGCTTTGATTGGGCCGGCCTTGGCTGGCTGTTCCTGTTTTTCTGGTATTTCTCGGGTATCACCCAACTCCTGATCCAACTGACCGGCACCTCCGGGTTCAGTGGCTTTCGCCAAGCCTTCTTCCTGAGCGCCTTCTGGTTGGCGCCGATGCTGCTGTTCCCGCGCCAGACCCGCGTGCTCGCCGGATTGATCGGCGTGGTGCTGTGGGCCTGCTCCATGGCCAGCCTTGGTTACTTCTTCATCTATCAGCAGGAGTTTTCGCAAAGCGTCATCTTCATCATGTTCGAGTCGAACATCTCTGAAGCCGGCGAATACGCGACCCAATACTTCGCCTGGTGGATCGTGCTGGCGTTCATCGCCCATACCGCCTTTGCAGTGTTCCTGTGGACCCGCCTGCGCCCGGTCTACCTGCCGCGCGGCCAGGCGATCCTGGCGGCGACTGCGATTGTACTGGCGGTGGTCGGCTACCCGCTGGTCAAGCAGATTGCAACCAACCCGACCATGGAACTGGCCATCGACGGCTTCGAATCCCGCGTCGAGCCCGCCGTGCCATGGCAGATGATCGTTGCCTACCGCCGTTACACCGAACAACTCAACAGCATGCAAGGCATGCTGACCAGTGCCAGCCAGATCCCGCCCTTGAAGAACCTCAAGGACACCATGGCCGGCCAGCCCTCCACGTTGGTGCTGGTGATCGGCGAGTCTACCAACCGCCAGCGCATGAGCCTCTACGGCTACCCGCGTAACACCACGCCGGAACTGGATAAGCTGCGCGACCAGCTGGCGGTGTTCGACAATGTCATCACCCCGCGCCCCTACACCATTGAAGCGCTGCAACAGGTGCTGACCTTCGCCGACGAAGAGAACCCGGACCTGTACCTCAAGACGCCGTCGATTGTCAGCGTGATGAAACAGGCCGGCTACAAGACCTACTGGATCACCAACCAGCAGACCATGACCAAGCGCAACACCATGCTCACGACCTTTTCCGAGCAGGCCGACGAGCAGGTGTACCTCAATAACAACCGCAACCAGAATGCCCGCCAATATGACGGCGACGTACTGGAGCCTTTCGCCAAGGCCATGGCTGACCCTGCTGAACGCAAATTCATCGTGGTGCACCTGCTGGGCACGCACATGAGCTACCAGTATCGCTACCCGCCGACCTTCGACAAATTCACCGATCGCCAGGGCGTACCGCCCGGCATCAGCGATGAACAGCTGCCGGTCTACAACAGCTACGACAACGCGGTGCTGTACAACGACTTCGTGGTGTCGAGCCTGATCAAGGACTACGCCAAGACCGACCCGAACGGCTTCCTGCTGTATCTGTCGGACCACGGCGAGGACGTGTACGACTCGGCCGGCCACAGCACCCTGGGGCGTAACGAAGGCAAACCCACTGCGCCGATGTACACCATTCCGTTCATGGCGTACGCCTCGCCGAAGTGGCGGGAAACCCACGACTGGAGCTTCGCCAGCAGCCTGCAGCGCCCTTCCAGCAGCTCGCAATTGATCCACACCTGGGCCGACCTTGCCGGGTTGAGCTTCGATGAATGGGACCGCAGCAAGAGCCTGGTCAATGCCAGCTTCAAGCCGCGTCCGCTGATGATTGGCGATCCTTATATCGGCCAGAAAAAGGGCCTGATCGATTTCAGCATGCTCCAGCCGAAGAAGCCGAATGCCGCTGAAGTGGTCATCAAGTAGCCAGGGCTTTGTAACAGAAAGATAACAATCATTCTCGTTTAAACCTAAAGTTCCACGCCTCCTTTCGTCTTTGAGCCATGGCCTTCCCTTTCCGGGGTGGCTTCAAAGACGACAAGGAGTCTGCCGCGATGCTCGCGCCGTTTACCCGTTCCATGACCCTCACCCTTGGCCTGTTCGGTGCCGTTCTGAGCCCGGACCTACTGGCCGAAACCGACCCCGAACACCCGCCGACCAACACGCTGGAGCTGGGCGCCACCAGCATCACCGCCGAAGGCCTGGGCGCCACCACCGAGCACACCGGCGCCTACACCACCGGCGCGATGAGCACGGCGACCAAGCTCAACTTGTCCATCAAGGAAACCCCTCAGTCGGTCTCGGTGGTCACCCGTCAGCAGATGGATGATTTCAACCTCAACACCCTGACCGAGGTGCTGCGCCAGACTACCGGTGTCAACGTCCAGCACTATGACTCCGACCGCGTCTACTACTCCTCCCGTGGCTACGCCATCACCAATTACCAGATTGACGGGATGCTCAATACCTTCGGCTATATGAAGTCGGACGCCGACACCATCATCTACGACCATATTGAGGTCGTACGTGGCGCCACGGGCTTGACCACCGGCGCAGGTGACCCTTCGGCCACCGTCAACATGGTACGCAAGCGCCCTACCGCGCAATGGCAGGCAAAAACCGGCGTGAGCGGTGGCAGCCACGACAACTACTACAGCTACGTGGACGTGGGCGGCCCGCTGGCATTTGACGGCCGCTTGCGCGGGCGCAGCGTGCTGGCCTACCGCGACAGCAAGTCGTTCCGTGACAACTACGGGCTGCAGCGCACTGTCGGCTACGGCATTCTGGAAGGCGATCTTTCAGACGACACCGTGCTGGCCGTAGGCTTTGATTACCAGGACAAACACGTGCAAGGCACGTCCTGGGGCACAGTGCCCTACTGGAACAGCCAGGGCGGCAAGGCCGGGCTGTCGCGCTCCACCAACATGGCGGCAGACTGGAGCTCCTGGCCGCTGACGGACAAAACCACCTTCGCAACGCTGGACCATCGGCTGGCGGGTGACTGGCATCTGAAGGCGGCGTATACCCATCGCCAAAGCGATACGGATGGCAAGGTCTACTACGGCGGCGCGGGCTTTCCCAATGATGATCGCAGCGGCATGAAAGCCTGGAACAGCCATATGCTCGGCACGTCCAGGATGGAAGCGATTGACCTCAACCTCGCCGGCACTTATACGCTGCTAGGCCGCGAACACAAGCTGATGGTGGGTTATGGCGAAGCCGCTCAACGCGACACCTCACCGTTTATGCGCCCGGGCAAGACGCCCGCCGGGTACAACAACATCGACGACTGGAAACACATGGGCGGGATCGCCAAGTTTCCTGACACGGTCACGTCGCTCAAGGGTGAGCACAGCTCTAAAAAACAGAAGGCGGGTTACCTGGCCACTCAACTGAACCTGACAGATCGCCTGCACGCGGTGCTGGGCAGTCGCTATGGCAGTTGGGAGTACGAAAAAGCCGAACCTGACTATGACGCCAATGACCAGTTGAAGAAGAGCGGCAAGACGCGTCAGACCCACAATGACATGTGGACGCCTTATGCGGGGCTGCTCTATGACCTGACGCCGGAGTACACGGTCTACGCCAGTTACACCGATATTTTCAAGCCACAGGATTCCGTCGACGTGGGTAAGAAGTATCTGGAGCCCGTTGTGGGCAGCAACTATGAAGTGGGGCTCAAAGGCAGCCTGCTGCAGGAGCGCTTGAATGTGGCCGCGGCTTATTTCTGGAGCACCCAGGACAACGTCGCAGAACTGGACGACTCGGTGCCGCCGAACCCGGTCACGGGCGAGGAATACTACAAATCCGGCGGCAAGGGTAACAAGGTCAATGGCTTCGAACTCGAGGTTGCCGGTGAAGTCATGCCCGACTGGAATGTGACCGCAGGCTATACCTACACCCACTCGTTGAATGGCTCGGGCAAACGTAACAATACCCAGCAACCACTCAACCTGCTGAAGCTCTCCAGCGCTTACCGGCTGCCGGGCCAATGGCGCAACCTCACGGTGGGTGGCGCGGTGAATTGGCAGAGCGACATGTATGACTTCAGCAACCGGCCGACAGGCGCGCGGGATGACAAGGGCAACCTGATCACCACCCGGGCCAAGATCACCCAACAGGCTTACACCGTGGTCAACCTGATGTCGCGTTACCAGTTCGACGAACATGTTTCGGCGTCGATCAACGTGAACAATCTATTTGATAAAAAATATTACGAACGTGTCGGCTTTTATAACGGCGTGTATTGGGGAGACCCGCGCTCCATCACGCTTGCCCTGGACTGGCAGCTGTAAGCCCTGCCCCGGAAGTTAACAAAAACGTTAACTTCCGGGTGGTTCCACGTTAATTCCCACTTAATAAGACGCCGCCATAGTCGCCCCATGAACCGGATCAAGGAGTGATCGGACACCTTTCACTTTTAATCGGAATACTGCCATGAAACTCTCCACCTTGATGCTCGCCAGCCTGATGACCGTGACCTCCGTTGCCGCCTTTGCAGAGGGCGGTTCAGAGCGCTCCAAGCAGTTCTACAACGACTTCACCTTCATGCAGCAAAAGACACACGGCACGAATGACAAAACAGCGATTGCCGATGGCAAGACTGTAAAGCCTCGCACTACCGAACAACCGGATGCCGAGCAAAAACCGAACAGCTGATTTAATACTTAGTTAATCCGCATTACCCTGTGCCATCCCGCTCCGTTGGTAAAGGCTAACTTGGCGCCATTTAATGGCGCCTTTTTTTTGCCCTGCGTTTAATCAGAGCAACTATTAAAGCGGTTTACTCCAGAACAACATGCGCCCGTGGGCCGGGTCAAAGATCGAATCATCAAACCCAAACTTGCGATACGCCGCCTGAGCCACGTCATTGCCTTCAAGCACCTCCAGGGTGATCTTGCAGCAACCTCGCTGGCGCGCGATTTCCTCGACCTTCTGCAACATTTTCTGACTCAACCCCAGGCCACGAAACGGGTTCATCACCACCACGTCGTGAACGTTGACCAGCGGGCGGCAGGCAAACGTCGAGAACCCTTCAAAGCAGTTAACCAAACCTGCCGGCTCGCCACCGACGAACGCCAGTACGCTGAACGCGTGGGGGCGCTTGGCCAACTCGGCCGGCAATTGCTGCAACAGGTCGGCAGGCAAGGTATGACCGCCGCCCATCGGGTCTTCGGCGTAATGGTTAAGCGCCAGGCCAATCGCCTCGGCATGCACGGGGTTGGTGTAGCTGGCTTGCAGCACCAGGATGTCAGGGGTGTCCATTTCCTTCCTCAATAACGACAACAAGGGAACAGGCTCCCTTTGAGAGGACGATTGTAAGCGCGGAGTCGGCCCTGGATGAAGGAGATTAACTACAAATGCCTGCCTGAAAGCACGAAGGTTGGGCTCATCAACAGGCGCCTTCAGCCTGGGATTTGTCCTATGCGCCGAAACGCTGAAGTTGCATCTCCTGTAATCGGCTCAGGGTGCGGCGGAATGCAAACTCCAGATAGCCTTCGGTGTAGAGATGTTCCAGCGCCACACGGGCCTCGATAAACAACGGCACTTTGCGGTCGTAGCACTCGTCCACCAGCGCGATGAAGCGCCGCACACTGTCATCGTGCACCGACAATTGCGGCAATTCGCGATCACCGGCCACCACGCGCTGGGCGGCATCCTCTGTGCCACGGGCAATACGACCGGGGCGTTTCTGCGCACTCAGGTTGGGAACCTCACCCAACAAAATAGCGCTGAAGCGATCACACACCAGCATAAAGTCCATGGCGGCCAACGGCTGCTCGCACAGATCGCAGTAGCGACACCAAAGCACCGTATCGCTGGACAGTACCGCCACAATCGAGCGATGGCCGACACTGACCGGCCCGCTGCTCACCGCCTGCCCTTCGCTCAGCTGTTTGAACACCGTGCCGAGTGCCTCCGGCTGATTCACCCAATAGCGCTGCAAGCTCGCGCCGGGATGCAAACGGTGATCTTCCTCACCGTCTACCGCCACCACCTGCATATGCTGCTTGATCGCCGCGATGCCCGGCAGGAAGCGTTCGCGGTTGAAGCCATCGGCATACAGCTGGTCAGGAGGCTGGTTCGAGGTGCACACCATCACCACGCCTTCTTCGAACATCACCTGGAACAGGCGACCGAGAATGATCGCATCACCAATGTCACTCACGAACAGCTCGTCGAAACACAGCACCCGCACTTCCTGGCTGAGCTCACGGGCCAAGGCCTGCAACGGGTCGTGGATGCCGCTGAGCTGGAACAAACGCTGGTGCACCCAGCCCATGAAGTGATGAAAATGCTGACGCCGCGCGGGCACCCGCAGGGTCTGGTAGAACTGGTCCATCAACCAGGTTTTACCGCGGCCCACCGGCCCCCAGAGGTAAACCCCGGTGATCGGTGAACGGCCTTGGTGCAAGGCTTCGTGGCAGTGCTGCAAGGCGTCCACCGCCCGGCGCTGGGCGTCGTCGACGACGAAACCTGGCTGGGCGATGGCGTGTTGATAAGCGGCGAGAGGCGAGTCGAAAGTCATGCGTGCCAGTATGACTTACAGGGAGATATCCAGCCGTGAAATCTTGCCCTGCTCGTTCAGGCGAAAGGTGTAGCGCAGCTCAAGCGGGCTGCCGGGGAAATTGCCGGACACCCCATTGCTGACCAACACCTTGCCGGTGCGATGCTGCACATTCAGCACTTCGACCCGCGGCTGATAACGGCGCCCGGTGTCTTCCATCCAACGAGCAATGGCGGCGATACCGACTTGATGCTCGCCTTCATCGAACACATTGGCATCGTCAGCAAAACAATGGGCGATGGCCGAGGTATCGCGGGTATTGGTCGCAGCGATATAGGCGACGATGGCCGGGGCCAGTTCAGGCAGGCTCGACATGGCACAGCTCCTTTTTAGTAATGTATAGCGCCATGCTAAGCCAGGGACGTGTCAGTTTTTGTCAGGAGTAAAGGGCCCGGATTCATTCTGCTCCATCAGCTTGCGCCAAGCCCGCAGCCAGTCGCTGCGCCGTCCCGGATAACGGTCGCCCTGGGCATTCGCGGCGGCTACACGGTCGGTGCGAAAGGTGCGATAGGCACCGCGCAATTCGCACCACGCCACAATCACCCGCACTTCATTCAGAAAGCCCAGCGCCAAGGGCCAGATCAGCCGCTGGCTTTGGGTCTGGCTGGCGTCTGCGTAGTCGATATGCAGCTTGGCCTGGTTGCGAATGGCCTCGCGAAACACGTTGAGCGGCACGCGGTTTTCCGGGTAGCCAAACCCCGGCGGGCCCGGCAGCAGCGTTGGGTTACGCAAGGCTTCCTGCGCGGTGGGATCGAGCACGTCGGCAATCTTTGCCAAGGCATTGGCTGCGGCGCGGCTGAGCACGTCATCGCCACGCTGATCCACGTAGCGCAAGCCGAGCACGATGGCCTCGGTTTCCTCGGCGTTAAGCATCAACGGCGGCAGAAACAAGCCACTGCGCAACACATACCCAACCCCCGCCTCGCCGAAAATCGGCGCGCCCAACGCAGTCAATTCAGCGATATCGCGGTACAGCGTGCGCTCCGACACCTCCAACTGTGCGGCCAGCACGGCGGCAGTCACCGGGCGTTTTTTGCCCCGCAGGGCCTGGAGCAAGGTCAGTAGACGAGTGGTACGCGACACGTTGATCCCGCCGAAAAGGAAAAAGTGCCGCAGCTTAGCAGAGCCTCCTGTCAGAAAACGTCAGCAGTAAAAAACCCGCTTGACCGAAAACATTACAGGCATCATATTATTTACATGTTACTGAACATTTAATAAAACCGAACGGTCAGGAGTTCTCCTATGCGCAATAAAGTCTTTGGCCGCCGCAGCGGTCTGCAAGTCTCTGAACTGGCCTTGGGCACCGGAAATTTCGGTACGGGTTGGGGCCATGGCGCCGAGCGCGAGGAAGCCAAGCAGATCTTTGATGGCTACCTGGAAGCCGGTGGCAACTTCCTCGACACCGCCAACGGCTACCAGTTTGGCCAGGCGGAAAAACTGCTGGGCGAATTTATCGCCACCGAGCGCGACAACCTGGTCGTCGCCAGCAAATACAGCCTGCGCACTCAGCCGTCCGATGCCGGTACGATCAAACTCGGCAACAATCGCAAGAACCTGGTGCGCGCCGTCGAAGAAAGCCTCAAGCGCTTGAACACCGACCGCATCGACCTGCTCTGGGCGCACATGAGCGACAACGTCACGCCCATGGAAGAGATTCTGCGCGGCTTCGATGACCTGGTCCGCGCCGGTAAAATCCACTATGCCGGCCTCTCCAACTTCCCGGCCTGGCGGATTGCCCGCGCTGACCTGCTGGCCGAAGTACGCAGCTTCGCGCCGATTATTGGCGTCCAGGTCGAATACAGCCTGGTCGAACGCAGCGCCGAACGCGAACTACTGCCAATGGCCGAAGCACTCGGCCTGGGCGCTACGTTGTGGTCGCCCCTGGGCGGTGGCTTCCTCACCGGCAAGTACCGCGAAAGCCTCGACGACAACCGCGCCAACAAGCTGGGCATGCTGATCCACTCGGAAACCAGCGCGCGCGAAACCGCCGTGCTCGACACCCTGCTGGCAGTCGCCGCTGAACTCGACGCCAGCCCAACCCACGTCGCCATCGCGTGGATAAGGGCAAAGGCCCGCCGTTCGACCACCGCACTGATCCCGATCCTCGGCTCACGCACCCGCGCGCAGTTTGACGCCACATTGGGCGCGTTGGACGTGGAGTTGTCGGCCGAGCACGTCGCGCGCCTGGACACCGCCAGCGCCATACCGCTGGGTGTGCCGCACGGGATCATCGCCGAGCGTTTCCCCATCGATAACGGCTTGGACAGCCCTCGCCCTCCGGTTATTTGAGACGAAAAAAAACGGCCTGAACAGGCCGTTTTTTTTAAACGCAGAACTTACGCAAGGCTTTTGCTGACCACCTCGAACACATCACTCGACAGCTCGCCGGATGCACGAATGCGCTCCAGCTCTGCCTTCATCAGCGCCTGGCGCGCGCTGTCGTATTTACGCCAGCGGGTCAGTGGCGCCAATTGGCGCGAGGCGATCTGCGGGTTGAAGCCGTTCAACTGGATCACCAGGTCGGCGAGGAAACGGTAGCCCGAGCCATCGGCGGCGTGGAAGTTGATCAGGTTCTGACCGGCAAACGCGCCGATCAGCGCCCGCACCTTGTTCGGGTTCTTGATGTTGAACGCCGGGTGTTCCATCAACGCTTTAACCCGTGCCAGCCCGCCCGGCAACGTGCAGCCAGCCTGAACGCTGAACCATTGGTCCATGACCAGCGGGTTGTCTTTGAAGTTCTCGGCAAACACCGCCAGCGCCTGGGCCTTCTCCGCCTCGAACGGCGAATTCACCAGCACCGCCAGCGCGGTCAGGCGTTCGGTCATGTTGTCACTGGTGTCGAACTGGTCCAGCGTTGCCGCCAGCACTTCAGGCTTGCCGCTGAGCATCAGATAAGACAGCGCGATGTTCTGCAAGGCGCGGCGCGCAAAGTGCTCGGCCGCCGCCACGTAAGGGGTTTGCTTGGACAGCTCGCGGTTGGCCTGGTAACGCAGCCACAGCGATTCGTACAGGTTGTCGGCCAGCTGCTTGCGGGCGAATTCACGGGCAGCGTGGATGGCATCCACATCCGCCACTTCACTGATTTCCGTCAGGTAGGCTTCGCTTGGCAACGAGAGCATTTCGGCGACCATCGCCTGGTCCAGGCTTTCATCACTGAGCACCGTGCGCAACGCGTCGATCAGGCGCTGATCGAGCTTCAACGGCTGACCGGCTTGATGCTGAGCAATCAACTCCTGCAACACCTGCACCGACAGTTGCTGGCCGGCGTCCCAACGGTTGAACCCGTCGCTGTCGTGCTGCATCAGGAACATCAGTTGGTCGCGGTTGTACGGGAAGCTCAACTTCACCGGCGCCGAGAAGCCGCGCAGCAGCGAAGGCAACGGCTTTTCAGCGATATCGACGAAGGTGAACGTCTGCTCGGCTTCGGTCACCGAGATCACCCGCGAGGTGCCGCCCGCTGCTGCCTCACCGGCCAGGCGCAAGGCAATGCCGGCGCCCCTGGCGTCCAGCAGGCCCAATTCCACCGGAATCACGAATGGCAGCTTTTCAACCTTGTCCGGGGTTTGCGGGCAGCTCTGGCGGAAGGTCAGGCTGTAGGTCTTGGCGGCGGCGTCGTAGGACTCGCTCACCGCCAGGCGTGGCGTGCCGGCCTGGCTGTACCAGCGCTTGAACTGGGTCAGGTCGGCGCCGTTGGCGTCTTCCATGGCCTTGATGAAATCGTCGCAGGTCACGGCCTGGCCGTCGTGGCGCTCGAAATACAGGTCGCTGCCTTTACGGAAGCCTTCGGCGCCGAGCAAGGTGTGGATCATGCCGACCACTTCCGAGCCCTTTTCGTACACGGTCAGGGTGTAGAAGTTGGAGATTTCGATGAAGCTGTCCGGGCGCACCGCGTGGGCCATGGGACCGGCGTCTTCGGCGAACTGGTGCGTGCGCAGGTAGGCCACGTCCTGGATGCGCTTGACGGTGGCCGAGTTCATGTCGGCGGAAAAACCCGAATCACGGAACACGGTGAAGCCTTCCTTCAGCGACAGCTGGAACCAGTCGCGGCAGGTCACGCGGTTGCCCGACCAGTTGTGGAAGTATTCGTGGGCGACGATGGCCTCGACGCGCTGGTGCGCGGCGTCGGTGGCGGTTTCGGCGCGGGCCAGCACGGCGCTGGAGTTGAAGATATTGAGGCCCTTGTTCTCCATGGCGCCCATGTTGAAGTCATTCACTGCGACGATCATGAAGATGTCGAGATCATACTCGCGGCCGTAGGTCTCTTCGTCCCAACGCATGGACTTTTTCAGGCTGTTCATGGCGTGCTGGCACTTGTCGATGTTTTCCGGCTCGACGTAGATGCGCAGCGCCACGGTGCGCTCGGTCATGGTGGTGAAGGTGTCTTCAACGCACCACAAATCACCGGCCACCAGCGCGAACAGGTAAGCGGGTTTCTTGAACGGGTCTTCCCAGGTCGCCCAGTGGCGGCCGTCTTCGCCGGGGCCGCTGGCAATCGGGTTGCCGTTGGACAGCAGCACCGGGTAGCTGTGTTGCTCGGCGATCACCGTGGTGGTGAAGGTGCTCATCACGTCCGGGCGGTCGAGGTAATAGGTGATCTTGCGGAAACCTTCGGCCTCGCACTGGGTGCAGAACATGCCGCTGGATTTGTACAACCCTTCCAGCGCGGTGTTGGTTTCCGGGTGGATGCGCACGCTGGTGTCGACCGTGAAGGTCTCGCTGGTCGGGTGCAGGGTCAGGTGGCTGTCGGTCAACTGGTAGTCGGCTTCGCTCAGTTCGCGGTCGCCCAGGTTGACGGTCAGCAGTTCAAGCTGCTGGCCATCGAGCACCAGCGGCGGCAGGCCGGGGCCACGCTCAGGGTTGCGGCGCATCACCAGTTGCGCGTGGACCAGGCTGTGGTCCTCGAACAACTCGAAGGTCAGGTGCGTTTCTTCGATCAGGTAGTCCGGCGCCTGATAGTCCTTCAGGTAAATCATCTTCGGTTGTTCGGTGCGCATGGGTGGCATCCTTCTACTGATGCACGGCGAGCTGATAGGCCGTGTACTTACGAATGTTGATAACGCCGGTGTCGAAGATCAGGTATTGGCCCTTGATCCCCAGGAGCGTGCCTTCGGCAATTGGGTTCTTGTCCAGGTTGAAGCTGACAATCTTGGTGGGATACTGCTCCACCGGGTAGCGGATTTCGAGCGGTTCGAGGTCGGTTACCGGTTGGATGGCCTGCAGGCCAAAGCGTTCCTGCAAACTCAACAAGCCTTCGGCGCAGGAGGCGAACAGCGCATCGCGCACCTGCTTGAGGTCCACCGATTGCGCGTCGCCCTTGAGCAATGCGCGCCAGTTGGTCTTGTCCGCCACCTGGCTGCGGAACAGGTCTTCGACGAAGCCGGATTGCTGGCGAGTCGCGACGCGCATGATCGGCAACGCCTGGCTGGCGCCCTGGTCAAGCCAGCGGGTCGGCAACTGGGTGGCACGGGTGATGCCGACCTTGATGCCCGACGAATTGGCCAGGTAAACCACGTGGTCGGTCATGCAGAACTGCTCGCCCCAACCCGGGTCACGGCAGGTGCCGGCGTCGTAATGGCAACGCTCGGGGCTCATGATGCACAGGTCACACTGGGCCAGTTTGGTCATACACGGGTAGCAGTAACCCTGGCTGAAACTGGTCTTGGTCTTGCGGCCGCAATGGCTGCAATGGATGGCACCGAGGAACTCCAGACGCACGTGAGTACCGATCAATGGGTTGACCGGCACCTCGGTATCGCCTAGACGAAACGCGTATTGAACAGTCGGCTCACCGAGTTGCGCCGACATTTTGCTGACTGCACCGCGACCAATTTCAATCAATGGATCGCATCCGACTTGAACAGGATATTCGGCACCGGCGCCGATTTGGACGCGCATTCCTGCGGGCCCATGTAGCCGGTGCGCTGCTCTTCCGGCAGGTTCTGGATTTCCCAGGCAATCACCGCTTGCAGCGACAGCTCGCGCTGCTCGGCGGTGAGCTTGCGGCCATCGGACCACTTGCCGATTTCCACGGCCAGCTTGAGGCTCTCGTAGATGTCCGGGGTGATGTTTTCGATCATTTCAGCAAAAGAGGACATTAGGCTCTTCCTTATCAAATGGAGGCTTTGCGGCGGTTGTACAACCCACCCAGCAAACCCGTCAGGCAACCGATGACCAAGCCGCTCAGATGAGCCGCGTTGGCGATTTCGCCGAAACCGATCATCGAGATCAGCCCCGACATGCAGAGCACAAGCCATATCAGCATCATCGCCAGCACCCCACGTGGCAGGCGATAAGCCGGGTTGGGCGAAAGCAACTGGAAAATCCAGCAATGCCCAAGCAAGCCATACAACACACCGGACAGGCCGCCAAACAGGCTCGGGCCGCCATAAGCGTATTGCGCGTAATTGGAAACCAGGCTGAACAACAGGGTCAGGCCCAGCAGGTTGATACTGCCCTGGCGCACTTCAATGCGCCGGCCGAGTTCCCAGTACCACATGCCGTTCATGGCCAAATGCAGGATGCCGAAGTGGATCAGCATCGGCGTGACCAACCGCCACCATTGCCCCGACGCCATAGTCTCGGCAAATGGCGTGAACTGGAGGTACTCGCCCGCCACATGGAACGGCAGAAACGTCAGCCAGCTCATGGTTTGCAGGTTTTCACCCAGCAAGGTCACCGCGCCGACAATGATGCTCGCCAGCAGCACCAGCGCCGTCACCGGGCTGTGGCGTACCTGCTGAACAAAGCTGGGACGCGTAACGGGCGCCTGCTCGGGGATGTCCAGTTGCTGGTCTGGGTCCCCGGCGGGAAAGCGTTGGTACAACACGCGCACGTCGTCGCTGATGCTCTCGGGCACCCACAACACCTGCTCGCCGGCCTCTTCGCTGACACGATGGGGCACTTGCATGCGTTGCAGCAACTTGACGAAACCCGCCAGGTCGACACTCAGCGGCAAGCGCAAAACAGCTACGGTGCTCATGAAATAACCTCAGGGCGCTCAACGTCGACCCATACAAATTTACGCGGATCCAGCTGGGTTTCCTGATCCAGCCGATACGCCACCAGCTTGCCGTACAGCACGGCGCTGTAATCCAGGCAAGCCAGGTTCTCGCGAATCGGCGCGGGTTTGCCGCTGCGCCAGTAATGGCCGACGAACAACAACGGTTCGTCGACGCCATAACGCAGCAGGGAATTTTTTTCAGTCGACGACAGCGGCGTACGCGCCACCGGCTCCGGCAGTGCATCGGGCTGGAACACAATGTCGCCGTAGGTCTTCGGGTCGTCTTCCCAGAATTTGGTGCGAAAGAACGAGCGCGTCAGGCCATCGCCACCGGTCAGCGTCAGGCCGTCCGGCAGGCGCATGTCGGTGCCGCGCAGCAGGCGGTCGAAGGCGTTGCAGGCAAAACTGCCGGGCACGGCGGCGGCCTGCAGGAAGTGCTGGTCGATGCAGCCATCCGGGAAGGTGGCGCGCAACGGCGCGATAAACCCGTCATCCCAGCACGCGTGCACCACGCGGAAACGCCCGGCGTCGACAAACAACGGCATGTCGTAGAACCAGCCGAGAAAGTCATGCCAGTCGGCCGGGTGGTGCTCGAACTGGGTCAGGGTTTCGTGGATCAACCGCGCGTGGCGTGGGTTGTGTTCGCGCACGAACTGCTTGCCACTGCCCGGCGGCGCCGGCGTGGTCCAGCCCAGCGCGTTGAACTCGTGGTTACCCATGATGCACAGCGCCTGGCCGGCTTCGGCCATGTCGTGGACGATGTGCAGCGCTTCGCGAATGCGCGGGCCACGGTCGATGATATCGCCGAGGAACACCGCCATTCGCGTCGGATGGCGCCAGGTGCCGCCCTGTTTCTGGTAGCCCAGCCGGTCGAGCAAGTGCTCAAGGGTATGGGCGCAACCGTGCACGTCACCAATCAGGTCGTAGCTACGCGCGGGATCGAGCATCAGTCGCCTCCACCCCCCAAGCGGCTGCCCCAGCCCAGCTTGGTGCGGCACACTTCGTAGTAGTTGTGATCCAGCGGGTGGATCAACCGCAACTTCTGCGCCTTTTTGCTCACGGTGATGGTGTCACCGGGGGCACAGGTGAAATGGTTCTGCCCGTCACAGGAGACTTGCGGGTAAATCTGCATGTCTTTGGACACCACGATTTTCAGCTCACTGTTGCCGTCGACCACAATTGGCCTGCTGGACAACATATGGGGGTACATCGGCACGATCACAATGGCATCCAGCTTGGGGTGCATGATCGGGCCGCCCGCCGACAGCGCGTAGGCCGTGGAACCGGTCGGCGTGGCGACGATCAGGCCGTCGGCCTTCTGGCTGCACACGAACTGGCCGTCGATATACAGCTCGAACTCGATCATCCGCGTGGACTTGCCGGGGTGCAGCACGACATCGTTGAGTGCATCGCCCTGGCCGATGGCTTCGCCGTGGCGGCGCACTTCGGCCTGCAGCAGGAAGCGGTTTTCCACCAGGTAATGGCCGTCGAGCACCTTGGCCACTTCGACTTCCAGGTCATCGGGGCGGATATCGGTGAGGAACCCCAGGCTGCCCCGGTTGATCCCCAGCACCGGCACGTTGTGCCGCGCCAGGGCCCTGGCCGCACCCAGCAGGCTGCCGTCACCGCCGACCACGATGACCATGTCGCAGACTTCGCCGAGCATCTTGCGCGACGAGGTTTGCAAGCCGTGGCCCGGCAGGATTTCGGCGATGGTGTCTTCGAGGATCACGTGCAGGTGGCGCTCGAGCAGAAACTTTTTCAGTCGGCGGACGGTGTCCAGCACCTGGGTACTGCCCAGGCGACCGATAATGCCGATATTGCGAAATTGCTCCATGGGGCTCCTGCGGGGTTGGGGTGTGGCGAAAAACAACGATTATGGGCGAAAGGCCGCGTCAGGCAAAATCCTTTGTCGCCGTGAACCCTTGATGACAATGGTTCTCAGCCACCTGCGCGGCGGTTAAAAGGCTATGCTCGGACCATGACTGTGTTCCCGGATTTGCACAACCTGCCCCGCCAACTGCGCCACCCCGAAGTGCGCGACTTGGCGTGGGTGATGCTCGCCCCGCCGATGCTCGCGCAAACGCCCTGGCCGCAGCGCCACCCGCTGGCGGGCAGTGACTGGGTGCAGGCACCGCATCGGCTGGAACAATGGTTGCGCGCGCTCGATCAAGACAGCAGCGCCTTGCAGCATTGGCTAAGCCTTGCCCGCACCCGGCGCCTGGGCTTGTATTACGAGCGCCTGTGGCAATTTGCCGTGCAGCACGCGCCGGGCGTTGAATTGCTGGCCGCCAACCTGCCGATCCGCCGCGCCGGGCACACCCTGGGCGAGCTGGACATGCTGCTGCGCGACCGCGACGGCGTGCACCATTTGGAACTGGCGATCAAACTCTATCTGGGGCCGCAGGACGGTAACGGTCAGGACGCGGCGCAATGGCTGGGCCCCGGCTGCCATGACCGGCTGGATCGCAAGCTGGCGCACCTGGCCCAGCACCAATTGCCGATCTCGGCACGCGCCGAAAGCCGCGAAGCACTGGCAGCGCTGGATATCCAGCAGTTTGATGCGCATTTGTGGCTTGGCGGGTATTTGCTCTACCCCTGGCCCGGCGAGGCGGAACCACCCCACGGCGCCCATCCCCAGCATTTGCGTGGGCGCTGGCTGCACCAGCGCGATTGGCCGGCGTTCGTGCGTGGCAGCCCGTCAGGGCGCTGGCAACCCCTGCCCCGCCACGCCTGGCTGGCGCCGGCGCATTACGCACCGGTTGAGGTGTGGAGTGAGGAACAGATGCACGGCTGGCTGGCGGAATTGGACCCCATGGCGCCCGCGCAGCTACTGGTGCGGCTGGTTCGCAATGGCGAAGATTGGGAAGAAGCCGAACGCCTGTTCCTGGTGGCGGACCTGTGGCCAAACGTCCCCGGCGTTACTTGACCTTCAAGTGCCGCGCATACCAGGGCCGTCTCGGCACACGTTTGAACAACGCCTGCAACCCCTCATCTTCAGCAGCAAACGTAATCCGTAGCGCCAGCTTCATGGTCTCCGGGTCCATTTCCATCGACCGGCCCATCTGCAAGCCCGGCGTGGTGCTGCAGCCATGGGTATCCGGCCCCAGCCACGGATCGCCCACTTCCACCCAGCGCCCCTGGGCGAACCAGTTCACGCCATTGACCTCAAGCCGGCTGACCTCGCCTGGATTAAAGCGCTCATGGGCGCGAAACCAATCCTCGACACGGTCATCGATCCAGCCGTGGAAGTGCCAGAACACCGGGTTTACATGGGATGAAAACGGGTCGCCAAGAAAGTCGTTCTCGGCCGCGTACCAGCGCGCGGCAAAGTCCGACGGGTCGCGGGCGAACGGCACCGGCGCGCCATTGGACGGGTCGCGGGGCACCGAGGCCCAGCGCATGTGCAGCCAGTCGTGCAGGCCCAGTTCCATCTCGGAACCGAGTTGCCCGAGGGTCAGTTTGGCCAGGTAACGCGGGTCGCGGTACTGGGATTCCCAGACCTGGAAGTTGCTGTGATACGTCTGGGCGGCCTTGATATCGCCGACCCATTGGGTGTAATCGGCGTCATCCGGCGCCGACCAACTGGGCGGCAGGGCAAAGCCGTCATGGTTGTCGAAGTAACGCACAAAGCCCAGGCGATCACGCTCCAGGGCCGGCTGCGGCTCTGGGAACTGCGGCCACGAGGGCAAATCTTGCATCGAGCGTGCAGTGCCGAGCATATGGCGGTGCATGAAGAAAAAATCGATCCCCGAACCGTTGCGGTCCTTGCGCTTGCCACGGGCGTCGCGCTCCTGGCCGCGCGGCCCGGGCTGCCAGCCAATGCCGCGCAGGGCGTCACGTTTTTCTTCCGAGAGCTTGTGCCACTGATCACGCGTGGCGTGCCAGAGCTGGTGAAACAGGCGGTGTTCGGGTGAAATCAGCCAGGCCAGCAGCGTCGGATTAAGGCCGATGCGTTGCCGGGCTTCGGGAAACAGCTGTTTGTGGGCGACAAAGCGGTTGTCACGTTCGGTCAACGCCAGGGGGCGATCGAGGTTGAGGATCTGCCCGCTGAGCGTGCTGCTGCCGGCATTGGCGAAGTCGGCCCAGACTTCGTCGAGGGTCATCTTGAATTCATAAGCCGGTGCGCCGTTGGCGGCGTCGCGGTCGATCAGCCGCCAGTAGAGCAACGCGCCGTCACCGCTCAGCAGGTCACCGAGCACGCGGTAGCGCGGCTCACCTTCGCCCCGCAGGTTTTCGGCGGTGTCCAGGTAGCCGCGCAAGCCGCGCCCGCGCGGGGCGATATCCAGCAGCAATTCCAGGCCGTGCAGCGGCAAGCCTTTCAGGCCGGCATCGCGGCCTTCCAGACGCAGGCTCCACACACCGCGCAGGATATTCGCCAAATGCTGGCCCGCCGTGTCAGCCAGATCCACCGTGGCCTCGCCCGGGGTGATGGGGAATTCTTCTTCACGCGTCAGCTCGCGATGGGCATAAAAGGCCGCGGGCACGGCGGCGCCTGTCAGCGCCAGGCCTGCGATGAACCCACGTCGAGAGATCGTCATTGTCTACCTTAGGAAACGGCTTAATCAGAGCTAGAACGTTGGCGGCTCGAAGAAATTTACCGGCGCGCCGCCCAGGCCTAAATTTCCCCCGCCATGGCTCGTTCTTCCCTGATAGCAAAGGCCTCAACTGACTGAGATGGCAATGACAAAACCACGTTCGAAAAAGGCGCTGTATATCGGCCTGCCACTGGCATTGGCGATCGGCGCCGGGGCGGGCTTCCTGGCCTGGGACTATTGGTTCCGGGGCAATGCGGGTTACCCGCTGGAGGTGATCAAGCAGGCCAATGAAATGCAGGACCGCCTGCTGTCGTTCGACAGCCATATCACTGTGCCGATGGATTTCGGCACCGCCGGCAATGAGGCCGATAAAGACGGCAGCGGCCAGTTCGATCTGGCCAAGGCTGCGCGAGGGCGCTTGTCGGGCGCGGCCCTGACGATTTTCGGCTGGCCGGAAATCTGGAACGGCCCCAACGCCCCGCACAAACCCACCGAGGGGTTTGTCGAGGAGGCCCGTCACGAGCAGGAAGTGCGCTACAAGATCATCTCCGGCATGGTCCGCGACTTTCCCAACCAGGTCGGCATTGCCTACACCCCGGACGATATGCGCCGCCTGCATGGCGAGGGCAAGTTTGCGGTGTTTATCAGCATGCTCAACGCCTACCCGCTGGGCAACGACCTGAACCAGTTGGACCTGTGGGCGGCGCGCGGCATGCGCATGTTCGGCTTCAGCTATATCGGCAACAACGCCTGGTCTGACTCGTCGCGCCCGCTGCCATTTTTCAATGACAGCACCGACGCCCTCGAAGGGCTGTCGCCCATCGGCCAGCAAGCGGTGCATCGCCTCAATGACCTAGGCGTGATCATCGACGTGTCGCAAATGTCGACCAAGGCGCTGGAACAAGTGGCGCAGTTGAGCCGCACGCCGATGGTGGCCTCGCACTCGGCGCCGCGCGCCTCGGTGGATATCCCGCGCAACCTCAGCGACAAAGAACTGCAACTGATCAAGAACAGCGGCGGCGTGGTGCAGGTGGTGGGCTTTCCTGCGTATTTGCGCCCGTTGAGCCAGCCGACCCAGGACAAACTCAACGCCCTGCGTACGCGTTTCGATTTGCCGCCGCTGCCTAACCTGGCCATGGCCTTGATGCCCGGCGACGCGATTATCGCCGCCTGGTCCGAGCAGAAGTTCGGCCAGTACGCCAGCGCGCTGTACGCCATTCTCGAAGAAGAACCCAAGGCCACCCTCAAGGATTGGGGCGATGCCATCGACTACACCGTGCGCAAGATCGGCATTGATCATGTCGGTATCTCGTCGGACTTCAACGACGGCGGCGGCATCCAGGGCTGGGAGAACGTCGGCGAGGTGCGCAACGTCACTGCCGAGCTGATCCAGCGTGGTTATTCCGAAGCCGATATCGCCAAGCTGTGGGGAGGCAACTTCCTGCGCGTGTGGGACCAGGTACAAAAAGCCGCCAAGCCATTGGCCAACCGCTAATCAATCAGAAGCAAGTCCATGACCGACCGCCGTACATTTCTCAAGCAGGCCGGCGTATTCGCCGCCAGCCTGCCGCTGGGTGCCGCCCTCCTCCCGCAGGCCTTGGCGGCCAATCCGGCACCTGCTGCGAACGACCCATGGACGGGGTTCAAACAGCTGTTCACCCAGGACCCGAACTACCTGCATTTTTCCAATTTCCTGGTGACTTCACACCCCAAACCTGTGCGCGACGCGATTGACCGCTACCGCCAGCAGATCGACCATAACCCCGGCCTGGCGATGGACTGGGGCCTTGAGGAAACCTGGAAACGTGAAGGCCAGGTGCGCGAATGGGCCGGCCGCTATCTGAATGCCACGCCACCACAAATCGCACTGACCGGCAGCACCTCGGAAGGCCTGGCGATGATCTACGGCGGCATCAAGCTGCGGCCCGACCAGGAAATTCTCACTACCGAACACGAACACTACGCCACGCAGAACGTGCTGGATTTTCGCGTCGCCCGGCAAGGCACGCAGGTGCGCCGCATCCGCTTGTTCGAGCAGGCCAGCCAGGCCTCCAGCGACGAAGTGCTGGGCAATATCAAGCGCAACATCCGCCCCAACACCCGCGTGCTGGGCATGACCTGGGTGCAGTCCGGCAGTGGCGTGAAGCTGCCCATCGGTGAGATCGGCAAGCTGGTTGAAGAACTCAACCGCAACCGTGACGAGCAGGACCGCATTCTCTACGTGGTCGACGGCGTGCACGGCTTTGGCGTGGAAAACCTCGACTTCCCGGCCATGCACTGCGACTTCTTTATCGCCGGCACCCACAAATGGATGTTCGGCCCGCGCGGCACGGGCCTTGTCTGCGCCCGCGAAAGCCAGAACACATACGTCACGCCGATGGTGCCGACGTTCTCCGAGGACACCAATTTCGCCACCACCATGACGCCCGGCGGCTACCACGCCTTCGAGCATCGCTGGGCCGCCGACGAGGCCTTCAAGCTGCACCTGCAGCTGGGCAAGGCGCCGGTGCAGGCGCGTATTCATGCACTTAACACTGAGCTCAAAGACCAACTGCTGGCCCACCCGCAGATCGAACTGGTCACGCCGCGCAGCCCCGAGCTGTCGGCAGGCTTTACCTTCTTCCGCGTCAAGGACCAGGACAGTGAAGCCGTGGTGGCCCACATGATGAAAAACCGCGTGGTGATCGATGCCGTGGACCGCGACGTCGGCCCAGTGATTCGCACCTCGCCCGGCCTGCTTAACAGCTCAGATGAGATCCAGCGCTTCATGACCTTGCTGAGCCAACGGTTGTGACGGCTATTTTTTCCTTTGAACGAGATGCCCCAATGACTCCATCCCGACTCAAGCCCCTCACAGCCCTGGCGCTGACCGCCCTGTGCGGCGCGCTGTTGCCCGGCCTGGCCCAGGCCGCCACTGTGCAGCCGGGCAAAGTATTCAAGGACTGCAAGGACTGCCCGGAAATGGTGGTGCTGCCTGCCGGCACCTTTACCATGGGCACTCCGGAAGACGAAGTCGGCCGTGAGCCCGATGAAGGCCCGATGCATGAGGTGACCTTCGCCAAGCCCTTTGCCATGAGCCGCTTTCACATCACGGCCGGCGAATGGGACAGCTATGTGCGCCAGACCGGGGTCAAGATCGCCAATGGCGACGACCGCCCAGGCCGCGAATGCATCGCCAGCAAGCCGCGCTACCCGCAAGGCCCACGCCAGCCGGCGGTGTGCATGGACATGGACGACATCAAGAACTACGTGGCCTGGCTGTCGAAAAAGACCGGGCAGAAATACCAGATGGTCAGCGAAGCGCAGCGTGAATATGCGGCCCGCGCCGGCTCGACCGGGCCCTTCCCTTTCCCTTTCGATGAAGGCAAGGGTTACAGCATCGCCGAACATGCCAACACCTACGGCCCGGCCGATGGCTACAGCTACTCATCGCCGGTGGGCAGCTACCCGCCGAATGCGTTTGGCATGTACGACATGCATGGCAATGTTTACGAGCGAGTTGCCGACTGCGAACACCCCAACTACATCGGCGCACCCACCGACGGCAGCGCCTGGGTGGAACCGAACTGCGAGAGCTACCAGATTCGCGGCAACGACTGGGGCGAAGCGCCGGTATTTTCACGCTCGGGTAACCGCAACAATATCTACCCGCAGACACGCGGCGACTGGATTGGCTTTCGGGTAGTGCGCGAGCTCTAAGCGCAACCCCTTCCAATTGTGGGAGCGGGCTTGCTCGCGAAAGCGGTGTGCCAGTCACCAGCAATATCGACTGATCCGCCGCCTTCGCGAGCAAGCCCGCTCCCACATTTTGCCTGCGTGCACCGATCAATAACCGAAGCGGACACTCTCCAGTGTGGGAGCTGGCTTGCCTGCGATAGCGGTCGGTCAGGCAAATAATGTCAACCGGCCTGCCGTCATCGCAGGCAAGCCAGCTCCCACATTTGGCTTGCCTATATCAGGTAAAAATTTGCAGCAATGACTGCGGGAATTGAGCTCAAGGTCGTGTGCGAACCCTAAGGCCGGCGCCGCCCAAATGTGGGAGCGGGCTTGCTCGCGAAAGCGGTGTGCCAGTCACCAGCAGTATCGACTGATCCACCGCCTTCGCGAGCAAGCCCGCACATTTTGCCTGCGTGCACCGAACAATAACTTAAGCGGACACGCTCCAGTGTGGGAGCTGGCTTGCCTGCGATAGCGGTCGGTCAGGCAAATAATGTCAACCGGCCTGCCGTCATCGCAGGCAAGCCAGCTCCCACATTTGGCTTGCCTATATCAGGTAAAAATTTGCAGCAATGACTGCGGGAATTGAGCTCAAGGTCGTGTGCGAACCCTAAGGCCGGCGCCGCCCAAATGTGGGAGCGGGCTTGTTCGCGAAAGCGGTGTGCCAGTCACCAGCAGTATCGACTGATCCGCCGCCTTCGCGAGCAAGCCCGCTCCCACAGTTTCGATCTGAATGTGCCAATCAGCCTATGTTCAGGCCTGCTTGGCCAACAGCTCCAACCCTTCATGCAACGCCGGGAACAGGCTGTTGTTGAAGTTGTTCCAGCGCAGTTCGAGGATGGTGTCCTCGGGCGAAATCTCGGTTTTCAGTACGTCGTGGAACACTTCGCCAGAGTCGATGCCGTTGTCCACGTAGTGGAACGACGCGCCGGTGAGGTACAGCGGTTCTGACGGCGTGGTGGCCTTGGTCGCCCAATCCACCACGGTTTGCCCACGCGCGCCGTAGAGGGCATTCCAGGTGGCATAGGCACCACGACGCTCATAGGGCGACTCGATGCGGGTGATACCAGGATGAATGTTCATGATCCGCCGCGCGAACGGCGCGCCCGGCCGCACCAGCTCATCCAGAATCACCAGCAAACCATCCAGCACCACGATATCGGCCTTCAACTCCACCAGCGTGTCGTGCAGGCGACGCTCGAAATCCTGCTTGCCGGCGATGTGTTCCGCACTGCCGCGCGGCAGGCGGCGATAGGTGGACGGCACGCTCAACAGCAGGTCGTTGACCAGACGGCCCTGTACCTGCAGATCCGCCGGATATAGCCATTGGCGGCCCGGCTTATAGGCAAAGCCGTAATCGCTGACCAACTGCTGGTCCCGCGGGTTCTGCTCATCATCGTCGTAGACCACGCCGACCAGGTTGTAAGCCTCGCCCAACGGGGTGTCGTTCAGCGACCCCACCAGAAACTCCAGCACCGACTTCATATAGCGCTCGTGGTCCTTGTAGGCCACCGGCTGCCCGGCCTTGTCGGCGGCGGCATTTCTCAGGGACCACACATACACCAGGTTCTTTTTCGTCATTTTTCGCTCTCGCTGAGTGGGCTGCGCAGCGCGTCGATGCACGTGCGCCTACAGCACAAGAACGAACCAGCCCCGGCGCAATTTATCCCGCTGCGCTGGCGCCGAGCACGCCGAGCTAAATAGTCGCACCGACGCTTCGTTTGTCATGGGTAAGGGTCTGTGTGCCCAGCCCCTCTTTTCACTCTCCGGGATGTATTTATGACCGACCCCAAACGCAGCGCCTTCAAGGGCCTGCTCGCCTTGCTCAGGCCCTTCCGTACCATCGTGACGGTCTCCGTCGCCCTCGGCATGGCGGGCGGCCTGGCCATCACCTTGCTGCTGGCCACCATCAACAATGCGCTGCATTCGGCCAACGGCATGACCCAAGGCGTGGTCCTGACCTTTGCGGCGTTGTGCGTGCTGGCGCTGGTCAGCTCGATCATTTCGGACATCGGCACCAACTACGTCGGCCAACGCATCATCGCCGCCTTGCGCAAAGACCTGGGTGAAAAAGTACTGTCGGCGCCCATCGGCCAGATCGAGCGCTACCGCTCGCACCGCCTGATTCCGGTGCTGACCCATGACGTCGACACCATCAGCGATTTTTCCTTCGCCTTCACGCCGTTGGCCATCGCCGCCACCGTCACGCTCGGTTGCCTGGGTTACCTGGCCTACCTGTCGGTGCCAATGTTCCTGATGATGGTGGTGGCGATCATTATCGGCAGTGCCGTGCAGTTCATTGCCGGCGGCAAAGGCATCCAGGGTTTCGACCTGGCGCGCAGCCATGAGGATGAGCTGCAGCGCTACTACAACGCGATCGCTTCCGGTGCCAAGGAACTGCGCATGCACCGGCCACGGCGTTTTCGCATGAACACCCATCGCATCCAGGAAACCGCCGACCGCATCAGCGACATTCAGGTGCGTTCGGTGAACATCTACATCCTCGCCAAGACCTTCGGCTCTATGCTGTTCTTCGTGGTAATCGGCCTGGCCCTGGCGATGCAGGCCTACAACCCGAACCCGGACCCTACGGTAATCACCGGCTTCGTGCTGGTACTGCTGTACATGAAAGGCCCGCTGGAACACCTGCTTGGTTATCTGCCGGTGGTGGGCAAGGCCAAGATTGCGTTTGGCCGGATCAGCGAGCTGTCGGAGCGCTTCTCTTCCCCCGAACCGCACCTGCTGATGGATGACAGCGAAGCACCCAAACCGGTGGTCAACAGCCTGGAACTGCGCGGCGTGAGCTACAGCCCACCGGCGATTGAAGGCAGCGAACCGTTCCACCTGGGGCCGATCAACCTGAGCATCAAGCAAGGCGACATCGTATTCATCGTCGGCGAGAACGGCAGCGGCAAGACCACCCTGATCAAACTGCTGCTGGGCTTGTATCCGCCACAGGCCGGCGAGATTCGCCTCAACGGCGAGGCCGTCACCGACCCCGAGCGCGATGACTACCGCCAACTGTTCACCACGATTTTTTCCGACTACTACCTGTTCGACGACCTGGTTCAAGGCAGCGCCACCCAGTCACTCGACAGCGCGGCCAAATACCTGGAGCGCCTGGAAATTGCGCACAAGGTCAGCGTCAAGGACGGCGTGTTCAGCACCACCGACCTGTCCACCGGCCAACGCAAACGCCTGGCATTGGTCAACGCCTGGCTCGAAGAACGCCCGGTGCTGGTGTTCGACGAATGGGCCGCCGACCAGGACCCGGCGTTCCGCCGGATTTTCTACACCGAGCTGCTGCCGGACCTCAAGCGCCTGGGCAAAACCATCATCGTGATCAGCCACGACGACCGCTATTTCGATATCGCCGACCAGTTGGTGCGCCTGCGCGCCGGCCAGGTGGTGCACGAAATGGAACCGGCCTGAAATTTATTTTCCGGTTTCTCCAAGTAGGAACGTCTCACTAGTGGTAATGAGAATAATACTCAATAGTCACCTATAACTTGCCCACTTAAACATAGAAGAGAACGCATCCATGCCAGCAAGACTCGGTCTCAGCCCCCTGAGCAAAGCGCTATCCATGCGCCGGGCCCTGAACATCAATCTTCTTCCGAGCGCACTCGCCCTGGCGATATCACTGCCGGTTGCAGGCTATGCGCAGGCACAGGAGATCGAGCTGGATATTCCTGCACAGTCGCTGGGGAGCGCGCTGCAGGAGTTTGGGCGCCAGACCAACGTGCAGGTGCTGTACAGCCCGAGCGATGTGCAGGGCAAGAGCAGCCGCGCAGTCAAAGGCAAACTGGACCCGCAGCGGGCAATCGACACCTTGCTGGGTGGGACCGAGACAACCCACACCCTCAGTGGCAACTCGCTGACCGTGACCGCCGTCGGCACCTCCGCCGGGCTGGAATTGAGCCCGACCCAAGTGACCGGCAACGCCTTGGGCAATATCACCGAAGACTCCGGCTCCTACACGCCGGGCACCATTGCCACGGCAACCCGCTTGACCCTGACGCCGCGGCAAACCCCGCAGTCGATCACGGTGATCACCCGCCAGCACATCGAAGACTTCGGCCTCAATAACGTCGATGACGTGATGCGCCACACCCCGGGCATCACCGTGTCGGCCTATGACACCGACCGCACCAACTACTATTCCCGTGGTTTTTCGGTCAATAGCTTCCAGTACGACGGCATTCCGTCCACCGTGCGCAACGTCGGTTATTCGGCAGGCAACACCCTGAGCGACATGGCGATCTATGACCGCGTCGAAATCCTCAAGGGCGCCACCGGCCTGCTCAACGGTGCCGGCTCCCTGGGCGCGACCATCAACCTGATTCGCAAGAAACCCACCTCGGAATTCAAGGGCCATGTGCAACTGGGCGCGGGTTCCTGGGACAACTATCGCAGCGAAGTCGACGTCAGCGGCCCGCTGACCGACAGCGGCAACGTCCGTGGTCGCGCAGTGGCGGCGTACCAAGACAAAAACTCCTTCATGGACCACTACTCGCGCAAAACCGAAACCTACTACGGCATTACCGAATTCGACCTGTCCCCCGACACCATGCTGTCCGTGGGCTTCGACTACCAGGACAGCGTTCCACAAGGTTCCAGCTGGTCCGGTTCCTTCCCGCTGGTGAAATACGACGGCAGCATCAACAAGATGCCGCGCTCCTACAACAACGGCACCACCTGGAGTTCCTGGGAACAAAACACCCGCACCGCCTTTGCCATGCTCGAGCATGACCTGGGCGATGGCTGGGTCACCAAGTTCCAACTCGACCACAAGATCAACAGCTACCACGCCGACCTTGGCTCGATCCAGTTCGTTGAGCCCCAGTCCGATGGCAGCGCGTCGATCAACGGGCAGAAGTACACCGGCGAAACCAAAAGCACCTCGGCCGACCTGTATGCCACCGGGCCTTTCAGCTTGTTCGGCCGCGACCATGAATTGGTCGTAGGCGGCTCGATCGGCACCTCGCGCTGGCAGGGCAAGGGTTATTGGTCGCCGGAATGGCCAGGCGGCAACAAAGTCGATTTCTACAACTGGAATGGAAAGATCGCCAAGCCTATCTACGGCCCGGTGCAACAGTACACCGACGACAATATCCGTCAGACCGGCTACTACGTGACCACACGCTTGAACGTGATGGATGACCTGAACGTGATCCTCGGCGGGCGCGTCGCCAACTATCACGTCACCGGTATAAACCCTTCCTACAAGGAAACCGGCCGGTTTATCCCGTATGCGGGTGTGATCTATGACCTGAACGACAATTTCTCGGTGTACACCAGCTATACCGATATTTTCCAACCTCAGGAAAGCACCTATAAAGATCGCAACCAAACGCTGCTCGAGCCGGACGAAGGGCAGAACTACGAGATAGGGTTAAAAGGCGAGTTCTTCGACGGCCGCTTGAACACCAGCCTTGCGTATTTCGAGGTGCATGAGACCAATCGCGCTATCCCGGACGATGCCTACAACAACCAAACCCCGACACCCGACAACTATGCGTTCAGGGGTTCCAAGGCCGTTACCAAAGGCTACGAGGCAGAAATCTCCGGTGAGTTGAGTCCAGGCTGGCAAGTGCAGGGCGGTTACACCCACAAGATCGTGCGCGACGAAGACGGCAAGAAAATCTCCACCTTCGAGCCGGAAAATCAGGTCAACCTGAACACCACCTACAAGCTCAAGGGCGCTCTGGACAAGTTCACCGTCGGTGGCGGTGTGCGCTGGCAGACCAAGGCCTGGAACGAGATCTGGAACCAGCCGTTGAATAAAAACCAGGACATTACCCAGTCGTCCTACACCGTGGTGGACCTGATGACCCGCTACCAGGTCACCAAGAACCTCTCGGCCACCGTCAACCTCAACAACGTCTTCGACACCACCTACTACACCAACGTGGGCTTCTATAACTCGGCCGCCTACGGTGAGCCACGCAACGTGATGTTCAGCACCCGCTGGGACTTCTGATCGAATGCACTGATCGCCCCAGGCGATCAACCCAACGCCCGATGAAAAGCACCGCTTTCATCGGGCTTTTTTATGCCTGTGTGTTAAGCCCATGCTCGGTCAACTGTGGGAGCTGGCTTGCCTGCGATGCAGGCACCTCGAACTATCAGGCACCCAGTCGATGCCATCGCAGGCAAGCCAGCTCCCACACAAAAGCATGTCTGCCCGGGCTGAAATCCAGCAAAAAAAACCCGGATCGATGATCCGGGTTGATTCATGAGTCGCCCCCCTTAGTCCATGGCGGCCACCAGGCTGTTGATGAACGCGGCGCTGTCGATGATCCCGTCATGATCAGTGTCGATCATGACCGAACGCTCAATGCGCCCCTGGCCAATCACACCGGCCATGCTCTGTTCGATCAGGTCCTTGAACTGCCCCGCGCGGCTTAACGAGGCCCACCAGCAACTGACCGGCGCCTTGATCGGTTTGAAGTCCGCCGCCTCCAGGCGCTCGCTCAACGCACGGTCAACCTCCCAGGAAATCTGCGCCTCATTGCCACGCAGCAATTCTTCCTTGATGCCGGTAAACGCCTCACCCAGAGTCTGTTCGGCCCAGACAACAAACGCCTGCCATTGTCCGTCTTCATCCGCAGCCTGACGCTGGCATTGCTGCCACGCGCCTTCAATCTGCTCGGCAAACGCCGGGAACATCACACCAAGCAACGCCGCACGGCGCTCATTGGCGCAGGCCTCGCGCCCCTGCTCGACGACCACCGCGTCCCAATACGGCGTGAGCCACTGCGGCGGCGCCGAATCGATCCAGCCGACAAACTCCACCTCGCGACCTGCTTGCTCCAGTGCGTAAGCGACCTCCATCGCCAGGTTGCCGCCCAACGACCAACCCGCCAGGCGATAGGCGCCCTGGGGCTGAGCCGCGAGTAATTGCGCGGCGTAATCATCAACCATCGCCTGCCACTCAGGCACCGACGCGCCCTCTTCCACCAGCGCACGGCAGATCACTCCGTAAACCGGGCGTTGCTCGCGCAGCGCCAAGGCAATCGCGGTATAGCAATGCACCGAGCCAAAACTCGGGTGGAACATGAACAGCGGCGTACCTTGAGCCTGGCTGTTGAGCTTGACGATCAACTCGCTGCGCGCGCTGCCCTGCAGGCAATTGACCTGCCCGCGCACGGTAGGGTTAAGCATCAACTGGCTGACAGACAGGTTGACCCCGCTGACCTGCCGGATACGTTCCTTGAGCAACAGCACACGCAAGGAATGCCCACCCAATTCAAAGAAGTTGTCGTTCAGCCCTACCCGCTCAACACCCAGCACCTCGCTCCAGATCGCAGCCACCTGTTGCTCGATCTCGCTGTGCGGCGCCTGGTATTCCTCTGCGCCGTTGGCTTCAGGCTTGGGCAGCGCCTTGCGATCCAGTTTGCCATTCGGGCTCAGCGGCATCTGCTCAAGCACCACCCACTGCGCGGGCACCATGTAGTCCGGCAAGTGCGCAGCCAAGTGTGCGCCGACCAGGGTTTTCCAATCCGCACTCGGCGCCTGCAATACCACGTAACCCACCAAGTGCGTGCCGTCCACGGCCAGCACGGCTGCTTCACGCACAGCGTCATGCTCCAGCAGACGCGCCTCGATTTCACCCAACTCGATGCGCAGCCCGCGCAGCTTGACCTGATGGTCGATGCGGCCCGCGTACTCGATCACCCCGTCGTCGCGATAGCGCGCCAGGTCGCCCGTGCGGTACAGCCGTTCCCCGCTGCCGAAGGGGTCAGTCACAAAACGTTCAGCGGTGAGCGCCGGGCGACGGTGATAACCCCGCGCCAAGCCGATACCGCCCAGGTACAACTCGCCCAACACGCCCACCGGCGCTGGTTCCAGGTTGCTGTCCAGCACGTAGCAGCCCAGGTTGGCGATAGGTCGGCCAATCGGCACGGTGTCACTGCCTTCGTCAACGCACGTCCAGTGGGTCACATCAATCGCGGCCTCCGTCGGCCCGTACAGGTTGTACAACCGTGCAGCAGGCAACTTGGCAAAGACCTGTTGCTGGGCGTCCACCGGCAAGGCTTCACCGCTGCACACAATGCGTTGCAGGCTGTGGCAGGAACCCACCGCCGCATCCTGCAAGAAGGCCTGCAGCATGGACGGCACAAAGTGCAGCGTGGTGACCTGCTCGGCGTTGATCAAGCTGACCATCCGGGCCGGATCGCGATGATCCCCCGGCGCCGCCACCACCAGGCGTGCGCCGGTCATCAGCGGCCAGAAGAACTCCCACACCGACACGTCAAAACTGAACGGGGTTTTCTGCAGCACTGTATCGCCGCCATCCAGGCCATACGCCTGCTGCATCCAGCAGAGTCGATTGGTCAGTGCCGAATGCCGATTACCGGCGCCCTTGGGCTGCCCGGTAGAACCCGAGGTGTAGATCACATACGCCAGGTTCTCGCCATCCACTGCGACATCAGGGTTGTGCTCGCTGTAGCCATCAAGCCACGCCTCGCCGCTCTCCAGCACCAGGCTCTCCAGCACCAGGCTCTGCACGCCTGCCGGGAGCGGCAGGTGCGCCAACACATGAGCCTGGGTCAGCAGCAGATTCACGCCACTGTCTTGCAGCATGTAGGTGAGTCGGTCACGCGGGTATTCCGGGTCCAGCGGCACATAGGCGCCACCCGCCTTGAGCACGGCCAGCAGGCCGATGACCATCTCGATGGAGCGCTCCACCGCCAAACCGACCAGCACGTCCGGCCCCACACCCGCCGCCATCAGGCGATGCGCCAGGCGGTTGGCACGGCGGTTCAGCTCGGCGTAACTCAGCTGCTGACCGGCAAAGGCCAGCGCCGGGGCGTCCGGCGTACGCAGCACCTGAGCCTCAATTAACTGATGCACGCCCTGTTGCAGCGGGTAAGGCTGCGCCGTGGCGTTCCAGGCTTGCAGCATCTGGCGCTCGGCCTGCGTCACCGACGGCAGCGCGCCCAGGCGCTGGTCGGCATCGACAATCAGCGCGTTCAGCAACTGCTGGAAGTGCTCGGCCAGGCGCTGGATATGCGCAGCGCTGAAGGCCTGCCGGTCGTAGTTGAATTCAAGCCCGAGGCTGTCGCCCATGCCCAACAGCACGGTCAGCGGGTAATGCGTCTGCTCCAGGCTGTGCACGGCACCAAAGCGCAGGCCCGACGGCGCGCCCTGCTCCAACGCTTCGGACACCGGGTAGTTCTCGAACACCAGGATGCTGTCGAACAGCGCCTCGCCGCCCAACCCGGCCCAGCGCTGAATCTCGAACAGCGGCGTGTGCTCTTGCTCGCGCAAGCGCACGTTCTGCGCCTGGATCTGCTGCAGCCACTGGCTGACCGACAGCTGCGCCTCAGGCGTGGCCACTACGGGCAGCGTGTTGATAAACAAACCGACTTGCTGCTCGATACCGCGCAGCTCGGCCGGGCGCCCCGCCACGGTGGCGCCGAAGGCCACGGTGGCCTGCCCGGTGTGATATTGCAGCAGCAATAGCCAGGCGGCTTGCACCAAGGTATTGAGCGTGACCTTATTGCTTTGCGCGAACGCTTTGAGGCGTTCGGTATGAGCGGCATCAAAGCTCAAACGATGTTCGCCGTTGGCCTCCAGGGCCGCAGGCGCTTCAGTCGAAAGGTCACGCGCCAGACGCGTAGGCGCCTGCAGGTTGGCCAGTTGAGCTTTCCAGAAGGTTTCGCTGACGGCCTCGTCCTGGGCCTGCAGCCAGGCAATGTAGTCGCGATAACGCCCGGTCGGTGCCGCAAGCGGCTCGCCGGCGTAATGTTGCAGCACCTCGCCGAACAGCTGCGAACCGCTCCAGCCGTCCATCAGGATGTGGTGGTTGGTGTAAATCAGGTGATAACTCGACGCCCCCGTGCGGATCACCGACAGGCTCAACAGCGGCGCCTGTTCCAGCACAAAACCCTGGGCGCGTGCCGACTCGGCCAGGCTGTCGAGCGCTGTGAGGCAATCCGCGCGGCCTTGCCAATCAAGCTCGTCCAGTGGCATGCGCCGCTGCTTGTAGACCACCTGCAACGGTTGCTCCACATCGGTCTGCCAGAGGAAGCCGCTGCGCAAAATCTCATGGCGATCCACTGCCGCCTGCCAGGCATGGCGGAAGCGCGGCACATCAAGGCCGTCCACATCGATGCGCATCTGGTTGATGTAGTCGCCCGAGCCCTCGCCATACAGCGACTGGAACAACATGCCCTGCTGCATCGGCGACAAAGGGTACAGGTCTTCAACCTCGGCGACGCTCAGTGGCAGCGCGTCCAGTTGACCTTGAGACAAGCGCGCCAGCGGGAAGTCCGACGGCGTCACGCCTTGATGGGCCGCCGCGCAGCAATGCTCGATCAGGGCTTTGAGTTCCTGCGCGTAGTCATCCGCCAATTGCTGCACGGTGGCTTGCGCGAACATTTCCTGACTGAAACTCCAGTTCAGTTTCAGCTCACCGCCGTACACCTGGCCATTGATCTCCAGCCAGTTACCCAGCGGCGCATCCAGGCTTTGCTCGGTGCCACTGGCGTCACCGGAAGGCGCGAACAGGCCTTCTTGTTCGCCGCCTTCGAAACTGCCGTCGAATTGCCCCAGGTAGTTGAACGTGATGCGCGGTCGCGGCAAGGCGCTCAATGCCTGTTGCGCCTTCGCATCGCCCAGGTAACGCAAGGCGCCAAAGCCAAGGCCTTTGTTCGGGACGGCGCGCAGTTGTTCCTTGATCAGTTTGAGCGAGCCTGCCAGCGAGTCGGTCGGCGCCAATTGCAACGGATAGAGGCTGGTAAACCAACCGACGGTGCGGGTCAGGTCGATCTCATCGAACAGGTCTTCGCGGCCGTGACCTTCCAGGCGGATCAGCATCGATTCATCACCGGTCCAGCGCACAATCACGCGCGCCAGGGCGGTCAGCAACAGGTCGTTGATCTGGGTTCGATAGGCACTTGGAGCGTCCTGCAGCAAGCGACGGGTAAACCCTTGATCCAAGTGCGTCGTCACGCTCAGGGCGTGACGGTTACTCACGCTGGCCTGCGGGTCGGCGCCCGGCAAACCGGCGCGACTGCCCTGCAACTGCGCCTGCCACCACACCAACTCCCGCGCCAGCGCCGGGGTGGCTGCGTATGCCTGCAGCCGCGCGGCCCAGGCGCGGGTGGAGCTGGTTTTGGCCGGCAGTACCACGCGGGCGCCTTCGGCCAGTTGACGGTAAGCGGTTTGCAAATCTTCCAACAGGATGCGCCAGGACACACCGTCCACCACCAAGTGATGGATCACCAACAGCAAGCGCTGCGCGCCGTCAGCCATGTCCACCAACACCGCGCGCAGCAACGGGCCTTGATTCAAGTCGAGACTGCGCTGAGCTTCATCGCCCAGGGCCTCCAGCTCTTCGACGCTGTTCAGCGTGGTTTGCCACAGCACCTGTTCGGCCTGATGCTGCTGGGCGCCTCGGTACGCCGCGCTCCAGCCATTCGCACCTTGGGTAAACGTGGTGCGCAGGGCATCGTGGTGCACAATCAACGCCTCCAGCGCCGCCACCAGCACCGGCACTTCCAGCCGTTGGTGCGGTTGCAGCACCACGGACTGGTTCCAGTGCTCACGCTGCGGGATGTCATCGGCAAAAAACCCGTGCTGGATCGGCAGCAGCAGCAACTCGCCGGTCAGCGCCGACTGATCCAGCACCACCGCGCCCTCGCCCTCGCGGGCCACGGCTGCCAGGCTCTGCACCGTCTGGTGCTGGAACAGGTCCTTGGGCGTGAAGCGCACACCCGCTTGGCGGGCACGGCTGACCACTTGGATCGAAATGATCGAGTCACCGCCCAGTTCGAAGAAATTGTCATGCAAGCCCACACGCGGCAGGCGCAGCACGTCGGACCAGATCGCGGCGATTTTCTGCTCCAGTTCGCTCTGCGGCGCGACATACACCTGCTGCATCTGGCTCACGTCGGGCAGCGGCAAGCCTTTGCGGTCCAGCTTGCCATTCGGCGTCAGCGGCATGCGCGGCAAGAACATCAAGTGCGTGGGCACCATGTAATCGGGCAGCCGGGTTTTCAAGGCGCGGCGCAGCGCTTCGCGGCCGTTCGATTGCGCCACGGCATCGTCGATCAACGCCGGGTCCAACGGTACGACATAGGCGACCAACTGCTTGCCGGTCGGGCCCTCCTGGGCCACCACCACGGTTTCACCGACGCTGTCCTGCTCACGCAGGCGCGCTTCGATTTCACCCAGTTCGATACGGAAACCACGAATTTTCACCTGATGGTCGACACGCCCCAGATAATCCACCACACCGTCCGGGCGCCCACGGGTCAAGTCGCCGCTGCGGTACACGCGGCTGCCGGGTTTGCCGAACGGGTCCGGCACGAAGCGTTCGGCGGTCAGTGCAGGGCGCTCCAGGTAACCCCGCGCCACACCCTCGCCGCCCAGGTACAACTCGCCGGCGACGCCGATGGGTTGCAGGTTCAACTGCGCGTCCAGTACGTAGCCGCTGCGGTTGCCCAGCAACGTACCAATCGGTGCGTAGACGGCTCCGCATGGGTCGCCCTTGCGCGCCTTCCACAACAGCGGCGTCACCACGGTTTCAGTGGGGCCGTAGCCATTGAACAGATAGGTCGGCTTCAGCGCGCGCCAGGCCAGGTCGTAGCTGGCTTGGGCGACAGCATCACCACCAAAGCAGTAAACCCGTACGGCCGGTGGGTTGCCGTCACGCTCGGCGTGCTCGGCCAGTTGTTGCAGGTAAACCGGCGGGAACACCGCCATCGTCACGTTGTGGCGGTGCATCTGCGCGTAGGTGTATTCCGGCAGCCACAGGCTGTCATCGCGGATCAACACACTGGCGCCGTTGATCAGCGGGTGCATCCAGCCCTCGTGGGAACCGTCAAAAGCGAACGACATAAAGTGCAGTTCGCAGTCGGCCGGGCCGGTTTCATAGCGCTCGCCGGTGGCGATGATATGTGCCACCAACGGGCCGTGGGACACCGCCACGCCCTTCGGCATGCCGGTGGAACCGGAGGTGTAGATCACGTAGGCCAGGTTGTCACCATCCAGTGCGACCTGTGGAGCGCTATCGTCAACGTTCGCCCAGGCTTCGACCTGATCAACTGCCAGTGCTTCCAGGCCTTCGGGGATCGGCAAGCGCTGCTGCACCGCCGAGTGGGTCAGCAACAGTTTGGCGCGGCTGTCTTGCATCATGTAGAGCAGGCGATCGCGCGGGTATTCCACGTCCAGCGGCACGTAAACGCCACCGGATTTCATCACCGCCAGGAACGCCACCATGATCTCGGCACTGCGCGGCATGGCGATGGCCACGCGCACTTCCGGGCCGACACCGCGGGCGATCAGCGCATGCGCCAGGCGATTGGCCTGGCGGTCGAGTTCACCGTAGGTGAGGGTTTGCGCATCGAATTTCACCGCCACGGCAGTCGGGGTTTCCCGTGCGCGGTCGGCGACCATTTCGTGTACCAGGCGCTTGGCCGAGAAGCCCGAGTCGGTACGATTCCACAGCTGAAGAATCTGTTGCTGCTCGGCACTGTCCAGCAGTGGCAATTGGCTAAGGCTTTGCTGCGGGTCGGCGACCATGCCCTGCAACAGGTTCTGCCAATGGCGAGCCATGCGTTGCACGGTGGCGGCTTCAAACAGGTCTTGGGCATAACCCAGCGTGGCCCAGATACCCTCGTTGGATTCTTGAATATCCAGGTCCAGATCGAAGTGCGCGGTCTTGCTCTCCCAGTCCAGCCCTTCTACCCGCAGCTGCGGCAGTTGATGCTGGACCTGGGCCTGGCCGACATCGGTCTGGTGGTTGAACATCACCTGGAACAACGGGTTGTGGCTGAGGCTACGCTCCGGTTGCAGGGCTTCCACCAGTTGCTCGAACGGCAGGTCCTGATGCGCCTGGGCATCCAGCGCGCGTTGGCGTGTGTGCTGCAATAGCTGCTCAACGCTCATCTGCCCATGCAGGTCGGCCTTGAGCACTTGGGTGTTGACGAAGAAGCCGATCAGGCGCTCGGTTTCGCTGCGATTGCGGTTGGCAATCGGCACGCCGACGCGGATCTCTTCCTGGCCGCTGTAGCGGTGCAGCAAGGTCTGGAACGACGCCAGCAACAGCATGAACAGCGTCACGCCTTGCTGCTGGGCCAAGCCTTTGAGGTCGTGGGCCAGTGTCGGCGCCAGCTCGATAGGCAGGCGCGCGCCACGGTGGCTCTGCACCGCCGGGCGTGGGTGATCGAAGGGCAACTCCAGTACGCTCTGCTCACCACCCAGCACCTCGCGCCAATACGCCAACTGACGGGCTTTTTCGCCGGCGTCCATCCAATTGCGTTGCCACACGGCATAGTCGGCGTACTGAATCGGCAGCGGCGGCAGCTGCACGCCCTGCCCTTGACTGTAAGCGGCGTAAAGCTGCACCAGTTCTTCCACCACCAACTGCATCGACCAACCATCGGACACGATGTGATGCTGGACCAGCACCAGCACATGCTCATCCTCGGCCAGGCGCAACAGCGTCACGCGCAACAACGGCCCTTGTTGCAGGTCGAACGGCTGGGCGATTTCTGCTTCTACACGGGCCTTGAGCTGGGCTTCGTCGACATCGCCCAGCGC
Source organism: Pseudomonas sp. MONT-RG-20F-20-E-7-02 (assembly GCF_022662395.1). Classification (NCBI taxonomy): domain Bacteria; kingdom Pseudomonadati; phylum Pseudomonadota; class Gammaproteobacteria; order Pseudomonadales; family Pseudomonadaceae; genus Pseudomonas; species Pseudomonas sp. MONT-RG-20F-20-E-7-02. The sequence goes on from NZ_JAKNQN010000002.1 coordinate 779,707, forward strand.
GATTTGCACCGACACCCGCGGGTCAATCACCTGCACCGCACCGTCGTGGGTCTGGCGCACACAGGTGCGCAGGCTTTCATGCCGGGCCAGCAAGGTGTCGAAACTGCGCTGCAACGCGGCAATGTCCAACCGCCCTTTCAAACGCAAGGCGCTGGGCACGTGATACGCCGCGCTTTGCGGCTCCAGTTGCCAGAGGAACCATTGGCGCTCCTGGGCATACGACAACGGCAGCGGTTGTTCACGCCCTACCGGCACCAGTGCCGGCGCCTTCGGTGCAGTCGGGGAATGGGCTTCAATGGCGGCGACAAATCCATCCAGGCGCGGCTGCTCGAACAGGGCCTTGAGCGGCACTTCCAGGTTCAGCGCGTGACGAATACGCGAGACCACCTGCATCGCCAGCAACGAATGCCCACCCAGCTCGAAAAAATGCTGGGTCAGGCCTACACGCTCAGTGCCGAGGATATCGGCCCAGATCGCCGCAACCTGCTGTTGCAAGGCGGTGACTGGCGCTTGCCAATCGGCTTGCACCGCGGCGGCATCGGGTGTTGGCAGGGCCTGACGGTCCAGCTTGCCATTGGGGTTCAACGGCATGCGTGGGAGGAAGATCAGGTGCGCAGGCACCATGTAATCCGGCAATTGCTCGCGCAGTGTGGCCTTGAGCTGTTCACCCACCACAACCTGCTCGTGCTCGGGCAGCGCGTGAGTGGGTACTACGTAGGCCAGCAGTTGGTTGTCAGCCGCCAGAAGCAGGGTTTCGCGCACGCCTGGCTGGGCCAGCAGCAATGCTTCGATTTCACCCAGCTCAATGCGGAAACCACGGATCTTGACCTGATGATCGACCCGCCCGACGTACTCGATCACGCCATCGGCGCGACAGCGAGCCAGGTCACCAGTGCGATACAGGCGCGCGCCCGAATGACTGAAAGGGTCGGCGACAAACCGTTCCGCCGTCAGCGCCGGGCGTTGCAGATAGGCACGCGCCAGGCCGCTTTCACTGGCGATATACAGCTCACCCACGGCACCGACCGGCAGCAGGTTCAAATCCCGGTCGAGCACATACAACCCACGCCCCGCCAGCGCGCGGCCGATAGGGCTGGCGCTGGCGCCGATCATAGTGGTGTCGGCGCTGCAGTCCAGCACGCTGGACACCACGGTCGCCTCGGTCGGCCCATAAGTATTGAGCAGGCGTACATGCCCAAGCCCTGCACGACGCCACAACGCCGGGCCATCCAGCGGCATGGCTTCGCCGCCGATATGCACCTGGCGCAGTGCGCCGTAAGCACGCGGGCCGGCTGCCAGGCAATCCTGCAAAAAGAGTTTCCAGTAGGCGGTGGGCAAGTCGGCCAAGGTGATGCCCTGAGCAATAATCTGCCGGTACAGCTCGGCACCGTCCCACAGTTGCGGGCCACGCAGCACCACGGTGGCACCTAGGGTCAGGGCCGGGTACAACTGCTCGACGAAACCGTCGAAGTTCAACGTCGCGAACTGCAGAACTCGGTCGTCCGCAGTCAGGCACGAATAGTCAGCGGCAATGCTCGCGAACTCACTCAAGGCGGCATGGTTGATGGCGACACCCTTGGGCTTGCCGGTAGAGCCTGAGGTGTAGATGACGTAGGCCAGGTTGCGCGGTTCGAAGTCGAGCCCTGGATTGTGCTCGGCACAGTGCGCCAGTTGCGCATCCGCCAGGTCGATGTCCAGGGTCGCCAAGTGCTCAGGCAGCGGCAGGCGCTGACGCAGCGATGATTGCGTGAGCACCAGCCGCACGCCGCTGTCTTCAAGCATGTGCAGCAGGCGCTCACGCGGGTATTGCGGGTCGAGCGGCACGTAAGCACCGCCCGCCTTGAGCACCGCCAGCAGGCTCACCACCATGGCAAACGAGCGCTCCACGGCGATGCCGACCAGCACTTCCGGGCCTACGCCCTGGGCGATCAGGTAGTGGGCCAGACGGTTGGCCTGGCGGTTCAACTCGCCATAGCTGACGGCCTGTTCGTCCAGCGCCAAGGCCTGGCGTTCAGGGTGCTGCCGGGCCTGAGCCTCGAACCGTTGATGCACCGCGTGCAGTTCGATGCTGGTAGCCGGCGCGTTCCAGGCCTTGAGTACCCCCGTTTGTTCGGCGGCGCCAAGCATCACCACATCACTCAGACGACTCTGCGGTGCGTTCACCACTGCTTGCAGCAGGTTCTGCCAGTGCTGCGCCAAACGCTCGATCGTCGCGGCCTCGAACAGGTCGGTCGCATAGGTCAGCGCCGCCCAGATGCCTTCTGCGGACTCATGGGTGTCCAGGCTCAAATCGAAGTGCGTGGTCTGGTTGTCCCAGTCCAGTTCCGAGACGCGCAGGCCCGGTAATTGCTGGCCCTCGCGCCCGCCCTGGGCGTCGGTCTGGTGGTTGAACATCACCTGGAACAAGGGGTTGTGGCTCAGGCTGCGCTCGGGCTGCAACGCCACCACCAGTTGTTCGAACGGCAGGTCTTGATGGGCCTGGGCTTCCAGCGAGCGACGCTTGGTCTGCTGCAGCAGTTCGACGAAGCTCATCTGCCCGTCAAGGTCGGCCTTGAGCACTTGGGTGTTGACGAAAAAGCCGATCAGCCGCTCGGTCTCGACCCGGTTGCGATTGGCAATCGGCACGCCGACACGGATGTCCGACTGCCCGCTGTAGCGATAGAGCAAAGTCTGGAACGCAGCCAGCAGCAGCATGAACGGGGTCGCGCCCTCTTGCTGCGCAAGGCGCTTGATACCACTGACCAGCATCGGTGACAGATGCACCTGCAAACTGGCGCCGCGATGGCTTTGCTGGGCCGGGCGCGGGTGATCGAGGGGCAATTCCAGCACCGGTTGCTCGCCGCCCAGCAGTGCCTGCCAGTACGCCAATTGACGGGCTTTCTCACCCGCTTCCATCCAGCCGCGCTGCCACAGGGCATAGTCAGCGTACTGGATCGGCAGCTCGGGCAATTCCAGGTTGCGGCCCTGGCTGCTGGCGGCGTAGAGCTGCACCAGCTCCTCGACCATGACCTGCATCGACCAGCCATCGGAAATGATGTGGTGCTGCACCATCACCAGCACATGTTCATCGTCGGCCAGTTGCAGCAGCGTCACGCGCAACAGCGGCGCCTGGAGCAGATCGAAAGGCCGCGCAACTTCGGCTTCCACCTCAGCCATCAAGTGCTGTTCGTCCGTGCGCCTGTGCACGATTTCAACCCGGGCCTCAGGCATCACGGCCTGGGTCAGCTGTTCAGCGTCCTGCACCAGGCGGGTACGCAGGCTTTCGTGGCGGGCCAGCAGGCGGTCGAAACTGTGTTGCAGCGCCGCCAGGTCCAACTGGCCTTGCAGGCGCAGCGCGCCAGGGATGTGATAAGTGGCGCTGTCAGGGTCCAACTGCCACAGGAACCACTGGCGCTCCTGGGCGTATGACAAAGGCAATGCCTCGACACCCTCGCGGGTGGGCGCAATCGGCAATTGCGCGAAGCTCATGCCGCGCGCTTGCAGGCGCTGATAAAACTGCTGGCGTTGTTCAAGCGGCAGGCGAAGAAAGCGCGAGACCAGATCGATATTAGGGTTGGAAAGCATGGTTCAAATCGCCTCTAGTTCGCTCAAAAAGTCACGAAGATCATCAAAATCTTCCGCGCTGCCGGCGCGGAAAGTGGCTGCGGCCTGCACATAGGCGCGCAGCGTTTCGGTCTGGAACACTTCAACCAGGGGCACTTCCAGGCCCAGTTCGGACTGCACCCGCGAGGTGATCTGGATCGCCAGCAAGGAATGGCCGCCGACTTCGAAGAAGTTGTCGTCCAGGCCCACTTGCGGCAGGCGCAGCACTTCGGCCCAGATCGCCGCGACCTGCTGCTCCAGTTCGGTTTCGGGGGCCACATAACGTTGCTGCATCAAGCTCGCATCCGGCGCGGGCAAGCCTTTGCGGTCGAGCTTGCCGTTGGGTGTCAGCGGCATCTGCGCCAGGCACATAAAGTGCGTGGGCACCATGTAGTCCGGCAGGCGGGTCTTGAGCGCACGGCGCAAGGCATCGCGGAACTCGGCCTGGTCGATCAGGGCCGGGTCAGCCGGCACTACATACGCCACCAGCTGCTTGCCGGTCGGGCCTTCCTGGGCCACCACCACGGTTTCACCGACGCTGTCCTGCTCGCGCAGGCGCGCTTCGATTTCACCCAGCTCGATACGGAAACCACGGATTTTCACTTGATGGTCGACACGCCCGAGATAATCCACCACGCCGTCCGGGCGGCCACGGGTCAAGTCGCCGCTGCGGTACACGCGGCTGCCAGGTTTGCCGAATGGGTCCGGCACGAAGCGTTCGGCGGTCAGGGCCGGGCGCTCCAGGTAACCCCGCGCCACGCCCTCGCCGCCCAGGTACAACTCACCGGCGACGCCGATGGGTTGCAGGTTGAGCTGCGCGTCCAATACATAGCCGCTGCGGTTGCCCAGCAACGTACCAATCGGTGCGTAAACGGCGCCGCAAGGGTCGCCCTTGCGCGCCTTCCACAGCAGCGGCGTTACCACGGTTTCAGTGGGGCCGTAACCATTGAACAGATAGGTCGGCTTCAGCGCGCGCCAGGCCAAGTCATAGCTGGCTTGCGCCACCGCATCACCACCAAAGCAGTAAACCCGCACGGCCGGTGGGTTGCCGTCACGCTCGGCGTGCTCGGCCAGTTGTTGCAGATAAACCGGCGGGAACACCGCCATCGTCACGTTGTGGCGGTGCATTTGCGCGTAGGTGTATTCCGGCAGCCACAGGCTGTCATCGCGGATCAGTACACTGGCGCCGTTGATCAGCGGGTGCATCCAGCCTTCGTGGGAACCGTCGAAAGCGAACGACATAAAGTGCAGTTCGCAGTCGGTCGGGCCGGTTTCATAGCGCTCGCCGGTAGCAATGATATGCGCCACCAACGGCCCGTGGGACACCGCTACGCCCTTCGGCATGCCGGTGGAGCCGGAGGTGTAGATCACGTAGGCGAGGTTTTCGCCATCCAGTGCAACCTGCGGTGCGGCATCGCTGTAGTCGGCCCAGTCTTCGCTGCAATCGATTGCAAGCGTGTTCAGCCCTTGCGGGATCGGCAATTGCTGCAAGGCGCTCGTATGCGTGAGCAGCAATTGGGCGCGGCTGTCTTCCATCATGTAGAGCAGGCGATCACGCGGGTACTCAATATCCAGCGGCACGTACACGCCACCGGCTTTGAGTACGGCGAGGAACGCCACCATGATCTCGGCACTGCGCGGCATGGCGATGGCCACGCGCACTTCCGGCCCGACACCGCGGGCGATCAGCGCATGCGCCAGGCGATTGGCCTGGCGGTCGAGTTCGCCGTAGGTGAGGGTTTGCGCATCGAATTTCACCGCCACGGCATCCGGCGTTTCCCGCGCGCGGTCGGCAACCCTTTCGTGCACCAGGCGTGTCGCTGGGAAGCCCGAATCGGTGCAATCCCACAATTGCAGGATGTGCTGTTGTTCATCCGGGTTCAGCAGATTCAGTTGCCCGATGGCCTGCTGTTGATCGTCAACCATGGCCTGCAAGAGGTTCTGCCAGTGCCCGGCCATACGCTCGATGGTGCCGGGGGCAAACAGATCGGTGGCGTAACTCAGGGACGCATGCAGCGCCTCGCGGGATTCCTCCACATCCAGCGCCAAGTCGAACTGGGCCACGCCTTCATCCCAGCTCAACACGTCGACCTGCAGGCCGGGCAAGTCCTGCAAATGACGGCGTGCCGAGGTCACGCGGTGGTTGAACAGCACTTGGAACAACGGGCTCAGGCTCATGCTGCGTTCCGGCTGCAGCGCCTCCACCAGTTGCTCGAACGGCAGGTCCTGATGCGCCTGAGCGTCCAGGGAGCGTTGCCGCACCTGATCCAACAGTTGCGCCACGCTCATCTGCCCGTTGATGTCGGCCTTGAGCACTTGGGTGTTGACGAAGAAGCCGATCAGGCTTTCGGTTTCCAGGCGGTTGCGGTTGGCAATCGGCACGCCCACGCGCACATCTTCCTGGCCGCTGTAGCGGTGCAACAAGGCCTGGTAGGCGGCCAGCAGCACCATCGGCAACGTGACGCCGGCCGCGTTCGCCAGGCTGCGCAAGCCGGCCAGCAGTTGCGGCTTCAACTCAACGCCAAGACGCGCGCCGCGATGGGTCGGCAATGCCGGGCGCTGGTAGTCGAACGGCAACTCCAGTACCGGTTGCTCGCCGCCCAACTGCTCGCGCCAGTAAGTCAGCTGCCGCGCTTTCTCACCCGCTTCCATCCAGTTGCGCTGCCACAGCGCGTAGTCGGCGTACTGGATCGGCAGCGCCGGCAGCTGCGGCGTGTGGCCGGCGCTGAAGGCGGCATACAGTTTCACCAGTTCTTCGACCATCAACTGCATCGACCAGCCATCGGAGACGATATGGTGCTGCACCAGCACCACAACGTGATCGTCCTCGGCCAGTTGCAGCAACTTGACCCGCAGCAGCGGCCCGCGCAGCAGATCGAACGGCCGCGCGACCGCCTCGGCCACCTGCGCCTTGAGCCCGGCTTCATCGGTGCTGGCCCGTTCGATGTCGATCAGGCCCAGTTCTTCGATCACTTGCACCGCGCCGCTGGCGTCCTGGCGCAGATGCGTGCGCAGGCTTTCGTGGCGCGCCAACAAGGTGTCAAAACTGCGTTGCAAGGCAGCCACGTCGAGCACGCCTTTCAAACGCAAGGCGCTGGGGATGTGGTACGCCGCGCTGTGCGGGTCGAGTTGCCAGAGGAACCATTGGCGCTCCTGGGCGTACGACAGTGGCAACGGTTGTGTGCGGTCGGCCTTGAGCAGCGCCGGTGCGGTAACGCCCTGCTCGCCCAATGCACGTACGAAGTCACCGAGCACCGGCTGTTCGAACAGGGTTTTGAGCGCCACTTCCAGCGCCAGCGTCTGGCGCACGCGCGACACGACCCGCGTGGCCAGCAGCGAATGCCCGCCGAGTTCAAAGAAGTGGTCATCGAGCCCCACCTGCGCTACCTCCAGCACGTCGGCCCAAATCGCCGCGACGTGCTGTTCGCGCTGGCTGACGGGCGCCACATGCGCTTTGTGTAGCACGCTGGCATCGGCGTTGGGCAAGGCCTTGCGGTCGAGTTTGCCGTTGGGGGTCAAGGGCAGGCTATCGAGGAATATCAGCTGCGCAGGCACCATGTAATCCGGCAGGCGCTCGCGCAAATCGGCTTTGTAGCGGTCACGCAGCGCCGCCTGTTGGTCAGGGGCGAAGGTCACCAGGTAGGCGATCAGGCGGTCGTTGTCGGCCAGCACCACGGCCTCACGCACCGCTGCATCTTCACGCAGGCAGGCTTCGATTTCGCCCAGCTCGATACGGAAACCACGCACCTTGACCTGATGATCCACACGGCCGATGTACTCCACTACGCCGCCTGGGCGATAGCGCGCCAGGTCGCCGGTGCGGTACAGGCGCTCGCCGGGCGCGCCATAAGGGTCAGGCACGAAGCGTTCGGCGGTGAGCGATGGCCGCGCGTGATAACCGCGCGCCAGGCCAACCCCGCCGATCAGCAATTCACCGGCCGCGCCCTGCGGGCATGGCGTCAGCCCGGCGTTGAGAATGAACAGCGACGTATTGGCAATCGGTCGACCGACAAAAGGCTCGGCCGCCAATAAACGATGGGCGGCCGACCAGATGGTGGTTTCCGTCGGGCCATAGAGGTTCCACACCGGGCCCTGCAGGTCGAGCAGCCGTTGGGCCAGGTCGACCGGCAACGCTTCGCCGCCACACAGGCACTTGATGCCCTTGAGCAGAGCGGCACGCGGGCTTTCCAGCAGCATGCGCCAGGTCGACGGGGTGGCTTGCAGCACCGTGGCGGATTGGTTATGCAGCAGATCGAGAATCGCCTCCGGATCGAGCGCCAGCGCCTGGTCGCTCAGCAGCACCGTGGCGCCGACGGTCAGCGGCACGTACAGCTCGAGGGCAAAGATGTCGAACGAGAAGGTCGTCAGCGACAGCACCCGCGCATCGGCGCCAATTTCCAGCGTATCGGCCATGCCGCAAGTAAAGCTGCACAGTGCCTGATGACGCACCATGACGCCCTTGGGCTTGCCGGTGGAACCGGAGGTGTAGATCACGTAGGCCAGGTGCTCCGGCGTGACATTGACCTGCGGGTTGTGTTCGTCGCCGCCTGCGTCATGGACCAACAGCACACGCAGGCCGTGCGGTTGCGCCAGGCGACCGTTCAGGTGGGGCTGGGTCAGCAATACCCGCGCGCGGCTGTCTTCAAGCATGAACGCCAAGCGGTCGGCCGGGAATTGCGGGTCGAGCGGCACATACGCGCCACCGGCCTTGAGGGTTGCGAGCAAGCCGACCACCATGTCCAGCGAGCGCTCGACATGCACCGCCACCAGCACATCCGGGCCGACGCCCGCTGCGATCAGGCGATGGGCGAGGCGGTTGGCGCGGCGGTTGAGTTCGCGGTAACTCAGGGTGTCGCCATTGAATTGCAGCGCACTCGCCTCCGGGGTCGCCAGTACTTGCGCTTCGAACAGCTGATGCACGCAGCGTGTATGCGGGAACTCAACGTGGCTGTCGTTCCAACCGTGCACGGTCTGCTGCCATTGCTGCTCGCTGAGCATCGGCAGCTCATCCAGCGTTCTCGATGCGTCGTTCACCACCGCACGCAGCAGGTTCTGCCAATGCTGCGCGAGGCGCGTCAGCGTCGCGGGCTCGAACAGGTCCGTGGCGTAGGCCAGCGAAGCCCACAGGCCTGCGGCGGACTCTTCGGTCTCCAGGCTCAAATCGAACTGGGTGGTGTTGCCTGCCCAATCCAACGGTTGCAAGGCCAGGCCCGGCAGATGCACCGGGCCGGCACGCAAGGTGTCCTGATGATTGAACATCACTTGGAACAATGGGTTATGGCTGAGGCTGCGCTCCGGTTGCAGCGCTTCCACCAATTGTTCGAACGGCAGGTCCTGATGGGCCTGGGCTTCCAGGGCGCGCTGCTTGACCTGGGCGAGCAATTGGTCAAAAGGCATTTGCCCGTCAAGGTCGACCTGGATGACTTGGGTGTTGACGAAAAAGCCGATCAACCGCTCGGTTTCCAGGCGGTTGCGGTTGGCGATTGGCACCCCGACACGCAGCCTGGACTGGCCGCTGTAGCGATGCAGCAAGGTCTGGAACGAGGCCAGCAAGAGCATGAACAGGGTCACGTCTTCGCGCTGGGCCAAGGTTTTCAGGTCGGCCAATAGCGCAGGCTCGAGTTGAACCTGCTCACGCGCGCCCCGGAAGCTCTGCACTGCCGGGCGCGGGTGGTCCAGCGGCAGTTCCAGCACCGGATGTTCATCGCCCAGGTGCTGTTGCCAGTAATCGAGCTGGCGCTGTTTTTCACCGGCCGCCATCCAGTTGCGCTGCCACACGGCGTAGTCGGCATATTGGATCGGCAACACCGGCAGCGAAGCCTGGCCCTGATACAGGGCCACCAGTTCATCGACCATCACCTGCATCGACCAACCGTCGGAGATGATGTGGTGTTGGGTGATCACCAGCACATGGTGATCGGCCGCGACCACCAGCAGTTTGACGCGCATCAGCGGGCCGTTGCGCAGATCGAACGGGCGCTGAATCTCTTGCTCCACACAGGCTTGGATTGCCGCGGCCTCCGCCCTCGCCTGCTCGACAGGCACTCTCAGGTCGGGATGAATCACTTGCCAGGTCTGCTCAGCGTCCTCAACAAAGGTGGTGCGCAACGGCTCATGGCGCAGCACCAGCGCCTGGAACGCGCGCTCCAGCGCGGTGATGTCCAGTTGGCCGCGCAGATGCAGCGCCGTGGGTACGTGATACGCGGCGCTGGTGGGGTCCAGTTGCCACAAAAACCATTGGCGTTCCTGGGCGAACGACAGCGCCATCGGCTGCCCACGCTCCAGCGCCACCAGCGGCTGAGCGCTGTGTTGCTGCAAGCCCGAACAGGCCGTCGCAAACCCTTGCAGCGTCGGCTGCTCAAACAGTGCGCGCAGCGGCACTTCCAGTTTCAAGTCATGGCGCACACGGGAAATCACCTGGGTCGCCAGCAACGAGTGCCCACCCAGCTCGAAGAAGTGATCCGTGAGGCCGACCTGCTCCACCTGCAACACCGCCTGCCAGATCGCCGCCAGCTGCACTTGCAGCGGGCTGTGTGGCGCCACATACGCCTGTTGACGCAGGTTCAGGTCTGGCGCGGGCAGCGCGCGGCGGTCGAGCTTGCCGTTGTTGTTCAGTGGCAAGGCATCCAGCACCTGCCAGTGCGCCGGCACCATGTAGTCCGGCAGTGACTGGCGTAGAGTGGCCGCCAGGTTCTGGGCGTCCAGGGTGTGACCGTGGGCGGGCACCATGTAGGCGACCAGTTGCATGCCGACTGCACTTGGCTGGGCGATGACTGCGGCTTCTCGCACTTGCGGCAAGGCTTGCAGGCAGGCCTCGATTTCGCCCATTTCGATGCGATAGCCGCGAATTTTCACCTGATGGTCGATCCGCCCGACGTACTCCAGCGCGCCGCTTTCGTTGTAGCGCGCCAGGTCGCCACTGCGGTAGAGCCGTGCACCCGGCACCGCGGAAAACGGGTCCGGCAGGAAGCGTTCGGCGGTCAAGGCCGGGCGGTCGAAATAACGCTGGGCCAGGCCCGCTTCGGCACCGATGCACAGTTCGCCTACGCCGTCGGTGGCCAGCAGTTCGAAACCACTGTCGAGCACATACAACGAACGGCCGGCGATGGCGCGACCAATCGGCACGCCGAACGCATCACTGGCATCCGTCAGCTGGCAATCGTGCACGCTGGACACCACCGTCGCCTCGGTCGGCCCGTAGGTGTTGACCAGGCGCACACCGCCCAGCCCTGCCGCGTGCCAGGCGCGCACGCCTTCTACCGACATAGCCTCGCCGCCCACGTGCACTTGGCGCAGGTTGCCCAGCGTGCGTGGGTCGGCGGCGCATTCCTTGGCGAGCAAATACCAGTAAGCGGCCGGCAAGTCGGCCAGGGTCACGCCCTGCTCGACGATCTCGCGTGCCAGTTGGCCGGCGTCCCACAGCTCATCGCCGCGCATGATCAAGGCGGCGCCCACGCACAGCGGCGGGTAGCACTGCTCGACAAAACCGTCGAAGCTGAAGGTCGCAAATTGCAGTACGCGGTCGTCTGCACTCAGCCGGCTGTAGGCCTCGGCGCTGTCGCAGAACTGGCCAAGGGCGGCGTGGTCGATGGCTACGCCTTTGGGCAGGCCGGTGGAGCCGGAGGTGTAGATCACATACGCCAGGTCGGCCGCCGCCGCTTGGTTGGGTGGGTTGGTCGCCGGGTAGCTGTCCAGCTCTTCACCGGACGTGCTGAAGTCCACACGGGTCAAGCCCTGCGGCAATGGCAAGTCGGCAAGCAACCCGGCTTCGCTGAGCAGCAGGTCCAAACGGCTGTCGGCCAGCATGTAGGCCAGGCGTTCGGCCGGGTAGTTCGGGTCCAGCGGCACGTAGGCGGCGCCGCTTTTGAGCACTGCCAGCAGGCTGACAATCAGCTGCGGGCCACGCCGACTGGCCAGGCCTACGCGCTGGCCCGGCGCTACGCCGAGTGCCAACAGGCGATGCGCCAGGCGGTTGGCTCGCGCGTTGAGCTGGGCGTAGCTCAGGCGCTCACTGCCCGCCTGGACTGCCAGCGCGTCAGGGGTGGTCTGGGCTTGAGCAGCGATGCGCTCATGTACCCGCTGAGGGCGCTGGGCGGCACCGGCAGATTGGCTGAGGGCAAGTACGTGGTGCTGCGCGGCGGCGTCCAGCAGTTGCAGGTTGCCCAGCGGCGCACTGGCGTCCGCCACCAGTTGCACCAGCAGGTGACGCAAGTTGGCGCCCAGCCGCGTGACCTGTTGCTCGCTGAAATGCGCGCGGTCGTAGCTGAAGTCCAGGCGCAGACCGGCACCCAGCTCGACGCCCAGGGTCAGCGGGTAGTTGGTGCGTTCATGGTTGTGCATGCGGCCGAAGCTCAGGCCTGCGGGTGCGCCTTGCTTCAATGCTTCGGCCACCGGGAAGTTTTCGAACACCAGCAGCGTGTCGAACAACGCGGCACCTTGCTGACCGGCCCACGCCTGGATGTCGTAGAGCGGCACGTGTTCGTGGTCACGCAAGCTCAAGTTCAGGGCTTGCAACTCACCAAGCCAGGCGCCAGCCGTTTGCGCGGGCGACGCGGCACTGATCATCGGCAAGGTGTTGATGAACAAGCCCAACTGCTGCTCGATCCCCGGCAGCGGCGCTGAACGCCCGGCGACGGTGGCGCCGAACGCCACGCAATCCTGGCCGCTGTAGCGTTGCAGCAACAGGCTCCAGGCGCCTTGCAGCACGGTGTTGAGCGTAACTTTTTGCTGGCGGGCAAATTCGCCGAGTGCTTGGGTAAAGTCGTTGTCCAACAGCACGTGATGGTCAGCCATCCCCGCGCCATCGACCGGCGCACGCAGTGCTTGCGCCAGCAAGGTTGGCGCTTGCAACGGCGCCATGGCCTGTTTCCAGAACGCCTCGCCCGAAGGCTGCTGTTGCAGCCAGCCCAGGTAATCGCGGAACTGCCCCAGCGGCGCCGGCAACGCCTGGCCTGCGTAGTGAGCAAGCACTTCGCCGAGCAACTGCGCGTTACTCCAGCCATCCATCAGGATGTGGTGGCTGGTGAACATGAAGTGCCAGGCAGAACCGGCACCGCGCACCAACATCAGGCGAAACAGCGGTGCGGTATTTAATTCAAAGCCGCGTGAACGCTCAGCATCGGCGAGCGCGTCGAGGTCGGCATTCACGTCTTCGATCACTTGCAACTGCACGTCGACATGACGCTTGATCAGCTGATGGGCGCTGTCCAGGCCCAGCCAGTGGAAGCTGCTGCGCAGGATGTCATGGCGGTCGAGTACCGCTTGCCAGGCACGGCCGAACGTCAGCAGGTCGAGGCCATCGATGTCCAGGCGCAGTTGGTTGATATAGGCCTGGGCCTCGGGTGCGTACAGGGTGTGGAACAGCATGCCCTGTTGCATCGGCGACAGCGGGTAAAGATCGGCGATGTCGGGCCCGGCCACGGGCAGTGCGTCCAGCTGCTGCTGGGTGAGGCGTGCCAGTGGGAAATCCGACGGCGTCACCTGCCCGGCCGGCGTGGCGCAGCAATGCTCGATCAACGCCTTGAGTTCCGTGGCGTAGTCATCCGCCAGGCGCTGGACGGTGGCGGCGTTGAACATCTCGCGGCTGAAGCCCCATTGCAGCGACAGCTCACCGCCATACACCTGCCCTTCCACCGTCAGCCAATTGGCCAACGGTGCTTCGGTGTCCTGGGCCTGGCCGCTGCTCTCGCTGGCGGGGACAAACAGCGCCGCCTCGTTGAACTGGCGGTCGAACTGGCCCAGGTAGTTGAAGGTGATACGCGGCGCAGCCAGGCCCGCCAGGGTTTCGCGTGACTGGGGGTTACCCAGGTAGCGCAACAGGCCGAAGCCCAGCCCCTTGTCGGGGACGGCGCGCAGTTGCTCTTTGACGGATTTAATCGCGTCCGACAGCTCACCATCGGCCTGCAAACGCACCGGGAACAGGCTGGTGAACCAACCGACCGTGCGGCTCAGGTCGATGCTGTCGAACAGGTCTTCACGACCATGTCCTTCCAGTTGAATCAAGGCCGTGTGGCCGCTCCAACGGCTGATCACCCGCGCCAGCGCGGTCAGCAGCAGGTCGTTGACCTGGGTGCGATAGGCCGCCGGAGCATCCTGCAAAAGCTGACGGGTGAGCTCGGCGTCCAGGCGGGTTTCGAGCTTGGCGCCCAGGCGGTTTTGCAGGCCGCCGTGGGGGTTGTCGCAGGGCAGTTCGACGTCGCTGGTCTGCGCCCGCCAGAAAGGCAGTTGGTCATCGAGGGTGTGTGCGTGGGTCTGCAACTGCTGCGCCCATTGCTGGTAGCTGCTGGTCTTGGCCGGCAAGCTGGCTTCTCGATAAGCCTGTTGCAGGTCTTCCAGCAGGATGCGCCAGGACACGCCGTCGACCGCCAGGTGATGCACCACCAACAACAGGCGCTGGCTGCCATCGGCCATCTGAACCAAGGCCGCGCGCAGCAGCGGGCCTTGCTCCAGGTTCAGACTGCGCTGGGCTTCATCGCACAGCGCGGCCAATTGTGTGTCGTCGCTTGCAGCGGATTGCCAAAGCGCTGGCGCGTTGACGGGCGCACCGTGGGTTTGCTGCCACGTGTCGCCCTGCTGCACAAAACGCAGGCGCAGCACGTCGTGATGGTTGATCAGTTGGGTCAGCGCCGCTTCCAGGCGTGCAGGCTCCAGCACCTCACGCGGGGTCAGCAGCAGGGACTGATTCCAATGCTGCCGCGCCGGGATGGCCTGGGCGAAAAAGTTTTGCTGCACCGGGGTCAGGATCACGTCGCCGGTGACCGGGCCTTGATCGATAGCGGCCGCCTCTTCAAAGCTCGCCACCAGCGCCAGGCTGCGCACGCTCTGATACTGGAACAGGTCGCGCGGGCTGAGACGAATGCCGGCCTGACGGGCACGGCTGACCACCTGGATGGAGATGATCGAATCGCCGCCCAGCTCGAAGAAGTTGTCGTCCAGGCCAACCTGTTCGACGCCGAGCACATCACTCCAGATCGCCGCCAGGGCTTTTTGCAACGCGCTCGAAGGTGCGACAAACGCCTGCTGCGGTGCCGCATCCGGCAGCGGCAGCGCCTTACGGTCGAGCTTGCCGTTGGCGGTGACGGGCAGCTTGGCCAGTTGCAGGAAATGCGTCGGCACCATGTATTCCGGCAGGCTGCTGAGCAGCCACGCCTTGAGATCGGTCGGCGCTTCGCCCTCAAGCACCCAGTACGCGACCAGTTGTTTGCCGCCCTGCACCAGCACCACCGCTTCACGCACGCCAGGATGTTGCATCAGGCGCGTTTCAATTTCGCCCAGCTCGATACGCAGGCCGCGCAGCTTCACTTGGTGGTCGAGGCGGCCGAGGTATTCGATCACGCCATCGGCGCGCTGGCACACGCGGTCGCCGGTGCAATACAGGCGCTCGCCGTGGATAAACGGGCTGGGCACAAATCGCTCGGCGGTCAGCGCCGGGCGGCGGTGGTAGCTGCGCGCCAGGCCGACGCCGCCCAGGTACAGCTCGCCGGACACGCCGGCCGGCACCGGGTTGAGTTGCGCGTCGAGCACGTAGGTGGCGAGGTTGGCGATCGGGCGGCCGATGGGCACACTGTCGGCGCCTTCGTCGATGCAGGTCCAGTGGGTCACGTCGATGGCAGCTTCGGTCGGGCCGTAGAGGTTAAACAACCCGGCTCCCGGCAACTTGGCGAAGACGTGCCGTTGCGCGTCCAATGGCAGCGCTTCACCGCTGCACACAATGCGCTTGAGGCTGGCGCAGGCGTGTACGCCCGGCTCATGGATAAACGCCTGCAGCATCGACGGCACGAAGTGCAACGTGGTGATGGCGTGACGGCCGATGGTGTCGATCAGGCGCGCCGGCTCGCGGTGTTCGCCAGGGGCTGCGACGACCAGGCGGGCGCCGGTCATCAATGGCCAGAAGAATTCCCATACCGAAACGTCAAAGCTGAATGGGGTTTTCTGCAGGACGGCGTCGCTGGCATCCAACCCGTAGGCGTGTTGCATCCAGCACAAGCGGTTGACCAACGCGCGATGGCTATTGCCTGCGCCTTTGGGCTTGCCGGTGGAACCCGAGGTGTAGATCACGTAAGCCAGGTTCAACGCCTGGATCTGCACCGCAGGCGATTGGCTGCTATAGCCGTCGAGCCAAGTGGGTGCCTGGTCGAGGGCAATCACCTGGACGCCGTCGGTGGGCAGCAACGCCAGCAGACTGTGTTGGCTGAGCAGCAGCGCAATGCCGCTGTCTTCGATCATGTAGGCCAGGCGTTCCTGCGGGTATTCCGGGTCCAGCGGCACGTAGGCGCCGCCCGCCTTGAGAATCGCCAGCAGGCCTACGACCATTTCGACGGAGCGCTCCACGCAGATGCCCACCAACACATCCGCGCCCACGCCCTGCTCACGCAAGGCATGCGCCAACCTGTTGGCGCGGGCGTCGAGCTGGGCGTAGGTCAGTGTGGTGTCGCCAAAAATGAGGGCTGGCGCATCCGGCGTGCGCTGCACCTGGTCTTCGATCAGGTGATAGATGCCGCGCTCGGTCGGGTATACCTCGGCGGTCTGGTTCCAGGCATGCACCAGCACGTGCTGGTCTTGCGCCGCGAGCATCGGCAACTCACCGATACGCTGTTCGCCATCGGCCACCATGGCCTGCAACAGGCTGATCCAGTGCTCGGCCATGCGCGCGATGGAAGGCGCATCAAACAGGTCGTTGGCGTACGTCAGCGCGGCGTGCAAGGTGCCGGACTTTTCATAGGTGTCGAGGGTCAGGTCGAACTGCGTGGTACGGCCCTGCCACTCCACCAGGGACAACTCCAGGCCGGAAGCCGTGCTGACCGAGGCAATGTCGGCCACCGCCGGCTGATGGTTGTACATGACCTGGAACAGCGGGGTATGGCTGAGGCTGCGCTCGACCTTCAGGGCTTCCACCAAACGCTCGAACGGTAATTCCTGGTGGGCCTGGGCACCCAGTGCATGCTCTTTGATGCCTTGCAGCAGCTCGGCAACGCGGGTCTGCCCGGTCAACTCGGTGCGCAATACTTGAGTGTTGACGAAGAAGCCGATCAGCCCTTCGACTTCACTGCGGTTACGGTTGGCGATGGGCACGCCGACGCGGATATCGCCCTGCCCGGTGTAGCGATGCAACAGCACATTGAAGGCGCCCAGCAGGAGCATGAACAGGGTGACGTTGTGCTGCTGCGCACAGCTGCGCAGCTGCGTGGCCAGGCCTGGATCAATCGCAAAATTGTGGCGTGTGCCCTGGTAGCTGGGCATGGCCGGGCGCGAGCGATCCGTCGGCAGTTCCAATACCGGATGCTCATCGCCCAGACGCGCCTGCCAGTACTCCAACTGCCGCGCTTGCTCGCCGGCTTCCAGCCAGCGGCGCTGCCACAGGGCGTAGTCGCTGTACTGGATCGGCAGCGCCGGCAATTGCGGCGCCTCGTTGCGCTCATGGGCGTCGTAGCAGCGGATGAACTCGTCGATCAGCACGTTCATCGACCAACCGTCGGAGACAATGTGATGCAAGGTCAACAGCAGCACGTGCTCCTGGGCGTCGAGCTTGAGCAGTTGCACACGCAGCAGCGGGCCGTGTTCCAGGTCGAACGGCAGCAGCGATTGACGCGTCGCCGCCTCGTTGACGGCCTGCTCGCGCTCGGCAGCAGCCAAGGCGCTGAAATCCAGCTGTTCGACGACAAGCGAGCGCTCTACCGACACTTGCTCCAGGCGCTCATCGGCCTGGCGCTGGAACACTGTGCGCAAGGTTTCATGCCGCGCCACCAGGCTGGCGAACGCTTGCTCCAGCGCACGCAGACTGAGCGCACCCTTGAGCCGCACGGCGCCGGGCAGGTTGTAGGCGCCGCTGGCCGGGTCCAATTGCCACAGAAACCACATGCGCTGCTGCGCGTAGGACAGCGCCTGGCGGTCCTCGGCCTCCACCCCTGCCGGAATCGGAAACCGGGAAAAATCCACGCCTTCTTTCTGCAGGGCTTGCAGGAACACGTGGCGTTTTTCCAGGGGCAACCCGATAAACCGGCGAGCAAGTTTCAAGGAGTCTTCAGCATTCATTTCTTGGAGTCCGGAACAATAGGCAGGAAGCACAAAGGCACGTCGTCCCTATAAAACGAACCGGGAAGGGAAAAATTAGCGGGGGATGAAAGGTGTGGAGCGAGCTGTCATCAAGGGTTACATCAATCTCAGGAAGAAACCGCTAAGCGAGGCTAGCATTGACGAACACCACTTTTTGCAACTACATTTAGTTACACGCAGGGAACGCCGTGTCCAAAAATGAAAAGCTGCTCGCCAAACTGCTCAACCAGAACATGGCCTTTACCTGGCCAGAGCTCGTAACGCTGCTGCAGCGTCTTGGCTACACACAGATTGAAGGGGCCGGAAGCCGGGTCAAATTCGACATCGGCGACCCCAGTGCAATGATCACCTTGCACAGGCCTCACCCCGGCAACGAACTGAAACACTACATTCGGCGCCAGATCATCGAACAATTGAAATCAGGAGAACTGATTCAGTGAACAATCAACTGAAACACAATGGCTACATCGGCTCTATCGAAGCCAGCCTCGAAGACAACTGCCTGTTCGGCAAAGTGCTGTTTATCAAGGCGCTGGTCAGCTATGAAGGCAAAACCGTCGCGGAGCTGGACGTGGCGTTTCGGGAGGCCGTGGAAGACTATCTCGCTACGTGCCACACCCTCGGGCAAACACCGGAAAAACCGTGCAAGGGTTCATTCAACGTGCGGGTCGGCCATGACCTGCA
Source organism: Pseudomonas sp. MONT-RG-20F-20-E-7-02 (assembly GCF_022662395.1). Taxonomy (NCBI): domain Bacteria; kingdom Pseudomonadati; phylum Pseudomonadota; class Gammaproteobacteria; order Pseudomonadales; family Pseudomonadaceae; genus Pseudomonas; species Pseudomonas sp. MONT-RG-20F-20-E-7-02. The sequence goes on from NZ_JAKNQN010000002.1 coordinate 798,025, forward strand.
TCTGGCTGCAGCCCTGGCAGCGACCCGTAAAAAAGTGACGCTCAATGACCTGACACGCCAGGCGCTGAATGAGTTTTTGCAACATCATTGCGCAGAACCTTTCCCGGCGATCGGCTGATCAGCCCAACCTTCGGTAGCCCAGCAGCGCTGAGCACAGCACCACCGCACCCGCCACCAGCGCCACCCAAAACCCGCTGGTGGCGCCAAAATGGTCGATCATCCAACCCGAGCTGGCGGCACCAATGGCCACACCGATGCTCAGGCCGGTGATCAACCAGGTCATGCCTTCGGTCAGGCGGCTGGGTGGGACGATTTGCTCCACCAACGCCATGGACACGATCAGCGTGGGGGCAAAGAACAGCCCGGAAATAAACACCGCCACGGCCAATCCGGGAATGTGGGTTACCAGCAGCAACGGCAAAGTGGTCAACGCCGTCGCCACACCGCAGAGCAGAAACTGTCGGGGCAACGGCGCCTTGAGCTTGAGCGTGCCAAAGGCCAACCCCGCCAGGCACGAACCGATGGCATACACCGAGAGCACGATGCTCGCCGCCGCCGGTTGGCCCTGCTGTTGGGCAAAGGCGACACTGACCACATCGACCACGCCGACGATGACGCCCATGGCCAGCAGCAGGGTCATCAGGATCAGTACTGAGGGTGAGGCGATCAGCATGCGGCCGTGCTGGCCGTGGTGTTCATGCACCGGCGGCTCAGTCGCGCGTTGCAGCACGAAGGTGGTCACGCCCACCGCCAGCAGCAGCGCCGCTACCAATGGCCCGGCTTCCGGGAACAGCACTACACTCAGGCCGACCGAGATCGGCGGGCCGATAATGAAACACACCTCATCAAGCACCGACTCCAGGGCAAACGCGGTCTGCAATTTGGGTTGCCCCCGATACAGTTCAGTCCACCGCGCCCGCACCATCGCCGACATATTGGGCATGCAACCGGCCAGGGCCGCACACACAAATAACGTCCAGCTGGGCGCCTGCAACCGGGTGCATAACAGCAACAGCAACAACGCCCCGCCGCCGATCAGCGCCGCCAGCGGCAGCATCCTGCCCTGACTGTAACGGTCCACTAAACGCGAAACCTGCGGCGCGCAAAAGGCCGTGGCCAAGGCAAATACCGCCGCCACCGAACCCGCCAGACCATAACCGCCATGCACCTGCGAGAGCATGGTGATCAAGCCGATACCGGTCATTGATATCGGCATGCGCGCCAGCATACCGGCCAATACAAAAGCCCGGCTGCCTGGGGCCTGGAACAACTCGGCGTAGGGGTTTGCCATCCTGCTCAACCTCTTCCTCAACGCCTTGAAACTTGCTATCTGCAATCATCAAGGCAAAATACATACGGTGCGTATGTGGCAAATCATGCGTAACATACGTAGCGTATGTCAATCATTCAAAACCCCATCGTGAGCCTTACCCATGAGCCGAGCCCGTGCTGAACAGATCGAAGAAACCCGCGCTCGCCTGATCGCCAGCGCTCGCGAGGCCTTCGCTGCGCAGGGGTATGCCCACACGTCGATGGACGACTTTACCGCCCGCGTTGGTTTGACACGGGGCGCGTTGTACCACCACTTTGGTGACAAGAAAGGCCTGTTGGCGGCAGTGGTGGCCCAACTCGACAGCGAGATGGATGCGCACTTGCAACGCATCACCGATGAGGCAACCGACCTCTGGGACGGATTCCGCGAACGCTGCCGTGCCTACCTGCGCATGGCACAGGACGCGGAAATTCAGCGCATTGTTTTACAAGATGCACCTGCGGTTCTAGGCGCCACTGAATCAAGCCATCAGCAACACTGTGTGGATTCCCTGGCCGCCGTGCTGGAACACCTGATGCGTGAGCGTATCATCGAACCGGCTGCCAGCCAGGCGTTGGCGCGTCTGATCAATGGCAGCCTGGTCAGTGCCGCCTTGTGGATCGCTGCCGATGAAGACCCGAATCAGCGACTGGAAGAAAGCCTGCAAGGGCTGGAACTGTTCCTGCGGGGGCTGAAGCAGCCACCGGCAGCCCTTCCAGGCAAAACCTAAACACTCGAGACAGCCCGCCAGCCCTTTTCCCGGAGCCCATCATGCAGCGCATCGGTTTCATCACCTTTCCCGGCTTCGGCGTCATGAGCTTCGCTGCGCTGTGGTGGTGCAATTCGGCGAGCCGCCACGGGTGATACGACGCAAGGCGCAAAACCACGACGATGCGAGCTCAATGTCCAGAAACGAGGGTTAAATGGCCTTTGCCGGTGTTTGAGATGGCCTAAGCTTGACCTCAGCGACCATCCCCTGAGGAACCCTTATGAAACGTAGTGCACTCGCCGTTGGCGCCCTCTTCTCGTTACTTGCTCTGCCCCCTGCTTTCGCGACCCCGCAAGAGGACGAAACCCGGGCGTTCTTCACGCAATTTGTCGCAGCGCAAAACGCTCATGACCTCACCCGGATAAGGGCCATGCTCTGGGATTCACCTAAGATGCTCTGGTTTGCCCGGGGCGAAGCCAACTGGGGCCCGGATGCCGTCGTCAACAAACTCAAGGAGTACTACAAGGGCACTTGGCAGCTGCAACCCGACATGAGCCACTTCAGTGTGGTGATGCTGAACGACGACGTGGCCCAACTGATGGTGCCGGTCGCCTTTACCCGAGGCCATCCAGGCGAGGCCGCTCAGGTGGATACCTTCCTGATCAGCCAGACGTTATTGAAAGGCAAGGACGGCTGGCATGTCGCAAGCATCATGCCGCTGGCCGATACCCACTTCAAATAATCACACCAACCGCGTGATCTGCTTATGCCGCCACACCAACCGGTAATAAGCAGTCTGCAGCGCCAGCATCGCCAGGTAGGTCACCGGGAATGCCATCCACACGCCTTCCAGGCCGAAGTGCGCATTGAGCACATATGCCATCGGCAACTCGACACACAGCACGCAGAAAATCGAGATGGCGACCGGCATCAGCACCACGCCGCTGGCGCGCATGATCCCGCCGACCACGGCCTGGAAGCCGAACACCAAAATGCTCCACAACATGATGTGCAGCAGGTGTTCGGCATTGGTTCGCGCCGCATCGTCGGTAATGAACAGGCCCAGCAACCAGTGCGACAGCACGTAGCCAAGCACAATCAGGCCGCCCGTCAGGCAGGTGTTGATCAGCAAGCCGGTACGCAGGATCGGCCCGATACGCTCCAGGCGCCCGGCACCAATTGCCTGCGCACCAAGGATCGAGGCGGTGATCGCAATCGACAGCGCTGGGAATTGCACGTAATTGACGATCTGCGTCACCGCGCCATAGGCCGCCGTGGCCTGGGAACCGTGGCTGTTGACCAGCGCGAGGATGACCAATTCCGACAGCGACAGCACCACCATCTGCAAGCCGGTCGGCAGGCCGATGCGCAGGACTTTGCCGAGGATCACGCGGTCCAGGCGCAAAGCGGTGAGCAGCTCACGGTCGGGCGCCATCACATGGTTCTTGTGGCGCAGGCGCAGGATCAGGAACAGCATCGCCGCAGCGTTGCCCACCAGCCCGGCATACACCGCGCTCTGGATGCCCATGGGCGGCAAGCCGATCCAGCCGCGAATCAGTGCGGGGGTCAGCAGCAGGCCAACCAGGGTCGAGACCATCAGCGCCAGCAACGGCGAAATCGTGTCGCTGACGCCGCGCAGCAGCTGGGTATAGAGAATGAAGACCAGCAGCAGCGGCATGATCAGCATCATCATCTGGGCATAGCCAACGGCATCGTCTAGGACATCAATCGGCGTACCCAACGCCTGCAAGGCCGGGCGCGCGAACAGGCTGCCGAGCACGGCCGCGATCAACCCCACCAGCGCGCCCAAGGTCAGGGTCGCGCCCGTAATCACCTTGACCAACCCGGTTTCCCCGGCGCCCCAGGCCTGGCCGATCAGCACCGAAGCACCGGCGCCCAAGCCGATCACCAAGGCGATAAAGAAGAACACGATGGGAAACATCCCCGACACCGCCGCCAGCGCCTGGGTGCCAAGCATTTGCCCGACATAAATGCCGTTGAGGGTGCCGGAAAAGCTTTGCAGGAAGTTGGACAGCACCATCGGTGCCAGAAAGATCAGGTAGACCTGCCACAACGGCCGTTGCTGGGTGACTTGCATGGTGGTTCGAGTCCCGGAATTATTGTTAGACGGGGAAAGCATTGCGCGACAGCCAGGCCAGGTAAGCCTGCACGTCGATGGGCCAGTGCGCGATCCTGGTCGCAAACGCCGCCGCATCCTCAGCGAACAGCGCGCGCGAGGCTTCTTCAAAACCGGGCAAGTCGCCACCGATGGCGCTCATGAAACGATAGCTGGCTTCCTTGGCTTGGCGCGCCTGATCACGCGCGGCGCTGGCATTACGCGCTTCATCGACCAAACGGCGCAAGGCCGCCGAGGCACCGCCGCGTTGTTGGCCCAGCCATTCCCAGTGACGCGGCAGCAGCGTGACTTCCCGCGCGACCACGCCCAGCTTGGGGCGCCCCACCGAAGGGGCAGCAGGCAGTTCTTCCTCGATTGCCGCGTCTGCGGGTTGCTCAGGGGCATAACCGCTTGGCCACGGGTAATCGACCTGGGTGCCAGTGGCGTCGTCAAAGACCAGAAAGGCGCCCGCTGTCAGGTCCTGGCCCGCCAGGGCAGCGGCCACAGCCGAATAGGAACCGGCCGCCACACGCTGGTGACGGACGAAGGCAGTGCACAGCGGCGTGTGTTGCGTAGGCATGATTTATTACCCGGATGTTATTTGTTTTACCCGGATCATATTAGCGGTAATTTCCCAGCATGCAAAGCTATTGTCGTGAAACGTCCAAATGCTCGCCACGCATCGCGACCTGCATGCCCTACAGCGCCTGGGCGAGCAGGCGCGGCATCTTGTAGTTCACCACCGCGACACCGATGGTGTCCGGGCCGCTGGAAATGTCGCCATGACGCATGACAATGCTCCTGGTCTAGTGACTGATCATCCACGGCCGAGGCCCGGTCCTGGTCTTGAGGCCCAAAGGGTTAGCCTTGCTCGGCGCGACTTTCTTGCGGGTGCCGCAGCAGTTGCAACCCGCCGGATGTTTGCGGCTTTGCTGGTATTCGCCGACCGTTTGCGGCGCATGGGCGCTGCGCTCGTTACCGGCGATGGCCTTGCGCTGGTTGGCCGACAGCGTTTGCAGTGCCGGGGCCGAGACCATCAGGTGCCGCAGGTGGCACAGGCGTATTCGTAGGTCGGCATGGCTACAGGTCCGGGGCGATGGCCAGGTCGCCCACCGACAGCCCGGCACCGTTGACGTAGACCGGGAAGAAAATCTTCGAGCCACGCGACAAACCCTTGATATCGCAATTACCGCCATGCTCACGCGGCGGCACCGTGCGTGCGCGGGTGGGGTTGGTGTCGATCAGTTCGTGCTCGCGGCGGTTCCAGTCGGCGAGCATCACCGGGTCGGACAGGCAGCCGATCAGGCCGGGGTGGATCGGGCCGGCAAAGTTAACCCCCGGAATGTGCCGCGAGCGGGTGAACATGCCCTTTAAATCCCAGATCGCTTTTTGTGCGCCGGGGAAATGATCGGTGAGAAAACCGCCGCCGTTCTGCCGCGAAAAGAAGCCGTTGAAGCCCCACTGCGAATCCGCCTTGGCGCCGATGTCGAGCAAGTCCACTACCAGCAAATTACCCGACTCGGCGCCAGGTAATGCACGGTGGAGAGGTCGACGTCACGCACATCACTGGCGTAGTCGTTGTTCTTGATCGCGCCGGCGGTACAGTCGTAGGTTTCCAGGACGAAGTCATCACCTGGCTTCACCCAGCACGCCATGGGCATATCCGGGTGCCAGCGGTTATGGACCTGCTCGTTCTCGGTGACGGGCTGGTTGAGGTCGACTTTAATCAGCGTTCGGTCATGGACTGGCTCCTGGACGGATGACGGGATGCGTTCAATCCAGTCTCGTGGAGCCAGGTAAAACGGGGAATACGTTGGATGACGTATGAGCGACCGCCAGCGCAGAAAGCAGACAGCGCGAGGGTCAGCCCGGCAACGGAATCACCCGCAACCGCCGCACCGACTTATACGAAAAACTCGAATAAATCTCCTTGACGCACGGCAACGTCTGCAACACCTCCCGGGCGAACTCGCCAAACGACTCCAGGTCCCTGGCCACTACCTCCAGCAAAAAGTCATAGCGCCCCGACACGTTATGGCACGCCACAATCTCGGGAATCTCCAACAGCCGCTGCTCAAACGCCCGTGCAATCTCCTGGGTATGGCTTTCCATCATGATGCTGACAAAGGCCGTCACCCCATACCCCAACGCCTTGGGTGACAAGATCGCCTGGTAGCCGCTGATCACCCCGCTCTCTTCCAGGCTGCGTACTCGCCGCCAGCACGGCGACGTCGTCAACGAAACTCGATCAGCCAGCTCGGCCACGGTCAGTCGGGCATTGCCTTGCAACGCGTTTAAAAGAGCCTTGTCAGTGCGATCCAGATTGACGGGCATATCTTGCCTCTATTCATTATTTTTATGGATGTTTCGTCCCTTGGCGTGGGATTTGGCAGCAAACTTTGCAAATTTCTTCTTGAGTTATGAGCATAGCATTGTAGGAAATAAGGAGCGCCCGACATGAACAATAAACACAATACATTCGGCTTTTCCACCCGCGCCATCCACCACGGCTATGACCCCAAAGACCACCACGGCGCCCTCGTGCCGCCGATCTATTTGTCCGCCACTTTCGCCTTCCCCACCGCCGAATACGGCGCCGCCTGCTTTGCCGGTGAAGCCAGCGGGCACTTCTACACACGTATTTCCAACCCGACCCTGGCCCTGCTCGAATCACGCATGGCCACCCTGGAAAACGGCGAGGCGGCCGTGGCCTTCAGCTCCGGCATGGGCGCCATTGCGGCGACGTTCTGGACCCTGTTGCGCCCAGGCGACGAAGTAATCGTCAGCCAGACTCTCTACGGCTGCACCTTCGCCCTGCTGCACCACGGCATTGGCGAATTCGGCATCAAGGTGCGCCATGTCGACCTCACCGACCTCGCCGCCTTGCGCGCGGCACTGTCGCCCGCCACGCGCATGATCTACTGCGAGACGCCGGCCAACCCCAACCTGCGCCTGGTGGACATCGCCGCCGTGGCCCAGCTCGCCCACGCGCAACCCAACATCACCGTGGTGGTCGACAACACCTATTGCACGCCGTACCTGCAACGGCCGCTGGAGCTGGGGGCTGACGTGGTGGTGCATTCGGCCACCAAGTACCTCAGCGGCCATGGCGATATCACCGCGGGTATTGCCGTAAGCAACCACGCCTTGGCGCAACGCATCCGTCTGCAAGGGCTCAAGGACCTCACCGGTGCGGTGATGTCGCCCCAGGATGCATCCTTGCTGATGCGCGGCCTCAAGACCCTGGCCCTGCGCATGGATCGCCATTGCAGCAATGCCCAGGCAGTGGCCGAAGCCTTGCAGGCGCACCCGATGGTGCAATGGGTGACCTACCCTGGCCTGCGTTCTTTCCCACAATACGAACTGGCGGCGCGGCAGATGAGGCAGTCCGGCGGCATGATCGCCTTTGAGCTCAAGGGCGGGATTGAAACGGGACGGCGCTTCATGAATGCCCTGAAGCTCTTCACCCGCGCGGTCAGCCTCGGCGATGCCGAATCACTGGCCCAGCACCCCGCCAGCATGACTCACTCCACTTACACCCCAGAGGAGCGCGCGCAGCACGGTATCAGCGAAGGCCTGGTGCGTTTATCGGTCGGGCTTGAGGACATCGCCGACCTGCTCGCGGATGTGCAGCAGGCGCTGGCCAAATGCGCCCGCGCCGCGCCACGTCAGGCGAGGATAGAAGAGCACGCCGTAAAATAAGGCCTACGCGCCAGGTAATGCTTTCCCACGCAGGATGGTCGGACAGGTCCGACCATCCTTATGCGTTTTTAATCTGATTTTTTCCAGATTGGATCCCCCTCATCTCGCGATGCTGTACTAGCATACGTCTCGGCGGGAGCACTATCACTGTAGGTTATTCATACACGCTACCTTCTTAACCCCCGTCGCTATAAGGCTGGATACCTACACTCGAAACTCATGGACGAATTGATGAACTCACACCTGTTCCCACATATAGGCAAGGTCATCGCCAGCACCGGCAGTCGCCACTTCCCACGTATGCTGCATGATCTGATCCTCACCCAACTGGCAGTGGACGCCACCCATATCACCCAATTACGGGTGAGCGCCGAAGGCCAAACCCGGCGCCTGATCAGCCCGGTCTACACCGATTCGGTGGTGGCTTTAGGTGAAGAGCAACCCGCCGCGCAACTGCACCTCACGCGCCGCAAGGACGACATGCGCTACGTGCTGTCGGTGTACCGCGCGCACCACTCCGAGAGTTTCTCAGCGCAGGAACGCAGCATGCTGCAGGACTTCTCCACGCTGTTGCTGCCCATGGTGGAAAAACACATCACCGCGATCCAGCCGTGCCACCCGAACAGCGAACCGCTGGTGCCGGAAAGCCAAGGCCTCGAAACCCTGCGCCGCCGCATCGAAGAACGCCTGGTGCAATCGGGGCTGACCCTGTCCAAGCGTGAGCTTGAAGTGTGCGTCGGCCTGCTGGCCGGGCGCACTGCGCCGGAGCTGGCGGAGCAACTGGCGCTGAAGGTCAACACCATCGAAAGTTACCTCAAGCGCGCGGCGATCAAGCTGGGGATCAGCGGGCGGCATTCGTTGTTGCGGTGGATGTATGCGACGGACGAAGGTCCAACCACCCCCCTGTAAATCACCACAAACCCTGTGGGAGCTGGCTTGCCTGCTCCCACAGTTCATGTGTGTTGCCAGGGACAAATCAGTCCCTGGCCAACGCCTCAATCGGGTCCAGCCGCGCCGCATTCCTGGCCGGCACAAAACCAAACACAATGCCGATCATCGTCGAGCAGGCAAACGCGGTGATGATCGAGCCCAGGGAGAACACCATCTCCCACTCCTTCACAAACAACGAAAACAGATAACCGATCGCGAACGACAGCGAGATCCCGATCATCCCGCCGATCAGACACACCATCACCGCCTCCACCAGAAACTGCTGGCGAATATCCGATTGCCGTGCGCCCACCGCCATGCGAATACCAATTTCGCGGGTGCGCTCGGTCACCGACACCAGCATGATGTTCATCACGCCGATACCGCCCACCAGCAACGAGATCACCGCGATCAGCGACAACAGCAGTGCCAGGGAGCGGCTGGTTTTCTGCACCGTCTGCATGATGCTGTCGAGGTTGTTGGTAAAGAAGTCCTTGGTGCCATGGCGTTGCAGCATGAGTTTATTGACGTTGTCTTCCACCACCTTGCTCGGCTGGCCATCCTTGATCCGCACGGTGATGCTGTCCAGATGACGCTGGCCCAGAAGCCGCCCCGCCGCGGTTTCGTAAGGCACCCACACGTTCAGCGCCTTGCTGGCGGCGAACATGTTTTTGTTGTCGGCCGTCACGCCAATCACCGTGCACGGCAGGTTGCCCACCAGGATCACCTGGCCCAACGGGTCGACATTCGGGCCGAACAGGCGGTGCCGGGTGTTGTGGTCGATCACCACCACCTGGGCCTGGCGTCGCGCGTCGCTTTCACTGAAGGCGATCCCGGCCTCCAGCTTCAACCCTTTGACCTTGAAGTAGCGGTCGCTGACGCCATTGACCTGCGCATCCAGGTCGATATTGCCAAAACGCAGCAGCAGGTTACGACCCACCACCGGGGTGGCGCTGTCGACGTAATACAGTTGGTTCAACGCCTCCACATCCGAGGGCATCAACGTCTCGATGGCTGACGCGCGGCTGTCACCAAAGCTGGTGCCGGAAAAGATATCGATGGTGTTGCTGCCGATCGCCTGGATGTCCTTGAGCACATAGCGCTTGGCGCCCTCACCGATGGCCGAGATCGACACCACCGAGGTGATGCCGATGACAATCCCGAGCATGGTCAGCAAGGTGCGCATGCGATGGGAAATCAGCGCGACCCAGGCCATGTTGAAGGCTTCCTTGAACAACCCCAGGCTCGCCACCAGCCGGCGTGCGCCGCTGCGTCGGGTTTCGATCGGGGCCTCGCCGGGCAGCTCCAGGCCGACGCTGTCGTTGGCCTTGTCGCTGACAATCTCGCCGTCGCACACCTCGACAATGCGCTGGGCATTCGCCGCCACCTTGGGGTCGTGGGTGACGATAATCACCGTGTGCCCGGCCGCGTGCAGCTCGGCGAGGATGCGCATCACCTCCTTGCCGCTGAGGGTGTCGAGGGCACCGGTGGGTTCGTCGGCGAGGATCACTTCACCGCCGTTCATCAACGCACGGGCAATACTCACACGCTGCTGCTGGCCACCGGAAAGCTGGCTCGGCCGATGAGTCGTGTGCCCCGCCAGACCCAGGCGCGTGAGCAACTCGCGCGCGCGGCTGTGGCGTTGAGTCTCCGGCGTGCCCGCATAGATCGCCGGCATTTCGACGTTGTGCAAGGCACTCAGGTGCGCGAGCAAATGGTAGCGCTGGAAGATAAACCCGAAGTAATCGCGGCGCAGTTCCGCCAACTGTTCATCGCCCAGCGAACGGGTTTCGATGCCATTGATCTTGTAGCTGCCGGCAGTGGCGTAATCCAGGCCGCCGAGGATGTTCATCAGGGTCGACTTACCCGAGCCGGAAGCGCCGATAATCGCGACCATTTCCCCGGCATGAATCGTCAGGTCGATGCCTTTGAGCGCAATGAATTCGCGTTCGCCAGCCATGAAACTGCGGGTGATGCCCTTGAGTTCCAACAGGGGTTGGGTCATGGCTCAACTCCCCGCCACAGCAGGCGTGGCGTCGCCGATCACGACTTTATCGCCTTCGGCCAGGCCGTCCAGAATCTGCACTTTGACGTTGTTGTTGATCCCGGTCTTCACAGTGCGCGACATGGCTTTGCCCTTGGCGTCGAGCACGCGCAGCGAATAGCTGCCATCGGCATTGCGCGCGCCAAGTGCCGCCACCGGCACCATCAACGCGGCCTGGGCGGTGTCGAGCACAATACGCACTTGGGCGGTCATGGCGATGCGCAGGCGGTGGTCGGGGTTGGGCACGTCGAACAACGCGTTGTAGAACACCGCGGTGTTCTGCTTCGGCGTGCCGGCGGTCTGGGTTTCAAGGAAGTTCTGCGGCGCTGGCTCCGTGCCGCGCAGCTTGGCGTAGTAACGCTTGTCGGCCTCGCCGAGGATGGTGAAATACACCTGCTGGCCGGGGCTGATATGAATCACATCCGCCTCAGACACCTGGGCCTTGACGGTCATGGTGTCCAGGTCCGCCAGCTTGAGCAGTACCGGCGCCAACTGGCTGGCGATCACGGTCTGGCCTTCCTGGGTGACAATGCCGACCACATCGCCGTCGATGGGCGCGACAATGCGCGTATAGGCCAGGTTGACCTTGGCGGTGTCGATCTGGATATGCGCGCTTTTGATCTGCGCGTCCAAGGACAACAAGTTGGCCTGCTGCACCTGAAAGGTTGACTCGGCATCCTCGAAATCCTGACGCGAAACCGACTCGTCAACCTGCAAACCTTTGTAGCGTTCATAGACGGACTTGGCCTGCTTGAGCTGCGCCGCCGTCGCCCGGCGCTGGGCCTGCAGGTTTTCCTCATCCACCTGGGCTTTGCGCAGGGTGTTCTGCAGGATCAGCGGGTCGATTTCGGCGAGCCACTGGCCCTTTTTCACCTTGTCGCCGACCTTGACCTTGAGCGACTTCAACTGCCCGGACACCTGGGCGCCGACGTCAACTTGCTTGACACCTTCAAGCAGGCCGGTGGCTAACACCGCGTTTTCAATATCACCGCGTTCAGCCGTGGCGGTGAGGTATTGCGGGGCATCGGCGGGTGCTTGCACCGTGTACACGACAAGGCCAATGGCAACCGCCAACACCGCGAGCATTCCGAGTTTGCGAAACTTTGACTTTTCCATAAATGACCATAAAAAGATGAAGAGGACCTACAGCTAACACGCTTTAGTGTGGGAGCTGGCTTGCCTGCGATTGCAGACTGTCAGTCACAAAGTGCTTGACTGATACACCGCTATCGCAGGCAAGCCAGCTCCCACATTTGGATCTCCATGCATCAGGAACGGATGACTCGGCTTTGGATCTGCTGTTGATCTTGATCTGGCTTTTGATCTCAAGCGCCCCGTTAAACCACGCTGGCCGCCCGCAGGCTTGAATCCGTGGGTAACCCGGCAGGACGCCGGGTTAGCCGCGCTGGGCCAAGGATGGCCCATCGCGGCGGCCCACGGATTCAAGCCTGCGGGCGGGCACACCGAGCCTAGGCGAGGTGCCGAGTGGTGGGGCGAGGACTTTTTGCTTACTTTTTGGTCCTTCAAAAAGTGAGCCGCTGTAAGAGCGGAACCATAAGCCGCCGTTACCGCAGCAACGGATATGTCCCCCAGACAGGTCCCACATGTGGACCGGTGTTCACCCCTCACGACACCACCTCCCCAATCACCACACCCTCAAGCCACCACCGCGACAACGCCACCACATTCGGCGCCTTGAGCAACGTAAAGTGATTCCCCGGCCCATACCAAACCTGCAACCCACTGCCCTGCCGCCGCCAGCCTTCAATCATCACCCCCTGCTCGCGCTGATTCCCGGCGGCATCCAGCGAAGGATCCTCAGCCAACACCAACCGCACCACCCCGTGGTAACGCTGCTGCGGCCGATACACGGTGCGCAACGCCGCCGCATAGGTGCGCGCCGGGCCGTCCATCGCGTCAACCGAGGCACGCCCCGGCAACAACCCCACCGCTACCATCCCCGCATGCAAGCCCGTGCGCTGCTCCACCTCATCACGCTCGGCAAAATCCACCAGGTCGATGCCCAGCGACTGTCCAGCTGCCAGCTGCATCGCCTCGATCAAGCGCAGCAACGCCGCCGTCGTCGTGTAAGGCCGCCCCGCGCCGCCTGGCGCTTCACTGTCAATCACCGTCAACGACGCCACCTCACGGCCCTGCGCCTGCAACCGCAGCGCCAGCTCCAGCGCGACCCAGCCGCCGAACGAATGCCCTACCAGATGCACCGGCCCCCGGGGGCACTCCTGCGTCAGCGCCGCCAGATAACACTGCGCCGCCGCCTCCACCTGGCTATGGGGCACCGCCTCGCCATCCAGCCCGCGCGGCTGCAAGCCAAACAAAGGCCAGTCACGCCCGAGTGCCTCGCTCAAGCCCACATAACCGGTAACGCTGTCCCCGGCCCCTGGCACACAGAACACCGGCGCATAGCCTGCTCGCCCACTCTGAATGCGCAACAGCGGTTGATACGCCGCCTCGGCGACCGGCACACCCACCGCCAGCGCCTCAGACATCGCACGCCCCAACGCCTGGATATGCGGCGCCTGCATCATGCTCTGGTGATCGCCTGGCACTTCCACTTGGCGCAATTGCCCCGGCGCCAGCGCGTCCTCCCAACCCAGCGAAACACGACGGCGCGACAACTCGGTGGGCCGCTCCTGCGCGCTGAACAGATGCACCGCCACCGGCAGTGGGAACAGGCTGTAATGCGCCAGCGCATGCCCGTGCCCCACCTCACGTTGGATAAAACTCAAGAGGTCCGCGTCCGTCGCCGCCGCCATTTGCGCGTACAGCAGACCTTCATCGCGACAGCGTTGCAGCAGACCTGCAAAGTCCAGCTGTCCAATGCCCGCCTCCAGTTGTTCAAGGCTCGCCAGCTCATCCACACCTCCCTGTGCGTTCCAATACGCCGTGCACTGCAGCAGCAGATGCCGCTTGAGCGCATCCGGCCCGCTCCAGCGCGCCTTGCCCTGGTCGGTCATGCGCGGCACGTAGCTGTCGATCAAACCGAGAAACGCCACCGGCTCATCCAGCCCAAGCAATTGCATCGCCACTTCATACGCCAACACCCCGCCAAACGACCAACCCGCCAGCCGGTACGGCCCATGGGGTTGCAGGCCACGAATCAACCCGACCAGGCGCGCTGCCAGGCCTTCCATGGTGTCCAGGTGCGACTCGCCAAGCGCCGCGCCCGGCAGGCCATAGATCGGGTAGTCACCGGGCAGGTGCTGGCCCAGCGCCGGGAAGTACACATCCATGCCGCTGAACTCGTGGACTAAAAACAGCGGCGGCTGCGAACCGCTGCTGCGCACGGTAATCACCGAACTGTCGCGCACCGGCTCATCCGTGCGCTGGTGCAGCATCGCGGCCACGGAGGCCACGCTGGCATGCTGGAACAGCTCCGCCAGCGACACCTGCAACCCCGCCTCTTCCAGCAGGTTGACCAGTCGAATCGCCAGCAACGAATGCCCGCCCAGCTCGAAGAAACTGTCATGCCGCCCGACCTGCTCCAGCTTCAACACCTCGGCCCACAGTTGCGCCAGGGTCTGTTCCAGCGCATCGGCCGGCGCTTCGAAATCTCGCCGGTGCAACGCCTCCAGGGCCGGCACCGGCAAGGCTTTGCGGTCGATTTTGCCGTTGGCCGTCAGCGGCAACTGCTCAAGCGCTACATAGGCCGACGGCAGCATGTAATCCGGCAATTGGCTGTGCAGGTGGGCACGCACGCTGTCGACCTCTGCGGGTTCGCCCGCCCAGGTGAAATACGCCACCAGGCGCTTGTCACCCGGCACGTCTTCACGCGCCAGCACCACCACCTCCTGAATCCCCGCACAGGTCGCCAGGCGCGCCTCCACCTCGCCCAGCTCAATGCGGAAACCACGGATCTTGACCTGATCGTCATTGCGCCCGATGCACTCCAGCAAGCCCTGCGCCGTCCAGCGGCCGAGGTCGCCGGTGCGGTACATCAAGGCGCCTGGGTTGAGCGGGTCTTGTACAAATTTCTCGGCCGTCAGCTCGGGCCGGTTCAAATAACCCTTGGCCACGCCGTCGCCGCCGATGCAGATTTCACCAGTCACACCCACCGGCACCGGCTGCAGCTGCGCATCCAGCACATGGATTTGCGTGTTGGAGATCGGCCGCCCCACCGGCACGCTGTCGGCGCCTGCGGCAAGCGTGCGCACTTCATAAGTGGTGGCGTAGGTGGTGGTTTCCGTCGGCCCGTAGCAATGCACCAGACGCAACGCCGGTGCCTGGGCCAGCAGCGTGCGGAACGCCGCCGGGTCGGCACGCTCACCGCCGCACAGCAGGATGCGCAAGCCGGCCAGCGCCTCGGGAATCATCTGCACGTATTGGTTGAACAGCGCCGTGGTCACAAACAGCACCGTCGCGCCTTGCAGCGCAGTGCCAAAGGCGCGCGGGTCGAGCAAAGTCGCGTGGTCGATCACCTGCACCTGGCCGCCGTTGAGCAATGGGCCCCACACGTCCATGGTGCTGGCGTCGAACGCCGGGTTGGAGGCGAAGGCCACGCGGTCGGCCGCATTGAAGTCGGCGTAACCGTTGTTGAGCACCAGCCGCGTGATACCGCGATGCGGCACCAACACGCCCTTGGGCGTGCCGGTGGAGCCGGAGGTGTACATGATGTACGCCACGCTGTCCGAAGACTGCGACAAATCCGGGTTGTGGCTCGGTTGCGGGTCGAGGGTCAGGGTGTCGAGGGTAAGGGTGTCGAGGTCCAGGCGCTGTGCCGAGTACTCGACGACTGCTTCACTGCGGGTCAACAAAAGGGCCGCGCCGCTGTCCTGCAGCATAAAACCCTGACGCTCGGTGGGCGCGTTGATATCCAGCGGTACATACGCCGCCGCGCACTTGAGCACGGCCAGCTGGCTGACCAGTAGATCCATAGAGCGCGGCAGCAGGATCGCCAGCGTGTCGGCGGGCCGCACGCCCAGGCTCAACAGGTGATGGGCCAGACGGTTGGCGCGGGTGTTCAATTCACCGTAGCTCCACGCCTGCTCGCCGTGCAGTACCGCCACGGCGTCAGGGCGCGCCAGCGCCTGGGCTTCAAACAGCCGCTGCACCGTGTGTTCACGGGGGAACGCACGGGCAGTCGCGTTGAACGCCGACAGCTGCTTACGCTCGGCAGCAGGCAGAATCGGCAAGCAACTGATCGCGCTTTCAGTGTTGTGCTCCAGCGCCTCAACCAATTGCTCCACGGCGACTTGCAAGTAGCCACACACACGCCGGGCGCCCTGCCCCGTGGCTTCCAGGCTGAAGCCCTCACCGAGGTCATCGACACTCACCGACAACCCGTAATTGGTGTGTTCCTCGGTTTTCAGCAGTTGAATGCCCTGCCATGCCTCGGCCACGGCGCCCTGTTGCGGCGCACTGTGACGGTAGTTGAACAGCACGTTAAACAACGGCGTGGCCACCGGCACCGCGCTGCAGCGCTGAGCCAGGGCCAGCGGTGCATGTTCATGGCTGAGCAGTTGGGTCAGGCGCGCATGGGTGGCGCGCAATGCGCTACGCACCGACTGCTCACCCAGGTCGACACGCAACGGCAAGGTGTTGATGAATACGCCCATGGCTCGCTCAGCGCCTTCGCCACCTTGCAGGCGGCCGAGCATCACAGTGCCGAACACCACCTGCTCGCGGCCGCTGACTTTGCCCAACACCTGCGCCCAGGCCAAGTGCATCAGGCTGGCGGCACTCACACCCGCATGGCGCGCCTGGGTGCGCAGGCGCTGGCTCAACTGCGGGTCAATCGGCAGATGCGCCTGTTCATCGACGCCCAGGTTGTCGACAGTGGTCGGCTCGTCAACCTCACCCAGCATTTCGCGGAAGAACGCTTCGTGGTCGTCTGCACCCAAACGGGTCTGGGCGACGTAATTGCGATACGGCACCGCCGCACCCAGCTCACCCTCACGACCGAGCAGGAAGGCCTGCATTTCATGCTGCAGGATATCCAGCGCTATGTGGTCCATCACCAGGTGATGGAACAGCAACGTCGCCACCACACGCTGCGGCTCTTGCACATAAACCAGGCGCATCAGCGGCGCTTGGGCCAGGTCGAGACGCTCCGGCAACGGGCCGGTTTCGACGCTCAGCCTGGCTTCACGCCAAACCACCTGCACCGGCTCATGCAGGCCATCCCAATGGAACGATGAGCGCAGCACGTCATGGCGCTGGACCACCGCCTGCAATGCACGGGCGAACGCCTCCAGGCGCAACAGGCTGTCGAAGGCAAACTGCGCCTGCAACAGGTACGCATCGCCGGTCGCTACGGCCCGATGGTGATAGAGAATGCCGGCCTGCAACGGCGCCAGCGGGTAGATGTCCTGCACATTCGCCGCGCCGCCAGGGATGCAGGCGACGAGTCGGTCGATGGCCGCCTGGTCCAGTTGAATCAATGGCAGCATGGCCGGCGTGATCTGCGTGCAGTCGGCGGCAATGCCATTGGCCGGCACCGCCACTTCGCGACCGCCGCCCAGTGCCGCCGCCAGGGCCGAGAGTGTCGGTTGGCCAAACAGCACCTTCACATCCGCCGACAACCCGAGCCGGCGCATACGCCCCATCAAGCTGACAGCCAGCAACGAGTGCCCGCCCAGCTCGAAGAAGTTGTCGTGACGGCCTACGCGTTCCACATTGAGCAACTCGGCCCAGAGGCTGGCCAAGGCAATTTCCGTGTCGCCCTGGGGCGCTTCGTATTCGTGTACCACCACCGAATCCAGCCCCGGTTCGGGCAAGGCCTTACGGTCGAGTTTGCCGTTGGGGCTCAGCGGCAACGCGTCGAGATGCACGAACACCGCCGGCACCATAAATTCCGGCAAGTGCTGCAGCAGATGGCTGCGCAGCGCGTCGATGTCGCTGTGTACGCCGGTGTAGTACGCCACCAGCCGTTGCTCGCGGGCGACCACGGCGGCTTCATTGACCGACGGGAACTCGGTCAGCCGCGCCTGGATTTCCCCCAGTTCAATACGCAAGCCACGGATCTTCACCTGGTCGTCATTGCGCCCCAGGTACTCGAGAGTGCCGTACGGCAAATAGCGCCCGACGTCACCGGTGCGGTACATGCGCCCCTGGGTAAACGGGTCATCGAGGAAACGTTCGGCAGTCAGCTCCGGCCGGTTCAGATACCCGCGCGCCACTTGCACGCCACCAATAAACAGCTCACCGACCACGCCCAGCGGCACCGGCTGCAACTGGCTGTCGAGCACGTACATGCGCGTATTGGCGATGGGTTTGCCGATTGGCGTGTTGTCCGGCACGTCAATGCCTGCGCAATTCCACGCAGTAACGTCGACGGCGGCCTCGGTCGGACCATACAGGTTATGCAATGCACTGCCCGGCAACTGCTGCTTGAAGCGCCGCACCAGGCTGCCTGGCAAAGCTTCGCCGCTGCACATCACGCGCACCAGCCCGGCTGCCTGGCTCACATCGCCATGGGCGAGGAATACATCAAGCATCGACGGTACAAAGTGCAGCGTGGTGATCTGCTCCGCCTCGATCACATCACACAGGTACTCCGGTTCTTTATGCCCGCCTGGGCGCGCCATCACCAGGCGTGCGCCGGTGAACAGCGGCCAGAAGAATTCCCACACCGACACGTCGAAGCTGAACGGGGTTTTCTGCAGCACCGAGTCGTGCGCCGTGAGGCCGTATTCGTCCTGCATCCACAGCAGGCGGTTGACCACGCCACGGTGGTCGTTGATCACACCCTTGGGCTGCCCAGTGGAGCCCGAGGTGTAGATGACATACGCGGCCACGCCCGCTACGTCGGGGTTGTCGACAGGTTGCTGCTGCCAGCAAGGCCTGTCCAGATCGACCACCGGCACCGCGCCGAGCAACTCGCGCGTAGCACCCTGGGCCAGCACCACAACCGGCGCACTGTCCTCCAGCATGTAGGCCAGGCGGTCCAGCGGGTACGCCGGGTCCAGCGGCACATAAGCGGCGCCGGCCTTGAGAATCGCGTACAGCCCGACCACCATCCCAAGGCCACGCTCCACGCAGATCGCTACCCGTGAATCCGCCTGCACGCCCAGCGCCAGCAGGTGATGGGCCAACTGGTTGGCCTGTGCGTTGAGTTCGGCATAGGTCAGTTGCTGCGTGCCCGCCTTGACGGCAATCGCGTCCGGCGTGCGCTGCACCTGCGCTTCGAACAGGCCGTGCAAGGTCTGGTCGAGGTTGTAGTTCACCTCGGTGGCGTTGAAATCCACCAGCAGGTGCTGGCGCTCACGCTCATCCAGCAGCGGCGCATGCTCAAGCACCGCCTGGTCGTTATCGACCATCGCCTGCAACACGCGGGTGAAATAGCCGACGTAGCGCTGCACGGTCGACTCATCAAACAAGGCCAACGCATATTCGAGCGCGCCGAGAATGCTGCCCTGCACTTCGCCGAGGTTCAGCGACAAATCGAACTTGGCAAAGTGGCTGTTCTCGACAATGCCTTCCAAGGCCAGGTCGCCCAGCGCCAGGGTCGGCGCGCTGCTGTCCTGCCAGCTCAGCAGGGTCTGGAACAACGGGCTATGGGCCAGGCTGCGCACCGGCCGGGTGATTTCCACCACTTGTTCGAACGGCAGATCCTGATGGGCCTGGGCTTGCAGCGTCAGCGCCTTGACCCGCGCCAACAACGCCTCGGTGCTCAACTCGCCCGAGGTGTCGATGCGCACCGCCAGGGTGTTGACGAACAAGCCGATCAACCCTTCGACTTCGCTGCGCGTGCGGTTGGCCACCGGCGAGCCGATCACCAGGTCCGACTGCCCGGACAGCCGCGCCAGCAACGCGGCCCAGGCCGTCATCAAGGTCATGTACAGCGTGGTGCCATGGCGTTGGCTCAAGGCCTTGAGCCCAGCGGTCAGGCGTTCATCCAGGCGCACTTCGACGCTGCTGCCGGCGTAGTCCTGTTGCGCAGGGCGCGGTCGGTCGGTGGGCAAGGCGAGCAAGGCCGGCGCCCCCGCCAGGGCGGTTTGCCAATAGCTGCTCTGGCGCTGCAACACTTCACCGCTGAGCCACAAACGCTGCCACACGGCGAAGTCGCCGTACTGGATCGCCAACGCCGGCAACGGGTCAGGCAGGCCGTGGCTGAAGGCTTGGTACAACGCCATCAGCTCGCGGGTCAGCACGCCCATCGACCAACCATCGGAGACGATATGGTGCAAGGTCAGCAACAGCACATGGTGATCGTCGGCCATCACCACCAGGCGCCCACGCAGCAACGGGCCGCGCTCCAGGTCGAACGGTGCCGAGGCTTCGCCGTGGATCAAGGCGTCCAGCGCCTGCTGCGGTTGCGGGTGGCGGCGCAGGTCCTGCACTTGCAGCGGCAGCACGTCTTCGGCGGGCACGATCAGCACCTTGGCGTCGTCGCCGTGCTGGGCAAAACGACTGCGCAGGGTTTCGTGACGCGCGACGATACGCGCCAGCGCCCGTTGCAGCGCCTCGACGTGCAGCTGCCCACGCAGGCGCAGGCCGATAGGAATGTTGTAGGCGGTGTTGGCGCCTTCCATCAGCGCCAGGAACCACAGGCGCTGCTGAGCGAACGACAACGGCACGTCGTCCTCACGGTTGGCCGGCAGAATATCCGGCAAGGTGCTGCGCCCGGATTGGGCCAGCACTTCAGCCACGGCCGCCAGCTCGGCATTCGCAAACAGGTCGCCGAGGATCAACTCGACACCCAGGCGCTGGCGCACTTGGGAAACCATGCGCATTGCCAGCAGCGAGTGGCCGCCCAGTTCGAAGAAATGGTCGCGACGCCCGACGCGCGCGACGTGCAGTACATCGGCCCAGATCTGCGCCAGGACGCTTTCGATCTCGCCCTGGGGCGCTTCGTACTCGCGGGTAAAGACCGCGGCCATGTCCGGCGCCGGCAAGGCCTTGCGGTCGAGCTTGCCATTGGCAGTGAGCGGCAACGCATCGAGCTTCACGTAGGCAACCGGGACCATATAGTCCGGCAGGTGCGCCACCAGGTGGGCGCGGATATCACCGACCGCCAGCGGGTCGAGCTGCGGGTTTTCAGTGAAGTACGCCACCAGCCGCTCGTCACGCACCAACACCACGGCTTCCTGAATGCCGGGCAACTGGTTGAGCTGGGTTTCGATTTCGCCCAATTCGATGCGCACGCCACGGATCTTCACCTGGTCGTCATTACGCCCCAAATACTCAATGTTGCCGTCCGGCAGCCAACGCGCGAGGTCGCCGGTGCGGTACATGCGGCCCGCATTGAACGGGTCTTGCAGGAAGCGTTCGGCGGTCAGCTCCGGGCGATTCAAGTAACCACGCGCCACGCCCTTGCCGCCCACATACAGCTCACCGGCCACACCCAACGGCACCGGCCGCTGCTGCTCGTCCAGCAGGTACACCGTGGCATTCGCGATAGGCTTGCCGATATGCAACGGCTGGCCCGCCTCGACCTTGCCGGAGGTGGCGACCACGGTGGCCTCCGTCGGGCCGTAGTTGTTGATCAGCTCGAAACGCTGGGCGCGCGCGAACTGGCGCAGGCGATCACCGCCGATCAGCAAGGTGCGCAACGTCGGGTGTTCGATCTGTTGGCTAAAGGCGTACTCGGCCACCGGCGTTGGCAGGAAGCACACGTCCAACGGTTGCGCGCACCACCAGGCGAGCAAGGCGTCGATGTCTTCGGCACCGTCGTTGGCCGGTGGCAGGTGCAAGGTCGCGCCGACACACAGCGCCGGCCACACTTCCCAGGCCATCGCATCAAAGCCGAAACCGGCGACGCTGGCCGTGTGGCGCCCGGCGCACAGGTCAAAGGCGCGGCAATGCCAGTCGACCAGGTTGGCCACGGTGTGGTGTTCGACCATCACGCCTTTGGGCAGACCGGTGGAGCCGGAGGTGTAGATCACATAGGCGAGGTTCGAGGGCGTGACATTGACCCTGGGGTTGCTCGCCGAGTGGTGCTGCCAGGTGAAGCGGTCCAGGTCTATCACCGGCACGTCCAGCGCGGGCAGGCGCTCCAGCAGCGACTGCTGGGTCAGCACCGCCACCGGCGCGCTGTCGGTCAGCAGGTAATTCAGGCGCTCGGCCGGGTGCGACGGGTCGACCGGCACGTAGCAGGCGCCGGCCTTGAGAATCGCCAGCAGCCCGGCCAGGGTGTCCAGGCCACGGCGGGCGACGATGGCGACGCGGTCGTCGGGCTTGACCCCCAGCGCCAGCAGGTGATGGGCCAGCAGGTTGGCTTGCTGGTTCAGCTCGGCGTAGGTCAGCTGCCGGCCTTGGTAAACGGCGGCGATGGCGCTGGGCGTGCGGGCCGCCTGGGCCTCGATACGCGCGTGCAGCGTGGTGCCCTGGGGGAAGTCGGCGTGGGTCGCGTTGAACTGGTCCAGCAGCTGTTGTTGCTCGGCGGCAGGCACTACCGAAACGTGATTGAGCGGTGTCTGTGGCGCCTGCTCCAGCGCAGTCACGAGGTTTTCCAGCGCGGTTTGCAGGTAGGCGCAGACGCGCTGCGGGTCCACCTGAGTGCTGGCGAGCAAGCTCAAGCCAAAGCCCTCGCCGAGGTCATCCACGCTCAAGGTCAGCGGATAGTTGGTGCGTTCCTCGGCGCTGAGCGCGGTGATACCTTGCCAGGCCGATACGGCTTCGGCACTGGCGGCCGGGGCACTGTGACGGTAGTTGAGCAAGGCACTGAACAATGGCGTCGGCGCCACCACGCCGCTGCAGCGCTGGGCCAGGGCCAACGCCGCGTGTTCGTGGCGCAGCAAGGTGGTCAACCGCGCGTGAGTGGCCTTGACGCCGGCGCGCACGTCCTGGCCATCCACATCCACGCGAAACGGCAGCGTGTTGATGAAAATCCCCAGCGCCCGATCCGTGTCATGGCTGCCCTGCATGCGGCCCATCAGTACCGTGCCAAACACCACCTGCGCTTTACCGGCCAGCGCCCCCAGCACCTGCGCCCAGCCCATATGGAACAGGCTGGCGGCGCTCACCCCCAGTTGCCGGGCTTGCGCACGCAAACGCTGGCCCAGCGCCGGCGGCAACGGCAGGCTGACTTCGGCAATCCCACGGGCATCGCCCTGCACGTCCTGTAAGCCGAACGGCAAGGTCGGCTCGCTGATGTCGCCGAGCATCTGGCGAAAGAAACTTTCGTGTTCCTGCTCGCTGATCCCCAGCCGCGCCTGCGCCACATAGTTGCGAAACGGCACGGCCTGGCCGAGCGCCGCGCCCTGCCCCAGCAGGCACGCCTGCATCTCGTGGCACACCACTTCGAGGGCGCTGTGGTCGAGGGCCATGTGGTGGAACAGCAAGGTGGCGACGATGCGCTGGTTGGCCGGATCGTGCGCGTGCACCAGGCGCAACAGCGGCGCCTGGGTCACGTCGAGGCGATAGTGGCGCGCATCGAACCGCGCGTGCAGTTGCGCCGCGATATCGCCGTCGGCCGGGTCCAGCGCCAGGGCCTGCACCGGCAGCTGCGCCTGGCGCCACACCACTTGCGACGGCTCCTGCAAACCGTCCCAGACCACGCCGGTACGCAGAATGTCATGGCGGTCCATCACCCGTTGCAGGGCTTGGGCAAACGCCTCGAAACGCGCCAGGTTGTCGAACGCAAACTGCGACTGCATCACATAGGGGTCGCCCTGCTCGGCACTCACATGGTGGAACAGAATGCCTTCCTGCAACGGCGCCAGCGGGTAGATATCCTGGATATTCGCCACACCGCCCGCGACTGTCGCGACGATGCGGTCAATGTCGTCCTGGCTCAACGTCGACAGCGTGAGCATGCCCGGCGTGATGTGCACCGCGCCCGGCGGTATGCCATTGGCCGGCACCTCGACGTCACCGGCCTTGGTCGCCGAATACTCACCGGCCTTGATCAACTCGATCAGCGCCGGCTTATGTTCACGCAACGCGGCGAGGATCGCCGGGTCGCTCAAGGCCTGTTTGTTCCCTTGCACCGACAACTGCTCGCCCTTGAGCGCCAGTTGGATGTCCTTGGTTTTCAGCGTCGCCAACAGCTCAAAAATGCTCACAGGACGATCTCCATTCGTTCAGTTATGGCGGCGTAGCCGGCCAGTGTCGGCTGCTCGAACAGCGCCCGCACGTCGGCTTCCATGCCTTCCTGGCGCAGGCGCCCGATCAAGCTCACGGCCAGCAGCGAGTGCCCGCCCAGTTCAAAGAAATTATCGTCACGCCCGACCCGCTCCACCTTGAGCAATTCCGCCCAGAGCCTGGCCAGGAGGATTTCGGTGTCGCCTTGCGGCGCCACGTACTCACGCACGATCAGCGCTTCCATGCCCGGCGCAGGCAAGGCCTTGCGGTCAAGCTTGCCGTTGGGGCTCAGGGGCAGTGCGTCGAGGTGCATGAACAGCGCAGGCACCATGAAATCCGGCAGGTGCTGCAGCAGATGGGCGCGCAGCTGTTCGATGTCGGTGTGCAGGCCGGTGTAATAGGCGATCAGTCGGTCGTCGCGGGCAACCACGGCGGCCTCGTTGACCTGTGGATGCTCCAGCAGCCGCGCCTGGATCTCACCCAGCTCGATGCGCAAGCCACGGATCTTCACCTGGTCATCGTTACGGCCCAGGTATTCGATATTGCCGTCGGGCAGGTAGCGCCCGACGTCCCCCGTGCGGTACATGCGCCCGCCATGGAACGGGTCGTCGAGGAAGCGCTCGGCGGTCAACTCTGGGCGGTTCAGGTAACCGCGCGCCACCTGCACGCCGCCGATAAACAACTCGCCCACCACACCCAGCGGCACCGGCTGCAATTGCGTATCCAGCAAGTACATGCGCGTGTTGGCAATCGGCTTGCCGATCGGGGTGTTGTCCGGCACGTCAGGGCGTGCGCAGTTCCATGCGGTCACGTCCACCGCCGCTTCGGTCGGACCGTACAGGTTGTACAGGCCGATCCCCGGCAATTGCGCTTTGAAGCGGCGCACCAGGCTGCCCGGCAAGGCTTCGCCGCTGCACATCACGCGCACCAGCCCGGCTGCCTGGCTGACATCGCCATGGGCGAGGAATACCTCCAGCATCGATGGCACGAAGTGCAGCGTGGTGATGTGTTCGGCTTCGATCACCGCGCACAGGTACGCCGGTTCCTTGTGGCCGCCCGGGCGCGCCATCACCAGCCGCGCGCCAGTGAACAGCGGCCAGAAGAATTCCCACACCGACACGTCGAAGCTGAACGGGGTTTTCTGCAGCACCGCATCATCGGCGTTGAGGCCGTAGGCGTCCTGCATCCACAGCAGGCGGTTGACCACCCCGGCGTGTTCGTTGATCACGCCTTTGGGCTGGCCGGTGGAGCCGGAGGTGTAGATCACGTAGGCCTGGTGCTGGGCAGTCAGCCCCGGCACATGCGGATTGCTCTCGGGCTGGTGCTGCCAGGTGTCGTGGTCCAGATCGATCACCGGCACGTCACCCAGCAGCTCACGGGTTGCGCCTTGCGCCAGCACCACCACCGGTGCGCTGTCTTGCAGCATGTAGGCAATGCGTTCGGCTGGATACGCCGGGTCCAGCGGCACATAACCGCCACCGGCCTTGAGGATGGCGAACAGGCCGACAACCATCTCCAGGCCACGCTCGACGCAAATGCCCACGCGCGAATCCGGTCGCACACCGAGTTCGCGCAAGTGATGGGCCAGCCGGTTGGCGCGCGTGTTCAGCTCGCCATAGGTCAGGAACCTGTCACCGGCCTTGACCGCCAGCGCATTCGGGGTGCGCTCGACCTGCGCCTCAAACATTCCGTGCAGGGTTTGGTCGAGGTTGTAGTCGACCGCGGTGGCGTTGAACTCCACCAGCAGTTTCTGGCGCTCTTCGGCACCCAGAATCGGCAGGCGATTGAGCGGCTGGTGCGGCGCCTGTTCCAACGCGGCAACCAAGCCGGACAAGGCCATCTGCATATAACCGCACACGCGTTGCGCGTCGGTTTGCGCCAGGGCGGTGACGTCGTAGCCATCGCCCAAATCATCCACGTTCAATGTCAGCGGGTAGTTGGTGCGGCCGTCGTTGACCAGCGTCTGCATGCCTGCCCAGGCTTGTTGCGCGTCGGCCGAGCGCGTCGCGGCGCCGCGATGGCGATAGTTGAGCATCGAACTGAACAACGGCGCCGGTGCCGCTACGCCGCTGCAACGCTGGGCCAGGGCCAGGGACGCGTGTTCATGCCCCAGCAATGCAGTCAGCCGTGCATGCGTTGCACGTACCGCAGCGCGTGCGCCTTGTTCGTCGATATCCAGGCGCAGCGGCAACGTATTGATGAACACCCCCAGCGCGCGGTCGGCGCCCTCGCCGCCTTGCAGGCGGCCGACCAGCACGGTGCCGAACACCACGCTGTGGCGACCCGAGGTGGCCGCCAGCACTTGACCCCAAGCCAGGTGGAACAGGCTGGCCGTGCTCACGCCAAGCAAACGGGCCTGGCTGCGCAGGCGCCGGTTGAGGTCGCCGTCGAGGTGCAGGCAGTGTTCCTGGATGGCACTGCCGTCGCCGCGCACGTCCTGCAAGCCGAACGGCAAGGTCGGTTCATCGACATCACCGAGCATCTGGCGAAAGAACCCTTCGTGCGCCTGCTCGCTCACCCCCAGACGCGCCTGGGCCACGTAATTGCGGTACGGCATAGGCGCGGCCGTGGGTGCCGGGTGGCCGAGCAAATAGCCCTGCATTTCCCGCAGCACCACGTCGAACGCGGTGTGGTCGAGGGCGATATGGTGATAAAGCAACACCACCACCACGCGGCCGTTGGCCGGGTCGTTGGCGTACATCAGGCGAATCAGCGGTGCCTGGCTGATGTCCAGGCGATAGCGCCGCGCGTCGAAACGCTCGTGCAAGCCAGCCAGCACATCGCCGTGCAAATGCAGCTCCTCAACACTCAGCTGCGCCTGGCGCCACACCACTTGCAGCGGTTGCGCCAAGCCTTCCCAGACCACGCCCGTGCGCAGGATGTCATGCCGGTTGATTACCTGTTGCAGCGCCTGGGCAAAAGCGTTCAGACGCTCGACGCTGTCGAAGGCCAGGTGCGATTGCAGCAGGTACGGGTCGCCGCTTTCGGCGGTGATGTAGTGGTACAGAATGCCTTCCTGCAGCGGTGCCAGCGGGTAGATGTCCTGCACGTTGGCCGCGCCACCGGGCACGCCGGCAACCACTTGATCAATCGTCGACTGGTCGAGATCGACCAAAGGCAACATGTCCGGGGTGATGCGCTGGCAGTCGGCGGCGATACGGTTGGCCGGCACTTGCACTTCCAGGCCACTGCCCACGGCGGCGGCCAGGGCAGCCAGAGTTGGCTGGCTGAACAGCACGCGCACGTCACAGCTGAGACCGACCTGGCGCATGCGCTCGATCAGGCTCACGGCCAACAACGAATGGCCGCCCAGCTCGAAGAAGTGGTCATGGCGACCGACCTGCTCAACCTGCAGCACCTCGGCCCAGATCCGCGCCAGGGTGGTTTCCACCTCGCCTTGCGGCGGCGCATAGTCGCGGCTCAGCAGCGCGGTCTGGTCAGGCTGTGGCAAGGCCTTGCGGTCGAGCTTGCCGTTGGCGGTCAGCGGCAGCGCATCGAGTTTGACGTAGGCCACCGGCACCAGCGCCTCGGGCAATTGTGCTTGCAGTTGTGCACGCAGGGTTTCAATCGCCAGCGGGTATTGTTCAGTGAACCAGGCCACCAGGCGACCCTCACGCACCAACACCACGGCTTCAGCGACGCCGTCCAATGCCGCCAGGCGGCTTTCGATTTCGCCGAGTTCGACGCGTACGCCGCGCACTTTCACCTGATCATCGTTACGACCGAGGTACTCGATATTGCCATCGGGCAACCAGCGCACAAGGTCGCCGGTGCGGTACATGCGCCCGCTGTTGAACGGGTCTTGCAGGAAGCGTTCGGCGGTCAAATCGGCGCGGTTCAAATAGCCCCGCGCTACGCCGCTGCCGCCCACGTACAGCTCACCGGCGACACCCACCGGCACCGGGCGCAACTGCGCATCCAGCACATACACACTGGCATTCGCGATGGGCCGGCCGATATGCAGCGCCTGCCCGGCGCGCACGCGGCCAGAGGTGGCAACCACCGTGGCTTCGGTCGGCCCGTAGTTGTTGATCACCGCAAAACGTCGCTCGTGGGTGAACTGGCGCAGGCGATCGCCGCCGATCAGCAGGATGCGCAAGGTCGGATGCTGCAAGTTCTGGCTGAACGCGTATTCGGCCACTGGCGTGGGCAGAAAGCTCACGTCCAGTGGCTGCGCCAGCCACCAGGCGAGCAGTTCGTCGATGTTTTCATTGCCGACCTGGGCAGGCGGCAGGTGCAGGATGGCGCCTGCGCAGAGTGCCGGCCAGACTTCCCAGGCCATGGCGTCGAAGCCAAACCCGGCGACGCTGCTGGTGTGGCTGCGCGCATCCAGGCCGAAGGCCTCGCAATGCCAGTGCACCAGGTTTTCCACGGTGCGGTGTTCCACCATCACGCCTTTGGGTTGGCCGGTGGAGCCGGAGGTGTAGATCACATAGGCCAGGTGCGCCGGGGTCAGGCTCGCCAGTTGCGGGTTGCCGACAGACGGGTGCAGCAAGCGTGCGTCGAACAGGTCGACCGTGGCCTGCGTACCCAATAGATCACGGGTGCTTGGCTCAGCCAGTACCGCGACCGGCGCGCTGTCCTGCAGCAGGTAGGCGATACGCTCGGCGGGGTAAGCCGGGTCGATGGGCACGTAGCCCGCGCCGGCCTTGAGAATCCCCAGCAGCCCGACCAGCATCTGCGGGCCACGGCGGCAGCAGATAGCCACGCGGTCGTCCGGCTGCACGCCGAGCGCCAGCAGGTGATGGGCCAACTGGTTGGCGCGCTGATTGAGTTGCTGATAGGTCAGGACTTCACCGTCCTGCTGCACGGCAATCGCGTGGGGCTGGCGTTCGACCTGGGCTTCGAAGGCACCGTGCACGGTGAACCCGGTGGGGAAATCCGCAGCGGTCGCATTGAATTCACGCAACAGGGTTTCGCGTTCTGCCGGGGGCAAAATCGGCAGGTGATTCAGCCCGGTGGGTGCCGAGTTTTCCAATGCCGCGACCAGTTGCTCCACGGCGCTGTGCATGTAGCCACACAGGCGCTGGGCGCCGATCTGCGGCAGCGCCAGCACGCTCAGGCCAAAGCCTGCGCCGCCACAGCCTGCGCCAAAGTCGTCGACGCTGAGGGTCAGTGGGTAGTTGCTGCGTTCTTCGCCGCCCAGCAGTTGCACGCCCTCCCAGATGCCGTGGCCATCGCGGGCCATTTCGCCGGGGCTGCTGTGGCGGTAATTGAGCAACGCGCTGAACAACGGCACCGTCGTCGGCACCCCGCTGCAACGCTGGGCGAGTGCCAGGGACGCGTGCTCATGACCGAGCAGTGCGCTCAAGCGCGCATGGGTGGCCTTGACCGCGACAGCGGCGCCAGCAGCTACGTCGACACGCAGCGGCAAGGTGTTGATGAACATGCCCAACGCGCGGTCGGCGCCCTCACCGGCCTGCATGCGGCCCATGAGTACAGTGCCGAACACCACATCATCACGCCCGGCGACCAGCCCCAACACTTGCGCCCAGGCCAGGTGCATCAGGCTGGCTGCGCTGACGCCCAGCGCCCGCGCCTGTTCACGCACACGCACGGCCAGTGCCGCGTCCAGGTGCAGCTCGGCCTCTTCGATATCGCGGCCATCGCCCTGCACATCCTGCACGCCAAACGGCAAGGTCGGTTCATCGACCTCGGCGAGCATGTCGCGGAAGAACTGCTCATGCTCGGCCACGCTGACACCGAGGCGCGCCTGGGCGACATAGTTGCGAAACGGCGCCGCTTCGGGCAATGCATCCGCCTGGTTGAACAGAAACGCGCGCATCTCCTGGCCGACCACTTCCATGGCGGTATGGTCCAGCGCCAGGTGGTGGAACAACAGGATCGCCGCAACCCGGTTGTTCGCCGGGTCCTGGGCGTAGACCATGCGCAGCAGCGGCGCCTGGGTGATGTCCAGGCGATAGTGACGGGCATCAAAACGCTCGTGCAGTTGCTCGATAATGCCGCCATCGGCCGGGTCCAGCGTCACGGCCTGTACCACCAGCTGCGCGTCGCGCCAGACCACTTGCACCGGGCTGTCGAGGCCTTCCCAGACCACGCCGGTGCGCAGGATGTCGTGACGCGCCACCACCTGCTGCAGTGCGCCCATAAAGGCGTGCAAGCGTTCCAGGCTGTCAAACGCCATGCGCGATTGCAGCAGGTACGGGTCGCCCTGCTCGGCGCTGATATGGTGATAAAGAATGCCTTCCTGCAACGGCGCCAGCGGGTAGATATCCTGCACATTGGCGGCGCCGCCCGGGACGTTGGCGACGATGCGGTCGATAGCCGTCTGGTCGAGCTGCACCAGGGTCAGCATCGACGGCGTGATGTGCGTGCAACCCGCTGGAATGCCATTGGCCGGCACCACAATTTCACGGCCGCTGCCGACTGCCGCCGCCAGTGCTGCCAGGCTCGGCTGGTTGAACAACACGCGCACGTCACAGCTCAGGCCGACCTGGCGCATGCGTTCAATCAGGCTGACAGCCAGCAACGAATGCCCGCCCAACTCAAAGAAGTGATCATGACGCCCGACGCGTTCCAGCTTGAGCACGTCCTGCCAGATCTGCGCCAGCAGAGTTTCCACTTCGCCTTCCGGCGCCTCGTAGCCGCGGCTGAGCAACGCGCTCTGGTCCGGCACCGGCAAGCCCTTGCGGTCGAGCTTGCCGTTGGCGGTCAGCGGCAGCAGCTCCAGCCACACATAGGCCGACGGCACCATGTAGTCCGGCAACTGGCCTTGCAGGTGGGCGCGCAGTGCTTGGATATTCAACGCAGCCTGGGCGGTGTAGTACGCCACCAGGCGCTTGTCGCCCGGCTCGTCTTCACGGGCCAGCACCACGGCGTCTTTCACGCCTGGGAAGGCGGCCAGGCAGCTTTCGATTTCGCCAGGCTCGATACGGAAACCGCGAATCTTCACTTGCAGGTCATTGCGCCCCTGGTACAGCAAAGTGCCGTCGGCCTGCCAACTGGCCAGGTCGCCGGTGCGGTACAGCAGGCCTTCGCCGAAGGGGTTCGGGATAAACTTTTCAGCGGTCAATTGCGGCTGGTTCAAGTACCCCTTGGCCACACCGGCACCGCCGATATATAGCTCGCCGACCACGCCCAGCGGCAGCGGTTGCTGACGCGCGTCGAGCACATAGGCCTGGGCATTCGCAATAGGCCGGCCAATCGGAATGCCGCCCTCGCCCAGCGCGGTGATTTCAAAGGTGGTGGAGAACGTGGTGGCTTCGGTCGGCCCGTAGCCATTGAGCAGATGCTGGGGTTTGCCGTGCTTGAGCACGCGGCCGATCACCTGCGGGTCGAGCACGTCGCCGCCGACGATCAGGTAGCGCAACTGGCGGAACACCGGCAGCAACGCATCGGCGTATTGATGGAACAGACCCGCCGTCATCCACAACACGCTGACGGCTTGCTCTTGCAACAGCGCGGCAAACGCCGCCTGGGACAGCAACACCGCATGCTCGACCACCACCACACAACCGCCATTGAGCAACGGCGCCCACACGTCGAGGGTGCTGGCATCGAACGCCGGGTTGGAGGCAAAGGCTACGCGGTCGCGGTCGTTGAAATCGGCGTAGCCGTTGTTCAGCACCAGCCGCGAGACGGCGCGGTGCGGCACTTGCACGCCTTTGGGGGCGCCGGTGGAGCCGGAGGTGTACATGATGTACGCCACGCTTTGCGAAGACTGGGCCAAGTCGGGGTTGCGGGGTGACTGCGCGTCCAGGTTCAGGTCGGCCAGGGTATTGAGTACACGATGCGCGCCGCTGTCTTGCACGATAAAGGCTTGGCGCTCGAGCGGGGCATTGACGTCCAGTGGCACATACACCGCTGCGCACTTGAGGATCGCCAGTTGGCACACAAGTAAGTCCAGCGAACGTGGCAGTGCAATCGCCACGCTTTCGCCGGGCTGCACACCTTGATTGATCAGGTGATGGGCCAGGCGATTGGCGCGACGATTGAGGTCGCGATAACTCAAGGACAAGGCGCCATGCACCGCCGCCACAGCTTCGGGGCGCGCCAGGGCCTGGGCTTCGAACAACTGGTGCACGGTGAGCTGCGACGGGTATTCGCGGGCGGTGGCGTTGAAGTCGACCAGCAGTTGGTGGCGCTCGCCTGCCGGCAGAATCGACACCGCCTGCAAGGCCGTGGTCGGCGCTTGCTGCAACGCAGCCACCAGGTGGCCCAGCGCGGTAAGCATATAGTTGCCCACGCGCTGTACATCCACGCTGGCCACGCCTTGCACCGTCAGCGCAAAGCCGCTGCCCAGGTCGTCGACGTTGAGCACCAGCGGGTAGTTGCTGCGCTCTTCGGAACTCAGAATCTCGATCCCGGACGCCGCAAACGGGCTGTCGCCCGGCGCCTCGCCCGGCGCACTGTGACGGTAATTGAGCAAGGTGCTGAACAACGGCAGCGAACCCGGTACGCCACTGCAACGCTGGGCCAGTGACAGCGAGGCGTGTTCATGCCCAAGCAACTGCGCCAGGCGCGCGTGGGTGGCGCGCACGCCGGCTTGCACGCTGACGGCACCGAGGCTGACGCGCAACGGCAAGGTGTTGATGAACATCCCCAGCGCGCGGTCGGCGCCCTCGCCGCCCTGCATGCGGCCCAGCAACACGGTGCCGAACACCACGTCTTGCTGGCCGGAGACTTGCGCCAACACCTGCGCCCAGGCCAGGTGCACCAGGCTGGCGGTGCTCACGCCCAGTTGCCGCGCTTGTTCACGCAGGCCGTGGCTGAGTGCCGGTTCCAATGGCAAATGCGCTTCGACGATGCCGCTGCCGTCGCCATTCACGTCCTGCAAACCGAACGCCAGCGTCGGCTCATCGATGTCGCCGAGCATGTCGCTGAAAAAGGCTTCGTGTTGTGCCTGCGTGACACCCAGGCGCGCCTGGGCCACGTAATTGCGGTACTGCACCGCGTCCGGCAACTGCGCGCCTGTGCCGGCCAGGCTGGCGCTCATTTCTTCGACCAGCACTTGCAAGGCGGTGTGATCGAGCAGGATATGGTGCAGCAGCAGAATGCCGACGTAGCCGCCCGGCTGCTCGGCGTAGCCAAAATGCATCAGCGAGGCGCGCGACAGGTCGAGGCGATAGTGCCGCGGGTCGAAGCGTTGTTGCAGCTGCGCCAGCGCGTCAACGCCGTGCACGTCAATGCGCTCGACCGCCAACGGCGCCTGGCGCAACACCACTTGCACCGGCTCATCGAGGCCTTCCCAGAGAATGCTGGTGCGCAGGATGTCATTGCGTTCAATCACGCTGTGCAGCGCGCGGATAAACGCGTCCACCGCCGTCTGGTCGGCGAAGCTGAATTGCACCTGCAGCACGTAGGGATCGCCCTCGGTGGTTGCCAGGTGGTGGTAAAGAATGCCCGCTTGCAGGGGCGCCAGGCCGTAGATGTCCTGCACATTCGCGATGCCGCCGGGCACGCTGTTGACGATATGATCGATCGCGGCCTGGTCCAGCGTCACCAGCGGCAGCATGTCCGGCGTGATCTGAGCGCTCGTCGCGCTGATCAGGTTGGCCGGCACCTGAACTTCCTGCTGCCCGCCCACCGCCGCCGCAAGCGCAGACAGTGTGGGTTGGCCAAACAGCACGCGTACGTCGGCGCTCAGGTCCACCTGGCGCATGCGTTCGATCAGTTTGACCGCCAGCAGCGAGTGGCCGCCGAGTTCAAAAAAGTTGTCGTCACGGCCGACCTTGTCGAGCTTCAACAGCTCCTGCCAGATAGCCGCGATGGCGGTTTCCACCGCGCCTTGCGGTGTCGCGTAGCCACGCCGGGCCAATGCGTCGGCATCCGGTGCGGGCAAGGCCTTGCGGTCGAGTTTGCCGTTGGTGGTGAGCGGGAATGTATCCAGCAGCACGAAGGCGCTGGGCACCATGTACTCGGCCAGGCTCAGCAGCAAGTGGTCGCGCAATTCGGCAGCCCCGAGTTCACGCTCGGCAATCACGTAGGCCACCAGGCGTTTGTCACCCGGTTGGTCTTCACGGGCGATCACTACAGCGTCGCGCACGCCGTCGGCGGTGGCCAGGCGCGCTTCGATTTCGCCCAGTTCGATCCGGAAACCGCGGATCTTTACCTGGTCGTCATTTCGGCCCAGGTACTCGACGCTGCCGTCCGCCAGCAGGCGCCCGAGGTCACCGGTCTTGTACATGCGCAGGCCGGTGGCCGGGTCGGCCAGGAAGCGTTCGGCATTCAGTGCGTCACGGTTGAGGTAACCACGCGCCACCCCGGCGCCGCCGACGTACAGCTCGCCGACCACGCCCATCGGCAGCGGCTCGCGGCGCTCGTCGAGCACGTAAAGTTGCAGGTCGGGAATGCGCACGCCAATCGGGCTGACGCCCACCAGTTGCGCGTCCGCCGCCTCCAGCGCGCGGTAGGTGACGTGCACGGTGGTTTCGGTGATGCCGTACATGTTGACGAGTTGCGTACCGGCGTTGATGGCGCGGGCATACCACGGCTTGAGCATGCCGGGCTCAAGGGCTTCGCCGCCAAAGATCACCTGGCGCAACGAATGCGACTGGCTGCTTTGCGCGGCGATCAGTTGGCGGAATGCGCTGGGCGTCTGGTTGAGGATGCTCACACCGGCTTCGCAGATCAGCGCATAACACTCATCCGGCGAACGGCTGACCAGTTGCGGCACGATCAGCAATTGGCCACCGTGCATCAGCGCGCCCCAGATTTCCCAGACCGAGAAGTCGAACGCGAAGGAATGGAACAGCGCCCACACGTCGTTGCTGTTGAAGCCGAACCAGTGCTGGGTGGCGGTGAACAGCCGCGCGACTTGGCGGTGTTCGATCATTACGCCTTTGGGCAGGCCGGTGGAACCCGAGGTGTAAATCACGTAAGCCAGGTTGGCCGGGCTGAGTTGAATGCGAGGGTTGACGATGGACTCACCGCGCAGGCTGTTGAGGTCGATCTGGGCCAGATCGCCCACCAAGTGGCGGGTGTTGGCTTGCACCAGCACGGCCAAAGGTTCGCTGTCGGCCAGGGTGTAGGCGATGCGCTCCAGCGGGTACGCCGGGTCAATCGGCACGTAGCCCGCGCCAGCCTTGAGGATACCCAGCAGGCCGATGATCATCTCCGGGCCGCGCTCTACGCAGATGGCCACGCGATCATCCGCGCGCACGCCTTGGGCCAGCAGGCGGTGGGCGACCTGGTTGGCGCGTTCGTTGAGTTGGCGGTAGGTCAGGCGCTGATTGTTGAAGCGCAAGGCAATGGCTTCAGGCTGGGCGGCGGCGTGGGTTTCGACGTGCTGGTGGATCAGTGCGGTGTCGGCGTAGTGCGTGGAGCTTTGGTTGAGGCTGTGCAGCAGGTGGTGGCGCTCGGTGTCAGGCAGGATGGTCAGGCCGCTCAGCGGCTGATCCGGTCGCTGCTCCAGGGCATCGGCCAGGCTGTGCAGCGCGGTCTGCAGGTAGCCGGCGACACGTTGGGCGCCAATGCTCGCGTCGACCATGACGGTCAGCGCGAAGTCTTCGCCCAAATCATCCACGTTGACGGTCAGCGGGTAGTTGGTGCGCTCCTCAGCGCCCAGCACCTGAATGCCTTCAGCGACGTCGATGACCGCGGCCATATCGGTGGCGGCGCTGTGACGGTAGTTGAGCATCGCACTGAACAGCGGCGTCGGCGCGGCCACACCACTGCAGCGCTGGGCCAAGGCCAGGGACGCATGTTCGTGGTTGAGCAAGGTGGTAAGGCGTTCATGGGTGGCCTTGACCCCGGCGCGCACGCCCTGTTCGCCCACGTCCACGCGCAGCGGCAAGGTGTTGATGAACATGCCCAGGGCGCGTTCACCGCCCTCGCCTGCGCCCATGCGGCCGAGCATCACGGTGCCGAACACCACGGCGTCACGGCCGGACACCACCCCCAATACGCGCGCCAGCGCCAGGTGCATCATGCTCGCCACACTCACGCCGAGGGGGCGTGCCAGGCTGCGCAGACGACGGCTCAAGCGGCTGTCGACGGCGACGCGCGCCTCATCAATGCCCTGCCCATCGCCTTGCACATCCTGCAAACCGAACGGCAAGGTCGGCTCATCGATATCCGCCAGCATCTCGCGGAAGAACGCCTCGTGCGCCTGCTCACTGACGCCATGGCGCACCTGGGCGATGTAGCTGCGAAACGCGACCGGCTCAGTGGCCTGGGCCTGCTCGCCGGCCAGGTACAGCTGGATTTCGTGGCGCACCACATCGAGGGCGGTGTGGTCGAGGATGGTGTGGTGAAACAGCAGCATCGCCACCACGCGTCTGTTAACCGGGTCGTCGGCAAACACCAGACGCAGCAGCGGCGCCTGGCCCAGGTCCATGCGGTAAGTGCGCGCGTCGTAGCGCGCCAGCAGCTGGGCGAGCACGTCGCCGCCGTTGAAGTGCGCCTCGTCGCAGGCCAGGGTTGCCTTGCGCCACACCACCTGCAGCGGCTCGTCGAGGCGTTCCCAAGCCATGGACGTGCGCAGGATATCGTGGCGATCAATCACCCATTGCAGCGCTTGCGCGAAGGCCTCGAAGCGGGTGCGGCTGTCGAACACAAACTGCGCGTGCAGCACGTAAGGGTCGCCCTGCTCCGCCGAAAGATGGTGGTAGAGCATGCCTTCCTGCAGCGACGCCAGCGGGTAGATGTCCTGCACATTCGCCGCACCGCCGGGGATGGCGGCGACGATGCGGTCGATGGCCGGCTGGTCGAGGTTGACCAGCGCCAGCATGTCCGGGGTGATGCGATACGCCGGGCTCAGCCAGTCGCCGCCCTGGGCGGCCACCCATTCAAGCAAGCGCGGCTTGTGCGCGATCAGTTGATCCCACAGCGCGTCATCAAGCGCTTCATCGTCGCCGAGGATGATCAGGTCGCCTTCTTCCAGTTGCAGACGGATCGCGTGAGTGGAAATCGCTGCCAATAATTCGCTGAACTGCATGGGGGTAACCTGCCTGATAAGTCACGGTGGAGGAGAAAATCCGTTTTCAGCTGCCGTTTTGGATCGGGTGTGCTGGGCGCCGCAAAAAAGCAGGCGCAGCCGCAAGCCTGGAGAGGCTTCCGACAGGCTTGGAAAATTAAGGGATTTGGCAGGCGGGGGGTGACATGGGAAGCGGGGACAAGCGGGAATCAGGCAACGTTCAGTTTTTTTACGACGACACGCTGTCGATATGCCGATAGTCCAGGTTCAGCTCACGCGCCAGCTGGGTGGCACGCCCGAGTTTGATCGGCCCGCGTTCGATATCCACCAGCAGCCCGGGGCAATCGAGCAGCGGTAAACCGGCGATATTCTTGAGGCGCCCATCGGTAATTACCAGCAGACGCTGTTGCTCGGCGGGATAACGCTGGCGTCGCGCTTGCAGCCACTGCCCGGCCTCGGACAAGGCCGCCAGCAACGGCGTGCCGCCGCCCGCACCGAGCCGGGACAGCCAACCGGTCAGACCTTGGGCGGCCTTCAAACCCTGCACCTGCCAGGTGGGCGCTTGCCCGCTGGCGGTGAGTAACGCCATGCGCGCGCGTTGCCGGTAAGCATCGTCGAACAACTGGGCGAGCAAGCCTTTGGCGTCAGTCAACGCGCCATGGCGCCGGGTGGACGCCGAGGCATCCACAATCACCAGCCACAGCTCATGGGCCGCGCGACTGCGCAGGTGGTAGAGCAAATCCGCGCGGCTGCGCGGCCGACCGCCAAGCAAGGTGCCCGGCCAGTTGATCGCACCGTGTTTGGCGCTGCGCGCCTTGCCGTGCCTGCCGTTGTCCAGTCGCCCCAGCTTGGGCCGGGCATCCGCCCCCGCGTCAGGTCGAGGGCGAATGCCTAGGGCTTTTTTGGCCAGGTGGGTACTTCGCGGCGTGCGCCCGTGGGCAAGGCCGGCGCCGGCATGTCGCCCCACTGGCCCTGACCGGGTGACGTGTCTGAAGGCTGGGGCGCCTGGCCTTGTTTGGGCGGACTCGACGGCGGGTTTTGCGCTTGGCGGCGGTGGCGCAAGGCAAATTCGGCCACCGCTTCGATGTCTTCTTCGGCGATGGCGGCAGCACCGCGCCAGGCCGCATGGGCGCGTGCGCCACGCAACCACACGAGGTCGGCGCGCAAGCCGTCGACGCCAGCGGCGAAACAGCGCTCGGTGATCTGCGCCAAGGCCTGGTCATCCAGCTCAATGCTCTCAAGCCGCGCCCGCGCCTGGGTGCAGCGCTCGCGCAGGGCGGCTTGTTGCTCGGCCCATTGGGTGCAAAACGCGGCCGGGTCAGTGTCAAAATCCAGGCGCCGACGGATGATTTGCCCACGCTCGGCAGGCAGGGTGTGCCCACTCAACGCCACGTTAAAACCGAAGCGGTCGAGCAGTTGCGGGCGTAACTCGCCCTCCTCCGGGTTCATGGTGCCGATCAGCACGAAGCGCGCCGAGTGACGATGGGAAATGCCATCGCGCTCGATCAGGTTGGTGCCGCTGGCGGCCACGTCCAGCAGCAGGTCCACCAGGTGATCGGGCAGCAAATTGACTTCATCGACGTACAGCACGCCGCCATCGGCCTTGGCCAATACGCCGGGCGAGAATTGCGCACGGCCTTCGCCCAGTGCGGCGTCCAGGTCCAGGGTGCCGACCAGGCGTTCTTCGGTGGCGCCCAGCGGCAGGGTGACGAACTGACCGCTGGCGAGCAGATCCGCCAGGCCTCGCGCCAGGGTGGACTTGGCCATGCCGCGCGGGCCTTCGATCAGCACGCCGCCGATTTTGGGGTCGATGGCGGTCAGGCATAGCGCGAGTTTTAACTCGTCGGCGCCGACCACGGCGGACAGCGGGAAATGTGGAATGTCGGTCATATTCAACTCTAAATGGATCGTTCCCACGCTCCCGCGTGGGAACGCCTTACTGGACGCTCTGCGTCCGCTCTTGTGACGCAGAGCGTCACGGGCTGCATTCCCACGCAGAGCGTGGGAACGATCG
The DNA here is from genome assembly GCF_022662395.1 of Pseudomonas sp. MONT-RG-20F-20-E-7-02. NCBI lineage: Bacteria > Pseudomonadati > Pseudomonadota > Gammaproteobacteria > Pseudomonadales > Pseudomonadaceae > Pseudomonas > Pseudomonas sp. MONT-RG-20F-20-E-7-02. The sequence goes on from NZ_JAKNQN010000002.1 coordinate 836,713, forward strand.
GTCAGCTGTCTTCTTCTATGTCCATTAACAGGTTTTCCAATGCCTCGCGATACGCGCCCGGCTCCTGCCACAGGCCGCGTTGCTGAGCTTCGAGCATGCGCTCGGTCATGTCGCGCAGCGCCGCGGGGTTGTGCTGCTGCACAAAGGCGCGGGTGTCGGGGTCGAGCAGGTAAGCGTCGGCGAGCAAGGCGTATTGGTGATCGTCGATCAGCGCGGTGGTGGCGTCGAAGGCGAACAGGTTGTCCACGGTCGCCGCCATCTCGAACGCACCTTTATAGCCGTGACGCTTCACGCCGTCGATCCACTTGGGGTTGGCGGCGCGGGAACGGATCACCCGGTTCAGCTCTTCCTTCAAGGTGCGGATCTTCGGCAGGTCGGGCTGGCTATGGTCGCCATGGTAGCTGGCGGCCTTGTCGCCACTCAGGGTTTCCACGGCGGCGAGCATGCCGCCCTGGAATTGATAGTAGTCGTTGGAGTCGAGCAGGTCGTGCTCGCGGTTGTCCTGGTTCTGCAACACGGCCTGCACCTGGCTCAAGCGCTGGGCAAACTGGTCACGGGCGGCAGTGCCTTCATCCGAGCCGCCATAGGCGTAGCCGCCCCAGTTCAGGTAGACCTCGGCCAAATCCTCGCGACTCTGCCACAGGCGCCCGTCGATTGCGCCCTGCACGCCCGCGCCATACGCCCCCGGTTTGGCGCCGAAAATACGCCAGCCGGCCTGTTTGGCGGCGGCGTCTTCGTCCAGGCCCGACAGGCGCAGGGCTTCGCGCTCGCTGCGCACCTTGGCGGCCAGCGGGTTCATGTCATCCGGTTCATCCAGGGCCGCCACCGCCTGCACCGCCGCGTCGAACAGGCGGATCAGGTTGGCGAAGGCATCACGGAAAAATCCGGACACCCGCAGCGTCACGTCAACGCGCGGCCGGTCCAGCAAGCTGATCGGCAGGATCTCGAAGTCATCCACCCGCTGGCTGCCCGTGGCCCACACCGGGCGCACGCCCATCAGCGCCATGGCCTGGGCGATATCGTCGCCGCCGGTGCGCATGGTCGCGGTGCCCCACACCGACAGGCCGAGCTGGCGCAGGTGGTCGCCATGATCCTGCAAGTGCCGCTCAAGAATCAGGCTGGCGGATTGAAAGCCGATACGCCAGGCCGTGGTGGTGGGCAAATTGCGCACATCCACGCTGAAGAAATTGCGCCCGGTGGGCAGCACATCCAGACGCCCACGGCTCGGCGCACCGCTGGGGCCAGCCGGTACGAAGCGACCGCTCAAGGCATCCAGCAACCCGCGCATTTCCGCCGGCCCGCAGGCGTCCAGGCGCGGCGCAACGACAATGCGCAGGCTCTCGATCACCGACTTCACGTCGTGCCAGCCCGGCTCTTCCAGCTGTTCAATCGGCCCTTCCAACGCCTGCTCGATCAAGCGCGCGGCATACAACTCCAGGCGCTCGCGGGTATCGCCCGCCGTGCGCCAGAGCTGCGCATCGATGTTCTGCAACACCTGCGGGCGGCGCCCGGTCCAGGGTTCGGCCAGGGCGCAATCGAGTGGGTCGAAGCCCAGCTCGAAGGCCTTGGCCAACACCCGCAGCAAGCTCGATTGCGGGCCACGGCCATCGCCGCGCGGGATGCGCAGCAAGGCCAGCAAGGTGTCGATGCGCAAACGGCCTTCGGGCGACTCGCCAAAGATATGCAGGCCGTCGCGGATCTGCGACTCCTTCAAATCGCACAGGTAAGTGTCCAGGCGCGGCAACCACACGGCCGCGTCGGCGTCGTTGTCGAGTTCAAGCTCCTGGTCGATACGGGTTTCGCGCACTAGCTTGAGAATGTCTTTTTGCAGTTCAAGGGCGCGGCGCGGGTCGAGCAGTTGCGCCTCGTAATACTCGTCCGCCAACAGCTCCAGGTTACGCAGCGGGCCGTAGGTTTCGGCGCGGGTCAGCGGCGGCATCAAGTGGTCGATGATCACCGCCTGGGTGCGGCGTTTGGCCTGGGCGCCCTCGCCCGGGTCGTTGACGATAAACGGGTAGATATTCGGCAGCGGCCCCAGCAGTGCATCGGGCCAGCAGTTTTCCGACAGGCCCACGCCTTTGCCCGGCAGCCATTCAAGGTTGCCGTGTTTGCCCACGTGGATCACACCGTGGGCGCCATAGGTGTGGCGCAGCCAGAAGTAAAACGCCAGGTAGCCGTGGGGCGGCACCAGGTCCGGGTCGTGGTACACCGCACTGTGGTCGACCTGATAACCGCGTGCCGGCTGGATGCCGACGAAGGTCAGGCCCAGGCGCAGGCCGGCGATCATCATGCGGCCGTCGCGGCACATCGGGTCGTTGTGCGGGCTGCCCCAGCGCGCCAACACGGCTTGGCGATTGGCTTCGGGCAGGCGCTGGAACATCGCCTCGTAGTCGTCCATGCCAAGGCTTTGATGGCAGGGGCGCAGGTCAAGGCTGTCGAGGTCGTTGGTCACGCCGCCGAGCAGTTCATGGATCAGGGCGGTGCCGCTGTCGGGCAACTCCGTGGGCACCGGGTAACCTTCAGCGTGCAGCGCGCGCAGGATATTCAGCGCCGCCGCCGGCGTGTCCAGGCCCACGCCGTTGCCGATACGGCCGTCGCGGGTCGGGTAGTTGGCGAGGATCAGTGCGATGCGTTTTTGCGCATTCGGCACCCGCGCCAGTTCGACCCAGCGCCGCGCCAGCTCGGCAACGAAATCCATGCGTTCGGGCGCGGCGCGGTAGCACACCACGTCGGATTGGCTGCGTTCACTGCGCCAGGCCAGGTCCTTGAAGCTGATCGGGCGGCTGATAATGCGCCCATCCAGCTCCGGCAAGGCAATGTGCATTGCCAAGTCGCGCGGGCCGAGGCCTTGTTCGCTGGCTTCCCAGCCGGGCTGGTTGTCCTGGGCGCAAATCGCCTGGATCACCGGGATATTGCGGCGAAACGGGCGCAAATGCGGCGCTTCGGGGCTGGATTGGGCAAAGCCGGTGGTGTTCAGGATCACCGCCGCCTGCACGTCATCCAACAGGTCCTCGACCACCGCGAGGCAGCCGGGCTCTTTCAAACTGGCCACCGCCATCGGCAACGGGTTAAGGCCCGCTGCCTGCAAGCGCTGGCAGAACACGTCGATAAAACCGGTATTGGCCGCCTGCAAGTGCGAGCGGTAGAACAGCACCGCTGCCACGGGCCAGTCGGCATTCCAGTCCGCCTGCCAATCGTTCAGTCGAGCGTTGGCGTTGTGCGGGTGGTAAATCGCGGTGCGCGGCAGGGTTTGCGGCTCGGCCCAGGCGTAATCGCGGCCCAAGCAGGTGCTGGCCAGGCAGCGATAAAAATCCAGTGCGTTGCCCAGGCCGCCTTGGCGCAGGAAGTGCCAGAGGCGGTCGCGCGCCTCCTCGCCCACGGTACTCAGACGGCTGAGTTCCGGGTCCGGGCGGTCATCGCCGGGCACCAGGATCAGTTGCACGCCGCGCTCGGCCAACTCCACCAGGCGCTCGATGCCGTAGCGCCAATAACCGATGCCGCCGTGCAGCGAAATCAGGATGACCCTGGCGTGGCGCAATACCTCATCGACGTACAGGTCGACCGAGGCATGGTTTTGCACCTGCATCGGGTTGGCCAGGCGAAAACTTGGGTAATCGTCGGGCAGCTGTTGGGCCGCCTCGGCGAGCAGCGCCAGGCTGGAGTCGCCGCTGCACAGGATCACCAGTTCAGCGGGGGTTTGGCCTAAGTCGGCAATATTGTCGTCGGAGACAAAACCACCGGGCTGGGTCCTGAGCAGGTGCATGGGTTAAACGCTGAGGGCGGCGCGCAGTTGCGCTTCGAGGCCCACCGCATCCAGCTCCTGGCCGATCAGCACCAGGCGCGTGATGCGCGCTTCGTCGGCGCCCCAGGCACGGTCGAAGTGTTTGTCGAACCGCGTGCCCACGCCCTGGATCAACAGGCGCATCGGCTTGTTCGGGATCGCGGCGAAACCTTTGACGCGCAGGATGCCGTGCTGCACCACCAGTTGAGTCAGGGCGTCGAGCAGCAGGGCTTCGTCAGCTTGAGGCAGGTCGATGGAGATGGAGTCGAAGGCATCGTGATCGTGATCATCGTCGTCACCGTCATGGTGATGATCGTGATGGCTGTGGCGGCCGTCGATGTGCTCTTCGGAGCCGGCGCCCAGGCCGATCAGCACGTCCAGTGGCAGGCGGCCGCTGCTGGCTTCGATGATCTTCACCGCTGGCGGCAGTTCTTGGGCGACTTCCAGGCGCACGCGGGCCAGGTCTTCAGGGCTGATCAGGTCGGATTTGTTGAGGATCACCAGGTCGGCGCTGGCCAGTTGGTCGGCGAACAGCTCGTGCAGCGGCGACTCGTGGTCCAGGTTCGGGTCGAGTTTGCGCTGGGCGTCGACCTGGTCCGGGAAGGCGGCGAAGGTGCCGGCGGCCACAGCCGGGCTGTCGACCACGGTGATGACCGCGTCCACGGTGCAGGCGCTGCGGATTTCCGGCCACTGGAAGGCTTGAACCAGCGGTTTAGGCAGGGCCAGGCCGGAGGTTTCGATGAGGATATGGTCGAGGTCACCGCGACGGGCAACCAGTTCGCGCATGACCGGGAAGAACTCTTCCTGCACGGTGCAGCACAGGCAGCCGTTGGCCAGTTCGTAGACGCGGCCGTTGGCTTCTTCTTCGGTGCAACCGATGGAGCACTGCTTGAGGATTTCACCGTCGATGCCCAGCTCGCCGAATTCGTTGACGATCACGGCGATGCGACGGCCCTGGGCGTTGTCGAGCATATGGCGCAGCAAGGTGGTTTTGCCCGAGCCGAGAAAGCCGGTAACGATGGTGACGGGGAGTTTGGCCAGTGTTTTCATCGGATGCCCTTTGGGGCGGGCATACGGGACGAGGGGCCCTGCGGCGGCGCGCAGAAGCGGATTTCGTCACCGGATCACCCCGCCCGGTTGAATTGGAAAATCGGTTGCGAGGCAGGTCTCCTGGCTTGGGGCTTGCGGGTCTTGCGACCGGCGCTGGCTGCGCCTTCCCGCCGTATTGGCAGTGGCGTGGCAGTCAGTTGAACCCTTCACAGTTGCGGGGGCAGCCGCGGCTTGGACCGCGTTCCCTTCTTAGCTTCGGCGTGGGCCGAAGAACCTCGAAGGTGCAAGGCTACGCAGTGCAGGGAAACGGGTCAATGTTGATTGATACACGGACCGGGACGCTCGCCGCCAAGCGGGTTGAAATACTTCCAAATCTTTTCAACGGAATGCACCCGGAACGCAATCAATGCAATGGGCACATAGAAGCGACACTCACCCTAAAATGGAAATAATCATGTCGCTCTCAATCTCCCCCTCTGTCAATTCACATTTGCCCGTCTCTCCCCTCACCCAACAAGCAGCGCCAACAACTGCAATTTGGAGAGAGCCTATTAGCCAACTCCAGCCACGGGAACTGGCGCAAGCGCTGCAAACCTATTTTGATGCCATGATCGACCCGCGCTTCGGCGAGACTATTACCAAAGCGTCCCTCCAGCGAGTGGCAGATGGACTACCGCTGAACGGGGTGCCCCCCACACAAACGCAGATCGAGATCGCCCAGGAAGTATTGAAGCGTAAAGACCTGTTCCAGCAGTTGGACTTCACCAGCGGTAAGGACGGTAAAGTCAGTCGAGACGATCTCGCAACTGAAACAGGTAACTTCCAATACCTGAGCGATCAAGCACTGATCACCCTGGTTGGCAAAAATTTCAATGAGTACGGCGGCGGCGACACATATGTGAACTTCACCGAGTTGCGAGAAGCCGCCGGTGAACTGCCAAGCGCCCAAAAATTTAGTCCGCAGGCGCGGGGGGTCGCTCAGGAACTGCTCAAGCGCACAGAGTTGCTGGACCGGTTGGATATCGGCGTAGGCTTTTTGGGGTTCGCAGGCACACAAGATCAGCGCTTCGATCTGCGCAACGTTGAGTACACACGCATGCACAGCTCTCCCCAATCCCGTTACCCAGACTGATCGATTCACCCCGTTGGCCGACAGCGGCTCCCGAATGTCGAGAGCCGCAAACCTCTATTTGACGCCTATCCCCCGCCCATGCTCTCCTACACATCTTGTTTCGGGTGCCCTTCACAGGGTGAAACGGGAAACCGGTGAGTCATGCCTGCGTGACGAGTCCGGTGCTGCCCCCGCAACGGTAAGCGAGTGAAACGTCAGATCCACTGTGCCTTTTACGGCATGGGAAGGCGATGTTTTCAAGACCCAGCGTCCCTCGCAAGCCCGGAGACCGGCCCGAAAAATCACATAACAAACCCGCGGTGGGCGGGCGCTGTTCAGACTCTGCGTGCCTGGCTCGCGGGGTTTTCATGCGCTCGTTTCACCCTGACACCCTGAAGGGACGCGCCATGTCGATCATCAGCAGCACCTCGCACGCCACCAGCAGCACCGCCACCTTGAGCCAACGCCTGACCGCCGCCATCGGCGCGTCGATCCTCGGCGCGTGCCTGGTGTATTTCGCCGGCTTCTCGCACATCGAGGCAGTGCACAACGCCGCCCACGATACCCGCCACAGCGCCGCGTTCCCGTGCCACTGAGACCTGCCGACATGATCAAGCGTATCGCCCAAACCGCAGGTTTCACCGGCTTGCTGGCCGCCCTGCTGCTGACTCTGCTGCAAAGCTTCTGGGTCGCCCCGCTGATTTTGCAGGCGGAAACCTATGAGAATGCCCCCGCCGCCGCCGAAGTCGTGCCCCATGCACACGCTGATGGCGCCGCTGCCCACACCCACGATGCCCAAGCCTGGGAACCTGAAGACGGCTGGCAGCGGGTGCTGTCCACCACCGGCGGTAACCTGGTGGTGGCGGTCGGTTTCGCCCTGATGCTGGCCGGCCTCTACACCTTGCGCGCGCCAACCCGCACGGCTCAAGGGTTGCTGTGGGGCCTGGCCGGTTACGCGACGTTTGTGCTGGCACCGACCCTGGGCCTGCCACCGGAATTGCCGGGCACCGCTGCCGCCGACCTGGCACAGCGGCAGATCTGGTGGATCGGCACCGCAGGTTCCACGGCTGCCGGTATTGCGCTGTTGGTGTTCGGTCGCAACTGGCTGCTGAAAATCCTCGGCGTGGCGATCCTGGCCGTGCCCCATGTGATTGGCGCGCCGCAGCCTGAAGTGCATTCGATGCTGGCCCCGGAAGCCTTGGAAGCGCAATTCAAAATCGCCTCGCAATTGACCAATGTCGCCTTCTGGCTGGCCTTGGGCCTGATCAGCGCCTGGCTGTTCCGCCGCAACCGTGACACTCACTACTCGGCATGACCTTGGTGGTCGGCATGGGCTGCCAGCGCGGCTGTGATGTTCACACCCTGCTGGGCCTGTTTGACGCTGCCCTCGCCGAGGGCGGCATCGAGCGCCAGCGCATTACTGCGCTGGCCAGTATCGACCGCAAGCGAGATGAACCGGGGCTGCTCGCCCTGGCGCAGGTGTTGAACTTGCCATTGCAGTGTTTCAGCGCCACGCAATTGGCCGTGTTTGAACCGCGCCTGAGCCACAAATCCGCGCTCGCGTTTGCTCACACCGGCTGTTATGGCGTCGCCGAGAGCGCCGCACTGGCCCTGGCGGAACAGCTCTGCCATGGCCCTGCCCGCCTGCTGATCACGCGCAAAAAAGTCGCCCAGGCCACCTTTGCATTAGCCTGCGCCGACTAAAAACCCGATAATCGCCCTTCTCGATCATGAGCAATTTTCATGCTCGCCCGTTTTTCAACAGGAATTCCCCATGACCGTCTACTTCATCGGCGCAGGCCCCGGCGACCCGGAATTGATCACCGTCAAAGGTCAGCGGCTGATCCGCAGTTGCCCGGTGATCATCTACGCCGGTTCCTTGGTGCCGGCAGCAGTGTTGGAAGGTCATCAGGCGGAACAGGTGGTCAACAGCGCCGAATTGCACCTGGAACAGATCATTGAGCTGATCCAGGCCGCCCACGCCAAGGGCCAGGACGTTGCGCGCGTGCACTCCGGTGACCCAAGCCTGTATGGCGCGATTGGCGAGCAGATTCGTTATTTGCGCGAGTTGGGCATACCGTTCCAGATCATCCCGGGCGTCACGGCGGTGGCGGCGTGTGCGGCGTTGCTGGAGACGGAGCTGACCCTGCCGGATATCGCGCAAAGCGTGATCCTGACCCGCTATGCGGATAAAACCAGCATGCCGGCCGGTGAAGACTTCGACAGCCTGGCGCGCCACGGCACGACCATGGCGATTCACTTGGGCGTCAACCACCTGGACAAGATCGTCGCCGAGCTGCTGCCGCATTACGGCGCAGACTGCCCGATTGCCGTGGTGCACCGGGCGACGTGGCCGGATCAGGATTGGGTGGTGGGTACGCTGAGTGATATAGCCGAGAAGGTCGCGGCTAAAGGTTTTCGGCGGACGGCGCTGATTGTGGTCGGGCGCGTGCTGGCGAATGATAGCTTCAGTGAATCCTCGCTGTACCGTGCAGGCCACGCGCACCTCTATCGCCCCTGAATGTGGGAGCTGGCTTGCCTGCGATGGCGATGTGTCAGTCGGTAATTCTCTTGGCTGGCTTATCGCTATCGCAGGCAAGCCAGCTCCCACAGTTGATCCTGTTTGGCAGGAATACCGCGCAAGGCACTGAATTTAAAGCATAAAAAACGGCGCTCACGGGGCGCCGTTTTTTTGTTCGCAGCGAACACCTTACTCAGTAGTAGGCGTTTTCTTTCTGCGTGTGGTCAGTCACGTCACGTACGCCCTTGAGCTCGGGAATGCGCTCGAGCAGGGTGCGCTCGATGCCTTCGCGCAGGGTCACGTCCGCCTGGCCGCAGCCTTGGCAGCCGCCGCCGAACTTGAGGACGGCGATACCGTCTTCGACCACGTCGATCAGGCTGACCTGGCCGCCGTGGCTGGCCAACCCTGGGTTGATCTCGGTTTGCAGATAGTAGTTGATGCGCTCGTTGACCGGGCTGTCGGCGTTGACGTTCGGCACCTTGGCGTTGGGCGCCTTGATGGTCAACTGGCCGCCCATGCGGTCGGTGGCGTAGTCGACCACGGCGTCGTCGAGGAAGGCTTCGCTGAAGTTGTCGATGTACGCGGTGAAGCTTTTCAGCCCCAGGGCGGTGTCTTCAGGCTTCTCTTCCCCGGGCTTGCAGTAGGCGATGCAAGTCTCGGCGTATTGGGTGCCGGGCTGGGTGATAAAGACGCGGATGCCGATACCCGGGGTGTTCTGCTTGGACAGCAGATCAGCCAGGTAATCGTGGGCGGCGTCGGTAATGGTTATGGCAGTCATGGAAACTCCTCACAGGCTTGCCGCCAGTTTACGCCAAATTATTACCCAGATACAAAGTCCTAGTATTTTTGTCGGGATAAATTCGACCGTTCGTCGCCATCAAACCAGCCTTTAAGCAGACGATAACTGCCCTGCTCAAGCCATCGGTAGCTGCCCAGGGCGCCCAGGCCGATGATGACCACGCACATGGCCAGCACCGCATACGGGTTAAGGCCGTAGCGCTGGGCAACATAGCCACCGGCCGAGAGCACCAGCACGTGCAGCAAATACACGGAATACGAGCAGTCCCCCAGCACTTTGAGCAACCGATTGTTCGCGAAGAACCGCTCCAGCGCCATGCACGCAACCACCAGCACCGCGCTGGGCAAGCCCCAGGTCAAGGCGCGCGGCGATGCCGGCCAATGATAGATGGCCAGCAGTGCAGCGGCGATGCCGAGTAGCGGCAACCACACGCCCGGCCGGATCCAACCCTGGCGGTACAGCATGCCAATGCCGATGCCCAGCAGGAATTCGACGACAATGTCCGAGCGATAGAACGTGCTGATCCAGCCAAACGAGGTCCAGGCCTCGCACACCGCGAACAGCAACGCCGCAACCACCAACAGTCGCCACTGCCGACGAAACAACAGCGCCCAGGCAAACAGCAGGTAGAAGAGCATCTCGTAGTTGAGTGTCCAGCCGACATTAAGGGTCGGGTACACACCATAGCCACCGGGATTTTCCGAGGGAATAAACAACAGCGACATCAGCACATGGGCGGCATCGACGCTCTGGTCCGGCAACATTGGCCGGGCGACCACCACCAGCAACGCCATCAACAGCGTGTAGAACCAGTACGCGGGCACGATGCGCAGCAGGCGGTACAACAGGAAGCGCCAGGGTGGCAGGTCCTTGTCCTGGGTAGACAGGAAGATCACCAGGCCGCTGATGACGAAAAACACATCCACGCCCGCAGCGCCCTTTTCCACAAATAATCTTCCCAAGGCGGTATCCGCCTTGAAACCGAAGAAAATCTGCATAAAGTGGTGCCCTACCACTGTCCAGGCCGCCAACGCGCGCAGCGCCTGTACCGAGATCAACATCGTCCGCCACCCTTCCCAACTCATCGACATGAAGTTGGGACCGTGACGGACGGTCAAAGGTCGATCAAAGATTCTCGTAGCGGTTCATGTCCAGCACGCCTTCTTCCAGTGGCGTGGTTTCGCGGATGTACTGCGACAAGTCATGGAAATATTGCCAGAACAACGGATGGCTGCGCCGTACGCCCCATCGGTCGACGATTTTTTCAAAGCGCTTGGCGTCCTTGGCATTTTCCATCGCCGCAACAAACGCGGGCACTTCCTGCGCCGGAATGTTGAACATGAAGTTCGGATAACTGCTCAGCACGCCAGGATAAATAGTCAGCGTATCCAGCCCCGGTTGATAGCGATAAGCCTCACCCAGCAAAAACGCGACGTTACTGTGGGCACGGTTGCGCAACAGGCTGTAAACCACCCGCTTGCCGCTGGCGGTCTCAACGCGCAGCATGGTGGCCTCTGGCAACTGGTCGATCACCTTGAGCCCCGCCGCCGGGCGCGAGGTCAGGCGACTCAGCGCCTGCTCCGCATCCTGCAACGCCGGCTCGATCCCATCGCGCGAGCAATAGGCGCCGGTGCAACGGTTGATCGGGTCCGGGCTGGCGTTGAGGTCGCCATAACGCGTCAATAACTGATTGGCAAAATCACGCTTCGGGTGTTTTTCATCCAAATGCAGCCCAGTCGGCTTGTCATCATCGATCGCTTCATAATCCAGCCACAGCTTGAGCTTGCCGCTGTTCTGATACCAATCATCCATAAAGTCATCGCGGGTATCGGCGGGCATCAAGCGTAGAAAGTTCTGCTCGGCACCATTGCGAATCAAATCGAAGTACAACCGCGTCTGGGCCTGGTGCGAAACGTTGCCGAACACATCGAAGTTCACCGCCAACTGATAATAGGTGCGCTCCAGCAACGGGTAATCGAACAGCCACATGGTTTGCGGCACCTCGCCGATCAGGCCTTTGGTCACCGAAGCGCTGTCGAAATGTCGGAATATGCTCAACAAGGCATTGTCATTACCAGCCCACAAGGTCGACCAACTCGGCGGCGGCACATCCGCGTAGCTGTCACGGCGCAAGGCCTCGTACTGATTGCGTTTGTCACGATAGGCCAGCCACAGGCTCAGCACGCTGCCCACATCATCGTTCTGCCCCGGCATCGCCAGCAACGGCGTGGCCTGGCCACGGTAACGCGCGTCGGTGATGTACAGGTCGTGGTCCGGGTCCTGGAACAGGGTCCAGAAGTTGTCACGGATCACGTCCGTCGCGATTTGCCCACGGCACACCGGCCCGCGAATAAAGGTGCGCACGAAGTATTCGGCGTTATCGAGCATGAACTGGTAACGCGCCTTGGCCGGAATCGCCTCAAAGGTTTCGAACGGGTTGGCGCGGCGCCCCGGGCCGTAGCCCGGCAAGGCATTGACCTGCCAGTCGCCGGCGTAGAACAGCTGCTTGATCCGCGCCATTTTCGCGGCGCTGAACGGGTACGTGATGTGGGTTTTATGCACGATCACGCCCTGTACCGGCCACAGGCGGTAATAGACCTGGGTGCCGGGGTCATCGTTGGGGCGACGGGTGGCGATCAGGTCAATCGGCTGGCCGCTCGGCGTGCGCGATCGCACCCACTGGAAGAAATGCCCCGGCTCGCCGTTTTCAAAATAGATGTGTGCCAGGAATAGATGCTCATACAGCCAGCGTGCCACCAGGCTTTCGCGGGCGCCCGGCTGGTTGAACAGGTTTTCCCATTGCTGCACCTGCAAGGCTTCCTTGGCGCTGGGTGCCAGGCCTTGCTCATCAATCGGGGCGCCGGATGCCAGCCAGCGCTGCAGCGTCTGGTATTGCTGGTCGGTCAGGCCGGTCACCGCCAGCGGCATGCCTTCCTTGGGATGGGCGCCGGCGTAGGCATCGAATTCGCCGGGCATGGCGCACATGTTCTGGCGGTTTAGGCCGAGCACGATGTCGTCGGGCAATTTGGCGTTCGGCTCAAGCGGCGCGTTATGCCCCAACTCCAGCATGCGCGCCATCAAGGCCGCCTGGCTGCCCTGGGCGTCGAGCACCGAATAGAAGCCCTTCTGCTGCCAGGCCTGCTTGCCGAAGGCGTCATAGAACAAACGGGTGGTCGGCGTGGCCTGGCTGCGTTCGCCGTCGTAGACGGGCACTTTGGTCGCGCCACGGGCCGCGCCCTCGGCACTGCCCAGGTTAAGTTGGCACGCGGAGTCGTAGCAGGCATGGCAGGCCACGCACTTTTCGGTGAAGATCGGTTGAATGTCGCGGGTGTAGGAAATAGCCGGGGCGGGACTGTTTTCCGGTAAAACGTCTGCCTGGGCAGTACTGGCGATCAAGGCCAGGACGGCGCTGATGATGAGGCGAAGTGACATGTATCCGGTCCCGATTCAATGCGTGCGGTCTATAAGTGCCGGCAAGTCTACCGGGCCAGGACAGCCCCCAACATGAACGATATTCATGCAAAACCTGTACATGCTCTAAATCGGCACAGGTTTGTTATGATTCACGCCCTCCGAAATGCCTGACCAGAGTAGTCCCATGTCCGATCGTAGCGCTCGTCTGCAAGCCCTTCACCAAGCCCTCAAGGAACGTATCTTGATCCTCGACGGCGGTATGGGCACGATGATCCAGAGCTACAAGCTTGAGGAAAACGACTACCGTGGCAAACGCTTCGCCGACTGGCCGAGTGACGTCAAAGGCAACAACGACCTGTTGGTGATCACCCGTCCGGACGTGATCGGCGGCATCGAAAAGGCCTACCTGGATGCCGGCGCCGACATTCTGGAAACCAACACCTTCAACGCCACGCGCATTTCCATGGCCGACTACGGCATGGAAGAACTGGCCTACGAACTGAACGTAGAAGGCGCGCGACTGGCGCGCAAAATCGCCGACGCCAAGACCCTGGAAAACCCGGCCAAGCCGCGCTTTGTCGCCGGCGTGCTCGGCCCGACCAGCCGCACCTGCTCGCTGTCGCCGGACGTGAACAACCCCGGCTACCGCAACGTGACCTTTGATGAGCTGGTGGAAAACTACACCGAAGCCACCAAAGGCCTGATCGAGGGCGGCGCCGACCTGATCCTGATCGAGACCATCTTCGACACCCTCAACGCCAAGGCCGCGATCTTCGCCGTGCAAGGCGTGTTCGAAGAGTTGAACGTCGAACTGCCGATCATGATCTCCGGCACCATCACCGACGCCTCCGGCCGCACCCTGTCGGGCCAGACCACCGAAGCGTTCTGGAACTCGGTCGCCCATGCCAAGCCGCTGTCCGTAGGCCTGAACTGCGCCCTGGGCGCCAGCGAGCTGCGCCCGTACCTGGAAGAGTTGTCGAACAAGGCCAACACTCACGTTTCCGCACACCCGAACGCCGGCCTGCCGAACGAATTCGGCGAGTACGACGAGCTGCCGTCGCAAACCGCCAAAGTCATCGAAGAGTTCGCCCAGAGCGGCTTCCTCAACATCGTCGGCGGCTGCTGCGGCACCACGCCAGGCCACATTGAAGCCATCGCCAAGGCCGTGGCCGGTTACGCGCCGCGCCCGATCCCGGATATTCCCAAGGCCTGCCGCCTGTCGGGCCTGGAGCCGTTCACGATTGATCGCAGCTCGTTGTTCGTCAACGTCGGCGAGCGCACCAACATCACCGGTTCCGCCCGCTTCGCCCGCTTGATTCGTGAAGACAACTACACCGAAGCCCTGGAAGTCGCCCTGCAGCAGGTCGAAGCCGGCGCCCAGGTGATCGACATCAACATGGACGAGGGCATGCTCGATTCGAAGAAGGCCATGGTGACCTTCCTCAACCTGATTGCCGGCGAGCCGGACATCTCCCGCGTACCGATCATGATCGACTCCTCCAAGTGGGAAGTGATCGAAGCCGGCCTCAAGTGCATCCAGGGCAAGGGCATCGTCAACTCCATCAGCATGAAGGAAGGCGTCGAACAATTCATTCACCACGCCAAGCTGTGCAAGCGCTACGGCGCTGCCGTGGTGGTAATGGCCTTCGACGAAGCCGGCCAGGCCGACACCGAAGCGCGCAAGAAAGAAATCTGCAAACGCTCCTACGACATCCTGGTGAACGAAGTCGGCTTCCCGCCGGAAGACATCATCTTCGACCCGAACATCTTCGCGGTCGCCACCGGTATCGAGGAACACAACAACTACGCCGTCGACTTCATCAACGCCTGTGCCTACATCCGTGACGAGCTGCCGTATGCGCTGACCTCCGGTGGCGTGTCCAACGTGTCGTTCTCGTTCCGTGGCAACAACCCGGTGCGTGAGGCGATCCACTCGGTGTTCCTGCTGTATGCGATCCGCAACGGCCTGACCATGGGCATCGTCAACGCCGGCCAGCTGGAGATCTACGATCAGATCCCGGCCGAGTTGCGCGACGCGGTGGAAGACGTGGTGCTCAACCGCACGCCGGAAGGCACCGACGCCCTGCTCGCCATCGCCGACAAGTTCAAGGGCGACGGCAGCGTCAAAGAAGCCGAGACCGAAGAATGGCGCGGCTGGCCGGTGAACAAGCGCCTGGAACACGCACTGGTCAAGGGCATCACCACGCACATCGTTGAAGACACCGAAGAATCGCGCCAGTCGTTTGCGCGCCCGATCGAGGTGATCGAAGGCCCGTTGATGTCCGGCATGAACATCGTCGGCGACCTGTTCGGCGCAGGTAAAATGTTCCTGCCGCAAGTGGTGAAGTCTGCGCGGGTGATGAAGCAGGCCGTGGCCCACTTGATCCCGTTTATCGAGCTGGAAAAAGGCGACAAGCCGGAAGCCAAGGGCAAGATCCTGATGGCCACGGTGAAGGGCGACGTGCACGACATCGGCAAGAACATTGTCGGCGTGGTGCTGGGTTGCAACGGCTATGACATTGTCGACCTCGGCGTGATGGTGCCGGCAGAGAAAATCCTGCAGGTGGCCAAGGAGCAGAAGTGCGACATCATCGGCCTGTCCGGCCTGATCACGCCGTCGCTGGACGAGATGGTGCACGTGGCCCGCGAGATGCAACGCCAGGATTTCCACCTGCCGCTGATGATCGGTGGCGCGACCACGTCCAAAGCGCACACGGCGGTGAAGATCGAGCCCAAATACAGCAATGATGCAGTGATCTACGTCACCGACGCCTCCCGCGCCGTGGGCGTGGCCACGCAGTTGCTGTCCAAGGAACTCAAGGCCGGTTTTGTCGAGAAAACCCGCCTGGAATACATCGATGTGCGCGAGCGTACGTCCAACCGCAGCGCGCGCACCGAGCGCCTGAGCTACCCGGCCGCGATTGCCAAGAAGCCGCAGTTCGACTGGAGCACGTACACGCCGGTCAAGCCGACGTTTACCGGCGCCAAGGTGCTGGACAATATCGACCTCAAGGTGCTGGCCGAGTACATCGACTGGACGCCGTTCTTTATTTCCTGGGACCTGGCCGGCAAGTTCCCGCGCATCCTCGAAGACGAAGTGGTCGGTGAAGCCGCCACGGCGCTCTACGCCGATGCCCAGGAAATGCTCAAGAAGCTGATCGACGAAAAACTCATCAGCGCCCGCGCCGTATTCGGCTTCTGGCCGACCAACCAGGTGCAGGACGATGACCTGGAAGTCTACGGCGACGACGGTCAGCCGATTGCCAGGCTGCACCACTTGCGCCAGCAGATCATCAAGACCGACGGCAAGCCGAACTTCTCCCTGGCCGACTTCGTCGCACCCAAAGACAGCGGCGTGACCGACTACATCGGTGGCTTCATCACCACCGCCGGCATCGGCGCCGAAGAAGTCGCCAAGGCTTATCAGGATGCGGGCGACGACTACAACTCGATCATGGTCAAGGCCCTGGCCGACCGCCTGGCCGAGGCCTGCGCCGAATGGCTGCACCAGCAGGTGCGTAAAGAGCATTGGGGCTACGCCAAGGACGAGCAACTGGATAACGAGGCGCTGATCAAGGAGCAATACAGCGGCATCCGCCCTGCCCCGGGCTACCCGGCGTGCCCGGATCACACCGAGAAAGCCCAGCTGTTCCAACTGCTCGACCCCGAGGCCCGCGAGATGCACGCCGGGCGCAGCGGTGTGTTCCTCACCGAACACTATGCGATGTTCCCGGCAGCGGCAGTCAGCGGTTGGTATTTCGCCCACCCACAGGCGCAGTACTTTGCCGTGGGCAAGATCGACAAGGACCAGGTGACAAGCTACACCACGCGCAAGGCTCAGGACCTGAGCGTCACCGAGCGCTGGCTGGCACCGAACCTGGGGTATGACAACTAAACACGCGTTGCGGTATCCCAATGCCGCCTGCGTCATCGCAAAATCCGTTTTTCTGTGCCGGGCCGATCATTCGGTCCGCTGGCCCGGCAGCTCGCCCAACACCGGGGTGCACACAGAAAAAAGGAATTTGCCATGCCCGATCTACCCATCGCCCTGAGCGCATTACCCGCCCAGGCCATCCATGCCCATTTCGCTACCCGCCCGGCCTTGTTTTCAGTGGTGTTCAAGGCACTGCTCGGCGGTATTCGCGAGCGTTATCCGCGCCTGAAGCTGGACCTGCTCACGCTCAAACTGGCCAGCCCCACGCCCGCCGGCGGCTATACGTTCCCGCTGCTGATCAGTGTGGCGGTGGCCCACGTCCTTAACCCGCGCCTGCTGGACCTGCGCCCCCAGAACGGCCTGCCGTACTATCTGTCACCCATTACCGGCGGCCGCCTGGCCGATATCGACATGCAGGTGATTGCGCACATCATCGACGAGCTGCCAGGCTCGCTTTACCTGCATTTCCAAGCGGACCTCGCCGCCTACTGGAGCGAGACCGACAGCCTCGGCAGCAGCCGCTGGCAATGGCTGGGCGAGTGGCTCAATGGCCAGATGACCGCAGCGGCAGCCGGTCGCCAGGGCCTGAGCGACACCCACAGGGATATGCTGGCCACCACCGCCGCCTGGCCGTCACGCGTGGAACGCCTGCCCCGCTCCACACCCACCACCTACGCGTATTTCATCGAAACCACACTGTCTAAAGCCGGCAAGGAGGTGTGCCTGTTGACGCCGGACCTGCTGCTGGTGCGCGACAGACAGGTGCTGTTGTGCAGCGTGGCAGGCATTGTCGAGCCGTTTGGCTCCCTGGACGCCTTTGGCGAAGCCTGGGGCGCGCGGATGCAGGCGCAGTTTCAGTTCGACAGCCTGACCTGGCGGCGCAATGAACCGGACGGCAACGTGTTTGAACAACAGGCCGGGCTTATCCTCAATCAGCAACTGGAAGACCTGGAAACGCTGGCCTATCAAGGGCAAAGCGAAGCGGCACTCGACCGCACCCTGGAAACGCTCACGGACCCGGCCTTGCTGTTTACCCAAACCGCCGTGCCAGCCCCTGCGCACCTGCAGAAGGTCGACGAAAAACTCCCGGCGTGGCTCAAGCAAGCGAGCGCCAACGAGCGCTTTGCCTACCACCGCCACCTGCAGGACATGGCCCAGGTGCTGCGGCTCAATCAGGGGCGCTCATTCAATGAGGGCGTGGAAAACATCCATGCGTTCAGCCGCAATGCGTTGCGCAAACAGATGCAGGCCGACCACGGCGACCAGGACCCCGACGCTGTACTGCTGGACTTCGCCGTGGCGGCCGGTTACCCAGGCGGCGCCGGCATTATCGAGCATGTGCAGCTGTCGCTGACGGAACTGGCGGTGAAGAACCTCGCCGGCAAGCCTAAGGGCACGCTGACGCTACGGTCCAAAACCGCCGGCGCGCTGCCAGGCTGGCTGAGCGAAGATTACCTGCTGGGCAGCCAGGGCCTGATCCAGCGTGTCGACATCGGAACGGCCTACCCGCAGAAGATCAAAGACCTGTTGCTGTCGGACACCGCCGACGCGCGCCGCCGGGAAAAACTCTTCACCCGCGAACTCAAGATGCAGCTGCCGATGCGCGCCCTGGAATACGCGATTCGGCAACAACACGGGGTCACCGCCACCGGCTATCGCTATGTGAAAGCGCTGATGGGCGAGACCCCCGCAGACCGGGTCGTCGACGCTCAGGAAATCGTCCTGCGCCCACTGGCCCTGTGCCGCAAAGCCGGGGCAACGCCCGACGCCGTCAACAACTTCTTCGTGATCGAACCCCGGGACGCTGGTGTTGGCCCACACGTGTTGTACCGCCCGCTGTACGCCCAGGCCCTGTCTCAATACCCGACACGCCAGGCCCTGCTCGAGGCGCTTGCCAGCCCCGGCGAACTGCAAAGCAGCGTGTTGACCTGGCTGAGCGATACGGCTCGGCCGATTTATGACCACGGCGGGATCAAACAGCCGCACATCATTCGCTTCCTGCCGGGGGATGAGTTCGCGCCGCCTGAAGACCCTGCACCAGCGACGCTGGCCGTCGATGAGGGCGCCGAGGAATGGCTGCAGTCACAGATCAACGGCCAACTGCTGAGCCACTTGTTTGGCAGCACTGCGCGGGCGATGGTTGACCTGGCGGACCGCGAGTCAGTGTCCAACCACGAAAGCCGCTGGGCCATTGTGATGGAGGGCGCATGGCTGCTGTTCAATACCCTGTTATTGCCGTTGGTACGCGGCCCGGCCATGCTGGCCGGCTGGTTCCTGGTGTTGGTCAGCAGCCTGGAGCAGGACCTGGCCGGCCTGGACAGCAGCGACCCGACCACGCGTGAACTGGCGCTGATTGACCTGCTGCTCAATACCGCCATGCTGTTGTTGCACGCCACCAGCGCCTCCCCTCGAAGCCGCCAGCCCTTGGCGCGCCCCGCGCCCGAAGAGAGTGTCTTGCGCCTGGCCACCTGGCGCCATCCGGCGGGCCAAACGCCTCAGCCCGGCCCCTCGTTGATTCGCCACGGCGCCGTGACGCTGCCCGGCGAACCCCCGGCAAGCGGCCGCACCGCCCTGGATTTCAGCCGCTCGCTGGCCAGCCCGCAGGCGAGTGCGAAGTTGCTCAAGGCGCTGCTCGACGTCCACGTGCCCTGGCCCGAAACCTTGCCGCCACCAGAGGCCAGCGGCCCGCTTATGGGGCTGTACCGCATTGGCCAAACCTGGCACGCCAGCGTCGGCGGGCTGTTGTTTCAGGTCAGCGTGGTGCCGGGGTTTGGTGAGGTTTACCTGGTGGATCCACAACGCCCACTGCACCCTGGTTTCAAGCTGGTCGGCGACAATCAGGGGCATTGGCGCCTTGAACGCAAGGCGCGTCTTGAAGGCGGCATGCCCAGGAAAAAGCTGGATGCACAGCTGCGCAAACAACGCGATCGAATCGCGGCGCTCAAGCGCGACCTGAGTGCACTCGAGGAGCGATTCGTGCCGGTGGCGATAAAATCGGTAGAGCTTAAAGTCGCGCTGGACGACGCCCGCGACCGGCTGGCGAAAGAGCTGATCGACCTGCGCGCAGATTGGTCAAGGCTTACCACCTCGGCCGCGATTCCAGAACTGCACGCGCGAATCACTCAACGCCATGAGCATCGGCGCCTTGCCACGGCACGGGCCAAGGTCGAGTGGGAGATCGCCCTTGAGCAGTATCTGCAACAAGGTCTTGAGTCGGTTTCCATGCTGCAGGACATGCAAACCCTCGCCGGTGAATTGGTGGCAGCCGACAGGACCGATCCGGAATATGTAAAGCGTCGCAACAGGAACACCAGGGCCCTGTTTAATTACTGGGGCGCGGTCTATGAGGTCATGTCGCAAAAACTCCTGGACACGCTTCAAACCGAGCGCGGCGAAGCTGAAGATGAAGTGCAGGCCCGTGCCAATACGCAATTACCCAATGGCATCACCGACGCCTACGAGGAATTCAGGAATATCAGGAAGCAGCAATTTGAGGTGCTCAAACAGAAGATCGAGCCTGCTCAGCACGTCGAGAATATCCTCCAGCAAGCGGACCCTGCCTTGCGCCAACTGCTATTGCAGGACAGCCCCAGCGATCAAAACATCTCCTCAAGCACGCTCAACCAGCATGCACTGATCTTCCTGACTGAACTGGTGCTTGACCGCACTCACCCCTCCCGGGAACTCGCCGAGTTTCCATACCTCATGGTGCTCACCGACGCCAAAACCGTCACCAGTGTGTTGGCGCATACGGAAATGCGCACCACCCGTGGCTACTCGACGCTTGAACAAATTGACGTGCTCAAGGACGTCCTTGAGCGCTATGAACGGCTGGAGAACGCCGTCAGGTCGCTGGCTGAAATGGGCTCCGGCTTTGTGCGCGAGGAATATCGAGCAACGTTCCTCGATGAGATCGGCAGCGCCCGTACCAGCCTTGAAGCCCAGCTGGCGGACCTGATTCTTTCGGAGGAAGGGTTCGCTCACCAACCCAGACTACCTGCCCCCACGCGCGAGAAACCCGCCACCCGCCGAGTTATCAGGACGCGTAACCAACGCACGCTGGTGGGTGACTTGCGCGCGCCTCAGCCAGACATGCCGGGTAATTTTGTCGATATCACCGACCCGTACACCAAGAAGATTGTCGCCAGCTACCACGAACACGCCGCTGAAGGCGTATGGACTGAAGTTGTCCAAGCGGCGCCGGTCGTACCACCGAGCGCGCCGGTAAAGCGCTCGTTGAACACGATTAAACGCAGTGCAGAATCCGTATTGGCCGAAAGGGCAAGAATTGAGCGCACGATACGCGACCAACAGCGAAAGCTCCTGGATCCCACCCGACGTGAAACCCTGCGCCCGGTGGAATGGGAAGACATGTTGACCCAGCATGCGAGCAAAATCGAAGCCTTGGCCAATGAGATCAAAGAAGACCATGCCACCCACGCCGAGGCTGACGACTTGATCAAGGCTTACGGTGACAGGGCGCGGGCCGCTCGCATCCTGGCTCACGAGGTGCGCGCGCAGGGCTACATGCAACAGCTCCCCAAAGCTGAAAACATCGACTACCTGCACAAGAAAGGCTTCATCGATATCAACCTGGTCAAAAGCCGAAAACTACTGGCAGCCGGTGATTTCCTGACCGAATACTCAGTGAAGGACAAACAAACGCTCAAGGTGTTGTGGTATGCGCACTTCCATTACCCCACGGCGCTGACGCCGGCAGCGCAACACAGCTTCGCCCACTTGAAACTCCCGGAGCAGCAATCATTGACGCGCCGGCAGGTGATCGAACAAGCCGCGGCAGATAACCGCACTGCCGTGCTGATGGACAAAGCCTTGATCAGACCGCCTCTGGATCAGAAATTGTTCCTGATACTGGAACCCCCGCTGCAAGCGTAACCTGCCAACCAATGGCCCCCATACCCGCACCTGCGGGTATGGGGGCTTGAAAAACTACTGCCTCCAGGACGGACCGGGTTGCGGCGACGCCGGTCTCGGCGGTGAGGTCTCAACCGTGCCGGTCGATAGCTCCAGCACCTCCTTTCGCGACAGCTCAAGCAGCTTCTGCGCCCGCGCGCTGCCCAACTCGATCTCCAACAGGGTCAACGCCTCGTCATAACGCTGCTGGCTCTCAGTGCCCGGTTCCCTGGCACTGTGTTCGTCCTCCACAGCGTCCTGGCGCCTGAGCGCGTTTTGCTCCAGGGCATCGAACGCGTCGGGATAGCGCTCGCGCAAGTAGTTGAGCCAATAATCACGGGCAATCAGGCTTTCATAAAACCCATCGGCGCCTTCCGCCGCGAGCACCAGGGCACGCGCGCTATTCAACGCCTGCCCGCTGAGCGGCGTAGCAAACGCCATGTAGGTGGGTTGCCCTGGCAGGTCGAGGCCGTCTGGCCAACCGTGAGTCATGCCGATGCGGTACTGCAAGCGTACCTCCGCGCGGTCCAGCCCCTGGGCATTGCGTTCAGCCAAGGTGTCGACCTGGTCGAGTCGGAACAGTTGCCGGGACAGGTCCAATAACCGTTGGCCGCGCAGCCTCACGTTGTGGACCGGAACGTCACGCAATACACGCTCCTCGAACACCAGCACCTCCATTGCACTGAACGTAAGGGTGCGCCCATCGATACAGGTGTTGTGGGTTTGCGAGGCCGCGAATAACGTCTCGCGCTGTTGCGCATTGCTGGCGGCCGCGTCGATCACCTCCCACACCCGCCGGGTCAGATCAGTGCGGGTGAACCTGAACTCCTGGGTATCACGCAATCGCGAGAGCAAATGAAAAAAGGGTGCGTGCCCGGGCTCCTGGGTTAGTTGCAGCCACAGTTGCTGCCTGGATGCGGCCAGGGCCGACGGCGTGTTCATCAGCCAGGATGCCAACGCCGCTTCACTCGCCTCACCCGACGGGTCAGGAATGATTTCCAGGGGCTCATAGGCCGCCCCGGCGTCATTATCATCGTCGGAGTCACCGTCCGAATCAGCGCCGGAGTCGCTTCCAGAGCCGATGTCGGAGTCGCTTTCAAGCGCGGCAATCCTGAGGTTGATGTCCTCGCGGGTCAGGCCCATGACGCCCTGCCCCTGGTGGGCATCGCTGTAGTGCCTGAGCTGCTCCAGCGCGTTGAGCGACAGCTGGTGATTGTCGGCCAGGTTCGTACCGCTCACCAATTGATCGTGACTGCCACCCAGCAAGCGGTCCGGAAATGTCGTCAGGGCATTACCGCTGAGGTTCAGCGTACGCAGGTCGGTGGCCTCCAATGCGCCGTCGGGCCACTGGGCAATGTCGTTGTAGCCGAGGTCGAGGGCTTCCAGGCGGCTGAAGGCGCTGGTGCTGAACTCGCTCAGGTTGTTGTGGCTTAGGTCCAGACGGCGCACGCGTTCACCGCCCAATTGGCGGTACAGGGGCTCGGGGTCGCTGAAAGCGTTGGCGGCCAATTCCAGTTGCTCCAGCTGGCCCATGTGTTGCACCGCCTCGGGCAACGCCGTCAGCTCGTTGCCGCTCAGAACCAGCTTGCGCAAGGCCGGGAAGCTGTTGAGAAAGCCATCGGCGCCTTGCCCCGAAAAGCGCACACCGGTCAAGTCCAGGCTGCGCACCTGCTGAAACCGCAGGTCCAATTCAGGCAGACGGTCGATTTGCAGGCCGTGCAGGCTCAGCTCAGCCTCTGCATCACCAGACACGCCGCGCTGCCAGCATTCACTGATTTTGGCCGCTGCCAGTTGCCGTTCTACGGCCAGGACACTCACGTCTGCGGCCTGCAGTTCGCGGGTATACAGCCAGCCATTGAGCTGGCGCGTCAGGGACTCGCACTCCCGGCGCCATGCGCTCAGTTGCGTGTCTATCTGTGGGTCGCTCAACCCGCTGTCACGCAGTTGTTCCAGCCGTTGCAGCGCCTGATCCTCGGTCAGCGCCGGGTTCAACTGTTGCAAGCGCTTGGCAAAGCCCGCAACACCTTCCAGGCTCGCGATGGGCTCTGGCAATGGCAATAAATAACGCGCCATCGACAAGCCGGTTTCTTCCGGTGGAAAAGCGCCTGGCACAGCTTGCTGTTCAAACCGGCTCAGTGCGCCTTCGGGCAAACCTTGAGCGGTTTCGATCCGTTGGCGTGCCGACGCCAACGCAGCCTCACCGTCCGGGATGAAGCGGTTCCCCGCCAGGTTCACCTTCATCATCAACGCGTCGTTCGCCAGCACGGATGACGGCAATGTCGGCAGTTGATTATCGCGCAAGTCGAGCCACGCCAACTGCGGCAAACCCTCGGCCCCGGTTGGCCAGGCCTGCAATTGGCTGGCTCGCGCATTCAGCGCCTTGAGATGCGTCAGCTCACTGACATCCAACGCCGCCAGTGGGTTATGGCTCAGATTCAATTGCTCCAGGCTGCTCAGACCATTGAGTTGCGCCTGGACCGCTGGCGTGACCACCAGGCTATTGTTGGACAGGTCGAGTCGGCTCAAGGCAGGCAGGTCGCCTGGGCCAAATGGTAATTCGGTCAAACCATGGCCGCGCAGTTCAAGGGTTTGCGCGCCGCTGAACGCGCGAATAAAACCACGGGTCTGCTCAATCGACTCTCCCACCCAGCCCAGGCGCAACGTGCGCACATGGGAAAAGGTGTCAGCCGGCAGTTGCGGCAGTTCAACGGTGTTCACCGGCAAGGAACCGGCGTCCACTCGAAACTCCGGCGCCGGCAACTCAAGCACCGATACGTTGGCCGTCAATTCATAACGCTGGGCCACCGCCCCGCGCCAGCTGGTTTCGAGGGCATTGATAACGTGTGCGTTGGCACCCGTTTGCCAGGGTATTGAACGTAACCTGAGGCGCGACGCCGACGTGGCCGGGTGGTAGAACCGCGCAAAAAGCCCGCTGTACTCTGCCCCCAGGGCTTCGATAGCAGCAAAACGGGTTTCAGGGGTATTCCAGGTGGTCATGATTTTTTCGTGCAAGGCGCCCGTCAGCGGCGAAGGGCCCAGCAACGACTGCAACTCACCCCTGGCGTACTCGCGGACCATCTGGTGCAGGTCAGCCAGGTGAACCCGTTCGCCGCGATAGTCTTTCACGTACTTATACGCGGGTGTGAAGGCCTCGCGGGTGAAGTTTGACCAGTCCAGCGACAGGCCCGCCCACAGGTCTTCATGCCCGGTATACAGGCTCTCAGGCAATGCGCGGATGCTGGTGTTGGCCAGGTCCAGACGCTCCAGCCGGGCCAGGTTTTCAGCATAAGCCGGCCACTGCGAGAGCGCGTGAGGCGCATCGAACTTCAGCTGTTTCAACTGCACAAGCGCGGACAAATCCAGGTTATTGAGTGCCGCCGGAGAAAACCCGCTGCACTCGATATGCAGCGCCTGCAGCGAAGTGAGCGCATTGAGTTTCGAGGCGAAATCCGACGCCAGCGACGACGCATCTGCCTTGAACGTCAGGTGCTTGAGCTGAGTCAGCTTGCTCACCGCCTGGGGCACCGTGGTCAGCGGCGATAGTCCGAAGGTAGCCGGGTCCCACACGCGACCGCTCTCGCCAATAGACAGACTGTTCACATTGGGAAACCGCGCCAGAAAGGCATCCGCGTTGGCGTCGCTCAAACCGCGCCCACCTACCGACAGCTCGCGGATATGCGCAAAGTCAGCCGTCAGCGGCGGCAACGGCTCATTGATCACAATCGCCAGCCGTTCGGCACCCGGTACTTCCCTCGCCAGCGGTGCGCGCCGCCACTGCGCCTTGAGCAACTGGGCGACTTGGGTTCTATGCAGGTACGCAGAATTGTCCGGCGCGGCGCTGAACGGGTCCAGCGCCACCGGAGGCCGGCCCACCCACTGGTCAAGGGTTGATGCCAGCTCTGCATATTCGCGCCTGTGGTTTTCCAGGAGATTGAAGATTGCCTTGTCGCTCCTGCCCTCCTGTTGCATCCGGCGAATATAAGCACTGGCCTGGGCGTCGCTCAGTTCCGGGTAGAGCGCCCTCGCCCGCGCCGAAAGATTTGCCCTCACGTCGACCTCACGTCCGCTGGCGTAGTACCCCACCAGCGTGTCGCTGACCCGCACGGGCGGCTTGGGACGCTGGCTTTGCGGTGCCAGCAGTGACGCTGTTTCACTGCGATAACGGTCGGCAAACTCAATGATTTTTTCCTGCAACTCGGCGCTCTGGCCGACCTGAGGCACGCCCAGCCCGCGCCGAGCTTCATCGGGCAACGCGTGCATCAGCGAGGCATAAAAATTGTCGCCCTGTTTGGGCAGGCTGTTGAGTGCCTCACCGCGCGCATTAAAAGCCTGAAACCGTGAGCCTCTTCTCACCAGGTACTTCTTATCGCGTGCCGACTCGCTGCCAATGCTGTCCAGCAGCGTGCCGCTGTCACTGTCTGCGCGCACCTCCAGGCGCAGCGTGTCCGGCCAACCGGGGAGTTTTTCCAGGCAATGCAGTGCCAGGCGTCGGCTGTCCGCCGAGGCCATGTTTTCGCTGCGCAAACCGGCATAGGCGCGGGTTTGGCGACCCTGGCGCGCATACCAGCGGGCCTCTTCCAGCAAGGTCAAGGGCACCCGGTGTGCGTCCTCCAGTTGGTTGAGGTCATCAGGCCGCGCGTGCGCCAAGGCTTCCTCGGCGCCGGCTTCGCTAAGCCCGGGACATACGCGCTGCAACCGCCGGACCTGGCTCGACACCGGCTCCGTGCCGGCGTAAAGGCTGTCGAAAATCGCCGGTTTGCGGGTCTGGGCGTACTCGGTCAGTTGCTTGCCAAACTCTTGCGGCCGCAGCTCCACCACCCGTGCGCCCTGCGCGCCCAGCAGGCCGACGACTTCCTGCTCATCAAGCACCGCCAGAATGTGCGCCGGCAGTTGGCCACCGAGGATATCGGCACGGCTGATCCTGATCGGCGCCTTGGCAGTCGCGCCGCGTGGCAGACGCTCGGAGCCGTACTTGACCGACGTGCCCGACAAACCCGGCGCCTCAAATACCTCAAGCACCCGGGTTTTCGGCCAACCGGGCATTTCCGCCACCAGCGGCAGCGCGTACAGATAGCGGTCATCAATCGGTTGGGTGCCGCGCATTTGTTCGATCACCTGGCCGGTGTCGGCGTCGGCCTTGAACAGGCGCATTGCATCCGTCAGCTCGGGCGGCGGCGGCGCGAGGTCCATGTGCATTTTGCGCAGGGCGTTGTCGCTGACACCGCTGACATCCGCCACCTTGATCAGCTCGGTATCGGAAAACGCCTCGGTGGTATGGCCCATGCGCCGCAAAAGGGTCAGGCGATCCCATTCCAGTGGCCGCTCCAGGGTGTGACGCCAGGCGCCACGGCCGTTGCTGTGCAGAATCGGCTGATACGCGGCGGGGTCGCTCGGGTGCTTGATGCGCCACTGCTGGGCCGACTCCTCGAAGAACTGCTCGTAAACCTTATTGCCCAGGCGGATATAGGTCTTGCCCTGCAGCTGATGCTGCCCCAGCGCATTCGGCCCTGAGCCGGCATCCAGCG
Organism: Pseudomonas sp. MONT-RG-20F-20-E-7-02; assembly: GCF_022662395.1. Taxonomy (NCBI): domain Bacteria; kingdom Pseudomonadati; phylum Pseudomonadota; class Gammaproteobacteria; order Pseudomonadales; family Pseudomonadaceae; genus Pseudomonas; species Pseudomonas sp. MONT-RG-20F-20-E-7-02. Next base: position 863,762 of record NZ_JAKNQN010000002.1, read on the forward strand.
CGACCGGGCTTTCATAGCCACTCAAATCAGGCTTCCACAGGCGGGTTTCGCCGTTGGGCAGCGTCACGGGGCTAAGGTGTTCAATCACCGGTTCCGGCTTGACGGCCCTGAATCTACTCACCGCTGCGCCCACGCCAGCTATGACAGCCAGCTGCGCGAGGTTCTCGGCCACGTCGACCAGGTGCGCCTTGGCTGCGCGCTTGTCGCCCTCGGCCCATTCGATCGAGCCCTCCAGGGTTTCGTACAGCAGCTGCCCGGCCATCACCGTCAACATGATTTCGCCCAGGACCGGGACGAACATGGAGACCATGTTCAGCCCCAGCAAGCCGATTTCCAGCAGATGGGCGAGTTTTGCTTCGCGCGCCTTGATATCGACTTCGGCGGTGGGCACCGCATGGCTGCGGGCATCGGCATACACCTTGTCGCGGTTTTGCTCAAACAGGTAGTCCCACAGGTCCACATTGTCCGCCCACGGCCCGCGCCCCTTGCGGGTGACATAAGAGGGCGCGATATACGGATCGGGTGCCGGTTCCATTCTTGCCGGACGCGCCGGTGGCAGCTCCTTGATATGGGTGGCGGGCGACAGCTCACTGACCGTCTCGATGATCGTGCGCCACGGCGACGTCAAAGGGCCGCCCGGGGAATCGGCAGCCGCCTGGGTGAATTGGCTGAAGTAATACCCGCGCTGCGCATACGGCACGAACTGGCTGAAAAAACGCTGGTAGGCCGTGGGGCTGGCATCGTTGGCCTGCATGCCGTCTCTGGCGGTGAACAGGCGCTTGAATTCCTGGCGCATCTGCGCGGCGGTATAGCGCTTGAGGGGATGCTCCGGGTCCTGGGGAATGTAGAGAATCACTTCGTCGTTGTAGCGGTATTTTTTACCGATCACGAAGGCCACACAGCCGGTCATGCGTTTTTTCATCAGGCCCATGTCGTTGAACCAGACTTGCTTGTCACCCATCCACGGGTGCACTTCGCCGTTGATCACCGAGACGATCATCTTGTGGTCCGCAGGCTTGATGTCCCGGTTCAATAACGCCTGGTCAGCGGCAGCGCGCATCGCGGCTTTCTGGCTGGCGATAAACCGTTGGCGCAGGGTCGCCTGGGCCGTGGCATCGGCAGGCTCGAAGAACGTCTTCAGGTAGGCCTGGTAGTTGGCGCCCACATCCAGGCCACGGCACAGCGTCAGGAACTGGCTGACCGTCAGGTTCAGCGTGGTGGCTTCAAAGGTGTCAGGGCTGGCCGCCTGCACCACAAAGCCGGAGCTTTCATGGTAGGCAGCGCTTTTGCACTCCCAGGCTTCGAAGTTATGCAGTGCAGCTTGCAGCATCGACAACTTGAGGAATTCGAACGACGACACTTCCAGCTCCAGCACCGTCACCGCCAGCGGGCGGCGCAGGCACAGCAGGGTCTTGTCGACGTCAACGTCCACCTGGTACTGGTCTTTCAAGGCTTTGAGCAGTAAGGGCCGGGCGAAGGTGTCGACGTCCTGGAACGCGGCCATGCTTTTGTCGAGCTGGGTCTGGGCCAGGGTGCTGGCCTTGATGCTGGCGGTGAGGGTCTTGCGTTGTTCGGGCGAGGCGTCTTTGTACCAGCCCGGCAACACCGCCGTGCTGTGTTTAAGCGCCAGGCGGCGGGCCGGTGTCGCGTCGATCAGCCATTGCGGCACAGCCTTTTCGAGGAAGTCGCCGTGAATACTTAAGGTTGCCGCCGACGGTTTAGCGGTGGCGGCACCAGGGGATAAATCGGACATGCTGTCACTCCTGTGAAATGAAGTGACAGCACATCACCGTTCAGCCCAAGGCCGGTGGTGTATAGATACGGGGCGTCTATGCTGTGTTGGAGAGTCTTCGTGACGAGGGTTTTATGGACGATCCACTCGACAACAAACCGCCGACCTTCTGGCAAATGCTGCACAGCGTGATGGCGGCCGCCTTTGGCGTGCAGAGCGGGAAAAATCGTGCGCGCGACTTTACCCATGGCAAGCCCAGCCATTTTGTCGTGCTGGGCATCCTGTTCACGGCCGTGTTTGCGCTGACGCTGTTCGGCATCGTCCAGCTGGTGCTGCACCTGGCCGGGGTTTAACGCAGCAGCAGTTGCAGGCTGAACGGGTAACGGTAGGACGCCGGCTTGCCGACCGCCGAGAGCGCACGAAAATCTACCGGCGGCATCGGCCCCAGCAAGCGCTTGGCCTGGTCGCTATCGATCAACTGGAACAGCGCTTGCTGGCGGTCGCGACCGCCGTAGGCGCTGATGTCGACGCCCTTGGCATCATCGTTGACCAGCACCATGGCCCACCCGCCCAGGGTGAAATGCCCGGCAACCAGGGTGGTCAGCCGCCCGTCCAGGCGTGCCTGCAATATGTCCGGCGAACTGTTGACCGCACTGAACGACACGTCCTTGCCGGGCACTCGCCCGCTGTCTTGCAAGGCCTGCATCGCGCCCAGTGCCATCTCATCATTGGCCGACCACACCAGCGCTGTCTGCGGATGGCGCCTGAACAACTGCGTGGCTTGCTCGAAAGCGCGCTGGCGGCTCCATTCCCCGTAGACCAACTGGCGCAGGCGCACCTCGGGATGTTCGGCCAGCGCGCGGCGCAGGCCTTGCTCGCGTCGTTGTGCAACGGGCGTGTTCTTGGCGCCGGAAAACGCCAGCATGTCGAGGGTTGCACCCGGCGCGACGGGGCCATGCTGGCGCAACAGGTCGGTGAGCATCAGGTAACCGGCCTGCTCGTCGTCGGCCACCAGGCTGCCGATCCACTGCGCGTCTGTACGCGCATCAAGCAATTGCACCTGATCGGCGGTCAGTGCGTTATTGACGATCAGCAACTTCACCCCACTGCCTTGCGCCATGCGCAGAATTTGCGGGGCGACGTACTGCTCGTTCACCAGCACCAGGTAATCGGGCCGCTCGGCACCCTGCAACGCTTCGCGGGCCTGGGCCAGGGTGTTATCGGCATTGCGCTCGGAATAACGCACGCGCAAATCCAGGCCGAGGTCCTTGGCGGCGGCCTGCATGAATTGCGCGTAGCTGACCCAGAAGGTTTCGGTGGACGTGCCGGGGTTGAGAAATACCACTGACGCCGCATGGGCTGTCGCCCCGTACGCCGCCCCCAGTAACCACACACACGCAATCAGAACCTTCAACATGGATGTTTGTGCCTCGAATGTTGATCGCCATCATAATGGCAATGCGACAGTCAATCGAGGCGCAAGCACCCTTCTTTTACTGGTGGCTAACCCAGAATACGGCGGTCCCGACCACCAGGATGATCAGGAACAGAATCGCCCAGGCATCCACGGTACTGTCGGGTTTACGGGCTTTGGTTGAATTGCTCATCGCATCGCCTCTTATCGGTTTTATAGGTGATTGCACTCAAACACGCTCACAGTAAAGTCGACGATTGCCCGCATGACAAATGTGGGTATCACGATAACCGTTCTCATTAGTCAATTTGGTTATTTACATATACTCAAACATCACTTTTGCGCATAAACGCAAACTGGTATCGTGCGCCGGCTCCGTTGGGAGTGCGCGGCCGTGCGCGCAGATTTGCCGAGAACAGGACCTATATGTACGTATACGACGAATACGATCAGCGCATCATCGAGGACCGCGTCAAGCAGTTCCGTGATCAGACCCGACGCTATCTGGCAGGTGAACTGAGCGAAGAAGAGTTCCGCCCTCTGCGCCTGCAAAATGGCCTTTATGTTCAGCGCTTTGCGCCGATGCTGCGGGTGGCTGTGCCTTATGGCCAACTGACCTCACGCCAGACGCGCATGATGGCCAAGATCGCCCGCGACTTCGACAAGGGCTACGCCCACATCAGTACCCGCCAGAACGTACAGTTCAACTGGCCGGCGCTGGAAGACGTGCCGGACATCCTGGCTGAGCTGGCCACCGTGCAGATGCACGCCATTCAGACCAGCGGTAACTGCCTGCGCAACGTGACCACCGACCAGTTTGCCGGCGTTGCCGCTGACGAGCTGATCGACCCGCGCCCCTGGTGTGAAATAGTCCGCCAGTGGACCACCTTCCACCCTGAATTCGCTTACCTGCCACGTAAGTTCAAGATCGCCATCAATGGCTCGACCTCGGACCGTGCAGCCATCGAAGTGCACGACATCGGCCTCGAACCGGTGCACAACGCAGCCGGCGAGCTGGGTTTCCGTGTACTGGTCGGTGGCGGCCTCGGCCGTACGCCGGTGGTGGGCGCGTTTATCAACGAGTTCCTGCCGTGGCAGGACCTGTTGAGCTACCTCGACGCGATTCTGCGGGTCTACAACCGCTACGGCCGTCGTGACAACAAGTACAAGGCCCGGATCAAGATCCTGGTCAAAGCGCTGACCCCTGAGGTATTCGCCCAGAAAGTCGACGCTGAAATGGAACACCTGCGCGGCGGCCAGACCACCCTGACCGAAGCCGAAGTACAGCGTGTGGCCAAGCACTTCGTCGACCCCGAGTACAAAGCCCTGAGCAATCAGGACGCCGAGCTCGCAGCCCTCGACCAGCAACACCCAGGTTTCGCCCGCTGGCGCACTCGCAACACCCTGGCGCACAAAAAGCCGGGCTATGTCGCCGTGACCCTGTCGCTCAAACCTACCGGCGTGGCGCCGGGCGACATCACCGACAAGCAGCTGGACGCCGTTGCCGACCTGGCCGAGCGCTACAGCTTCGGCCAACTGCGCACCTCCCACGAGCAGAACATCATTCTTGCCGACGTTGAGCAGAGCCAACTGTTCACCCTGTGGGGCGAGCTGCGCGAAGGCGGTTTCGCCACGCCGAACATCGGCTTGCTGACCGATATCATCTGCTGCCCGGGTGGCGACTTCTGCTCCCTGGCCAACGCCAAATCGATTCCGATTGCCGAATCGATCCAGCGCCGTTTCGACGACCTGGACTACCTGTTCGACATCGGCGAGCTGGACCTGAACATCTCCGGTTGCATGAACGCCTGTGGTCACCACCACGTCGGCCACATCGGCATCCTGGGCGTGGACAAGAAAGGCGAAGAATTCTACCAAGTGTCCCTGGGTGGCAGCGCCAGCCGCGATGCGAGCCTGGGCAAGATCCTCGGCCCGTCCTTCGCCCAGGAAGCCATGCCCGAGGTGATCGGCAAGCTGATCGATGTGTACATTGAACAGCGCACCGAAGATGAGCGTTTCATCGACACCTACCAGCGCATCGGCATCGACCTGTTCAAGGAGCGCGTCTATGCAGCGAATCATTAAGAACAACGAAGTCCTCGACGAAACCTGGCACCTGCTGCCCAAGGACGCGAGCTTCGACGGTATTTCCAACTGCGACGACCTGATCGTGCCGCTGGCCCTGTGGCGCGAACACGGCCACGCCCTCAAGGCCCGCGACGGCGGCCTGGGTGTGTGGCTGGACGCCGATGAAGAAGCCGAAGAAATCGGCGATGACGTGCAGCACTTCCAGGTCATCGCCCTGAACTTCCCGGCCTTTACCGACGGCCGCAACTACTCAAACGCGCGCTTGCTGCGCGACCGTTACGGTTACAAGGGCGAGCTGCGGGCGATTGGTGACGTGCTGCGTGACCAGCTGTTCTACATGCGCCGCTGCGGGTTCGATGCCTTCGCCTTGCGCGCCGACAAAGACCCGTACGAAGCCCTGGAAAGCCTCAAGGACTTCTCGGTGACGTACCAGGCCGCCACGGACGAGCCGTTGCCCTTGTTCCGTCGTCGCTAACGTGATCGCTCCCACGCTCTGCGTGGGAGCGCCTCCCATGACGCTCCGCGTCACTCTTCAGCGGGACGCAGAGCGTCCGAAGCGGCATTCCCACGCAGAGCGTGGGAACGATCATGCGTGATCGACGCCAGCACCTGCTTCTGCCCCATGGAACACGGCACATCTGCCGGGTGCGCCCGCACCGCGTCGATCACGCCCAATAACTGAGCTTTGCTATGGGCCAGCTGCGCCTGCATCTCTTCGATTTGCGCCACCTTGCGCTCCAGTGCCTCAATCAACTCGTCGCGCTTGCTCTCGCCCGGCGCCGGCATCAACGCTTTAAGCTCCTGCAAGGTGAACCCGGCCTGCTGCGCGCTTTGAATCAGCTGCAAGGTTTGCAGCGCTTCGGCTGAATAGCGCCGATAGCCATTGGCCTGGCGCCCCACCTGGCTGATCAGCCCTTCGGCCTCATAAAAGCGAATACGCGACGCCGCCAACCCGCTCCTCTTTGCCAATTCACCAATATTCATCGCCACACCCTGCTTGACATTAAAGTTAACTTTAAGCTTAGCCTGAGGCCTCCCCCGCTCAGGAGTCAACGCATGTCACCTTTCGAAGCCTTGCAACTGCCTAACGGCCAAGTCCTCGCCAACCGCATCGCCAAGGCTGCGATGGAAGAGAACATGGCCGACGCCAAACAGGCCCCGTCGCGCGAACTAAAACAGCTCTACACGGCGTGGGCAGACGGCGAGCCCGGCTTGCTGTTGACCGGCAACGTGATGATCGACCGCCGCGCCATGACCGGCCCGGGCGGTGTCGCCCTGGAAGATGAACAGCACCTGGACAGCTTCCGCGAATGGGCCGAGGTGGCCCGCGCCAAGGGCGTGCACTTCTGGGTGCAGCTGAGCCATCCGGGGCGCCAGACCATGGCCAACCTGGGCCAGCAAGCCATGGCGCCGTCTGCGGTAGCGCTCGACCTCGGCGGTTTTTCGAAGATGTTCGCCAAGCCCAAGGCGATGACCGAAGCCGAGATTCAAGACGTAATCAAACGCTTCGCCGCCAGCGCGCGCCTGGCCGAGAAAGCCGGGTTCACCGGGGTGCAGATCCACGGCGCGCATGGCTACTTGATCAGCCAGTTTCTCTCGCCGCTCAGCAACCAGCGCACCGACCGCTGGGGCGGCTCGCTGGAGAACCGCGCGCGCTTGCTGCTGGAGGTGATCAACGCGGTTCGCGCCACGGTCAGCCCGGCCTTTTGCGTGGCGGTAAAACTCAATTCCGCCGACTTCCAGCGCGGCGGTTTCGCCGAGGCGGATGCACGCGCAGTGGTCGAGATGCTCAACCCGCTGCCCATCGACCTGCTGGAATTGTCCGGCGGCAGCTACGAAGCGCCGGCCATGCAGGGCGACGCACGGGACGGGCGCACGTTGGCCCGTGAAGCGTACTTCCTGGAATTTGCCAAGGACGTAGCGACCATCGCCACCATGCCGCTGATGGTCACCGGTGGCATTCGCCGCTTGCCGATTGTGCAGCAAGTGCTGGACAGCGGCATCGCCATGGCCGGCATCGCCACGGCGCTGACGCTGGAGCCGCAATTGATCCAACACTGGCGCGAAGGCCGTGACCCCAACCCGCAACTCAAGCCAATTGACTGGAAGCGCAAACCCCTGGCCTCCCTCGCCACGCTTGCCGTGGTGCGGTATCAGATGCGCCGGCTCAGCCGCGGCCATCTGCCCAAGGCCAGTGTCGCACCGTGCATGGCGTTGGTGCGCGATCAGTGGTTTATCGCTCGGCGCACCCGCCAATACCGCGCGGCCATGACGCAATCTTCACACTAAAGGGTGAACATCCGCCGTGATCGAACTGTCCCCTATTGATCAGCAGTTTTTAACCTCACTGACGATTGGAGTTTTTCATGGCGAAAATCAACCTGGCCCAGCAATTGGCGACCACCCTTGAACAGGCGGGCATCAAGCGCATCTGGGGCCTGACCGGCGATAGCCTCAACGGCCTGACCGACGCCCTGCGCACCATGGACAGCATCGAGTGGATGCACGTGCGCCACGAAGAGGTGGCCGCGTTCGCCGCCGGTGCCGAAGCGGCTGCCAACGGCGAGCTGACGGTGTGCGCCGGCAGCTGCGGGCCCGGCAACCTGCACTTGATCAATGGCCTGTTCGACTGCCATCGCAACCACGTGCCGGTGCTGGCCATCGCGGCGCAAATCCCCTCCTCCGAGATCGGCCTGAACTACTTTCAGGAAACCCATCCCCAGGAACTGTTCAAGGAGTGCAGCCACTTTATCGAGCTGGTGACCAACCCCGAGCAAATGCCCCAGGTGCTGCACCGCGCCATGCGCTCGGCGATTCTCAATCGCGGCGTGGCGGTGGTGGTGATTCCAGGCGATGTGTCGCTGCTGGAAGTCGAAGACAAACTCAAGCCGTGGCCGGCCCTGCACGCACCGCGCACCTTGCCGGCGGAACAGGACCTGCAACGCTTGACCGACATTCTGCAGAGCAGCGAAAAAGTCACCCTGCTGTGCGGCAGCGGCTGTGCCGGTGCCCACGATCAAGTGGTAGCCCTGGCCGACGCCTTGGGCGCGCCGGTGGTGCACGCCTTGCGCGGTAAAGAACATGTGGAATGGGACAACCCGTTCGACGTGGGCATGACGGGCCTGATCGGCTTCAGTTCGGGTTACCACGCCATGCTCAACTGCGACACGCTGATCATGCTCGGCACTGATTTCCCCTACCGCCAGTTTTACCCCACCGACGCAAAAATCATCCAGGTCGACCGTAACCCGCAAGCGTTAGGGCGCCGGGCCACATTGGACCTGGGCATCGCGGCGGATGTCAGCGAGACCATCGACGCGCTGCTGCCACGCCTGACCCGCAAGACTGATCGCCGCTTTCTCGAGACCTCGTTGAAGCACTACGAGAAAGCTCGCCAAGGCCTGGATGACCTGGCGGAACCTTCCAAGGCCGACCGGCCGATCCACCCGCAATACGTTGCGCGCTTGCTCAGCGAGCTGGCCGATGACGACGCCATCTTCACTGCCGACGTCGGCTCACCGACCGTGTGGGCCGCGCGTTACTTGAAGATGAACGGCAAGCGCCGCCTGATCGGCTCGTTCAACCATGGCTCGATGGCCAATGCCATGCCGCAGGCCATCGGCGCCCAGGCGGCGTTTCCTGGGCGACAGGTGATTTCGATGTCCGGCGACGGTGGTTTCGCGATGTTGATGGGCGATTTCATCTCGTTGGCACAGCTGAAACTGCCGGTAAAAGTCATCGTGTTCGATAACTCGTCACTGGGTTTCGTCGCCATGGAAATGAAAGCCGCCGGCTACCTGGACACCGGCACCGAGCTGAAAAACCCGGACTTCGCGGCCATGTCCAACGCCATGGGCATCCTCGGCATTCGCGTGGAGCAATCCGAAGACCTGGAACCGGCATTGCGCCGCGCCCTGGCCCACGACGGCCCGGTGCTGGTGGATGTGGTCACGGCGACACAGGAACTGGTCATGCCGCCAAGCATCAAGCTGGAACAGGCCAAGGGCTTCAGCCTGTACATGCTCAAGGCAGTGATGAGCGGGCGCGGTGACGAAGTGATCGAGTTGGCGCGTACCAACTGGTTGCGCTGAGTTTCAGTGGCGTCGGGCAGCGCGGGTAAACCCTGTTCGACGCCGAGTATCGTCAAGCCCGGTCCGACTTGGCAAGGGGGCGCGGTCCATCTGCCTAAACCCAGATGGGCTTTAGATAACATCTTCAAATAAAAAATAACGACGCAGCCCCATCATTCAACACAGAAACATGTACCCACAATTACAAATTATTAATTACTCCCCCAACAGCCTGATACCTCGCAGAATCACTGAACCCACTAAGACTTGGGTAAGTGAATAACCAAGAGGAAAACTAATGATAAACCCGACATTCAACATGGTTTCACAAATGGCCACGGCCTTTCAAAGCCTTGCGTCCGCCACCAATAACACTTCGCACACCCAACCCCCTACTGGCAATATCGGAAGAGCAGTTGGCGATACACGCTCCGTCGAGCAGATCACCAACGGCCCTCTTTTCGATATATTTAAACAGCGGGACTTTCACCATCTTGCCAATGACTTTTACAAGCAGGTTGGCGGCAATTGGAATGACGCCAAACTGAGCACCGCCGAGCAGGCAGACGTGGCAGCCAACGCCGAACGTGTTCTGACGCATATTGACCAAATGGGCGGTAACGGTTCGCTTTCAGGCAATATGCACATCGAGGGATACCGCTCCCCAAGCCCGTTTGCAGTCATTCCCACGAAAGATGGAAATACCACTGAAGGCTCGGAGGCACGAAACCTCTTGAACTTCGCCAGCCAGGGTTATGCCTCGCTTCAACAGAATTGACACTCACCATTCAACAGTGGTCGACAACTGTATTAATTAGGCAGCTGAATCACGACGACAATACAAAGAACACAAAATCGCCGAGGGCATTAAAGTTAGTTTCCCGCGGCCAGCGTTCTTTTTATCACTTTTACTCAAAAAAAAGCGCCCGATACTTCGGGCGCCTTTCATAAATACGGCAGGTGGAAAGTTGTTAGGCGCTGCCTCTCAGCCCGACTGCTTCTCCACCCACTTGCCATAGGCATCAATAAACGCCTGCAAGAACGGCCGGGTCTTCTCCGACACCTTGCCTGCGTCATCAAACACACTGCCCGCACCACCCAGGTACGCTTCTGGCTGCTGCATGCACGGCACATCGAGAAAAACCAACGACTGACGCAGATGATGGTTGGCGCCAAACCCACCAATCGCCCCCGGCGACACACTGATTATCGCCCCCGGCTTGCCGCTGTAGACGCTTTGCCCATAAGGGCGCGAGCCCACATCGATGGCATTCTTCAACGGCGCAGGCACGGAACGGTTGTATTCGGGGGTTACGAACAACACCGCGTCGGATGAGCTCACTTGTTTACGGAAAGTACTGTAGGCTGCGGGCGGTGATGCCCCGTCGATATCCTCGTTGTAGAGCGGCAAATCGCCAATTTCAACAATGTTCAACTGGAGATTGGCGGGGGCCAGTTCGGCCAAGGCCAGGGCGACCTTGCGGTTGATCGACTCTTTTCTAAGGCTGCCAACCAGGACGGCAATCGTGTAGACCTTGCTCATTGAGGTTTTCCCGACGTCTGACTAAAGGAGCTAGTAGTTATAGAGTCTTCGAGGCGGGTTCACCAGCGGGTTTTGCGCCGCCGAACACCGTTTGCTACGCCCCACGCGCGTAGGAAGCGTCTGAAAACATCAAAGAATAGTATTTTTTTTCCATAGGTAAACTACCCCGCTCCATGACGGTCTACAGAACCGCAAATCGAGTGTTTATCTCCAGAGGTTCTAAACAGATGGCTGCAGTACTTGTCGGACAGTTCCATGCCAGAGACGCGGAAGGACGCGTGTATTCGGTGCATGAATTCCAGGAATCCAACCCGGCGCAAGGCGACCTGGCTGGCTCCGCGCCCTCCACTACCTACAAGCTGGCCATTGGCGATCGAGTAGAGAAACTGGATGGCGAAGAGTTCAGACTGATCCAGTCGGGGACCATTATCACCCGCGAATCGCCTACGGTCCTCGCTTCGTAATAGCTCGCCTCATCTACCAGCTCAGTCCTGGCCATTGACGGCATTGACTGGGCCGGGCGATCACGGCCGCTGCATCTGCGTCACCTCGACGCCCTGCTCGCCGTCCACTTGCTTGAGCGTCACCAGCAACCGCCCCCGCTCCCCTTCCACGGCATACAGCGAACGCTTGTAGCCCGGCGTGCCGTACGCAGGATACGCCACCACCTGCCTGACCAGCGCAACCTCCAGCACCGCGCCTACTTGCTCGCCCACCTGTTCCTGAGAACGGATAAACGCCTCGAGCGCGAAGTTTTCCGGTGTGTGTTCATCATGATTATTGAAGAGATAAGCAGCCACGCAGCCGGCGGTCGCCAAGACCAGCAGTTGTTTGGCCGTTACCCCGAGGAATGTCGAGGGTAGAGGCATGTGAGACCAGACCTGTTTTTGTTTTATGTACCGGCTAGCCGGCAGTGGTCGTTGATGATCAGAGCAGCCATTCTAATCAGGTGGTCGGGTTTTGCCAGATGAATCAGTTGTCGCCGTAGGTAATATCCTTGTTATCCCCTGCACCACCCAGTGTGCGGTCCTTGCCGAATGAGAACAGGTCAAAAGGTGTTTGGGCTTGAGTGGGCGGATAGTGATACTGATAGGCAACCCCCCAAGGGTCCGTCAACAAGTCTTCATTGACGTAAGGCCCTTTCCATTTCGCCTCACCGGCAGGTTGCGTGATCAATGCCTCCAGGCCTTCTTCATCGAGAGGGTAGCGACCGGTGTCCTGATGAAACCGCTCGAGCGCCTTGCCCAATTCGCTCACCTGGGCCTTTGCCTGGGCAATTTCCGCCTGCGTCACATTGCCGAACAGCCGTGGCCCTACCGCCAGGGCCAGCAGCCCGATAATGACTAACACCACCAGCACCGCCCAACGCGTAAAGCCGCGCTGGGTGTGCACACTACCAATGACTGCGGTTTTGCCGGACATCGCAAGGCTCCCTGATGGTTCGTCGGTTATTACACGCTTTGTGTGACCTGCAGGTTGCAGTCGCGAACACGCTTAACGGTAGCCGACCCGCGCTGTTTTTTCCCCAGCCATTGAAACCCCACCGCACTGAACATAGACTCCGGCGATGCGTTTACGTCATATCGAAGTGATTCAGGCCATCTTGCAGACCGGACACCTCGGCACGGCCGCCGAATGGTTGCAACTCCCCGTGGGCGATGTAGACGCCACGCTCAAGGATGCCGAGCAGCAATTGGGCTTCATGCTGTTTGCCAGTGTGCGCGGGCGTTTGCAAGCGACACGTGAGACGCTTGAGCTGCAGGCCGCAATCGGCCACCTCTATGAGGCGCTGGAGCCGGTGCAACGCCTGGCCAGCCGCCTCAAGCACCATCACGCGCCAACCCTGCGTGCCCTGTGCACGCCACCGCTGGCCAATCAATTGCTGCCGCAAAGCATCGCCGCGCTGCGCCGGCGCTTCCAGGACACGCCGTGCAACCTGTCGAGCCAGCCAACCAGGGAGATCGTCAGGAGCCTGCTGCTGCACGAGGCCGATGTGGGCCTGAGCCTGCATGACCCGGAACATCTGCAAATCCAAAGTAGCGTATTGGCTCAGGGCAAGCTGCAATTGCTCGCGCCCCATGGCTGGCTCAAGCCCAAGCAGAAATACATTGCACTGCAAGACCTCGCCGGGCAGTCGATGATCGGGCTCGAAGGGCATGACCCGTTGAGCCGCCTGCTGGACGCCAAGCTGCAAGCGCTGCGCCCGCTGCCGGTGGTGCAGACACGGGTGCAGACCTACCAGATGATGCGCAGCATGGTCGAAGCCGGCGAAGGCCTGGCGATTGTCGACCCGCTCACCGCCTCCGGCGCGCGGGAAGCCGGGTTGGATACCTGCCCGTTATCGCCGCCCATCCCGGTCATGCTTTACGCGTTGATTTTGAAGGACGCTGAACCCACACCGGCGCTGAATGCACTGCTGGAGATCATCACACTCAAAGCCGAGGCCCTGCTGGGCGGCGCCTCGAACACCCCACCAGGGCCTTAGCCGCGCCCCCGGCGCCCGTTAGCGCAACATGCCCTGACAATCACCTTGGAACCCCCTCCGAAGTTTTTCACACCCATTCGCTGGAAAGTGCCAACGGCGCTTTCTATCGGACGAATCTGAAACTAAGGAGCGGTTCCCTATGAATGCCATCCACCCTGCGGCTGCCAAGCTGTCTCTCACCGGCCTGGCCACACAAAACTCAACACCCACCACCCATGCGGCGAACGCCCTCCAGGCCTCGTCGCCGAGGGGCGCGGCCAACGACACAAGCCCTGACGCACTCGATAACCCGGCAGCCCTGAAAAAAGCCTACGCGGAACACTGCAACTGGACGGAACTGGCGGCAAAACTGCGACCGATGCTCGAAGAACTGACCAAGGCCTTTCCCGGTGAGTTGTCCAGCGAACAGCAAAGCCGGCTTGAGACACAACTGGCAGCCCAGCTGAACAGCCTTTCATTGCCGGTCTGTGAACTCTCCACCTACTACCAGAAACACAACCTGACACCCACGACCGTCGTCACGCTACACGCCTATCTCAGCGGCAGTGGCTTGGGCATACCGAAGACCCTGGACGCGTTGCTCGCGCTCTACCAGCGCGCTATCCAGCAGGTGCACACCCATCCCCTGGGCAACTTCAGCGGGGCGCTGTCCTGGCCAACCCCGCTGACAACGCAGCACCAACAACGCCTCATCGACCTGCTCAGCGCCCCCGGTTCGACCGTGCCCGGGCTGCCATTGGCCGACAAACAAAAAGGCGTGCTGGGCTATCTGTTGTCAGCCGCCAACCTGTCGAGCGATGATTTCAAATACCCCGGCTCGGCGATGGAAACGCTGCTGGGCTCGGCCAAGGCCCAGGCATTGGGGCAAGCGATACAGACTGAATTGGGCGGCATCGCCACGGATGCCAGCAGCAATGATTACTTGTTGGCGGCCATCCACCTGGGCCTGGACCCGGAAGCCCTGAACAGCCCGGCGCGTAACAGCGTCGCCGGCTTTGACCTCGGGCAGCGCCAGTATTGGAACAAGCCTGCCACAGCGGTGATCGACGGCCTGAGCCGCCATCTGGTGGCGCAAGGGCGAGCCAGCGCCCAATCGGCCGACTTCGCCGCTCGCCTGTTACTGGCACGCGTCGCGCCTGAATACCGGGTCAAGGACATCCCGCCCAATGTGACCTACGGCAGTATCCCCTGGACCCAGTTGGCAATCGCGGTGGCTAAGCTGGAGGCCCAGTCGCCAGGGCGCGCACTCACCATGAGCTACAGCGAGGTGCTCGCCGCCGCCGAGGGCCTCGACGTCGACGCAGCGCTCTCCCAGCGTATCCAGCACGAAGCCTTGCGTAATTGGGGAGTCGTGCATGGCCTGTTGAGTGCCGGCGACACCACGCCCACACAGACTGAAATGCAGGCCGTACAAACCGCGTTCAATACCCAGCAAAGTGCCTTGCAAGCCACCTCCACAGCGCTGGCAACGGCTATCCCCAGCCGGGAAGCGATGGGCCTGGCGCTGCTCAGGAAAGAGTTTCCGGGGGTTCCGGACAGTGTCTTCAAGGCCCGCAACATCCTCAAAGCCCATTTGAATCCGGGGCGGCCCGGCCGCTTGTCCGGGGCGCTGTCAATGCTGGATATCGTCACGCAGGGCGACAAGGTCAAACATGAGGACAAGGAACATTGGGTCACCGATGACAAGCGGATACCCATCGCGGCGTTTTGCGAAAAATCCGCAAGCGGCACACTCACCGTCGCCGACGAATTTGCCACACGCTACGCCTCGGCTATCGAGGCACAGAAGGCAGGCCACACAGGCCTGTGCAAATACCTGACGTCGAACTTATCACCCGAGGACAAGCTGAACTTCGCGTATGGCCAGCTCGAGTTTTTCCATACCAATGAATACAAAATAGCCACCGACTTCTGGACAAAGACGCTGACCAAACGAGGCCATACGCTGGATGTAAAAACCACGCGAGACGGGCAAGTCAACGTGTATTGCATTAATACCAGCGACGGCACGATTACCAAAAAAAACTTCCTGATAGACACGTACTCTGCGCCCTACGACAAACTCGAAAGAAGAGATGGCAACAAGCTGTATCGTACCGTCCGGTTCAACCCATTCGAGAACGAGCACGCCACACTGGGCACGGAAAAACCGACAACTTCGCAAAATCTTCAAGTGTTTGACTCTGCCCGCACCGACTACATCGCCAGGGTATTCACCCATTCCCTCGACTTGAACAATGACGACCTGCTCGACTATGCCAAAGGCATGAACGCCTACGACAAAAGCGTGGCGGCCGACGATGCCATCGGCAATTTTTTCCTCAACCTGATTCCCTTCAGGTCAGCGATTGTCAATTTCAGCCAAGGCAAAATCGCCGATGGCTTGTTTGACCTTGGTCTTGACGTGGTCGGCCTGGTGACGTTGGGCGTGGGCAAGGCTGCCCAGGCAGGCAAGGTATTTGCCAAGGGCGTGACCAGTCTCAACGCCGCCTCGAAAGCCGCAAGGTTCCTCGGCGGTGCCATGATCGAAGCACTCAACCCGCTGGGTGGCGCCGGCGACCTGCTCGGAGGCGCCAGTCGCTTCATCTGGTCCAGGGGGCGCTCAGCGGTCAATACTCTAAAGGGCGCCAGCGGCAGCTACGACGTGCTCAAAGAGGCGGGCAAACAGCACGGTCTGGTTGCCGTCGGCACCTACAAAGCGCTGGATCGAGTCGAGGAAACCGGCGCCGCATTTCGCAACGGCATCTGGTACGACTATGACGTGGCCAAGGGGTCGTCCTATGGGCCGCTGCTAACCGAATTCAAGCCACACGTAGTGGCGACCGCCGATGGACTCAAAGTGCTCAACCCGCCCGCGCTGCGGGACTATGCGGTCGATCTCTCGCCTGACCTGCTACAGGTGAAAGGCTTGCAGGCCAATGTTTACGTGGGCCCGGGCAACAAAAACTATATAAAAATCGACGGCAGGCTCTATCAGTCCACACTCAAGGATGGCCAGCGTGTCATCCAACACCCCAACGCCAACCAACCCGACCTTGCCGTCAGAGACCTGGGCAGCCATGGTTGGGAGCTTTCAGCCACTGCCCACCGCTTAATCGGGGGCGGCGCTCCGCCTGCCTGGAAACTCGACGACAGTACCTACGTGCTGCCGGTAGATGACGTACAACTCAGGCCGGGCTCTTCTTACCCCTACTGCATCAACTACAGAGGCGAAAACCATATCGCCAAATTCGATACGCAAGTGGGTGAGTGGAGCTACGAAGCCCGCAACAAATTGTATTTCTGGAGAAGTGCGAAGAACACATGGCAGATGGGGACGCTGGATGAGTTGAGAAAAGCAAAAAAAATTGATGCGCACGAATTCCGCTTCGTTGAAGTCACCGCCCCGGCCATATTGACCAAACCCAAGAATGTCCGGCCACTGCCAAAAGACATTCACTATTTCTGGGCAGGCGGCGAGATACCGGACAAGCTGGTGAGCAATATCAGCAAAAACGCCGAGAAAATGCCGGGGTTCAGATCCATTGTGCACGTCGACGCGGACACCCCGGAGCTGTTCCGAATCATGAAGCTCAAGCTGGAAAAAGACGTCCCCGGCGTGACGGTTCTGAACCTGCACGAAGACGACTTTTTCCAATCGTTGAGCACCTCCGAGATGTATTCATATTTCCGCAAGGGTCAGGGCCAGAACCTCGCCGCCACTTCTGACGTGGCGCGCTACCCATTGATGAATAAATATGGCGGCATCTACCTCGACACCGATGACACGATCATGGGCGCTGTCGGGGCGGCAGGCCTGAACGCCGGCGACTCGGACATCCTGATCGGCCATCCGGTCCGCCATAAAGTCACCGGTAACAAACCTTTTTTCAATACAAGCAACTTCGCAACCCAGGCGGACAACCCGGTTATCACTCAAATGATCGCCGAACAAAATCGCCGTTTCGCCGAAAAAAGACCCTACTTTGAGGCTAATCGACCAACCATCGCTCGGGACGAAAACGGCGCGCTCATATACGACGATGACTTTTTGACCTATGAAGGCGAGATTTTTGAAGCGGTAGGCCCGACCATGTTTAACGACGTATTAAAAGCCAGGCGACCTGAGATTTACGAGGCAGGCTTCGAAGGGCTCAGCATAGAAGGCAGTTTTGGCGGTGAGCGCTACAACGTGGAAAAAAACGCTCGCAAGTATTATTCGGACAAGGGCGTAACGGAGCCCGATGGGCTCCCGGAGACGGTGCGGGAGAACAAAACGCACTACCGCCAGTTCAATGAACAGCTAAAAGTCCACGTCGGCGCGGAACACTCCTGGGCCGTTACATAAACTCACTGGCAGCCTTCCGGCGCGGCTTGAAACGTTACCCACGAGCCGCCTTCAGGCCGCACTCAACTCGGTTTTGAACAACCGATACCAGAAGATCGCCACTTCGCGGGTTTGCGGGTCAATACCGCGATACCGCAAGTGGTCGATCCCGCCCATCACATAACCGCAGCGCTCATATAGCCGGCAGGCACCGAGGTTGTTGTTCTGGGTTTCGAGCATCATGCCCGACAGGTTTTTCTTGCGGCTCCAGAACTGCGCCACATCCAGTAATGCCTTGGCCACACCATGGCGCCGCGCAGGCAAGGCCACCGCCAGTTCATCAACGTGGGCAAACCCGTTCCAATTGGTGCTGACCACGATATGCCCTACCGCACGGTCATCCAGGTACGCCATGAAGATGGCGCTGTCGGCTGCATCGCGAAAACTCGCGAACTCTTCCGGGTCGATGCCATAACACTTGCGGTACGGCACAATGCGCTCGACCACCCACTGATCGACGCGCTTGCCCATCTCCGGCACGCCGTAGGCACTGACCTCAAAGCTGAAATCATTGCCCCACACGTAGGCATCAAAACCTTCGTCGGCGACCCGCACACTGAGCCCCGGGTACTTCGGGTTCATTACAGCTTGCATAAACATCCTTTAGCCTTTGATGCAATCGACGGTGTAACAACGACCATTGCCGTCATCTTCGTGTTGCAACCCATGAACATCGGCGACAAAACCGGGAAAACTGCTATCGAACGTCCGGGCAAAGGCCAGGTAATCGATGATCGAACGCGTTGACTCGGTAAAGCGCTCGCCCGGCATGATCAACGGAATGCCGGGCGGATAAGGCACCAGCATCACGGCGGCGACGCGCCCTGGCAAAGCATCGATTGAGACAGCCTCGATTTCGCCCCTCACCAGCTGGTCATAGGCGTCGGCCGGTTTCATCGCGATTTCCGGCAACACCGTGTACATCCGTTTGAGGTGTTTGGCGGTGGCGTTGCTACGGTAACAGCTATGCAACTGATCGCACAGGTCGCGCAAACCCAGGCCTTGATAACGCGTCGGGCCTTGCTTGAACACCGAGGGCAAGCAACTGGCCAGGCTCACATTCGCATCGTAGTTGCGTTTGAACTCCAGCAATTCGGTGAGCAAGGTACTCCATTTGCCCTTGGTAATGCCCATGGAAAACAACACGAGGAAGGAATACAGCCCAGTCTTTTCCACCACCAGCCCACGCTCCCAAAGGAATTTACTGACCACCGCAGCGGGAATCCCGCAATCGCTCAAGGCTCCTCCGGCGTTAAGCCCGGGCATTACCAGCGTGACCTTGATCGGGTCGAGCAGCACGTAGTCTTCGGCCACATCGCCAAAGCCGTGCCAGTCATCTTGCGGGTGCAGTAACCAATCCGCCGTGGCCACTCGGTCGATGCCGGCCACTGAAGGCGGTTGCCAGATGGTGAACCACCAATCCTCAGCAGCAATGTGCTGGCGCAAATTCGCCAACGCCCGACGAAAGCTCAAGGCCTCGTCAAACATCTCCTGCAACAGCGAACGCCCGGCCGGGCCTTCCATCATCGCCGAGGCCACGTCCAGTGACGCGATGATGCTGTATTGCGGCGAGGTGGAGATATGCATCATGAACGCTTCGTTGAAACGGTCACGGTCGAGTTGCCGCGCACCGCCGTCCTGCACATGAATCATCGAGGCCTGGCTGAAGGCCGCCAGCAATTTGTGGGTCGAGTGCGTGGTGAACACCAGCGGGCTGTCGGGGGTACGCGAGGTGCCCATGCCATAACGCCCGGCGAAGAACTCGTGAAAGGCCGCGTAGGCGTACCAGGCTTCGTCGAAGTGCAACACCTCGACACTGTTGCCCAGTTGCTGCTTGATCAGCTCGGCGTTGTAGCACAGGCCGTCGTAGGTGGAGTTGGTGACCACCGCCATCTTCACTTTGGGTGGCCGGCCACGGGTCAATGGGCTCGCTTCGATCTTGGCGTGGATCGATTCGGGGCTGAATTCGCTCAGGGGAATCGGGCCGATTATCCCCAGCTCGTTGCGCTCCGGGCACAGGTACAACGGGATCGCGCCGGTCATGATGATCGAGTGCAACACCGACTTGTGGCAGTTGCGGTCCACCAGCACCAGGTCGTCGCGGCCGACCATGGAATGCCAGACGATTTTGTTGGCGGTCGAGGTGCCATTGATCACAAAGAACGTGTGATCGGCACCAAAGTTGCGCGCGGCGCGTGCCTCGGCTTCCGCCAAGGGCCCGGTGTGATCAAGCAGCGAGCCGAGTTCCGGCACTGAAACGGACAAATCCGAACGCAGCGTGTTTTCACCGAAGAACTGATGAAACGCCTGCCCTACCGGACTTTTTCGATAAGCCACGCCGCCGCCATGGCCGGGCGTGTGCCAGGAGTAATTGGAGTCGGCGGTGTGTTGCACCAAGGCCTTGAAGAATGGCGGCAACAAGCCATCCAGGTAACTGCGTGCCGCGCGCGCGACTTGGCGGGCCAGGAACGGCACGGTGTCTTCGAACAGGTACAGAATGCCGCGCAGTTGGTTGAGCTCGCTCATGGCATCGGCCGGTGCATTTTCCAGGGTGACCTGCTCACCCAGGGCAAAGATCGGCAGGTTGGGTGCCCTCACCCGCGCCAGACGAATCAGCTCGACCATGTTTTGCAGCAAGTGGGTGTTTTCGCCGGCGCCTTCGGCGGCGATCAGCATGCACGCCAGGCCGTGATGGGTAGAAGCCACCAGCCGGCCTTCGGCATAGTCCACCGCGGAAAAAATACTGAAGCCCTCTTGTTCCAGCTCTTGGGCGATGCCTCGAACCCGGTCACCGGCAACGGTGTCGGCCTTGATGTCGCGATGTACGATCAGAACAGGGAACTTCAGGTCTTTGTACATGAGCGCTCGAACTCTGGAGGGCTATGCACTCAGGGTAGAAGCTGGGAGGGAATGCCGCGAATGAAGATTTCCAAAGCACTGCAGATTAACTGTTGGAGCTGGCTTGTGTGGGAGCTGGCTTGCCTGCGATAGCGCTGGACCAGTCACAGATAGGTTGCTGGCCTACCGCTATCGCAGGCAAGCCAGCTCCCACATTTTTCAAGCGTGTTCGACCGAGGTTATTGCTGCGTCAGCTGCGACCACAACGCCGGTGCACCCGCCGACTTGGCAATCGCTTCCAACCGCGCCGCATGCTCAGCCAGATCCTGCTCACTGGCGCGGATGATCGGGGTGGGCTTGCGGTCAGCCGGCAAGCGGCGGATTTCCGAAGGGCGATTGCCCGAACCTTCTGCCGAACCGGTGCCGTCGGAAGCGTTACCGGCCAGGGACAGGCTGGTTTGCCCGCCGGTCATGGTCAGGTAAACGTCGGCCAGAATCTCGGAGTCGAGCAACGCGCCGTGGAGTTCACGGCCGGAGTTGTCGACGCCGTAGCGTTTGCACAACGCATCGAGGCTGTTGCGCTGGCCCGGGTGCCGCTCACGGGCCATCATCAAGGTGTCGAGGATTGAGCAGTGCTGGGAGATATCCGCACGCTCGGTCTGCCCTATCAGGGCAAATTCGTTATTGATGAAGCCGACGTCGAACGCCGCGTTGTGGATGATCAGCTGAGCGCCGTTGATGAACTCGAAAAACTCATCCGCCACTTCGGCAAAGCGCGGCTTGCCTTTAAGGAACTCGTCGGTGATGCCGTGGACGCCAATCGCGCCTTCGTCACTGTCGCGGTCGGGTTGCAGGTAGACGTGAAAGTGACGGCCGGTGAGGCGACGACCCATCAGTTCGACACAGCCGATTTCGATGATCCGGTGACCATCGGTCACCGGCATGCCGGTGGTTTCGGTATCGAGTACAACAGATCGGATGGCCATCAGGGTTCAGCTCTCAACGGTGGTAGGCAGTGGTGTGAATCAAAGGGCGCGATGTTAACACGTCAGCGGACTCAGCTTTGTTTGTAGCCTCGCACTTCGTCCACACCGCGATTGGCCAACTGGTCGGCACGCTCGTTGCCAGGGTGACCAATGTGGCCGCGCACCCATTTCCAGGTGATGTTATGGCGGTTGCATTGCTCATCGAGCAGTTGCCACAGGTCGGCATTTTTCACCGGTTCCTTGGCCGCAGTTTTCCAGCCGCGCTTTTTCCAGTTGACCATCCACTCGTTGATGCCCTTCATCACGTATTGCGAGTCGGTCACCAACAGCACGTCACAGCGGCGCTTGAGTTCCTCGAGGCCACGAATGGCGCCCATCAGCTCCATGCGGTTGTTGGTGGTGTTGGCTTCGCCGCCCCACAACTCCTTCTCCACGCCCTTGCATACCAGCAAGGCGCCCCAGCCGCCGGGGCCAGGGTTGCCCTTGCAGGCGCCATCGGTGAAGAGTTCTACGCTATCGGTCATCGGTTACATCCATCAAAACGGGCTGGCGGCAATGGGCCGACAGAATCCCTGGGCCGAAAGACTCGGCCGGTAATCAAAAAGAGGTTTTACGGTTCGCTTTGCTTGCGATTGACCTTGGCCATCGGCATCGGCACCAGCTTGCCCATCGGCTGGCGCAGCACCTGACGCACCGGCCGCAGCCCGACCACGATCTTGCGCGCCACCAATAAATAGAAGCCGCCACCCGACAGTTGCCAAGCCCCCGCACGGCGTTCCCAGCCAGCCAGGCGGCCTTGCCACTTGGTCGACGCAAGCGGCGGACGATAGCACCCGAAGCGGCGTTTCTCCAGCGCAAAGCCCAGTAGGTTCAGCCAGTCGCCCACCCGCGAGGGCGAGATGCAGCGCGCCTGGCGCAGGCCGTCATGGGCGAACACATGCCGAAGGCCCCAGCTGCTCCAGGGGTTGATGCCGATAATCAGCAAATGGCCACCAGGGCGCACACTGCTGGCGGCTTCGCGCAGCAACCCGTGGGGCGACAGGCAAAAATCCAGGCCATGCTGCAACACCACCACGTCGGCGGCGTGCTCGCTCAACGGCCAGGCCTGCTCCTCGCAGACAATCTCGACGCCCGGCAACGGCGCGCCCAGGCGCACGTTACGCTGCACCTGCGGCGCGGACGGCGGCGTCTGCGCCGAGGGGCCGTAATGCACCAGGTAGCCGCCAAAGAACCGGCCCAGCTCGTCTTCGAGCATTTGCCTTTCTTCATCCAGCAGAAATTGCCCGATCGGCCCGGACAGCCATTCACGGGCTGCGCTGATCAGGGCCAGCCACTCAGGATCGGCCTGGGCGAACGCTTTATCAGTCATTGCATTCTCCAACTCGCCTAGACGTTCTAAGATGCACCAATGTGTTCAGCTTGGCGAATCGAAGAATGATACAGATCACTGCCCTACCCGCCTTCACCGACAACTACATCTGGTTGTTGCAGGACCCGAACACCCAACGCTGCGCCGTGGTCGATCCCGGCGATGCCGCGCCGGTGCTGGCCTGGCTCAAGCAGAACCCGCAGTGGGCGCTCAGCGACATCCTGGTCACCCACCATCACCATGATCATGTCGGCGGCGTCGAGCAACTGAAAAGTGTGACAAATGCCAAGGTCTACGGCCCGGCGAATGAAAACATCCCGGCGCGTGACGTGGCCCTGCACGATAACGACCGCATCAGCGTGCTGGGCTGGGACTTCGACGTTTATAGCGTACCCGGCCATACCCTCGGCCACATCGCCTTTTATCACCAGGGCGTGCTGTTGTGTGGTGACACCCTGTTCGCCGCCGGTTGCGGCCGCTTGTTCGAGGGCACGCCGGAACAGATGCACACCTCACTGGAACGCCTCGCCGCCCTGCCGGCCGAGACCTTGGTGTACTGCACTCACGAGTACACACAAAGTAACCTCAAATTTGCCCAGGCCGTGGAGCCGGATAACGCCGATATCGCCGAACGCGTCGAGCACGTCAAGCAACTGCGCGCCCGTGGCGAGATGACGCTGCCGTCCAACCTGGCCCTTGAAAAACGTACTAACCCTTTTCTACGCACCGCCGAAACATCCGTTAAACAAAAAGCGGACGAACGGAATGGGCGCGATAACCGCTCTGGGGCCGAGGTGTTTGCTAGCTTGAGGGCGTGGAAAGATAAGTTCTAAGCGGATGCAATCTGATACGGATTTTCTGAATGGTTGACCGCAACCAAAGCGCTTTCTAGAATCGCCCGACATTTTTGCCCGGAACTTACTTCCAGCCAATGTCGTCATCTATTCGTAAATCCATCTCTTCAGACGCATTGACCCGCCTGGCTCAAGCCGTGGCGGTGGCTGTGTCCGCTACTCTGGCGGGCTGCCAATCGACTCATTTCGCTGCACAATCCACCGTGCAACCCAAACCCAATCTTGCCGCCAAGATCAAGCAAAAACCTATTTGGCTCTCAGAGAAGCCCAGCCCCGAAGTCCCCCAGGATGTCTGGGAACGCATGCGACGGGGCTTTCAATTGCAGGACGGCCTGGGCGTCAACCCGCGCATCGAGCAACAGCGTTTGTGGTTCGCCAGCAACCCGTCCTTTCTGGAGAACGCCGGAGAACGCGGCAGCCTCTACATTCATTACATCGTCGAACGCCTTGAAGAACGCAACATGCCCCTGGAGCTGGCGCTGCTGCCAGTGATTGAAAGTGCCTACAACCCAATGGCCTATTCGCGCAGCGATGCGGTCGGCTTGTGGCAGTTCATTCCCTCCACCGGGCGCTACTTCAACCTGCGCCAGACCCGCGCCTACGACGGCCGCCGCGATATCACCGCCTCCACCACCGCCGCCCTGGACTACCTGACGCGTCTGCATGACATGTTCAACGGCGACTGGCTGCTGGCCCTGGCGGCCTATAACGCCGGCGAAGGCACGGTCAGCCGGGCCATCGAGCGTAACGAGAAGCTCGGCCTGCCCACCGATTACTGGAACCTGCCGCTGCCCCAGGAAACCAAGGACTACGTGCCCAAGTTCCTGGCGCTGTCCCAGGTGGTACTGGCCCCCGAGGCCTACGGCGTCAACCTGAGCCCGATCGCCAACACGCCGTACTTCGAAGTGGTTGAAGTCAAGCAAAGCATGGACCTGTCACGGGTTGCCGCGCTGGCTGAAATCGATGAAGACGAACTGTTCCAGCTCAACCCCGCCCTGAAACAACGCACCACCCTCGACGGCCCCCAGCATTTGCTGGTGCCGAGTTCCAAGGCGCAGTTGCTCACCAGCACCCTTTCGACGATGAAGCCGGAAGAATTGCTGGCGATGCGCCCGAAAAAGCAGGTGTTCGACGAAGTCGAGACCGCGCGGGTGGCTGGGCGTACGCGCAATTACAAGGTGCGTACGGGCGACAACCTCACGCTGATCGCCAAGGCGAACAAGGTCGACGTGCATGACCTGCAGCGCTGGAACAAGCTCAACGGCCAGGCGCTCAAGGTTGGCCAGACCCTGGTGATGCAGGACACGCGCAAGCTGGTGGCCAAGGCCGACAGCAAGAAGCCGGTGCAGTACAAGGTCAAGAAAGGCGACTCGCTGTACATTGTCGCCAAGCGTTTCAACGTTGAGATGCAACATCTCAAGCGCTGGAACCCGCGCACTGGCCAGGCACTCAAGCCAGGGCAGATGCTGGTGGTTTCCGGGCCACGCTAAGGCAAATTCGATGCATGGGCAGGCTTGTGTGGGAGCTGGCTTGCCTGCGATGCAAACACCTCGGTGTATCAGTGACACCGAGCCGATGCTATCGCAGGCAAGCCAGCTCCCACATTTGATTGACCCCAGGCTCAAGACCTTGCCAGCCCTCGGTCAGCCTCTGAAACAACCTTTTTCCAACCGGAACAAGCTGTTACTGTACCGATCATAAAGCCCAAGCCGCCTGGATCGGATCTCTGACTTGAAGCGTCCCCTCCTTCTACTAATAAGTCTGGCCTTGAGCTTTGCAGCGAACGCGACGATTACCGAGAGCCACGGTTATACGCAGTTCGGCAGGCTCAAGTACCCGGCAAAATTCACCCACTTTGATTGGGTAAACCCTGCAGCGCCAAAAGGCGGGACATTGCGGGTCATGGCCTTTGGCACCTTCGATACGCTCAACCCCTACACCTTCAAGGGCTCCAGCCCGGTTTCCACCCCCAATTTCCTGCAATACGGCGTCAACGAGCTGAACGAGCCGTTGATGGTCGGCACCGGCCAGTACGCGCCGTCCGGCGATGAGCCCACCTCCAGCTACGGGCTGATTGCCCAGTCGGTGGAGTACAGCGAGGATCGCAGTTGGGTGGTGTTCAACCTGCGCCCCGAAGCGCGTTTCCACGATGGCAAGCCGATCACCGCCTATGACGTGGCGTTCTCCTATCGCACCCTGCTGACCGAAGGCCACCCGCAGTACCGCACCAACCTGCAGGAAGTGGCGCGGGTCGACATCCTCAACCGCCACCGTATCCGCTTTGTGTTCAAGCGCGCCGGCAACCCGCTGCTGATCCTGCGCCTGGGCGAGCTGCCAGTATTGCCCCAGCATTACTGGAAAAACCGCGACTTCAAGGCCACCACCTTCGAACCCCCTTTGGGCAGCGGGCCGTATCGCATCACCAAGGTCACGCCTGGCCGGCAATTGGTGTTCGAACGGGTCAAGGATTACTGGGGCAAGGACCTGCCGGTCAACCAGGGTTTCTATAACTACGACAAGGTCGAAGTGGAGTTCTACCGCGACAGCGACGTGGCCTTCGAAGCCTTCAAGGCCGGCGAATTCGACATCTACATCGAGCACCAGGCCAAGAACTGGGCCACCGGCTATAACTTCCCGGCGGTCAACCGTGGCGATGTCATCAAGGCGCAGATCGCCCACCAGATCCCGACCCAGAGCCAGGGCCTGTTCATGAACACGCGGCGACCGACCTTCGCCCAGACCAAGGTGCGCGAAGCACTGGGGTTGATGTTCGACTTTGAATGGACCAACCGCACCCTGTTCAGCAGCGCCTATAAACGCACCTTGAGTTATTACCCCAACAGCGAGTTCTCGGCGACGGGCGTGCCGGTAGGCCATGAATGGCTGATGCTCTCGCCGTACCGCGACCAGTTGCCGGCCAACCTGTTCACCCAGCCGTTCAGCCTGCCGCAGACCGACGGTCGCGGCATCCCGCGCGACACCATGCGCCGCGCCCTGGCGTTGCTGGGCGAAGCCGGCTGGAAACTGTCGGGGCAGCGCCTGCTCAACAGTGACGGGCAACCGCTGCGATTCGAAATTCTGCTGGTCAACCCGAACCTGGAGCGCATCCTGCAGCCGTATGTCGAGAACCTGATCAGCATCGGCATCGACGCGCGCCTGCGCACGGTTGATCGCGCGCAATACAAGCAGCGCCTGGATCAGTTCGACTTCGACATGATCCTGATCACCCTCAACCAGACCTTGAGCCCCGGCCTTGAACAGTGGCAGTACTTCCACTCAAGCCAGGCCAACATCAAGGGCAGCAAGAACTACGCCGGCATCGCCAACCCGGTGGTCGACCGCCTGCTGGACCAACTGCTGGCGGCGCAAACCCGCGAAGAGCAACTGGCCGCCGGCCGCGCCCTCGACCGCGTGTTGCTGTGGCAGCACTACAGTATTCCCAACTGGTACCTCAACTATCATCGCTTGGCGTACCGCAACCGGTTCGCCTTTGTCACCACGCCGCCCTACAGCCTGGGCCTGAGCGCGTGGTGGCTGAAAGCTTCGGAGAAAGCCCAATGATGTATTTGCGCTACGCGTTACTGAGCAGCCTGTTGCTGTGCAGCGCGGCCAATGCCGCGCCGCAACATGCGCTGACCCTGTACAACGAGCCACCCAAGTACCCCGCCGACTTCAAGCACTTCGACTACGTAAACCCCGACGCGCCCAAGGGCGGCACCTTCCGCGAATCCAGCATGGGCGGCTTCGACAGCCTCAACCCGTACATCAGCAAAGGCGTGCCGGCAGACAATCTGCCGCTGATCTACGACACCCTGGCCATGCAAAGCCTGGACGAACCGATCACCGAATACGGCCTGGTGGCCGGCAAGATCGAAAAAGCCCCGGACAACAGCTGGGTGCGTTTCTACCTGCGCCCCGAAGCGCGTTTTCACGATGGCCACCCGATCCGCGCCGAAGACGTGGTGTTCACCTTCCAGGCACTGATCAAGGACGGCTCGCCGCTGTACCGCACCTACTACGCCGACGTCGACGAAGTGGTGGCCGAAGACCCGCTGCGGGTACTGTTCAAGTTCAAGCGCACCAACAACCGCGAATTACCGCTGATCCTCGGCCAACTGCCGGTATTGCCCAAGCATTGGTGGGCCACCCGCGACTTCGCCAAGGGCAACCTGGAAATACCGCTGGGCAGCGGGCCGTATAAGGTCGCCGAGGTCAAGCCTGGGCGCATGGTGCGCTATGAGCGGGTCAAGGATTACTGGGCCAAGGACCTGCCGGTCACCCAAGGCTTCTACAATTTCGACAACCGCATCACCGACTATTACCGCGACAGCACGGTGTCGCTGGAAGCGCTGAAGGCCGGGCAATTCGACTACTGGCTGGAGTTCAGCGCGAAGAACTGGGCCAACGCCTACAACATCCCGGCGGTCGCCCAGGGCCGGTTGATCAAGGAGGAAATCCCCAACGGCAACCCCACCGGCATGCAGGGCTTTGTGTTCAATACGCGCAAGCCGATGTTCCAGGACGTGCGCGTGCGCAAGGCCATCAGCCTGTTGCTGGATTTCGAGTGGAGCAACAAACAGCTGTTCAACGGCGCCTACACGCGCACCCGCAGTTACTTTGAAAACTCGGAAATGGCCGCCACCGGCCTGCCCGGCCCCGACGAACTGGCGATTCTGGAGCCGTTTCGCGACAAGATCCCGCCCGAAGTCTTCACCCAGGCGTTTGAGCCGGCCAAGACCGACGGCAGCGGCATGATCCGCACCCAGCAGCGCGAGGCCTACCAACTGCTGCAAGCCGCCGGCTGGAGGATCGTCGATGACAAGATGGTCGACACCACCGGCAAACCGGTGACCATCGAGTTCCTGCTGGCCCAGACCGAATTCGAACGCATCCTGCTGCCGTTCAAGCGCAACCTGGCGGACCTGGGCATCAACCTGGTGATCCGCCGTGTTGACGTGTCGCAGTACATCAACCGCCTGCGCTCGCGCGACTTTGACATGCTGGTGGGCAGCTTCCCGCAATCGACCTCGCCGGGTAACGAACAACGCGAATTCTGGTCCTCTTCCAGCGCCGACAAGCCCGGCAGCCGCAACTACATGGGGCTAAAGGACCCGGCCGTCGACCAACTGGTTGAAGAGCTGATCGACGCCAACTCGCGTAAAAGCCTGATCGCCCACGCCAAGGCCCTGGATCGTGTGCTGCAGTTCGGCTACTACGTGATCCCCAACTGGCACATCAAGACCTTCCGCGTGGCGTATTGGGACCATCTCGGCCATCCGAAGGTCTCGCCGCTGTACGACGTCGGCACCTCCACCTGGTGGGCCAAGCCCGATGTAAAACCTGCCGTCACCCTGGACACGAGCGCCGATCCGGCGAGCGGAGGCGATTAAATGCTGGCTTATATTGTTCGCCGCCTGTTGCTGATAATCCCCACGCTGTTCGGGATTTTGCTGATCAACTTCATCATCATCCAGGCCGCGCCCGGTGGCCCGGTGGAACAGATGATCGCCAAGCTCGAAGGCTTTGACGGCGCCACCAGCCGCATCGCCGGTGGCGGTGCCGAGGTCTCGGTGGCCGGCTCCAGCTACCGGGGCGCCCAAGGCCTGGACCCGGCCTTGATCAAGGAAATCGAGAAGATGTACGGCTTCGACAAATCGGCGCCGGAACGCTTGTGGATCATGGTCAAGAACTACGCCCGCCTGGATTTCGGCGACAGCTTCTTTCGCGACGCCAAGGTCATCGACCTGATCAAGGAAAAAATGCCGGTGTCCATCTCCCTCGGGTTATGGAGCACGCTGATCATGTACCTGGTGTCGATCCCGCTGGGCATCGCCAAGGCCACGCGCCACGGCAGCCACTTCGACGTGTGGACCAGCTCGGCAATCATCGTCGGCTACGCGATCCCGGCGTTCCTGTTTGCGATCCTGCTGATCGTGGTATTTGCCGGTGGCAGTTACCTCGACTGGTTCCCGTTGCGCGGGCTCACCTCGAACAATTTCGATGAGCTGAGTTGGAGCGGCAAGATCCTCGATTACTTCTGGCACCTCGCGCTGCCCGTCACTGCGCTGGTGATCGGCAACTTCGCGACCATGACGCTGCTGACCAAAAACAGTTTTCTCGACGAGATCAACAAACAATACGTGGTCACCGCCAAAGCCAAGGGCCTGACCAACCACCGCGTGCTCTACGGCCATGTGTTCCGCAACGCGATGCTGCTGGTGATCGCCGGCTTCCCCTCGGCGTTTATCGGGATTTTCTTCACCGGCTCGTTGCTGGTGGAAGTGATCTTCTCCCTCGACGGCCTCGGCCTGATGAGCTTTGAAGCAGCGATCAACCGTGATTACCCGGTGGTGTTCGGCACGCTGTTTATCTTCACCCTGCTGGGGCTGATCGTGAAACTGATCGGCGACCTCACCTACACCCTGGTCGATCCGCGTATCGACTTCGCCAGCCGGGAGCATTGAGATGAACCTGTCCCCCCTCAATCGCCGTCGGTTCGAGCGCTTCAAGGCCAACAAGCGTGGCTGGTGGTCGCTGTGGCTGTTCCTGGTCCTGTTCGTGCTCAGCCTGGGCGCGGAGTTGATCGCCAACGACAAACCGCTGGCCGTGCACTTCGACGGCGACTGGTATTTCCCGGCACTCAAGCGCTACCCGGAAACCGCGTTTGGCGGCGAATTCCCGCTGGAGGCCAACTACAAGAGCCCGTATATCCAGGAACTGCTCAAGGCCAAGGACGCCTGGACGCTGTGGGCGCCGATCCCGTTCAGCTACCAGAGCATCAACTACGACCTGAAAGTACCCGCACCCGCACCGCCTTCGAGCGTCAACCTGCTGGGCACCGATGACCAGGGCCGCGATGTATTGGCGCGGGTGATTTACGGCTTTCGTGTGTCGGTGCTGTTCGCCCTGACCCTCACCGTACTCAGCTCGATCATCGGCGTGATCGCCGGTGCGCTGCAGGGCTTTTATGGCGGCTGGGTCGACCTCGCCGGGCAACGTTTCCTGGAAATCTGGTCCGGCTTGCCGGTGCTCTACCTGCTGATCATCCTCGCCAGTTTTGTGCAGCCCAACTTCTGGTGGCTGCTGGGGATCATGTTGCTGTTTTCGTGGATGAGCCTGGTCGACGTAGTGCGCGCCGAGTTCCTGCGCGGGCGCAACCTCGAATACGTGCGCGCGGCCCGTGCGCTGGGCATGCAGAACGGCGCAATCATGTTCCGGCACATCCTGCCCAATGCCATGGTCTCGACCATGACCTTCATGCCGTTCATTCTCACCGGCGCCATCGGCACCCTCACCGCCCTGGATTTTCTCGGCTTCGGCTTGCCGGCCGGCTCACCGTCGCTGGGCGAACTGGTGGCCCAGGGCAAATCCAACCTGCAAGCGCCCTGGTTGGGTATCAGTGCCTTTGCCGTGCTGGCGATCATGTTGAGTTTGCTGGTGTTTATCGGCGAGTCCGCTCGCGATGCCTTCGACCCGAGGAAATGACATGAATCAGGACAATCTGATCGAAGTCCGCGACCTCTGCGTCGAGTTCGTTACCGGCGAGCACCACCACCGCGTGGTCAACAACGTCAGCTTCGATATCAAGCGCGGCGAAACCCTGGCCCTGGTCGGCGAAAGCGGCTCGGGTAAATCCGTCACCGCCCACTCGATCCTGCGCCTGCTGCCCTACCCGCTGGCACGCCACCCGGCGGGCACCATCAGCTATTCCGGGCAAGACCTGCTGACCCTTAAAGAAAAAACCCTCCGGCATATTCGCGGCAACCGCATTGCGATGATCTTCCAGGAGCCGATGACCTCGCTGAACCCGCTGCACACCATCGAAAAGCAGATCAACGAAGTACTCGGCCTGCACAAAGGGCTGACCGGCAAGGTCGCGACCCGGCGCACCCTGGAACTGCTCGAACTGGTCGGTATTCCCGAGCCGCACAAGCGCCTCAAGGCCTTGCCCCACGAACTCTCCGGTGGCCAGCGCCAGCGGGTGATGATCGCCATGGCCCTGGCCAACGAGCCGGAACTGTTGATCGCGGATGAGCCGACCACGGCCCTCGACGTCACGGTGCAGCTGAAGATTCTGGAATTGCTCAAGGAATTGCAGGCGCGGCTGGGCATGGCGCTGCTGCTGATCAGCCATGACTTGAACCTGGTGCGGCGCATCGCCCATCGCGTGTGCGTGATGCAGAAGGGTTGCATCGTCGAGCAGGCGGCGTGCGAGACGCTGTTCCAGGCGCCGCAGCATCCGTATACCCAGGAGCTGCTGGCGGCGGAACCCAGCGGTGGGCCGGCGAGCAACGAGGTCGGGCCGCCGTTGCTGGAAGTGGATGACTTGAAGGTGTGGTTTCCGATCAAGAAAGGCTTTTTGCGTAACACCGTGGATTACGTCAAGGCGGTGGATGGCATTAATTTCAGCCTGCCCCAGGGGCAGACGCTGGGCATCGTGGGTGAGAGTGGCTCGGGTAAATCGACGCTGGGCCTGGCGATTTTGCGGTTGATCGCCAGCAAGGGCGGGATTCGTTTTGAGGGCCAGCAGTTGGACCGACTGACCCAGCAGCAGGTGCGGCCGTTGCGGCGGGAAATGCAGGTGGTATTTCAGGACCCGTTTGGCAGTTTGAGCCCGCGGATGAGTGTCAGTGAGATTGTTGGCGAGGGGTTGCGGATTCACAAGATGGGCACGCCTGTTGAACAGGAGGCCGCGATTATTGCGGCGCTGCGTGAGGTGGGGCTGGATCCGGAATCGCGACATCGTTACCCGCATGAGTTTTCCGGGGGGCAGCGCCAGCGCATCGCCATCGCCCGGGCGCTGGTGCTCAAGCCACGCTTGATTTTGCTGGATGAGCCGACCTCGGCGCTGGACCGTACGGTGCAGCGGCAGGTGGTGGAGTTGTTGCGCAGTTTGCAGGCCAAGTACAACCTCACCTATTTGTTTATCAGCCATGATTTGGCGGTAGTGAAGGCGTTGAGTCACCAGTTGATGGTGGTCAAGCATGGGCAGGTGGTGGAACAGGGGGAGGCTTCGGCGATTTTTGCTGAGCCGCGGCATGCTTATACGCGGCAGTTGTTGGAGGCGGCGTTTTTGGTGCCTGTTGGTGTTTGACCGTGTACATATCCGTTTTTGCGGTAACGGCTTCTAATGGTTCCGCCCTTACGGCGGGTCACTTTGGAAAAGC